>NZ_CM200281.1:917500-2067500 GCF_058169715.2 Pseudoalteromonas sp. J2K-J979 | reverse complement strand
GGCGAAGTTTAAATCAGTCCTTTATATATAATTCAAACTATTTTGGGTTGTATGGTTAAGTGACTAAGCGTACACGGTGGATGCCTTGGCAGTTGGAGGCGATGAAGGACGTATTAACTTGCGATAAGCTTAGTCGAGCTAGTAAAAAGCACTTGAGACTAAGATTTCCGAATGGGGAAACCCACCTGTTTACAGGTATCGTTAACTGAATACATAGGTTAACGAGGCGAACGCGGAGAACTGAAACATCTAAGTACCCGTAGGAAAAGAAATCAACCGAGATTCCGGAAGTAGCGGCGAGCGAAACCGGAACAGCCCTTAAGCTTATTTGTGATTAGTGGAACGCTCTGGAAAGTGCGGCGACACAGGGTGATAGCCCCGTACATGAAAATCTATAGTAAGTGAAATCGAGTAGGTCGGGACACGTGTTATCTTGACTGAATATAGGGGGACCATCCTCTAAGGCTAAATACTCCCAACTGACCGATAGTGAACCAGTACCGTGAGGGAAAGGCGAAAAGAACCCCTGTGAGGGGAGTGAAATAGAACCTGAAACCGTGTACGTACAAGCAGTAGGAGCCTACTAGTTAGGTGACTGCGTACCTTTTGTATAATGGGTCAGCGACTTATATTTTGTAGCGAGGTTAACCAATTAGGGGAGCCGTAGGGAAACCGAGTCTTAACTGGGCGTATAGTTGCAAGGTATAGACCCGAAACCCGGTGATCTAGCCATGGGCAGGTTGAAGGTTGAGTAACATCAACTGGAGGACCGAACCCACTAACGTTGAAAAGTTAGGGGATGACTTGTGGCTAGGAGTGAAAGGCTAATCAAACCGGGAGATAGCTGGTTCTCCCCGAAATCTATTTAGGTAGAGCCTCGGACGAATACTTACGGGGGTAGAGCACTGTTAAGGCTAGGGGGTCATCCCGACTTACCAACCCTTTGCAAACTCCGAATACCGTAAAGTACTATCCGGGAGACACACGGCGGGTGCTAACGTCCGTCGTGAAGAGGGAAACAACCCAGACCGCCAGCTAAGGTCCCAAAGTGTATGTTAAGTGGGAAACGATGTGGAAAGGCCCAGACAGCCAGGAGGTTGGCTTAGAAGCAGCCATCCTTTAAAGAAAGCGTAATAGCTCACTGGTCGAGTCGGTCTGCGCGGAAGATGTAACGGGGCTAAACATACCACCGAAGCTGCGGCTGCGTACTTATGTATGCGGGGTAGGGGAGCGTTCTGTAAGCCGTTGAAGGTGAACCGGGAGGTTTGCTGGAGGTATCAGAAGTGCGAATGCTGACATGAGTAACGATAATGCGGGTGAAAAACCCGCACGCCGGAAGACCAAGGGTTCCTATCCCATGTTAATCAGGGTAGGGTGAGTCGACCCCTAAGGCGAGGCGGAAACGCGTAGTCGATGGGAAACGGGTTAATATTCCCGTACTCGGCATGAATGCGATGGGGAGACGGAGCAGGCTAGGCAAGCATGGCGTTGGTTGTCCATGTGAAAGTAAGTAGGTTGAGAACTTAGGCAAATCCGGGTTCTTAAGACTGAGATACGAGACGAGCTACTACGGTAGTGAAGTTGTTGATGCCATACTTCCAGGAAAATCCTCTAAGCTTCAGTTCATGCTGAATCGTACCCCAAACCGACACAGGTGGTCAGGTAGAGAATACTAAGGCGCTTGAGAGAACTCGGGTGAAGGAACTAGGCAAAATAGTACCGTAACTTCGGGAGAAGGTACGCTGCTGACGGTGATAGGACTTGCTCCTTAAGCTGTTGGCAGTCACAGTAACCAGGTGGCTGGGACTGTTTATTAAAAACACAGCACTGTGCAAAATCGAAAGATGACGTATACGGTGTGACACCTGCCCGGTGCCGGAAGGTTAATTGATGGGGTTATCTTCGGAGAAGCTCTTGATCGAAGCCCCGGTAAACGGCGGCCGTAACTATAACGGTCCTAAGGTAGCGAAATTCCTTGTCGGGTAAGTTCCGACCTGCACGAATGGTGTAACCATGGCCACGCTGTCTCCACCCGAGACTCAGTGAAATTGAAATCGCAGTGAAGATGCTGTGTACCCGCGGCTAGACGGAAAGACCCCGTGAACCTTTACTACAGCTTGGCACTGAACATTGAACCTACATGTGTAGGATAGGTGGGAGACTTTGAAGCAGCGACGCTAGTTGTTGTGGAGTCGTCCTTGAAATACCACCCTTGTAGTTTTGATGTTCTAACGTAGGCCCCTAATCGGGGTTGCGGACAGTGCCTGGTGGGTAGTTTGACTGGGGCGGTCTCCTCCCAAAGAGTAACGGAGGAGCACGAAGGTTTGCTAAGTACGGTCGGACATCGTACGGTTAGTGTAATGGTAGAAGCAAGCTTAACTGCGAGACGGACAAGTCGAGCAGGTACGAAAGTAGGTCATAGTGATCCGGTGGTTCTGAATGGAAGGGCCATCGCTCAACGGATAAAAGGTACTCCGGGGATAACAGGCTGATACCGCCCAAGAGTTCATATCGACGGCGGTGTTTGGCACCTCGATGTCGGCTCATCACATCCTGGGGCTGAAGTCGGTCCCAAGGGTATGGCTGTTCGCCATTTAAAGTGGTACGCGAGCTGGGTTTAGAACGTCGTGAGACAGTTCGGTCCCTATCTGCCGTGGGCGTTTGAGAATTGAGAGGGGCTGCTCCTAGTACGAGAGGACCGGAGTGGACGAACCGCTGGTGTTCGGGTTGTCATGCCAATGGCACTGCCCGGTAGCTACGTTCGGAATCGATAAGCGCTGAAAGCATCTAAGCGCGAAGCGAGCCTCGAGATGAGTTCTCACTTGGAGTTTAACTCCACTAAAGGGCCGTTGGAGACTACAACGTTGATAGGTAGGATGTGGAAGCGCTGCGAGGCGTTAAGCTAACCTATACTAATTACCCGTGAGGCTTAACCATACAACGCCAAAGTGGTTTGTATGAAGCACTGATGAATAAGCAAGAAGTTAGATAGACTGAAGTAGACAATTTTAAAATCAGCGTTCCGAATTTAGTTTTACGGCGAAAGCGGTAAAGCGGAAAAATTTTGCTTGGTGACAATAGCGTTTTGGACCCACCTGATCCCATTCCGAACTCAGTAGTGAAACGAAACAGCGCCGATGGTAGTGTGGGATTACCCATGTGAGAGTAGGACATCGCCAGGCTCCTATTAAGAAAAGCCCGACTCAATGAGTCGGGCTTTTTGCTGTTTGGTGAGTTGCAAAGAAAATCTCTTTCTATCGAAGATTAACGATATTTACAACTGAGAATTTAATCGTTCAATTCAGGCTTACTCTTCGCTATAGCGAGACTTTCATTTTAACTTTTTCGTCAAGATAGTTTTGATTTGTTTCTGGCTTTGCTTTAGGATCAAACTACATTTTCTGACAGATGATTTTTTTGTGCGTAGATTCATTTTCCTGATTTTCTTAGTGTTATCATCAAAAAGCATTCAATCTGCTGAGGTTTCTGATTTATATCAATTTCGTGTAATGGTGTCAGATAAATCAACTTATTCAAGAGAACAAGCGAGTAAATCTGCTTTGCTCGGGGTGCTGACCAAAGTAAGTGGTCGTTCAGTGGATTCTAATCTACCTGAAATTCAAACTGCCTTCGATGACATCTCACAATATATGCGTAAGTATCAATATCAAGATGCTGATTATGGCGAGCAGTATTTAATTATTCGCTTTGATAATAATAAAGTTGATACATTATTGAATGAAATTGGTTACTCAATATGGGGAAATCGACGACCGTTAGTACTGATCTGGTTAGCTTTTGAAGATGCATTGCAACGTGACTTGATTACGCGTGAAGGTTTCCCGCAACTAGAGCAGGTATTATCTGATCAATCACAAAAACGAGCGCTACCAATAGTTCTGCCATTACTTGATTTAGAAGATAGGCTCAACATAACAGTCAGTGATGTATGGGCGAATTTTTCTGAACCGGTAAATGTCGCTTCGAAGCGCTATAAACCAGAACGAATTGTAACCGCGAGGTTATATAAACCTAATCAACAAACATCTTGGCATCTAGATTGGCGGTTCACACATGAAACTGAACTTGCTGTAGAATCAATTGTTGGTGACCAACAACAAGTTATCTCACAAATGATTGACGATATTTCAGCCGCTTTAGCTGAACGTTATGCCGTGAACAAAAACCAAGAAAATACCCAACGTGGCGAGTTGTTTACATTGCTGGGTGTGGATAGTTACATTGAATTAGAATATGCCAAAAGACGATTGTTAACTTTGACAGTAATTAAGGATATACAGGTTGTGTCAATTTCAGACTCTAAAATTACTCTTAAGTTAATTTTAAATGGTTCTAAACAAGATTTGTCTAATACGTTGAGCCTCGATAAAGGATTCAAGCGGGTTTTTGATCCATTTGCGCCAGTTGATGAAGTAACAGTAGAACAATACCAATGGCTCGGTGTTCGTTAAATGACTATGTCTGAACCGATGCAATTGGCCTTGGCTGTTACATTACCTGATGATGAAACGTTTTCGAGTTATTTTGGAGGTGAGGACTCATTTGAGGTGAGTCATCTAAAAGACTCATTTAATAATCTGCCTAATGCGTTTCAATATACGTACCTTTGTGGGCTAGGGGACTCAGGTAAATCGCATTTACTGTACGCTACGTGTGTTCATGCCCAAGAAAAAGGCTTGTCAACCATGCTTTTATCGATGCGTGAAGTCTTCGAATATGGGCCAATTGTTTTGGACGGCTTAGATTCTCTGGATGTTTTATGTATCGATGATTTGCATTTAATAGCAGGTAATGAGCCTTGGGAAAAAGCAGTATTTAATTTATTTAATCGCTTTAATGAACCAGGTAAATGTCTTGTTGTAACAGCTGATCTGTTGCCTAACATGCTTAATATCGAATTGCCGGACTTAGAATCACGACTTACATGGGGCACGACATTTCAAATTCGTTCGATGAGCGATGATGATAAAGCCGAAGCTCTGGTAAAACGAGCTCATATGCGCGGTCTTGAATTGACCGATGAGTGTGCCCGTTTCTTATTGACTCGTTTAAGTCGAGATATGCGTGCATTACTTGATGTTTTAGATAAGCTCGATCATGCTTCTATGGTTCAACAGCGAAAACTCACCATTCCATTTATTAAAGTTACTTTAAACTTATAGTCCTCGCGACTAGCATCTAGTTGCAACTTTCAGTTATCATTAGGGATTGTAAAAATCCTTAAAAATCGGCAAATCTACCTCACTAGAGGGATCAGAAATCTAATGAATTTAGAAAATATTGTATCGCAAGCACTTGCAGCGGTTGAAAATGCAAGTGAAATCGCACAACTTGAAGATGTGCGTGTAAATTACCTCGGAAAAAAAGGGCAAATAACAGATTTGCTTAAAACGCTAGGTAAAATGGATCCGCAAGAACGCAAAGCGGCTGGTCAGGTTATTAATCAAGCCAAACAGTCAGTCCAAGAGCAAATAAATGTTAAGCGTGAGGCATTAGCCTCCGAAGCGTTAGCGAAGAAGTTAGCCTCAGAGACTATTGATGTCACTTTACCCGGGCGTGTATTGCCATCAGCAGGGTTGCATCCTGTAACGCGTACTATTGAACGCATTGAAAGCTTTTTTGGTGAATTAGGCTTTGCCGTCAAAGCAGGCCCAGAAGTGGAAGATGATTTTCATAATTTTGATGCGTTAAATATTCCAGAACATCATCCCGCGCGTGCTGATCACGATACATTCTATTTTAATCCGAAATTAGTTTTACGCACTCAGACAAGTGGTGTACAAATTCGGACCATGGAAACTGAGCAACCTCCTCTACGGATCATTTCACCAGGTCGTGTTTATCGAAATGACTATGACCAAACACATACGCCGATGTTCCATCAAGTGGAAGGTTTGATGGTCGATACTGATGTTAGTTTTACTGAGCTCAAAGGGATTTTACACGATTTTTTGCGTAACTTTTTTGAGGAAGATATGGAAATTCGTTTCCGTCCTTCGTATTTCCCATTTACTGAACCATCGGCTGAGGTCGATGTAAAAGGTAAAAATGGCAAATGGCTTGAAGTTTTAGGGTGTGGCATGGTTCACCCAAATGTTCTTAAATCCGTAGGGATCGACCCTGAAAAATATACCGGCTTTGCGTTTGGTATGGGCGTTGAACGCCTTACCATGCTCCGCTATGGTGTAAATGACCTCCGTGCATTTTTTGAAAATGATTTGAAATTCCTAAACCAGTTCCGATAAGAGTGAAGATTTAAATGAAATTTAGTGAAAAGTGGTTAAGAGAGTGGGTGAACCCAGCAATTGACACCGAGGCTCTATCGGAACAATTATCAATGGCCGGTTTAGAAGTTGATGGCTTAGATCCAGTTGCAGGCAATTTTTCAGGTGTCGTTGTTGGGGAAGTTGTTGAATGTGGACAGCACCCCGATGCCGATAAGTTACGCGTTACCAAAGTAAACGTTGGTGAAGATGAACTACTTGATATTGTTTGTGGTGCCGCAAACTGTCGCCAAGGCCTTAAAGTCGCAGTTGCTAAAGTGGGCGCGGTTTTACCGGGCGACTTTAAAATCAAAAAAGCCAAGCTACGTGGCCAGCCTTCGCATGGAATGTTGTGCGCGTTCGAAGAATTGGGGATGAGTGATAATTCAGAGGGTATTTTAGAGTTACCTCTTGATGCACCTATCGGCCAAGATATTAGAGAATATCTGGGTTTAGATGACACAATTATCGACGTTGACCTCACTGCAAATCGTAGTGATTGCTTAGGCATCAAAGGCTTGGCTCGTGAAGTGGGTGTATTAAACGCTATCGATGTAAAGACATTAAATATCCCACCTGTTATTGCGACCATTGATGACGTAATCAATATCGAGTTAGTGAACCCAGAATCGTGTCCGCGTTACCTTGGCCGAGTGATTAAGGGGATTAATTTAGACGCAGTGACGCCACTTTGGATGGTTGAAAAGTTACGTCGCAGTGGTGTGCGTTCTATTGATCCGGTTGTAGATGTCACTAATTATGTATTGTTAGAGCTTGGTCACCCGATGCATGCATTTGACTTAGCTAAAATTGAAGGTGGTATTAAAGTTCGTCATGCACATGAGAATGAAGAACTTGTTCTGCTCGATGGAAATACAGCCAAATTAAAACCAACGACCTTAGTTATTGCTGATGAAAATAAAGCATTAGCGATAGCAGGCATTTTTGGTGGTGAAGATTCAGGGGTCACCGAATCAACATCGGATATTTTACTAGAAAGCGCATTTTTTAGTCCTCTAGCGATTGCGGGTCAAGCACGTAGTTATGGTTTGCATACTGATGCTTCACACCGTTATGAGCGCGGTGTTGATTATCAATTACAGCACGATGCAATGGCGCGAGCGACGCAATTATTGCTTGAAATTGTGGGTGGTGAAGCTGGTCCAGTTATCGAAGCCGTGAGCGACGCGCATTTACCAGTAAAGAAAGAAGTGTCTTTACGTCAATCGCGTTTAGATAAAGTGATTGGTTACGCTATAAATTCAGAAACGGTCACTGACATTTTAAACAGACTGGGTTTAGTTGCCCATTATCAGAATGGTCAATGGACAGCTGAAGTCCCTAGCTTCCGCTTTGATATTAGTATCGAAGAAGATCTTATTGAAGAAGTGGCGCGTGTCTACGGGTATAATAATATCCCTAATGTTGCTCCAAAAGCAGCATTGAAAATGACAGATCATAATGAATCAGTTTTGCCGCTTAATGTGTTTCGAAATACCTTAGTGACCCGAGGCTACCAAGAAGCTATTACGTATAGCTTTGTAGATCCAAAAACTCAAAGCTTAATTCACCCATCTGCAGATGCGCTCATTTTACCACACCCTATTTCAAGTGAAATGTCTGCGATGCGTATCAGCTTATTACCAGGACTATTGAGCTCCTTGGTGTATAACCAAAATCGTCAGCAATCTCGTATTCGTTTATTTGAACATGGTCTTAAGTTCATTAAAGACGAAGAAGCCGAAAATGGCATTGCGCAGCAAGCTGTGATCGGTGGCGTGATTACAGGCACTATTATGGGTGAACACTGGGCAGAAAAAGCCCGTTCTGTTGACTTTTTCGACTTAAAAGGAGATGTCGAAGCATTGTTAGCATTGACTGCTGATTTATCATCTTTTGAAGTCAAAAGTGAAGTGGTTGAGGGTCTTCACCCGGGTCAATCTGCAGTTATTTATCGTAATAATGCAAAAATTGGCTTTTTTGGTACTTTACATCCTGAAATTCAAGCTAAACTGTCTATTAATAGTCAGACTTTTGTCTTTGAAATCGAAATGTTAGGTTTAGAAAAACGTCAATTACCTTTGGCGAAAGAAATATCTAAATTCCCTGCCAACCGCCGTGATATCGCGATTGTAGTGAAAGATGATGTAAAATTAGGCGATATTCTTTCAGTTATAGAAAAAGTTGGCGGAAATCAATTGGTTGACCTAAACTTGTTTGATGTGTATAAGGGCAATGGTATTGAGTCAGATCATAAGAGTTTGGCTATTGCACTAACACTACAAAATGGTGACCGAACGCTCGAAGAGCAGGACATCAAGTTGGTAGTAGATCAAGTAGTGGCCGTTTTGGCTGAAGAGTTTAATGCATCGTTGAGGGACTAGATATGGCGCTTACTAAAGCCGACATAGCTGAACACCTATTTGTTAAATTGGGTATTAATAAAAAAGATGCCAAAGAACTAGTAGAAAGTTTTTTTGAAAACATTCGTGCAGCTCTCGAAAGCGGCGAACAAATTAAGCTTTCAGGCTTTGGTAACTTTGATTTACGTGATAAAAACCAGAGACCGGGTCGTAACCCTAAAACAGGTGAAGATATTCCAATCTCTGCGCGTCGCGTTGTGACTTTTAGGCCTGGCCAAAAACTCAAGACGAGAGTTGAAGTGGGGACTACTAAGTCAAATTAAAAAATAAAGGCAGCTTAGGCTGCCTTTATTTTTACTCATTGTTTTTCTAGTCAAGGATCAAAAACCGCGGGGCGAAATAAACTCTCCGTTGTTAATTTCATCATATGTTTTATCGGCTAAATCTTGTAATGCGTCTAATGATTTCCCTTCACCGCGAAGTAAGTTTTCAAGTGGTGCTAGATCAATTTTTTTCACACCCGACTCTTGAGCGATTAATCCCCAAATATACGCATGTTTGTAATTTTTCTGTTTATAAAAAATATTAACTAATGACGTATATATTTCTGTATTCACATCCTCACCGGCAGGATTGAGTTGTAAAGCCAAATAAAGCAGATCTAAGGTTTTCTCCAAGTCAAACTTAATAAAATAGGTCGCAAGTAGAAATTGCATTTCAGATGTTTGCATCGAAGGGTGCTTTTCTTGTAGAAGCAGCTTTTCCATCGCGTCTTCAGAGCCATTGCGAGACCAATGGTAATATAAGAGTTTTGGGTAGGTTGAATCGATAGTTTCGTTTGATAGTCGCTTGATTTCAGCCAAACTCGTTAAATAGCCGTTTACTCGAGATGTTTTTTTATCTTTTAATTTTATATGTTCAATGCCTGCGGCTCTATAAATACAGCGGGAGTATTGTTCAAAGTTATCAAGTAGGATGTATTTATTTTCATCGCTAGGCTGAGTTTGTTCATAATGACGTGCGACAATTACTTGCGAGCGCTCTACATTACAATGGCCATCTGTGTTGAGGTCATTACACATACTAGGGGTGTTATCACAAACATCTCGGACTGATACTTCGTCACTACAGCCCTGTATAAGTAAAAATGGTGCAATTATAAGTGCCACTCGTTTCATTGATTTTCCTTTAGTTTTTTAGCATTTCTTAGTCTAGCTCAATGTTCTGGATCCTAACAGTAGAGAAAAAAGCAATATTAAATTAGAATAGGCACGCCCATCTAGGGCTATCCGTTCAAAATTTGTTTATTAGGCAGAAAAAATGACCTTATCTCACGAGCAAGAATATCAAAAAAGTTGGCAGGAACGCCAAGATTACGCAGAAAGTATGCAACCGATTATTGGTAAATTATACCGTAATGCAGGTATTGAAATCGCAATTTATGGCCGTCCTTTAGTCAGTGCTAGTACCATTGATGTGATTAAAGCGCATAAGACTGTTGCCCAGTTTGAAGAAAGTAAATTACGTTTACGTGAAAGCTTCCCTTTCTTAGAAGCAATCAGCAAAATGGATTTAGCCTCAGCGCGTATTGATTTAGGTAAACTCGCCTACGCATATATTTATAAAAATGCAGGCGAAGGTCGCAGTATTGAAGCGTACTTAAATGATGAGTTAGCAGAAATCGTCAATGTAAAAGATGATACTAAGCCACGCGACGTTGTTTTATATGGTTTTGGTCGTATCGGTCGTTTATTAGCACGCTTATTGATCGAACGCGGAGGCTCTCACGCCGATTTGAGCTTACGTGCGATTGTTGTGCGCGGAGGCCGTGATGGTGATTTAGAAAAGCGTGCAAGTTTATTACGCCGTGATTCGATTCATGGCCCATTTAATGGTTCAATTACGGTTGATCATGAACGTAATGCCATTAAAGCGAATGGTGCTTACATTCAAGTTATTTATGCTAACTCTCCGGCAGAAATCGACTATACAGCTTATGGTATTGATAACGCACTTATCGTTGATAATACGGGTATCTGGAGTGATGAAGAAGGCTTAGGTCAGCACTTACAATCAAAAGGTGCAGCTAAGGTTTTATTAACGGCGCCAGCAAAAGGTGACATCAAAAACATCGTTTATGGTGTAAATAATGATGTGATTTTAAAAGAAGATAAGATCATTTCAGCAGCCAGTTGTACCACAAATGCAATTACACCAGTGCTGAAAGCTATTAATGATAAATATGGCATTTTAAATGGTCATGTTGAAACGGTACACTCATATACAAATGATCAAAACCTAATTGATAATTATCATAAATCAGAGCGTCGAGGTCGCAGCGCGGCGCTTAACATGGTAATCACATCAACAGGTGCAGCAAAAGCTGTGGCTAAAGCGCTTCCAGAGCTTGCTGGTAAATTAACAGGTAACGCTATCCGTGTTCCAACTCCGAACGTGTCAATGGCAATTATTAACCTAAATCTAAATAGCAGTACAGAGCGTGAAGAGTTGAATGAGTTTTTACGCGATACCGCTCTGTATTCAGATTTGCGCGACCAGATTGATTACACTGCTTCGACCGAGATTGTGTCGACAGACTTAGTCGGTAGCCGTTATGCAGGTGTGGTTGATTCTCAAGCAACGATTGTTGATGGCAACCGTGTCGTGCTTTATGTTTGGTACGATAATGAGTTTGGTTATAGCTGTCAGGTTGTACGTGTTATGCGCGATATGGCTGAAGTAACGCACCCAAGCTTACCGCGTTAATTTGAGTTACGTATAAAAACCAGCCAAGTGCTGGTTTTTTTATTTCTTTTATTCCGGAGCGATTTTACCACCGAAATAAGTGTGGTAGTCTTGGCGCCAATGTGCAAAAAAGGTTAATTAAATGAAAATTTCTAGTCAGTTTGACTCAGGTAATATCGTCGTAAATAGCATTGAAAACCCGAACGATATTCAACTCTCTATCCAAAAAGACAATAATTCTGATTTTTTCCAGTGGTTTCACTTTCGTTTAGATTCTCGTCGTGGTCAAGTACACAATTTGCATATCGGTGGATTAGAAGCTTCAGCCTATCCAGATGGATGGGAAAACTATCAAGCCGTGGCTTCGTATGATCGTCAAACATGGTTGCGTCTCCCAACATCGTATGCCAATGGTGTATTAAGTATTGAATGTGAAATGGAATGTGACCAAATTTATGTCGCTTATTTCGCGCCGTACAGTTATGAACGCCATTTAGATTTAATTTCGTGGGCGCAATGTCATGAGATTTGCCAGATTGAAACGCTTGGCCAAACGGTCGATCAACGTGATATGACCCTAATTCGGGTGGGTGAACCCGCTGAAGGGAAGAAGAAAATCTGGATTACAGCCCGTCAGCACCCAGGTGAAACAATGGCTGAATGGTTTGTTGAAGGGGTTCTTCACAAATTACTCGACGATGAAGATGCTCATGCTGCAGCTTTGTTAAATAAAGCCGTGTTTTATATTGTCCCGAACATGAACCCTGATGGCAGTGCGCGAGGCCATCTAAGAACGAATGCTGTCGGTCGCAATTTAAATCGTGAATGGCAAGCACCGTGTGAAACGAATAGCCCAGAAGTATTTTATGTGCGTGAAAAAATGCTCGAAGTCGGATTGGATATGTTTTTAGATATTCATGGCGATGAAGCGATCCCATATAACTTTGTAGCGGGTTGTGAAGGCGTACCAAGCTACGATGCCCGTCATCAAACGCTCGAAGAAACATTTAAGGCAGCGATGCATGCTGCAACCCCAGAGTTTCAAGATGTGCACGGGTATGATAAAGATGAACCAGGCCAAGCGAATTTAACTGTTGGTGCAGCATGGGTGGGCGAACAATTTAAAACATTATCATATACCGTTGAAATGCCATTTAAAGATAATATCGGTTTACCTGATCCTGATTATGGCTGGTCTGACCGTCGTTCATATTCGTTTGGTCAAGATACACTCATCGCTGTTTTAAATGTGATTGATAAGCTTTAACAAGGCTTCGAAAAAATAATAATAAGAGGAACAACACGTGCAAGAGTTTGGTAATTTATTAGACAGCCTAGATGGCATGTTAGGGGGAGCTGCTTGGTTCCCATATGTTTTGTTAGGGGTCGGTTTATTTTTTACTATTTACCTAAAATTCCCTCAGGTTCGCTACTTCAGACATGCGGTACAAATTGTCAGTGGTAAGCATGAAAAGAAGTCAGCAGAAGGGGATACAACACATTTCCAAGCTCTTGCTACTGCGTTATCAGGTACGGTCGGTACCGGTAATATTGGTGGTGTCGCTCTGGCCATCTCGATAGGTGGTCCTGCCGCGTTATTTTGGATGTGGATGACAGCTTTTTTTGGTATGACAACCAAATTTGTTGAAGTTACTTTATCTCATAAATACCGTGAAAAAACAGAAGATGGGACTATGGCCGGTGGTCCGATGTACTACATGGACAAACGTCTTAATATGAAATGGTTAGCGATATTATTTGCTATCGCAACGGTGATTAGTTCATTTGGAACAGGCAGTTTGCCACAAATCAATAATATCGCTCAAGGAATGGAAGCGACGTTTGGTTTTGCACCAATCGCGACTGGTGCTGTGTTATCTGTCTTGTTAGCTTTGGTCATTCTTGGGGGCATTAAGCGAATAGCAGCAATAACTTCTAGAGTTGTGCCTCTGATGGCTGCTGTTTATATCATAGGTGCTTTGGCGGTTATTTTTTATAACATTGAAAATATTGGCCCTTCATTTGCTGCTGTATTCAGTAATGCATTCACAGGTTCATCTGCGGCCGGTGGTTTCTTAGGAGCATCGTTTGCTTATGCGTTTAACCGTGGTGTAAACCGTGGCTTATTTTCAAATGAAGCAGGTCAGGGTTCAGCTCCTATCGCTCATGCTTCGGCAAAAGCGGATGAACCGGTTTCTGAAGGTATGGTGTCTATTCTAGAGCCATTCATTGATACCATCATTATTTGTACTTTAACGGGTCTAGTGATTTTATCGTCTGGGGCCTGGAACGAAAAATTTGAAACCAGTTTTGAACGTTCAAGTATGACTTTTCTGAAGGGAAATTATACTGAGAAGGATGATGCTGATCGCAAAGTATTGTTTGATTACCTTAATGACGAGGCCAACAATGTTGAGCTTTATAATGGTCAAATCAATGTCATTGAAGGCAAGGCGGTCAATCAAGACTTTACTGTTCTTCATTCACGCTCAATCGGTGAAGATATTCGATTTGGCTTAACCGAACGTCATGTGTACACAGGCACAATAGATATTATTGATGGTGTGATTGACGATACTGCTATCTTGGTTAAAGGCAAGTCATTGGTTCACTCTGCTGAGCTAACGACCATTGCTTTTACACGAGGCTTCTTTGGTGATAATGGTAAATATATTGTTTCAATAGGTTTACTCCTGTTTGCTTTTTCAACCGCGATTGCTTGGTCTTATTATGGTGACAGAGCTATGACTTACTTATTAGGCAGTCGCTCTGTGATGCCGTATCGCGTTTTTTATGTAGCAGGCTTCTTCTGGGCGTCTTTTGCTGACACCACTTTAGTTTGGAAGTTAGCCGCGGTGGCTATTGTTGTCATGACCTTACCAAACTTACTCGGGATTATGATCCTCCATAAAGAAATGAAACAATCAGTGGATGATTATTGGGTGAAGTTTAAAAAAGACAAGGACGATGAAAAAGAGTAGAATATGCGGCGTCCAATAGGGCGCCTTTTTTATTCTTGTCCCTTGACGGTGTCGTTAAGTAGTAAGTAGGAGCGAGTATGGCACGAATCGATTGCCCCAACTGTAAAAAGCCGGCATCCAGTAAGCATAAGCAATGTCCACATTGTCAATACGCTTTGCAAGGATTAACTGAGCAGAGTCGCCAAGCAATAGCAACACAGCACTATTTTGAACAAAAGCAAAAGCTGATGAATCATTCATTTCTAGCATTGATTTTGTTCCTTTCAGGCTTTTTATACATGTACTCTCGCACACCCGAGCCGCAATCAAGTGAAATGTTGATCTGCCAAGGCGCGATTGCCGTAGGGTTTTTATGGTACTTAATTAATCGTATTCGCATCGTTTTTTTGAAAAAGAAATAAGACCAATGAACATTGAACAACTCGTAAACACTATTACCCCAGAATTATATGAACGTTTACAATATGGGGCTGCCACAGGTAAATGGCCAGATGGTACCGCACTCATGCCAGATCAAAGAGAACAAGCCATTCAAGCTGTAATGTTGTATCAAGCTAAAATTGAAAAATCGGAACAACAATTTACCGTTGGAGCGGATGGCCACATAGTACAAAAGTCAAAACAAGAATTGAAACGCGAATTTGCCAATAGCAACGACATAGCAAGGTTTAGCCAAAATGATATTTAAGACTCTTTTCACGCCTAAATGGAAACACCCAAAGCTTGCGACTCGTTTGGGGGCTCTAGAAAAGCTCGATTGCAAGCAAAGTAAAGATCACGAGATTTTACATCAACTTGCTTTTAGTGACGAAGCCGCAGAAGTGCGTAAAAAAGCACTCACTAAGCTCAATAATATGACTTCATGGTGGCAAGCGTTTAAGCAAGAACAAGAGCAATCGATTAAAGAGTTAGCCGAAAAACAAATTATGTCGGCGGTCTTGAATGCTGATCAATCACTACCAGCAGAGCATCGTATTGATTATATAGATCGCTGTAACAAAAATACCCTACTAGAGAAGTTAGCGCTCAACGATCAGGATGAGGGGCTACGTCTAAAGTTACTCAAACGGGTAGCTAAACCGAGCTTAATTGAGACTGCTTTTAATCAAGCAGATGAACAATTCCAAGTGAAATTACTCGATTTAATCGAACAGTATCAATTAGTTAAAAATGTAAAAAACAAGGCTAAACCAGCGGCACTCGAACTGATAGAAGAAAAAATTGCACAAGCTAAATTAGCTAAAGAAATGCCAGTTAAAATCAACAAAGAAGTCACTTTAATTTTAGCTAAGTTGAATGCATTGCGTGATAAAAACGATTACTTACAAGTTAAAGAAGATGCGATTGCTTTGTATGAGCAATGGAATCAATTAGAGTTCACTTGGCTTGATAATGAATTAAAAGAACAGTTCAAAGACAAATTTAGGCTACTTGAACAAAAATTAGAAAAGAAAATTACCGCTCTTGGAGAGGCTTACCATTTAGCTGAACAAAAAGCTGCAGAGGTGCGAGAAATTGCCGCACAACAGCAAGTATTGTTAGAAGCGCTAAACCAGTTTGAAGAGAAAATGAGTGCTGTATTAGATGATCTTTCTTCTCAGAACATCTCTACGCTTAATGATATGGCACGCCATACAGAAGCTTTACTAAAAATGACGCCGCAGGTGAGCACACAGAGTCAATCGCGTTTTAAAGAATTGGCTGCGAGTTTAGCCGAATTACCAGAAACAATGGCGAGCCTTGAAGCTTTTAATTCTCATTTATCCACATTTAATGAACTGACACAGCCAAACGAACTAGCGCAGTTTGATGAGACGAGTCAAGCTTTTCAACAGTGGTTGAAGCAAGGAAAATTGTTGCTAAAACAATTACCGCATCCCTTTAATACGAGAGCTAAAAAACAACTAAAAGCCCACGAACAGCAATGGCACACTAATATCGAAGCGTTAAAAGGTCCTTTAGAGCAAAATAAAAACCAGTGCCATAAAAAGCTTAAAGATTTGCGTCGTTTAATTAATCAGGGTCGTTTTAATGTTGCATTTGGTGTGTTTAAGGGAATGGATGACATCTACCAAACATTAACGCCGAATTACCAACAACAACTCGAAAAAGACTATCAGCATATTGCTGATGAGCTAAGTAAAGCAAAAGATTGGCAAGAATACGTCGGCGCACCAAAACGGGAGGCTTTGATTGAAGAGCTGAAGTTATTGGTACAATCATCATGTTCTGACCCAAAAACACGCGCCGAAGAAGTCAAAACCTTTCGTCGCCAATGGAATGATTTAGGTAAAATTGTCTCAGATCAAGATAAACAAAATGCAGAAATTTTTAATCAGTTGGTTGAATCTGCCTTTACTCCTTGTCGAGAATTTTTTGCGGTTCAAGAAAAAGAGCGGGCTAACAACTTAGCTGCTCGTCGAGCGATTATTGAAAAGTTACAGGCGTTAGCTCTCGAAATTGAACAACCAGAGTTTGATATCAAACACGTAGAGTCACTATTTAATAAACTACTTAAACAATGGCGCGCTGCCGGCAGTGTTGATGCAAAAGCTTATAAGGGTTTATTACAAGATTATAAGAGCGCAGAGCGACCCATTTCCACGGCAATCAGAACCATGCACCGTAGTAATGCAGAACTTAAAGCGCAAGTTGTTTCTCAGGCAAAGTTGTTAAGTGAAAGTGAAGATGTGTTTGGTGCATGCCAAGAAATCAAAGGGCTGCAACAGAAGTGGAAAACACTCGGTTTCGCAGGTAACAAACAAGAACCTGAACTTTGGCAAAAGTTTCGTCAATATAACGATGCATTATTTGCTCGACGTGATGAATCTAAAGCGCAACAAGATCAGCAAGCAGCTCAAATTAACGCCGAACAGGAGCTGGAATTAACAACACTGTTAAAAGCTTTTGAGCAGCACTCAGAAGAAAGAGCTCAGTTACAGGATATAACCGATTCGCTACAAGCATTACAGCAGCGCATCGATCCTCACGCAAAGCCGCTTCAAAATCAAGTGAAGCATGCCTTAAGCGCAGTGGCAAAAGCAATATCCGTTCTTAATGAGCAGCAATTAAACGCTAACTATGATGAGTTATTTTCAGCACTCGAGCAAGAACAGCCATTGCCTGAATACTGGCAAAAATTAACATCAACGGATCTAACTCGCGAACAGTTGTTTGTGAGAATGGAAATTTTAGCACAGGTTTCTGAGCCAAATGGGGATGCTGCAATGCGAATGACAGAGCAAGTTGCGTTGTTATCTGAAAAAATGTCGGGTGAAGAAGCGCAGTTAGAGCAATTACTTATTGCTTGGGTCAACCATGGGCCTTTAACTGGCGACGATAAACAGCAGCTTAGTTTTATTAAGCTTTTATTTCTCCAATAACCTAATATTCACTTTAACGAATAAAAAAACCTGCCAACTGAGGCAGGTTTTTTTCGTCATTAAAGAAATATTTTATTTTTTATATGACGACACTAAATTATTTAAACGAGAGTTCGCTTTACTGGCGTCAGCTTGTGCTGACTCAATTGATGACTTAAGCATCTTAATTTCGTTGTTATTTTGCGATGCCATCGAATTAGCTGAAGCCACATCAGAAGATAAACCATCGACCTTCATAGTTAATGAATCAACTTTTGCATTTAACGATTTTACTTGTTCTTCCAAATTGCTGGTATTGCTACAGCCACTTAATGAGATTAAGGCAGCGAATGCAATGAAGAAGGGGGCGACTTTTTTAAGCATGTTCTTATCCTTGATTAAATTAACTAGCCCGTAAAGTATTGCATTAAAGTACGAAAATTCCAGCAAATATTAAATACAGCAACTATTTTTTTAACGTAAAATCAAAGCCGGTGAAGAAAACGTGATACCCGCCCAACCTGTACGAATAAAATGTCGTATATTTTGGTGATCTTCACCATTGGGGCTATTGATGACATCTTGGTAGTATTGAGCAAATAAAGTTAAGGTTTGTTGCTCTGTGAGCTGGTGTAATAACCCGAATGAAAAAATCTTACAGGAGCCATTATTCGATCCTGCTACATTATTAAGCCCACCGTTATTAAACTCAGTTGGAGTAAATTGGTAATAGGTATCGATAAGGTCGATTGTATTCGTAAAAGTAATTGAGTATGGGGATTGTTTGAGGGTGAGTAAAAAATCATCTAGCGACATAGGAGCTCCAAAAAAGGCGCAATATTGCGCCTGAATTATTATTTCGGCTGTCTGGTAAAACAGCACAGCGAATTCGTTTCATACTATATTATTAGGTGATTTCGGCATTGTGATACACTTCTTGAACATCATCACAATCTTCAAGCATCGCCAGAAAACGTTCAAATACTTCTACATCATCACCTGAGATAGGGGTGGTCGTTTGAGGCACAAAAGCGATTTCTTCAACATCGAGTTTGATATCTTCAAGGTTGTCTAAGACGGTTTTAGCTTTATAAAACTCAGTATGTGGTGTGAATACAGTAATTTTACCGTTTTCATTTTCAACATCTATGACATCAACATCTTCCATAAGTAATGCTTCAAGTACGGCCTCATCATCGTCACCGGCAAATGCAAAAATTGCCAAATGATCAAATAAATGGGCGACGGAGCCTTGAGCGCCTATTTTCGAGTTTGCTTTTGTAAAACAAACACGTACATCCGAAAAAGTTCGATTATTATTGTCAGTTAAACAATCAACAATAATCATACAACCACCAGGTCCAAAGCCTTCGTAGCGAGCTGTACTATAGTCTTCACCGCCTGAACCTTGAGCTTTTTCAATAGCGCGTTCAATAACATGTGCTGGTACTTGATCTTTTTTCGCTCGTTCGATAAGACGGCGCAATGAGAGATTTCCGTCTGGATCTATCCCACCGTTTTTAGCACATACGTAAATCTCTTTACCGTATTTCGAATAAACTTTAGTTTTTGCTCCAGCTGTTTTTGCCATTGAGTCTTTTTTATTCTGATACGCTCTACCCATCTTTCATTCGCCTTGCTGGTTTTCTATTAAATTTCCTTGTGGAATGTTAACGTTAAATGCACTTTTTTGATATAAAAGAATCGTTTGTTGTTATTAGTCTTTAGACTGGCTAATAACAATTTTCTAAGCAGCTGTTTTTAATGCTTACAGACAAGCTGCAGATATGCTAACCCGCTTAGTTACCCTTTGGTTATTATGAGTACATTGAAGAGTGACATTTAATGGTTTGTGAGGGGAGATTTTTATCTCGAAGGGGGATTAGCACCCAAATTTGGTCCGCTCAGTTCGACAGTCAGCTTCGCCAAGCTCAAATTCACGGCAAATTAAAGGTCGCACTTCATAAATTGAACAGCGCATGGTGTTGCGATCTAACGCAGCGCACCATCCATCAGATAAACGTGACATAGTCGCTATTTCATCGGGATTGTTATTTATATATCGATTGGGCACACCGGTGTCAGTAATTAGCAGGACTTCTAGTCGACAACAGCAAGCTTGGCACGTATCACAGGAAACTACATCAGAGGGTAGTTGAATGATTGGGATCACAGCAATTCTCATTCTAAAAAAGTCAGTGTAACTTATTCTTAAAAAAAATACCCTAGATGGATAAGTTCTTCACAAAGATATTCTTTTTTTGGGCTTTAGCTAAATAGGGACTAATATCAAAATAGTAAGAAAGCCTTTGATTTATCAACATTAACGCAAATATATTGCGAATAATACAAGAATGGAAACATGGAAGTGATTAAAGTGGTTAAAAACCGCCTATTGTTCTCGATTAAATCTACAGTTGTCAGTATTTTTATTTTCTCAGTGTTACTGACTGCAAGCGTCGCTATTTTATTACAGTATTATTTTAACTCTAAAATGGCCGAGGAATACACATCACGTATTTTTAAAATGGCAACAGAAAATACCGCCTCAGATTTGACGAAACTCAATCAACAAGTCGAAAATACGTTAGAAATCCTTTCTCAAAACCCCAAAATAAAGAGCCAGTTAATGGAGGAACATAATCGGGCTGATATTTTTAAAATTTTGGCACTGAGCCAACATTTTTATGCCATCTATATAGGTCTAGATAATAGTGAGTTTTATGAGGTGATCAATTTAGACGCTAGCCCTTTGGTACGAAGTCAAATAAAAGCTGCTGCGAGTGATCGATGGGCGGTCATTGAAGTTAAAATGGTCGATGGACAGAAGAAGAAATTGACCCACTTTTATGGCAAAGATCAAATTTTACGGGATACGTTAATCCAACAAACAGATTATGATCCCGTTGAAAGAATGTGGTTCTCACGCGCGACAGAAGATAAAATCTATAAAAGCTCTCCGTATTTATTTCAGCATTTACAAGCCCCTGGTCAGACATATTCCCTAAAACTACCGGGTGAGAATAGTGTGATAGCCATTGATATTGCATTGTCCTCAGTCTCTGAATATTTACTCAATTTAGATAATAAAGGGCAGCAAGAATTTAATGTTGAAATGTTTTTATTCGAAAAAGAGGGTCAGTTAATCGCTTCAAATACCGAGCAGCGGTTATCAACTATTCGCATTCCAACTTCAAAGCCATTGTATTTAACTCCTGAGCAGCAAGCTTTGGTTAAACAGGTGGGGAAACTCTCGGTGTCGAATGAGTCTGATTGGGCACCGTTAGATTTTGCTATTGCAGGGCGTCCAGCTGGGTATAGTGTTGATACACTTAATGTGATTAGTGAAATGACGGGGCTTGAGCTTAGTTATATTAACGGCTTTAGTTGGGCAGAATTGATAAACTTGTTTAAGGAAGAAAAAATACACCTATTAAATGCAGCTTATGATAACCAAAATAACCGTGATTTAGGTATTATGAGCCAATCTTTCTTACAGACTCCATTTGCTATTATTACCCAACCAGAAGAGCCTGATATAACCCGTTTAAGCCAATTGTATGGAAAAACATTAGCGATTTCAGCCGATTGGTCAGTCATTGATGAATTAAAAGCGTACCATCCACAAATAAACATTGTTGAAGTACCAAGCACATTAGAGGTGCTGAAAAGTATCCAACAAGGACGTTATTATGCCGGTATTGATAACCGCTTTGTGCTGCAATACACCGCCAAACAATTTTTTATAGACAAAGTGCAATATCATTTTGATTTAGCACAAAATAAGCCAGCTCTAATGGCTGATTTGCACTTTTTACTCCCTAAAACACACACAGAGTTGCTCGAGGTCATTAATCTGGCGATTGACAATATTAGTGCAGAGCAAAAAGAAGCCTTGAAGCAAAAGTGGTTGTTCAATCAGCAGCAGTTAAACGAATTGAAACATGTCGGGGTCGTCCCTTATAAAGAAGTACTCACTTTGATTAACGATCAGCGAAATTTTAATCATTTACTTCAAGTGCAAATTAATCAACAGAATATGTACCTTTTCATTAGTCAGTTAAGTGGTCATGACGAGTATTTTGCATTGTTAATTCCAAAAAATAAGCTGTTACAAAATGCCTTCAAAAAACTAAGAGTTGCCATTATGGTTACTGCAGGGTTATTGCTGATTTTACTGCCGTTGTGTTGGTTATTTGCTAAACCAATAGTCGAACCAATCAAGCGCTTAGCAGAACAGGCAGAGCGTATTAAGGAGCGGCAATACGATCACATTGAATTTTATGACTCAAATATTATAGAGATCCAAGAGTTGACAGATTCAATGGCAGGCATGACAGCATCTATTAAAAGTTATCAACAGAATCAAACAGATTTAATGGATTCATTTATTGAATTAATCGGTCAAGCGATTGATGATAAATCGCCGTATACAGCCGGTCATTGTGAACGCGTTCCTGAGCTTGGGATGATGCTAGCTGAGGTTGCTTCTAACTCAGACGCTGAGCCGTTTAAGCAGTTTAAATTTAACAATGAAGATGAAGTCCGTGAATTTAAAATTGCAGCTTGGTTACATGATTGCGGAAAAATTACCACACCTGAGCATATTGTTGATAAAGGTACGAAACTAGAGGCAATTTATAATCGCATTCATGAAATTAGGATGCGCTTTGAGGTATTGTGGCGAGATGCAGAAATACAGTATTGGCAAAAATTGCTCGCAGAGCCTGCAGCTCAAGCACAATGGTTAGCCGATAAAAATCAACAACAACAGCAATTGCGTGAAGATTTTGCATTTGTTGCTCACGCAAATGTTGGCGGTGAATTTATGTCACAAAAGCATATTGATCGCTTAAATCAACTCTCAACTAAAACATGGCAGCGCTATTTTGACGATACGTTAGGTCTGTCACCGATTGAAGAGCAGCGTGTGAATCTTGCTAAGCAGCCATTGCCGGTAACCGAGCAATTGTTAGCTGATAAGCCTGAGCATATTATTGCGCATGATCACCCAATTGAATATGACAAAAAGTTAGGCATTAATATGGCAATTCCTGAGTTTCGGGCAAATCTTGGAGAATTACATAACTTAGTGATTGCACGAGGTACATTGACAGCTGAAGATCGTTTCAAAATAAATGAGCACATCATTAGCACAATCAGAATGTTAGATAAAATGCCGTTTCCAGCAGAGCTGGCAAAAGTCCCTCGCTATGCATCAACTCACCATGAGACCTTAATTGGGACGGGCTATCCACGAAAACTGACAGCGGAGCAACTTTCAATTCCTGAAAGAGTTTTAGTGCTAGCCGATATATTTGAAGCCCTTACGGCAGCTGATCGCCCCTATAAAAAAGCAAAACCACTGAGTGTGGCTATCGATATTTTGTATAAAATGGCCCAAGATCAACATGTCGATATGGATGTTTTTAAGTTGTTCTTATCGTCGGGCATTTATCAAGAATATGCATCCCGTTATTTATCTGCCGCGCAAATAGGCACGATCGATATCGATTTTTATTTGAATGACATTACCGACACTGAGTTAAAAGCCACGGCCTGATTGCCTTAGTCTTAAAATCAACAAGGTGTCTGTGGTGATAGGGGTTTTCTGTTCGATAAACTCGTTTTTTCTATCAACAATGCATAAATACACAATGTTGTTGAATATTAGTGATGATACGAACCGATAGGTTTTGTTTCGCCCTCACTTTAAAAAAATATATCCATGTATGGTGATCGAATTTTGGTCGAGTTTTATTTTTGTTGCAGTTAGTATGGTTGTTAAGACAAAGGGATGCAGAAGTCATCACTGCTGAAAAATACAAAAGGGCCGAGTGGTGTATCAATTTATCAATGTACCTCTGAACGGAGAAAAAATAACGGTTACATCTGATGGGCAACTGCAGATCCCCGACCAACCGATTATTACGTTTATACAAGGTGATGGTGTCGGAGAGCAGATCACGCCTTTAATGTGTCAGCTAATCGATTTGGCCGTTGAACACACTTACGCAGGCCAGAAAAAAATTCACTGGATGGAAATATTTAATGGTGAAAAAGCTGCACAACTCTATGATGGTGATTGGTTTCCACAAGAAACACTCACGGCAATTTCTGAGTATTTAGTGGTAATGAAAGGACCTTTAACCACAGCTATGGGAGCGGGGTTTCGGTCATTAAACGTAGCATTACGGCATGAGATGGACTTATTTGTTCAATGTCGACCCATTTGTTATCTACCTCCGTTAGCAAGTCCGGTTAAAGCGCCTGAACAGATAGACATGGTGGTTTTTCGTGATAATAGTGAAGATGTGTATTCGGGGATAGAATTTAAAGCCGACTCGCTCCAAGCACAAAGTCTACTCGACTATTTACAACAAGAGCTGGGCGTCAATCGTTTTCGATTTACCGAAGAATGCGGCCTTGGTATCAAACATATCTCAAAACAAGCGAGTCAACGAGTTGTAAGAGCCGCGATTGTGTTTGCATTAAAACATAAGCGACGAAGTGTGACCTTGGTCCATAAAGGGGATGTGATGAAGTTCACAGAAGGGGCGTTTGTCAAATGGGCCTATGAACTGGCTACAACAGAATTTAATGCGACGACTGACAGCCACTCAATGCAGCTTGTTATTACTTGTCCAAAGAGCCAACATCAAGTTGTGATTAAGAACGAGCTAATGGATGTGATACTGCAAACGAGTTTACTTGCGCCTCAGCAATATGACGTGATTGCAGTTGCCAATCATCATGGTGACTTATTAGTTGATTCCTTATGCGCTCAAATAGGTCAAGTATCAATGTCACCCGCAGCCCATTTTGGAGAGGAATTGGCTTTATTTGAACCGACACATGGCACCTGTGAGTCTTTAGTAAATCAAGATACTATGAATCCTATTTCGAGCTTTTTGTCTGGCGCGATGATGTTATCGCATATCGGTTGGGAAGCCGCAGCGTCCAATATCACCGAGGCGATCACTGATACGTTGACCAATAAAGTGGTGACTCCAGATGTTGATTTAACGTTGGCAGATGTTGATCCAGTTGGCTGCGATGCGTTTGCCCAAAGTGTGATGCAAACACTGGTTATGAATATAAAGAAACGCGATTCTAATTGAACCGCGTATCAGCCATCAAGCACGCAGTAATTGACGAGGGGTCTCAGTTGTTAATTCAACCACAGTGCCCGAACTGTATACTAAATGATCACACTCATCTTTTAGCGCTTGGCAGAGCCGGAGACAAAAAGCTTGCTGATCGGCGGGCATATTTAAAATCAAATCAACTGATTGTTTAGTGACAACGCTGGCTAATTGTGCAACGGCTAATCGCAGCACAATCAATGGTAAGGGACAGCGGTGTTGGTCGAGAGTATGTACGCATGTAGCTGCAAACTCATTCGCAGTCACTGTTTGTTGTGAACAGGTCCACGTTTGATAATCGACAATTTGACTTTGCTGAGGTTGGCCCATTGCTTTGGCTAAAACTCGTTGCTTGGGTGAAAAACGTAGATTGATTTCTTCCAGCATGCAATAGAAATCATTTTTATCGATTTGAGCACGGGCTAGTAAATCGTCTTCAAGTAAGTCCACGAATGGACGTTTGAAATAAAACGCTGCAATATGCATAAATCCTTGCTGGTGTTGATTTTGTGTCGTCATAGTTGTTTCCCCATTCGCATTTAAAGTGCTCAACGGCTCACCCGTCTGGCTCTGTTTTAACACTATGTTGGAATTGACTATTATTGAAATTTAACTTTTCAATAACTGGTATTGATAAAATCAATACTTGTCATCGGTCATGTATATTTTTAGAAAATTCAAGTAACTGTCTTCTTATCCACTGATGGGGTTTGCTATGGTGAAGCAATGGGCTCCAAATCATTTTTATTTCAATTGGCACAATTTGGAATGGCACCGCAGACAGGGTCAATGCAT
Organism: Pseudoalteromonas sp. J2K-J979; assembly: GCF_058169715.2. Lineage (NCBI taxonomy): Bacteria > Pseudomonadati > Pseudomonadota > Gammaproteobacteria > Alteromonadales > Pseudoalteromonadaceae > Pseudoalteromonas > Pseudoalteromonas sp. J2K-J979. Next base: position 2,041,825 of record NZ_CM200281.1, on the reverse strand, counting down.
GCTGTTGGCACAAGTGCATCGCCAGGCGGCGTGGTAAGGTAGCGAGCAATTTATTGCATTGGTTTAAGCTTTGTGCCGCGGTCAAATGACGTGAGTAAATTCTAATTTTGCGGGTGTGATCGAGTTGCCAAAGTGCCTCATCGACCCAGCCTAAGTGCTGATGGCCTGGTTTATTGGCTGTGGTGGTTTCAGACTGCCAGCCTGGACGGTTTAACCAAATATGTTCAGATTCGAGATAACATTGGAGAGAATTATCGCTGACAATCGGGTGTTCGGGGTGACTTAAACAACAAAAGTTATCGCGCCAGACACTGGCTTGATGGAATGATTTTGGTAAAACAGAGAATCGGTTAATCGCTAAATCAATATTGCCTTGTTCCATATCGGCTAAGTTAATGTCACCCGGTGTTAAAATATCGAAATGTAAATTTGGACAATCTGACATAATTGATTGAATAAACGGCCAAATTAAAGTGGTTTCTAAATAATCATTGCTGACAATTCGAAAAGTGTAACTGCTGGTGGCTGGGTCAAACTCGCCATCAGGTTGTGTGATTGTGTCAGCTAAAATTAATAAACGGGTAATGTCAGGTTTTAGCTGAATGGCTTTTTCTGTGGGTACCATACCATCAGCAGTTCTGACTAATAAAGGGTCGTCAAATAAATCGCGTAAACGCTTGAGTGCATTACTCATGGCTGGTTGCGTGAGCGCTAATTTATTCGCGGCTTTTGAAACATTACGTTCTTCGAGTAGGACGTTCAGATAGACCAATAAATTTAAATCAACGTTGCGAATATTCATCAAATCAATGCTACCTATTTTATTTATAAATTAATTCTATTTAATCGGTCCTGCTAAGGTGTGTAAATAAGCATGTAACTATAACCACTATAGTTTGTGGTGATATCTGAGGGTGTTATGACTCAACTACCGATCACATCGGTTGAACAAGGCGTGTCTGCAAAAGTGGCTCGTTCAATTTTAGCCAGTTTTGAAGCTATGTTTGCGGAATTTCTCAATATCACCTTGAGCGCTCAAGCTCGGTTCGAGCAAGCGCAGTGGCAAGGTGTACAGCAAGCCATGCGCGACAGGCTCAAAGTTTATGAAGCAAAAGTGGCGGTGGCGAAACTGGCGGTCAGTACGATAGCCTTTGATTGCCTAGACGATAGTAAGATGTGGCATCAAGCAAAACGTTATTATGCACAGTTAGTAAGTGAGCATGAAAACGATGCAATTAGCCAGACGTTTTTTAATTCGGTGTTTGGTTCTATTCGCGGGCATAATAAAATTCGTGATGTTCATTTATTTATATTAAAACGTCAATATCGGCAAAAGAATCAGAGTCGTGAGAAAGTAGAAAAAAGCATTTCAGAATCGGCATCATTACCAGTGGCATTAGCGTCTCTATTGCAACAGTTTCATTTTCGCTTACCTTATGAAAACCTCACCCGAGATATTAATGCCTTAGTCCAAGCGATCGATTGTCACGCCAACCCTATCGCTCACCAAGTCGGTGGGTGGAAGATTCAATATGGTAACTCTCTGTTTTTTAGAAATAAAGCCGCTTACATCATCGGAACTCTTCAATGTTTAGATACGCCGCCCATCCCCTTTGCGATAGCAGTGTTAAATAATGAGCAGGGCGCGATTTTTATTGACAGCATCATGCTCGGTGAAGCACAACTGAGTATGTTATTTGGCTTTGCAAGAACCTATTTTATGGTGGATACCGATAAACCGCAGGCCTATGTGGAGTATCTGTCTCGTTTGTTGCCCAATAAAGAGCGATTTGAGCTGTTTAATGCGATTGGATTTATCAAACATGCAAAGACTGAGTTTTATCGCTTTAAAGTCGATTCGACTCGTAAAATGCCCCCCACAGAGCGCTATTGTAATGCTGCAGGGATAAAAGGCATGGTGATGGCCGTGTTTACTACAGAGCAATCGGATTACGTGTATAAAGTGATCAAAGATACATTTATGGCCCCCAAACAAATTACGCGTAAGCAAGTGATGGAAAAGTATGACTTTGTCAAAAATGCTGATCGGGTCGGGCGGTTGGTCGATACCCACGAGTTTCGATTTTTAGCATTTGACCTATCGCGTTTTTCACCCTCATTGTTAGCCCAGTTGCAACAAGAGGCAAGATCAAGTGTCGTGATATCAGGCAAGGCTCTGATACTGAAACATGTCTATGTAGAGCGAAAAATGATACCTCTAAATCTTTATATCCAATCGGCGACTGACCACCAACTCGAACACGTGATGTATGAATATGGCCTCGCCATCAAAGAACTGGCGGCTGCAAATATTTTTCCTGGCGATATGTTAATGAAGAATTTTGGCGTTACTCGTTGGGGAAGGGTGGTCTTTTATGATTATGATGAAATTTGTCCGTTAAGCGAGTGCCACTTTAGACGATTACCTGTTGCACATACCCAATATCAGCGTTTATCCGATACGCCTTGGTTTTTAATTGATGACAATGATATTTTCCCAGAACAGTTCCCGGTGTTTTTTACTGGCCATCCTAAAGCGAAGCAATTATTTGAACGATTTCACGCTGATTTATACACACCCGAATTTTGGGTTGCCACTCAAAACAATTTACAACAAGGGCTGATTGCTGACGTGTTCCCATATAAGCAAACGACACGCTTTTCAAGAAAAGATGCAGTATAATGTCACCAAAATACTGATAATGTTAAATTATGACCGAACAAGAATTTTGGCAGTTAGTGACTGCAACAGATCCGCTCGCCTCTCCAGAGCACATCGCTGATGAATTAAAACAACGTTTAACCCCGCTTACAGACGAGCAATTAGCTGCATTTGATAAGCATTTTAATCAAAAAATGCGTTTAACCTATGTTTGGCCACTTTGGGGAGCCGCGTTTGTGATAGCTGGCTGTAATTCGGAATACAGCTTTTCGGAATTCCGCTGTTGGTTAATATCTCGAGGTGAACAAGTCTTAAATGCGACCTTAGCACAGCCGGATGATTTAGCTGATTTCGACGTGGTGCCAATGAAAGACCGTTTACCTTATCCCTTCTTGGACGAATATGACTTAATTGCGGGATTACTGTACGAAGAGCGCACTGAAGATGAATTGCCATTTGTGCCATCTGGGCTATCAGAACCTAAAGGGAAACGATTTAAAGATAAAGCCAAAGAGTTAAAAAAAGTCTATCCAAAATTGTACCAAAAATATTGGCAAATAGGCCTCAATTAAATAAGGTTCACTCAATGGTGCTATCGCTACGACGGCTAATCTTTGTCAGTACTTTGATTCTCTTCATTGTACCTTTAAAGTTAAATGCAGTGGATATTCGTTCAGAGTGTAATTCTCAACCTGCTCGATGTTTAACCGAGATCCGCAAACAATTAGATCAAGTGCCCCTGCAATCGTTTCAGTATTTTGAATATCAGATTATTCATATGCAGACTTTGTTCGCGTTAGCACATTTTGAGACGCTGTATGGTTTGACGAGCCGCTTCGTGTTACAGCCATCTTTACCACCTTATTTTAAAATCCACGCTTACATTTATCATACTAAGATGTTGCAAGTATTAAAAAAAGAAGAAGAATCAAGTCGATTTAGAAGCGAAGCGGAACAGTTACTAAATGAAGTAAATAAGAATTTCGAAGATCCAATCTTACTGGTGCAGCTATTAAACTTGCAGTTGTATAGTGATATCGACCCACGTATTCCGTATCGGATGTTAAAAGGGTTAGCCCAGAAATTTCAACGCAGGCAGTCACCCGCATTTAAATATGAATTGTTTTTAAATTTGGGTCACTTTGCTGAGCGGGTCGCAGAAACTGATAAATCGGTGGCGTATCGTCACCAAGCCGTTCATTTTGCGCAGTTGCTTAACAGCCAATACAAATTGGGCGAAAGTTTATTTAATTTAGCACGGGGCTATAGTAATCAAAAAAACCATCAGCAAGCCTACCAATATTTTGCAGATTCTTTACAAGCTGCGCGTTTAGCTGAAGATTTTGTTGGTGTTGATTTAGCCATTCTTTATCTTGCCCAAGAAAGCCTAGCACTGGGAAAGCATTCTCAAGCCAAAGAATGGTTTCAGCAATTAGAGAATATCGAAGTGCTACCACCGCTTCGCCAGCCACTTTATTTACATATTATGCAGCAGCTGAATTAATCTTGGCTGTCGTGCGTTTGTTCTGATGTTTCGGCTAATTTTGCTCGCTCAGCTTTAGAGACATAAGCGGGTTTATTACTTGTGTGTAATTTCGACTTTGCCTTTTTTAGTTTCTTTTTTAAAATATCGTTAATTTTCTTTTTGCGGTTCATGGCCTGCTCCAGCTATCGATCTGAGGCGCGATTGTACGTTTTGCCACCTTGAAGGCAAGTTGTTTTTAATTTTGGAGATAAAAACTTCACTCAAAACCCCAAAGGCTGGTTCTTTTTGGAGGTTGATTGCGTTCATGGGGTAATTCCTGTACTCTGGCGCGCCGCATTTGGCGGTCTGATATGTATGTAAGAGAGCAATTATGAGTTTTGCCCGCCTGGGTTTATCCGCACCTATACTTGATGCTGTAACAGCGCAAGGTTACGACACGCCAACTCCTATTCAATTAGCTGCGATACCCGCCATTATTGAAGGACGCGATATGATGGCTGCGGCCCAAACGGGGACAGGTAAAACCGCAGGCTTTACTTTACCGTTACTTGAACGATTAGTAGCAGGTAAAGCTGCCAGTCATAATCAAGTGCGAGCGTTAGTCTTAACTCCTACGCGTGAGCTTGCGGCACAGGTTGCTGAAAGTGTGGAGCTTTATGGTAAAAATTTACCCTTAAGTTCTTTTGTTGTGTATGGCGGGGTTAAAATAAACCCACAAATGATGCGTCTGCGCCGTGGCGCTGACATTCTTGTTGCAACACCGGGTCGCTTGCTTGATTTATTTAATCAAGGGGCAATTAAATTTGACCGATTAGAAGTATTGGTACTCGATGAAGCGGATCGAATGTTAGATATGGGCTTTATTCATGATATTAAAAAAATCATTAAAGTCTTACCGGTAAAACGCCAGAACTTAATGTTCTCTGCTACGTTCTCTAACGACATTCGAGCGTTAGCGAAAGGCTTGATCCATGATCCAGTTGAGGTATCAGTAGCTCCCGCCAATACCACGGCTGCAACGGTAGAACAATCGGTTCACCCTGTCGATAAGTCGAGAAAATCAGCGCTTCTCACACACTTAATTAAACAACATGATTGGCAACAGGTATTAGTGTTTACTCGAACTAAGCATGGCGCGAATCGATTGGTGAAACACTTAGAAAAAGAAAAAATTAATGCTGCCGCCATTCATGGTAATAAAAGCCAAGGCGCACGGATGAAAGCCCTTGCAGGTTTTAAAAACGGTGAAGTGCGGGTATTGGTTGCTACTGATATTGTGGCTCGAGGTTTAGATATTGACCAATTACCGCAAGTGGTTAATTTTGATTTACCTAATATCGCTGAGGATTATGTACACCGTATTGGACGAACAGGGCGTGCGGGCGCATCAGGGCATGCTATTTCGTTCGTGACAGCCGAAGAGGTTGCGGAGCTTTCTGATATTGAACGCTTAATCCAGACGTTGATTAACCGTGAGATCGTGAAGGGGTTCGAACCAAGTGCGGCTGTACCACAAACAGATTTAAACGTAAAAATAAAAAAACCGAAAAAGCCAAAAAAACCAACTGCTAATAATGGCCGTGCTACCCCTTCGGAAGGTCAAAAGCCAAGACGTGCACAGCCCAAAAAAAATACATCGGCTAATGATGAAAGTAAGCCAGCCAAAAAGCGGGTTTGGCGACATAAACCAAAGAAAACAGCGCAGTAAAAAAAATCCATCGTTAGATGGATTTTTTTTTATCTAAGTTTGTTAAACTGATTTTTTGTCATTGATCTTAAAGTTCACACAATGAAAAACCTTTATTTATTCTTACATATAAGCTGTTTACTCAGTGCAATTGGGATTAATCAATCTGTGCATGCCAACCCACAAGCGGCCAGTGCACCCAGTGTGGTGCTGATTTCAATTGATGGATTTCGCTGGGACTACATTGAAAAGCATCAAGCAAAAAACATTGCTAACATTGCTAAAAAAGGTGTTAGAGCGAAACATTTAAAGCCTGTTTACCCAACCAAAACTTTTCCCAATCACTTATCAATTATTACAGGTTTACTGCCAGTGAATCACGGTATCGTGGATAATAATTTTTGTGATAAACAACGTAATCAATGTTACAAAATGGCTGATGGAGGACAAGATAGCTCCTGGTTGTCAGGTGTACCGCTTTGGAATTTAGCTTCATTACAAGGTGTGAAGTCCGCGACTTATTTTTGGCCTGAATCGGATGCATTATTTAATGGTTTAAAGCCGGATTATTATTATCATTATTCGAAACACAGTGATTATCAGGCGCGCGTTGATCAAATGATTTTTTGGCTTACACTCCCTCCGGCTCAGCGTCCTGGGTTTATTGCAGGTTACTTTTCGTTAGTCGATACCCAAGGTCATGACTTTGGGCCAGATGCACTAGAAACATTTCAAGCAGTACAAACTGTCGATGCATTGATTGGGCAACTCGCGCAGCGAATTGCAACGCAGGTCAGTCAGCCGGTGACACTGATCTTAGTATCCGATCATGGGATGGCCGCTATCGAGCCTGAACAATCTATCGCCATTGACAGCTTAGGGATCAGTGAAAATGATTTTATTGTTAAAAATAGTGGCACACGTGTGCAGTTTTATAAAAAGCCAACCAGTCAACTGGATGTAAAAAAGATTAAGTCTCAATTACAAGACAAGGCGAAGGGGCGTTATGAGGTGTTATCAGATAAAGTATTAGCGCAACGAGGGTATGTGGATAGCCCACGCATTGCGGATATTATTATTGAAACCCGCGCTCCAAAAACATTTTCTACAAATGGACACAGTGATTACCTTGGCACGCACGGTTACGCTTATACGCAAGATATGGCAGGGCTTTTTGTCGCTCAAGGGCCTGAGTTAAAACAAGGTTTCGAGTTTGAATCTGCAAGTAATTTAGATATTTACCCGTTGGTGGCTCATTTGCTTGGTTTAAAGTTACTCGGACCGATCGATGGCACAGAGACTCTGAAGCATGCAATATTAAAATAAAGGCGAGGGGATCAGCCGTGTTTGTTAGCATGGCTGAAATTTTAAGTGTGCTAATTGATATTGCTGTAAATGCAGGGCATTTTGGGCTTGTTCAATACTGATAGACTCAAAGTTTATTTTACTGCCTGCAGCCATTTGACTTAATTTATGGCAATCTATTGATAACACTGTACCAATTTTTGGATACCCACCGATGGTCTGCCGATCATTCATTAAAACAATTGGTTGGCCATCAGGTGGAATTTGTACGGCGCCTAAACTGATCCCTTCTGAATACAGCTGAGATAACCCGCTGCTAATTTTTGGCCCTTCAAGGCGATAACCCATGCGATCACTTTGTTGATCAACCCGAAAATCATGGTGAAAAAATCGTTGTGATTCATTCGCTGGAAATAGTGAATATTGGTAACCAGGGATGAGTCGTAGCACCGTCTCTTTGCTATAAGTAGGTTGTAAAGACGGAGCGAGCATTTGATTGTTAGATATTGAGGCTTTCTGGCAGCTCAAAATCTGTTGAGCTGATAAAGCTTGACCGTCCAACCCCCCAATTTTTTCGCGCACTGTGGTCGCGACTGATCCAAAGCTCGCCTTGGCCAAAAAACCGCCAGAGATTGCAAGGTAGCAGCGTAAACCCTGTTGGCTATAGCCAATGTCTAATGTATCTCCTTGTTTTAATTGCATGGAGCGCCAATGGCCTTGTTGTCGTTGATTAATTAACACATCACAATGCGCACCGGTTACAGCAATACTGCAATCAGTTAAAGCTGTAAAGCTTGCCCCCCCATAACTCAGCTCAATTTGAGCGGCATTATCCGGGTTGTTCAGCAGACGATTGGCGACTAGAAAAGCAAATTTATCTGCTGGACCTGAGGTTGTTAATCCGATGTGTGCTTGACCAAAACGACCTAAATCTTGTAATTGACTCAAAAAACCTGGGTGATTGACATAGAGTGCTTGTTTCATAGCCTCCCACCTAATTTTAAAAACTCTGCTTCATCAATGCGATAAAACTCAACCGTATCGCCAACTGTATATGGGAGATAAGGCGCCTGCTCTGGGTTGAACAGAGGTTGAGGACATAAACCAATTAAATTCCAACCGCCCGGTGAAACACTCGGATAGACGGCCGTTTGTCGATCCGCAATAGCAACGGCTCCGGCGGGAACTTGATGCCTAGGTGTATTAAGCCGAGGCATGGCGATTCGATGGTCGACTTCACCTAAAAATGCAAAACCAGGTGCGAATCCGATGGCAAATACATCATAGTGCTGTGCCACGTGTAACGAAATGATCTGCTCTTTGCTTACACTGTGATGATCAGCGATACGCGCTAAATCAGGCGTAGTGACTGCATCGTATAAGACTGGCAGACGAATATGCTGGTTAGCTGAACGTTCCCTCGCTTTATTACCGTTGAAACAGGCTTTTATCAGGGTTCGGGCATAAAAATGATCAATCTCAAGCGCATTGTAAGTAATTAATAACGAGATATAAGATGGAATGATATCGATTAAATACTCGCCAAAGTGCTGTTTGATCCGCTCACTCATTGTAGCGATGTCATTGCAGCTTTGTGGGCTTGGCTGATCGGCAAGATAAACAATCAGCGAATTATCACCCGCTGTGACTATTTTAGGTGAATTATGCATTTGATTGAGGCCGCTCAAGTTGGCACATAGCGTGTATTTTTTCAATCAGTGCAATGGCAGCTAGGTTATCGCCATGTACACACAGGGTGTCGGCTACAATTGGTAAAGTTTGGCCGCTCTGGGTGATGACAGTTTGCTGATTAATGAGTTGCTCAACTTGCGCTAACATATCGGTCTCAGATAACACTGCGCCCGGCTCAGTTCGCGGTGTCAAGGCCCCTGAGTCGAGATAGCGCCGATCAGCAAAGGCTTCGAATAGGAGTTCAACACCAAATTGACGGCTCAGTTCACGGTTTTCGTTACTCAGTGCACCGGCTAAAACCATCAATTTTAGTGGTTTATGGTAGTGGGAAAGCGCTGTTAATATTGTTGTGAAAATGGCCGCATCTGCCATCATATCATTATAAAGTGCACCATGGGGTTTAACGTAGGTGAGTTGCAAGTTATGGTTTTGGGCCATGCTATCAATAGCCCCAATTTGGTAGTGCAGCAGGGCAATGAGTTCTTCATGTGAGCATTTTATACTACGGCGTCCAAAACCAACAAGATCAGGATAACTAGGGTGGGCACCAATCGTGACCTGATGCAGTTTGGCGAGAGCGAGCGTTTTGGTCATTATCAATGGATCACCTGCATGAAAACCACAAGCGATATTGGCCATATCGATATGCGGCATCACAGCTTCATCGAGACCCATTTTCCATTGGCCAAAACTTTCACCTAAATCACAGTTTAATTTCATTGGCTTTCTCCTGTTAAAGAGTGGGGATGATGACTATAAACTTGCGTAATTTGGCCTAAAATCTCGGCTTGCCTTGCTCCTGTGACGGCTGGCGAATTGGCTGTTTTTCGATCAAGACATTGCTTGGCTAGCCAAGCAAATGCCATGGCTTCCATAGAATCAGCATCAATACCGTGTTCAGTGGTGGTATCGATGTGCCATAAAGGCAGTTGCAGCGCTAAATTCTTTAATAAGTGGTTGTTTTTTGCACCTCCACCACACACTAAAAGTGTGCCAGCAGGTAAGCTGTGTAACGGCGATGCAATCGATTTTGCAACAAAAAAACTCACAGTGGCCAACACATCAGGGAGTGAGAGTGCTTCAAATTGGGATAAAATTTGGTTTAGCCAGCTTAGGTTAAAATACTCTCGGCCCGTACTTTTCGGACCTTCAATAGAAAAATAGCTGTCAGATAAAAAGCGTGCTAACAAAGGTTGATTGACTTCACCACTGGCCGCTATTTTGCCTTCATCATCAAATAACATACCATTTTTCTGTTGTAAATAACTGTCCATGAGTACATTACCTGGTCCCGTATCAAAACCTCGTAATGGTTCGGGTTTTAAAATGGAGACGTTGGCAATGCCACCAATATTGAGCAATACGAATGATGAATATTGCCCTATTAAATGTGCGCAAAGTTGTTGATGAAATGGTGGGACTAAAGGTGCACCTTGACCGCCTAAGGCAATATCCATGCTTCTGAAATCACTGACGGTGGTGATTTGACATTGGCTAGCCAAAACACTGCTGTTTATTAATTGCATTGAAAAAGGCCAAGATCCATTTGGTTGATGGTAAATAGTTTGGCCATGGCAGCCAATAGCAATAATATCCGCAGGTTGCAGTTGAAAGTCTTCGAGCAATTGCATCACCGCTTTTGCATACGCTAAGCTGAGTTTGACTGATAAGGCCCCTAATTGCTCTAAATGTACCGTGGGCGTTTGGCATATTTTCAGTAATTGACTGCGCAACTCGGGTTCAAAGTGGGTGTCACTGGCAGCGATTAACCTGATGTTTTGCTCTTGAATATCAACTAAAGCCACATCGATACCATCTAAACTTGTTCCTGACATAATGCCAATGTAATAATGAGGAGTCACATCTTGCTCTGATTAAAATCATTAGAGCACTGATTTTAGGGGCTTTAGTGTATAAGTGCTAGCCTTATCATTTGAAAAACTCATTTAAGGACGTGCCATGAAAAAGGAAGCTCTATTATTTTGCTTATTTGGTCTGCTTCAAGGGTGTAGCCACGGGATTAAACAGACGTATCAATCAGATAACTATGATAGCCGAGTTCGGTTTTTAGTAATTCATTATACTACGGGTAATTGGCAAGACTCCCTTGACGCGCTAACTAAAGGTCAAGTGAGCGCGCATTATTTAATTCCAGAAAATCACGACACTTCTTTCACAGAAGGGGGTCTATCTGTGTATCGACTCGTCAACGAACAGCAACGAGCATGGCATGCGGGTGTCAGTCATTGGCAAGGTAGAGAAAACATTAATGATCAATCAATAGGGATTGAATTGGTGAATCAGGCACGTTGTGTGTATGAGCCATTAACTTGGACCGAGCAAAATCTCAGCGCAGCACAATTAGATTCGCAGTCTTTTTGCTTATATCCCAGTTTTGATCAGCAACAAGTGTCGTTATTAATCGCATTAGCAAAAGACATTTTAACGCGCTACCCCAATATCGATCCGACGGGCATTGTTGGTCACTCTGATATTCAATTAGGAAACAAACAAGATCCTGGGCCGCATTTTCCTTGGTACACGCTCTATCAACATGGGATTGGCGCTTGGTATGATGATGAAACGGTCTTTAAATATTGGCAGCAGTTTCAAGGAGAAACACTGCCCAATTATGAAGTGGTGCAATGTGCATTGCAGCGTTATGGTTATGGAATTGAGGTAACCGGGCAGTTTGATAAACAGACCTTTGACACACTTAAAGCATTCCAATTGCACTTTTTACCGTGGCAAGTAACTGGCGAGTTGAATGTAAAAACCATCTCAGTGTTATGGGCGTTAATGGAAAAATATCGCGAAGGGGTAATTGAGCGGTATTGTGTGCCTGTTGATTAAAAAGTTTCTGCGAGTGTTGAGTGCCACTCTATATGATTATAATTTGCACGAGCACGGTGTCTCAAGTCAGGTTTGAGGGATGACTCCTTGTTTGTACGATAAGGTAAATTACCAATATTTCATTTACCCTTTGCATAAGTTTTTCACATCTAGTGGGCTGAATGTTGATCTATTAGCTATAGTGACTGTGAATTCACTCATGTTGTTGAACATATTTTATGCTAAAAAAAATAGGCTCTGTCCTAATATGTTTGCTCTGGTTGGCTAGTTTTTCACTTTTGGCAAAAGCGCCTCTACTTGTTGTTACTGAAGAGTGGCCACCCTATAGTTTTACTAATGATAATGGCAAAGTTGTCGGGACGGCCACTGCAAAGGTGCGTTGGATCCTCGAACAAGCAAATATCGCGTATTCACTGCAAAGTTACCCGTGGGCACGTGCAATCGATTTAGCTACCACTAAGAAAAATGTCGCAATCTATTCTTTATATCGAACAGAAAAAAGAGAGCATAGGTTCAAATGGGCTTGTCCGTTAATTTCTCCGTTACCCACTTTCATCTATAAATTAAAGTCGCGGACCGATCTCGACGTAAGCTCACTGATTGATGTTAAACGATTTCAAGTGAGTGTCACACGAGGTGATCTGGCACAAGATGTATTGGTTAAAGAAGGTTTTGAGTTAGGGGTAAATTTAGATCTTGCAGCAAATGGGCAAATAAGTATCAATAAACTATTTGCTAAACGGATTGATTTTATTGTTTATTCTGAAACAGCTCTGCTTGAGCAACTAAAAAAAATCAATCGGAGTTATGATTCTCTTCAAAAAGTGGTGAAGCTTGAAGCGATAGAAAACTTACCTATTTGCATTGCATTTCATAAAGATACAGAAGATACATTAGTGTACGAAGTTCAGCAGAAGCTTGATTTATTAAATGCCATTTCGCAGAGTTTGGCCTTTTAGTTCGTCTTTTTGTTCGCTCTATTTTTGTTTGTAAAATCGATACATTTTCTAACAAATTACTTGGTTCTTTCTTAATGAACTGCGGGTATGATCGCGGCAAATTAGAATCATCTCAAGGACTACCTATGAATCTGAATTCAATGTGCTTTGTCGGCTTATTGTGTGCATCTTCGGGGTTGCATGCAACAGAAACATCAAGCGAGAAAGTGTCACACTCACTCACAAAAGAAGGGCGTTTTTTTTTCAATGCTGGGGCATTGAGTAATTATTACGAGTATGAGAATAACGATATAAAAGAAGCGTTGCCGAGTAAAATTACAGACCGTCTTGAGCAGTATCAGGTCGAAGGAGAAGAGTCAGATATCATCAATTATAACCTTGGCATTGGTTATTATGTGTATGACAATTTAGCGTTACGTTTTAATTATTCTGCAGATATAGAAATCGATTTTTTAGGTAATTTGACTACAAACATTTGTTGGTTAGGCTGCGAACCCGATGAAATAAAATTACACGATTATTATGCAATTAACATGGATATTTTTGAATTTGATGCCACGTATTATCCTTGGCATTTTACGCCTAAATTCACACCGTATGTGTTAGCGGGGGTCGCCATACATAAAATCGATGCCATTATTTATAATCGAAATATGGAATCGACTCCTTATACACGCGTGAATGTGGAAAGAGCGACGGAATTAGAAGTTGGGGCAAAGTTAGGCTTAGGGCTTCAATATGATTTTAATGCAAACTGGGGATTAAAGATGGGCTACAGTCACTTTAGTTATATGTCGATAGATAAAATGTATATCAACTTTGAGTATCGTTTATAAATTAAGGTCGTTAACTTCAATCTGTGATGTTCGCTTTATATGTGTCTTCTGACCACTTATCCTCAAAATTGGCCTTTCATCACTTTGTTAAATATTTCTCAATCTTGATCTGTATTGTTCATATCACAGTTTACATCCATTGATTTTGTCACAGGAACTGACAGAGCAATGGATGGGCTCATTATCCAATATTTTTGCAATTGATTTTCCCAACTCAGCACAGCCTCCAACCAAGGCTGTGCTTTTATATTGGCCTCAGAAATGTTTAGGAGATTGACTGTAAATTCCTACCGTATTGGAGCAAAAAGGTGCTTTGAGCTAAAATATAAGCTCAAATAAAGGAAGCCTCATGGAAAATACCACCCTCTACTACATTTACGATCCTATGTGCAGCTGGTGTTGGGGGTACAGAAAAACTTGGCTAGCACTTGAACAAGCACTTAAACCTTACGTTATGATTCAATATCGATTAGGTGGGCTTGCCCCTGATTGTCACCAACCTATGAGTCAACATATGAAGACCCATTTGCAGCAAACGTGGCGAACCATCAGTCAGCAGTTGAATGTTGATTTTAATTTTGATTTTTGGCTTAAGTGTCAACCTAGGCGGTCGACGTACCCGGCATGCCGTGCTGCGTTAATCGCTAGACAGTTTAATAAAGAAGCCCAAATGCATTTTGCCATTCAACAGGCTTATTACCTTCGTGCTCAAAATCCATCTGATGAGGACACACTAATCGCTTTAGCACAAGATATTGGTTTACCAGCTGATGAATTTACGAGGTTGTTAACTAGCGCTCAAATCCAAGATGCGTTGCTATCTGAAATTGAAATGGTACACCAGTGGCCAATTTCGGGTTTTCCATCGTTGGTTCTGATGCAGGGCGATCAAGTAAGCTCCGTAGAAATCAATTATAAACACTGGCAAGACACGTTCGATACGATTCAACAACTTCTATGATTTTAATGAAATGTAATACGGAGTAATAATTTTTTTGATTTTCTGCACTACACTGATAAACACACGCAGTGAGCGATTTTTAAATTAGTCTTTAAAACGGGCATAACGTTGCTTAAATAATTACAAAGGATCAGTAATGTCAAATCATTTTATTCAGGGACCGAAAGAGTTCAGCCATGAAATTAGTCCTCAAGCGCGCCGTGCTTTTACCGATGCCTTAGATGGGATTGATGCTGTGTTATATGAGCCTGTTGCAGTATCGACAGAAAGTAACCTCGGAACTAATTACGCTTTTTTATGCAATGCTATCCAAGTGACGCCTCATTCGTCTCCGTATCCAGCAATGGTGTCTGTATTCGAAGATTTAAACGGCCGAGTAGGGCTGACACAAATAGAAAAATTAAGTTTCTAAAAATTGAGCTGCTAGCACTAAGGTCTTAGCTCTTTTATAAAGTATAACAATGGACATCGATATCCTTTTTTTTGCAACAAGTTGTAATGGAAAAATCAGCACTAAACAAGTAAGCTAAATATAAATCAATACAAACACTTATTTTTATGTCTAGCACTGGTTCACTCTCACTTCTATTTTTCTTGTTCTTCTTTAGTTCAGCAGTTTTGGCTGCGCCAAATCAAGAGGCATTATGCCTTTTACTCAATCAACAGGTTTCGCAATTTAGCCATGTTCCTAATAGCCGCCAATATCGGGACGCAAAAAGAGCCTATGATCGTGATTGTCGAAATTTACCAAAAAAGAAGTCAGATCCTGTTGTGACTTCGACAACGCAAATAGAGCCTGAAAGCATAGAGGATAAGACTGTCACCATAACAAAAGACGCGATAGAAAATAAAATAGAACCACCGACAACATCAATTAATGATCAAAATGAGAGTCGAGCAGAAGCTGAGAAGAATCATCAACCTTCTGAGCTGTTAAATGCTCCATCCGATCAGACGGTACCCGAGCAAGAACAGCAGACTCAGGAAAAACAAGCTCAATTAAAAGCGCTGTATGACAAAGAGCAAGAAAAACAAAATAGCCCCTCTGTTGCAGATCCTTCGTTTTTAGAAGCACAAGCGCAAAGCGCGATAAAAGCTGCCCCGGTTTTGCCTCGCGAGCCTGCTCAGCAAGAGCCTTCTTTATTTGCTGATTTGTTGCTGCCCACGATCTCGATTATCGTTTTACTGATTCTCATTGCAGGAGGGCTTTGGCAATTAAAAGGGCGGGGCGCCGCAATTAAAGCTAAAACGGCTGATTTAGCAGCAAAAGTGAATGAGAAATCCATTGCGGTTAAACGAGATAAAAGTAAAAAGAAACGTTTAGCCAAAGGGCTCGATCCTGAACTTTATTCCTCGTTTAAACAATTAAACATTGTGGTAGAGGGACAACAAACAAAGAGCATAGAACGTGTTATTGTCTCAGCGTATGGCCTTTTTGTAATTGTTGCCCCAGAAGCCAAGGGAGCAATCTTTGGTGGAGCTAACGCAGCACAATGGTCAGAACACAATGACGATAAAACAGTGCCATTTGATAACCCACTGCAGCTGGCAAATCAATTATCACATGCTTTAGGCCGGTTGCTGGATGTTTCTGAAGGGTTAAAGCCTTTAGTAATGTTCCATGATTCAGTCACGTTTAAATCTCCTATGCCAGAAAATGTGATTCATCGCCACGCTTTAATAGAGACAATAAAGGGCGTGAAGCAACTTGAATTTATGGATGAGCAGGTTGAGCAGTTTACACAGATATTAACGACACTGTTTAATGAACAGTATCATCAAAAAGATGCGATGCCAGTTGATGAGTATGGTTTTATTGCTTCGGCAGGGCAAAGTGAAACAAAAGAATTAGAGCGGGTTAATACATCTGCTACCGGATCTGAACACGCGCCAGACACCCAGATACTTAAGCAACCAATTAAAGAGACACCGGTTGCGAAACAGGAGAATCCGCAGCTAACTGAGGAACCTGCGGCTCAACATGATGACAAAGAACAAGATATGGGAGAGTGTGTGAGCCCAGCTACATTTATTGCAGATATCAGCTCTAACACGGCACCACGTCAAGCGTCGACAGGCGATGAAATAAACGATCCTACCAAGTTAACAACATTACCTGATAGCGACAACTCTGATGCTGCCCATGTTGAAGAGTCATCGGTAAACAAGCTAGAGCCTGAAATCACACCGCAGCCGACATCATCGGACTTCACAAATGAATTTATACGGACTGAACCGTCCGTTGATGAAACCCAAAAACAACAAGAGAGCCTTGATGCAGATGAGGTTGCGCAAATAGATGCGATGGAACAGGCTCGTGAAGCGAAGCGTGTACGTCAACATTCTGATCATCAGTTTAAAGAGCCTGTAGTGCGAGAGTACATTCCTGAGCCAGATGAAGATGTGGACGAAATAAAAAGCCGACAAAATAAACCCTCTTATCAAACTCAAGAGGTTGATAATCAAAGCCCTGTTGATCTTAAGTTAAACACTGACAAGGCGAATGATTCTGAGCCAGAAAAGAGTGACCACGATGAGACGTTGCATCAAGGTATCGCAACTGACGATATTGAATCTTTGACTGAAACAGATACTTTGGCATCATCAGAACCTCATTTAATGGACTTTGAGCCTGTAAAAATTGCCAAAGGACTTAAGCCTGAAATTCGTAATGATCCAAAAACACTACTGAACCCAGCAGAAGAAGGTGAAAAGAAAAACCTTTTTGCCAACTTATCTCTTGATCCTGATTGGGGCAACACTCATGAGTTTGAACCAACAGCAAAAACAGCCGAGACTCAACAGCAAGAAAAAAATAATGATATTAGCTCAGAACCGCCAACGAGCGAAGAGCAAGCATTCATTACACAAGCGGTGGCATTTTGCCCACAGTGCTTATCAACGGTTGAACAATCTACCGATGATTCAGGGGCGAAAATATTTACGTGTTCGTCGTATCCTAAATGTGACTTTAAAAGAACGTTACGCTGATGACTTCATTGAGATAAATCTCCTCGTAGTGCGACAAATAGCTAGTTGTGCAATGGCCACAAAACTGTTTCTCTATCACTAAACCAATAACCAGAGGAAAAAGTATGAGACCAACATTTTTATCCTTCGTATTGATTGTATCAGCCTATAGCACAGCGCAGGCTGGTACAATCGATAGTCAAGACTTAGTCAGTGATAATACCTTCACTCAAGGAGTTGAAGGGCCCGTCGTGTCGTCCCAAGGGCACCTTTTTGCGGTAAATTTTGCCAAACAAGGCACCATAGGTGTGGTCACGCCATCAGGGGAGGTCTCGTTATATGTCACGTTGCCTGAAGGCAGCACTGGTAATGGCCTACAATTTGATGCGAGTGGTGATTTACTGGTAGCTGATTATACTGGTCATAATATTTTAAAAATTGACTCTAAAACGAAAGATATATCAGTTTTGACGCATAACCCCAATTTTAACCAACCAAATGACATCGCTGTCACTGCTGGTGGGGTTATTTTTGCCAGTGATCCTAATTGGGCTCAATCATCTGGACAATTGTGGCGGGTTAACCCGAATGGCACGTCACAATTAATAGAAGCAAATATGGGAACGACTAATGGCGTGGCTGTCAGTGCCGATCAAACAACATTATTTGTGAATGAAAGTGTGCAGAGGGTGGTGTGGGCGTACGATTTAGATAAAGATTATCAGATCAGTAATAAACGTGAGTTAATCCGTTTTGATGACTTTGGTCTCGACGGCATGCGTACAGACTCGAAAGGGCATTTATATATTGCCCGATATGGGAGTGGCACTATCGTGAAGTTATCAAAACAAGGGAAAGTCATAAAAACTTTTCATTTAAAAGGCCAGTATCCAACCAATGTGGCGCTGAATCCGAATGAAGATACCTTATATGTCACGATGCAAAAACGCGGGGGTATCGAAGTCATTAAGCTTTAATTCAATTTGTGCAGTGACCTAAGGTGGCTGCACTACTTCAACATAGGATAAGTGAAAAAAATCAAATGTGTTAGATTAACTAAAAAATGCACCGCGATACTGTAGCGAATATGACCGGTCCAGAGATAAACCAAGCCGTACAATACACCTGCGATTGATGCAACAATCACATAACTGATCCCACCAGAAAAATGCGCTAAACCAAATAATAGAGAACTGATTATCAATGCGGGAATAACCGCCACGACTTTTTGTAATTTTTGTAAAATAAAGCCACGAAAAAACACTTCTTCAGCGACGCAGGTAATCAGCAGGTTGTTTAGGGCAAATAACCACCACCAATTTGGCACTGCGATATCAACCGCGATTAATTTCATATTGATACAGGCTAAAAATAAAGAAATAAACAGCAATGTACACAGTAAAAACTGCAGGACTGGCAGCGTGAACATTCGCACAGAAACTTTAGGTTGCTCATCAATCAGGGTGGGCCAAGCCGACAAGAATAAAAATAAAATCAGGGCTTTATCCCAGTTTAAATACATAGAAAAGGGCAAGCTTATCGAGGATTTTTCGCTGCTATCGATAACCAGAAGGTTATGAAAACCCGGTACTAAGTGAAGTGCCAGTGAGAGGGCGCCAATAATAAGCAACATCTGGAGCAGGAGTTGAACACTGGGTCGTGCCTTTTGGCTAGATAAACCAATAGTCATTAAAAGACCCACACTAATAATAGCTGCAACCGTGAGCACCCCTCCTATGTAAGCTGTAATCAGAAAGCTTATCAGGCAGGTATGCCAATAACGTGGTTTCAGCATTGTTATAGCAATACTGAGTAACAAAACAATGCAGGTCCCTTGATGGGATTGCAACAAATCAGTGTTGAACATGTTATTCGCCTAAAATAAACGGCCTCAAATGAAGCCGTTTATTGAATGATTAAAGCATAGGTTTTAACACATCAAAGAGGGCATCAATATGATCATCACGATCATTGAGCGCAGCTATATATCGATAGTGTTCTCCACCGGCATTGATAAAAATGTCACGGTTTTCCTCTTCTAACTCTTCGAGGGTTTCTAAACAATCGGCGCTAAAAGCTGGACTCACAATGGCTATATTTTTGATCCCTTGTGCTGGTAAGTTTTCAAGAGTTTCATCTGTGTATGGTTTTAGCCATTCAGCTTTACCAAATCGGCTTTGAAAAGTCGTAATCACTGACTTTTCATCTAAGTTGAGTTTTTCAATAACAAGACGTGTCGTTTGTTGGCACAGACAATGGTACGGATCACCATGATCTAAAAAGCGCTTTGGCATACCATGGTATGAAAAGATGATTTTTTCTGGCTGGCCATGCTTCGCTAAATCTTCTGCAATACTGTTTGCTAATGAATCAATATACGCCGGTTGTTTATGGTAACCATTGATAAAATGAAGCTCTGGCACCCATCGCCATTTTTTTAATACATTTGCAACAGCATCAAAAGTTGATCCTGTTGTTGGACTACTGTATTGCGGATAAAGAGGTAAAATCACTATTTTTGTGATGCCTTTATCGCGCAAAGTTTCAAGCCCAGCTTCAATCGATGGGTTACCATAGCGCATAGCCATCATTACATCGACATGTTCAAGTCCCATAGATTGGAGTTTATCTTGCAATTTTTGTTGCTGTAATTGCGTGATATGGATTAAAGGTGAACCGTTTTCAGTCCAAATCCCTTGGTAAAGCTTAGCCGAGCGTTTTGGCCTGATCCGTAAAATAATACCATGAAGAATGATAAGCCAAATTAAGCGTGGAATTTCTACAATGCGTGGATCGGATAAAAATTCAGCTAAATAAGTGCGAACCGCTTGGGTCGTGGGTGCGTCGGGACTGCCTAAATTTGTCAGTAATACCCCTGTTCTTTGATTGAAACGTTGTTCATGAGGGTTATCTGTAATGGCTGAAAAGCGTGACACGTGAAGCTCCTTTGCTTATGACTCAAATACACAGGCATTATAGTGATAAGAAATAACATTGGTATGATTTATCTTAATAAAATAAGGCAATTAGGCAATTTATGCCGATCAATGGGTTTGGAATAGCCTCCTCTGAGTATATTCCGACATTTATCTTAAACGTGAGAACTCACAACCTCCCTAGATAGTGGTCTGCGTTGCCCGTGTTATTGTGAAGAGATCAGATAAAACATAATGGTGCGTTTGCTCCCTTCAACCTGTACTACGTGCCGAAATGAATAGTTGATCAGTCGATGTAAAAAATATTTTTGCAAACCCCTAGCATAATTTATCACCTTGATTATAGTAGCGGTCTCTCCTTCATAGTGAAGGGGCGCTGGCCTGAGAAAGTCAGAAAAATACCTAGGACATAAAATGGCGAGTAAAAAAAGTAGACCGAATCAAAAAATGCGCTGTGACGCAGGTCGTGGAGTGATAAAAGACAACGCATTAGCGGCTTTGGTCACCTCTAAAGTATTTAGAGTACAAGTCGTTGCGGCTAAAAAAGGAAAAGGCGCCTTTAAACGGACGCTAAAGCATAAAGGCCAAGAGTCTTATTTAAACGCAGCTTAAACCAGCTGAGTTCAACTAAGGCTTTTAGCTACTCGCAACTTAAAGTGCAGAAAATGGCGGATAAAATGTTACAAATCCCGGCGACTGAACGATTACAGTTTAAATTTATCACTGCGCAGGATGCAGATATTCTCTACCAACTCGATAACGATCCTGAGGTAATGAAGTATCTAACTTCAGGTCGAACCTCAACCAGAGCACAAATAGTCGAAGCGTTTTTACCGCGTTTGGCGTCTTATGCCGATCAAACGCTAGGGTATGGCTTGTGGCTAGTGAGTGGTTTGCAGAGCAATGAACCATTTGGTTGGGTATTGGTGAGGCCGATGGGCTTTTTTAGTGATGCGCCTCAGCCAAATAATATCGAGCTAGGCTGGCGTTTTTTCCGGCAGCAATGGGGCAAAGGGATCGCGACAGAGGCCGCTCAAACCATCATGAACACAATTAGACAACAAGGTGCAGTCACGCAGTTTTCAGCTACAGCTTTAGTCGATAACAGTGCTTCGATTGCCATCATGAAAAAACTGGGTATGGACAAAGTCCGTGATTATGTTCATAAAGATGAACAGGGTGAATCGTTCGCAGTTGAATACAGTGTGAACTTAGTATAACTAGCGCGATATTTGAAATACCGTGCTAGTCATGGGCTTGATTAATCGATGGAAGGTAAAAATAAAGGGGCCTTTCTCACCGGTTGAGCTTGCTCGAAGCCGAATGCCATTTCAATTAATTTTCCTTCTTGATACTGGCCTGAAAAAAAAGATAATCCCAGAGGTAATTCAGCGTAATAGCTCATCGGCACAGTAATAATTGGATACCCAGCAATCGCCGAAGGTGAAGAACTTGCGCCGCCAAAATGATCGCCATTGATGGTATCAATGACCCATGCAGGGCTGTTTGTTGGTGCGATGAAAGCGTCCAATTGGTGAGTTTTCATCAGCGCATCGATACCGTGTGTCCGTGCTTTGTCAGCCACTGTGTTTTTAGCATCAACATAACGTTGTTCGTTTAACGCACCTTTATCATTGGCCATTTCATATAAAGTTTGATTAAACGCAGGAAATGTAGGTACAAGTGCTTGATTAAACGCAATCAATTCAGACAAACTTTTGGTGTTTACTTCCTGATTTGTGTTTTTAAGATACTGATTAATCTCATTTTTAAACTCATAAAGTAGGATGTCAAACTCGGCATCACCCAGCTCATTTTGATAGGGTAGCACTAAGTTATCCACGATGATCGCCCCTTGTTGCTTTAAAATTGTGAGAGCGTGCTCAAATGCTTTGCTTGAATGGGGATTAAACTCGCTAATGTTGCGTGCGATTCCGAGTCGTTTGCCGCGTAAACCATGAGTAATCAAATGTTCGCGGTAGTCAACGGGTGTAAATGAAGGTGGCTGGGCGGCATCATTGTGATCTACTGCGGCTAAAACTGAGAGTAAAATAGCTACATCCGTTACGGTTCGGGCCATAGGACCAGGTGAATCTTGAGAAGAAGAGAGTGGGATCACTCCTTGTCGAGATACTAAGCCAACGGTTGGTTTGAGGCCAACTAACGCGTTATGTGCCGAAGGACACGTGATTGAACCGTCGGTTTCTGTGCCGATTGCTGCCAGCGCCCAATTTGCGGCGACAGCGACGGCCGAACCTGAACTAGAACCGCAGGGAGTACGGTTGAGCACATAGGGGTTGCGAGTTTGCTTACCAACCTCACTCCAGCCACTCGAACTGGCAGTGCTGCGAAAATTGGCCATTTCACTTAAATTTGTTTTACCTAAAATAATCGCATCCGCTTGGCGTAATTGTTTAACTAAAAAGGCATCATGCTTTGCTTGATTATTAGCAAGCGCCCGGGCACCTGCGGTTGTGGCCATGGGGTCTTTTGTTTCAATATTGTCTTTGATTAGAATAGGCACTCCCGCTAAGAAACCGAGTGTTTCACCTTTACTTCTTGCTATATCGAGTGCTTTTGCGTGCGCGATCGCTTCAGGGTTTAGGGTGATCACTGCATTGAGCTTCATTCCTTGCTGATTGTTGGCACTGATCCTATCGAGATAAAACTGTGTTAATTGAAGATAAGACAGATCTCCATTAGCCACTTTTTTTTGCAGTTGTATAATTGATAATTCATCAAGAGGGTGAGGCGTTTGTTGTGCATGTGCCAAACTGAAAAATGCGAAACATATCACTGTAAGAGCGGGTTGATAAAGTAGGCTAAATTGCATTGGGTAAACTCATTTTTTTATTATGAGTTAGTTTTATACGATGCGTAGAAGATATACAACGAACAGAGCAACAAAATAAGTAAAAAACAGTTACAGTGAGCGGTAAACGCCTGTTAACAGGCGTTTACATTATAGTGTGATTAGATCACCTGACTGAGTGTGTCGGCAACCTGATATTCATTAAGTACAACAAATTCTGCTTTTTTGAAAAAATTGAACTCGGTTGCTGTCGCGCTGGTGTATGCGCCCATCATACGGCCAATAATTAAATCACCGTTGTTTAATTTGGGCAGCATAATACTGTCAGCAATAACATCAATGCTGTCGCATGTTGGGCCTGCTAGTACGCTTTCAAATCGTTCACCTTGCCAATGCAGTGCATCAACTGGGTAGTGACCCGCATCAAACATAATGCCACTGAACGAACCATAGATACCATCATCTAAGTAATACCAAATTTTACCATCACGCTCGGCTTGACCCATGACAGAAGCCACGCTCGTGACTGAAGGTGCGACAATGAACCGTCCAGGTTCAGCAATTACTTCAGCATAAGCAGGTAGAGCTGTCAAAGCCTGGCGAATGGGTGTACAAAACTCATCGATTGGCAGCACGTCTTGTGTGTAACTCACCGGAAACCCACCACCAATGTCTAACGTCTTCAGTAATGGCAAGCCAAGAGCTTCAACCTGAGCAAAAACATCAATACAGCGGCTGATAGCGAGAACATATTTATCAGGGGTCGCAGTTTGTGAACCAACATGAAATGATAAACCACGTACTGTGATATTAAGCTGATGCGCATACTCAATAATCTCAATCGCTTTATCAGGACTACAGCCAAATTTCTTAGACAGATCGGCAAACGCTTGTGCATTAGGAAAACTTAAACGGACTAAAATTTCAGCTTGCTCGGTATACGGAATGAATTTTTCAAGTTCATTGATATTATCGACAACAAATGTCGTGCATCCATATTCCAGCGCCGCTTTAATATCACTGTCACGTTTGATTGGGTGGGTGTGAATAGTTTTGTTTGCAGGTACGCCTTGGCTCGCCACTAAATCAATTTCGCCATTAGTTGCTAAGTCAAAATAAGCGCCTTCATCTAGCAGGGTACTGACAACCGCAGGGTGAGGAAGCGGCTTAAGTGCAAAATGTAATTTGACATTCGGGAGTGCAGCCTGAAGTGCACGATATTGATTACGCACGACGTCGCAATCTAAAATCAATAAAGGTGCGCCCATACGAGCAACTAAAGACTCGATTAATTCAACTTCTGATAAATCTTTGGCTGCAAAAGAGGTAAATTCAACGGCGTTTTTTACTGGGGTGACTGTCATGTCAACTCTCCGATTAAAGTAAAATTACTAACAAAACCTTGCTGGTTTGAGCTATTTTTCAGCAATAACTCTTAAGCGTTAATTTCACTCTTGGATAGTTGCTCTATCGCCTGGCCGCAAAAAAATGCGATGTACTCGGATTGGCTATCAACAAGAAGCAGCGCAATAATATTGAAAAAAAGGGAGGATGCAACCTTTTTTTTATATTTTAGCAAATAAATATAAATTCATTATGGCTGCATATCTATGGAGGTGTAGAAAGATTTCGGGCTGAAACTAGAAGCCTTTTTTGCTGTATAACGTCACTTTATCAGAGACGAGTGTCACAGAAATATTTTTGCTTTCACCACCCCACGTACAGTTAGTGTGTAAGGTTTTTTCTTCACACTGATCGGCAGAGCCTAATAGGGCTTCAATCTCTACTTTGTCCATTCCGACTTCTATTTGCTGGTAATGCTCGATATCGACTTTGCTACAACCAACGAGTGCTGCAGAAATTGCAGCAAGAACGATTAATTTTTTCATAGCGTTTTCCTTTAATGTTTGAATTTTCGGATTTGGATAATTAAGCCAAATTTTGGATGATCTAAGTAGTGGACATCACCACTGTACACGCGGCGAAACTGTTCGAAATATGCACTTTCAAGTTCGCCTGATAATGCATTTGGGGCTAAATAATTGAACTCAGCATTGATAAATAGATAGTGCTGAACATAGATTTGGATGTGCCCATCAATTTGCCAAAGTGCAGGGAACGAAAGGGGGGCAGGTGTTTTCTGATTGAGTAAAAAAGGCAATAAATCGTCAGAGTGTGTTTGGGGCTGAGATGATGTGCCATCAATAAAACTCATTTGTGCTTTATTTTCGAGTTTCTTACCCGCTAAAACGCGATAAATAGGCGCGCGCTTTTCGGGAGCTTCTGGAAATCGCCACCCGGTATGAAGCAGAGGTTTGAGCCCCTGATTTTTCAAACGTTGCATGACAGGGTTAAATTGCAATTGCTCTGGTGCTAGTACATAAACCGAATCCATATGATCAAAAGGCTCAGCCGCTAAAACCTGCGGAATACGTTCAAGGTGTGTTAAATATTCACCGTGTTCAGGGCAATCGACAGATTGAATCACTTGGCGAGTGCTAATTAAAGCATCGTCAACAAAGATAGGACGTGCGTTATTTAAACAGGCTGTTAATTGTTGTTGTTCAATCTGATCGATGAGCAAATTTTGGCTCTGCGTGTGGTCGATAGGTTTGATATCAAAAGAAAAATCTTCACGTAATTCGGGATCTGACTTTTGTTCAAAAATGATGATTTCAGCCTCAAACCAACGCGTGGCTTGTGTCCAAGTTGAACAAATGAGGAGCGGCAAGCACCATAAAGCACAAGTAAAACGATTTTTCATATTAATTAACTTACCTTGTGTGCAAAGTCATTAAGCATATTATTCATTAACGTCAAACGGGCAGCACTGTCGGGTTCTTCGATATTAAATCGTAACTTATTTGCGCCTTCCATTCTATAAACCTTTGGATTAGTTTGTAAAAGGCCGATGATAAAGCGTGGGTCAACTTTAGTTTGCGCGCCAAACTCAATAAAACCGCCTTTAATATTGGCTTCGATTTTATTGATGCCAAGGTGCTGGGCCTTCAGTTTGAGTTGTTGCACAGCGAATAAATTTTTAGCCGGTTCAGGTAACAAGCCAAAACGGTCGATGAGCTCGACCTGTAACTCATCGATTTGTTCATTGTCTTGACAGCTTGCAACACGTTTATACAGGCTCAAACGAGTATTGACGTCATAGATATAATCGTCGGGTAGCAGGGCAGGGATTTTTAAATCTACATCTGTTTGTTGTTGTAGCAAGTTTTCGAGGGTTGGCTCTTTACCTTGCTTGAGTGCTTCGACAGCTTGCTCAAGCATCTCCATGTATAACGTGAAGCCAATTGATTGTATTTGACCACTTTGATCATCACCGAGCAGCTCTCCGGCACCCCGAATTTCTAAATCGTGGGTAGCCAGAGCAAAACCTGCACCTAAATCCTCAAGTGATTCGATTGCATCAAGCCTTTTTGCTGCATCTTTAGAAATAGCTTTTGGATCTGGAATCAACAAATAGGCATACGCTTGGTGATGGCTTCGACCCACGCGGCCACGAAGCTGGTGCAGTTGGGCGAGACCTAGTTTATCGGCGCGATCGATTATAATTGTGTTGGCTGTGGGCACATCAATCCCAGTTTCTATGATTGTTGTACAGACCAATACATTGTATTTTTTGTGATAGAACTCTGCCATTAAGTGCTCAAGTTCACTTTCTCGCATTTGTCCATGCGCGGTGGTGATGCTGGCTTCTGGCACGAGTTCAGCCAAATCTGCAGCCGTTTTTTCGATGGTTTCAACGTTATTATGTAAATAATAAACTTGGCCGCCACGTTTGATTTCACGCAAAATTGCTTCGCGTTTTAAATCGGCTTCACCTTTGCGAACGAAGGTTTTAACCGCTAAACGCTTTGCGGGTGGTGTGGCAATAATCGATAAATCGCGCATACCACTCATAGCCATATTGAGCGTACGCGGGATCGGAGTGGCAGTTAAAGTCAGAATATCAACATCGGCACGTAATGATTTGATCTTTTCTTTTTGCCTGACCCCGAAGCGGTGTTCTTCATCGACAATCAACAGACCCAGATCTTTAAAATTAATCCCTGATTGAATGAGCTTGTGTGTTCCAATCACAATGTCAACCTGGCCAGATTCGAGTTTCTTTAACACTTCATTTTGTTCTTTGGTGGTTTTGAAGCGAGAAAGTACATCGACTTCGACGGCTAAATTAGCAAAGCGATCTTTAAAATTTTCATAGTGCTGCTGGGCCAATAACGTCGTCGGTACTAACACTGCAACTTGTTTACCTTCGTTCACGGCAACAAAAGCAGCCCGCATGGCCACTTCTGTTTTACCAAAGCCTACATCGCCGCAGACTAAGCGATCCATTGCTTGCGCGCTTTGCATGTCAGTCAATACTGCAGAGATGGCATTTTTTTGATCGTCAGTTTCTTCAAATGGGAAAGTATCGACAAATTGTCGATACGCTTGTTTATCATGCTTAAAGGCATTACCGAGTTTGACTTTGCGTTTTGCGTAAATATCGAGTAATTCAGCGGCGACATCGCGCACTTTTTCGGCGGCTTTTCGTTTAGCTTTTTCCCATACATCAGAGCCTAGCTTATGCAGGGGGGCGCTACTTTCTTCGCCACCAGAGTAACGGGTTAGCATATGCAGTGCGGAAACAGGCACATACAATTTTGCTTCGCCAGTGTAAGAAATGGTCACAAATTCAGTTTGCACACCAGCTGCATCAAGAGTTTGTAATCCTTGGTAACGACCTACGCCATGATCAAGGTGGACAATCGGCTGACCAACTTTGAGTTCGGCAAGGTTGCGGATAATAGCATCTTGGCTGGCTTCGTATTTGTGTTTACGGCGACGACGTTGCGATACTTTTACGCCGAGTAGTTCTTGCTCTGTAATTAAAGATAAGCCTGGTTTACCCGATAAAAAGACGCTTTGTTCAAGTGGGCAAACAATTAAACCGGTATCTGTCTCGCTATGTGTAAAGCCTTCGAAACTGTCAAAAGTGGTGACTTTAATGCCAGTCGGTTTAAATAAACTTAAAAGAGACTCGCGGCGACCCTCACTTTCGACACAAAACAGTACTCGGTTTTTTTGCTTTTTCTGTGTCAGTAAATAATCAGAAATAGCGGCAAAAGGAACTTTAGCTTGATGATCAACCCGAATGTTATCAATCAGTGTGGCGTTTAAATTATGATGGCCTGCTTTGGTCCCTAGGGTTGCCTGTGATAATGCGATGCGAGAAAATCGACCGATGTTGGCAAACAGTTCTTCAATTGGTTGATACAGTGCAATGGGCGCAAGTAATGGGCGTAGCGGATCCACTTTACGGTTCTCGTAGCGTTTTTCGACATCTTGCCAAAACGTTTTTGCGCTGTACTCGATATCACCGAGTGTCATCATCACCGTATCATCAGGTAAGTAATCAAATAAAGTGGCAAGTTTATCGAAAAATAAAGGCAAGTAATATTCGATGCCCGCAGGCCAAGCCCCTTTAGAGACTTGCATATAAATGGAATCTTGATCACTGGTAGCGCCAAACTGCTCTCGGTAGGCAATCCGGAAAGTTTCAATGTCTTTATCTTGCGTCGGGAACTCATGGGCAGGCATTAAATCAATTTTTGCGATGGGCTTACTTGAGCGCTGTGTTTCAACATCAAATAAACGAATGCTGTCAATTTCATCATCAAACAAGTCAAGGCGAATGGGCTCTTTGCTGCCCATGGGATAGATATCGACTAATGAGCCTCGAATCGAAAACTCTCCATGCTCCATCACTTGCTGTACATTGAGGTAACCAGCACCATCGAGGTTTAAACGCAATTGTTGCGGGTCAATTTTATCGCCTTGTTTAAAAACAAGTGTATTGCCATAGATGAATTGGGCAGGAGCTGTACGCAACATGAGGTTAGAAACAGGTAATAATAAAATGCCTGTTTTACTTTGTTTTAAACGATTTAAGGTGGCTAATCGCTGTGAAATGATATCTTGATGAGGCGAAAAGTGATCGTACGGCAGAGTCTCCCAATCAGGAAAAACCATCACACTGTGATCGGGGAGTAAATATTCAAGTTCCGCTTCTAATTTTAATGCGCTTGGTGTATCTGGGGTGATTAAGACGACTAACGAGTCATGATTTTTTACACCTTGAGCGATGGCAATACTGAGCGCGCTGCCGGTTAATTGTCCCCAGTGGATTTTATCTTTGGCCGATTTAATCCAAGGTAATTGTGCCCAATGTGTAAGTGCCATTCAAAACTCCGTAGCAAAGTAAGGTAACGTCGCGCGTTTGGTTAT
The DNA here is from genome assembly GCF_058169715.2 of Pseudoalteromonas sp. J2K-J979. Lineage (NCBI taxonomy): Bacteria > Pseudomonadati > Pseudomonadota > Gammaproteobacteria > Alteromonadales > Pseudoalteromonadaceae > Pseudoalteromonas > Pseudoalteromonas sp. J2K-J979. Next base: position 2,012,381 of record NZ_CM200281.1, on the reverse strand, counting down.
TTTTATATAAAAGGCCATCAAAGCATGGCCTAGTGCAGATTAATCGCGGTAAATCTTTAGTAAATCTTGGTAATGATCAATGCGTCGGTCACGCAAATATGGCCAAATTCGGCGAATATCTTCACTGCGCTGCATATCAAGTTCAACGCTCAATATTTCATCCTCTTTTGCACCCGCGTGTGCGAGGATTTCGCCTTGTGGCCCTGCAATAAAAGAATTGCCCCAGAACAAAATACCGTCTGAACTTTCACTTGGATCACTTTCATGGCCGACCCGGTTACAGCTGATCACCGGAATGCCATTGGCAACAGCATGTGCGCGCTGTGAAATAACCCATGCATCACATTGTCGAGTTTGTTCGTCGATATCATCACGTGTATCCCAACCAATGGCGGTCGGGTAAATCAGAATTTCTGCCCCAGCCATGGCCATTAAGCGCGCAGCTTCAGGAAACCATTGATCCCAACAGACTAACACACCCAACTTGCCAACAGAGGTTTGAATGGGTTCAAAACCTAAATCACCCGGTGTGAAATAAAACTTTTCATAAAACCCCGGATCGTCTGGAATGTGCATCTTGCGATATTTACCAGCAATGGAGCCATCGGAGTCTAATACCACAGCAGTATTGTGATATAGACCTGTGGCACGCTTTTCAAATAAAGACGCAACAATGACGATTCCGAGCTCTCTGGCTAAGGCACCTAACGTGTCGGTGCTCGGGCCTGGAATGGTTTCGGCTAAATCAAATAAGTCTGTGTCTTCTGTTTGACAGAAATAAAGGCTGCGATGTAATTCTTGCAAAACGACTAATTTAGCACCTTTGGCTGCGGCCTTTTTGATCCCGTCTTGAGTCTTTGCGAAGTTATGTGCTAAATCAGCACTATTGCTGTGCTGCACCAGAGCAACATGTAATTTTTTAGTCATAAGGTTACCTTAAAAAACCGCTCGGCAATTGCATCGATATACAATGTAAGCTTCCAAATTGATGAATGAGGGGTAAACAATCCACACCAATCACGGTGTGTTCAGGGTAGGCTTTAGCCACTTGTGCTAGCGCCAGTGCATCATTGTTATCTTGATATGTTGGCACTAACACAGCACCGTTGATGATAAGAAAATTCGCATAGGTAGCGGGTAATCGGTCACCATGGACATCGTATTTTGCACTTGGCCAAGGTAAAGGCACTAAGTTAAAAGCGTTATTTTCTTTGGTACGCAAGGCTAAAAGCTCTTGTTCCATCAAATTAAGCTCTGTGAAGTGGCTATCTTCTTTATCGTCACATTTGACATAGACTAAGGTATTGTCTGGTGCTAGGCGTACAAGTGTGTCGATGTGGCTATCAGTATCATCACCTTCAAGATGGCCATGATTGAGCCATAAAAAGTGTTCAATGCCTAATTTTTCACTGAGTAACGCTTCGATATCGTCTTTCGTCAGAGTTGGATTACGATTGGTATTCAATAAACAAATCGACGTTGTTAATAAGGTGCCTTGGCCATCAGATTCGATTCCGCCTCCTTCAAGCACCATATCGATAGTTTCATAGTGAGCATGTGTATTAAGTACAGCCTTACAGACGGCTTGGTTAATGGCATTATCTTGTTTAGCGTCAAACTTATTGCCCCAGCCATTAAATGTGAAGTCGAGTGCGCGGACAGTCCCGTCTTCTTGGTAGACACTAATTGGGCCGTGATCTCGTGCCCAGGTATCATCAACTGGCGTAACTACAAATGTAACTTTAGATAAATCAAGCTGATACGAAGCGAGCAATTGGCTGACATGCTGCTTTAATTGTTCGTTATGAACCACCAACACCAATGATTGGAAAGTAAGAATATGGCGGCAAAGATCAAGATAAACAGGTTCAACATCCGATAAAATGGGTGCCCAGTCTGTATCTGCGTGTGGCCAAGTAAACATAATGGCATCTTGTGATGCCCATTCAGCAGGGAGTGTGTAAGCCATAAATATAGGTTAGCTAAGGTAAATAGGGCGATATTTTAGCATTAAGTGACACGCTGTCAGCAACTTTGTCCAATAAAATCTGCATTTAGCTAGTGGGACGATGACGCTCTCGCAACTGACGCGACTGGGCATGTAAACTCGCTCTGACCATGAGCTCTTGATCTTCAGGACGTATTTGGCAAAAAGCCAAAGTATAATGCCACCCAGATTCATGGGGCTGCTTTAAAATGATTTGGCTATAGCAAAATACTGCGGCCGCTTCGTGATGAAGAAAGAGCTTGCTACAAAAGTGTTGACCTAACTCAAACTCAGTCTCGTCAAATATGACTATGCCCCCCCCGCCATAAGAGATTGTTTGAGATTGTTGTTCATCTTGATGCTCAGTGGCGAGTATATGCGCCATGATTAAGTCTATTTTGCGTGACTGTAATTGTAAAAATTGGGCCAATTCATCCGCGAGATCCCCTAAACCCCTTAAAGGGCGTAATGCACTTTGTTCGAGCGTATTGACTTCATTTGCCAATTTAAATAATGGTGGGATGGTCATTTCGAGCGTGTGAACATCACAGGGAACCTGGTGAGGAGAAACAGCTTTGAGATTAACGTTAATTACTTCTTGGATTTGAAAATACTGTTTAAACACATCAAGTTGTTGGTTAGACATAAAAAGCCACTTAAGATTTACTAATCTATTGATTATGCTTATGTTAGCGAGCATCAAAGAAAATAGCTAGTTCACTTTGACTGCTTTACGTTATTGTGCCGCTGAGCAACAAACTAAATCAAGATTTATAGAGAGTAGGCGATGATCCATTTAAGTTATTCAGATGACAACGAAGGCGACATCAGCAATCAATTACGAGCGAAAGTCATTGAGTTCAATCAACAGCACTTTGAAGTCAAGCAACGATTCCCCATCGCGATTTCAGCCCACAATGAGCAGGACGAATTAATGGCAGGAGTCAGCGGTCATACATTTGGCCATTGGTTGATGATTGAATGGCTCTGGGTCGATTGTGCGTTACGAGGCCAACAATTAGGCAGCCGATTACTCCAAGCAATTGAGAAACAAGCCACTGTAAAAGGATGCAACAAAGTGATGGTCGATACGTTAGAATTTCAGGCCCCTTATTTCTATCAAAAACACGGTTATCAAGAAGCATTTCATTACGATGGTTATCCTACAAACGGAAAACGTTATTATTTTTTTAAACCATTGGATGAAGTGTCAAGATAACGCGATAAAATAGGCGTTGAATCAAATGTACTCACTTTTTGCCAAAGTGCATGAGCGATATCTGTTTGAGCATCGTAAAACTGATAAGAAAAAACTAAATATCCATGCTTGATCACCAGTGGCGGAAACAGCACAACAAGATCAGTGTATTCAGACTGAGGAAGATGAGGTAATGCTTCATTAATTTGACAAAGACTCAGCGCTAAATCAACTCGCTTTTCTTTTAACAGCCGCTGTGCGGTATTGGCAGAGTCGGTTTGGACGACTTTAATCGGTAAGGGTTCGAGTTGTTCTAAGCTTGAATATCCAGCTGGTAGGGCAATGCTCGGCTCGACTTGTCCGCTTAATGAGTGACCATTCCAAATAATGTGAGTATCAGATCGTTTAATAAAACATGTCCCATGTGCACTCAATGCACGAGAAGAATCGATGTGATCATTTATTTTTGGGTAAACCCCGAGGATCTCTCGCTTAATTTGATGACTGGCAATCAGTGCATCGACTTTATTTAGCTTCAAATCATTTAAACAGCGCTTCCAAGGCTGACGAATAAATGTCAGCGATAAAGTAGGTATCTCTTGGGTTACATGTTGCAGTAACTCGATCGTCGCTCCTGGGTTTTGGCTTGGGGTATGGCTTCCTTTTCCTAAAAAGTACGGAGCGAGCTCTTTATCTTCATAACAAAATAGCAGTTTGACGGGGTGCTCAGTGCTGGCAAAAAGCGTTATTGAATACACGTACAGTATAAACAAGAGGTATTTCACATGTGATCACTTTATTTATTAGCCATGTATACAGGTTAGACAATAACCTGCTAAACGGCAGAATTTCTTTTAATTGAAAGCAACTCGTGGATTTTAAGGTCTGGTTAGTTATGAAAGAAATCCTCAAAGGTCAATTATGAAACAAAAATTAATGTCTTTATTATCTTACCCACTGATGTATGTGTTGTTACTAATCTTTTCGATGGGCATACAGGCAGCAGAAACGGCGACAAAACACCAAGCCACAGACCATATTGAAAAAATAATTCTTGGCTCAGGCTGTTTTTGGGGAGCTGAGAAGCGCTATCAACAAATTGAGGGGGTTCTGAATGCTGTCTCAGGTTATGCCGATGGTCAAGGAGTGTCGCCAACCTATAAAGCAATTACAAAACGCAGTAATAAATATAACCCAAATAATCATGGAGAAGTTGTCGAAGTGACGTTTAACCGCAACATAGTCAGTGTCAGCACCTTGATAAAGCACTTTTTCGAACACCATGATCCGACCCAACTCAATCGTCAAGGAAACGATATTGGTACTCAGTACCGGTCTATTATTCTGACCACGACAGATGAACAACTGCGCCTAGCACAAGAATTAAAAGCACAATTCCAGCCGTTATTAACAACACAAGGATTTGGCGAAATCGTAACTGTAATCAAACCCTTAGATGTTTTTTATCGGGCCGAAAGTTACCATCAAGACTATTTAGCTAAAAATCCGAATGGCTATTGCCCAGATTTAAGAACGGGCGTGACATTTACACAAACAGACACGGTTGCAGTAAAAATTGATAATACACCTTTGTTACAAGGACAGCACATTGTCGTGATAGAGGCGCAGGGCTATTGTCCATACTGTGAAAAATTTAAAAAAGATGTCTTAAATGACTACAAAGGTAGTATTCCCGTTTCTACGCGCTTAGCAAGCCAGCTTGATGGATTAACACTTAAAACGCCGACTTGGGCGACACCCACTATTTTATTTATTGAAGATGGGAAAGAGGTGTTTGGGCGTCAGGGTTATTTGAGCCCAGATGAGTTTTATTTGTTATTAGGTCGATTCAAGCTCAAAGACAGTGAAGCGTTTAATGTTGCTTTTGATGAGGGAACGGATGGTCGCTTTTGTAAAGAATATGAAATTTTTAAAAATACTCCGGATGGAGTGTTTATCGATAAATTAAGTGGTGTTCCTTTGTTTGACACGCGCCATCGCTTTAACTCTGGTACAGGTTGGCTGTCTTTCACTCGGGCTTTGCCCAATAGTGTGATTGAAAAAGCCGATAACCGGTATGGTATGCAGCGCACTGAAATCCGCTCAAAATCATCAGGAATTCACTTAGGCCACGTGTTTGATGATGGACCAAATGGGCAGCGTCGATTTTGTATCAATGCCACCGTTTTAGAGTTTAAGCCTCGGGTATAAAAGGTTAACAAACTGTTTAATACACGTTTTCCATCATTATTTCTCAAAGCAAAGAACTTTTGGCTATGCTAAAAGTGAGCATTCTGTTTTGGGGGGAGTTATGAGACGTTTTATCGAAAAAATGAAATTATCTAATCAGTTGAGAATCTCATTTTTAGTGTTAGTTTTATTATTAATTGTAGTATCGGTAGCAAGTTATATCGGTTTGATATCGTCGGAAAATAATTTTAAGCAGTATCGGTCTTTGGCTATCAGCACGAACTTAGCGGGTAGGTTGCAAGCAAACTTATTATATTCACGCTTGAATGTTTTAAAGTATCTCAAAGATGCCGAGCCTGAAACTTTGGCCGATTTCAAACAACGTATAGAAAAATCCAATGAATTTGTTTTAGAAGCTGAAAGTTTAATCAAAAACCCCACTCGTTTAGGATTAATTAAAACGAGTAAAGAGCGTATTGCTCGTTATGAACGTCATTTTGAAGACGTGGTGGATCTCATTGAAAAACGCAATACCATTGTGGATACTCAGCTAGATCCGGCTGGCAAGGCAATGCGAGTGCTTGTTACCGAGCTTTTGGACTCGAGCCAAAATGCATCACAAGAGCAAGTGTATATTCTTGCAAAACTACAAGAATCACTTTTATTGGGACGTTTGTATGTGGTTAAGTTTTTAGTAACCAATGCGATAGATGATGCAAAAAGAGCTCATGATGAATTAGATGTTAATTCAAAGACCATGTATCAGCGCGCACTCGATGTTATGACCGAACCAGCAGAACGTAATAAGTTGCAACAATTTTTTGAACTTAAAAGTCAATACTTATCGGCGTTAGAGGCAATAGAAAAAACAATTATTGAGCGGAATAAAATCATTAATAATGGGCTGAATGTAATAGGTCCTCAAATAGCCGATGACCTTGAACAAGTCAAATTGAGTATTAAAGCTGAGCAAGATGAACTCGGTCCGCAAGTGATCGATGAAGTTGAGTTTATGATTTATTTGGTTGAAGGGGTATCTTTGGCTGCGTTGATTTTTGGGATATTGATGGCCATTATTTTGCCCAATGTTATTCGTAAGCCCATCGGGGGAGAGCCTGCAGAAATCGCTGCAATTACAGCCAAAATTGCAAAAGGAGATCTATCACAAGACTATCAGCACAGCGCGGTTTCGACGGGGATTTTTAAATCTATCACAACGATGTCGATGAGTTTAAAAGCCATCGTTTTACGAATTATAGGCAATGGTGACGCTATTAAAGATGCGGCTATTAACGCCAGTGACATTGCAAAATCAACCAATGACGCGGTAAATGTGCAAAGAGAACGAACCGCTCAAATCGCAACAGCAATCAACCAAATGGCCTATAGTATTCAAGAAGTTGTTAAATTATCAACGAACTCAGCAGAGTCTGCCAATGAAGCAAAACAGACGGCGGAAACGGGTTTAAACCTGATTGATCAGACTGTTTCGGCAAATAATAACCTTGCAGATACCATTGAAACAGCCATGGTTGATATCAACGATCTTGCACAAAGCAGTGATGCAATTGGGGCTGTTGTTGAGGTTATTCGCAAAATTTCTGAGCAAACAAATTTGTTAGCCTTGAATGCTGCGATTGAGGCTGCCCGAGCGGGCGAACAAGGCCGAGGGTTCTCTGTTGTTGCGGATGAAGTGAGAAGCTTAGCTCAGCGCACGCAAGAATCAACGAATGAAATTCAAACTATGATTGAATCACTACAGACAGGCACCCAAGCTGCGGTCAATAGCATGTCCACAAGTAGTCAAGAAGCTCGAAACTCAGTCCAGCTATCACAAGAAACACGCGATGCACTGACACAAATTTTGGCGATGATAAGCTCGATTAACGATATGAATAATCAAGTAGCTGTCGCAGTCGAGGAGCAATCGAGTGTCTGTGAAGATATTAATCAAAATATCACTAGCATCGCCCATGCTTCAGAAACATCGGCACAAAGTGCTCAACAGGCAGAGCAGTCAAGCGAAAAAATGGCTGAATTAGCAAACGAGCTAGCGATGATAGCAAAAGAGTTTAAAGTGAAGTAATCAAGTTTTATGTGTAGTCGCTTACTGGATCTGCCAGACTTAATTCAGTCCACATAATTGAATCTGACAGGTCGAATTAGGCTTATTCATTTTTTGAGATAAAAAGGAATGAAAACATCCGTTTCATTCCTTTTTCTGCTATTAGACTATCGGTTTACAGTCACCTTTTTATTTTGCTGATAGAGTAGGGGCAAACGCAGTACTTATGTCATCTAACTAAAATAAAAAGGAAGAATAACGTGCAATCCATCGCTATTGTCATTTTCGGCATTATTGGAATGTTGTTTGGCTGGTTTGTTTACTCCAAATTTATCGCCAGTAAAATTTTCCAAATGGACGATTCGTTCATCACCCCAGCTCACCAAATTAATGATGGTGTTGATTATGTACCTACTAATAAACTCGTGCTTTGGGGTCATCACTTTACCTCCGTGGCAGGCGCAGCACCGATTGTCGGGCCTGCTATTGCGGTGTACTGGGGTTGGGTGCCAGCCGTACTGTGGGTGGTTTTAGGGACTATCTTCTTCGCCGGTGTGCATGATATGGGCGCGTTATGGGCCAGTAGCCGTCACAAAGGCAAATCTATGGGGGCATTGTCTGAGTCTGTGATCGGCAAACGCACCCGCGCTCTGTTTATGGTGGTGGTGTTTTTAGTTTTACTGATGGTTAATGCGGTATTTGGTGTGGTGATTGCCAATTCATTTGTTAGCCAGCCAACGGCGGTGTTACCTGCATGGGCAGCCATTGTATTTGCGCTGGTGATTGGTCAGTTACTTCATCGTAATTTTAATATCATTGTATTATGTATTTTTGGCGTGATCGCGTTGTATTTGAGTGTGTATGCGGGCAGTGTCATGCCGCTTGCTTTACCTACGGAAATGTTTGGTTTATCGGATAAAGCCAATTGGATTATTATCTTATTTGTTTATGCTGCAATTGCATCGTTATTACCGGTATGGGTACTGTTACAACCACGCGATTTTATAAATGGCGTGCAATTATTGGTTGGTTTATTCCTTCTTTATGGGGCTGTATTTTTATTTATGCCTGATATTACCGCACCTGCATTTAATACACAGGTCGCTGTTGATACACCGAGTATAATCCCGCTTCTGTTTGTGACCATTGCTTGTGGTGCGGTGTCGGGCTTCCATGGCATTGTGTCATCGGGCACCAGTTCAAAACAATTAGATAAAGATACAGATGCACGATTTGTCGGCTATTTAGGTGCGGTGGGCGAGGGCTCCTTGGCTCTAATCACCATAGTCGCGGTTAGTGGTGTTACCCTTGCTCTTTCACCAGCTGAATGGCACGAAGTGTATAGCCATCTTGGCGCGGGCAGCGTTGGTGCGTTTATTACAGGTGGCGCTAATTTAATCCAAAGTGGGTGGGGGATCCCCAAAGAACTCGCATCCACTCTTTTAGCCGTTATGGTGGTGTTATTTGCTGGCACGACTATGGACTCTGGGGTACGTTTACAACGTTATATCATTCAAGAATGGGGTGATATTTATAATATTAAATTGATCAAAAATGGCGTAATCGCAACGTTATTGGCTGTAGGCTGTTGTTTATTACTTGCATTTGGTGCCGGTGGTTCGTCCGGTTCTGGCGGAATGATAATCTGGCCATTATTCGGTTCGACGAATCAAATTTTGGCAAGTTTAACTTTGTTAGTGATCTCCGTGATGTTAATCAAAATGGGTAAACCAGCGCGCTACACGTTAATCCCTATGGTATTTGTTTTAACTATGGCGTTTTTAGCTGGCTTAATTAAACTTGCAGAATATTACCAACAAGGTAATTGGTTATTGGTCAGCATTGACGCAATTGTTCTTATTGTCTGTGTCATGGTGATGCTCGAGGCGTGGTCGGTGATTGCCAAACATAATAAGCAGTCAGTCTCTTTGACCGACAATGAACCCGAAAACACATAGCTTCTATTGATAACAAAAAAGGTTTACCACAGGTAAACCTTTTTTGTGCCTGATAACTTACTGGCTGATTAAAAATGTTGATGATGGAAACGTAAATGATCATCGATAAAGCTGCTAATGAAGTAATAACTGTGGTCATAGCCTTCTTGCAAACGAAACGTCAACGGGTATTGACGAACCTTGGCGGCGCTGATCAGTTCGTCTGGCATTAGCTGCACTTGTAAAAAGTTATCTTTATCGCCTTGATCAATCAATAAAGGAATAAACTGTTCTTGGTCAACCGTGTTCATTAACTCTGTAGAATCATACGCACGCCATGTTTGTGTATCTGAACCTAAATATCCACTGAAAGCTTTGATCCCCCATGGGCATTGGCTAGGCTGACAAATTGGACTAAATGCGCTAATGGATGAGTAAAGACCTGGGTTTCGAAGGCCGATCATCATTGCACCGTGTCCACCCATAGAATGACCAGATAAAGCGCGTTCAGTCGTGACTGTGAAATGGTTTTCGACCACACAAGGTAACTCATCAACAATAAAATCATACATCTGGTAATGGGTCGTCCAAGGTTTTTGGGTGGCATTGACGTAAAAGCCTGCGCCTAAACCAAAATCATAGCTCTGGTCAGGATCATCGGGAATATTCACTCCTCGAGGGCTGGTGTCGGGCGCTACAATGCACAGTCCAAGTTCGGCAGCCGTTTTAAATGCGCCGGCTTTTTGCATAAAGTTTTCATCGTTACAGGTCAATCCTGATAGCCAATAAACAACAGGCACAGCTTGCCCCGAAATGGCTTGCGGCGGTAAAAAAATTGCAAATCGCGTGGTACTATTTAATGCAACAGAATCAAATTCAAATTGCTGGTGAAGACCACCTGCAACTTTATTTTCACTGATTAATCTAATCGTCATAACATACCTTATTCAGCACCCTCTTCGGGTGCTGAAAATTCTGAAGTTTACTTATCAAAATGAATGACTGAGCGGATGCTTTCGCCGTTGTGCATTAACTCAAAGGCTGAGTTAATGTCTTCAAGGGCCATAGTGTGGGTAATGAAATCATCAAGTTTGAACTCACCAGCCATATAACGTTCGACAATTTCAGGTAACTCAGAGCGGCCTTTAACACCACCGAATGCACTGCCGCGCCAAACTCGGCCTGTGACAAGCTGGAAAGGGCGGGTCGAAATTTCTTGACCGGCACCGGCCACACCAATAATGATGGACTCCCCCCAGCCTTTGTGACAACACTCAAGCGCAGAGCGCATCACATCCACATTTCCAATACACTCAAATGAAAAATCGACCCCACCATCTGTCATTTCAACGATGACTTCTTGGATCGGTTTATCGTAATCTTTCGGGTTGATACATTCAGTTGCACCGAGTTTTGTCGCGAGATCAAATTTACTCGTATTAATATCAATTCCAATAATGCGTTTTGCACCGGCCATTTGTGCCCCAATGATGGCAGAGAGGCCAATACCCCCTAATCCAAAAATGGCGACCGTATCACCAGCTTGTACTTTTGCTGTGTTCATTACCGCGCCCATGCCCGTGGTGACACCACAACCAAGCAGACAAATTTCTTCTAGCGGCGCTGCTTTGTTCACTTTCGCTAATGAAATTTCTGGCAAAACAGTGTATTCAGAGAATGTCGATGTGCCCATATAGTGATAAATAGGCTGACCATCTTTATAAAAACGAGTCGTGCCATCTGGCATTAAGCCTTGGCCTTGTGTGGTTCTAATTTTCTGACAAAGGTTGGTTTTTCCAGATGTACAAAATTTACATTCGCCGCATTCTGGCGTGTACAAAGGAATAACATGATCACCAATTGCAACAGAGGTGACGCCTGCGCCGACAGCTTGTACCACCCCCGCACCTTCATGGCCCATGATGGCAGGGAACACCCCTTCAGGATCTTGGCCAGAGAGAGTGAAAGCATCAGTATGACACACGCCAGAAGCGATAATTTTAACTAATACTTCGCCTGATTTTGGTAGCATCACATCGACTTCTTCAATCGATAATGGCTGATTTGGCCCCCAAGCGATGGCGGCTTTTGATTTTATAAATTGGTTTTCCATTATGGTGTCCTTGCTAGTGAGAGTAGACGAAATACGGTTAGTTTATAATATTTAATCAATGGCTTACATGATTAAATTAATGGGATTCATGGTTCTGGGCTGACAAAGCATCAAGCACTTTTTGAACCCGGTTTGAAGGTGATGTAACAATTAATTCTTCATATGGAGCCTGATCGACAAAATCAGCAAAGGCTTGCACCATCATCTTCGGAAATTGTGTTGAGTGACTATCAAGCGCGTTAACTTTTTGCGTTTTAAACGGCTCGATACCAATTCGGTGGCTAATGAGCGAATCGCTGACTGCTGATTTGATTGGGTATTGAAAGTGATGCGATTGAGCTGTGGCCTCAAGGATATTGGCACGTGTTTGCGATAAACTAAATACCAGTAAATGGTCTGAATATTGTGACTGACAGAGGTCGGCCAGCGCAACGTGATCACTATTTTGAGTGATCCCACCTTGGCTAAAACATAACATCACCGGTGCTTGGTATTGCTTGCTGATTGCATTGATGTCGTTGGCAATTGCTTCAAGATGCGATGCGGTATTCCCATCGGGGTAGCGTAAAAAAATTGCTTCAGGCAAGGTGAGGTTAAATAGTGCCTGTTGAGTCTCTTGCTCTCTGATTTTAGCTAAAGCTGGACCGTTTAAACCTCGACCTGAACGATCGGAACCGCGGTCACCAGATGTAACATAAACCGGCACAAGGTTTATGCCCTGCTGTTGTAAATGCATTAACGTTCCCGCGATCCATGTTTCATCATCAGGATGTGCAAAAACAGCAATAACTGTCGGAGCAGGCGTAGGGTACAAAGCACAGCCAGCCAAGAGTACCAACAGTAAACACAGACAGTGACGCATTGATCTCTCCTATTTATTTAGTCAATAACATAAAAGCAAGCCGAAGCTTGCTTTTATGTTTAATGATAACAGTTTAATCTGCTTGTGTGTTCGCTTGTTGGTGATGTTGAGCAATTTCATCTTTAAGCGCTTGTTTATTTCGCGATTCAAAGAATCGACGCTCTGTCAGCCAATAAAAAAACAAGGGCACAAAGAAAATAGCCAAGAAGGTTGCAGCCATCATGCCACCCATCACGCCAGTTCCAACACTATGGCGAGCACCAGCACCTGCTCCTGAGCTAATCACCAAAGGCACAACACCTAAAATAAATGCTAATGAGGTCATAATAATCGGTCTAAAGCGCAAACGTGCCGCTTCGAGTGCGGCAGCACTGGCAGACCAACCTTGTTGGTATTTCATCAGCGCATATTCAACGATTAAAATGGCATTTTTACTGGCTAAGCCTAATAAAGTGACTAACCCAATTTGGAAGTAGACATCATTTGTTAACCCCGCAATCCACACAGAAATTAACGCTCCAAACGTGCCAAAAGGCAGAGCAAGCATCACAGAAAAAGGTAATGACCAACGCTCGTACAGAGCAGCCAAAATCAAAAACACCATAATTGCAGCCATTGCAAGCGCAAGACCTGTGGTACCAGAGCTGCGTTTTTCTTGAAACGCAGTGCCAGTCCAGTCATAAGTCATATCAGGAGGCAGCACTTCTTTAGCAATGCGTTCGAGTTCAGCAATCGCTTGGCCTGAGCTATAACCTGGCGCCGCATTACCTAGCATTTTGACCGCGGGTAAATTGTTGTATCGATTGAGGCTGTCTGGTCCACGACTATGGGCTATGTTAGCAAACGCGGAAATCGGCACCATCTCACCTTGGTTATTTTTGACATAAATACGGCCAATATCCTCTGGCGACATTCTGAAGCTGGCCTCAGCAGACATTAGAACTTGCCATGCACGACCAAATTTATTGAAATCATTGATATAAGCGGTCCCAAGTGTGCCAGATAGTGCTGTAAAGGCATCGTTGATTTCAATTCCCATTGCTCGGGCTTGTTCACGATCGACGTCGACATTGAGCTGGGGTGTATTTGGACGCCACAGTGTTTGAATACCGGCAATGATTGGGCTTTGTTGGACTGCGCCCATCATCATGCCCATTGCTTGCTGAAGCTTTTCAGGCCCTCCCGCACCTTTATTTTGGATGTAAAACTCAAAGCCCCCCGTACTGCCCAAACCAAAGATCGGCGGCGGATTAAAAGCCAGCACTAAGGCTTCTTTGATCCCTGCGGTTTTCATAAATAATTCACCGACCAATTGTTTGCTGGTGACTTCACGGTGATCCCAATGTTTTTGAGTTACAAATAAGGTTGCAGCACTATTTTTATAGCCGCCACCAATAAAATCAAAACCAGTAAACGCGATGACATTTTCGTTTGCGGGGTTAGATTTTGCGGCCGCAATTACTTGTTGTACTACCTCTTCAGTACGCTCCAAAGATGCGCCATCAGGTAAAAATATCGCAGAGATATAAAACCCTTGGTCTTCATCTGGGACTAACGAACCGGGTGTTTTTTGCCAAATACCCACAGTGAGTGCAATCATCCCCGCAACAAGTACGAAACCCAGTACACCACGACGAACAAAAAAACTAACAGCGTTAACATAGTGACCCGTGACGCGATGGAACCAATTATTAAACCATAAGAAAAATTTCGCAGTTTGTTTATGTTCAGGCTTGAGAATTAAAACACAGAGCGCAGGGGTCATGGTTAAGGCGACCACCCCTGATAAACTCACGGCTATTGAAATTGTGATAGCAAATTGACGGAATAATTCGCCAGTTAATCCACCTAAAAAGGCAATGGGCACAAACACAGAACACAGCACTAACACAATCGCAACGACGGGGCCGCTGACTTCTTGCATTGCTTTAATGGCCGCATCGCGAGGACTGAGTTTTTCTTCGTGCATTAAACGTTCAACATTTTCAAGCACAACAATAGCATCATCGACCACAATACCTATCGACAGCACCATACCGAATAAGGTTAAGGTGTTGATCGAATAACCTAACATGTACAAACCCGCAAAAGTACCCAGTAATGACACTGGTACAGCTAAGGTTGGGATTAAGGTTGCACGCCAATTTTGTAAAAATAAATAAACGACCAAGAAAACCAGTACCATGGCTTCTACAAGCGTGATCAAGACTTCACGTATCGAGACTTCAACAAAACGAGTGGTGTCGTATGGAGTTAGGTGCGCTAAGCCTGTTGGAAATTGAGATTTAATCTCATCAACTGTTTGATTAACTTGCGCAGCGACATCAAGGGCATTGGCACCCGGTTGTAAGAATATTCCCAGTAATACGGCTTGTTTTCCATTAATGGTGCCATTGAAGTCGTAATCTTTTGAGCCAAGTTCAACTCGGGCAATATCTTTTAAACGCAAGTTGCTGCCATCAGGGTTTGCGCGAATAATAATGTTAGCGAATTCTTCAGCGGTCGATAAACGTCCTTGTGCGGTCACACTATAGACGATTTCTTGGGGCGAACTTGATGTTGGCGTCGAACCAATTTTACCCGCTGCATATTGGGAGTTTTGGCTGCGTACTGCATGAGTAATTTCTTCTACAGTGACTTTGAGTTGGCTCATTAAATCAGGGCGAAGCCAAATGCGCATCGCGTAGTCTTTTGCGCCAAAAATTTGCACATTAGTCGTGCCAGGAATGCGTTTAATCCGATCCAGCACATTCATAGTGACAAAATTAGATGTCCATAAAGAATCGCGTGTGCCATCTGGCGAGTAGAAAGCATGCACTTGTAAAAAGCTCGATGAGCCTTTTTGGACAATGACCCCTTGGCGGCGTGTTTCTTCAGGTAACCGGGCTTCAACCTGTTTAACACGGTTATTAACGTTAACTGCAGCTTGGTCGATGTCAGTGCCAATTTCAAATGTTACTTCGACCGTGGTGACACCGGAGCTGGTGGAGTTTGAAGACATATACATCATGCCTTCCACTCCGGTGATGGCGTTTTCAATTGGCGAAGCCACTGTTTGCTCAAGCACCGCAGCAGATGCACCAGGGTAAACAGCCGTCACTTGTACGACTGGTGGGGCAATTTCAGGATATTGGGCGATGGGCAGCGCACGCATTGCTGCTAAACCTGCTAAAACGATCACAATCGAGATAACAAAGGCAAAAATGGGTCTATCAATAAAAAATCGTGAAAACATAGTTATTCCTTCGCAGCAGTCGCAGGAGAAAGCGCAACGGGCATGCCAGGGAAGAAGATCCGGGCCATTCCATCTACAATGACTTGATCACCTGCATTTAAGCCTGAACGAATGATCCAATAATTACCACTTACGCCTTGTTGGCTGTGGGATGTCCATTCTCCCACCTCAACAGGGGTCGGGCTTGCAATTGTTTGCCCTTGATCATTTTTAATCATTCGATAAACAAATTTCCCCATACCATTATCAAGCACCGCTTTTTGCGGGACTACGATGGCGTTGTCGCGCTTAGCTCCACTTAAAATGACTGTTACAAATTGCCCTGGCCGTAGCTGGTAATCAGGGTTTGGGATAATAGCCTGCATTTCACTTGTGCCCGTTGATGGATTGATCCGGACATCACTGAAATTAACGGAGCCAGCAAGCGGGTACATGCTGCCACTTTGTAATTGTATATGCGTGGTCCAATGGCCATTCTCAGGTAAAATCAATTGCCCGGCTGCTACATCTTCACGCATATTTAGTTGTTCACGCTCTGATAAACCAAACCGTAAACGGATGGGATCTAGTTGGGTAATTTGTGTTAAAAGTAATTCTGGGCCTGGTACGTAGGTACCCTCAGAAACAAATTCTCGACCAAGTACACCACTGACAGGTGACTCAACCCGAGCGTATTGTAAATTGAGCTGGGCCTCTTTAAGGCGAGTTTGGCTTGACTTGATTTCTGCTTGGGCAATTTCTAAGTCCGAAACAGCATTGTCGTAATCTCGTTGAGAAACCGAACGCTCTTTACGTAATGTTTGTAAACGGTTGACTTCTCGATTGGCTTGATCGAGTCTCGCTTGAGCTGCTTGCAGTTGAGCTTGATTGAGTGACTCATCTAATAAAAATGGCTGCAGATCGAGGGTAAAAAGCGATTGGCCCTTTTGGACCTTTTCACCTTCTGAGAAATTACGCGATTCTAAAATTCCGGCAACACGCGCCCTGACTTCAACCTCTTTTGAGCCCGACAAGGTGGCAGGTAATTCAATTGAAAACTCAGCGGTGGTTGGTTGAACCGATAAAACCGACACCATCGCAGGTTGCATGGCGTGCGCGGCTGCATCGGGGTGCTGTTCTGAGCACGCTGTCAGTAAAGTCAGAACTGAAACAGCTAACAAAGAAGTGGGCCAAAGGGACGAAAAACGTGTCATTATTAAAAAGCTCCAGCTTAAAAGGGATCGTTGTCATATTGAAAAGTAAACGCAAGTGTATACCTATTATTTAGCGGGGTAAACGATTACGTGTACTTTTTACTGACCTATTTAATTAAAATTAGTTATAATCCCCTTGGTGTAATCGGGGGCGATAATGGTTAGAAGTATAGATAAACATAACGATGTGTTGTGCGCTGCAATCACAGAATTTGCGCAAAAGGGCATGGTCGCGACTACTATGGAAGCAATTGCAAAACGTGCAAAGGTATCCAAACGTACATTGTATAAGCATTATTCATCTAAAGATGCGCTCTTTGATGCGGTGGTGGCTTTATTACTCGAGCGTATAGCAAGCTTATGCTGTGTGGCTTATGACGCTGAGCTTGATGTGGCGAGTCAGCTAAAAAATTTAGCTTATTTATCTGTATCACTCAGTTCAGATGAGGATTATTTACGCTTATCTAAAATAGTGATTATCGAATCCATGCGTAGTCATAGTCGAGCAAAAAAATTAGACGAGCAATTTAAAAATTGTGAAGCAGGCTTACAAGTATGGTTTATCCAAGCGAAAGAAGCTGGGGCATTAGGGCTGTATGAACCTCGTTTTATCTCCGCGTTATTTTTTGGTGGAATTAAAAAGTTAACTTTTTGGGAGCAAGCAATACGCTGGCAACCGGCCTTACCTGATGATGAGTTAGAGCAATTTATCACACAAACATGCCAGTTATTTACTGCAGGTTTGCAGGCATAACTGAGTTTATAACAAGTATTACTTTGGGAATTATTGTTAATAAATAGGCTGTTTTTGAGTCCGGGGGATCGCTTACTCTTTTTTAAATGATGTCAATAGCTGTGATTTTTGCGGCTATTTTAAGCATCATAAGCTCTTTACTGTGTCTACTTGTTAATAAGTTAATCATGTAGCGGCTTAATCCTATCATTCGGTGTTGCGACTTTAGCAAATCCATATTGCAGTTCTATCAGCTAAAAATAAAGTTCGCCACGATTGTTTATTGCGCTGTTTGGTTGTTTTGTCATCACTTAGGTGCAAAATAATCATAAAAATCTGCATTTATATCTAGTAAAAATGAATTTTAATGTAACCTCACTATGAAACATTTAAACACTATCTAACTGATATTTAATAAGTTAAATGCTTAACGCTTTAATAAATATTTGTTAACTATTGTAATTTTTATGAGGTCATATGTTACAAGTAAATTTACTCGCGCGCGCGATCACTTTAGGTTTAACTTCAAGTGCTATTCTTTCAACGTTTAGCTCACCTGTCATCGCAGCTGAATCAGAAGCCGGTATTGAACGCGTTCAAGTTACGGGTTCACGAATTCTTCGCGAAGGTGCGATAGCGCCATCACCCGTGACTTCAATTAGTGGTAAAGAACTACTAGCTACAGGTGCAATGAATATCGGTGAGGCTCTCAACGAACTGCCTTCACTCGCCAATACCTATTCTTTGGCTAACTCAGGCAATTATATCGGCACTGCTGGGCTTAATTTACTGGACCTTCGTGGCATGGGCGCGAACCGAACGCTCGTATTAGTAGATGGCAAACGCCATGTATCGAGTAGCGCAGGTTCCGCATCGGTTGATACCAATACGATTCCAACGGCATGGGTTGATTCGGTCGAAATTATTACCGGTGGGGCTTCTGCTGTGTACGGTGCTGATGCTGTCACAGGTGTGGTGAACTTCAGGCTGAAAAAAGATATCACAGGTTTAGATATCAGCCTGACCGCAGGCAAAGCAGAAGACAATCCATACAAGAATAATAAACTGAGCTTCTCGTATGGTGCAGATTATGCCGAAGGGCGCGGTAATGCGGCGATAGCGTTTGAATTATCAAGCCAAAATGCACTGAATGCAACAGAGCGCGATCTGACTCGTACGCCTTACATGGCAGTTAGAAACCCTGCCGATGGGGATTATAAAGACGAAAATGGTCAAACAATTCACGACGGTATCCCTGATCGTATCACTGTCGCAAATACAGGGTGGTACGATAGCTCAATAGCAGGGAATTTTTACTTATCACAAGAAGATGGCATTAATTGGTATATTTTCAATCCCGATGGTTCAGTTCGTCCACAAGAGTTAGGCACGACCTACGGAGAATGGGGGCGTTGTACAAACTGTGAGCTCTTAAATTTAAAAGAATACAACGATCTACAGCCCGATTTTGACCGTTATAACATTAGTTTCAAAACAAACTATGACATTAACGACGATGTACAATTTTATGCCGATGCAAAATATGTTAATAGCCAAGCGAACAGCGAAGGGCAGCCTTCATTTTTTGAATATGGGTCTGCGTTGACTATCACAGCTGATAATGCCTACATTGATGATAGTTTACGTACGCTGATGCAACAGACTCAGCAAGACGCGATTTATATTCACCGTTTCAATAAAGATGCAGGCCGTCGCTTAGAAAAGAACGAACGTGAGACAGTTCGTTTTGTCACAGGTTTTGACGGCTATTTAAATGATGATTGGGGGTTTGACACGTATTTTGTTCATGGTGAGACCACGCTTGAGCAAACAAATTATAATAATTTAATTCGTAAAAACTTTGCACAAAGTATTGATGCCATTTTAGTCGATGGTGAGGCTGTGTGTCGTGACGAACAAGCACGGGCAGCGGGTTGCGTACCAACCAGTATTTTCGGTTACGGTGCCGTCAATGAGCAAGCAAAGCAGTGGTTTAATACAACCTCAGTCTCTGAGTCAACCATTACACAACAAGTGTTTAATGCCAGCGTGTCTAATAGCGCCTTATTCGATTTGCCTGCAGGTGTTGTGGGTTTTGCGGCTGGGGTTGAGTATCGTAAAGAACAAAGCGATAGTGTCCCTGATGCGTTTGCTGCCACAGGTGCAACGTTTTTGAACTCATTACAAGAGGAGCACGGCGAGTTTAATGTCAAAGAAATTTTTGCAGAGTTTACCGTCCCGCTGATTGTTGATCAGTTCTTAATTCAAGATCTAATTTTTGACTTCGCTATTCGCTATGCGGATTATAGCTCTATCGGGGATGCAACCAGTTGGAAAACAGGTTTAGATTGGACGATTGATGATGAAGTGCGGGTACGCAGCACGTATTCAATTGCATTACGCGCACCGAATATAGGCGAATTATTTGGCCCGCAAAATCAAACGTATTTCCGTGTAAACGATCCGTGTAGTGTTGAATATGCGCAATCAGCTATTAGAGTACAAAATTGTGCGGCACTTGGGATCCCCGCTGACTTTGATCCGACAGCAACGGCATCGAGTATTGAAGGTTTAAGTGGAGGCAACCCAGATTTGAAGCCTGAAGAGTCAACGAGCTTCACTTTTGGTTTCGTGTACGAGCCTGAAATTATCGATGGTTTGGTGATGACTGTGGATTACTGGTCGATTGAGATTGATGATGCAATTTCAAGCGTATCAGCTCAAAACATTCTAGATCGCTGTGTTGATTCGTCAACGGGCATTGACAATCAATTTTGTAAATTAATAGCACGTGATCCTGCGGATCATGAATTGAAATTGATTACCTCAATTAGTCAAAATGTGGCGGCACAAAATGCAACCGGAATCGATTTTGAGATAGGGTATGATTTCGAAGCTCTGGCAGGTAATTTTAAAACCAAGCTAGTAGGGACGTATTTAAAATCGCGCAAGACTTATTCCTTCCAAGACAATCCCAATGATTTTGAAGAAAATGCAGGAACCGTCGGTGAAGCTAAGTGGCAACAAAATTTCAGTGTTGAATATCAACAAGATGAATGGACAGCTAATTGGAAAACCCGATATTTAAGTGATGTGGATTTATATAACCAGCAAGACTTGATTACGAACCCTGACCCATCAGACATCATGTACTATGGCAGTTACTTAGTGTCAGATATGAGCATTGCCTATGCATTTGATTCTGGGCTAAGTGTCTCTGTCGGGGTAGATAATATTTTTGATCGTGATTTGCCTGGTGTTACAACAGGTACGGGAGCGGGCAGTGCCAGTTATGATAATATTGGTCGTTTCTATTACAGCTCTGTTTCGTATCGCTTTTAAGCTAACGATTTAAGACATTAAAGCGACCGAGTAGGTCGCTTTTTTATTGGGTCAGCAAAAAAGTTTGATATGATGGTTTTTTGTAAAATTTAACAGTGACGATGACCACATTACTTTATATTATTGCCGCGCTTGCAGTGGCCCATATTATCGCCGATTACTTTCGAGTCTGGCAGGCCGCATACCTGCTTAAACCTGCAACAACCTTGAGCATTATTTTTTTGGCTCAATATTTAACTTGGCCAGCGTTTGACACGTTTACAGCTTTGGTGATCTTTGCCTTGGTCTTTAGCCTGTTAGGCGATATCTTTTTAATGTTGCGGTCCGATCGGTTTCTGGCAGGATTAGTGAGCTTTTTTATTGCGCACATGCTGTATATCAGCGCATTTTTGTATGCTGCGCCACTGACAATTCATTTAGGGCTACTTATTGGTTTAATGCTGGTGGGTTCAGGTTATTTATATGTAATTTTACCTAAGGCTGGCCAATTACAGTTGCCGGTTGTCGCCTATGGATTAGTGCTTCAATTAATGGTGCTCTGTGCGGGAAGCTTCGCATTATCAGGAAGTCATTCTTCATCACAATATCTATGTTTGATAGGGGCCTTGTACTTCTTATTTTCAGATTCGGTGCTGGGATTTTCGCGTTTTGTAAAATCATGGCCAATCAGCCATAGTATTGTCCTCAGTAGCTATTATTTAGCGCAAACATTACTGGTGCTGGGTTTATTATCACCGCGCTAATACATTTTGAAGGAAAATTATGACCATTAAAGCCATTGACCACCCATTGGTTCAGCATAAGATGGCCTTATTACGCCAAGCAAAACTGAGTTCACGTGAATTTCGACAGCTCAGTAATGAAGTGGCGGCCTTGCTTACTTATGAAGCGACTCAATCACTGCCTTTGGAACGTTACTCTTTCACTGGCTGGAATGCAGAAATGTCAGGTCAGCGAATAGCGGGTAAAAAACTGACGGTGGTACCTATCCTTCGAGCAGGAGTCGGCATGCTAGATGGCGTATTATCGATGATCCCGGCAGCCAAAATTAGTGTGGTAGGACTATACCGTAATGAACAGACGTTAGAACCCGTGCCTTATTTTGACCGTCTTGTGTCCGATATGGCCCATCGTACCGCACTGATTATTGATCCGATGTTAGCAACGGCGGGCTCAATGATTGCGACTGTTGCGCTTTTGAAAGAGGCTGGGTGCACTGATATTAAAGCGTTGGTATTGGTCGCTGCGCCAGAAGGCTTGGCTGCAATGGAACAAGCTCATCCTGATGTCAGTATTTATTGTGCGGCCATTGATAGCCATTTGAATGAACAAGGCTATATCATTCCGGGTCTTGGTGACGCAGGCGACAAAATTTTTGGTACAAAAGAGGACTAATTTTTATCGTAATGGCTTGGCAATTTTTTGCTTTAGGCTTTGGTACAAATCCTGTCTGAAAGTAGGCAGGTGAGCGACCGTGATTAATGAAAACTGTGACTGAGCCTGGTCAAGCTCAGAAAGTGCCAGCAGAGATTCGACTAAGCGTAACTGGTAGACAGCTTTATTCGGGAGGTCTTGAGCATCCGTCGCAATAGTGACTGCAATCGTAAAGGCCTCCGCTGCAGGCTGGTAATTTTGTAATTGAAGATACATCATGCCAATATTGGCCTGAATAACGGCCACTTGTTGCTTATCCCCCACTAATTTTGACCAATATAAGGCTTGCGTGTAATAGTCAATCGCGAGCTCTTTGTCGCTTAACTTCGTTACAGCTTGAGCTAAATTTGCATATAACTCTCGGTTAAACAAGGGCTGATAGCGTTTACCAAGTTGGCTTTCTAAACGTACTAAAATACGAAAAGCCCGCTGAGGATCCCCATTTACATGCAATAAATTTGCAATATCAATTAAACGTGTCGGATCGGGTAACGTATTATTAAGGCTTTCAAGTTGCACAATTGCGTGATTAAGAATATTTGTAGCCTCTACGGACTTACCCATGTGATACAGGCACTTAGCCAAATAAATTTCGACTTGGGTTAAAAATGTCTTCGGTAGTGCGGGCTCGGTGACTAAAGCCGTGGCGTATCTGTAGAGGGCGTCGTATTGATGTAATTGAAACAATAACTCTAACATTGCGAGTTTTGTGTCAAACCATTTGGGGCTATATGGTTCTAATGAATCTAATGCGCCTTGCAATTCGACCAAACAATCTGAGGTTGTTAAATCACAGACAGATTCAAAACGCGTGAAAGCAGTCTGGTGTGCGTGGACTGAAGCAATCAGATTGAGACACAAAATAACACTGATCAGGCGGATAAAAAACGGCATCCAGATGATCCTAAATATTGAACTGATGAAACGGTATCGTTAAAGGGCTTGAGAAGCAAGAGGTGTCTGTAACACAATGTAAATATGGAAGACGAAATTGAGCGCTAGTTTAATGATAAAAAAGAAAAATGTTTTATCACAAATAAAGAGGCTGCCTAAAAAGGCAGCCCGTTTGATGGTTAATTTTAGTTAATAGGTGTAGCTTGCTTGTAAGCCAAGGGGAGCGCCAATCGCCCAATAAGCTAATAAGAAACACGTCCAACCAATTAAAAATGCAATTGAGAAAGGCAACATTAATGCGATAAGCGTACCAATCCCTGTATCCTTAACGTATTTCTGGCAATACACCACGACTAAGGGGAAGTAAGGCATCAGCGGTGTAATGATGTTTGAACTTGAATCACCTACTCGGTAGGCTGCTTGAGAAAGATCAGGTGAAATGCCTAATTGCATTAACATAGGGACGAAAATGGGGCCCAGTAATGCCCACTTTGCCGAGCTTGAACCGACAAAAAGGTTAACAAAAGCTGTTAAGAAAATAATTCCGACAATTGTCACTGTGCTTGGCAGCGCAAGGGCTTTTAAGACTTCTGCACCTTCAATCGCCATTAATGCACCAAGATTTGAACTAGAAAAAGCCGCAATAAACAATGCACAGAAAAAAGCCATAACAATATAGTAAGCCATCGACGACATAGATTTACTCATCGCATCAATCATGTCCTTACTTGATGTGAATGCCCCTGTTACAAACCCGTATACTGCACCTGGAATCCAAAAAAGCAGGAAGATAAGCGGTACAATAGATTGCATTAGCGGGGCTGTGAATTCGGTGAGCGAACCTGATGGGCTACGCAGTGGTGAATCAGGTAACGATGAGGTATATGCTAGCAACGCCACACCCGCAAGCATCACTGATGAAGCAATCACAAAGCCTTTTTTCTCTTTCGGTGTCGCCTCATCAAAAGACGGTAATTCATTTGTGTCGCCATCCACTTTAGTATTTGCTAGGCGAGGTTCGATAATTTTATCGGTAATATACCAGCCTAATAAAACAATAAATAAACTTGAGGCAGAGGCAAAAAACCAGTTGTTTAATGGATTAACAACGATTTCAGGATCAATAATACGGGCTGCACTTTGCGTAAAGCTTTGCAATAACGGGTCAATACCGGAAGGGATAAAGTTTGCACCAAACCCGCCACTGACACCTGCAAAAGCCGCTGCGATCCCTGCTAATGGGTGACGACCCATGGCATAGAAAATAACGCCCGCCAATGGAATGACTAATACATAACCAGCATCTGTTGCGGTGTGGCTGACAATAGCAATTAAAATGATAGAAGGCGTCAGTAAAAATTTAGGCGTCCGTTTTAACATCAATTTTAAGCCAGTGTTGATAAAGCCTGAATGCTCTGCAACACCGACACCTAACATTGCAACTAATACCACACCTAATGGAGCAAACGTTGTAAAGGTTTTAACTAATGAGGCCAAAAAACCAGCTAGGGCATCACCACTGAGTAAATTATGAATAACGATTGGAGCGCCAGTACGTGGATCAATCGCATCAAACTGTGTATTTGAAAATAACGCTGACAAAACCCAAATGAGTAGCATCGCCATTAAAAAAATCATTGCCGGATCTGGCAAAGTGTTACCCAAACGTTCAATCGAGTTTAAAAATCGATTGATCAAACTTGGCTTTAAATTGTTTGTTTTATCCATGTTTTAATCCATTTACTGTGTTTGGGCTTAAATACTACCTTCATTAGCAAAAAATCAAAATCATTCTCGATAAAACAGCACAAAAAAGCGAGGGAAGAGGAACAAACGCATTAATTATGAACAATATGAGTCAAACAATCATTAATATGTGTTCATCACACCCGTTTATGGTGCTGTTGTGAATGTCGGCTGTGCTAATCCCCAACGTGATAAAATACGCTGGTATTCACCATTTTTCTTAATTTCAGCAAGCCCTTTAATAATTTGTTGTTCAACATCAGCATTGATTTTTATATGACTCGCAATGTAGAGATCATGTGGAAAGTCTTTAATTGCTAGCTTTTGTTCGACAGCGTCCGGAGGCAAATTAGCGCTGGTGAGTTCGCGCTCAAGTGCAATTGTATTTGTTAACACATAATCAATTCGATCTTTAAACAATAAATGCCACATTTGGTCAAAATTAACGCTTAAAACTAAGTTTTGTTCTTCTGTAAAGCCTTGAAGTTTTAGAAAGGTTTCACTGTAATAACCACGGATGGTACCAACAGTCTGCTTCTTTGCCTGTTCAAGCGAGCTAAGATTATTTGGTTTGGTTTTTAAGCCGACTAAATAAGCGGTGGTTTGATACGTTTGACCGAGCCACTTAAATTGCTTTTCTCGGCTTGGCGTACGCAATAACGAAAACAACAACGTACTGGGCTCAATTTGAGTTTGGTGGTAAGCCCGAGCAAAGGGCATGAGTTCGATATTGACAGTTAAGTCTGTATGCTGTGCTAACGCATGTACGACATCAACTAATGCACCCTCAGGTTGGTTCTGCTGATTAAAGTAATGAAATGTAGGGAGTTCTTCAGCAACAAAAGTGACCGTCTGACTTGAGCAAAGGGTTGAAAATAAAATTAAGCACAGACAGAACACCTTCATATAGGTTCACTCGTAATCATTAATTGACGCCACATTAACGTGGTAATAGCCGATTAAGCAAGTACTAAATACGGCTGCTAATCGGGTTTTTCTGGTGATTTTTCATTGCTCACTGCTGCGTCATTATGAGTTTCAATAATGGCTAACGCATGATTTAGGGCTGAAACACGATCATGAGCAAATTGGTTTTCAGGGATCAACTGGTTGATTCCAAGTCGGTCTAATTTATCGTTTGCATCGGTATTGGGCGAATAAATAATAACCTCGCAATGCGCATCAATGGCATCTTTTATCGCATTTTCCAGCGCTAACCCGACGGTAACGTCAATCATCGGGACATCGCTTAAATCTAGAATCATTACTTGGTATTGGCTGACAGAGGTATGTTGCCGTGATATCGCTTTTGATACACTGAAAATCATTGGTCCAGATAAATAGAAAAACAGCACTTGTCCGTTTGCTTGGTCAAGTAAACGTCGCTCTTGTTTAGTTAAAGGCACATCATCATCGTCAGCATCACTGATCGCACGGACATTTTTAGCCTGCTCACGACTTAAACGTTCAATCACTAAAATATTAGAAATAAACACCCCTAAACCAACCGCCACGATTAAATCGATAAAGACCGTCAGAAACATCACCCCATACATGATGAAAGTTTGCTGCATACTGACTTTGTGGGCGCGGTGTAAAAAGCTCCAGTCAAGAATATTAAAGCCAACATATACTGCGATGCCAGCTAGCGCAGCCATCGGGATTGGCTGGGTTAAACTCCCAGCAACAAAGACAACGAGCATTAAAATAAGGGCACGAATTATACCAGAAAGCGGAGATCGAGCACCGACTTGAATATTTACAACCGTCCCCATTGTTGCTCCAGCACCCGGTAACGCGCCAAACAAACCTGAAATCATATTCGCAGCGCCTTGGCCAATTAGCTCTTTATTTGAATCATGTTCTGTGCGTGTCAAACTGTCGGCAATTACGGCAGTTAATAATGTGTCTATGCACCCTAATGTACCTAAAACAAGCGCGTCGATTAACATGCTGGTTAGCAGATCCCACGAGAAGGTCGGCAGGACTAAGGCAGGTAAACTACTTGGTATTTCACCAATTCGGCGGATACTGTCTTGATCAAATAAAATAATTGAAATGAGTGTAACAGCAACAAGAGCAACAAGTTGGGGCGGGGCAATTCGGCGGTACTTTTCTGGTAAATAAAATAATATTCCTAAGGTGAGTGCCCCTAAAAATAATTCAGAAAAATGTAAATCAAAAATCAGTTCTGGAAGGTGTGAAATCGTGCCTATTACACCCCCATTTGGGGCTGCATGGCCCAATAATGGTGCCAATTGAAGAATAATTAATATTACGCCGATGCCTGACATAAACCCTGAAATTACACTATAGGGCATAAGGGTGACATATTTACCGAGCTTTAATGCCCCAAGTAGCATTTGAAATGCACCGGCCATCATAACAACAGTGAAAGCAATCGCTGCGCCTTGCTCAGGGTATTTTGCGACCATAGTGGTTAAAACCGCTGTCATAATCACAGTCATTGGGCCGGTCGGTTCTGAAATCAACGAGGTTGAGCCACCAAACAAAGCGGCAAATAAGCCAACTAAGATGGCACCCCATATGCCTGCTTCGGCACCTGCACCTGATGCGACACCAAATGCGAGGGCTAAAGGAAGTGATATTATTGCAGTGGTTACCCCACCGAATAAATCACCTTTAACATTCATATGAGCAAAGCGTTGAAAAGACAATGTTAAAACCTCGAAAGAAAAATCTGGCGCATTTTAACACCCTATCTGTGTGATGGTAGCCTTCGGCGTTAATAAGGCCGTTTTTTTTAACTGATCAGAGCTGTTCAAAAAAGGCGTTGTAGGGGCTTGGCGTCGAAGTGCTAGCAGCCTTAACTCTAACAAATATTTACATAAATATGTTGCCCACTCACAGAGACACGAACGATTTTAATGTTAGAATCCCATTACATTTATTGGCAAAGTGTCATGTGGAACTTATTGATGTACCAACCTGTTAGTTTGTTTATAGGGCTTCGTTATAGTCGCGCAGCCAAAGGCAATGCATTTATTTCGTTTATTTCTTTTTTTTCAATAACGGGTATCACACTGGGTCTGATTGCATTAATCACCGTTGTATCTGTAATGAATGGTTTTGAAGATAAACTAAAAAAAAGTATGTTGGGTTATATTCCTCATATTAGTTTAGAAAATCAAAACCATACATTAGAAGATGTAGAGTTATTCTCTCAAGGTTTTAAGACCGATCCGCGAATTAATCACGTAACACCGTATGTAAAAGCTGAGGCGCTATTGCAAACGAGTGCTGAAATAAGGCCAATTTTATTACAAGGTGTATTTTTGACTGAGCAGTTTGCGGCACTTCAAGAAAAAATGACTCAAGGGCAGTGGCAACGCTTGTTTTCGTCTCGGTATAGCATTGCTATGAGTCAATATTTGGCTAATAAATTAAATCTGCGAGTCGGAGATCAAGTGCGCGTGATTGTGCCTGCAGCATCGAGCTTTACGCCAGTAGGGCGCGTACCTAGTCAACGACTTTTTACATTAGTCGCAACATTTTCGACTGGCTCGGAAGTGGATACTGCGTTGGCATTTACTCGTGGTGAGTTTGTATCTCGCTTACTCAAAACATCGCCGACTCAAGTACCTGAAATAGCTTTTGAACTTGATGATGCATTTTTAATTGATGATGTATTAAATGATTATCAGGCGAAATTTAGCCAGTTTAAGACCCGTGACTGGCGGGCAACACAAGGCACGTTATTTAGTGCAGTTGCGATGGAAAAACGGATTATGTCTCTGCTATTGGGCCTAATTGTCCTGGTCGCGGTATTTAATATCGTTTCTGCACTGATAATGATGGTGGGTGAAAAGCAATCTGAAGTGGCTATTTTACAAACATTAGGGTTAGCTCCGGCGAAAATTCAACAAGTGTTTATTGTGCAAGGTTTATATAATGGTGTACTTGGTACATTTATTGGGGCAAGTTTAGGTTTGTTATTTGCAGCCAATATTAATGAAATTTTGTCCGCCGTAGGCTTACACTTTTTAGGCGGTGCAGCGTTACCAGTATTGTTTGAACCGGTCCAGTTAACACTCATTATTAGCAGTAGTATCGCGATGAGTTTTCTCGCTACGTTATATCCCGCAGCAAAAGCCGCCGCAATTAGGCCGGCAGAGGTATTAAGATATGAATAAGTTAGTTGTCAATTGCCAGCAAATAAGCAAAGTCTATCAAGATGGTAAGCTCAGTACAGGTGTACTCAATGGGGTGGATTTGCAACTAGAGCAAGGTGAAACATTAGCGATAGTGGGGAGCTCTGGCTCGGGGAAAAGTACGCTGCTTCATATTTTGGGAACGCTTGATCAGGCGTCCAGTGGCAAAATGACGATTTTAGAACAAGATATTCGCGCGCTGTCTCGTAAAGAACAAGCCCAGTTTCGCAATCAACATTTAGGATTTATTTACCAATTCCATCATCTGTTAATGGAGTTTACTGCATTAGAAAATACAGCAATGCCACTATTAATTGCAGGGATGAAGGCTAAACAAGCACATGAGAAAGCATCTGATATGCTAGAAAAAGTTGGGTTAAGTCACCGATTACATCATAAGCCTTCTGAGTTGTCCGGTGGCGAGCGCCAGCGAGTAGCGATTGCTCGTGCCTTAGTGAATGAACCCGCTTTAGTCCTTGCAGATGAGCCAACAGGAAATCTCGATAAACACAATGCGCTCAATATCTATCAATTAATTAGTGAATTAAATCAGACGCTTAAAACCAGTTTTATCGTTGTCACACATGATTTGGAATTAGCGGCAAAATTGAGTAAAAGCGCGTACTTGGATGAAGGCAGGTTAAAGTATCATTCGCAGGCGAGGTCAGCGTGAGACTCAGCTATTTTTTAAGTCGTCGTTTTAGGCAAGCAAAACATGCGAATGGTTTTATTGGTTTTATCGGTAAAGCATCAAGTACGGGAATTGCACTCGGGATCACGGTATTGATAGTCGCGTTATCGGTGTTTAATGGTTTTCAGCAACAGCTGGAAGAGCGGTTACTGTCGGTTATCCCGCATGTCGAATATGATGCGCCCGATCAAGCGATCAGGAATTGGCCGCAAAAGATCGCATTATTACAAGCGCAACCGGGAGTCAGTGCGGCTGCGCCTGTTATAAAACTCAATGGAATGGCTCAATTTAAAACACAGTTAAAAGCGGTCGAAATCCGTGCCATTTCAGCAGAATATGAGAACCAAGTATCGAAGATTGCAGATTATATTAACGCAATTAAGTTAAGTGAATTGGCTGACGGTGAGGTGATTTTAGGAAAGCAAGTTGCAAAACAACTTGGTGTCGAAATCGGGGAGATGGTTACTTTGTTGTTGCCTGACTTGACTAAAGATAACAGCTTATCGGCAGCTAAAAAACAACGCTTGAAGGTAGTCGGACTGATAGAAATGGGTGGACCTGTTGACCAAAGCAGTGCACTGATCAGTCTAGCGCAAGCTCAAAAAATATTGGGTTATACCAATGATCAAGTTAGTGGCTTGCGATTAGCGGTCACCGATGTTTTTTCGGCAAATAAAATTGCTATGTCTGCTGGGGCGAAATTAACTGATTATGTGTATGTAAATACGTGGTTTAGAAGTCAAGGAAATTTGTATCAGGATATACAAATGGTCCGGACCATTATTTATTTAGTGGTATTTTTAATTATTGCAGTAGCGAGTTTTAATATAGTTTCGACTTTAGTGATGGAAGTGAAAGAAAAACAGGCGAATATCGCGATTCTAAAAACAATGGGAGCCAGCGATAGGGTGATTATTAGCACGTTTATTTACCAAGGCTTATCACAAGCATTGATAGGAATGGGCTTTGGCACTTTGATCGGCGTGATTTTAGCGATTTGGATCCCTGACCTATTTTTATGGTGGAATCAGCTAAGTGGTACAAATGTGTTAGCCGGTGCGTATTTTGTCGAATTTCTACCTTCTAAACTTGTCATCAGTGATGTGTTGCTGATTTTGGCAGTGACGATGACGATGACCTGCATCGCGACATTTTATCCTGCTTGGCAGGCTAGCAGAATCGATCCTGCAAAAGTCCTGGGTCAATAAGGAGAGAAATGATGGATTTTAACGTTATTTATAATTTTTGGTTTGAAGAGTGTCAGCCATCAGATTGGTTTAAAAAGTCGGTAGAATTTGATCAATTAATCACTGAGCGTTTTTATGCGTATCATCAAGCTGCTGTCAACGGTGAGCTGAGTCATTGGCGCGATAATGCTCAGGGTAGTTTATGCGAAATTATTATATTGGATCAGTTTAGCCGCAATATGTTTCGTGATAAAGCGTTAGCGTTTGCCAGTGATCCTCAGGCATTGACATTAAGTCAATTTGCAATCGAAAAAGGATTTGATACCGTTTTAACAGCTACAGAACGCACATTTATGTATCTGCCATTTATGCACAGTGAAAGTTTGCGTATTCATGACATCGCTATGCGCTTGTTTCGTGGTACAGCACAAGAACCATTTGAGCTTGCTCATCGAGAGCTACTTGTGCAATTTCAACGTTACCCTCATCGAAACAAGGCACTTGACAGGAAATCAACACCTGCTGAACTGCGCTTTATAAAGCAGGGCAACAGCCATTTTTAGTTTGAATTGCTGGAGTTTTAAACGTTTGGCAGTTTTCAGATTGAGTTTCGGGCTAAATACTTGATAACAGCATGATAACATCATAGAGTAAGTGCAAACCATTCGGAGAAGTAATAATGGAACAAACAAATACCGCAACTCAGCCGACAGAGCAGCAAATTGCACAATGGCAACGTGACACATTCGAAAACTCGCAAAAACACTTAGCGTCTAAAGGGATCATTCCTCAGTCAGTGTTTGATAAAGAGAGCCGTTATTTAGCACCATTTTTTGCTGTGTGGAAAATTAAATCGCAAAATGGTAAATCGTATTGGGTCATTTCTGGTCGTTTACCGACAGATCATGTTGAAGCAACAGCTGCTGCAACAGCGCGTGATGCAATTCGTCACTTTTCTTTTCAATGGCAACTTAAAGCAGATGAGATTGTCCAAAGTGGCATAAAAGAACAAACGCAACTCGACTTTGCAAACCTATTGGTTAATCGAGCTCACGGTTTATATGAGTTTTTCGAAAAAGATGAACTTTGGACTAATGAACCAGCGTAAAAGGCTCGGGATTAAAGGTGGAAACGGGACAACTCAAGCGTAGTCTTGGGATCCCGGCCTCCATAAATACATGGCCTTGTGCTTCAAACCCAGCATTTAAAAATTTATCGGTTTCTTGCAAAATACAGTTAAATGACACCTTTTCAATCCCTTGCTTTTTAGCTAATTCGACTAAAAAGCTAAAAACTATTCTATATACTTGTTGATTTCTGTGCGTTGCTAGCACTGCAACTCGACTCATTAGTCCATCATCACTTAAGCGGCCTGTGGCAATGACCGCTTCATGCTCATTTTTTAAAATAATATGTCTTGCCAGATTATCCAGGGTGTCAAACTCGACATTTTTAGGGATATGATATTCGTAAACAAATACTTTCTCACGTATCTCCTTGAGTTCTTTTTGGCAATTAAGCCAGTTAACTTGATGAACGTGGTAAGACATATACACCCCTTATTTACTCGATATACCAGTAGCCTTCATTAATAAGTGTAGTTAAGGTTTGCATGAAAACTTGCTTGTTTATTGAACTTTTTAACTGGTCGGATGTGATGGTGGTGCAATCCGTTAACAATTTTGCATCATCCAACTGATTTAATGGTAAATTATAATTAGTACCGTTAATGCTTAATAAGAGGCTATCAGGTTGTAGCTGATAAATCGCGCGCAAACCACCGATGCGATGTAGAGTAATATCATCAGAATGATACAGCTCTTTGACCTCATCAATAGTATAAGGCTCATCAAGCGCGACTAAATCCATTTCGTGTTTGGCAGATGACAAAAATTGACCCAGCCAGGTTTGTAAATGTTCTGTTTGTTGAATTTGATTGAGTAGTAATGCTTGAATACGTAAAAATTCAGAGTGAGTTACTTCACCAATTGATGAAGGCATTGATAAATCGGGATCGCTGTAGCGCTCTTTCCCAAGCTCATTATCGATTAAATAATCACTGAATGATGAAAGCATATCAACTTGATTGGGAGCACGAAAGCCGACTGAATAGTTAAGAGCGTTTTCTGTTGCATAGCCTTCATGCGGACAGCCTGGCGGGATATACAAAATATCACCAGGTTCTAAAACTGTATCAATGACCGCATCAAATTGGGTGATTTGCAGTAAATCTTTACAGGGGATCACTTCATCGAGAGTTTGCTCGGCTACGCCGACTCGCCAATGGCGCTTGCCTTCGCCTTGAATAATAAATACATCATATTGATCGAGATGTGGGCCAACTCCTCCCCTAGGCGTGGAATATGAAATCATTAAGTCATCGATTCGCCAATTAGGGATAAAGCGAAAAGGGGCTAATAGCTCAGCGGCCTCTGGGTGCCAATGATCAACTGCTTGAACCAGTAAAGTGGCATGGCTATCTGTTAAGAGCGAAAAGTCTTCAAAGGGTCCATGATGAGCGTGCCACTGGTTTTGATGGTTGGTGACAATTCGCGATTCAACGCACTCTTCAACAGCTAAACCGGCGAGTTCTTCTGCACTGAGTGGATCAACAAAGTTATTGAATCCTTTTTTAATCAATAGCGGTTTTTTTTGCCAGTATTGGTCAAGAAATTGTTGCTTGGTTAAACCATTGATGGTTAATTCATACATATTACGGATATCCACATTGTTGGGAAAAAAAAAGCGAAAGGCAGACCTTTCGCTTTTATTAAACAGTGCCTTTGGCGCTATTATAGAGTATTCGTTAACTCAATAGCACGGCCAATGTAGTTAGCAGGCGTTAATTTTTTCATCTCGACTTTTGCTTCTTCTGGGAGCTCAAGACCATCAATAAAGTCAGCCATGATTTGTTGATTAACACGTTTACCGCGCGTCAGTTCTTTCAGCTTTTCGTATGGCTTTTCAATGCCATATTTACGCATCACTGTTTGAATTGGCTCTGCGAGTAATTCCCAGTTCTGATCCAATTCTTCAAGTAACTTCGCTTCATTCACTTCTAACTTGCTGATCCCTTTAAGTGTTGATTGATAAGCGATAACCGCATAACCCATACCGACACCTAAATTACGTAATACCGTTGAGTCTGTAAGGTCACGTTGCCAGCGAGAAATTGGTAATTTTTGTGCTAAATGACCAAATATAGCGTTGGCTAATCCTAAGTTACCTTCTGAGTTTTCGAAATCAATCGGGTTCACTTTATGCGGCATCGTTGATGAACCAATTTCACCAGCGACAGTTTTTTGCTTAAAGTGACCGAGTGCAATATATCCCCAAACATCACGGTCAAAATCGATTAAGATTGTATTGAAGCGTGCAACAGCATCAAATAACTCCGCAATGTAATCATGCGGTTCAATTTGTGTTGTAAACGGGTTGAATGTAATTCCTAGACCAGTGATAAAGGCTTCAGCATGTGCATGCCAATCATAATTTGGATATGCACTTAAGTGGGCGTTATAGTTACCGACTGCGCCATTTGCTTTACCTAACATTTCGATATTGGCAATTTGGTCACGTTGACGTTTTAAACGCGCGTACACGTTAGCCATTTCTTTACCCATAGTTGAAGGTGAAGCTGGCTGACCGTGAGTTCGAGTCATCATTGGGATAGCTTGGTATTCGTTAGCAAGGCCTTTAATTGCATCTAATAGCTGATCGCAGTAAGGCAATAAGACCGTACTACGGGCTTCAGATAACATGAGTGCGTGAGATAAGTTATTAATATCTTCAGACGTACATGCGAAATGAATAAATTCGTTTACAGCATGAAGCTCTGTATTATCGGCTACTTTTTCTTTTAGAAGGTATTCAACCGCTTTAACATCGTGATTAGTGGTGCGTTCGATTTCCTTAACACGCGCCGCATCGGCTTCAGAAAAGTCAGTGACGATGGCATCTAAAATTGCATTGGCTTCATCGCTAAAAGCAGGGACTTCAGCAATGGCTTCAGCACGAGACAGTGCTTGTAACCAACGAACTTCAACCGTAACACGGTATTTGATCAAACCAAATTCGCTGAAAATGCTGCGAAGTTCTGATGTCTTGCTGCCGTAACGACCGTCAACAGGGGAGATAGCGGTTAACGCTGAAAGCTCCATAATAGCTCCTAATAATAATGTAAGATCTTAAGTTAATACATTGATTTTGCAGTTGTAACAATTTTACCTTTTGCCAAAAAGAAGTGGCGACGTTTGCCACCCATTTGACGCCAAAGAACCGCAGCACGGATCCCGGCAAGTAATAAGGCTCGAATTTTGTTTTGAACAGGCTTATGTGAAAGTAACGTTGGTTTGCCAAAAACTTGGATCCGTTGGCCAAGGGGACTGACTACTTCGGCGTAGATATCGGCAAAACTCGCAATGATTGTTTCATCATGGATATCAAAATGGTTCAAACGTCGTTTAATGTCATCAAGGCGGTTACCTAGTAAGGCCATATTTTGTGGTTTAGCATTGAGTGCACGTTCTAGTTGAATCAATCCCCCGACATACTTGACCATTTCAATATCTTTTTCAGCGCCACTTTCTAGTTGTTGAACAACAAGGCGGTATCCTTCACGTAAATTAGCATGAGCACCATAAATTTCTTCAGGGCTGTCTGGATCTGTTTGAATTAAACTTAATAACATGATGTCGAGATCATGGTCATTCAGCTGGCCCGACTGCGCTACTTTTTGAACATATTTTGCAACTTGGCACATTGCAGCCAGTGCCATTACTTGATTGTGAATACTCATTTTATTACCGAATCAATAATACCGCCACCCAGACAAACATCGTCTAAATAAAACACCGCAGATTGTCCGGGTGTGACCGCTTTTTCTGGCTGGTCAAATAATACACGGGCATAGCCATCGTCACCAACAAGTAGGGTACATGGCACGTCTGTTTGACGATAACGTGTTTTTACAGTGCAGCGTAAAGTTGTTTTAGGACCCATGCGATCAACCCAGTGAAGCTGGTTGGCCATTAAACCATTGGCAAACAGGCGAGGATGATCTTTCCCTTGACCAACCACTAGAACATTTCGTTCGAGATCTTTATCAACCACATACCAAGGCTCTCCAGAGCCTTCTTTCATTCCACCGATTAATAGACCTTTTCGTTGGCCTAGCGTGTGGTACATCAGGCCTTCATGTTCACCCACAACCTCGCCGTCGGTATCTTCGATTTTACCCGGCTGCGCCGGCAAAAACTTTTGTAAGAAATCTTTAAATTTACGCTCACCAATAAAGCAGATCCCGGTACTGTCTTTTTTATCATGGGTGATAAGGTTTTGCTCTTCAGCAATACGACGTACTTCAGGCTTTTCGATTTCGCCGACAGGGAAAAGGGTTTGGGCTAAATGTTCATGACTGAGCGTGTATAAGAAATAGCTCTGATCTTTGTTATTATCATCACCACGCAACATGACATATTTATCATCACGTAAGGCTCGACGAACATAATGACCGGTTGCAATGAAGTCTGCATTGAGGGCTTCAGCTGCAAATTGTAAAAAGGCCTTAAATTTAATTTCCTTGTTACACATAATATCGGGGTTTGGTGTACGGCCTGCTTTGTATTCTTCAAGAAAATACTCGAACACGTTATCCCAGTATTCAGACGCGAAATTAACGGTATGGAGTGGGATCCCTAATTTTTCACACACGGCTTGCGCGTCTTTGAGATCGTCGGCAGCCGCACAGTATTCATCAGTATCATCTTCTTCCCAGTTTTTCATGAAAAGACCTTCAACCTGATACCCCTGTTGCATTAACAAGTAGGCTGAAACGGAAGAATCGACACCACCGGACATACCGACGATGACTTTGATGTTACTGTTGTCGCTCATAGTGATACTAACTAAAGATTTTAAAGGCGCATATTGTAGCACGCAATTGCGGACGGCTAAATGGTAACTTAATGCTAATTAACCACAAATATAATCGAGGCTTATCCTTGGTCGTTGTTCTGCATCGATAATACATTGCAGGACTAATGGGCTACGTAAGGAGTAGTGTTTGAGTTGATCTTTTGTTAGCCAAAGCGCTTGTTCGATATCTTTATCCTGTGGCGCGAGAGGCTGACTTAAGCTATCGATCTGAAAATAAAAACAAAACCGTAAATAGTCAGTGCCTGTCGGGGCGAGATATCGATATGAACCTATGAAACTTTCGGGAGTCAAACTCAAACCAGTTTCTTGAAATAGTTCTCTTTGGCAGGCTTCGATAAGCGTTTCATTGAGTTCTAAGTGCCCAGCGGGTTGATTGATTACTTGTTGGTTAGATGCTTTGTCTTTTTCTATTACAAAAAGGTAAGTATCTTGGTATTGAACAACAGCGGCGACAGTCACATTCGGTTTATGCATTATTTGACCTTAGAGACATCTTTACATTGGCCATTTTCTATTCCATCGATAGTCCATTTGCCAATGCGGTAGCGGATTAAACGTAAAGTTGGATGACCAATGTGTGCCGTCATTCGTCGTACTTGTCGATTTCTTCCTTCAGTCAATGTCACTGATAACCAAGTCGTAGGAATATTTTGCCGCTCTCGAATAGGGGGCGTGCGCGGCCAGATTGTAGGTTCAGCCATGATTTCGACTTTTGCGGGCAGGGTCATGCCGTCTTTAAGCTCGACACCTTGACACAATGATATGATAGCTTGCTCAGAAGGGACACCTTCAACTTGAACCCAATAAGTTTTACTAGTTTTATGTTTAGGGGAAGCCAGCTTATTTTGTAGTTGCCCGTCATTGGTCAGCACCAATAATCCTTCACTGTCACGATCTAGCCGCCCAGCTGCATATACATCTTTAATTGAGACAAAATCAGCTAATGTTTGACGGCCTTCTTGATCGGTAAACTGGCACAACACATCAAATGGTTTATTAAACAGTACGATCTTTTGTTCTTCCGGACGTGGTTTAACGAATTTCTGATTGGGTTTTTTACGTGAAACAGGAGGGCGTCTACTTTGGTGAGAAGGCATAAGGTCACTCTGAAATCGATTAATAAGCTAATTATACCGAGATAAATAAAAAAGGGCACCGAAGTGCCCTGATTGTTTCAATCAACTATCAATTAGATATTGTTGATAATTGTATTAAGGGTGGCGCTTGGGCGCATTGCTTTACTTGCAAGCTCATCGCTTGGGAAGTAATAGCCGTTTACATCAACACTCACACCTTGTGCAGAGTTTAATTCGTTTACGATAGTGGCTTCGTTGTTTGCAAGCTCAGCTGCAGGCGTTGCAAAAATTCCAGCTAGTTCAGCATTTGTTGTTTGTGCTGCTAACGCTTGAGCCCAGTAAAGAGTCAAATAGAAGTGACTTCCGCGGTTATCTAGCTCATTAACACGGCGTGAAGGTGATTTATTCTCTTGCAAGAATTTAGCGGTCGCTTCATCTAGTGTGTCGGCTAATACCTTAGCTTTGTCATTGTTAGCGGTCACACTTAGGTGTTCTAAAGATGCGGCTAACGCTAAGAATTCACCTAAAGAATCCCAACGTAAATGGTTTTCTTTTTCGAACTGTTGAACATGCTTAGGCGCTGAACCACCTGCGCCTGTTTCGAATAAACCACCACCATTCATTAGCGGCACGATTGAAAGCATTTTCGCGCTGGTGCCAAGTTCAAGGATAGGGAATAAATCTGTTAAGTAATCACGCAATACGTTGCCTGTTACAGAAATAGTGTCCAAGCCTTGCTTAATACGGTCAAGCGAAAATTTCGTTGCATCGATTGGAGAAAGAATATGAATTTCTAAACCCGTGGTGTCATGCTGCGGTAAATATGCATTTACTTTTTTGATTAACTGGGCATCATGTGCACGGTTTTCATCTAACCAAAATACTGCTGGGGTATCCGATAAACGTGCGCGGTTAACAGCAAGTTTAACCCAGTCTTGAATTGGTGCATCTTTAACTTGACACATGCGCCAGATATCACCTTGGTCAACAGCGTGTTGTAGTAATACAGAACCGTTTGTGTCAACTACGCGAATTTCACCGGCTGCGGCTACTTCAAACGTTTTGTCGTGCGAGCCGTACTCTTCCGCTTTTTGAGCCATTAGACCAACATTAGGCACGCTACCCATGGTTGTAGGATCAAATGCACCATGCTCTTTACAAAAATCGATGGTTGCTTGGTAAACACCGGCATAGCTACGGTCAGGAATGATTGCTTTAGTATCTTTTAATTGGCCGTCAGGGCCCCACATTTGACCTGAAGAACGGATACAAGCAGGCATCGACGCATCAATGATAACATCGCTAGGAACGTGAAGATTCGTAATGCCTTTATCTGAATCAACCATAGCAAGTGCAGGTCGTTGTTGGTAAACGGCGGCGATATCAGCTTCAATTTCTTCACGCTTTTGTGATGGTAATGTTTGAATTTTGCTATACACGTCACCTAGACCGTTATTGACATCAACACCCAGTTCTGCAAAAAGTGCTGCGTGTTTAGCAAAAACATCTTTGAAAAATACCGTTACAGCATGACCGAAAATAATTGGGTCAGATACTTTCATCATGGTCGCTTTTAAGTGGACAGATAAAAGTACATCTTCTTGCTTAGCATTGTTAATTTCAAGCTCTAGAAACTCGCGTAAAGCTGCAGCACTTAATACTGAAGAATCAATTACTTCACCTGCTAAAAGTGGTGTGCTTGCTTTTAAAACAGTGGTTTCGCCATTTGTGGCAACATGTTCGATACGTACATCAGTTGCTTGTTCAACTGTGACTGATTGCTCTGATGAGAAAAAGTCACCTTGAGTCATACTTGCTACGTGAGATTTGGAGTTTTTATCCCACGCACCCATTGAGTGAGGGTTTGTTTTTGCGTATTGTTTTACAGACCCTGGTGCTCGGCGATCTGAATTACCTTCACGAAGAACTGGATTTACAGCGCTGCCTTTAATCTTGTCGTAAGTTGCTTTAATCGCTTTTTCTTCGTCAGTTTTTGCTTCTTCTGGGTAGTTAGGCAACGCGTAACCCTGTGCTTGTAACTCTTTAATAACGGCTTGTAACTGAGGCACTGATGCACTGATATTAGGGAGTTTGATAATATTTGCTTCAGGTGTTTTTGCTAAATCACCTAGTTCAGCTAACGCATCACCAATGCGCTGCTCTTCGGTAAGGTACTCAGGGAAGTTTGCAATAACACGACCAGCTAGAGAAATATCACGCGTTTCAACTTCAACACCAGAAACTTTGGTGAATGCTTGGATAATTGGTAAAAGAGAATACGTTGCTAAAGCCGGCGCTTCGTCGGTCTTTGTGTATATGATCTTTGATGTTTTTGTAGTCATCATTCTTCCTAAAGTGTGGGCGTAAACGCCTTAATCAACAATGCATTTCATTGCTACTCAGTATAAATAGAGTAAGTCAATTAGAGGTATCCAATAACAAGAACACTTAAAGCCATGTTAGATGGACAATTTGAAACTGGATTTAAACGGCACATAAAAATAGTTATTTAATCCAATCACGTTTTCGCGCATTAGTATATCAGTGAGTTAGTAAATAAAACAGGGGGATACTTATTACCGAATAGTATAAGAAGAAACACAAAATTGGATGGGCTAACTTTAAAAAACAAAAAGCGGGTTAACCCGCTTTTATTGCTTAAAAAACACTCACTCGAGTATTTCACCACTTGGTTCTATATTCGTTGCGTGAAGCCCTTTAGGACCTTCCTGCAATTCAAATGTAACGTCTTGGCCAGCTTTTAGGGTTTTGTAACCATCCATTGTGATTGTTGAAAAGTGAGCAAAGATATCTTCTTCACGACCATCAGCGACAATGAA
This sequence comes from Pseudoalteromonas sp. J2K-J979, assembly GCF_058169715.2. Classification (NCBI taxonomy): domain Bacteria; kingdom Pseudomonadati; phylum Pseudomonadota; class Gammaproteobacteria; order Alteromonadales; family Pseudoalteromonadaceae; genus Pseudoalteromonas; species Pseudoalteromonas sp. J2K-J979. The sequence goes on along the minus strand of NZ_CM200281.1, from coordinate 1,971,549 downwards.
ACCAAACCCTTTTGCGTTATTGAACCATTTGACTTTTCCGCAAGCCATACTTCTACATCCTTCTATAAGTTGACTAATTTAGTTATTCTAAACAACTATAAATTGGTAAACTGGTTAGTGACTAACCATGTTCATAAACGACTGTAGTTTAAATGAGCAATCAGTCAAGTGTTTTTTGGTTGTTTTTTTAATCAAATATTTTTTTATTATTTTCCTTCTCAAGTTTGCTTGAGAACCCATGAGATGACTATATTAATATTATGAGTGGTTATAAAGAGTCAGATGTAATCGATACCGTAAAGGACAGTGAAAAGCAAAAGCTTAAGCCACCTAAACAGTATCAAGTAATCTTAAATAATGATGATTACACCCCTATGGATTTTGTCATAGAAGTAATCATGAAGTTTTTTAATAAGACGAATGAACAAGCGGCAGAGATTATGCTTAAAGTTCATTATGAGGGTCGAGCAGTGTGCGGTGTGTATTCTGCAGAAATTGCTGAAACCAAAGCGGCTCAAGTTAATCAATTCGCACGTGATAACGAGCATCCACTGCTTTGTAGTTATGAGCAGGTATAACCAGATATATTCTGAGCTGTTAGGAGTTGCCTATGCTAAACAAAGATCTTGAAATTACCCTAAACTCAGCTTTTCGTGAAGCGAGAACCCGTCGCCATGAATTCATGACGGTTGAACATTTACTATTAGCTTTGCTTGATAACCCAGCCGCCATTGAAGCGTTAACGGGCTGCGGCACCGATTTACCTTCGTTAAAGTCATCCTTGTCTGACTTTATTGATGAAACAACACCTTTAATTCCCGAGCTTGAGCAAGATCGAGAAACCCAGCCAACACTTGGCTTCCAACGAGTTTTACAACGCGCAGTTTTTCACGTGCAGTCATCAGGAAAGAACGAAGTAACCGGTGCGAATGTATTGGTTGCAATCTTTAGTGAGCAAGAAAGTCAGGCCGTTTATTTACTTAAAAAGAATGACGTTACTCGGCTTGATATTGTTAATTATATCTCTCATGGTATTTCAAAACTGGACTCTCATCATGATGACGAAGAGCATGATGAAATGTCGGATGAAATACTTGAATCTCCGCAAGAAGAATCGAATCAACTCTCTAATTTTACGACAAATTTAAATCAGCAAGCTGAACAAGGTCATATTGACCCTTTAATAGGACGTGATGCTGAGGTTGAGCGTGCTGTGCAAGTGTTATGTCGTCGTAAAAAGAATAATCCGTTATTGGTCGGTGAAGCTGGTGTCGGTAAAACGGCCATTGCTGAAGGGCTTGCTTATCGCATTGTTAATGACGATGTGCCAGAAGTCATCAAAGACGCTGTTGTATACTCTTTGGATATGGGGGCGCTATTAGCGGGTACAAAATACCGCGGAGATTTTGAAAAACGGTTTAAGACATTGCTAAAACAGCTTCAAAAAGAACCTGACGCCATTTTATTCATAGATGAAATACACACTATTATCGGCGCTGGTGCGGCCTCAGGTGGTGTGATGGATGCCTCGAATTTAATTAAACCGTTACTATCGAGCGGAAAGCTCCGTTGTATGGGCTCAACTACATACGGTGAGTTTAAAAATATTTTCGAAAAAGATCGTGCGTTAGTACGACGCTTCCAAAAGATAGATGTCGCTGAACCTTCAGTAGAAGATACGACAAAAATCTTAAATGGTTTAAAAGAACGTTATGAACAGCATCATGGAATCCGTTATACGCAAAAAGCATTACGTGCTGCTGCAGAGCTCAGTGCTAAATACATTAATGAACGTCACTTACCTGATAAAGCAATCGATGTGATTGATGAGGCAGGTGCTAACCAACGCTTGTTGACGGCGTCGAAACGCAAAAAAACCATCGGTGTGGCAGATATAGAGCAAATCATTGCAAAAATGGCGCGTATCCCTCAGCAAAGTGTTTCTTCGTCGGATAAAGAAACCTTAAAAAACATTGACCGTAACCTTAAAATGGTGGTGTTTGGGCAAGACGAGTCTATTGATGCGCTCACCGCCGCGATTAGATTATCTCGCTCAGGCTTGTCGAGTGAGGACAAACCGATAGGTTCATTCTTATTTGCAGGTCCAACAGGGGTGGGGAAAACCGAAGTCACCAAGCAGCTTGCTAAATGTATGGGGGTTGATTTAATCAGGTTTGATATGTCTGAATACATGGAGCGTCACGCGATTAGCCGCCTGATCGGTGCGCCTCCTGGCTATGTTGGCTTTGAGCAAGGTGGTTTACTCACAGAAGCTGTGATTAAACAACCCCATGCAGTGGTGTTGTTGGATGAAATAGAAAAGGCTCACTCTGATATTTTTAATATCCTGCTGCAAGTGATGGATCATGGTACATTGACAGATAACAATGGGCGTAAAGCTGATTTTAGAAACATTATTTTAGTGATGACGACTAATGCGGGTGTACAAGAAACAATCCGTAAATCAATTGGCTTCAAACAACAAGACCATTCACATGATGCGTTGTCTGAAATCAATAAAACTTTCACCCCTGAATTTAGAAACCGCTTAGACAATATTATTTGGTTCAATCATCTTAACGAAGAAGTGATTTTACAAGTTGTTGATAAATTTATTGTCGAATTGCAAGCACAGCTTGATAAGAAATCTGTTTGCCTTGAATTGTCAGAGAAGGCACGCCAATGGCTAGCAAATGAAGGATATGATCAAGCAATGGGTGCGCGCCCGATGGCACGCGTAATTCAAGAAAGATTGAAAAAACCTTTAGCGAATGAAATTTTGTTTGGTGAACTTACCGAAGGCGGCACAGTTAAAATTAATCTTAAGGATAATAAACTCGATTTTACCTTTGAAGGTAACCTTGCCACAGTGTAATTTTTAAAATGAATCAGAAGCCCAGTTTAACTGGGCTTTTTTTATGCCGCTTGTATCGGTGGGACGCTTTGTTTGTCAGAAATTGCTAGTTTAAAGATACAATGACAAAATAATGGCCGATATTTCAGCCTGGTTTAGTTGCTAACAGCTTCTGAGACGCGAATGATACATGGTAGTGGTAGTGGTAGTGGTAGTGGTAGTGGTAGTGGTAGTGGTAGTGGTAGTGGTAGTGGCAGTGGGTTGCGTAGATAACTAAAGTCAGGGATGAGTAAAATCAATTCACTCTTTGTATTATGTGCGTTCGACTCAACGTTAATTGTTGAGCCGCCGATAATTAACCTGAGCCGCACATAAGAAATGGAACTAAATGCCCTTGCGGTGATCAGATCTTTCGACCAAGAAACATAAGATTACCGAGGCAAGGGCATGAATAACTTAGATGCAATTTACGTAGATGTCGATGATTTTTGTTTATTGTTTGAACCTCAATGGCTTAAACACCTAATAGAATCAGGTGAAAAGCAACGCATTAAGCCATCTCGACTATCCTCTAGCGAAGTGATGACTATATTAATTGCTTTTCATCAATCAGGTTATCGCGATTTTAAAACTTACTACACCAAATTTGTTTGTCAGTATTGGCGACATTATTTTCCTGATTTAGTCAGTTATACACGTATGTTGAAGTTACTTCAGGCCACGTTACCTGCTCTGTGCAGCTATCTGAAGCAGCGCTTTGATAAACCAACAGGCATTGCATTTATCGATTCCACTTCTCTCAAGGTGTGTCACAACATGCGTATTCCTCGTCACCAAGTTTTCGCGGGAGAAGCCAAACGAGGCAAAGGAACAATGGGCTGGTTTTATGGCTTTAAACTTCACCTCATCATGAATGATGAAGGGGGTTTATTAGCTGTAAAAGTGACAGCTGGGAATGTTGATGATAGACAGCCGGTATTAGATATGGTTGATAATGTTACAGGTAGTTTATACGCTGATAAAGGTTATGTATCTGCAAACTTAAAAGCGGAACTTGCTGAGCAAGGCATTGATTTTATTACAGGTCAACGAAGTAATATGAAACGTCAGCCAATATCATCTTGGGATAGAGCGATGTTATCAAAGCGTTTCATCATTGAAACAGTTTTCGACCAGCTGAAAAATATGGCTCAAATAGACCACACAAGGCACCGCAGCTGCATCTCATTTATGGTTAATTTAATGGCTGGATTAATTGCCTATACTTTTCAGACTAAAAAGCCGAGTATAAAAGTGACTCGGCTTTAATTCTTATGCAGATCTGAGGTTAATTACATAAATTAATTAATGTAATTTCATTTTTGGTCTAACAATGCGCAGCATTTTTTCGCTAAGCCATAAGCCCATCGTTCGCCAAACACCGTGGATAGCGCGTTGATGCATTCGGTATAACGAGATATACATCATTCTTGCAATTTTGCCTTCAATAAAAAAACTGTTCTTAGTTAAATTACCCATTAAACTACCCACTGTACTAAAACGCGATAAATTAACAAGAGAACCATGGTCTTGATAGTTAAATTTTTGAAGGGCACGGCCTTCAACGCAGGCGATTATATTGTTTTTGACAGTGTTTGCCATCTGATGTGCAGATTGAGCTCTAGGCGGAACCTGAGAACCATCAGCTTGTGTAAAAGCACAGCAATCACCGATAACAAATATGGTGTCATTAACGGTTGATTGTAAAAAGTCATTCACTTTAATCTGGTTGTTTCGGGTTCGCTCGAAAAACGCTAAATTTTTTATAAAATCCGGTGCTTTAACGCCTGCCGCCCAAACCATAATATCCGCTTCAATTCGATGTTCATCTTGAATCATGAAGCCATCGGAAAATGCAGCCTTGACTTGCGTATTTTCGAGGATATTGACACCTAATTTATGTAATTCGCGTTTGGCTGAGATTGCAATACGTTCTGATAATGCCGGTAAAATCCTCGGTCCAGCCTCTATTAAGCTAATGTGTAATTTACTCGCTGTCATATTGGTTAAGCCATACATTTTGAGTAAATCCGTCACATGGTATAACTCAGCTGATAGTTCGACTCCTGTGGCCCCACCACCGACTATTGCAATTTTCAAAGGGGTGTGAGAATCACTCGTTTGATGGACCCGGGTAAAATTATCCAGTAGGGCATGTTGAAAACGCTCTGCTTGCTGATTGGAATCAAGGAAATAACACTGTTCTTTTACGCCAGGAGTATTGAAATCATTACAGACACTACCAATCGCTAAAACTAAATAATCATAATCCATAGAGCGTTGCGGTAGGATCTCATGGCCATCTTCATCTGATAAAGCACTTAACGTGACAGTTTTATCTTGTTGATTCAAATCGATAAATGTTCCTAAAACAAATCGGTAAGAATGCTTCGCTGCATGAGCACTATAAATGACGCCATCTAAATCAGCATCAAGGGAGCCTGTGGCGACCTCATGCAATAGAGGCTTCCATATATGACTTCGATTTTTATCTACTAGAAAAATTTCTGCGTGGTCTTTTTTTCCTAATTTGTGACCCAATTGTGTTGCCAGTGCAAGCCCGCCAGCTCCACCGCCGACAATCACAATTTTTGGACGTTTTGTTGACATGTTAATTCCTCAAAAGTATTAAAGGGATGACTTTAATGCGTCAGCCCTTTAATACCTCTTAGAAACATTTTGAGTGTGCCAAAACAATTGAAAAGAAGATATAAGTTAATTGTAATAATTTTTTAAAATAAAATTAAACGGTGACAGAGGTTCAATATTGAGTTTATTAACAAAACATGCTCAACTATTGGAAAAGATTATAATGATGATTTTAAATGATTTTTCAAATAATAGGGATGTTAATCATACTCTGTACGACCATGCTATTTATGAGCTTAATCGTCAGTAGTTGTGTTCAAGTTATCCAAAAGTGTACCTCGTGGCGACAGAAAAATTTAATTTTAGGGTTGCATGCAATAGGTAGCTATTGTGTTGACTTGATCGATACACATGATAGTAACAAAGTGGTTAATAAGCCTGACCTTAAAAACGAAGTTAACATTGCTCTGCTTCGCTTATTGCAACCAGCGCTTAAAACTAAGTTCAGAGTTTGCTCTTTTGAGCGCAGTGAAGTCAGTTTCTTAGAAGTTCAGCAGGCAATTGAGATTGTTTTGCTGCGCCACATTGAATGTACAGCCTCCGTTAAAAGAGAATTATTTGATACACTAGCGGCTTATTTTTCGCGTATCGAAGTTGAAATGCGATTTAGATTTAGGCGGCTGACACACATCAGTGCCTTAATTTGCTCCAGTCTATTGGTTTTATCACTACAGCTGAATACAATTACCTTGATGGAAAAAGGGATCGCTGTCAGCGTAAGTGATCACGAGCAATTTTCAAAAAGTATCCAAAATTCATGTTTGAGTACAAAAACGACCGAACAACAATTGAGTTGTCTGAGCCATACTCTCATTAAAGCAGAGATAGTATCGCTAAGTGTCTGGCCTCATGGTATGGAATACTTTATACCCCATCAAAATAACCAATTTGATTGGTTTACTTTTTTAAATCGTATGTTTGGCCTGATTTGTTCTATTATTTTAATTTCACTAGGTGCTCCATTTTGGTTTGAGCGATTAAAATCAATTTTTGTACTCAAAGAAGCGGTTAAAGTGAAAGTGTAACCCTAAAAAGTAAGGTCAGCTTATGTTACTCAGAAGCTTATTTTTTTTGATGCTGTTTTTTCCATTTACATTATTTAGTGTTGCTGAGGCAATTGAAAAAGAAGGTCAAAAAGTACAAACAATGCACTTTATGTCTCGTTCTGTTGGAGTAGGGGAGTTTGAATATGAACCGTTAGAAAAGACACTTTTTCAAATGATTTACGTTGCATTAGCACCAGAATTTGACGCCGATCTATTTAAAACAACGTTAGGTAGAGGCATTAGTCTAATAGAAAATGAAGGCGATTATTGCTCATATAATATTTTAAAGAATCCACAGCGTGCTAAAGCCATGTTGTTTTCACATTTCCCTTCTTCCATCTACCCTAAACGAAAACTGTTTTTTGTTAATCCTGAGTTATTAATTTTTTCACAAACAGCATCCCTTGCCTCTTTGTCTGCACATCATAAAATAGGCTTAGTAGCCCAAGCTTATTTGGGCGCACTCAATTACTCTGCCGATGTTAACCGAGATAATTTAGTTTTTATTGAAGGTATCAATAGCCATCAACAGCTAGTTAATATGTTAATGAAAGAGCGTTTAGATTTTATTGTGGAATATCAATCTGTCGTTGATACATACCTATTACCATCCGATATCCAACCTTATAGTATTAATATTTCAGAATACGAGACCAATGAAGCGGGGTATTTTGTTTGTAGTCAATCAAAAGTAGGCGAAAAAGTGATCGGTGAAATTAATCAGCTTTATCACACTCCGGCATTTCAGAAGTGGTTAAAAGACTATCATTATCAACACTTTTCTGAAGCACAAGCTGTTGAGTTATTAAGCCTTTATCAAACCGAATATGGACTAAATTGGCTTGAAAGCCCGTAATGTAAAGCCCCTTTACATTAAACCAGTATGACAGAAGTGTTATTTACTTTTATCACTTGTGCAGGTTTACCACTGTCACTCTTTATTTTTAATTTCTAAAGATTAGCTAGCGTAATGTGACGTTACGCTTTCACATTCCCCTTTCAGACATTTTCTTAAATAAGTTGCATCTGCCAGATATAAAATATATTTTGTATATTATATTCAATAATAGCTGTCAATTATGAGCCAACGTACTGCCTTTGGGCAAACTTTTTATGTCGCCAACACCATGGAAATCTTCGAGCGTCTTGCTTGGTATGGATTTTTCACACTGTCATCGCTTTACATGACAAGTCCAATAGCCCAAGGCGGTCTGGGCTTTAGTGATAAAGAGCGAGGATTTCTACAAGGGATGATTCCATTTTTACTCTATCTGTTTCCGGTTATTACAGGCGCATTAGCGGACCGTTATGGCTACAAAAAAATGTTTATTGTCTCATTTTCGATCATGGCCCCGAGTTACTATTTGTTGGGGCAAGTCACGGAGTTTTGGTCTTTTTGCGCTGTGTTTTTGGCGGTTGCGATAGGTGCCGCTTGTTTTAAGCCGATTGTAGTCGGTACAGTCGGTCGTGTGACGGATGATACAAATCGCGGTTTAGGGTTTGGAATTTTTTATACCATGGTTAATGTTGGTGGTTTCTTAGGCCCGTTGATTGCAGGGTACATGCGAGTGATAGGCTGGGATATGGTGTTTATAATGTCATCATTATGGATAGTGTTGAATTTTATTCCTGTGATCTTTTTCTACCATGAACCTCAAACAACCACTCGTACGGAAAGTTTCAAAACAGTCTTATCACAAGCGCAACAAGTCTTAGGAAATGGTCGCTTAGCGGTATTTGTACTGCCTTTAATCATCGCAATTATGATTGCAGCAAAAGGTGCCATCAGTTTTACGATGTTTATTCAATTCACTCTGTTGTGGGTATTACTGAATGTTGTCTGGAGTCGCATGGTTAATAACGTTTCGGGTGGATATTGGTATCAAGAGAAAATCAAGGTGGGTAATAAAAATTTTGTTACTTATTTGCTGATATTAACAGGGTTTTGGACCATGTATTTACAGTTATTTATCACTACGCCGTTGTATATACGTGATTTTGTCAACACTCAGGATTTAGTTCTGATTATCAAAGAATTCGTTCCGAGTTGGTTAGACTTTTTAGCCGCTGTTAACCCAGAAAAACTCACTGAATTTATTGAACAGGCAGTGCTTCAAGGGGATGTTAATGATCCAGTCTATGTTCAGGCCCTGTATTTTGATTTGGTTAATTACAAAGTGATGGTGCCACCTGAAGCAATTAAAGAAGGGCTCAGTGGGGTGATAAATCACACTTCAACTGCATCACAATTAACCAGTGATTGGATTAATCAATATCGTCAAGTTAACCCAGAATATTTAATAAACTTAGACTTCGCTTTAATTGTGTTATGCCAAATCATGATTAGTAAATTATGTAACCAATTAAACGCTCTGCCAGTGATTGTTGTCGGTACGCTGTTAGTGGCCGCAGGTTACATAATGGGAGGTTTAGCGCATGGCATGTTATTAGGAGGCACGCTCATGGTGACATCGATTTTGGTCTTTGCGTTAGGTGAGATGGTGGCTTCGCCTAAAAGCCAAGAATATGTCGCTGCTATCGCACCAAAAGAAAATACCGCAATGTATATGGGTTACTATTTTGTTTCGATGGCATTAGGAAATTTATTTGCAGGTCTCTTATCTGGTTGGTTGTATGCGGATCTTGCGAAAAAAGCCAACATGCCGATGATGATGTGGGGGATTTTTGCAGCTATAGGAGGAGTTACTGCGGTATTTTTGATGTGGTTTGATGCGAAACTCACGCGTAGAGCAGACGGTTTTTCAAGCCAAACGCTCACTACTTAATAAATAAACCGCAGCGAGAGCTGCGGTCTTTGTATGTGTTCGAGCAAACAGAACCTTATATGCTAGGGGGAAAATACGGCATAATCGGCACGATTTTCGAACCATGCTTGGCAACAATATCCATAATACCGAACTGTAATTCTTCAGCTGCAATTTGGTACTTGGGCAAGTTAGTTGTACCCAGATATGCAAAAATATTGATTTCTAATCCATGTTGTCCAAACCCTTTAAAGGTGACACGTAATGGACTTTCATCAACTAATTCATGGCTTTCAAGTAATGACTTAATATCAGCAGTAATGGCTTTGAGCTGAGCGGTAGTGGTTGAGTAATCTAAACGAATATCGGTTTTAAAGCGGATTTTCTCACGCTCAGAGATATTTTCGATTTCCATTTCGGCCAGCTTTGCATTGGGCACATGAATGACGGAACGATCAACGGTTCGAATACGTGTGCAGCGCAAGCCTATTTCTTCAACTGTTCCCCGCATTGCGCCAAAATTACATAAATGACCGACTTTGATTGGTGCAGCAGAATAAAGTGTCATTGTGCCAATTAAGTTCTCAATGGATTGCTTTGACGCTAACGCAATTGCAACACCGCCAATCCCCATACCGGCTAAAATTGCGCCAGCATTAAAGCCGAGCGATTCAAGCCATATTAAAAGAGCGAGTATTAATAAAATAACTCGTACAAAATTAACTAAAGGACGCAGTAATGATGCACCTTGCTTATTGCCTTTTTTAATTAAGTGTTCACGGAAAATAGATTGGAATAATCCAATTAACGACCAAACTAACCACATAATAGTAAGAACAAACAGCACGCCATTATCGATAATTTCAGTGGCTAATGCCGAGAGTGTGGTATTGGCTAACCAAGCTCGATCAAGAGCCAGTGCCAAAAATAGGCGAAATGGGCCTGTGACAATCGCACTAATTTCTAACTTAAATTGGTTTTCGCTGCGAAGAATAAACCATTTAATCAACCAAGTGATTGGGATCACAATGAGCAAAGCAAAAAATAAATAACACAGTAAAAGCGCCCATTCCCATAAGTTTAACTTAAATAAATAGCCTTCAGGTGTGTTCTCGATAAACCATTCGACCAGAGGGCCATAGCCAAGATCTTGATAGAGCTTGGGGACTTTTGCGAGCGTTGCATTAGAGATTTTCCAGATAAAACCAATGTCTTTGTTTGGCACTTTTTGTAGGTACAGGTCTATCTGTTGCCCATTGATTTGAATCGTACCAAATGTGTCTCTGTACTCAGGTAGACGATCATTGGCCATGCCTGCTGGCGTGTCATTAATTTCGCTAAAATTAACCCAGATATTGCGTTCGATGATTGCTTGTAGTTGCTTTGCGTAAAGTTCGGCATCTTGTTTGGCGAGATTATCAGGCAAATAACGTACATCAAGATACTCGGCTGCGGTTTTAAAATCTTGCTTATAAGCTGAGTCTAAAAATCCTTGTAATGCACCCCGAGGGGTATCACGTCTAAGGATATCTTGATAATTATAGGGTTTGACGGCGCTCTCTTCTGCTTGTGGTTCGCTTGAAATGGGAGTCGCAATACTTGTCAAGGACGCCTGGAGTGTAAAGCTCAGCGTCAATAATAATGTAAAAAAACAACGCAGGGCAAAAGCCATTGATATCAATCCTTTAAAAATAATTACATCGAATATTATCACTGACTGGTGGGATAGGACACTTTTTAGCGTAGGCGAAACCATGTATTTTTAACTCAAAAAAGCTTGTTCTTAATTCTTAAATCGATGTTGTCAGACAAATTGACTGATAAAACACCAAACAGTCTTCAATTAAAGGCGTGAGAGCCAAAAGCTTTCGTCTGTTGTTGTTCAAATCGTTATACTTGCAATGCTTATAAGTTGTAGAGATGAAGATTGAACACGTTTATTTTACAGGCCCATATTTTTGCTCGTCTTTTTGGTGTCGCTAGCAAACTAATTATTGATGAGCAGGCTGTTCACTTTTATCAAAATGGACAGCTTCAGACGTTACCTTGGCGAGATATTATCCAGCCTTTAGCGTTTAAATTGGGCTGGTCTGGTTGCTCAGTGACTATTAAAACGGGTGAGCAGTTCTTCTCGATTAGCTGTTTAACCGTGAACAGTTATGAAAACCATAAGAGTGCAGCTTTATCGTATTGGCTTAAGCATCATAGTCAGGCACTGCAAATTGCATTTAATGACATAGCCCAGATGGTGCAAGGGCGTTTTATTCGAGACTCTCACCTTGTGGTTATTCGGGCAATTATTAATGAACAATCACAGCGTTGGTTGCCATGGGCGAAAACGCACCCGCTCGATTCAAATATTTCTCTACTCGTCGACAAACTCATCACCTACAAAGGCCTAGATGCATCAGCAATAAGCGCGATAAGAGAACGCTATATCCGTCATCAGACTACACTTTACAAATCGCTCTTTAATGCAATTGAGCAAACTCCCCTGACCGATAATCAAGTCAAAGCATGCCTGTTAGATAATGATGCTAATCTGATTATAGCGGGAGCTGGAACGGGTAAGACCAGTGTCTTAGTCGCTCGAGTTGCCTATTTATTGCAAAGCGAACAGGCCAAAACTTCAGAATGTTTATTACTAGCATATGGTAAACAAGCAGCCGTCGAAATGGATCAGCGCTTAGGCTTGGCGCTAAAGCATAAACAGGTCAAAAGTCGCACATTTCATAGCCTCGCATTAGCGATAGTGACAGAAGTAGAAGCAAAACACCCAGTATTGTCAAAGTATGCCGATAATCGTGAGGCATTGACTCATCAACTCAAACAGCACTTCATCCGATTACTCAGCCAAGAAGAAAGCTATCAAAGTCAGTTAATTGAGTATTTTAATCTCACTTTGGCAGTGCAAACACGCCAACAAGATCAAGAAAGTTCGCTACAATTTATCAAGCGACTCACTGAGCAGGGAAGAGTCATCGAATTGGCTGCGCTATTGTGCAAAATGGTGCCGTTATATAAAGGTTGTGCTGAACCTGAACATTTAAAAGCGCAGATCAACCCTACATTACAACCTGTTTTACAGCTCACATTAAATTTACTCATGCCTTTATTGAGTTATTACCAAACACTGTTAAATCAGGACGCAGCTATCGATTATGACGATATGATTACCCGTGCGACTCACTATGTTAAAAATGGCCAATTTAATAGTCCTTGGCGATACCTAATGGTCGATGAGTTCCAGGATATCTCGGCATCAAGAGCACAATTAGTCAAAGCTTTGTTTGAACAGCACCCGCAGGCAAATCTATTTGCGGTAGGAGACGATTGGCAAGCAATCTATCGGTTTAATGGCGCTGATATCAGATTGACCACTCAATTTGAACATTACTTTGGGACAGCGACTCACCATCAATTAACTACGACTTTCCGTTTCAACAATAAAATTTCACAGGTTGCTGAACCGTTTATTTTAACTAACCCCAATCAGATAAAAAAGCAGCTGGTGAGTCATGTAAAGGTAAAAGAAGCGTGCGTGAGTATCCTGACCCCGGATAATGCACTGATCAACGGGGAGAGTGTGTTACTGCACAGTATCGAAGCTTGTAGTAAAAGAGGGGATAAGTGTATTTTTGTATTGGCACGTAATCATTTTATGCTCCCTGATTTACCATTTAGACATGCCTTGCAGCGACGGTTTATGAAATTAGATATACAGTTTATGACCATGCATGCTAGTAAAGGGAAAACGGCTGATTCAGTAATTATAATGGGGTTACACGCAGGAAAACACGGTTTTCCATCAACACAACAGAATCATTGGCTGCTTGATATCTTTTTAGCTCCTGAGAATGAGTTTGCTTTTGCAGAAGAAAGACGACTGTTTTATGTCGCGTTAACCCGAGCGAAGCATCATGTTTATTTAGTTGCGCCCTTTGCAAAGAAAAGCCCTTTTTTATTGGAGCTCTTAGATAATCCGGTTCATCTAAATCAAATACAAATCAGTCAAGATATATCAATTGAGGCCGATAGATCTACCATAGGTGCTTAAAGGATGGCGCATGATTACACATTAACCCAATTACACTTGGAGGCAAGATGATCAGCCAACAATATTGCAAAGCCTTAGAGCTACAGATCATTAAAAAAACACAACAAGTTCGAGGCTTACAGTGCAAAATACGTATTTTACAGCTCGCTACACTCAGTTTGTTGTGCGTATTAGTAATGCAATCTTTTTAATTCGTGCTTAAGCCGTTACACTGAGCGCTGTTTTATTTTGAGTCGTTAAGCGTGCAAACATTACCCGATCCTTTTATCGCACCGCCGTGCGAACACCCAGTAGAGATCCTCTATCAAGACGAAGCCCTTTTACTGATTAATAAACCCAGTGGATTACTTAGCTTGTCAGGTAAAAACCCGCTTAACTTTGATTCGGTGCATTATCGAATTAGGCAAGACTTTCCAACCGCGACCTTGTTACACCGATTAGATTTTGGAACATCAGGCATTATGCTTGTAGCACTTTCAAAGCAATACAATGCAATTTTGATGAAGCAATTTCAGCAACGTCAAATCAAAAAACACTATAAAGCAATACTGCAAGGGCAGTTAAGCACCATTGATGGTATGATTGACTTACCCATAGCAAAAGGGGAGTTTCCAAGACAAATTATTTGTCATCAACAAGGTAAACAGGCAAAGAGTCACTATCAGGTATTACATTTTTGCCCGCACTCAAATTCCAGCACGGTACTTTTCAAACCACTGACCGGAAGAACGCATCAGTTGAGGATCCACAGTCAAGCAATTGGTCATCCTATTTTAGGCTGCGATTTATATAGTCAGGGTAATAGTCAGCAAGCGGCCAAGCGTTTAATGCTCCATGCCTCAGAGATCACATTTAGCCATCCGATCAGTAATCAGCTAATTACAGCTCGAGCAGAGTGCCCTTTTTAAATGGCTGACAAAAGAATGAAATAACAGGCAATAAAAAAGCCAGTTGAAACAACTGGCCTAAGGTTTGTTCGTTTTGTTTTGCAAAACGAGATTGCGCTATCAAAGCCCAATCTATATATTCTGGTGCTTAACGGGCACGGAAAACGATGCGACCTTTACTTAGGTCATAAGGTGTCATTTCAACTGTCACTTTATCACCTGTTAGGATGCGGATGTAGTTTTTGCGCATCTTTCCAGAAATATGAGCAGTAACCACGTGACCGTTTTCCAGCTCAACTCGGAACATAGTATTTGGTAAAGTGTCAAGGATCGTACCTTGCATTTCAATTACGTCTTCTTTCGCCATGTTTAGCGTAACACCTCTTAGTCTGTTTGAAGCTGCAGATTTTGCCCAAAACAGTCGCATAAGTAAAGCGGCTGAGCCGATATTTGTAAATTAATTGTCTTGCCAATGGTCAAAACGTAAGATTTGCTGCGCTTTATACTGATTTTTGTAATTCATCTTGGCACATTCATCAATTTGAAAGCCTAAATAGACGTAAGATTTAGCAAGTGCCTGCGCAAGCTTGATTTGCTCCATGATCATAATGCTGCCGATCCCCGCTTTTGAATAGTCAGGATCAAAAAACGTATAAATAGCAGAAAGGGCGTTTGGTAACTTATCAGTGACTGCCACAGCAATCAGTTTATCCTGATCCCATAACTCAATATAAACAATCGATAACCAACTACAAGCAATAAAGCTATCGTATTGAGCACGATTGGGGGGAAACATAGCGCCGTCGCTGTGGCGTAAGTTGATATAGTGTTCGTACAAGGGATAATAGTGCGGTTGAATGACATCACTATACTGGACCCTAAAGTGCTTATTACGATAAGTGAGCTTACGCTTTTGAGATCTTGAAGGGGTAAATAAATCGGCGAGCACGCGTACGGCTTGGCACTTTTGACATGTTGGACAATGAGGGCGATAAATTTGGTCTCCACTACGGCGAAATCCCATCGCGAGCAATTGCTCAAAATAAGTAGGGGTGTTACATATTTCATCCATGGTAACTAATAGCTGCTCTTGCTGCCCATCAATATAACTACAAGGGAGCGGTTGGCTCAATCCCAACTTGATGGGGATCCGATTAGTCATAGATATTATCCAGAGTTTGCGCCTGCCACATGTTTGATAAGTTAAGCGTAGGCCATGGTTGATGTAATTTAGCTAAAAAAGCCTCTCTGGAAATGGCTTTTGCGCCCAGCGATGCCAAATACGGGTTCATAATTTGGCAATCGATGAAAGCGGCATTGTGTCTTTTTAACCAATTAACCAATGCCCATGATGCTAATTTAGAAGTATTAGCCATTGTATGAAACATCGATTCACCACAAAATGCATGTCGTTGCATCACCCCATACAAGCCACCGACTAGTTGTTCTTCAAACCATATTTCAACACTGTGCGCCAATCCTAATTGATGTAAGCGATAATAGGCATGTTCCATTTCATCAGTGATCCATGTCCCTTCAGCATCTATTCGTTGTTGTTGACATGCAAACATTACCTCTGGAAAGGCTTGATTAACAGTAACGGTAAATTTATGTTTATGCTGAAATTTTTTCATTGATCGGCTGATATGAAATTCATCCAATTCAATAATTGCACGCTCTTTTGGTGACCACCACATCAAGGGGTCATCTTCATTGAACCATGGGAAAATGCCATTTTGATAGGCATTGATCAATCTTTTGGGGGTTAAATCACCTCCAATTGCGAGTAATCCATCAGGATCACTTAATGCTAAACGCGGGTCAGGAAAGGTAAAAGACTGTTCAGAAAGTTGGAATAAAGTGTTGTTCATGAAAGTCCATTAAGAATAGATAGAGAACTATATTAACAAATCGCACTTATAAAACGAGCTAAAAAAACCCTTGTGCTGACGCGGCAAGGGTTTTTATCGGCTTACTCTTATTTATTGGTTATCTAAATAACGTTCTGCATCTAGGGCTGCCATACAACCAGTACCCGCTGAAGTGATTGCTTGGCGATAAATATGGTCGCTCACATCACCTGCTGCAAAGACACCTTCAACACTGGTTTGAGTTGCATTGCCATGTAAACCAGATTGAACAACTAAGTAGCCATCTTTCATTTCTAACTGATCAACAAACATTTCAGTATTTGGTTTATGACCAATCGCGATAAACACACCCGCCACATCTAATTGTTCAGTGGTATCAGAGTCTGTTGCTTTAATACGCATGCCAGTCACACCCATCTCATCACCTAAGACTTCATCCAAAGTGCGGTTAAAATGAAGAGTAACATTGCCATTTTCGGCTTTATCTTTTAAGCGATCAGATAAAATCTTTTCACTGCGGAAAGTATCACGGCGGTGGATCACATGTACTTCAGAGGCAATGTTCGATAAGTATAGCGCTTCTTCTACAGCGGTATTACCACCACCTACAACCGCTACTTTTTGATTGCGATAGAAGAAACCATCACAGGTCGCACACGCTGACACGCCACGACCTTTGAAGTTCTCTTCAGACTCAAGGCCTAAATAAGTCGCAGACGCACCGGTTGCAATAATTAACGCATCACAGGTATAGACACCATTGTCACCAGTCAGCGTAAACGGACGGTTTTTGACATCCACAGTATGGATATGGTCAAAAACAATCTCAGTTTCAAAACGTTCAGCATGCTCTTTCATGCGGTCCATCAATGCAGGGCCTGTTAACCCGTGTGCATCACCTGGCCAGTTTTCAACCTCAGTGGTGGTCGTCAACTGACCACCTTGTTGCATACCAGTAATTAAAACAGGGTTTAAGTTGGCACGTGCAGCGTAGACCGCAGCCGTGTACCCAGCGGGACCCGAACCTAAGATAAGTAATTTACAGTGTTTTGTGGTGCTCATTGAATTCTTCCTAATTGCCTTTGGCTTATTTATTGCGCCGATTCTAAGAAAAACAAGCAGGATGTAAAATAAAATCGATAAATCTTTTTTTATAAAAAACTAAAGTTGTTCAATAAAGTGTACTTAACTGTGTAAATTGTGCTTTATTTATACGAGTAAACAAGGATTTGACGTTATTTCATGACCGCACCATTTTTTTTTGATATGTTCGTAAGTTCTTACGGTTTGAGAAACAGTAACGTTAGTAAAGGTGTTGATACGTGCAAAAAGTTTTATGGCAACAACAGCCCGGTTATGGGCTAAATGCTTCGGACATAGACGTCCTGTTTAGTGCAGCGCAATATAAATCTCGCTTATTGTCTTTAATTGCCACCGCCACCCAGCGCATTTACATCACAGCTCTTTATTTACAAGATGATGAAGCTGGGCAAGAGATCTTGACCGCGTTGCACCAAGCCTCTTTGGCTCGCCCAGAATTGGATATTAAAGTGTTTGTTGATTTTCACCGTGCACAGCGTGGTTTAATTGGCGCGAAAGCACAAGGGGGCAATGCCGCTTTTTACCAAAACTATAACGAGCAATATCAGTCAAATGTACAAATTTTAGGGGTACCAGTTAAAGCCAAAGAATTGTTTGGCGTATTACACCTAAAAGGCTTTATTTTTGATGATACCGTTTTATATAGCGGGGCGAGTTTGAACAATGTGTATTGCCAACATGCCGAACGCTATCGACTCGATCGTTACTTTGTAATTCGTCAGCCCGAGCTGGCCACAGCCATGGTTGACTTTTTAAATGCGGCGTTTGTTCAAAGTGAAGCTGTCCCTAGACTGGATATAGAACCAGTACCTAAATTTGTTGAACTTAAAATGCGCCACAGAAAGCTAGTTAAGTTTCTCAAGACGGCCAGCTATGCTTCTGCGACTAATCAAACCCAAGACGATCTTCATGCGCAGCTTTATTTAGGCTTAGGCCGTCGTGGAAATAAATTAAACAAAGTGATCAAACAGTTATTCCAATCAGCAGAGAATGAGCTGATTTTATATACGCCCTATTTTAATTTCCCGGCACCTTTGCTCCGCATTCTGGCCAAACAGTTGAAAAAAGGAATCAAAGTCACGATTGTGGTTGGGGATAAAACTGCGAACGATTTCTACATTCCGCCTGAAGAGCGTTTCAGCAAGATTGGTGCATTGCCGTATTTATATGAGACTATCTTGCAACGCTTTTTAGAGAGAAAGCATCAGTTTGTTGAATCAAAGCAGTTACGAGTTTTTCTGTGGAAACACGATACAAACTCATTTCATCTTAAAGGGATCAGTGTAGACAAAAAGGTTCATTTGATGACTGGGCATAATCTTAATCCCCGAGCCTGGGGCTTGGATATCGAAAATGGGATTTTACTGACAGATCCACATGGCCATTTAGCCGCTGATCTAGAAAAAGAAAAACAGCAAATCTTGGCGCATTGTACAGAAATTAACAGTTATGCTGAAATCGACACAATCGAGCATTACCCTGAGCCGGTGCGCAAAATCCTCGGTCAGGCGAAACGTGTCAAAGTGGATTTTATTATCAAGCGCTTTATATAACATGTTGCTAGGATAAAAAGTCAAGGTGCTATTTATGTGCCTTGACTGTTTGATAGCATAAGTTGTCAGATGCCACAGCTAAATTTGAACCATAAAAAAAGCAGCCGAGGCTGCTTTTTTCATTTGATAGGTGATTAACCATTTAATGCATCTAATGCTGTTACATATGGCATACCAAACCCTTCTGCAACTTCTTTGAATGTTACATGGCCTTTGTAAACATTTAAGCCGTTACGGAAGTGAGCATCATCTAATAATGCTTTCTTATAACCTTTGTTTGCTAGA
Source organism: Pseudoalteromonas sp. J2K-J979 (assembly GCF_058169715.2). Lineage (NCBI taxonomy): Bacteria > Pseudomonadati > Pseudomonadota > Gammaproteobacteria > Alteromonadales > Pseudoalteromonadaceae > Pseudoalteromonas > Pseudoalteromonas sp. J2K-J979. Next base: position 1,952,442 of record NZ_CM200281.1, on the reverse strand, counting down.
TTAATGATGAATGGTAAAGTCGCATTGTTCAAAGCAAATGTTGATGTCAATGGTACAGCACCTGGCATGTTTGCAACACAGTAGTGAACAACGTCATCAACGATATAAGTTGGATCAGCGTGAGTTGTTGCTTTAGACGTTGCAATACACCCACCTTGGTCAATTGCTACGTCAACAATCGCTGAACCAGGCTTCATGTTTTTGATGTGTTCAGCCGTGACTAATTTTGGTGCTGCAGCACCTGGAATTAATACACCACCAATCACTAAGTCAGCTTCAAGTACGTGTTTTTCTAATGCGTCAGCTGTTGAATAAACGGCTTTGATTTTATTGCCATACTGAGCATCTAAACGACGAAGCACATCAATGTTGCGATCTAAGATAACAACATCAGCACCCATACCAACAGCCATTTGTGCAGCATTTGCACCGACCATACCGCCACCGATAACAACGACTTTAGCCGCTTCAACACCTGGCACACCACCGAGTAACATACCACGGCCATTGTTAGATTTTTCAAGTGCTTGTGCACCAGCTTGAATAGACATACGACCAGCAACTTCAGACATAGGTGCAAGAAGTGGTAAACCGCCACGTGCATCAGTCACTGTTTCGTAAGCAATACAGATTGCTTTACTTTTAACTAAGTCTTCAGTTTGCGGTAAATCAGGTGCAAGATGTAAGTAAGTGAATAAGATTTGATCTTCACGTAACATTGCACGCTCAACAGCTTGAGGCTCTTTCACCTTAACAATCATTTCTGCAGTCGCAAAAACGTCAGCGGCAGTAGCTAATACTTCAGCACCTGCTGCTTGATAATCTTCATCGGTAAAACCAATACCAATACCTGCATTGTGCTCAACAAATACTTTGTGGCCGTGATTAATAAGTTCACGCACACTGCCAGGGACCATACCTACACGGTATTCATGGTTTTTGATTTCTTTAGGTACACCGATAATCATAATAAAAAGCCTCTTTGAACATGGTTTTGTAATTCGACTAGTATATTCGTTAAATACTTTATTTGTTCACTATATTAAAGGTAAAATACAGTGGAAAACTCTGTATTTTATAAATTGGTAGTGAATTATATGGTTAAAGCATCCAGTGCACATCAACTAGACCGTATCGATAAAAAGATTTTAGCTGAATTACAAAAAGACGGACGAATTTCAAACGTCGAATTAGCAAAGCGTATAGGCTTAAGTGCAACACCTTGTCTAGAGCGAGTTAAAAAGCTCGAGCGAGAGAAGTTTATTCGGGGTTACAAAGCGATTATAGATCCGGTAAAAATTGGTGCGGCACTTTTAGTCTATGTCGAAATAACATTGACCAAAACGTCCCCTGATGTCTTTAAAGATTTCAATGAAGCAGTCAAAATGCACGATGAAATACTAGAATGCCATTTAGTATCTGGTAAATTTGATTTTTTATTAAAAACTCGTGTGGCAGATATGGCCGCTTATAGGCAGCTACTAGGAGACACCTTGTTAACCTTACCCGGCGTCAGTGAAAGTCGCACTTATGTGGTGATGGAAGAGGTGAAAAACGAAGATATGTCACCACTAAAACCCGGTGCAAGGTAAGCAATTTCCTGATAAGGTATAAAGATAATAAAAAGGTTTTAAATGCTTGAGGATAAACGGACTATGCGCCTAAATGGTGTCCAGCGCTTACTCGAAACAGGATTAATTATCAGCACAACATTAGCGTTGTTTATTTTGTGCGCGCTAATCAGTTTTGATCCTGCTGATCCTTCTTGGTCACAGACTGGCGAATTTATTAAAGTGAAAAATATTACAGGTACAGCAGGCGCGTGGATCGCCGATATTTTGCTGTTCACTTTTGGTTGGCTTGCTTTTTTTGTCCCTGCAGCTATTCAAATGTTGGGATATTTTTGTTTTAAGCGCCCGCATAAGCTTTTACAGCTCGATTACATGACGATGGGCTTACGTGTGTTAGGCTTAGTATTTTTTGTTACATCCGCTTCTGCTATCAGTAGTATCAACTTCGATGATATTTTTTACTTTTCATCCGGCGGGGTAGTGGGGGATGTGATAGCCAATGCTATGATGCCAGCGTTTAATTTCACAGGTACTAGCTTATTACTTTTATGCTTCTTTTTTGTTGGATTGACCTTACTCACAGGCGTTTCGTGGGTTGAATTTGTTGATTTTATCGGCGCACAAGTTGTGAAAGTTGGGCTTTGGCTGCACAAACAACCACAAGTTTGGCAACAACATCGGGCTTTGCAAGAGTCAAAGCCGGCAATAGAAGACAAACGCGCTGAGCCTACGGCGTTGGTCAGTGGCAAGGTTGATCCGCTTGATTTACCAGAATTAGCACCGCAAGAGCTCGCAACTGCGACCACAGATAGTGCAACTGACCCAACCTCCGTAACAGAACAACCATCAGAGCAAGGATATCAATCGGCGGCTCAACCCCATCCGGCATTCGATGAACTCGATGAGATGATAAACAATGATTTATCATTTAGTGCATTAGAAGAAGAACCAATAGATACACGCTCTGCGCTTAATGCTCTGGATGAATTGCAGCCCATAGATAGCAGCTTTCCTGAGCAGTCGATACCAGTTGAACAAGATGATGTGGCTGTGATGCCCACGCCCAATAAACCTGCTTATGTACCGCCTCCGACGGCGAAAGAAAAGTTTGAAGCATTGCTTGAAGATAAACCCCCTAGCACACCAATGCCGACACTTGATTTACTCGACCGTCCAGATAAAAAGAAAAACCCGATTTCACAAGAAGAGCTGGATGCGGTGTCTGAGCTGGTCGAAGTTAAGTTGCTTGATTTTGGTGTCCAAGCTAAAGTGGTTGGAGTCTATCCAGGTCCAGTGGTTACTCGATTTGAACTCGATCTTGCTCCAGGCGTTAAAGTGTCAAAAATCACTGGTTTAGCCAAAGATTTAGCCCGTTCTTTATCAGCGATAAGTGTACGTGTGGTAGAAGTTATTCCAGGTAAAACTTACATCGGTATCGAATTACCGAATAAATACCGTGAGGTGGTGCGCTTATCAGAGGTGATTAGTGCCCCTAAATTTACGAACAATGAATCATCCTTGTCGATGGTGCTAGGTAAAGATATTGCGGGTGTACCTGTTGTTGTTGATTTAGCCAAAATGCCGCATTTGTTAGTCGCGGGAACAACAGGTTCAGGAAAGTCAGTGGGCGTTAATGTAATGATTGTTAGTTTACTCTATAAATCAACGCCAGATGATGTTCGATTAATTATGATCGATCCGAAAATGCTAGAGCTTTCTGTGTATGAAGGGATCCCACATTTACTCTGTGAAGTCGTAACCGACATGAAAGAAGCCGCTAATGCGCTCAGATGGTGTGTCGGTGAGATGGAGCGTCGTTATAAGCTAATGTCAGCTTTGGGAGTCCGAAACTTAAAAGGCTATAACCAAAAAGTGACCGATGCCATTGCGGCGGGTCAGCCTATTTTAGATCCTCTTTTTAAGCAAAGTGATGGCATGGCTGAGCAAGCATCAGAACTTGGGAAATTGCCCGCCATCGTCGTCGTGATTGATGAATTTGCTGACATGATGATGATCGTGGGTAAAAAAGTCGAAGAGTTGATTGCCCGTATTGCGCAAAAAGCCCGTGCAGCAGGCATACATTTAGTGCTCGCGACTCAGCGCCCATCTGTTGATGTGATTACGGGTTTGATAAAAGCGAATATTCCAACTCGTATGGCATTTCAGGTGTCGTCTAAAATCGACTCACGGACTATTTTAGATCAGCAAGGCGCAGAAAACTTATTGGGAATGGGAGACATGCTCTATTTGCCACCTGGTACCAGTGTGCCAGTTCGTGTTCATGGTGCGTTTGTCGATGATCATGAAGTTCACGCGGTGGTCAATGATTGGAAAGCACGTGGTAAGCCTAATTATATCGAAGACATCTTAAACGGCGATGCGGTTGAAGATGTGCTGCTACCGGGCGAAGCGCCAGAAGGGGGCGATGATGCAGAACAAGATCCGCTATATGACGAAGCGGTTGCTTTTGTCATAGAAAGCCGTCGCGCATCGGTGTCGAGCGTGCAACGACGCTTACGGGTTGGCTACAATCGTGCAGCACGTTTAGTTGAACAAATGGAAGCCGCCGGGATAGTTAGTTCGCCGGGGCACAATGGTACTCGTGAAGTCTTATCGCCAAATAATGGCGCGCATTAATTTTTTATAGGTATATACATGAAACGAATTTTTTTATCTTCTTTATTCCTTCTAAGCCCAATGTTGTGGGCTGATGCCAAAACCGATTTACAACAACAATTGAGCAAAATAAGTAGCTTTGACGCTCAATTTGAACAAGTTGTCACTGATGAGCAGCATAATGTGTTGCAGAAGGTGACGGGGACATTGCAATTGCAGCAACCCAATCAGATGCGCTGGCAACAAATCAGCCCTGAAGAAACGTTGTTAGTGAGCTCTGGCCCACGTACTTATTATTTTGACAGCTTTGCTGAGCAAGTCACCATCATGGATACTCAAAGCTTAATTAGCAGCACGCCCTTTGTGTTACTGACTCATCATCAAGATGAATCGCTTTGGCTGAATTATTCTGTGGTTTACGACGCCAATACGTATCAGCTCACGCCGATCAATGATGAAGACAGCCAAGTAAAGCGTTTAGATATTCAATTTGATCAAAACAGTCTGGGGTTTAGTCAGATCAGTATTTTAGATGCGACAGGCCAGCAAACTCACTTTAGCTTTAAAGACAGAAAACTCAACCAACCTTTGATGTCGAATTTGTTTGAGTTTGTGTTACCCGAGGGCGTCGCGGTAGACGATCAAACTCAAGGTGAGTAATTTTGATTTTAACTTCGCGCCAGACGTGCGGCCATTGGCAGCACGGATGCGGCCGAAAACACTCGCTGATTACTGTGGGCAGCAACATATACTCGCTGCTGACAAGCCGCTGCATCAAGCCATTATTCAGGGGCGTTGTCACTCGTTGATACTTTGGGGTCCACCAGGAACAGGCAAAACGACCTTAGCAGAGTTGATTTCGCACCATGCTACAGCAGAATTCATTCAATTGTCAGCAGTGACATCAGGCATAAAAGAGATCAGAGAAAGTGTTGCAGCCGCCAAGCTCGCGTTACAAAGCCAAGGCCGACGCACATTATTATTTGTTGATGAAATTCACCGCTTTAATAAATCGCAGCAGGATGCATTTTTGCCCCACATTGAAGATGGCACCTTCTTGTTTGTCGGTGCAACCACCGAAAATCCATCTTTTGCACTCAATAATGCTATTTTATCGCGCGCGCGCGTTTACGTGCTTAAATCACTTGATAACGCTGATTTACTCTCAGTTATTGAACGAGCGTTAGAGGCTGAAATTGGCCTCAAATCATTGAATATCGTCATTGCTCAATCTGCTAAGGAGGCCCTTTGCACAGCAGCCGATGGCGATGCGAGAAAATTGCTTAATTTACTTGAGCAAGCAGCCGATTTAGCTAAGCAAGAAAATGGTCACACAGTGATCGACGCAGAAGTGTTGGCTCATGTTTTACCCACACATCTCGCTAAATATGACAAAGGGGGAGATGAGTTTTACGATTTGATTTCTGCGTTTCATAAATCTGTGCGTGGTTCGGATCCTGATGCCGCCTTATATTGGTATTGCCGTATTTTAGCTGGCGGTGGCGATCCATTGTATGTAGCAAGGCGTTTGCTGGCGATTGCCACCGAAGACATCGGTAATGCTGATCCGAGAGCCATGCAAGTGGCACTCAATGCGTGGGATATTTTTGCCCGTGTCGGACCAAGCGAAGGGGAGCGAGCGATTGCACAGGCCACCTTATACTTAGCTAGCGCAGCAAAAAGTAATGCTGTTTACACCGCATTTAATCAAGCTAAGCAAGATGCAGCCAATTTACCCAGCTACCCAGTGCCCGAACATTTACGAAATGCGCCGACCCAAATGATGAAAGAGTTAGGCTTTGGTGCTCAGTACCGTTATGCGCATAACGAACCAGGTGCATTCGCAGCAGGCGAAAATTACTTCCCTGAAGCGATAAAAGATAAGCAGTATTATCAACCAACAGATCGTGGTCTTGAAAAACAAATAAAAGACAAACTCGATTATCTGTCACAACAGAACCAACACAGTAACCAAAAGCGTTATGGACACAATTAAACTGTATTTATTTATCGCAACGGGAGGCGCCACAGGTGCTTGTTTGCGTTTTTTTATCAACGATCTGGCAATAAAACTTCTTGGAAAGGGATTCCCTTTTGGCACCCTGACAGTTAATATTCTGGGTTCATTATTGATGGGCATGTTATTTGGGCTAATCGAAAAAGGTGTCATTTCTGTTAGCCCTGCAAAAAGTCTTATCGGGATCGGTTTTTTAGGTGCGTTGACCACATTTTCGACATTTTCACTGGATACTTTATTGCTCATGCAACAAGGTCAATGGCTGAAAATGGCGCTTAACGTCACACTCAATGTTGTATGCTGTGTTTTTGTAGCGTGGTTGGGCATACAGTTAGTTTTGCAAAAAGGTTAAAAAATAGAATATGTTAGATTCAAAATTTTTACGTCAAGATATCGAAGAAGCAGCCACTCGCCTAGCGGGTCGTGGTTTTACGCTTGATGTAGCTCAAATTACTGCGTTAGAAGAACAACGAAAAGCGCTACAAGTTAAAACTCAAGAATTGCAAAACGAACGTAACACTCGCTCCAAAGCAATTGGTCAAGCTAAAGCCCGTGGTGAAGACATTGAGCCACTTCGTGCAGAAGTGGGCAAATTAGGTGATGAACTTGACGCAGCTAAAAAGGCCCAAGACGAAGTACTGGCTGAATTACAAGCCATCTCTGCGACGTTACCAAATTTACCAGATGCATCAGTCCCGCAAGGAAAAGATGAATCAGAAAATGTTGAAATTTTAACGTGGGGCACGCCTAAGCAATATGATTTTGAAGTGAAAGATCATGTCGATTTAGGCGAAAGCTTGAATAAAGGGCTTGATTTTGAAGCGGGTGTAAAATTAAGCGGTGCACGCTTTACCGTTATGCGTGGTCAAATCGCTCGTATGCACCGAGCGTTAGTTCAATACATGTTAGATACGCATACAGACCACAATGGTTACACAGAAATGTATGTGCCGTATTTAGTTAACAAAGACAGTTTATTTGGTACAGGTCAATTACCAAAATTCGCTGCTGATCTATTTCACACCAAAGGGTTAGTGGACGATGATGGCGTTGAGCATGATGGTTTCAGTTTAATTCCAACGGCAGAAGTACCGCTGACAAACTGTGCACGTGACGAAATTTATGATGAAGCCGAGTTACCAATTAAATTAACGGCTCATACACCATGTTTTCGTAGTGAAGCCGGGAGCTATGGCCGCGATACGCGCGGTCTGATCCGCCAGCATCAATTTGATAAAGTTGAATTAGTGCAGTTGGTTAAACCAGAGGATTCAATGGCTGCGTTAGAAGAATTAACAGGTCATGCAGAGCAAATTCTACAAGGTCTTGAATTACCGTATCGAAAAGTTGTGTTATGTACGGGTGATATGGGCTTTGGTTCAACTAAAACGTACGATTTAGAAGTATGGTTGCCAGCACAAGACACTTATCGTGAAATTTCATCGTGTTCGAGCATGGGTGATTTCCAAGCCCGTCGTATGCAAGCACGTTTTCGCCGTAAAGGTGAGAAAAAGCCAGAATTACTTCACACTTTAAATGGTTCAGGACTCGCGGTAGGCCGCACATTGGTTGCGATCCTTGAAAACTATCAACAAGCCGATGGTTCGATTGTGGTGCCGTCAGTGCTGCAGCCATACATGGGCGGTGTTGAGGTGATTGCTAAATAATTCCACCGATTATATAGCACTTAAAAAAGCCAGCGTATGCTGGTTTTTTTGTGTGCAAGCAGACAATATATAAACAATGCATACGTATTCAAAGGGTGTTTCTGATAAAGGTTCGCTATTGTTATTGAAATGTAAATAATAATAAAGGAACACACGATGAAAAACATGACCTTTAGCGCCTTAGCAGCCAGCATTATGCTGTTACAGACACCCGTGGTGCAGGCCACACCCACCACATTTGTGCATTTATTCGAATGGAATTGGCAGGATATTGCTAACGAATGCGAAACGTTTTTAGGCCCTAAAGGTTATGCTGCTGTGCAAGTATCTCCGCCTAATGAACACATCGTTGGTGATCAATGGTGGACGCGCTACCAACCAGTCAGTTATCAAATTCAAAGCCGAGGGGGGGATCGCGAAGCGTTCGCCAATATGGTGAGACGCTGTCAGGCTGTCGGAGTAGATATTTATGTGGATGCTGTGATCAATCACATGGCCGCAGGCAGTGGCGTTGGGGTGGCGGGTAACACGTTTGCAAATAAACAATACCCAATCTACAGCCCTCAAGATTTTCATGAGACTTGTGCGATTAATGGTGAGGATTATGGCAATAATCCATGGCGCGTTCAGCATTGTGAGTTAGTGGGTTTAGCTGACTTGGATACAGCATCAAACTATGTGCAAGACACCTTAGCAGGCTTTTTAAATGACTTAGTTAATTTAGGGGTCAAAGGGATGCGTTTAGATGCATCTAAACATATGCCGAGCAGCGACATCGCCAGCATTTTAGCCAAGGTTAATGGAGCACCCCTAATATTTCAAGAAGTGATCGATCAAGGCAGTGAAGCGGTATCAGCCAGTGAATATTTTAATAATGGATTAGTCACGGAATTTAAATACAGCAAAGAGCTTGGCCGGACATTTAAAACTGGGAAACTCGCCTGGTTGAGCCAATTTGGTCAAGCATGGGGCATGATGCCAAGCAACAAAGCGGTGGTGTTTGTTGATAACCATGATAATCAACGTGGTCATGGGGGGGCTGGTAATGTAGTTACGTTTGCAGATGGCAAACTTTATGAACTGGCTAATGTATTTATGCTGGCTTATCCATATGGTTACCCAAAAGTGATGTCGAGTTACAATTTTCATCATGATACAGATGCCGGAGGCCCAACCCAGTCAGTTCATCAAAATGGTCAGGTTAACTGCACTGCTGATGGCTGGCAGTGTGAGCATCGTAAAGACATGATTGCAGGTGCGGTAGATTTTAGAAACAATACGGCCTCAGCATGGCAAGTCAATCACTGGTGGGACAATGGTAATAACCAAATTGCGTTCTCTCGTGGTACAGAGGGCTTTGTAGCGATCAACCGAGAAGCAAGTCCTATGCAAGCGTCTTTACAAACAGGGCTGGCTGCAGGGCAGTATTGTGATGTGCTTTCAGGCAGTTTGTCGAGTGATAAAAAGCAGTGCAGCGGTGCGGTGATTACAGTTAACAATGATGGCGTGGCATTCGTCAATGTCAGCAGCATGAATGCGATAGCAATTCATAACAGCAGTCGGTTGCTTACGGCGGTTGTAGAGCCAAATTGGCAGCGAACAGCCGTGCTGATTAAGGCACAGACTCAAAATGGCCAAGATATGTTTATTCGTGGTGGGATTGACCATCAATTTGCGGCATCAATCGGTCGAAATTGTGATAACAACCCGGGAGATTGTTCGTTCGCTATTCGCCATAATAACTGGCTGAATCCGACCACGTCACCTTGGAAGCAAGGTGATACAACCCTCGATTGGCAAGGTGCGCAACCATCTCAATCAAATCAAGCACAAGGCAGCCCACTTGATTGGACAACTAATTTATGGCCGACAAGTTGGGGCAGCCGCAAAACTGTGGGAGAGCATGGTTACGGAGAAACGCCGCTCAATACCTTTGGTGCACACTATTGGTTGCTTGATGTACAAATGGATTGCAGCAATACAGTTAATGGCTGGTTTGAACTAAAAGCCTTTGTAAAAAATGGCCAAGGTTGGGAAGGAGATATTGAACAAGCAAACGCACCTTACATCAGTAAAAACCACTTCGCCCAGTGCGGTAAATTGAATGTGTTTGAATTTGGTAAACACCACTCGCAACATGTGAATTTTAACTAACAGTGAGTTTATATGTTAATAGGCCCGAAAGTTCGGGCTTATTAACTCCGAACTTTATATATCTGGATGAACTTTGTTTTGAGTCGTTTTAAAATTTATCCGAAATAATGCCCCACCTAATTGGCTATCGTTTTCGACTGATAACACAGCCTGATGCCACTCACAGATGCGCGATACAATCGCCAAACCTATGCCAAAGCCTTTCGTGGTTTGCCGATGTTGCTCACCTCGAATAAAGGGTTTCAAAATGCTCTGTAGCTCGTTTTTTGCAATGCCGGGCCCATCATCTTCAATACACACAGTGACACTATTGTTGAATTGTTCAATTCGCACGGCCACCTTTGTTAGGCCATATTGCAGTGCGTTTTCGATTAAGTTACTCAATAAAATAATTAAATAAGCTCGATCACCGTAAATAATTGGCTGACTGATGGCAGGAATAAACGAAATAGCAATAGCATCATGAGCCTTATTTTTTAAACACTCTTCAATCAGTTGATTTAAGTCACAGGCTGATTTGTTGAGTTTAAGTATGGCTTGATCTAAGCGGGCATAATTGAGTAGCGTTTCTACCAAATTAACCATTTCATCGACATTATTACTAATGCGCTGCTCGTAGCGTTTGCGCATGATTGGATCGTCTTCTTCTTGTAAAGTATCAATGCCAAAGCGAATACGAGCCAAAGGGGTACGTAAATCGTGAGAAACGGCACTGCTGAGTAACTTTACATCTTGTACTAAGGCTTCGATGCGATCAGCCATATGGTTAAATTCGATTTCAATATCGCGAATATATGAAATACTACTGACTTGAATGCGTTGTCCAAGCTGACCTTGGCCAAATAAAGTGGCAGCTTTGCGAATCGCTAATAAACGTTTAGCTAACGGCACTAACCATACCACCATCAATGCGAGCACCGTTAAATAAAAGGCGCCTGTCATTAAAAGTCTCAATGAAGAGTGCTGACTAGTGAGTTGCATGGGTGGTGAATTTAAAATTAGCAGCTTGTTTGACTGGGGTAAAAAATAATAAAACGATAAATTGAGTGCAGTCTCGAGTAACAAGGGTTCGCCGTGTCTCAATGATTGGCGCAACGTCTCGGGAAGGGGAGTTGCATCAAATTCAGCCAATGACAGTGTGTAATCTTGCTGCGTCGGCCACTGGTTGATGAAAGACTGTGGGTCGTCGAGCTGATCGACAGTCCGTGCGATTTGTAGACCTAGCTGCTCAACCACCATAATCGGATCCTGATCGGTTTGTTGATTGTCATGGGCATAATATTGATAAAACGAATCAAAGACCCAACCAAGCCCGATAGTGGCGATCAGTACCATCAATAATAAAGATACGGTTAAATTACGCATTGCAATTACCATTGATCGCTTGCAAATAAATAGCCTTTGCCCCAAATGGTTTTAATTCGAAAAGGCTGTGTTGAGTTATCGTGGAGTTTTTTACGGATCCGCGAAATCCGCAAATCAATCGAGCGGTCAAAGCCATCGTATTCAAAACCTCTAAAATGGCTCACTAAAGCTTCGCGTAACACCACTTCGCCGGCTCGTTGGGCTAAAAACCACAAGACGTCGAATTCATTTGATGAAAGCTTGATAGGCTCGTCATTGAGTGTCACAGTCCGGTTCAACTCATTAATGTGCAAGCCATTAAATTGTAAAAATCGCTCGCAATTGGCTTCGTCATGAGCTGTCTGTGAGCCTAAGCGCTCTTGCTGACGCAGTAGGCCTTTGATCCGTGCAAGTAACACACGTGCGCGAACAGGTTTAGTAATGTAATCATCCGCACCCATTTCTAGCCCTAAAATCTCGTCGATTTCTTCATCTCGGGCTGTGATCATGATGATTGGGTTAATGAAGTCGGGTCTCACTGTCTTACACACATCAAAACCGTCCATACCGGGCAGCATGCCATCGAGTAACACACAATCAGGATTAAGAGATTTTATCAATTCAACCGCCTCATCTCCCCGGTGACAACAGGTCACTGTGTATTGCCGTGCGGTTAAATATTCGCTGATCCATTGTGCAAGTTCGATGTCGTCTTCGACTAACAATAAATGTGGGTGATGTGTTGAGTCCATTTCTTGGCCTTAAAATGTCTTGGCGATTAAAATAATCGCCAAGAAGTCCGGGGTTTGCCTTTCTTTTTATGAACCCAGGCGACTGTTAATTGAGCCGTCGATAGGATCACAGTTCGATCAGGAGTGGATAATTGAAAATCAATGGAGTGAGAGGTTTTAATTTCCCCTTTAAACAGCCCTTGTTGACTGGTCTGCCAGCATTGTAACGGGGCGACTTTATTTGTTGCATAAAGGCAGTAATCATCCGTTTTTTGGCTGGACCAGTTAAGTTCAATAGTGACATAACAATCTTGCCCTTGTTGCATTGCTACGCACTGAGTCGGCATTAAGGTTAATTGCTGCTCTTGCGCATTAGCAATATTGATCCCCGCAGCGGTTAACAATAAGAAGGCGATTACGTTGCTAAATGAATGAGCGGCTCTGTGGCTGGTTTGCTTAATAAAGTGTTTCATTAGGCCACCTTAAAAAACAAAACTGAGAATTAAACCAGCTCGAAAGCCATCTTCTACCGCTTCGGGCCGATCTAAACTGACACGGTCAGATAACTCCGTATAATTAACAAAAGTACCAAAAACCCAATCAGTCGACAACGGATATTCAAAGCCAACTTCAGCGCTGTGGCTTAGGCCTGCACTTTTAGACAAACCTGTGCGCGAATCATACTCAAACAAGGTCTTTTCATGTGGAATGACCTCACGTGAACGATATTGCATCCCGACATTGGCATAGTAACTCCAATTTTTAAACTGCCCATCGTACCGATAAGAAAGGGACGCTTCTACGCCATCACTGCCAATTTCATTGCGGCTAAAAGGAGAGTAGATGACTTCCATTTGGCTATTTTCGAAATAACCAGATGCTCTAAAACCACCTCGTTTATGTAGGTTTTGTACAGTTAAGCCCTCGAGTCCTTCAATGCCCTTGTTATCGCGCTGATAAAACACATCAAATGACCAAGTGGGTGTGTTAATCAGGTTAAAGCCCCAAGCAGGTAATGAATACATGCCATGCATTCTGCGCGTTGCAAGGCCTGGTGCTTCAATAAAAAACCCTAATAATTGCAAACGATAATTGAGGTCGATATCAAATTCTGAGCTGGGCTCGTCGACAGATAAATACCGAAAGTCATCACCAAAGGTGCTGATTGCACTGAGGCCGAGGTAAAAGCCATCGCGAGGGTTTGATTCAAAGCGAAAATGCACATCTTCATCTTCGGCTTGTTTTTCATCATCACGGTTAATTTCAATGCTATGCGTGTCTTTGCTCGTGCATTTTATGCTGCATTTGCTGATTTGGTCATTCTCAAAGTCGATTAAAATTTGGCGAAAATCGTCCTGAGAGCGAGGTTTATTATCTGGTAAGGGGGCTTGCTCGATTGGTGTCGCTGGATCCACATCGTTTGGCTCTGACGCCAGACTATAAAAAGATAGGCTGAGAAATAAAGCGCTTGAAATAAGACGTGCTAGCAATGTTTTTGGTAAGTGTGTCATAAAATCCCTGTGAACGTTTTTTATTAAGATGCCCTTAGTCTATGGAGATGCCAGACAAAAAGACGTATCACATCTTGTGCAAATGTATCACTTTGTATCAGTTAAGCGATCATTACAGCAAATTAGCGCACGGTACACAATAAGGGATTGAAGCTAAGGCTGATAACCCACAAAAAGTAAACTTCTTATTTGGTACTCTAAGTCAGCTTAACTACAGTTAAGATCAGTATTGAGCGGGCTATTTTCACTTAAACGAGTGTCAATATGATTGAGCGTTTGGATTAAATATGACTACACAAAGTAAATTGTTTTTTGTGCTTTTTATTGCACTTTTTATCGAGTCTGTGGCGATGTCTTTTGTTTATGACACATACTTAGCCATGATTTCAATAGGTTTACCAGCTTTGCTGGTACCGCTTTACTTAATTAAAACCGTGCCTGATAGTGCGTTATCTCGCCATGCAGCCGCCCTAGGTGCCATGATTTTTGCCTGCTTACATATCCATCAAATGAATGGCTTGATCGAAGTGCATTTTGAAATATTTATTTTAATGGCGTTTCTGATAATTTTCAGTGACTGGAAGGTATTCATTACCGCGATAGCGGTTGTGGCAGTTCACCATTTGTCTTTTTACTTTATGCAAGTTAACAATGTTGGTGTGTATATTTTTGATCAAGACCGTTTGATGTTTTCAACGGTGCTGATCCATGCCGTGTATGCCATTGTTGAATCGATAATTGCGGGTTATATTGCAAAAACAATGCGCGATGATAGCCACGTGGGCAGGGAGCTCTCAACGGTCACAGCACAATTGACCGAAAATAAGCAAGCAATTGATTTGTCGTTGCGAGCCAATGCGCAAGATAACCTCACCTTAAATGGCTTTAATCAGTTATTGGTATTACTTAATACTCTGATCAGCGATGCTAAAAATCAAGCCAATGATTTAGTAAACAATACTCATCATCTAGCCAGTTTAAAAGAATCGTTATTTGCCTCTGCATCAATTCGCAAACAAGAAAACGCACATATTGCTCAGTCAGTTGAACAATTACTCGATACCGTCAATATGATTGCCAATCAAACTAACCAACTCAGCAACCAAATGGAACAAGCAAACCAATTGACTCAGAGCTCTGAACGTAATATTACGGAAATTAACAATAAAAATAACGTATTACTTGAAGCTCTCAATAGTACTAGCGGTCAAATTCAAGAATTAGCTAAAGCCAGTGATGTCATTACGTCAGTGCTTTCTGAAATCACCGGTATTGCCGAACAAACGAATTTACTTGCTCTTAATGCGGCCATTGAAGCGGCTCGAGCGGGAGAACAAGGCCGAGGCTTTGCAGTCGTGGCAGATGAAGTGAGGGCATTGGCAAATCGCACTAAAGACAGCACAACAAAAATTGCTAAAACAATTTCTGAGCTAACGACTTACTCGAAAAGTTCAACCGACGCGATGCAGGATTGTGTTTCAATTGTGGATGGGGTGCTCGCAGTTGCAAATGAAGCAAATAAACAGATGAAAGAAGCGTCTCAATTGGTTAATTTATCGAGTGATATAGCCAGCTCAGTTGCAAGTGCGGTGGATGAACAATCATCCACGACAGCCAGCATAGCGTCGAGTACGGATAATATGAAACAAGCGAGCCTCGATGATTTACATCAAATATCTTTGCTGTCGAGTGAAACAGATAAAATTAAACATTCAATAGAAACGCTCGAGCGTAATATTGCGAATTTTAAATGATACCGCAACACCGCCACATTATTGGCTCGTTGCAGCATGGCTGTTGGTCACCTTAGTTGCTGCCAGTTTTTTCATTAGTAAAAAAGTGGTTGAATTTGACCCGAATCAATTACTTGAAAAGCTTTCTCATCAAGAGATTGTTGAGGCTGTATTGACAGAGCAGAACGCGCAATTAGACCAAGTAACGCCATCAAAAAGCGTTACCTTATTTCAGTTTACTGAAGAAGGCTGTCGGTGCAATCTGACTAGCCAACCTCATATGAGTAAGTTAAGCGCGCAAGCAGAAACATTGGGCGTCAATCTGGTTAGTTTAAAATTAACCGACTCACTAAGGGCTGTTATACCCTCGACACCGGCGGTACTGATGATCAATCAACAAGGGGAATTAGCGTATTTAGGGCCATACGGGCAAGGGTTTGCCTGCACACAAAACACCGATGTCGTTGCGACTGTCCTCAACAATTTACAAAAAGGCTTTAATTCTGCCTTAGTGATCAATCAAGCCAAAGGCTGTTATTGCCCGACCAGTTAAAGTCCATCAAGTTACAACAAGCAGTTACGATTTTTACCCGCTAAACAAAACGAATGATCAAAATGTGCGGCGAATTCTGAGGCTGTTTGAGTATCATAGATAACAACAATATTCTCATCATTTTTAAATGCTGCGGCACCGCTTAAATTATGTGAACCCGTCACAACGACGTTATCAATAATCAGATATTTGTGATGCCATTTATCGCCACCAGCCAGATTAGCAATGCGAACATCTGCGGGCTTTAGCCAAACCTGATTGGCGAGCCCTGTAAAACTATCTGTTTCGACTTGTCCTTTTTGATTGCGTTTTTCAATGCCTTTCATATCCATAAACTCAGAATAATATCGTGAAAAAAAAGAAGCATCGCCAATTCCTTTTACCACGACACCTTGCTGGTGGCGGCGGTACATCGCATCGGCAATATTTTGACTACTAATCACAAATTGTGCGAGGTAGATCCGCTTTTTGGCTGTGAGGATTATTTTTTCGATTGAGTCTAGGCTAGAGCCGCTATAAAGAGTGGGCGATTGAGGCGTAAATTGTACGTCAATCCGAATGTTATCATTGCTCGTAAAAACGGTCGTCAAGGCATGATCGGGCTTGGCTAGCCCAAATAATGAGTTTTGACGGAGCCCAGGTCCATCGCCCCACATTAGATTAAATTGTTGCGTAAATTGCTCTGCTAATTGGACAGATTCGATGATCACAATATGGTTATCATTGCCCTGGCTGACTAAGGTGCCATGCTGATCGAGATCACCGTGAATACCGGATTGAGTAAAGTTGGTGCTGCCTGTTAAGACGGTTTGGTTATCGACAATAATAAACTTATTATGTTGGATCCCCGAACCTTTCGACCCGTTTTCAGTATCATCAATATACGGCACGTCCATTTGAGATAATGTGCTCAGAGCAAGGTGGTTATCAGTACCGAGATTGTCTTTATCGGTGATTAAACGCACGTCAAGCCCCCGTTGCTTTGCTGCAACAATCGCCTGCGAAATAGCGAGTAAATCAAGGTCATAGATTGCAATGTACAAACTGGACTTGGCAGAGCCAATGACTTCTATAATTTTATGCTCAAGGTTGGCCTGCTGAGCTGGAGGATTGACGGCACGATTAAAAAAAACTTGAATATCGTCTGCCCAACAAAGCGAGGGCATTAAAACACAACACAGCAATGCTGCGGCAGATTGTTTAATACAAAACATAATTGCCTTTAATTAGTATTATTAGTGGCTTAATCGTAGAGAGTGTACTTTATTGCACTGATGGCAAGAATAACAGTGGCAGATTAATTTAATTTCCATTAAGTGCAAAATTAAAACACCAGTGTAATTCATTTGTCTCACGGGACATGTTTAAGTACATATCTTATGATGTTATTGATATTTAAGCTGCAGTGAGGCGGTTGATTAGTATATATCTAACGAATTAATAAATTTGCTGGTAGCACACAGGGGCTAGGGGTGTTCGGCCTGAGTGGAACTTGAAAGACCACGATAAATATATCGATTATAAATGGCGCCAAATTCATCATTTTTAATCATGGTCTCAAGGGCGTGATTCATTTGCTCAAGTAACGAGCTTAGGTTTGGTTGCATCCGCATTGCGACAGGCAACTTACTGACTTGGTAAATAGAATGAAAGCTCTGATATTTAGGGTTCATTTTTATAAAATAATAAGCAGTGACATCACCAATCAAGACATAATCGATTCGTTGATGTTGCAGTTGTGCTAGTAGCAGTGATTCAGATAAATTTTCAATCTTAATTAGTTTATCTGGCGCAAAATGGCGTTCAAACTCGCCATATTTATAGCCACGTACCACACCAATCACTTTACCATAGAGTTGTTCTGGCTGATGAACCGTTTCAGCCTCACGGGCTAAAATCACTTCGCGAGAAAACATGTAATCGATACTGTAAACCCCAGCTACTTCGTTATGCTGACGCCAGATAGGATTGATCCCCGGTTCAATATCAATGAGTCCCTGATTAAAGAGTTGTTGACCTCGCATCACCGAGACAGCAATAAATTTAAACTCGTGCCCGGTTAGTTCACTGAGTCGTGCAAAAATATCAGGAAAAATCCCTTTTATTTGTCCATGTTCAAAATAGCTATAAGGCGGGTTTGCGCCATCATAGCTGAGCACAGTGTATGTTTTGCTAAAAGCAAAAAAACTAAACGAACACAAACACCACAACAAAGCGATCATTAAGCGAGCCAAACCAATCCCCTAAAATACAATCGAGATGGTTTAATTATGGTTGATAAGCTATTTTGCGCGAACCTTAAGGCGCGATAAATGTGATTGTCAAAAAATTGCCTGTAATCAAGGCTGCTAACCAATTGATAAGTGATTGATAACTTAAAAGGGTGCCAGCCTTGTAAGTTGGAATAAACCTTGCTGTTTAAAATACAATCAATGGTAGTTGTGTGGTCTGTTATGAATATGTTTAAAGCGCTGTTAATTACACTAATATGTTTAGCCTTGTCTGGTTGTGCAACTTTACACTTGGTCTCGTTTGGAGTTAGTGCGTTGAGCTATTCGTTTACGGGTAAATCTGTGACAGATCATGTTATTTCGCAAGTTACCTCGCAAGATTGCGCCTTACATCGGCTAGCACTCGGTCAACAAGCCTGTTTAGCGCCCACTCAAGACTATATTGCGGTGTTAAACTCACCCAATCCTTTAAAAGCCGATAATAAATGGCGTTTAAACGCATTCAACAGCCAAGCCATTGAGCAGCCTGTTAGCACTCAAGCAGTGCCCCCGACCAATGTAAATCAGCCAGACACTGCTGCACCCGCAGTGACATTAAAAGCGATCACACAGTTCACTGCTGTAGGATTTAACAACCAGAGATTAGAGCCGCTTGAAACTAAACCATTGCAATCAATCACATCACGCACAGATCAGTTTTACGATCGGTTAATTCCAGCTGATGAAATCCCCGAACTTTATGCCGTTGTCGGCACATTTATCCAACAGAGTTATGCCAAAATAAGACGTAAAGAATACCAAAAACATCAGCCACAATTATTAAAAACAGGAAAATTTTACCAAGTAGTCATCGGCCCTTTTACCTTAACAGAGTATGAAAAATTTGCAGCGCTAAAACATGAAGAGGCGCCTTGGCGAATTCGTTTATGCGAGGATTTAACCCACGCACCTTGTCAGGCAACCATGCTCGCTAAAAGGTAGAACAGGCCGAAGTCACGACTCAACAGAGAAATCAACAGAATCGTCGCACGTTGTATCTAAATCGATACAAAATTAGGTAAGTGTTTCCCTAAAATGTTGACGCCATACTTTAATAAGTGTGAATTTTATGTAAATTTAAATTACCTAATACGGGTAATTTGAATTGAAGGGAACAACATGAAGGTAAAATTGACACTCTGTGCAGCGGCAGTGGTTTGCGCAAACGCATTTGCAGCCATTCCATATCACAACACTCAATACACATTTAAACAACCCAATGGTGAAGAAATCACGTTAACGCTTAATGGTAACGACTATTATGCCGAGCAGCGTGCCCAAGATGGCCGTTTAGTAATGTTTGATAACACACTAGGTGGCATGGCGTATGCCAAGGTCAATCTTGCGGGGACGGGGTTAGAATCAACCGGGGAGTTGGTCAGTAATCAAATTAAGGTGGAACAACAGCAACTCGAACCGTTATCGGCACACAGTCAACGAGGGCTCAGCACTGATGCTAAAGCCAAGCTGGTGGCCGAAAAAATGCAAAAGCTGCTTGGCCATACAGCTTTTGATCACAAGGATGACACGTTGACTCTGCAGCCTGTTGACCAACCGAGGCACCCCAGCGTTGATCAGACTTCTGATCTGAACACGCAAATTAGCGGTAACGTAAAAGGGCTGACCATTATTATCGATTTTCCTGATGAGCGCGGCAGTATTAGTAAACAGCAAGTTGAACGTTTTTTAAACGACATCAACTACAACGAGTTTGGCAATGCACAGTCTGTTCGGGGCTATTTCAAAAGTGTATCAGGTAACAAATTAGACTACACCAACACAGTAACGCGGTATTACACCGCGAAAAAGAACAAAGCGTATTATGCAGATTCAAGCCTAAGCTCCACTGTGCGCACACAAGAGTTGATCAGCGAAGCGCTCAATTGGCTTGAGTTCCAAGAAGGTTTTAACTTTGCAAGCCTGACCACCAATAGCTCAGGGGGCATACGCGGCTTGAATATTTTGTATGCCGGTAACTCAGACAGTGCGTGGTCAAAAGGGTTATGGCCGCACATGGCCAGACTCAGCCCACGCTTTTGTGCCGATGGTGTATGTACCGATCGCTACCAAGTCACCGATATGCGCAGCAGTCTAGCAATTGGTACATTTGTTCACGAATCAGGGCATCTCATCACTAACTGGCCAGATTTATATGACTACGATGGCAGCTCTGAAGGCTCAGTCGCAAGCTTTGGCGTCATGGGTTACGGGGCTATTGGTAGCACAAACCGCTTTAAACCTACACCACCGGTGGCCCACTTTCGTGCACTTGCTGGGTGGGATACGGTCACTGAGCTCAACCCAGCCATTAATCGTAACGCGCCAACAGGTACATTGAGCCATACCTCAGACAGCAACACCGCCTATAAATGGACCAATCCAGCTAAAACAAACGAAGCGTTTTACATCGAAGCGATTCATCAGTCTGGGCAAAGCTCAGAACAACCAGACCAAGGTTTAGCGATTTGGCATGTCGATAGCCAAGGCAATAATTCAAATGAATGGAAACCATACATTCAAATGGAACACGCAGATGGCAACCGAGACCCCGAATACAAACGCAATCGCGGCGATGCAACCGATTTGTTTGCTTATGCCGGGGAGTTTTCGAGCACATTGCCCAATGCACAAACATCACGGGGAACCAACGCCTTATGGTGGAATGGTCAAGACTCAGGCCTAAGCATCAGCAATATTAGCGCACCTGATAAAACAGTGAGCTTTACGGTAGGTAGCAGTGTAATCGAACCACCAGTAGGCGAAACCTATACCGGCAACTTGCAAGATAAACAGCAAGCCATCGAGCCGAATGGCACATGGTTTCAGTACGCTGGTGGCGCGATGACTCTTGATCTTACGGGCCCAAGTAACGCCGACTTCGATTTGAAAATTGAACGCTGGCAGGGCGGTGCGTGGCAACAAGTGGCACTGTCTGAAACACCGACATCGACCGAGCAAATTAGCTACAACGCAAGTTCTGGCTACTACCGCTTTGTTGTGTATTCGTATTCGGGAGCAGGTAATTACACCTTAACCGTAACGAAATAAACCAACAACCCGCTGCTACAAATACGTTGAACACTCGACATATGCGCGAAGCCATTAAGCTTTACGGCTAAACACCAACCCGTAGCAGCGGGTTTACCCCGCGACAGCTCTTAAACACCGCACACAATCATCAACTTAAAAAGTAGCGACATAAAGTCGCAGCTACAAACGTGATGAATAATCGACACATACAAGACGCACGCAAGATTTACGGTTAGGCACCAACCCGTAGCAGCGGGTTGACCCCGCGACAGGATCTAAAAAAGGAGGAATAAAAACATAAAAACACACAACCAAAAAACTAATGACCCGACATTTTATACGGCTGGTGGCTATGACTTAACGCAATCAACTGTTCAACATCGCAACAGGCCGAAAGCGTAACGTGGGCGGAGTTCATTTCAAGCCAACGGCCCGCCTCAAAATAGGCCACATTCGCAAACCCCGTTTGCCAATCATCGCTTAACGACAAGGTTAGCTTTAAATTTTCGCGCTCCGCAGGGGTGTTATCTACAAACACCGCATACGGAAACACCCCATCGGCGACCACTAAAATGGGCGACATGTCTTGCTCGGTGTTCACACACCAATCACCATAAATAAACGAGGACGAATCAAGGGTAGAGTGGCTATCACAACCAATAATATGCGCAACGCCACTAATAGTATGTTTACTGGTATCGAGTAAAAAGTGCAGCAGCAACTCATTCACTGCGAGCGTGTCAGATCCTTTGGTATTACTACACACATGATACGTTAACGGAAATAATCCAATCCCAGCTGCAATCGATGCCATAACTATCCCTATACCAATAGCAAAAACGCCCACTCGACAATCAAACGGATAAAAGTAATGGGTACACAATGACTACTAACTTAGAACAACTGAGAGGTAAAATTATTACACGCTATTACATCGAGATTCTGTAAACACGCTTGGTTGCGCAGTTAACACATAGCCACTAGGTAAAGAATAGACTTCAAATAAGGCTAAAGTACCAGCGTTAATAGGGCTCAATTAGTTGTTTTATATTAAAAAACTATGATACATTTCAAAAATAGCGTGCTTGTTCAAACATAACGTGCTCACTATGCAGGCACTCATTTAATGGCCATTTACAAATTATCAAAACCGCGACTGAGCGATATAAAACAACAATAAATCACGCAAAGGACCCGCGGATGACTGCCAACAAAACGGACACCACTCTCGATTATTACAATCAGCATGCAAGCACCAAGCAAACTATATGTTTGCACATAGTGACCCACACTAAAACTCTAACCTTAATTAACCAAAGTGTGGTTGTAGCGCAGCCACCTGTCTATAGGTTTTAAAAATGCGATTAATAGAAGCCCTCAGTGTTTTATCAAAAGCCTCACCGTATGCTGTTTCGACAGAGAGAACAGATAAGAAAGAGTCTTTACTCGATCAAATTAAGTCTTATTTATACATTCAAATGCCTATAGAAGAAGTGGTAAATAACACTATTTCGAGTTTTGGGGCAAACGACAAAAAAGTACTTTTTTTATGTGGTAGTAGTGGTGATGGTAAATCTGAACTTTTAACAAAAGCTAAAGTTAATTTTGGCTCACGGATTAAATTCCATTTAGATGCTACTCACAGCTTTGACCCACAAGGTTCTGCAATTCAAACATTAGATAAAGTCTTCAATGATTTTGAAGCATCAAACAGACCATTGGTAGTTGGAATAAACGCCGGTATGTTAGGTAATTACGCTGAAGAAGGTCAAAATCAATTTATTCGTAGTAAAGTCAGTGCATATCTTAAAAATAAAAATATCAAAGATGACATTGCTATTTTTATTAATTTTGAAGATTTTCCAAAGTTTGAAATAGGAGATGATGGTTATAAATGTGATTTTGCAAAAAAACTCCTACAAAGAATTACACAGCAAGAAAATAACATCATTCGCCAGCTTATTGAAAAAGAAAAACTACAACAAAACGATGTTTCAACGTTACGCTTTATCGCTAACTTCGAATTACTCAGTTTACCTTCTGTCCAAAAAGTGATTATTGACCTGCTATTCAAAGCGCGTTTAATGCGAGATCAGTTTTTAACTGCGCGAGCATTACTTGATTTTGTTCATGAGCTTTTACTCGGAGAAGGCTATTTATTCGACAACTTATTTGCAGGTGGGGATAACGAGCTTGCTAATAAAATTGAGAATTTTGACCCCGCGCACCTTCGTACTAAAGAAGTCGACCGTTTTATTCTAGCTTTCGATCTAGGTTTGCCTGATGCAAAGTTTGATACTTTTAAAAATGCATTAAACCAGTTCGGTATTACAAATATTGAAAGCGGAGCTCAGTATCTGCGTTTATTTTACTTACTTAAATATGATGAGTTTGCTAATAATTATCATCAAAATTTTACTGATGACTTTAACGAATTATTAATCGAAAGCTATATCTCTGTCTACCAGCTACATAAGTCTTACAGCGGCGACAACAAGCAAAAAAACAGTTTAAAAGAGTTTTATAGAGACACCCTAATCTCAGCTATTCGTACCTACATAAATCGAAATGCACCAAAGTTAGGTAAAAAGTTCTTTTTACTTTCAGATTTTGGTGATTACCAAATTGCAGCACCAGCAGATTTAACTATGGATGCTAAATCTATTGCGAACTCTACAACCACCAGTAGTGCATTTTTTAATGCACATTTAAAGCTGCAAGATAAAAAGTTTAAGCTGCCAATTAATATTAACCTTTTGTCACTACTGATTAATATAAACAATGGTTATCGACCTAATAAACATGACAAGAATTCGGTAATACTGCTAGATGAGTTAGCTGCGGAAATCGTACAGAAAGCAAAAGTTGCAACAGAAATAGTCATTACAGGTGTTGATGGTAAATATCATTTAGAACTAGATGATGAAGATATTATGGTTAGTGAGGGTTAATAAATGCCATTATTAGAAGAGTTAAAGCCAAAAAATAATAGTGCTGCTAGTTATTTCCCTGTTTCAGCTAATAGCGCTAACAATAAGTATGATTGGGAAACGGTAGTTGGTTTTTTCATCAAGTCTCTACACAGTCTTAAACTGGAAAAAAATATTGAGTCACTAGAAGATTTTAAAAAACTATGTAAAACGCATTTTACCAATAAGCTAGATGGCGAACCGTTATGGCATGTTATCGAAAAAATGTATTTTGATAATGAGCAAGTACTAAATATAGCTCCTGAGATGCAAGCGTTAAAAGTGTTGAACCCTGACAAAAGTAATTCAGGAGACGAACGTTTAACGTCATTATTTAATAGTTTAATGGGTGGTGTTGAAGTTACAAATGCACCAAAAGCACAGCTTAACTTTTTAGAGCAAGAGGTTAAAAAGGTATTTGACTCGCCACTTGTGACTAATAAAAATCAAAAAGTTCGCAAACAACATAGTGCTTACCTGCCTTTTTTAACAGACCAATTCCAAAAAGACTTAGTTTTTTTAGTTAGCCACCCAGAACATTTTTTACAAAATATTAAAGCCTTCTTAAAGCTGTATGGTTTTTTATATACCGCACAACTATCACTCAATATAAAAGGCTGGGCACAAGAGCCAGAGGTAAAACCTTGCTATTTTATCTTAGACAACGAAAAAGCCAGTAAAGAGCGCACAAAATTGCAACTCCATGGGCACAAGCAAGTGATTGAATCTAGCTATTCACTTTTTCCATATTTGGCTCTAAATGAAAGCCTACAAGATGCAAAAATAACGATAAGTCCTTTATGGCAATTATTTGAAGAGCTCACTGATAGTGATATCGACGCTTTAAACAATTATGCTGCCGAATTTTATATTGATAGAAATTTAACGAGTCAACAAACTCCAGCGGGGACGCTAAGTGAAGCAATTAGTTATTTAGCCAAGCTTTTTACTGAGCAATTTAAAAAAGGTGCCACGCGTGAAACTGCTTTTAACAATTTTGTAAAAGCAACTCGTGAAACCTTAATCAAGCCTTTTGAGCAAAACCGCCGCAGAGCAGGCTCATTCTTAGTATTAAACCAAGACTACCTATTGTTGCTTACGAATTTGTGTATTGGTGAAAACGAAAAGTTAAGACTCCACGAGTTGTTAATTGAGTTTCAAAAACGCGGTGTGTTTTTTGATAAAAGTAGTGAAGAGTGTTTGATCGATTTGTTTGAAAGAATGGGCAATGTAGAAAGAATGAGTGACAGT
The DNA here is from genome assembly GCF_058169715.2 of Pseudoalteromonas sp. J2K-J979. Taxonomy (NCBI): domain Bacteria; kingdom Pseudomonadati; phylum Pseudomonadota; class Gammaproteobacteria; order Alteromonadales; family Pseudoalteromonadaceae; genus Pseudoalteromonas; species Pseudoalteromonas sp. J2K-J979. The sequence continues at coordinate 1,927,025 of NZ_CM200281.1, read as the reverse complement.
GGAGATGCAGTTTATGTCAAAAAAACTATATGAAGACTTTTTAGTTGATCATTTTTGTCAGTGGGCAACTAAGGGTTTTGAAGGCGAAAGTCGCTTTCAGTTTCGCTCACCAGATAGCGATAATAGTTTAAAGCTTTATCAGGCAATGCTTAATAAGGCAGATACAAGCGTTGAATTGAAAACAAATGACATAGATCAAACACTGCCAGCTATCACTTTTGGTAATTCTACGTTAATACCTGTTGTACATAGCGAAAGTGCGCAAGGGCTAAGTGAAAACTTTATCTCGCATTTACGCGATTTAGTATCAGCGCAAGATGGCCCTTTAAAAGACTGTGCATTACTCGTTATTCATAACTCTTATTTAGATACTTTAATTAACTCAGCACGTGATTTAGGAAAAACTGGGGAAGTGTGGCATCCCTCAACAATAAAAAAATCACTCAGCGAGCTTATTTTATCAATTAGCGGCACTGACAAAGTATCTCAGTGCCTGCTCGATCATCGCTTTAAACTAATCATTGAAGATGGTGCCACCATGTTTGGTTTTACCGAACTTTATGATGCGTTAGAAGATGGTGTGATTCAATTTAGCGAATTAGGTCTATTTAACGATAACACGATTGTCAGCTGGGACGATACAGACCAGATCGATAAGCGTTTGTCACAAAACCACCAGTTATACGGGTATATTGGAGAAATAGTCGAAAAATACCCACAAGAGCTTGTAGAAAAATTGGGCGACTTAGACCTCAGTGAAAAGTTTGTAAATACCCATTTTGCAGACGGTCAGAAGTGGGAGGAGCTAGACTTTGGAGCCATCCTTAAAGAGCGGCGAGATAATAAAGAAAACCTACTGTCTTTCGAAAGTGAAACAATAGCCGATATTGACTTTATAGCCCGAGAAAGCAAAAAAGAGCGTCATTTAATTATTCAAATGCCAGAGGGCAAAACCGATTTTAAAATTGAAGCTAGTTTTGTTGGCGGTAAAATTCAAAAAAATGAATTAAAACTACAGCACACTAAAGAAGAAATTATCCTTGATGTAAATAACCGCTCGCAAAAGCGAAGTATTGCTGAAATTTCAGGGTCGTTTGATAATAAGCCACTTTATTTTAGTGTTGATTTTAAACGCGAAAAACCACAAGAGCGCTTTAAGTACAGAGTGTTAGTTATACCGCAAGGTGCTTTTTATCTTGATGATTTAGCTGATAGCTTTTTGCTTGCAACACACCCTAAAAAACAACTCATTACTCTACAAACTAATGCAGGTAGTTTAAAAATTGCAGAGCAGGGACAACTCACAACAGTTACTCATTCAAACCAAACATTTTCAGTGCAAGATTTTCAAACTGTAGACTTCGCACAGTTTGCCAATGAAACAGACAGCTTAACTTTTGCAGTACAAAGTGGGTCGCATGTACTTAATTTTGAAGTGGACGGCGCTGTTTCGTCAGACACGTTAAGCTTACCGCTCGTGTTAGACACCAACCTGTTTAACCGTTTATACAATGATAATTTTAATGGCTTATATAACCGCGCTAAAGAAAAGGTGGTTATTGACGGGAAAGACTTAAACCCAACAGGCATGCGAAAAAACCTATTAAATTGGGAAGCAAAACTACAAGATGAGCGCATACTTGCAACAGAAGCCGCTGGTAGGCCAGAAGTTACATTAGACAATATTGAAAGCGCATTCCCAGATTTATTTGCAGCTTATCAATCACTATTTGATTACCTAGACGAGCGAAAGGCACTTATAAGTACTTGCTCGTGGGGTCCCGAGTTTTTAGGTTTAGCAACTAAGGTTGTTGAAAGCTATTTAGCTCACATTACTAAGTTAGAAACCAAATCCCTGTTATCACCACAAGCTAATATGCTAGTGAATATCGGTATTGCTGAATTTGAAGATCAAGAATACATAACACCGCTGCACCCATTAACACTCGCTTATTTTTCTCAACTGGTAACACGTGCCAGTGATGAAAACGACAGTAGTTTTAATACCTTACCTAAAGCCACAATTGTACGTTTAAATGCCGAAGGCTTATTACCGTTTGTATGGCATGCAACAGACGGTTTTGCATACAATCAAGCTGTGGCTGATAACCGTATGTGGTGCAAGCTAGTTTCTAATAAAAAAGCTGCACTTGAATATGTACGCCCATTAGTAAAGCAAAAAACGAGTGAGTTTACTAAAGCGTTTGATGTTCTTTTTGATAAAGGCAGTAAAGAGACCGTTTATATTAATTCTATAAACAATGGCAACAATACAGCATTGTTTTTGGGCTTAGTGGATTATCTAAAAAAGAAATCACCTGACGAAGCAAACCGTATTCACGTAAATATTTACGACAAAGCACTACAACGTACTTACTTTGATGATTTTGCCGATGCGCCAAGCTATGACGAACTAAAAGAGATAGCTGATCTAGGTAGCGAAAAAGACAAAGCCGATGCCATTGCTGACATGCTCAAAAATCGCATTACGTACAGTAAGTTTAAGCTCAATGCACAAGAACCAACATTTAATTATGCACACATTAGTTTTGTACGTAACGATACAACAGTAGAGCCAGTGCCAGTTGATGTACTGACCGAAAAAACAGGCGTTGCCTGTCATGGCTTATTAGCTGGTGAAACCGCATATCAAGAGCAACAAACCTACTTTACAACCTTTGGCCTAAATAAACTCGATGTTGACAGTACAGCTACATTAAAACTAAGTAGTCAATTTAACAGCTTGGCAAAAGCTGCATGGTGCGGGCAAAAGTACGAAACTAGTAATGGCTTAGGTTTAAAAGTGGCGGGGCAGCTGTCAGAGCTGCTTGATGGGGTATACGAAAACTCCGTATGGACGGTGATTATTGATCCTAAAGTCACACTTGAGTTTTTTAAAGGTCAAAAAGATGCGGTACTCATCCACTACTCAGACAACTTTACTAATTCAGCAAATTACGATGCGATAACCGTTACCAAGCGCCGAGACTTATACGACCAAGTACTTTCTCAAGGTATTAAAGGCCTAATAGACGAATTTAATGCCTTTAATGGTGAATGGTTACTAAAAATGATCACCAGTAACGACAACGACCGAAAAGAGAAAAAAAGCATAATAGGTGCTTATAAATACGTAAACTGTTTGCTGCATCAAAGCGATATTACATGGGTGCCAATGAGTGTGGCCGAAATGCTACGTGTAGCAGGTAATATTGGCTTAAAAATGAGTGATAGCGACTTCTCGCGCTACTCACAAAATATAAAAAGCGGCGCTATATCTGATGACGTTTTATTTGTTGGCTTTAAAGGTAGCAACATGTACTTGCTACCGCTTGAAGTTAAAATTGGTAAAAAGCGCACACACGGCAAAGGCATTCAACAAGCTAAAGAGCTTAAGCGTTATTTAGTCGAAAACTTATTTGGCCGTGACGATCTAGCAGGGCATTTATACCGAGGCTTGTTTATTCGTCAAGTATTGATGCAAGTTGATAAGTTTGAATTATACAAAGTTTACGAGAATGGCTACTTTAACGAGCTACAAAATAATCGTGAATGGTGGTTACAAGGTGATTACCAAGTTGCCGACTTAGCTGACTACCCGCAAGGTTTTATGATGGCATTTTTTGAAAACGCCGATTTTGCCAAAGAAGAATACACCGTTGAAGACGATATTCTACAAATCATACTACCAAGCGCTAACTTAAACCGTTTTATAAGCACGCCACTACAAACATTACTTTCTAACATTCAAAGTAGTGAGCTTTGTTATATATCAGAGCAATACATACTTGAAGGCGAAGTGGTAAATAAAAGTAGTGTGACGCCAATAAAGCCCATTGAAAAAATAGACCCAGATAAACCAAAACCTGTAGATGATGTTTTACCTAAAGTTGCCGAAGAAGCAGCACCAAGCATTGTTGTAAAGCCTGCGGCTACAGACTCATTAAAAGTGCTTGTTGGCCATGTTATGCAAAATAATGAGCCTGTGTACTGGGAGCCAACTAACACCGCTAAATTTATGAATACCAACTCAGGTATTATCGGCACTATGGGCACTGGTAAAACACAGTGTACTAAATCAGTAGTGACGCAGCTTTATCGCAATCAGCACAATAATGTTGATGGTAAACCAATTGGCATACTGATATTTGATTACAAATCGGATTATGTAGACGATAAGTTTATTGATGCCACCAATGGTAAAAAGTTTAATTTACATAAGCTTCCATATAACCCGCTTAGTTTATTTGGTGATACACCCATGCTGCCTGTGCACACAGCACGTGGCTTTTCAGAGACTATGGGCAAAGCGTTTAACTTAGGCACTAAGCAACAGCTTAAGTTACGTAAATTAATTGGCGATGCTTACGACTTGGCAGGTATTCATAAAGCGAATAAATCTACATGGAGCAAAGCTGCACCGACTATGGCTGATTTGTGGTCATTGTTTTTAGATAGCGAGCCAGCGGAAGATTCACTTTACGCAGCGCTTGAGAGCATATGTGAGCTTGAAATATTTGAAGATGATACTAGCAAGTGTATGTCGCTTTACGAGCTTGTAGATGGCATTACCGTAGTTGAGCTGGCGGGCTACCCAGGTGAAATACAAAACCTAGTTGTGGCCCTGACACTTGATTTGTTTTATTCGCAAATGCAAAAACAAGGTAAACCAGAAGTACAAGGCGACTTTAGACAAGTTACTAAATTGGTACTGGTTGATGAAGCCGACAACTTCATGTCGCAAAACTTTCCAAGCCTACGCAAAATATTAAAAGAAGGTCGTGAATATGGCGTGGGGGTTATTTTATCAACCCAAGATATCACCCATTTCAAGACCAGCGAAAATGATTATTCTGCCTACATATTAAGTTGGATTGTGCATCGCGTTGCGCAAATAAAAACCCAAGATATTAAAGGTATATTCAACAAAGATGATAAGTCAGAGCAAGAGCTACTGATGAAAAACATCCGCGAGCTTGAAAAGCACACCAGCCTTTACATTGATGGTGAAAAACAGATCAAGCGCATTAAAGATAAAGCGTTTTGGGAGTTATTGAATGAGGAGTAAATTCCCAGGTTTTGATGATAATTATTTAGAAAAATATATTCTTTCAAGTAAAAAAGTGACAGTTGTCTTTGACACAAATATTTTATTAAACTTATATCGTTATGAAAAGAAAATCGCTAATGACATTGTTTCTCAAATCAAGTCACTAAAAAGAAATGACTTTTTTGAGGTTTGGTTGCCTCATCAAGTAGCATTAGAATTTAACTTACAAAGAAAATCTACTTTTAAGACGCAAGGCAAAGCAGTTCAAATGTTTAAAAGTGATTTTGACTCATTTAGAAAAAGAGTTAGAGGGTTAGCTCAGGTTGGAGGGAAAAATAGTGAGCTAGCACCCTTGCAGGCTGAGCTGGGTCCTCACTTTCATGAGATAAGTAATATTATTGAAAAACATTTCCAAAAGCATAAAAAAACTAAACGAGATGATAAAGTTATAGATCAAGTTTACGAAATTTTTGATGGAGTTGTTGGTGAAAATTATTCTCTAGATAAAATGTGTGAGTTGGAGAAAGAAGGTGAATATAGGTATTTGCATAATATACCACCGGGATTTGATGATTATGGGAAAGAAATCACTTATAGTTATTTAGGTACAAAAATTGAATCAAAATATGGAGATTTCATACTTTGGAGTCAATTAATCGATAAGGCTATAGATAGCCAAACTGCGCTAATTTTTGTAACTGGTGATGAAAAGCCTGATTGGCAATCAAAGGATTTCGGAAGAGTACACCCAGAGTTAATTAACGAATTCAAGCTTAAAACTGGTCACGATTTTTATGCACTTTCACTACCAAATTTTCAACGGTACTTCGAACCAAAGCTGAAACGCAAACTATCAAAAGAGACTACTACAGAGATTACAAACTTAAATTTCAAAGATAATTCTGGTTGGCTAGAGGAAATTTTAGAAGTGTTTTACTGCTATAATAGACCGCTGGCTTTAAAGGAAATTAGTAGACATTTTTACGAAAATACAGAGCGAGACTTACCTCCTACATGGGAAAAAATAATTCTCAGGACTATTTGTAACCATTGCTCTGATGTTAAAGCTTATTTAGGGAAAAAAGATATATTTAAGCGAGTAGAAAGTGGTTTATATGAACTAAGGTAACTTTGTAATTGTTTTAAATTCAGAGCTTAAGAAAAATCTTGCCTTCATATTTTGATTAAAAAATTAAAGGCACAGGGTTTGATAACTAATAAGCAAAATTGAAAAATCATTAATTTATAAAGAGAAAGTTATGAGTGAATTAAAAGGCTTTGCACCTAGAGATACTTTTGAACTGAAAAGAACAGGAACGTTTGGTAATTTTTCAGCAGCAGGCTCTTTTCCCGTTGATTACGTATTAACTTCATTTGATATTGAAGACTTGAAGCATCTAACATTTGCAAGGGAATTAGTTAGTAATAGTTTGGATTTCGAGATGATGATGCAGCGTGATATCGATGAAGATAGAGCCCGTAAAGAGCTTGCGGAATATATATATCCATCAAATAAGAGTTCAACAGAACTAGAGTCAAATATAGTATTTTTTCCGCCTATAATAGTAGCTATTTTGCGAGTAAAAGACGATGAAATACTAACTTACTACCCTGAAAGAAAAGATAATATTGACGGTGCTTTTGTTGAATCTAGGTGGGGCGATTTATTTAAGATTAAAGGTTTTTCTGATGAAAACCTGAAACAGTCTAGTAAGTTAGGTGATTACAGAGTCCAAAAGTCCCCTGTAGAAATAGGGTTGAACACAAATAGTGATGGAGCTAAGTTAGTTGTAATTGATGGCCAACATCGATTATTTGCAATTAAAGAAATGTTAAATTCAGATAAAAAATCGGCATTGGAAGATCTTCACTTACCTGTATGTATTGTATTTCCTCCTAACGCAACTGAACCTAATCAAATAAATAGAGTACCTTCATCTACTGAAGTATTTCGGCATTTGTTTGTAGATGTAAATGCAACAATGGAGCAGGTTGGCGGGCACTTTACTATTTTATTAAAGGATAACAATATAAGTTCAGTGGCAATAAGAAAGCTCTGCGATAAGATAATTCGTGATAGCGACTATGGCAGGGAAACTCTCTCAGCAATTGAATGGAATACTAAGAGTAAAAAAGATGCAACTGTCTTAACTAAAAGGTATAGCGTGACAAGCATAGGCATCATTGAAAAAGCATTATCGGAAACAATTGGGAACTCACAAAGAGTAATTAATTATGTTTTAGATAATGAAGTTGAAATTGAGTGGGAAAACTTTGATCTATCTCAAAGAGCTTTTTTTGATGATGTTATTTCTAGAACATTGGTTGAAAGAATTTATACATTTATAATGGGCATCGATGTATACAGGAGCTGTTTTGATAAGCATGTTGCTTTATTGAATGCCATAGAAGAAAAAACATGTGGTACTAACAATTCAACAAAATATAAAATAGTTCACAAAGCAATTTTAAATGCAACTACTATTCCTAGTGATGAAAAAGGAATAATCGAAGATATTTACGCTCAGCTTTTATCTGATTCCCAGCAATTTAGAAAAAATAATGTAACAATGGTAATAAATTATGCACTGTTTCAGAGAGCATTCTTTAATGTTTGGTATACATTATTAACTAAATTGCGAGCTTACTATAATGCAGAGGTTGTTACTGATTTTGCAATCATTGTTATAAACAAAGCTTTAACGGATGAACTTGGTTTATTATCACTGAGTAATAAATTTTGTCAGTATAATATTTGGCTGGACGGAGGGATAAAAAAAGGAGAAGGCACTAAAAAGAATATACATGACTTAATTATTGGAAACTTAAGTGGATTAAATATTAGAGAAATCCTACTTGAAAATAATATGACTCATGAAAATATTGATAGTGTAGTCGACGAGCTAGAAGGTACCTCTGAAAAAGCACTAAATGATTATTTTGTTAAATATAAAGAAAATAGACAAAAATCATTTCAGGTTGAATATGTTAGATCTTCTCTACTTACTGAAGATGAAATAGAAGAGCTTGATCAAGCAAAGAGAATGTTCGAGATAAGCTTAACGAAAGTGAAAGCTGGGAAAATAGACAAGACAGATATTGACTATACTTTCGAAAAGTTAGTATCTAATTATGTTTCTGAGGAGGTAGAAGAAGCAATACAGGAACTTAGAAATTTAATTGGATTTGATTTAACAATAGTTAATTAATTATGGTTGTTTTTATTGTTGTTGATAAATTAGATAGTGTTACAAAAATAACAAATGTTTTAAGTGAGTTTATTCTAACTCGACCAGTTAAAGATTATGAGTTTGTTGTTTTTGGTACGTCTGTTACTTATAGGGATATTAAACGAATTCTGACAAGTCACCCATTGTGTGACTTTTTTGACTTCAGTTTCATACCTCTGAATGAAAAAAATAAAGTTCAATTAAATGAATATGTCAATTTAAAAACATTGTTAAAACTTAACGATTTATTTTACGGAGTTAATTCAGTTGGCAATGTTAAAGCTTTTTTAGTGGAAGCTAAATATGAAGGTATTAAGCTATTAACGAAACTCTATGATAGTTGTTTGTACACGAAGAAAGGTATCATAAGTGGCTCTTCGGTAATAAAATTTGAAGATCCATATATTAATATTATCTATAAAAGAGTTATAAGAAAGCTATCTAACTTTATAAATTATGAACTATTATTTTTAAATCCTTCAACTAGTTGTGATAATCATTATTTAACACTATGCGAAAAGGACAGGCTTATGGAGTTGTCTTTTAACGAGTATAAAAATAGGCTTCTTCAGCTTCTAAAGGATAATAGGTTTCTGACCAGCGAAGTATCTTTTTTATTGAATCAGAGGGTTACATATATAAAAAGGCTTGAAAGATTGAGCCATATCTACTATGAGAAAAGTGAAGATTCAGAAGTTTTTTATCATTTAGCTTTCTATTACCACATAGTGGCTAAGAATTTATATAGCTCCAATAAAATAGCCGTTTGCTTAGCTATGTGTGTCCGAGTTTTGGAGGTGTATTTGACTGGTTACTTGATGAAACACTTTATGGCAAAACCTCATAATAAGAGGATAAAGATAAAAAATGATAAAGGGAAGTGGTTAAATGCTAATGGCTTCGGTGCTATTTGGGGCTGTTTTAAGCTTTTCTATCCTGGTACTCTGCCGACCCACCTAGAGAATGAAGTTGATTCTATAGTTAGTTATCGTAATATATCATTCTATGGACATGGTTATTTATCATTGACTAAAGCTAGGGCCGAGACAGCCATAGATACGATAAGGAATATTATTTTTGAGATAGAATCTAATTCGAATAGTACTTTCTTTAGTAAGTGCGACTTAGAATGGGTTTATTTAGATAATGACTTACATAAAGGGTTGCTTTCAAAAGGTTTTAACTTGGCTTAAAGCTCAATTGGCTTGAGCTTTAAAACTTCGTTCAAGATACAACTTTAAAAAATTGATTAGTATTTTTATTTCTAATGCTGGAAATCCCATCCTCAACGTGCGCTGCCCAAGCTGTTTGTAATTCTTTATCAGAATACTCAGGGTAGCGCTGTTTGAGTAATAGCTCAGTCACCATTTGGGTTTTACCTAGCCACGTGAATTTATCAAGTTTAAGGCTACCAGAAAGCTTGTAGTCTTTTTCTTTATTGAATATAAATCCCTTTTCGATAGAGCGAAAAAACGCGATACGGGCTGCTACGTTTGGTGTAACGCCTGTTTTGCCTTTTAGGGTTTGAAGCTGTTCTTCTACGGCTTTATTAAGCCACATAGTTTGTGGGAGCATGTTATATAGCCTCCTGTGCAAGCTCTGCCCAAAAGTAACCTTCTCGCAGAGTTGAACAATTAGTATGTTGGTTAAATTCAATCTCGAACGCGTGAGACACTTTATGCTCAATAGCTTGGTAAAAATCTTCGTCTACTTCGGTATCGGTTGAAAGCAGTATTACTTGTTCGCTGGCCTCTGGGAAGTAGTGCCTAATAAGTTTATCGCGGTGCTTTGAATCTAAACGTCCAAGTGGCGTATCTACTACCACTGGCAGTACTTTACCCGAAAGCTTGCCAAGTGCTTCTAAAATAGCGAAGGCAAATATTTGTTTTTCACCTGCCGACATTGATTTACGGTTAATAATAACGCCTTCGGCATCGACTAGGTTTACGTCAAAGCTGTTTGGGTCTATTTTAGCTGAAAGTTTTAAATCTTCTTTACGGGCAAGCTTACGGTATGCTTTTACAAATAGCTCTTCTAATTGCGTTACACGCAGCTCTGTAAGGGCGTGTTTAAAGTCTTGCAATACATATTGGCTTAGCTCAACACGCTCAACGGCTTTATCGGCTGAGTGGTTGTTTTTAAGCTTGGCGTAGTCTTTCTCTAGGCGTTTAGCTAGCTCTAACTCTTTAGCTTTAAACTCTTTAGCTTTTAATAGTTCGCTTATGTACTCTTTGCTTGTAGCATCGCGTTGCTTTTCAAGTTCGCGCAGCGATGTATATAACTCATGTAAGTCGGCAGCATCGGGGGCACGCTCAATATTAATTGAAAGTGAGCTTAATTTATTTTGTGTTTGAGTAAGCGCTGTCGATAGCTCTTTTATTAACGCTTGCGACTGCGAAGCCTCTGTAACTTGTGCGTTTATAAGTGCAAATTCAGAGTCTGAAATATCAAGTTTTGGCTCGGCAAGCGCGGTTTGATTTACAAGCTGACCAAAGTAACTATTTACAGTTGCCATTATATCGCTGCTTTGGGCATCAAACTTTTGATTAAGCGCATTTTCAAGATTAGGTAGCGCTTGTACTAGCTCGTTACCAAATGCTTTGGCTTGCTTGATTTTTTGATCGCTGGTTAGCTGTTCAATTAAATTTTGCATAGCTGTTGGCGCAAGTGCCATTGGTAGGCTGCCGCTTAGCTCTTGGCGTATTTTAGCGGTTAGCTCTTTTTCAAGTTCAATAAGCTCAGAGGCTTGTGCTTGCTCTTGATCTTTGGTTTTAGCCCATGCGCCACCTTGGGCTTGTATTTCGTGCTCTTTGGCGGCTATTTTGTTTTTAAGCTCGGTTAATTGTGCACCAATGCTGTCGGCTTTATCCATTGTAGCATTTACTTGTTGTGTAATTTTCTTTTTTTGATCTTCTGCGGCTTTAATCTTTTTAAGCGTGTCTTTATCGGCAGTTTCTGCGCCTAGGCCTTTTAGGTAAATATCAAGGTCGTTGCTGAGGCGGTTTATAATATCGATGCCAAGCAGCTTTTGTACGGCCTCTTTTAAGTAAGAGCCGGTATCATCTTCTGCTAACTCAGCTATTTTTTCACCATCAAAAAAGAATAAATCGCCAATACCCGGCGGGACGATTTCATGCAAAAAAGCTTGTACTTGCTCTGAGTTTAATGAGGAATCTTGTTCGCCATTAATAGTCAAAAAGACTTGCTCGTCACCTTCAAGTCGCCACTTACGGGTTACTTCGTATAGGTTATGTATGCCTTGGTGAGTATGGGTAAAGCTAAGGGTTATACTGCCCTCGGCATCTTTATTGGCTTTGGTAGCTGTTTTATTAGTTTGCTCGTTTAAGTAGCTGAGGTAATCTTTTTTAGTGATTACAGCACCTAACGCACGCTTACCTAATAAGGCTAAACGAATAGCAGTAAGAATAGAGGTTTTACCTGCACCGTTTAAGCCCCCAAATAAAATAATAGGGCGCTCAAACATGCCTACTTTACGCGGGTTTAAATCTATAGTCGTTTGGCCGTTAAAAACTCGAAAGTTATTTAGGGTCAGTGTTTTAAAAATCATTCTATGCCCTCAGCTTTGAGCAATGCAGTAATTTGTTTTAGGTCGTCTTCTAGCGCTTTTACTTCGTTACTTTGGCGCATTTGGCTCTGACGAATATCTAAATTAGAGGCAATAATAGCTTCGGCGCTTTCCCAATCTTGCTGTATTAAGCGGCCAATACGATTAAAAATACCCGTGCGGCGGGCAAGGCCACTCATTTGAGTTTCAACGTCTATTAGCTTTTTAACCATTTGTGGCGATACGCCATGCTTAGGTGCAATGTCGTTAAGTAATTGACCTTCGGTTAAGCTAAATTGGTTAGAGTCGTCTATTGTCCAGTCGAGCTTTATGCCTAGCGCATCAAATACAATACCGGGAAGGGTATCGTCCCAATCAGGCTCGTTAGGATCGTTAAACCATTCGTGCCTTACTGCGTGTAATTCATCAACGGTAATTAGCTCTACATCACGGCCTTGGTCGTTAAATTGCTTTTGTATATTAAGCAGTAAACGCATGGCATGCTGGCGATATTTTAGTAAATACGGGCCTGTTGTGTAGTCGTCTGTTAGTACGCGCTCTTTGTCTTCTTTTAGGGTTTTAAACGCTAAACGGCCATCGCGACGAATATGGTTACGGTATTTCTTTTTAAGCTTAGGCGATGTACTACGCGATAAAATATTGCGATATTTGAGTAGTGGTGTCATCCACTGCTCGCCGTTTTGAATGAGGCTTTCCATTGCACGGTCGCGCGTTACTACGGTACATGTCCAACAACCAAAACGAGAGTTACCACACGATGGTGTGGTTTCGTCGATAACCATTGGGCACTCGCCTTGGCCTGATGAGTCTTTGTATAGGTTCCATAACACAAGGTTTTTACCACCCCATGGGTTTTCCCATTCGAGGTCGTACTTATCAAACCATTTGTTTTTAGTGCCGTATGGCGTTTCTTCGGTTTTTAAGTGGCAGAGACGTAGTATTTTCCAAACATCATCAACACTCCATGTATCAATCGGCGTGTAAATAAAAGCGTTGCTTAAAGTAGTGTGTACGGCGAGATCAGAGCCATCGATTTTGTGCTTTTTAATTACTTGCGCACGCGACGCGCTTTCTTGCGAGCGAGAGCCTAATACAACAATCACTTCGTCGTATTCACTTACGCGCTCTTTAATAAACGTACTAACAGGGTCGATTTTCATTCGCTCTGTACACCAGCGAAAGTTACGCGTTGGGGCAGGGTAGCCTTTACCTAGTAAATTAGCCCAAAACGTATTATTAGATTTAGGTACTACTTTATGTGAGGTTATTGGTAAGCCTTCGCGCTTTGCGCCTTCTTCAATAAGCTTTAAAGATTTATCGACGTGATCAACCACCATTGGTGTTTCTACTAAGGTGTCGGACGCGACGACAAAAACAGGCTTATGGCGGTCTTCAGGTTTTAAACCTAGTAATGCAAAGTAAATTAGAGTCATTACGGCAGATGAATCTTTGCCGCCACTGTAACCTAATACCCATGGTCGCTTATCGGCCATGTAAACTCGTTGAGTGTCGGCTACAAAGTCATGCAATTGACTACCTGCAAACGATTCGTTTTCGATAAATTCGATGTAGTCTTGTAGATCGTACTGATTTAATAATTTCATGCGTTTAAGTATTCATTCTCTTTTTGCACATCTTCTTTTGAAAGAGGAAGGCCTATTTCGCGTTTAATTTGCATACTGGTGAGGAAAATATTGCTCATTGCTTTAGATAATCTGCCGTGTTGCATCGCTCTATGTGCCCAAGCGGGATTACTTTTGAGCCAATTAATATCCGCTATTAACTTAAGTTTGCTTTGTTTTTCTGATTCACTCATTGCTAATAAGCTTCTACCAACTAGTGCAAGTGCTTGAAGACCAATTCCATGTGCTGAAATATATTCTTGCCTAAACTCAGCTGCAGAAAGCTGTTTGTTTTGAACTTGAATCCACTCAGGCATATGAATGTTAAGTGCTTCCCAAAAGTTAGCTGCAACTTGCCTTTCGTCTTCGTTAAAGCCTTCTTTGGTTCCTTTGCTAAGTAAAACACGGTTTGCTTGTTTAATACCGCTTAGGGTGAACAGTTTACTACTTTTAACGGCAATTGTAGAGCGTTCAAACTCGGTAAAGCCAGCAAAAGGTTTTGTATTTAAGGCTAAATAACGTGCAAGTTCAGACGCTTGGTCACGGTGATCGTACATGGTGCCAAGCGATGGGCTAGGGCGTACAGCGTATTTATTTAAATCGGCAAACATTTGTTGACTGCGCTCTAGACCTTCGTCTACAAAAAATAGTACGGCTATGTTGTCTTGACTGAGCTCAGGGCGCTCTTTTAAAGCTTCTTCAATAGCTGCGCGACGATGTTGCCCATCGTTAATTAAAATTTGTGCATCCATGGGAACTTTTAGGTTGCCAATGTTGCTATTTTTATCGACTTCAATAAAGTCAATTTCTGCGCCGATTGAGGCAGTAATAGCTGAAAATACATAGTCGTGAGGTGATTCAACTAAGTAACGTGCCATTTCAGGAATGCGACTTTTATTTAAAGTACGTTGTGCTCTAAGCTCAACGGGGACTTCTTCTTCGTCATACATGAATATTTTTGGTATGAGCCTTAAAGGGCAAGTTGCTATATAAAATGGTTTGCCAGCCTGCTGGCCTCGAACTGCGGGGAAGCTGTAACAATAATTGCTTTCAAGGTTGCTCATAAATTAGTCTCATCACGTGGGGTACGTAATATTATTACGTACCTTACGTGATAAATACAGGTTTTATTGTTCCGTTTTAATAAATAATGCATATTTATAACTAATAAATGAAGATTTCCTTAAACCTTATAAAATTTCCCATCCTTTAATTCAACTTTCCAAAAGTTAAATACTTTAAGCAGAATAGGCCAATTGGGCCATTCTGCTTTTTCAACACCTCTAAGCATATCAGCCAGTTTTTTATCAAACCTCTTCTGCTTTGCATATTCTTTGTTGTCTTTACTTAAATAATTAATTTTTGAGTACAAGGGTTGGTAAGGGTAGTCATCACCGTAAAAGAAAAAGTCGATATCAAGGTCGATTAAACGAATTTTGATTCGTTCCGTCAGTAATGGGAGCGGCTTAGAAAAATCGTCGTATTTAAGTAAGGTCAATTTACCTGAGCGCATATGGACTTTGATCAGGTCTATCTCATCTAAATCACCATACAGTTGTGCTGCACAGCCAACATATACCCTTATAACACTGGGCATTTTGTTCAGTAGTGATGCGGGAAAGATATAAGAGTGGTTATCGCTGAGAGTCCCAATATTAAATTGCTCAAAGGCATGGTAACAAGCTTGACCGATTAATATAGGTTGGTTAACGCTGAAGAGTAAGCTCTGTGCTTGGTCTAGTGCATCATTAAAACTATTAAATTGATTTTTAATGTCGCGGATTAACCTTGGTGGTAGATGGCTTTTGGCTTGACGCTTTCCAAATAAACTCAATGCAAAATAGACGAGTAAGTCTTGTTTTCGTTTTTGTTTTGCTTGTTCTAATTCTTCTAAGTTAAATAAGTCTGTTAATAGGTGAAAGGCTTTGTTGTGGCTGCCAAAATGTTTACGAATTTGTGTGCTCAGTTCAAATTCGTCGTTACTGGGTATTCGGCCATAGTGTAAGCAGTGTTGCCAGAATGTTTCGAGCAAAGGGGTGTGTTTTTCAATTAAACTTGGAGCTGCTTTTTTTGGGCTTTGATTTATTTTTGGCCTAACCGTGATATGTTGCCAATTTAAGCTGTTGTATTGTTTTTCGAGGTGATGTTGCTCTTCTAATTGTTTGTCTTTAAAAACGGCAATTATTCCTTGCCCTAACGTGATACTGTTTTGGCCTAGTATGGTTTCAATATACGTTTTAATTTGGCTCTGGCTAAAGTATTTTTGAAACGTATTCCATTTAGTAATCACACCGTCTTTAAAGGGCTTAAACTGCTCAAGCTTTGCTTCGTTAATGAGCATTACAGATACAACTAATAACTTATTCGCAAGTTGGAAAGCCTGAATTAAAGCATCTTTACGTTCGTTTTGGTCTTCAATCACATTGAGGACAAAGCCCAAATTCACAATGTCACTAGGATGTTTTTTACCGTCTGGTAAATGCACAGGATCCCAGCCTGTTATATCGAGCCCGTGCGCTTCGAGTTCTCTTAAATCATCTTGTAAACCGCAACCATAATCGAGAATAGAGTATTCACCATTGAGGTACCCATGCTTGGCGAGTCGTTGAAAAGGTGCTGATAAACGGTCACGATTAATCGCTGTGAGGTGGCGCTGAATTGTGTTTATTTGGTTGGAATCAGTTTTAGTACTAGCTGTTGTTATCGTATTTAATGGGTGTAGACGGCCTTTATCATCAAGCGAATGGCCTGACTTTTTAATTAATTTTTGCCAGTTTTGTTTAAAACCAATCGTTTTAGTATTTTGATATAAACCAATATCAACGCCTTCTTTTGTGATTGCTTTAAATAACTCAGTGTGAGGGTAAGTATCTAAAACAAACGTTTCTTTTCGATGCAAAATAGGTGGGTTATCTGAATTTGAATAATCAGTTTTTTTAAATCTCATTTCAACAAGATCAATCGTGATACTTTGCATTAGCTCTGGGTATGCGTAGCTGTCAAAATCAGGGTAATTCAGCAGGGTTAGTTTGTAGTCACGTTTATAAAATTTTATAAGGTTCCAAGGGCTGCTTAAATCGAGTAATAAAATAACTTTTTCTAAAAATTCAGATAGTTGCTTAGGTAGCGTGTGACTGAGCGCACTTTTATGAAGGTAAATAGCTGTAGGTAACTTTTTACCATGTTGTAGGCTTTTTACATGCGTTTTATATTCAGGGAAGTTCATGTTTATTGGTTTATTTGTCAAAATAATAAAAGAATACGCGGCCTCTTTTTTCGAATTTTAACTTGCCAGTTTCTCGTAAATGCATCAGCTTACAGCCGGTAATTTTAAGGTGAGCTTGTGTTTCTTTACTACTAAGCCATTGGCCATTTTTGTTGTTTTGCATTGGTCGTTACTTGCTTTCAAGTCTCGTAAGATTCTGTTTAAACTATCAATAATTGATAATAAAAGGAACCATTTAAAAACTTTGGCTCAGTTGAAAATTGTTCAAGCATTAGTATTAATAAACATTATTCATAAATAGTTCTCTAATTGTGTTGTACTTCAACAATTTTATAGAGAATAAACCATACTAAAAAATTATTTGAATACTGGGTATTTGTAATGCTGTTACTAATTATCAGTGGATCACTGATTTTTTCACTGGGGTATTTGGCACAAACATCGGGTTTATGTTTAGTGAGAGGTGTAAATGAGTTTCTATCTGGTAAGCCTCTTTTTTTATTAGCTATTTTATTTAGCGGGTCGTTTGTTTGGTTAACGATGCTATTCGCGACCAGTATGGGGCTTTCACTCAGCTTTATTTCAAATCAGCTTTCTATATTTTCTGCTGTTGGTGGTTTTTTGTTTGGTATTGGTGCGTGTATCAATAATGGTTGCGGTGTTTCTACTATTAGTAAATTAGCACGGGGTCACACGCAAATGTTAGCGACTGTGTTTGGATGGTTTATAGGTTGGGTGTTATTAGTCAAGTTTGTACCTAAAGCAAAGCATGTTTTGTTTACGGTTGATTATGGTTTTCATATTTTTATTTTGATGGCATTTAGCTTCTTGGCTGTTTTGTTACTGTGTTTTATGTCATCAGAGAACAGAAAAATATGGTTTATGATACTCACTATTGGCTTAATGGCGAGTGTAGTTTTTATGATTGAACCTCTGTGGACACCGAGTAGCTTTTTAAAAGACAGTTCCTTAGCTTTTTGGTCGAAAAGTGTTTCGAACTATCCATCATGGCAACGAATGGTTTTAATTGTGTCATTATTGCTAGGTATGGCGATCGCAGCGCTAAAAACTAAAACTTTCAGATTGATTATTTTGTCACGGCAAGAGTGTTTTTTTCATTTATTTGCTGGTATTTTAATGGGAATAGGTGCAGCGACAGCGAATGGCGGCAATGATAGTCAACTACTGTTGGGCCTACCTTCTTTGTCTCCTGCAGGATTTTCGACAGTAATTAGTATGTTACTCGGTATTATATTGACATTTAAACTTAAGGCGGTAATTAAAATGTCATAATAGTGACTTAATCCATAATTTTTTAATCAAGTAATTTGAACAAAATTTAAAGCACATAGAATTGTCAATCTAAAACATGGATTTTTCTTTTGATTATTAAATTAGCTTTTCAAGGGATATAATGGGGCTTTATATTCCGTTTGGAAACTGGTGTTATATTTTAATCGCAAACTCCCTCTTAATGACCTATCAATTCTCTAAAATCTGACAGATAGCATATAAAATATATCAAGTGGAAAACTCTATTATATGGTATAAAGTCCACATTTTTTATTTTATGTCGTAAAGGGAATTATGAGTAATTGGCTAGTCAATACTTTCATTTTTTTGAGCTTTGTCGGTGGAATATACCTTGTATTTGGTGTTTTATTTGCTCGTATATTTGTTCATAACCGAAAAAACCGCCTTCCGGTTGAACGCAGTCAACTAATCCGTATGCCTGCTCAGGCTCTTAATTCGCAAATTCAAGATACGTCAATAGAAGTGATGGGGCTGGCTGTGGGCATCACGGCACTTACGACTTCGCCTTTAGTGTTTGTTGGTTCTCAATATATTTCGTTTATGGAGCCCACTACTATATCGGTGATGATAGGAATTGGGCTTGGTGTGATTTATGGTTGTGTAAAAGCTTGGAAATATACAGATCAGCTTATCAAGCTAAAACTTGGTCGTGATGCAGAATTAGCAGTAGCCAGTAAACTAATGAAGTTACAATCTTCGGGTTACCAAGTTTTTCATGATGTTCAAGCTGATGGGTTTAATATTGATCATTTAGTGGTTGGGCCTAATGGTGTATTTGCAGTCGAAACCAAAGGGCGTCATAAACGTACCAACGATGCAAAAAACGGCCAGAAAGATTATGTAATGAGCTTTGAAAATAATCAGCTAAATTTTCCGTCTTGGTTTGAAAAAGAGCCGCTTGAACAAGCCGAACGCCAAGCTAAATGGGTGGCAACGTGGTTAAACAAAGCATGTAGTATATCACTTAATGTGATGCCTTTGCTTGTTTTTCCTGGATGGTTTGTAACTTTAAAATCTAAACCGCCTTTTCCTGTTGTTAATCATAAGCAATTAGAAAAAACAATCCCGACGCTGCGCGGTACACCGCTAGATCCTATGCAAATCAATGCAGTGTGTTATCAAGTCGTGCAACGTTGTTTAACTGGTAAATAAGTAGAATAAAAATGAAATGGACTTTGTTGTTTAGCCTAGTTGGGTTGTTGTTTAGTGGTACTGTACAGGCGGAGTATTCTCGTGCTCGTTGTGAATCAATTAAAAATGAGCGCGAGCAAATTAGAGCCCGCCAGCGTGCGGGTTATTCTGCAAGTGAAGGTGAGCGGCTTCGTAAGCGCGATGACTATTTGTTTATAGAGTTGTCGCGACATTGTTCAGGTCAGCGCTTTGCTGGGGCGTCGGGGGAGCCGAAGGGGCTGAGTTATAATCAACGCCAACAACAGCTGGCGTTGCAAGCGCAAAAAGACTGGGAAATCCTGAGCCAAAAATTTCCAGATATGTCTGCCAATAATGCCTTGTATGAAGGGAGTAAAGGCGATGCATGGCTGAGCTTTTTGGTGATTCCTGAAAAATGCAGAGTTAAAAATATTAGTTATGCCGACTTTGTTTGGTGTAGTGAAGACAAGCGGCAACAAAAAAGTCATTTTGAAACATTTTGGGCGGTAAATAGCGGTGCGTTAAGTTTTCCGCCTGTTCCGGTCAACCCGCTTAACGTATCTCTCAGTGGTGCGCATATTGGCAATGGCCAAATATTGACAACTCCTGAAAGCGTTACTGAGTCGCCACCTTGGTATGCGTTTTTTAATCTTATTAATAAACAGAATGTTAGCGACTACTGGCGTGAGTTTTTGGCGTTGGTTTTTGTCTATTGGTGGTTGGCTTTTATTGTGGTGTTTGCTTTTTGTTATGCGGTATTCAAACGCAACAAAAACAAACAGTACAAGCATAATCAGGTGATTGAGTTTCCTACGTCAGCATCGTTGCACTTATCGGCAGATACAACTTCAGCGGCCAAAACTGGGGCCGAAGCCATTCTTATCCAACCCATTGATGACGACAAAAAAGACGGCGTGCACGATAAAATCAGAATGAATTGCCCATTTTGTTTAGAAAAAGTGGTCGAAGAAATCAATATGCAAGCCCGAACCAAAACATTAACCTGTAGCGATGCGCCCATTTGTCGCTTTTCTAAAACAGAACCATTGAGTTGAGTGACCAAGCATGTTGTTACGTGATTGAGAGTGTCAATGTAAGGAGGCCTCGTGCACTAGGCCTCCATCATGTATTAGCCTTTGACTGATACACGCACAATGTAGTTATTGCCACTTGGGTTAGACACTTCATACGAAATGACATCTTCATTGGCGAACGTAAAGTGATGTTTACCAACTGCTGGGATATCTAAATGAATGTCGCCAATATCGATATTGTCGTTGGCAATCACAAAGCTTACATCTGCGCCACAGCCACGTGGGGCAATAAATACCGATGAATTACCCATCGCGAGTGTTTCTGAACAGTCCGGTTTAATAATGTCGCCGATTTCTATACCTGCGAAGGTTGCATCATCATTCACTTTTCCGACACTGGTAATTTTAATGTTGTTACTCGTAGAATTGAAAATTTGTAACGAAGCTGAAATAGCCATAATTATATTCCTTCAAAAAAATGCGTTAAATACGCTGGTTTGTTCCTTTGTTAGCGACTGTTGCTAACGTCATGAAGCTTAAGTGAGGAACCAGCGAATGTTATTACACCCCATTACAAAATAGGTACAAGTGATGTTGAGTGGGCTGCGTTGAGGGTGCTTGTATTGCTGTTTGTTAAGCGAGCAGGGGATCTGCTTTATTAATTCGAAATGATGATGCCTGAGGGACGTTTCAAACTAAAAAAAGCACCTAACTTGTTGGTTAAGTGCTTTTTATTCGAGTTTATGCGTTGCTTTAAATGGCATAGGCGCGCCTTATATGTTTTGTTGAGTCTGCTTACATTTAAATCCTTTGCTGTCGACGTGTTTAATCTGTTCTTTAGTTTTACAAGTTGTCTTGGCCATTTCTTGGTGATTGGCAAGGTTGTAGCCTTCGGCTAGGGTGCCAAGTGCAATCACGGTAAAAGTAATGCCCATAAGCGTGTTCACTTTCATGATGATCTCCTTAAGCTGTTTGTTGTAATTTATTGTCGATAATAATCGCTGCGGCAATTGAAGTGCCTAAGATTAATGCGCTTGCCATCCCCGCAATTAATAACCCACCTACCACTAAACCTGTTAACGCTGTTGCGATTGTAATGTCGATTTTAGATACGTTCATGTTGATGTTCCTTGTGTTTATTTTAATCTACCAAAGCTGTAATTGCCTTGCGTTGAGGTAACAATAGGTCACAAGCTGGCACGTGTTTTTAGTTAAGTGATGAATGGATAATTGCGGTGATTAAGGGCAATAATGAAGGATAAATTTGTTTGGCCTAAAGTTTTATTGAAAATACAAAAATAAGACTAAAGTCTCGAGGTACAAAATACGTTGCAAAGGTAGAGTATGGGCCTTAATTTTTATAGGGAACCATCATGAACGCTCATTTTAAACCGTTTGTAGCAAAGGCCAGTATTTTATTAGCTTGTGTTTTAACGTTACCAGTTACGGCTGAACCCGCTACACGACTGGCTGATAATAAAGCCGAACCGTTATACATGAGTTCTGGGATTGATGAAGCCGTGCAGATGCTAGCAAAAACGGCCGGAAAACATCAGTATGTGGCCCTGGGTGAGCAAAGTCACGGTGCGGGGAATGTATTTAGCTTTAAACGCGAGGTCGTTAAAACTTTACATCAAGATCATGGCTTTGATGTCTTAGCCCTCGAAAGTGGCCTGTTTGACGTCGATTGGCTGTATCGTCAATTTTTAACCCGACAACAATCCATTACTAAAAATGCGCCGGGTAATATTTTTTATATGTATGCCAATAGTGCAGAGTTAAAACCTTTGTTTGATTACATTGAGCGCTCTCATCAAACAAGTCGGCCTTTAAAATTAGTGGGGTTTGATTCGCAATTAACGGGGGGGATATCAGCCAAGTTTCTAGTCAGTGAATTACAGCAAGTGTTACCGCCATTTAATGAACAATTTAATCAGCAACAATGGCATACATTAGCTGAAACGATACAAAAAGTGCTTGAAATAAACAGTACCCAACCAGTAAATTCAGAGCAATTTTTTGCAGACTTTGATGCGTTGATCACCCATGCAGAAAAAATCGAACAACGGCCCGACTTTTGGCAGCGGGTGTTAGTGGGCTTAAAATCGCAGGCGCAACGTCAGTGGCAATTGGCCGATCCGCGAAGCCATGAAATGGGTCACAATTTGGTTTGGCTGGCTAAACAGCAGCCCAAAGCAAAAATGGTTATTTGGGCTCATACATTTCATATTCAAAAAGACCGCGCAAGCGAAACGGCCAATGCAGGGCAAGTGATGCTAGCTGAATTTGGTGAGCAATATTATGTTAGCCATTTTACCGGAGGAACGGGTGAGTATGTTGACTTTATTGATATGCAAACCAAAACCGTACCTGAATTTAAACAAGGCAGTGTTGAATATGCACTCAATAAGGCACAGTGTCAGGTCTGTGTAGTAAATGCGGAGCAATTAGCTCAAAAGCATAGTGATGATGAGGTGCTGTTTGTTAACTATCAATTAAGTGTGCCAGTGAGTACTGTCGCTCATAAGTGGGACACCCTCATTCATTTTGCATCTGTGACACCCTCTGTACAAAATCAATAATAAATGGGCTGACTGACAACTAAAAAAGCACTTAATCGGTTAGACTTAAGTGCTTTTTTATTCGCGCTGATCAGACTGCATAGGCGAAACCTTGTATTTTTTAATTAAAAAGTGTTTCTTGTGGTGTGCAGCTCTATGAGGTTAACGCGTTGCCAAAACCACGGCACCACCAACGACAGAGCCAATCACTAACGCGCTTGTCATGCCTGCTATTACTAAACCACCAACAACTACGCCTGTTAATACGGTTGCCATGCTGATATCAAAAATTGAATTGTTCATAATCTA
This sequence comes from Pseudoalteromonas sp. J2K-J979, assembly GCF_058169715.2. NCBI lineage: Bacteria > Pseudomonadati > Pseudomonadota > Gammaproteobacteria > Alteromonadales > Pseudoalteromonadaceae > Pseudoalteromonas > Pseudoalteromonas sp. J2K-J979. The sequence continues at coordinate 1,903,944 of NZ_CM200281.1, read as the reverse complement.
TGTCCTTTAAAAAGTGTATGTAGTGTGTGTTTGACTCAGTGTTTGCTGTGTCGTTGAGGTAACAATAGGTCAGATTATTGAGGGTGTTTTAACTTAAGTGATGAATGGATAATCGCGGTGATTAGGGGTCAATAAAAGGGAAGAGCAGAGCCAACCATTGACGGTTAACCCTGCAACAAACTTAAGATTGCGTTTCAACTTGGTTGTAGAAATCTTTCGCTTGGTTATACAGCTTTTCTGAGTGGGCTCGTTGGACTTTTGCTGAGCCTTTTAAACTATGAATAGTCGGCTTTATTGAGCTTAAATAGCCACCGACAATCGACTGCAAATCAGGCCAAACACGAGTACGCTGTTGTTTGGTTAAGCTGCTGGCCATCATATCTTGCCTAACAAATTCAAGGTGCTCGAGCATGAGGCTGTCAAATTCATCCACCATATTGATTAAATCTGTTAAGCGTTGTTGGTGCTCAAAATAATACTCGTCTTGGGTGAGGTTAAAACGCCTATTAGGATCTGACACCCACAGTGGGGCAGAGAGCTCAAGTAGTTGTAAGTTGCGGATAAACAGCTGATTAAGTGCAGTATCGTAAAGCGTCACTATGATTTGAAGCGTTTCGAGATCGGTATATTGTTCAAACTCAGTTTTTACGCGCTTTATTTCGGCCAAGGTTTTTTGTTGTTTCTCGTGAGATTGCACAGGATGCTGTACTTGGCTCATCAAATTATAATGATTAATCATCACATTGCGTAAATTAGCCGTATAACTTGAGATATGTTTCGCCTCAATTTGCGCGGTATTTACTTGGTCGCTACAGGCCATTACACACAGTAATGCAGTCGCGATTAAAAGGGATCTGAACATGGGGTTCCTTGTTGTTTTTTCGATGATTGTACCGAAAAAATCAATTAAAAACATGCTTCAGTTTTTGTTTTCTGTCATACAACCTGATTAATTTATGGTGTTCTCTTGTTTTAAATTTTGTTTCCTCAAGCGTTTTTAACAACAACTTTTAACGATTGCTGTAATACGGTGTAATATTTATTTTCTGTTTTAGGTACTAGGTTAAACCTTTAATAGCAAGGCATTGAGAGCAGGGCCTCAAGATGCCTAATGAGTATTGATTGAAAGGATTGAGAGCGTGATCAAATTTTCGGACTTAGTGTCTGCAATTCAAAATTCTGTTGAGTTAGCTGCATTTTCAGTGTCTCAGCAAAATTTCCAAACATTAATGACTTATTTCCATGTAGAAAAACAATCTCGTCAAGAGGCCGAGCATGCAGCCGAGCAAGATGCCGCGTTAAGTCCCGATGACTTTGTCAATTTGGTGCCCAAGTCGGTCAAGTTACAGTTTCCGACCGAAAATGCCGAAGGGGCGGCCACCCATGATGTACACGTGCCTTTAATTGCGTTGTCACCTGTAAATAATATTCAGCTGTCTGAAATGGAAATAGACATAGATATGGAGTTTATAGAAAAAGACGGCGATTTATTAGTGGGGTTTCCAAGTCATAAAAAGTCGATGTTTGGTTCGGGCAGCTCAACACAGGGTGCGCACAATGCCCGAGTCAAAATAAAGATTGCACCTGGAGGAAAACCAACAGGGGTAACAACCATTATTGAAGGTTACGAAAAAGTACTCCGTGCTCAAGTACCTAACTAACAATATCACACTCCATACCAACAAAGAGGAACGAACGTATGGCACAACAACTCTTATCAATGGCGCAGCAGTTTTCGGGCCTGCCAATGGGGGCGCTGATTGGCGGACCACTGATGTCGGCAGCTCAAGCAAACTCACAAATGGCAATGACTCAAGTTGAGTTTTTAATGACCACGTGTTTTAAAGAAGATACCACCAGTGAGCAAAAATCATTTCATCCAGTGATGATCAGTATGATATTAAAACGTGGTGTCATTACTCCGGCAACTCCTGCTGGAACAGGGGGGGCGTCACCAACGCAGCCTGTCGAGGCGCAACCAACAAGAATTGAAGAAGTCAGCACTGTATTTGAGCTTCCTCTGTTGACGATTGTGCCGCTTAATTCGTTAGCAGTAGACAGCGTCGATATCACCTTTGATATGGAAGTGAAATCGAGTTCAAGCCAAAACAACAGCAATGAAACTGCCAGTAGCACCCATGCTGGCGGAAAATTTACCGGGAGCGGGGGCTTTGGGCCATTTAAAGTGAGTATTTCTGGGAGCGTCTCGCACGATTCATCAAGTAGCACCAAACAAGACAGCCATTACAGTTCAAGTAATTCGGCCAAATATCATGTCGCAGTGCATGCGGGTCAATTGCCATTACCGAAAGGGGTGACCACGATTATTGATGCTTATGCTAAAAATGTGTCGCCCATTATGATGCCAACAGTCACATCGTCAGGTCAACCAACTTAGTTTGTCTATTCAGTATAAAAAGGAGAAATGATGATTACATCTATATCCTGTCCAGCTTGTAAAGTGGGGACAATTCCGATTGATGCGCGCTTGCTTGCCGCAGGGCAGTCTTTTTCGTGTGGGACCTGTTTTGCCTGTATTGGCGTGGCAGATGAAAGCAAAGAAGTGTTAGCGAAGGGCGTGAATGAGTTTTCGAATTTAAAAAATAAGCTCGACGGTATGAAAACCAAAGAGTCGAGTGTCGCCGAGATATAGTTAATCACTCGATGGCAAAGCGAAAACTAAAAAAGCACTTAATCGGTTAGATTTAAGTGCTTTTTTATTCGCGCTGATCAGACTGCATAGGCGAAACCTTGTATTTTTCTCAATTAAAAAGTGTTTTTTGTGGTGTACAGCTCTATGAGGTTAACGCGTTGCCAAAACCACGGCACCACCAACGACAGAGCCAATCACTAACGCGCTTGTCATGCCTGCTATTACTAAACCACCAACAACTGCGCCTGTTAATACGGTTGCCATGCTGATATCAAAAATTGAATTGTTCATAATCTATGTCCTTTAAAAAGTGTATGTAGTGTGTGTTTGACTCAGTGTTTGCTGTGTCGTTGAGGTAACAATAGGTCAGATTATTGAGGGTGTTTTTACTTAAGTGATGAATGGATAATCGCGGTGATTTACGGCAAATTTTAGAGCTGTTGAGTATTTTTAATGGGTGGTTTTAATCCAAGTGAGTAAGGTGGTTTAGCGTGTATGTTTATTACAGTCTATTACACCTTAGTGTGTTTATATTAAATTCCTACAAATTAAAATACTTATAAATCAATTTGTTGTATTTAATTGGTCGAGTAAATACTTAAATGTGTACAGCGGGAATACGCTTTGGTGGCCAATTATCAGGGTTGTTTCTATTTAATGGACTACACTTCGTTTTACGTTTATTTGTCCCTTTTTCATTTGGAATTGGGTCCCTCGTATAACCTGTTAATCAATCAAGGAAAAGACGATGAATCTAGCTATCCATCCCTCTGTGGGCGTCGCCCGATTAGGCAATAGTGAGCAACTCAAAAATAACGACAGTAGTGAATGTTTAAGCCCTGAGACAATCGGTGGTTTGCCGCTTGATCCTGAGACACTTTTACCTGTCACGTACTTTAAAGATAAGGCCGGACGAATTAAACGCCAAGGCCAAGTATTTAAGGTGTTTGATGGTAATACAGAAATAACGTTAGAGAATTCACAAATAGCTTCTATGGTGTGGACAGTCCATTTAGCAAATAAAAAAGCTGCCTGGTATCAATACAGTGAATTACAAGGAAACTTGCTTTATGGTCCTCAAAACAGCTATCAGGCAAGGCAAGTACCGCTTAGAAATGCCAACGAACCTAATCGTCAAAGTTTAATTATCGACCCAGGCCCACGCACAATTTCTGGTGCAAACGCGACGCCCATTGATTTTGATCGCAGCTCCGTTCCGGCTGATTACCAACATGCTTCTTTCCCATCAGATGAACCAAAGTATGGATCTGCGATTAAAACCTTGGGCACGTTGAAAACAGATAAAAAAGGGCGTTTAATCGTATTTGGTGGTTATGGTCATGCTGGTGGAGATGAAGCGTTAACCAGCTATGGTGGCTCAGATACTTGGCACGATGACACAGCCGATGGGCCGGTATATTGCCAAGTCAACTATACAGATGGTACGACAAAAACCCTTAAAGCGTGGGTGGTTGTAGGCTCGCCAGATTTTGCCCCAGAAATTGTCAATATTTCTAGCTTAGACGACACGTTTTTTGATATTGGGGTGCGCTATAAAAACCTAGCCCCCGATTTATTTGCAAATGGGCATTTTAATTTTGATTATATTGCCAACTATAAACGCGATATCTTGCCAATTATTGAGCGTATCAGTAATTATCAATGGGTTGCGAATGTGCAGTCTATGAGTGGGTTTTTTAGTTATCAATTTAATTTTGCCGATAACTCTGAGGCAAGTCGCGCTAAACGCCAAGCTTATTACGATTACTTCAGAAAGCCCGATCCTAAAATTGGCGCAGTCGAAAAACCACAAGAAAACCTCTTTAGCCATGCACATGGTGGAGAGTTACCTATGATGCCAATGAATTCAGGTAGTAATTCGGTCAGTAACACCACAGTCGAAAAATTTATGGCGCTTGATAACACGCAACTATTTTTACTAGGCCAGTGGGCGCAAGGCAAATTTGAAGATACACCTGAGCCAGCTGAATTTGCGGTGCATCCGTTAGATAAAGCCAGTGTGGGCAATTGTGTTGGTTTACCTATGTGTCCTGGGATCGAAGTCACGTGGAGTTTACAAAACCCCAATTTATATGAGTCTGCGTACGTGATCGCAGATGAAGGGGGATTAGGGGCGTATAACAAGAGCGGTTTAACACCTTCGCGAGATGAATGTGAAGGCGGAGGCTGCCAGCCAGGTGATTTAACTAAGCGCATGGCATGCCCGTGGCAAGCTGACTTTTTTCAATGTACTGTGCAATCTGTGAATTTCACTGAGCCTTCAATCAACAAAGCGACCTTGAAAACAGAACAAATCACTAAAACGACGCAAACTTGGCAGCTTAGTTTAGCAAAAGGGGATCAAGATTCTGTTGCGGTAAAAGCGAATCTAAACGCCTCGATTGCGACGGTAAACTCAGAGAATCAAAACGATTTAAATGAAGAAACCATCCAACTTGGCTCGACTGAGCAGGTAACACTGACCGAGACCACTTCAAAACCGCAACCGCTTACGCCAACTTATTATAGTTACTGGTGGCCACCACAAAGCCCTTGGGATGTTTTAACGGGCGAAACAACACAACTGGGTCAGGCGCAAAATAACCTGAGTGCGGGTCAGCAAGTCAATTATCAAAGAGGGATCAATAGCTTTACGCAAATGGTTGAACATTGGTCTGCATTAGCGTTTATTCGTAATAAGAATGCTCAAAACTCGGGTTTTCCATACTTTACTGAACAAGAACGAAACAATGAATTGTTCGAATACAAAGAAGTCACAACGAGCCAATTAACAGGAAACCCGAGTGATGATGGGACGTCGGTGCCTGTGTTCTTTATTAATGATAATCGGCAAGTAATTGAACAAAAAAGCGAAAAAGGAAAGTTAATGGTTGAGTACTTTTCTGAACGCGCTTTTTCGCCCATTAAAGTCTGTGCACAAGGCTTGGGCTTGCCTCGCTCTGGTACAACAGTAAGGCGTTAACAATGGAACAACATGAAGTCGATGTACTGATTGTTGGGGCGGGCCCTGCTGGGGCCGCCTGCGGGTTATCGTTACGCAATCATGCAAATAAAGAAGTGTTGATCATTGATAACAGTGATTTGCAACACACACGTGTTGGCGAACATGTTACTGCCAGTATTTTTGAATTTATGGATTACTTACAAGTGGCTGATATTCATCCTCAAAGTGAGTTTGTAAGCGAAAATTACGGCACAACAAGTTATTGGGGCAGTCAACATGCAAACGAGCACAGTAGTTTGTTTACCGCAGCAGGTGACACTTATCAATTACAGCGTTCAGAATTTGATACTAGGCTCTTGTACAATTTTGTTGAAGTCGGTGGCCACGTATTACTTGATTGCGCACAAATTAGTTTTGAACAACAAACTAATCACCATTGGTTAGTGCGAATGCAGCATAGTGTGCGCGGTGCGATTGAGATAAAAGCGCAATTTTTGGTTGATGCCAGTGGCAGAAATGCGCATGTGAGTAAATCCATCGGCATTGAGCGGCACAAAAAAGATGACTTGATTGGTGTTGGATGTTTTGTTGATGTGACAGGGCTTGATTTATCGCACGACCAATTGATTGAAACAACTGAATATGGTTGGTGGTACAGTGCAAACTTGCCTAATAACCAAGCTGTGGTCACGTTTTTTACTGATATGGATCTGGTTAAACGCCATCAATTAAACAAGCATGAAAAATGGAATCATGCCTTAGCCAGTACAACCTACATGAAAGGAAGGATCAGTGGTAGCCAAAGCCTGAGTGATAAATTGTGGCTGCGTAATGCAAGCTCTCAGTTGAGTGAAGGTCGAAACATTGACAATTTTGTCGCTGTTGGTGATGCAGCGGCGGCGTTTGATCCGATTTCTTCGATGGGGCTTGGGTTTGCGATGAGCTCAGCGTGCTTTGCTGCCAAAGCAATTGATGCAACGATGAAGCAGCAATCAACAGGCCCTTTGACTGTGTATCATCAAGATGTTGTGAAAAACTTCGAAAACTACCGCCAAATACATAAACAGGTGTACCAACAAGAGGTAAGGTGGCGACACGCTGATTTTTGGCAACGACGTTTTGCTTAAATTAAAAAAGCACGGTTCCAAATGGTACTGTGCTTTTTTATTCACGTTTGTAAAACTGCATAGGCGAGGCCTTTTGAGTTGAAATTTGATTTGGCCAGTTTTTTTAGCCAGCTGTATTAACGAGTTGCAAGTACTACCATGCCACCTACAATGGTGCCGACCACAAGAGCACTTGCCATACCTGCGATAACTAACCCACCAATTACTAATGCTGTTAAAGATGTTGCCAGTGTGATTTCTAATGTTGAAGTGTTCATAATGATATCCTTTTTACTCTTTTATAACGTTGTTTAAATTGGCTGTTTGCCGTGTCGTTGAAGTAACAATAGGACAGAATGCGTTGAGTGTTTTAGCTTAAGTGATGAGTGGTTGATTGCGGTGTTCGTGGGTCAATTGGCGTGATGGTCCATGTGCTCATGGCTTGAATAGGGGGTTGGCTAATCAAAATCATTTTGAACCAAAGATGGCCTGAATATTTGCTTTACATCATCAATGGGAATTAGCACAATAGCGCCTTTTTATACTTGTGGCCTGTCTGTCGTTGTGGCGGCGGGTTACCGTAACAGCCTGTTTATTTTTAGGTGGCGCACTTATGAGCTTTGATGATCGCATCGCATTGTTAACCTTACATGGTAAACTTGAGCAGATAGGGCCCGTATTTGCACAAAGGTTAGCGTCAACCGTTGTCTTAACTACTGAGTTTGATACCGACTCGTTGGGTAGTTTTACTGGGGAGCCACCTCGGTTAAAAAGCGCTAAAGAGTGCGCCTTTGAAAAAGCACTGTTAGCAATCGAACTAACGGGGTTAAACGCCGGACTAGGGAGTGAGGGGAGCTTTAGCCCCGGACCTTACGGATTTGGAACGTTTAATCGTGAATTAATTGCTTATGTAGATAGCAAAACCAGTCATCGCGTCATTGGCCAATTTACAGGTCCTATTTTGGTTAAAGGTATCGATGTAAAACAACTCGAAGAGGCGACAGCATTTTTGAGTGACGTGCCAAAAAATCAAGGTTTGGTATTACAATTAGCGGATCAGTTAAGCGAAGTTAAAAAAGGGCTGACAGTTGATGATGTGCAGAGTGAGCTTAGCCATTGGCTTGAACGAGGCACGGTAAAATTAAGCTATGACTTACGAGCGCATCAATGCCCGGCTCGTCAAGCGCATATCAGAAAAGCTGCGGAAAATTTAGTCGAGCGACTACTGTGCAAATGTCCGTCTTGCCAGTCACCAGGTTTTTGGCCTGATCGCTTTGAAACTGGCTTACCGTGCGAGTTGTGTCATACTGCGACCGATAAAATTAAAACCCGTATTTCGGAGTGTGGTCATTGTGACTATACCCAAATGAACTCTGTGGCTGAACCTTATGCTCAGCCAGATTTTTGCCCAAGGTGTAACCCATGAAAACCGTTTTATTATCTGCACAACAACCTGCTGACTTAGGCGAAGCAGCACGCTTGATTGAACAAGGTGAACTCGTTGCTGTGCCTACCGAAACCGTTTATGGCTTAGCAGCAGATGCGCGTAATCCGCAGGCTGTCGCAAAAATTTTCGAAGCGAAAGGGCGCCCAAAAAATCACCCGCTTATTGTGCACTTAGCCAGTGAAGATCAATTGCATGTTTGGGGACGTTCGGTCCCTGATGCGGCGTTAAAATTAGCCAAAGCGTTTTGGCCTGGACCACTGACTGTGTTGCTCAATAAAGCCGATGATGTCAATGATGTGGTCACTGGCGGTTTAAGCACGGTCGGATTGCGTGTGCCGGCCCACCCAGCGTTATTGGCGTTACTCAAAGAGCATAATTTAGCGATTGCGGCGCCGTCGGCCAATCCTTACAAAAAGCTAAGCCCCACTTGTGCTGAGCATGTGATGACAGGGTTAAATGGCAAGTTAGCAGCAGTACTGGACGGCGGAGATTGCGAGCATGGCCTCGAATCGACCATTGTTGATTTAACAAGTGATAATGTACAAGTGCTCAGAGCTGGCCCTATTTCAGCGCAAGAAATAAGCGCTGTGATTGGCCAACCAGTCACGCAGCCTAAAAAACATAATGTAGCGGTACCGGGCAACGTAAAAGCACACTATCAGCCCAATACCTTATTAAAAGTGATGACGACATCGCAGTTGAAAACAGCACTTAATACAGAGTCTCAATCAATTGTGGTGCTGATTTTGTCTGAATTTGAAGCAACAGAAAATGCGCGCATGATTGCGATGCCGAGCGATGCGAAGGAATACGGGCAGCGCTTGTTCCGTGAGCTTGCCGCTGCAGATGCGCTAGGTGTGAACGAAATTTGGTTAGAGCAACCACCCAGTGATGAACAGTGGGGAGCCGTCCACGACAGGCTAAGCCGCGCAGCCGCAGTGATTTAATCAACTCATTTTAAGTTTAAAAAGCACGTGCCTTACGGGTTCGTGCTTTTTTTGTTTTGAAAAGCCCATTTATTGAATTTAACGGTATGAGTGATGGGTTAGTTTGAGTTAGTATGGCGTTTTATCTTTTTAATCAATACATAATGACATCGGCGACACACAAACCAAACCTCGCATTATTTGATTTTGATGGCACCATTACTGAACGGGAAATGTTTAGTGTATTTTTGCGTTTTAGTGCGCCAACGTATCGTAAGTGGTTGGGTAACCTGATTGTACTGCCTTTTTATTTATTGTATCGACGAGGTTTATTTAGTCCGATTAAACTTCGAAAGCTGACGGCTTTTTTAGGTTTGGCTGGGCGGCGCTTTAGTGACGTTGATAAGATAGGTTGTCGTTTTTCTCACGAAGTGATCCCTCAATATCTGCGCGAGAACGCACTAGCTCAAATTCGTATGCATCAAACAAAAGGGGATGTTGTTGTGGTGGTGTCGGCCTCGCTTGATGTGTATTTGTCCCATTGGTGCAAGCAACATGGTTTACTTTTATTGTGCAATCAGGTCAAGGTTAAGCATGGTTTTGTTACGGGTCTGTTTAAACAAACAGATTGCAGCAATCAAGAAAAAGTAAATAAAGTTAAACAACTATTCGATTTAACCGATTTTTCGACAATTTATGCGTACGGCGATACAGAAGAAGATTTGGCCATGCTGGCGATTGCTGATGAAAAGTACATGAATTGGCAAAAAATAACCAATATAGATTAACTAAGACTGGAAAGTCCAGACAGCACTTAGTAAGAAATACCATCTAGAACACATCATACTTTAGTGGTGCTAATTAAAAATCGTAGCTGCGAAGAAGGTAAAATGATTTTGTTTCGCGGTAGGGTAATGTGCTTGTTTTATCTGCCTGTGGTCGGCTTTGTATCTGTCACTCTGTGCACGTACAGTAGTTGGCGTGCGCTTATATCTGTTTACTTTACGTCAATTCATTTTTATTGTGCATTGGGTGAATAACTGCTGAGTTTTCTTTATTGTATTCAACTGCTCATTATTGTTGCTTTTAAATTTTTAAAAAGGGCTTTATTTTATGGCAATTTCTAAAAATGCCCAAACACGTAAAAAATCTCGGCTAATGTGGTTCATGTTAGTGGTTATTTTGTTGGTCGTCTGTGTATTGGTCATACGCTTTCAATTTATTAAGTTTATGAGCACGCTTAATGGGCTATCTATTGAGTTAAGCTCTGTACAATCAATTGAATCCAAAAATGAAGAAAGTCATACTGAAGTCGAAAAAGCGAATTATGAAAAACCAAGTTTAGCTTCAAGGCCGCTAAAGCAACACATAACAGACTCTCAGCAAGAAAGTCATCGTTGTGATACTTCGGATTTTGCGCTTGAACAACAAACTAATTGGCAACAACAGATTGAAGCCTTAAATAGCAACTTTAAAGCGCATCAAATCGAGATTAATAATGATGTTAGTGTCACCCTTTATGCAAAAAATTTAAGCGCTGAGTTCGTAAAGGAACTGCAAGCAAGACTTTTTTACGTTTACGAGTTGTATAGCAGTCACTTTCATATCAGAGCAAAGCGCCAAATCAACTTAAAAATGATTATGCTGCCAGATCAAAGAACCTACGACTTTTTTGGTGCAATGTTTATCGACAATTATGTGCCAGGTACTAGCCAAGGGCTGTTTTTTCATGGCAGTGATTCTGCGTTTATCAAGTATCAAAATGATCAACAAGCGATGGAGACCACTATCCACGAAGCAATCCATGGTCTTAATTTTCATTTGATTGGTGTCATGCCGCGGGCAATCAATGAAGGCTTAGCTGAGCTGTTTTCATCTATGGTTAAAAGTGGTGCCCATCAAGCCACAATTGATTTTGACGAAACAAATGAACAGCTGTTGCAGTATGAAAGTTTCCAGACCATTGTAAACTCGCAAGAGCAATGGGACGCTAACGATACCTCGCGTTATTATATGAGTGGCAAACTATGGCTAACTTTTTTCTTTATGGAAGATAAAGGACTGTTATTACTCAGAGCTTTGCTTCGAGAAGAACGAAAAGAAACCTGTCGATTACTAGAAGAAGATGACATTTTAGCGTTAGTCATCGACTTTTATTTAAATTATGAAGTTGATTTTAAACTGTGGCTTAATCGCCACTTTTTAATCAAGGCTAACAGCTAAGGGAATTAACCTATAGCTAGTTGTGTGTAATAGGTTGAAAAGTTAGGATCTTCATCGTGTATAAAGATGTAGCAACAATGTCATACCGCACTTTAATGCAACTCGTTGGCTCTATCACAAATTATTAGGGTTTGTACTACTCAAACAGGCATAATAGCGCTCAGTATTGTTAGTAAAATTAAAGTGAACATATGTCATTTGACGCGTTAGGTTTAGGAAATGAGTTAGTACAAGCGGTTACAGAGCAAGGGTATACAATCCCGACCCCGATCCAGACGCAAGCAATACCTGCTGTGCTTAGTTTACGTGACGTCATGGCTGTGGCTAATACCGGCACTGGTAAAACGGCTGGTTTTACCTTGCCTTTGTTACAATTGTTATCAACGGGCTCTGCTCCTACCGCTAATTCTGTCCGTGCACTTATCCTGACGCCCACACGAGAACTCGCAGCTCAAGTTGCGAAAAGTGTGCAGTTGTACAGTAATTATTTGGCCATTCGTTCTGCGGTGGTGTTTGGTGGTGTCAGAATAGAGCCTCAAATCGCGCAGTTAGAAGCTGGTATCGATATATTGGTCGCGACGCCTGGCAGATTGATTGATTTGTATAATCAAAACGCCATTAACTTCGAGCAGCTTGAAGTGTTTGTATTAGATGAAGCCGATCGAATGTTGGACTTAGGCTTTATTGATGACATTAATCGTATCCAAACTTTATTGCCAAGTAAGCGACAAACCTTAATGTTTTCAGCAACGTTTTCTGATGAAATCAAAATGCTGACTAAAGACATGCTGATTAACCCACAGGTGATTGAGGTTAGCCCTGTAAACAGTCCGGTCGACACGGTTAAACAAACACTCTACGCGGTTGAGAAACCCAGAAAAACTGAAGTGTTGATATATTTGCTTAAGAAGTATCAATGGCGTCAAGTGTTGGTATTTAGTCGAACCAAACAGGGCGCTGATACGCTGGTAGAACAATTGAATCTAGTGGGGATCAACAGTGCATCTATCCATGCCAATCGAACCCAACATGCTCGCACTCATGCCCTTGAAGGATTTAAATCAGGTGACATTAAAGTGTTAGTTGCAACCGATATCGCCTCGCGCGGAATTGATGTAAACCAATTGCCTTGTGTCATTAATGTTGATTTACCTTATGTGCCTGAAGATTATGTTCACCGGATTGGCCGGACTGGCCGTGCTGGAACTGTTGGTCTAGCGATTTCATTATTCAGCAGCGATGAAACAAAGCAGTTAAATGCGATTGAGCGACTGATAGATCGAACTTTGCTGCGCGAAATTATTCCACAATTTGCACCCACGCCACCCTCTAAAAAATCCAGTAAACACGATGATGACGAGTATGGCAACTTCGAACCTAGTCCAGAGCCGCGTCAGCGCAGAGGTAAATCACAAAAGCGAAAGGGCAAAAGGTAATATCAAACTTACTGTAGGTAATTAGGTTAGTTAGGTTTAAATCAACAAGCTATTTTACTAATAATAATGAAGTTCTTGTTGCGGGGTGCACCCGCAGCTAAAAACGAAAAGGAATGATGCTGCTGGCCTGTATTAAGTAACAAAATGGATTGTTTGTTTCTCAAATATTAAATGAGTATTGCATTAGAATTGGAATGAAACGTTAGGTTTAACAGAATTTAGAATCAGACTTTAAATTTAGTAAAGGCAGTAATCAGGAATTTGGTACAACCGAGTGGATTCGAACCACCGACCCCTACCATGTCAAGGTAGTGCTCTAACCAACTGAGCTACGGTTGTATTGCAGGCTTTAACTCGTGAAGAGTTGGTACGACCGAGTGGATTCGAACCACCGACCCCTACCATGTCAAGGTAGTGCTCTAACCAACTGAGCTACGGTCGTACAATTGTTCATTTGTCTCGTGAACAGGTCGCTAATATATAGCGAGTTGTTATTGGGATCAAGCTTGAATTTAATAATTTGATTTGTTTGCCGTTTTTTTATTCATTTCGGTGAGATATTGCATTGTTTAAAGAAAGTTTGCCACCATTGAACATGCTGTTTGGCACTGTTACTAAGTTGTTGTTCTAAGTTTGGTTCATTCACGGAGCCGATTAACCGAACGAGCTCAGGTGAAAGAAATTGATTGTGCTCGTCATGCCAAAGCGTAGATAAGTACGGCGATAATTGTCGAAATTGTTGGGTCAACTGTGCTTGGTAGCCTTGTAGTTTCTTTAGGTAAAATTGGCTAAACACGTTTGCGAAAATAGTGGCTTTATTTTTATTTTTTCCGCTTGGGCAAAGGGACGCCAAATCAATTTGGTGCAATGAGGCAGTCAGCTGGTTATTTAAATTAATTTGCTGTTGCATGCTAGCAATTAATTTACTAGTGAACTGAGTACGATTTAACTTGGCTAGGGCATGAGTGAGGGAATCTGGCATGATTTCATCCCATGCTTGATTATTAATTTTTCTATCTAATGACACTAAAGTTGCGAGCGCTTCTATCGTCGAATTTAAACCTGCTGCTTCATCAATGTTTAGCTGATTACTGAGCTGGAATAGAGAGCGCGTTTCTTTTTCTGTTAATAACACGTGTTTAAATTGGCTGTACAACTCTGTTTGCTTTTGTTGCTCGATAGCTAAAAGAGTGCTCTTTATTTTTCCGTTTTCGAGTTGCTTGATACAATGAGGTGCGTGTTTTACAAAGTTTAATTGATATTTTAATTGTTCACTTGGTACAGCAACTTTGCCCAGTTGAGAATTATGATGGGCAATAAATTGGCTGAGCTTACAATGATTTATCCTACTTAGTTCAAGCAAGCTAAAAGTGGCCGTTTGAGCTGAACGCCACTGACTTTTTACATCAATAGGGTGTAAAGGCTCAGCAGCTATGAGTGAAAACTCATAGACGTTTTGTAGGCGATATTGATAGGTCTGGTACGTATCAGTGGGGGCTTCAACGCACCCACCGAGTAATAAACAGGTAATTAAGCTAGTTATAAATCTCATTATTAATCCGCTTTTTAACGGTAATTAGCATTAAAATCGCCGCCACTGTAAGACCCAAAATAATCCCGAGCCAAAATCCATGCGGGCCCATTGCTGGCACAATTAAGTCAGTTCGTCCTAATACGTAGCCTAAACTGAAGCCGATCATCCAATAGGAAACAAAGGTGATATACGAAATGGGCTTAGTGTATTTTAATCCGCGTAATACCCCATTGGCAGCCACTTGCAGTGCATCGGGCAATTGATAAAAACACGCGAGGACTAAAATAGATGAGGCCAATATGATTACCTCAGGATCGTCAGAATAAATACTGCTAATAAAGTCACGACCGAGATATGTGATTGATGCCACGATGGCTGATATACCAATTGCAAGCATGAAGCTGGTAAAAATTGCTTGCTTCATCTGCTCAAAGTTTTGTTGGCCAGCTAAATTACCTACGCGAATACAAATTGCCATCGAGAGGCTCAGTGGCATCATAAATAAGACAGTCGAAACACTGGCCGCTACTTGGTGACCAGAAACTACGACAGCGCCCATGCTGGCAATGAACAGCGGTATACACGCAAACAAGGTGACTTCAAAGAAGGTCGCTAGAGATATCGGGATCCCCATTTTAAACATGTTCCACATGGCTCGTAAATCAGGTTTGATTGGTTGCTTTAATAAAAAACGGCCGTTGATTTTCTTACTGAAATAAGTATAGGTGATCATGCCTATTGCCATCGCCCAAAAAACTAGCGCAGTGGCAATGCCACAGCCAGCACCACCTAGTGCGGGCAGACCAAAATAACCATGGATGAAAATATAATTGGCCGGAACATTGATTGCTAAGCCCAGTACACTGATATACAGCGCAGGTTTGGTCAGTGTTTTACCTTCGGATACATTACGAAATGTGCAAAAAATCAGGTATGCCGGTAAGCCGTATTTCACAAAGTTTATATAGTCTAAACTCATTGCTGCAACAGCAGGCTCCATATCGATATAGCTGATAGGAATGCTGATCCACGTGATTGCTAATAACCCCATTCCCGTCAAGACAACGGCCAAGTATATTGCTTGGTACAATTGTTCACGAATACTCGTTTGGTCATCTGCGCCATGGTAATGAGCGACAATCCCCGTCAGTGCAAGTAATATTCCTTGAAGTGTCAACAAGATAGGAATCCACAAGCCAGTCGCAATCGATAAAGCAGCTAAATCAGTGGGACTGACTTGACCGGCCATGATAGTATCGACCACGCCCATAAGGACTTGTACGACTTGGGCAATAAAAACGGGTAGGGCAAGTTTAAGTAAATACTTTGCTTCCCACGGGCTGAATCTCATGATGATAATGACTGCTCAAAGAATAAAAAAGCGATTGTAATCTAAATTGGTTGAGAGAAGGAAAATAAAATGTTTACCGGTATTGTACAAACGAAAGCGTCGGTGGTGTCTGTCACGCAAAGTGAAGGGGTTAAACGTTTAGTTTTATCGGTTTCTGGGCATTATTTGAATCAACTTGATATTGGCGCGAGTATAGCCATTAATGGTTGTTGTTTAACAGTTGTGCATTATGAATTGGGTATGAAAGATGTCGTCGGACAAGTACATTTTGATGTGATTGACGAAACGCTACGCTTGACTAATTTAGGTTCACTGAAGCAAGGTGATCAAGTCAATTTAGAGCGTTCGGTTACGTTTGGTACAGAATTAGGCGGTCACATCGTGTCGGGTCATATTCATACCACCGCACAACTTCAGGTGGTGAGCCATACTGGCGATAATTGCTATTTTTATTTGACCATAGCGCCCCGTTGGTTGAAGTATATTTTACATAAAGGCTTTGTTTCTGTGAATGGCGCAAGTTTAACTGTCGGTGAAGTCAACGATGACGGTTTTTATTTGCATTTAATCCCCGAAACACTCGAAGTGACTAACTTAGGGCTATTGTCGCACGGGGATTTAGTTAATATTGAAGTCGATCAACAGACATACACTATCGTTGAAACGATTGAGCGTTATATGAAAAATCGCTAAAGTTACCTGATAAGGTTTAAAGCCAAGCGATGTTAGCTTGGCTTTAAACTAAAAAACTTGCTCATCGTCACTGTCAACATGTAGTTCAATCGTATTATGAAGGTCATTAATGTGCATATTGAGATGGATCGGATTGCAACAAGCTGAACAATCTTCGAAGTAATCTTGATCACCGCACGTTGTGTCAATTTCAACAAATACATGATGTCCGCAATGTGGGCAGCTAATTGATTGCATTTTATGGTCTTTCATAAAGCCAACTTTATTGTGCATTTTGCATTAATTAAAGTGTAGCCTATTTGTCACTTATTACCTTGTCGTAGTTCGTAATAACTCGGCGATTTTCTCTTTGGCTTCGATTAAGTAGTGGCCTTGAAACGCATTGGCATGTTGTAAAATATGGTAGAGCTGATAGAAAGGTTTGCGCTGCTCGTAAGAAACACTTAATGGATACTGCGCTTGGTACCCGAGATAAAACTCAGCGGGAAATTCTCCAAATAATTGCGTCATGGCAATATCCAGCTCTCTATCTCCGAAATAACATGCTGGATCAAATAAGGCTGGAGTCCCATCAACAAACCCGACGTTTCCGCGCCATAAATCCCCATGAAGTAATGAAGGCTGTACAACATGTGAATGCAATGTCGTTTTTGTTAGTTCAATAAAATCTTCGATATCACAAAAATTAAGATTTTTTTCAGCCAATAATTGCAATTGCCAACCTATCCGTTGCTCGGCAAAAAATATATCCCAATGTTTATGCCAACGGTTGGTTTGAGTTGTTTGGCCTAAGAAATTATCATCTGGCCAGCCGTACATCGCTTGTTCGTGTTTTTTATGCATGAGCGCAATTGATTGACCCATTTCGAACCAATTGTCATCAGCTTGATTGGTGAGTGGCAACCACTCGAGCACGATAAAACTATGGTTCAGAGTTAAGCCATAACAAATACAGTCAGGAATAAATAAGGTGCTGTGGAGCGTAAGTTCTTTGAGATTGTAGGCTTCAGCTTCAAATTGTTCGAGCTTTTGTGGTTCATCAACTTTGACGAAAAACTGATGTTTATCATCACTAATTATGAAGGTGATGCTACGTGAGCTTAAATTGAGTTGCTCTTTATGGGTGATGATAAAAGGAATACCAAGTTGTTCGCTAATGTGTTTTGAAATGGCGTGCCACATAATCAATTCGCTATTTAGTTTAAGAACAAGACTGAGTGGATGATACAGACCTAAGTATGGCAAAAATAACTAAAACGGATAGTATTTATCTAGGCTTTTATTTGACTAGCGTATTGTAAAGATTCAACAAATAATTATAGATTAACCACTTGTGGTAAAAAGCCTACAGCGCTTACAATACGGTCGTTTTAAACGCAATAATTAGAGGTTTATGTGAATAAAAGCGTTATAACTAATTTATTGGCCTGTGTATTAGTGATTGTTGGCTATGGTATCAATCACACTTTATTGTTAACTGTCGGCTTGTTTGCCTTATCTGGCGCTTTCACTAATTGGCTTGCGGTCCACATGTTATTTGAGAAAGTGCCCTTTCTGTATGGGTCAGGGGTGATCCCTGCGAAATTCGAAGAGTTTAAAACCGCGATAAAAACACTCATAATGGAACAATTTTTTACACAAGAGAACATTAATAAATTTATGAGTGAGCAAAATGGTCAAGCGCATCATTTTGAACTTTCTCCAATAATCGAGCAGATAGATTTAGGGCCCGCCTTTGATAATTTAGTTGAGGTAGTCGAGCAGTCTCAATTTGGTAGCATGCTTGCTATGTTTGGCGGTACAGAAGCACTGCAACCAATGAAAGCGCCATTTATCGAAAAAATGAAAACCTCAATTATTGCTATCTCAGAAACTGACGAATTTAATGAAATGCTAAAAAATCAGTTGGTTAAACCTGAGTTGATGGGAGATTTACAAGAAAAGGTCGCTCAGATCATTGATGCGCGTCTAGCCGAACTCACCCCGAAAATGGTTAAAGAGATGGTGCAAACTATGATTAAAACCCACCTTGGATGGTTGGTTCTGTGGGGGGGCGTTTTTGGTGGTGCTTTTGGTTTACTTGCGAGCTTTGTGTAGGCATATTTTTTAAGATTAGAAAAACCACTTTGCTATACCAAAGTGGTTTTTTTGTTTGAACATTTAGCGTGATCCTGCAATCACGATATTATCTTTATTTAGCATGGCGATATCCTTAATCGAAATAGACGGCGCATTTTCGTATTTCAATAAACGACCTGTACGGTCAAGCTCATACACTTTAGCGAAACTTGCTATCGGCATATTATTGCATTTGACGACCTTACTGACTGATTTTCGAGTCATTGAATAATCGTTGATACGCTTGATTAGGTTTATTGGTTTGTTTGATGCCACAGCCATGCAAAGTTCAGTACTTGGGCTACTGTCTACCGCGACAAATTTATTGCCATGAGCCTCGCTGGTAAAAGTTGCAAAACAAGCGATGGTTGTTACGGTGAAGCAAAATACTTGAGTGATAGTGTTCATGATGCTCGTCCTTATGTGAGTTGACGAGTTTAAGTATGCATCAAATGGAATTAATTCCTGTTAACAGTCCGCTACAAGGTGTAAGCAAGTGTGAAATGGTGACACATCTCAATAAGAATAGCTTTGAAAAGAGCAGGTTAATTATTACAAAGAGACGAAATTAATTTAGCTATGGTGCTCTTGGCTGGATAGCAAAGAGCACGTGATGATGTTGAAAGCGATAATATTTTGGTTACCAATCGACTCCTTTTAAGGCCTTTACACCAGAATCAAACGCATGCTTTACGTTGCGAACTTCTGATACGGTATCGGCTAACTCAATTAATTCACGATGAGCAGCACGCCCTGTGATGACAACACTTTGCATCGCAGGGCGATTATTTAAAGCCGTTATTACACGCTCTAATGAAACATAATCGTAAGTAACCATATATGTCAGCTCATCGAGCAAAACTAAATCAATTGTGTCATCTTTGAGCATGGCCTCACATTTTTGCCAAATCTCCTCGGCTGCGAGGGTATCAGACTCTCTGTCTTGTGTATTCCAAGTAAAGCCAGTCCCCATTACATGAAAATCAACCCCATTGCGGGCTAACAATTCACGTTCTCCACACTCCCAATTGCCTTTGATAAATTGAGCCACAGCACATTTTAAGCCATGGCCCACGCCGCGCGCGATTGTCCCAAAACCGGATGTCGATTTTCCTTTTCCATTACCGGTAATAACAATAAGTAAGCCTTTGACTGTTTGTGCTTTGGCAATTTTTTCATCAACGGCTTGTTTGAGTTTTTCTTGTCGCGCTTTATGGCGTTCGTTCTTATCAGACATGTGAGTTTCCTAATACTAAAATAAGGGTAACATACCCCAAAATTTCGATAACTTGTTGTGCGAAACCTAAGCAATCTCCCGTGTAGCCACCTAAGTGGTGTTCGAACCATTTTATTAATATCAGCCGTGCAGTTACACAAACGCAGACTAGGGCAGTTACTTGTAGGGCGCTGAGGTAAAGCGTATTGAGAATCAGCAAAACCATCAGTGATGTCAGAGCGAGTACAAGCAATGATGTTATATTCATTTGTTGGGCTAAAGGTTTTGTCTTGTTATTTAAATCAGCTGATGCATAACGCGATGAATAAATAATGGATGTTGCAGTAGCCCGACTTAACGTGTGCATTAAAACTAAGGCAAGCATAGGATGTGTTAACTGACACAAGAGTAAAAATTTAAGCCCGATCGCACTTACTAATCCTAAAGTGCCGTATGTTCCTAGCCGGGAGTCTTTCATTATAGTGAGTTTTTTTTCAGGGGTATAACCGCCACCAAAACCATCACACACATCGGCGAGCCCATCTTCATGAAAACCGCCTGTGAGATAAAACCCCACTATCATAGATAAAAAGATAGCAGTAGGGAGATCTAAAAACTGGCTAACAGCCCATACAACTGAGGCACAAATAAGTCCTATAATAGTGCCTACAAGCGCAAAATAACGACTCGCTTGATTGAGTTTGTCCGCACTAAAGTCAATTGTGCCAATAGGAATGCGAGTTAAAAACCCCAGAGCGATTAAAAATACAGTCCATTGCTGTTTGATATGGGTCACAACTCAATGCCTAAATCATTCAAGCTGGCCATGTCATTATAAAAACTCACCGCAGATTGGATTAGGGGTAATGCTAATGCGGCCCCCGTACCTTCGCCAAGACGTAAACCCAAGTCGAGTAAAGGGGTTTCATTGAGTGACTCTAGCATCACTTTATGGGCCTGCTCTTGTGAGCAATGTGCAAAAATCATCCATTTCTGGCACTGAGGATTAAGTTTGATTGCAAGCATGGCTGCCGCTGTGACAATAAACCCATCAATGACCATTATCATTTGATGGCGCTCGGCACTCAACATCGAGGCTACTAAATGCGCAATTTCGAAGCTACCGAGCTGTAAAAGTGTATCGAGAGGACGATGCGAAGGGTGGGCGCTATATCGGTCAAGTGCAGATTGCACGAGTTGCTGTTTTCGTATCAGTTGCTCATTGTTTATACCTGTTCCTTGGCCAACGATATCAACAGCATTGCAATGTAAAAGTGCAGCCAAGATAGCTGAGGCGGGGCTGGTATTGCCAATTCCCATTTCACCTAGACCGACTAAGTTACAACCTTTACGATGAAGTGAAGCGATATATTGATCTGTGAATGCGACAGTTTGGTGCCATTGTTGCGTGGTGAGTGCTGGTTCGAGACTGATATCGCCACAGCGAAACCCTAATCTATTCTTAATTAACTCTGCGTGGTTGATATCGGTTAATGTACCACAGTCAATAACTTGAAGTTGCCATCCCAAAGTACGAGCAAAACAATTGATAGCCGCACCACCTTGCAAGAAATTATTCATCATCAATGCTGTCACATCGCTTGGGGCGATACTGATATTGTGCTGA
This sequence comes from Pseudoalteromonas sp. J2K-J979, assembly GCF_058169715.2. NCBI lineage: Bacteria > Pseudomonadati > Pseudomonadota > Gammaproteobacteria > Alteromonadales > Pseudoalteromonadaceae > Pseudoalteromonas > Pseudoalteromonas sp. J2K-J979. The sequence goes on along the minus strand of NZ_CM200281.1, from coordinate 1,882,649 downwards.
CTGATCCCGTGATCTCCTGCAAAAATCAACATATGGGGAGCCGACAACGTCAGCGTGCTCGACTGTTGGCTCTGCGCAATTTTTAACGCGAGAGTTTCTAACTGGCCAAGGGAGCCTGGCGGTTTTGTCTTTTGATCAATAATAGTTTGGTAAGCTGACATCGCAACGCCTAGTGTATTGTTTGCCCTATTGTAGGGAAATCTCAGTGCGCATACCAGAAAGAATCCAGAGTAAAACTAGCAAAAGAACTGTGAAGGTATGAGTTTAGAACATTATTATATTCTCAATATTTGGTACACTAATCATAAAAACTAGAGAAAGTTATGAAGCACTTAATTTTAGGTGGTGTACGTTCGGGTAAAAGTCGCTTAGCTGAAAAGCTTGCGAAAGAATCGGGTTTAAGTGTGGTATATGTCGCAACGGCAGAGCCTCTTGATTCAGAAATGCAGCATCGTATTTCGCTCCACCAGCAAGAGCGGCCACGTGGATGGTTAACCGTCGAATGCCCACTACAGTTACATCAAATCCTCTGTGATACACGTTACCGCAATCATACAATCTTGATTGATTGCATGACGTTGTGGTTGAATAACTGGTTATATTGTGTCTCAAAAAAACAGAGATATACTGATTATGGTGCCGATTTCCGTAAGGATTTTGAGCATCAATTTGATCTCGTTAAACAACAATTTCTGCTCGCCTTACACCAATTTACTGGCACTGTGGTAATAGTATCTAATGAAGTTGGGTTTTCTATTACCCCAGATAACCCGTTATCCCGAGTATTTGCAGACTATCAAGGCTGGCTTAACCAAGCATTAGCACAGAGCTGCGATTCTGTGACTTTGGTTGTTGCAGGTTTGCCTGTTAGATTAAAGGAACTGCAATGAATACGTATTTATATTTTCTTCGGCATGGGGAAGTCGCAGGTGGCGAGATCTTACGAGGGGTGACTGATGATCCCGTCACTGAACAAGGGTTAGAACAAATGGCACAAGCAGTAGGTGACATGGCATTTGATGTCATTATTTCGTCCCCTTTAATCCGCTGTTTGCAGTTTGCAAAGGAATATAAAAATCAGCAAGCATTTGCGTTAATAGTCGATCATAGACTCGCTGAAATTAACTTCGGTGATTGGGATGGCCAATTTTATGCAAGCCTATTTAGTGAGAAAAACAGCCCGGCAGAGCAATATTTTGCCCACCCATATTTGAACACTATCCCTAATGGCGAATGTACCCAGGAATTTGATAAACGAGTGTGGTCTGCGATTACAAATATTGTGCACGAACATCAAGGTAAGCGGATATTGATTGTCACCCACGCAGGAGTGATGCGAAGTGTATTAGCGCGAAGTTTAGGCTTTCATTTTTCAGATAAAACAAGCGGATATTTATCAGTTAAAATAGGTTTCGCTTCTTTGTTGTTATTTGAATGTTTCTCAAGTGGTGACAAGGAATTAACCTTAACTTTGTCTCTGTAAATATTGATACTAAAACTTGCCTTGATTCACCTTTATTCTTTGTGATTTTGCCGCCAATGAATCGCAATCTCTTTGATTGTTCGCTAAAGTGTTGTTATCTATAAAAAGGAGAATAACAATAATGCGACACTTTGCCCCATCGGTGATGATGATAGCTCTTAGCGCAGCGCTGGTTGGCTGTAATGAGTCCGGTCCTCAAGATCCAAAAATTTCAATCAATAAGAATCCGTATCCGAGCACGTATCAAGCTTTACCGAGTACACAAACATTAATTCAAAATGCCGTGGTATTAACTGGCACTGGTGAGCGTTTAGATGATGCCGATGTGTTAGTCGTTGACGGAAAAATTAGTCAAATCGGCCAAGACTTAATTGCAGATGGTGCAACAGTGATAGACGCGAAAGGTAAATGGGTAACGCCAGGTATTATCGATGTTCACTCTCATTTGGGGGCTTACCCAAATCCAGGTGTTGAATCGCATCAAGATGGCAATGAAATGACTAGCCCAGTTACCGCAGAGGTATGGGTCGAGCACTCAGTATGGCCACAAGACCCAGGTTTTAATACCGCCCGTGCCGGCGGTATTACAACAATGCAAATATTACCAGGCTCAGCCAACTTAATTGGTGGTCGTGGGGTCACGCTTAAAAATGTGCCTGCACATACGATGCAAGCAATGAAATTCCCAGAAGCCCCATACGGCTTAAAAATGGCCTGTGGTGAAAATCCAAAACGTGTATATGGTAGCCGCCGTGTGGCGCCTCAAACCCGTATGGGAAATATGGCCGGTTATCGTGATGCGTTTGTGTTAGCAACTGAATATAAAATGGCATGGGAAAAGTATGACCGCGACTACGCGGCTGGAAAAAATCCAGAAGCACCAAAGCGTGATTTAATGCTTGATACACTTAAAGGTGTGTTAGATGGTGAGGTCATGATCCACAATCATTGTTATAAAGCCGAAGAAATGGCGATGATGATCGATTTATCAAAAGAGTTTGGTTATCACGCTGGTACATTCCATCACGGTATCGAAGCGTATAAAATTGCCGATTTACTGGCTGAAAATAAAAACTGTGCAGCACTTTGGCCAGATTGGTGGGGCTTTAAAATGGAAGCCTACGATATGGTGCATGAGAACATTGCTATCGTTGATGCGGTCAAAAACTCATGTGCAATTGTACATTCAGACTCTGATACGACTATTCAGCGTTTAAACCAAGAAGCCGCTAAAGCGATGACCAGCGGTAATCACATTGGTTATGACATCAAAGAAGAACATGCGATTACCTGGATTACCGCTAATCCAGCAAAATCTTTGGGTATCTTAGATAAAACCGGCACTATTGAAGCTGGTAAGCAAGCGGATGTGGTTATTTGGAATCAAAACCCGTTTAGCGTTTATGCGCATGCAGAGCAAGTATTTATTGATGGCGCAAAAGTATTTGATCGTTTTGATGAAAAATACCAAGCAAAAAGTGATTTCATGTTAGGTCAGCGATAAGGAAATGATAAAAATGAATGGTTTTAAAAAGTCTATTTTAGCTGTTGCCTTATTGTCAGGATTTTCTGCATTTGCAGCGCCAGTGGCTATTACTAATGCCACTGTTTACACTGTGGCAGAACAAGGAACTCTTGAAGGTGCCACTGTCGTCATAGATGAAGGGAAAATTATTGCAATTAACCCTGAGTCTCACAATGCTACGCAAATGATTGATGCGAAGGGTAAAATATTAAGCCCTGGAATTATTAGCTCGCTTAATCAATTAGGGTTGGTTGAAGTGGGGGCTGTTGCTGCATCACGTGATGCAGGTGATAAAAAAGCCGACATTGGCTTTGATCCGAGTTTAGCGTTTAATCCTCGCTCAAGTCTGATTGCTTATGCACGCAAAGGTGGGATTACTCGCGATGTGATAGCCCCTTCTGGTGGGGATGAGATTTTTGCAGGGTTAACCTCTGTAGTCGATCTATCGGGTAAGTTTGATAGTGTGTTAATTCCGCGTAACGCGGTGTTAGTTGAGTTAGGTGAGCGCAGTAAAGGATCTCGTGCATATAGCCTACAAGAGCTCATTGATACTTTAGAAGGCCAAGAAAAGAAATTAACTAAAGCGGCTAAGAAATCGAAAAAAGACGATAAAGACGATAAAGATGATAAAGATCCGTCTAAAAAAGAAACGATTTTAACTGAGTTATTAACAGGGGACAAACCCCTCATCGTTGAAGTGTCACGTGCACAAGACATGCTTGAATTAATTAAACTGAAAAACCAGTTTGAAAAATTAAAGCTAGTGTTTGCCGGCGCACATGACGCACAGCTAATTTCTAAGCAGTTGGCAGATGCCAATATACCCGTAATTATTAGTACAGTAGCTAATTTACCTGGCAGCTTCGATTCGTTACATTCGTCACTCACTACGGCGGGCGTTCTTGAAAAAGCAGGTGTGAAAGTCTTACTTACTGTTGCTGGTGATGCGAGCCACAATATGTATCAACTTCGATATGAAGCGGGGATTGCAGTTGCTAATGGGATGTCACCTGAAGGAGCATTAAAAGCTATCACTGCAAATGTTGCTGAGGTGTTTGGTATTGATGCAGGTCAAATAGCGGTAGGCAAAGCGGCTGACTTAGTCCTTTGGAGTGCCGATCCATTTGAGATAAGCACAAAAGTTGAGAAAATGTGGATTGGTGGCGAGCTTTACGGCACTCAATCTCGTCAGGATAAGCTAGCAGAGCGTTATACTACAGAATCGGTGCTTCCACGCGCGTATACTAAGTAAGATTGATTGAAAGACGATCTTAAAAAAACCGCTTAATGAATATTAAGCGGTTTTTTGTTTGTATAAAATGATTAATTTTCCGTTTGAGAACGAGGGTAAGTACGTTCCATAATCTCAACGTAAGCTGAAATAAATGCAGACTCTTGAAACTTTTTGAGACCTGTTGACTCAAAATCGATGGGTAATGGATTGCGCTTAAGTTGATCTTTGATGTCGTTGGCTGACAATAATACAACATTGATAGATTCAATTAGTTGTATGGCTGTTTCCATTTTAAAACCAACAGCGCTTCCTGCAAACTTACCATTATGTGGACGTTGTTTGATTGCAACAGTATCGACTTGATAGTCCTCAAGTAATTTTTTGAAATCAAATTGAAACTTTTTTACTTGTTCTGCGTCGTTAGAGTTAGATAAGGTAAAGCGTGTTTGGCGCACGTCGCGAATATCAAAAACATCGTCTTCTTTACTTAATAGACACAGTAAAATCTCACTGCCTTTGATTTCTACACCACATGTTCTCATTGTATAATCCGGTAAACTAAATTTTTTTTAGTATATCATCGAATGTTTTTTATTGTCGTGAAGATTTTATTTTTTAACGATATCGATATATATCAATGCATGATCACTGCTTACTTTTTGTGTTTGAGGTGAGGTATTAACAATATGTTGGTCACATGAATGGTAGTACACGTCAAAATTTGAATCTGGATGGCTCATCATCTTATCGATGAGAATATAATCGAGTACTTTCCCTTCACCGCGGTAATAATGGGTAAAAGGTCGAGTTTTAGTCGCATAGCAGGTATCAACTAACCCTAGTGTGGCAAGCTCCGGATTGGGGTCGTCGGGCACAGCATTGAAAATAAAACCTAAGCCATCGGCATTAATTTGATCGTTTAAATCACCCATGACAATGGTGTGTACCTTTTGCTTGGTTTGGGTTTTGACTACGTCATTAAATATGAGTGCTAGCTCTAATGTCCGTTGCATATCGCTGTGATACCGACCGATGGTTTCATTTAATAATGCATTGGCGTAGGAATCAGGTGAATAATGGCTATCAGTATAATGCGATAGTGGGGTTGGACGCTTTGATTTTAAATGAACGACAAAAAAGCAAGTATGTCCGAGCTCGGGAATGTTAATCACCGCTTTGATTGGTAAACGGTTAAATTGAAAGTCTGTGGGTAAATTGAGCGCGGATAATAACGAATGACTTGCTTGCACTGAATGTGTGGAGATAAAGGGATATTTTGATGCGATGGCAACCACGGGGCGAAAAAATAGAAAGGGATCATCTGAGTCTATTTTTGGAGTTGTCACCGTGGCAAAATAGATTAAACCGTGGGATGCACAAACAGCCCGTAATTCATCGACACTAAACACTTCTTCAAAGCCAATTACATCAGCGTTTAAGGCCTGTAATTGTTGAGAGAGCCAGTCGTTTTTTTCTTGCCATTGAAGTGCGCTGTAGTGATCATCAAGTTGATAATAACTAAAAGGTGGAGCTGCGTAATTGAATAAATTTAATGATGCAATCCGCAGATTTTTAGTGGGCAGTAACAGCTCGGACATTGGACTATCTTTTGTTTATCATCACCCAAGTATGGGAATAATTCGGTAGATGTCAAAATAGGCTGTCGTTATCTCCTTATTTAATCTTGTAATTATACGTTAAAAAAGACAAAATGCCTTTTTGTAGTTTTCGAAACTACACATGCAGCCAAATGCTTACTCGTAAAAGTGTTTTATGCGTTGTATTTTATTTTAATTTTACTGCTACACGTGATGCATTGTAGGGATCACCACTGTAGAAAGGAAACATCATGCCAATTATTACTCTTCCTGACGGTAGTCAACGTCAATTCGAACAAGCTGTCTCTGTAATGGATGTTGCAACAGACATTGGTCCTGGCCTTGCTAAAGCAACGATCGCCGGGCGAATTAATGGTGAACGTGTTGATGCGTGTCACTTAATAACTCAAGACAGCCAACTACAAATTATTACAGCTAAAGACGATGATGGATTAGAAATCATTCGTCACTCTTGCGCGCATTTATTAGGGCATGCAATCAAGCAACTTTACCCCGATGTGAAAATGGCTATTGGTCCAACAATTGACAATGGCTTCTATTATGACATCGACATGGAGCACTCACTGACACAAGAGGATCTTGATGCCCTTGAAAAGCACATGCTTAAACTTGCAAAGACCAATTATGATGTTGTTAAGAAAGTAGTAAGCTGGCAAGAAGCTCGTGATGCGTTTGCAGCACGAGGAGAAGAATACAAAATAGAAATTCTAGATGACAATATTAGCCGTGATGACCGTCCTGGTCTGTATCATCACGAAGAATATGTCGATATGTGCCGCGGACCCCATGTACCAAACATGAAGTTTTGCCATCATTTTAAGATTATGAAGGTTGCGGGTGCCTATTGGCGCGGTGATTCAGATAATAAAATGTTGCAACGTGTTTATGGCACCGCTTGGGCTGATAAAAAACAATTAGCGGCTTATTTAAAACGCTTAGAAGAAGCTGAAAAGCGAGATCACCGTAAAATTGGTAAAGCGTTAGATTTATGGCATTGGCAAGAAGAAGCGCCAGGTATGGTGTTTTGGCATAATGATGGCTGGAGTATCTACCGCGAGCTTGAAGACTTTGTTCGTGAAAAATTACGCGAATACAAATACGAAGAAGTGAAGGGTCCAATGATGATGGACCGTGCTCTGTGGGAAAAGTCTGGTCACTGGGATAAATATAAAGATGGCATGTTTACGACAGAGTCTGAAAAGCGTGAGTATGCAATTAAACCAATGAACTGTCCTGGACATGTTCAGATATTTAATCAAGGTTTAAAGTCTTACCGTGATTTACCATTACGTATGGCTGAGTTTGGTTGCTGTCATCGTAATGAACCATCTGGTGCGTTGCATGGTTTGATGCGTGTTCGTGGATTTACTCAAGATGATGCTCACATATTCTGTACTGAAGAGCAGATTATGGACGAAGTGTCGTCTTGTATTCAAATGGTTTACGATACATACGAAACGTTCGGTTTTGAAAAGATCGTTGTTAAGTTATCTACACGCCCTGAAAAGCGTATTGGTGACGACGACATGTGGGATAAAGCTGAAAAAGCCTTGGCAGAAGCTTTAACTGCCAATGAAATTGAATTTGACTACCTTCCCGGTGAAGGCGCATTTTATGGTCCTAAAATCGAATTTACTTTATATGATTGCTTAGATCGCGCGTGGCAATGTGGTACAGTGCAGCTTGACTTTGCATTACCAGGTCGTTTAGGTGCAACGTATGTTGCCGAAAACAACGAAAGACGTACACCAGTCATGATTCACCGTGCAATTTTAGGTTCAATTGAGCGTTTCATCGGTATTTTGACTGAAGAATATGCAGGCCAATTCCCAACGTGGTTAGCGCCAAAACAGGTTGTAGTAATGAATATTACTGATAAACAAGCTGATTATTGCCACGAAATTGTAGAAAAATTGAATAAACTTGGATTTAGAGCCTGTGCTGACTTGAGAAATGAGAAGATAGGCTTTAAAATCAGGGAGCATACTTTGAAGAGAATCCCTTACTTATTAGTCGTAGGGGATAAAGAAGTTGAGCAGAATGAAATTGCAGTTCGAACTCGTTCTGGTGATGACTTAGGTAAGTTCAAAGTAGATGATTTCATAAGCAAATTATCTGACGAAATAAATAATAGAATTTAATAGTGCAATGCGCGTAATTAATATACAATTACGCGCTTTGTTTAATTTAGTATCTCTTGGAGGAACGCATCATTAGAGGCGGAAAGAAGGGTCAACAATCGACTCAGAAAAATCGGATCAATGAAGACATTACAGGCAAAGAAGTCAGGCTAATTGATATAGATGGCGAACAAGCTGGTATTGTGTCATTACGTGACGCACAAGCTATGGCAGATGAAGCCGGAGTTGATCTGGTTGAAATCAGCCCCAATGCTGAGCCACCTGTTTGTAAGGTCATGGACTACGGCAAGTTCATTTTCGAAAAAAGCAAAGAACTAAAAGAGCAAAAGAAGAAACAAAAACAGATCCAGATTAAGGAAATTAAATTCCGTCCTGGTACTGATGATGGTGACTACAATGTGAAATTACGTAATTTACGTAAATTCCTAGAAGGCGGCGATAAAGCCAAGATCACCATTCGTTTCCGTGGCCGTGAAATGGCTCACCAAGAAATTGGTATTGCTTTATTGAACCGAATTAAAACTGATTTAGAAGATATCTCATCTGTAGAGTCTTTCCCTAACAGAGTCGAAGGTCGCCAAATGGTGATGATGATGGCTCCAATAGCGAAAAAATAAATCAGTAATCGAATTTAAATCAGGTTTACAAGTAAACTGAAACGTTTCACCTGATTTAACCGGCAAAAAAGTAATGTTTTATCGCATTCGCCGGATTAGCGAGTGAGTTAGGCCTTAAAAGTGTTGAATTTATTCAGCCGCCTGCTTACTTAATATTAATGCAATCTCATGGAGTAATTGCAATGGGCTATAAATTAAAGAGCCACAGTGGCGCTGCAAAGCGTTTCAAAAAGACTGCTTCTGGCGGTTTCAAGCGTAAGCAATCGCATCTTCGTCATATTTTGACTAAGAAATCTTCTAAGCGTAAGTCTCACTTACGTCCTAAGACAATGGTTCACAAACGTGACGTTGGTTTAGTTTCACGTATGTTACCATTCGCTTAATAGGAGTTTTTAATCATGGCAAGAGTTAAACGCGGTGTTATCGCACGTCAACGTCACAAAAAAGTTTTAAAGCAAGCTAAAGGTTACTACGGAGCACGTTCACGTGTTTATCGCGTAGCATTCCAAGCGGTTACTAAAGCAGGTCAATATGCTTACCGTGACCGTCGTGCGAAGAAACGTACTTTCCGTCAATTATGGATTGCACGTATCAACGCAGCTGCACGTCAAAATGGTCTTACTTACAGCCGTTTCATCAACGGTCTTAAAAAGACTTCTGTAGAAATCGATCGTAAGATCCTTGCAGATATCGCAGTATATGACCAAATTGCTTTCGCAGCATTAGTTGCTAAAGCTAAAGAAGGTCTATCAGCGTAAGCTTTTGATTAAAAGCAAACGTTAAAAGGGAACTTAGGTTCCCTTTTTTGTGGTCAAAATTTAATTATTTAGATTTACTTAGTAATTGATCAAGCATTTGAGTCGATAAAATACGTTTTAAATAACCAAAAAGGTAGGTCGGAAAAGTGACATAATAACGTGGCTTAGCTTTTTTACTTTCGAGGGCATGTTTAAGTGATTTAAATACGGCATCAGGACCAAGTGTGAAAGGCTGAGGTTTAGTTTGACTTTCTAATCGCTGTTGTTGAGCTAAGTAATTATGTCTATGAGCACTCGACTCTATTTTTATATTGTTGATAAAAGCCTTGAGGGCATTTGCTCTAAATTTTGACGCTATTGGACCGGGTTCTATTAAACTAACTTGGATACCAGAACCTTTAAGTTCGAGTCTGAGAGTATCGGTTAGCCCTTCTAATGCAAACTTACTGGCATTGTACGCACCTCGATAAGGTAAACATACCAGCCCAAGCACGGATGAGTTTTGTATAATTCGGCCATGGTGTTGTTTGCGCATTATTTTGATAACCTGACAAGTTAATTCATGCCAACCAAATAAATTCACTTCAAATTGTTGTCTTAATGCATGAGTTGGTAAATCTTCTACTGCGCCAGGTTGGCCAAATGCGCCATTGTTAAATAGCGCATCTAATTGACCGTTGGTAATACTAAGAGCGTCTTTTAATCCTTGCGTGATACTCTCAGTACAAGCTAAATCGAGCTGAACACAATGTAAGCCTAGAGACTTCAAACGGATAACATCTTCGAGTTGTCGACAACTAGCCACGACAAGATAACCTTGTTCATGGAGTTTCTGAGCGCAATAAAGGCCTATCCCCGAAGAGCAGCCAGTAATTAAAATTGATTGACTCATGTTTTAAAAATCATTGTTATTAAAGGTTTAGTTGAGCTTATCATAGTTTTTGTTACGCTATGAGATTATGCTAATGTGAATTTACCGATGCAAGAGGATAAATCCCATGCACAAAGTGCTTATAAGCTTGTCTTTATTAGTCATGATTTTTGGACTCAAAGCTGAAGAGCCTAAATCAATAATTTTAAGTGTTGATAATTACCCTCCGTATATCGATGGGAGACGTTATGATAAAGGCTCTCTCGGAAAAATCGTCAAAACGGTATTTGCACATCATCAACGACAAGTAAAGTTCGAGTTTATGAGCTGGCCAGAAACCCAGTATAAAATTGCCCAAGGTCAGGGTTTCACATTTATGTGGTATAAATCAGAAGACACTGAACTTGATTGGATTTATTCACAGCCCATCGATTATTTAGAGACTGATTTGGTATTTAAGCGGGATAAAGCGATTCAATTTGAGCGCTTAGATCAGTTGAGAAAATATAAAATTGGGTTGACTCGCGGCTATAGCTACGGCAAACAATTTGACGCCTATAAACAATTTTTATCAATTGTAGAATCACAATCTGATTACGAAGGGTTAAAAAGGTTTTTAGCAGGAGAAACAGATATCTTGCTTGTTGAGCCATTGGTCGCAAAAAATTTGCTCAATGACTGGTTCTTAGGCGAAATTAATCAACTTCAGTTTCAGCATGTCGATTATCTTTCGAGACAACCGATTTATTTAGTATGCAGCCAAAAGTATGCCGGCTGTGCACAGGGCATTTCACTTTTTAACCAGTCTTTACGACAGCTAAAAGCAGATAACAAATTATAAGAGAATAAACACCGATGCTTTCGATATTAGCTTTGTCAGCCGCATTAAGCGCGGATTTTCATTTACCACCCAATTTGCCTTGGCATGGCAAAAGTACCCAGTTAATGCAACCATCGCACACTTTAGCCACGGCGTTTGAATTATCTGAGGGGCAGGACAGCCCGAATTATGATTCTACAATGGCCTATTTAAAAAAACTGGCGATTGAATACCCAGATATTTTTAGCATCGAAACGATTGGGATCAGTGATCAGAATCGCGAAATCTTGATGTTGAAAGCTATCGATAAGAGTCCTGAGAATAAGCCCACATTGTTGATTCAAGCCGGTATCCACAGTGGTGAAATTGACGGTAAGGATGCGGGGTTTATGTTGTTACGAGATATTGCAACATCTTCGAAACGTGAATTATTAAAAAAAGTGAACATTTTATTTATTCCCATTCTAAATGTTGATGGTCACGAACGAAGCTCTACTTTTAATCGAATCAATCAACGAGGCCCAACACAGATGGGCTTTCGTACTAATTCAAAAAATTTGAACCTGAATCGAGACTTTACTAAACTGGACACGCCCGAAGTGTCGGCTTTAGTTAAAGCTGTTAATGATTACCAACCTGACTTATACATCGATGTACATGTGACAGATGGTGCAGATTATCAATATGATGTGACGTATGGTTATATGCCAACGTTTGCCAGTAATGCCCCTAAAATTTCACAGGTACTCGATGATTATTTGAAGCCTGATATTGATAACGCATTAGAGCGGATGGGACATATACCAGGGCCACTCGTATTTGTAATGAATAAACAAAATATTAAAGAGGGCTTAGCGGGCTGGGTTGCCACACCTCGTTTCTCAAATGGTTGGGGTGACTTACGCAATCTACCCACAATATTAGTAGAAAACCATTCCCTAAAACCTTACAAACAAAGGGTTTTAGGGACTTATGTTTTTCTTGAAGCATCTATAAACGCCTTAGCCAAACACCAACATGTACTTCAAAAGTCGGTCATACGAGAACAAATAGACTTACCAAGTCAGTTAGTCGGACGAAGAAATTACAGCCGAACAGCCGAGCATATTGATTTCAAAGGGATCAGTTTTAGTCACTTCGAAAGCCAATTAACAGGCCAAAAAGAGGTTAGATACCTGGGTAAAGCTGAATTGTTTGAGCAGTTACCAATTTTTTGGCAAAAAGAGCCAGCCGATATCTTTGATATACCTAAAAGCTTTTATATTCCACCGCAGTATAAAGAAATCGTCGCTAAATTAAAGATACAGGGGCTAAAGGTTTCACCCGTTTCTCATGCGGGGCAACAAACTTTGACTCAACTCGTAATTTCTAACTATCAATTTGATTCATTGCCCTTTGAAGGGCGGATGCGCGTCAACGCACATTTCGATCAGACGATTATAAACATGGGCCTCGATAACACGTGGTTTAGAGTGGACACAAACCAGCCTTTAGGGAAGTTAGCTGCACACTTACTCCATCCACAAGCTGTTGATTCCTTTTTTCAATGGGGCTTTTTTAATACCTTATTTCAGCGTACTGAGTATGTCGAAAATTATGCTCTTGTTCCTTATGCGACTAACATGCTCGCAGACAATACTGCGCTTGATAAAGTGTTTCAGAATAAATTAGCCACGGATGTAGATTTTGCCGCCTCGCCTGAAAAGCGTGCAGCCTGGTTATATCAGCACACCCCCTATTATGATCAGGGTTATTTAAAATACCCAGTCTTACTTGAGTTTTAATATGCTAAAAATTAACATTCAGCCAGTCACTGCTTTTGCACAAAATTGTAGCTTACTAATTTGTCCACAGACACGAGAAGCGGTCTTAGTTGATCCTGGTGGGGATCCTGAGGTTTTGATAAATCTAGTTAAAATTAATCAGTGTAATTTGAAGATTATCATTTTGACACATGGCCATTTAGATCATGTCGGGGCCGCTCGCACCCTTGCTGCTCATTTTAGTGTAAATATAATGGGGCCACATAAAGATGATAAATTTTGGTTTGATGCCTTACCACAACAAGCGCAAATGTTTGGCTTTTCACCTATCGACACATTTATGCCCGATAGTTGGCTAGTCCATGATGATGAAATAGTATTTGGTAAGCAACATTTATCTGTGCGCCATTGCCCGGGGCATACACCTGGGCATATTGTTTTAATTCATGAACCGAGTCATAGCGTTATAGTGGGCGATGTATTATTTAAAGGTTCAATTGGTCGCACCGACTTTCCTAAAGGCGATCAAATAGCGCTTATCAATTCGATTAAAACACAGCTTTTTTCCTTACCTGATGACTTTACTGTCTATCCAGGGCATGGACCTACGACTACGATTGGGAGGGAAAAACAAACTAACCCGTATGTCAGTGGACAATTTGGTTAATTTAAACAAAATAACAGACATATAGGTTTTTCACCTATATAATTTTACTAACTATTGATTAAATAAAGAATTAATAATGTCATTGAATCAAGTTGATCGCCAGATTTTGGCTTTGCTACAAAAAGATGCCAGTTTATCAACTGCAGAAATTGCTGATAAGGTGGGTCTGTCACAATCACCTTGTTGGCGACGTATCGCACGTCTCGAACAAGAAGGCTACATCACAAATAAAGTCGCATTATTGGACCCGAAACTACTCGGCTTTGATATGCTTGTATACGCCCATGTTCGATTGTCTAGTCATGGCAGAGCCCAGTTAGCGCAATTTGAAGAGCTCATCATGAGTTATGATGAGGTAACAGAGTGTTACAGTATGGCTGGCACAATGGACTTTATGTTACGGATTATCTCAAAAGGGATTGAAGGTTATGAGCATTTTGTACGAGACAAATTACTGAGCTTAGATTACGTGCAAGAAGTCCATTCAAACGTTACGATGACCTGCGTAAAACGTAGTACTGCGCTCCCGTTATAATTAAAAGCTATCTAAAAAATGACAGTACATGATGAAATTGCATCATGTACTGTCATTTTTGTTTTAAGCTTAAAACCAAGGGTTTAATTGTAGCTAAACTGTTTCTTTGCTAAAATTTGCAACCATTTTTTTAGAATAAACCAACAGGAACGGGATAATTAATGTTTAATTTGCTGAGTCGAGCACCTAAATCGGCCAAAAATGATGTACTTTCAGGTTTAACGGTCGCTTTAGCGCTGGTGCCTGAAGCTGTCGCATTTGCCTTTGTTGCACATGTTGATCCGTTAGTCGGTTTGTACGCGGCTTTTATTGTTGGTTTAATTACTGCTATTTTTGGTGGTCGTCCAGGTATGATATCGGGTGCTACTGGGGCTTTAGCGGTGGTAATGGTCAGCTTAGTGATCGATCACGGTGTAGAGTACCTATTTGCGACCGTTCTGTTGATGGGTTTTCTGCAAATTATGGCTGGCATTTTTAAACTCGGTAAATTCATTCGAATGGTCCCACACCCAGTTATGCTTGGCTTTGTCAACGGTCTTGCAATTGTAATCTTTCTGGCTCAGTTATCCCAGTTTAAAACGCCGGATGAAGGTGGTGTGATGCAGTGGATGCAAGGTGAGGCACTTTATATCATGCTCGGCCTTGTTGCATTAACGATGGCTATTATTCATTTTTTACCAAAACTGACCACTGCAATTCCATCTTCTCTGGCTGCAATCGTTGTTGTTACTGGTATTGTCATTGGTTTTGATCTAGAAGCGCGGACTGTCGTTGATTTCTTACGAGGTATGACTGGTGATGCGAGCGCGACACTGGCTGGCGGTTTACCGACTTTCCATATCCCGAATGTGCCGTTTAATCTTGAAACTTTACAAATTATTTTCCCATATGCATTAGTGTTAGCGGCGATTGGTCTAATTGAATCTCTATTAACGCTTACGCTAATTGATGAAATCACTGAAACTCGTGGTAATGGAAATAAAGAGTGTATTGGGCAAGGTGCTGCCAATGTAACTTGTGGTGTGTTTGGTGCGATGGGCGGCTGTGCGATGATCGGTCAATCGATGATTAATATTAATTCTGGTGGTCGTAGCCGTTTATCAGGTATTACTGCGGCTTTAATGTTACTGGTTTTTATTGTATTTACTTCTAGCCTGATTGAAATGATCCCTCTTGCGGCATTAGTTGGCGTGATGTTTATGGTTGTTCTAGGGACGTTTGAGTGGTCGAGCTTACGTATTATGAATAAAGTGCCTAAATCAGACGCATTTGTGATTGTATTGGTTTCAGGTGTGACAGTCGTAACTGATTTAGCTATTGCGGTATGTGTAGGTGTAATCGTGTCAGCTTTAGTGTTTGCTTGGCAACATGCAAAGCACATTTATACTTCTGCTTATATCGACTCAGAAGGTTCAAAAGTCTATGAGTTACATGGCCCATTATTTTTTGGCTCAGTGAAAAACTTCTTAGAGTTATTTGATATTAAGAATGATCCTAATGAGGTTATTATCGAGTTTAAACATAGTCGTGTTGCCGATCACAGTGCCATAGATGCGATTGATACCTTGGCAGAACGCTATACAAAAGCGGGTAAAAAGCTGCATTTAAGACACTTAAGTCAAGACTGTACGCAATTACTAGAAAAAGCATCGGACTTAGTTGAATACAATGTGATCGAAGATCCAACCTATAAAGTAGTGTCGGATAAACTCGGTTAATCAACTTTTTACTCGAATCAAAAAAGGCGCTAAGGCGCCTTTTTTGTTTGCGTTAAGGTGTAATAAAAGCAAGATGATTAACAGTGTTTTATTAACGGAACATTTTATAATGTTTAAAACATTCAACAAGATCGTCTTATATTTTGAATTGGCAACAACTAGTAGAAAACCGACATAAATTTTTCTGGGTCTTGCAGGTTGCAGGCTGGCTAGGATATGCGTTATTAAATTATATCGGTTCTAAAGTGTTTGAAATGCGTGATATTTATATATTTGTCATCATTTTAAATGCCTATGCAGGTTGTTTGATGACTATCCCATTACGATACCTTTACCGGCGTATTTGGAATGCCAAGCCGTTAGTCTTGTTAGGGGTGGTGTTTAGTGCGTCTTATGTCGTGGGTACACTTTGGTCGGTGGTACAAAAGTTTAACTTGTGGGAAATATATCGTCACGGTTACCGGCCTACGGAATGGTTTTATTATTTTCAGCAAGGACTTGATTCTGTCTATATTGTTTTGTGTTGGAGTGGTTTGTATTTTGGAGTCAAGTACTATCAGCTTCTTCAAAGTGAAAAACAAAAAGCGCTTAAAGCAAACACGATGGCCCATGAAGCACAGCTAAAAATGCTGCGTTATCAATTAAACCCTCATTTTCTATTTAATACACTTAATGCAATATCGACCCTGATTTTGGTCGAAGAAAATAAGAACGCCAATCAAATGGTTTCACGTTTAAGTGATTTTTTACGTTATACACTCAATACTGATCCGATCAGAAAAGTGCCTTTAGAACAAGAAATTCATGCATTAATGCTGTATCTTGAGATTGAGAAAGTGCGCTTTGAAGATCGGTTATCAGTTGAAGTAGATATTAGCGCACAAGCAAATAGAGCGTTAGTTCCAAGTTTGATTTTGCAGCCTTTAATTGAAAACTCAATAAAATATGCTATTGCTTCGCTTGAGACGGGCGGGCAAATACAAATAAACGCCCAAGTGTTTGCTAACGAGCTTTTACTAGAAGTCAGTGACAATGGCCCCGGGACTGATATTATCAGAGGTGAGCTTGCGAAATTATCAGGTGTAGGTTTAGCTAACACCAAAGACAGACTTAAAACGCTCTATGACAACAATTATTCCTTTGTACTCGCAGACAATGAGCCGCAAGGATTAAAAATTAACATTCGTGTTCCTTATGAAAGGGCAAAAAAGCATGACTAACATAAAAACGATTATTGTTGATGATGAACCTTTGGCTCGTAAAGGGCTGGCAGTAAGGTTGACAGATTATCCTGAATTAGACGTAATCGCATTATGTAAAAATGGTAAAGAGGCGATAGACGTCTGTAAAAGCCAAAAAGTGGATCTTATTTTTTTAGATATTCAAATGCCAGGTATGAATGGTTTTGAAGTGGTTAAAACGTTGCTTAATTTTGACATGATTCTCCCTGCTATCGTGTTTGTTACTGCGTTTGATCAATATGCTGTAAAGGCCTTCGACGTTCATGCATTGGATTACATACTAAAACCCGTTGATGAAAATCGATTAAAACAGGCGGTAGACAAAGTGCACTCTCACATTAAAACACAGCAAGACCAGGTTCATAAAAGAAAGTTAGCCAGTTTTGTAGCAGGGATCACAGGCAATGACTGTGAAGATATTTTAAAGAAACTTGCCACTGGTGCGAAACTTGACGATAAGCGTTATCCGGAATCGATAGCGGTTAAAGAGCAGGGCGAAATTATTCGTGTCCCTGCTGCAACCATTCAATGGGTTGATGCGGCAGGTGATTATATGTGTTTGCATTGTTCAGATGGTAAAACACATATATTACGTAAAACGATGAAAGAGCTGGAGCAAGAGCTTGATCCTAATTTGTTTGTTCGCGTGCACCGTAGTGCGATCGTTAATACCAAACAAATTACCAAGTTAGTCACCCAAGTGAGTGGCGAATATCAGTTGGTATTGGAAAATGGTCAAGAGCTCAAAGTCAGTCGTAGTTATCGTGACAAAGTGAAATCCGCGTTGGCGAGCTAGTCAGTTAAATCAAAATTAAATTGTTTCAACCGTTTTATTAGGGCTTGATTAGCTTTATTCTTCAAGCCCGTATTGGCTAATGGCACCTCTACGATTGTATTGTTTTCAGTGCCAACCATAATTCCTGATTTCCCATGTTTTAATGCATCAACAGCAGCAATACCTAGCTGAGTTGCTAAAACACGGTCCATCGCTACCGGTGCGCCACCGCGTTGCACGTAGCCCAAAATCGCACTTTTAGTGTCCACATCTGTGTATAATTTAATTTCTTCGGCGAGAGTGTGCGCACTGATAGAGAGCGCATTTTCTGCGATGACAATGACATAACTTTGTGTCTGTCGCCAAGTAACAGCATGTCTAATGGAAGCGTAAAGTTCAGATAAGAAAGTCGCCTCGTTATCAATAATTTCTTTACAAATTATTTGCTCTGCACCACAGGCAATTCCAGATTCCATCGCAATAAATCCGCAATCTCTGCCCATTACTTCAACAACAAAAATCCGCTCAAAGGCATCTGCGGTGTCTCGAATTTTATCAATGCAATTTAATGCCGTGTCAATCGCAGTCCAAAACCCGATTGTCTGATCAGTACCATTGATGTCGTTATCTATGGTGCCAGGGATCCCGATAATAGGCTTTGGCCAGTACTTATTAATCTGAGTTGCACCACGAAAACTGCCATCACCACCGATGACAATCAGTGCATCGATGGCTAACCGCTCGAGCTGCTCGGCGGCAAGACTCGGACCATTTGATTCTCGTAAAGCTTGGCATCGAGCTGTTTTTAATATTGTGCCTCCGCGTTGAATAATATTATCGACATCGCGGCAAGTAAGCACTCGGCTTGTTTGTGAAAAGAGCCCATTATAGCCCGCTTCAATTCCTATTACGTCCCAACCAGCATTGACACATTTCAGGGTGATTGCGCGAATGGCTGCATTCATACCGGGCGCATCTCCACCAGATGTTAGCAAGCCAATGCGTTTGAGTGTACTCATGTTGTGAAGATCCGAATTCGAAATAATTGAAATAGTAAAAAAAAGAGAATAAAAAAGCGAGCTAAGCTCGCTTTTTTATTCAAAATTATAGGTACGGTTATTTTACAGTAACAATTTTCAATGTATTCGTAGCACCGACCGTTTCCATCGAATCACCATGTGTTAGGATGACTTGATCGCCAACATTTAATGAACCTAGCTGTTTTAATGTGTTTAAAGCTTGAGTGACAGTGTCATCATGGCAATGGGTAGAATCAAAATACACAGGGTATACACCACGATATAAAGCCGTTTGACCAAGCGTTGAGGCATGTCGTGATAACGAATAAATGGGTAAGCCAGAGCTAATACGAGACATAAGCTTTGCAGTGTTACCAGATTCAGTTAAAGCCACAATGGCTTTTACGCTACTTAGGTGATTAGCCGCGTACATAGCAGATAACGCTAATGTCTCTGAAGTATCAGCAAACATGCTATCAAGACGATGTTTTGACACGTTAGTTTCTGGCTGTGATTCAGCGCCAACACACACACGTGCCATTGCCTTTACAGTCTCAACAGGGTAATCTCCTGCGGCCGTTTCAGCTGAAAGCATAACTGCATCAGTACCATCAATAACCGCGTTCGCTACGTCCATGACTTCAGCACGTGTTGGCATAGGGTTATCAATCATTGATTCCATCATTTGTGTGGCAGTAATTACCACGCGGTTTAACGAACGCGCACGACTAATAATCAATTTTTGTTTACCTACGAGTTCAGCATCGCCAATTTCGACGCCGAGATCACCACGAGCAACCATGACAGCATCGGATGCTAAAACGATATCGTCAATAGCTTCAACAGATGAAACCGCTTCAGCACGTTCAATTTTGGCTAATAACTGTGCGTTGCTACCCGCTTTTTCAGCAAGAGCGCGTACATGGCGCATATCATCACCACTACGAGGGAAAGAGACTGCAATATAGTCAACACCAATTTCAGAGGCGGTGATCAAATCTTCTTCGTCTTTAGCGGTAAAAGCAGGGGCCGTAAGACCGCCGCCCAAACGATTAATCCCTTTATTGTTTGATAACACGCCACCGATTGTGACGGTACAGATCACACGTTGACCTTCAACACGATCAACGGTTAATTGAATTAATCCATCATTAAGCAGCAATAAATCGCCACTGGTGACATCTTGCGGTAACTCTTTGTAATCAATCCCGACGGCATTGACATCACCTTCACCTTTGGCCATATCAGCATCTAGCACAAAAGTTGCGCCGACTTCTAAAACCACTTTACCTTCTTTGAAAGTTGATACGCGGATTTTAGGCCCCTGTAAATCTGCAAGGATAGCAACATGCTTTTTTAGTTTTTGTGCAATATCGCGAACCGCTTGCGCACGGTCTTTGTGATCTTGGGCAACACCATGAGAGAAATTTAAACGAACGACATTGACACCAGCTTCGATAATTTTTTCTAAGTTATTGTCTCTATCTGTTGCAGGTCCGAGTGTAGCGACGATTTTGGTACGTCTAGGCATCATGTTCTCCAGTTGATACGTTGCAAAATATGAAATCGATTCAACATTCACTTTAATTGATGAAAAATGAATACTTATCTAAAATTTATGATTTGATTATGACACCGGTGTCAGCCTCGGTCAATCGGAGAATCAATTGTCATTAAAATGTCATTTGAATAATGGCAGGGGCATAGAGTAAAACTGAGTGCTTTAATCAATTTTTAAACGAAAGTCACGGACAAATGTCATTAATAGACGAAATTTTTATTTTATTTTTAATCAGTCCATTGAAAGCTAGGTATAATGACCTATAATGCGCGCCTTTAGAGTATGCGTATTTATATTTTCTAGCCAAAGATAGTTTGGTTTACAACTGTGTCGATGAGGAGTTTACATGCAGGTCGCTTTAGTTGGTTTAGGTGTGATGGGTAAAAACCTAGCACTCAATTTAATCGAAAAAGGGATAACATTAGTTGCTTATGATAAAAACCCAGACGCGGGTGAAGATCTATTAAGTATTGCAAAATCAGAAGGCTTATCTGAAAGACTCCATATCGTATCCGATTTAGCCGACATGATTAAACGCCTTGATACACCTCGTTCAATTTTGTTATTAGTTCCTGCTGGTGAATTGGTTGAACGAGTTTGTGAAGAGCTAATAGAAGCAGGCGTTGAACCTGCAGACTTAATTGTCGATTGTGGCAACAGTAATTACAAAGATGGCATAGCACGAAAACTTAAATACCAGAATAAATTTGAGTTCGCTACTATGGGTATTTCTGGTGGTGCAGAAGGTGCTCGCCATGGCCCTGCAATGATGGCCAGCGGCTCTGAAGGTGGTTGGGAGCGTGTTGAACCTGCTTTAGAGAAAGTTGCAGCAAGCTTTCGAGGTGAATCATGCTTTGCTCGTGTCGGTCAGTCTGCCAGTGGTCATTTTGTGAAAATGGTGCATAACGGCATCGAATACGCATTGATGCAACTCATAGCAGAAACGTATCATTTACTTCGTTTAGGTGCTGGTAAAAGTCCACAAGAAATTGCTGCAATTTTTGATACGTGGTCTGAAACTTCACTTAATAGTTATCTCCTGTCTATTTCTAGCCATATCCTAAAACTCGAAAGCAGCAACAATGAGCCTTTAGTTGACTTGATTGATAACAAAGTTGGTGCGAAAGGAACGGGCCTGTGGACTGCACAGAATGCACTTGAACTGGGTATTGCTGTACCATCATTGGTTGCAGCCGTGCAGGCACGCCATTTAACCAACACGTATTCAACCCACGCAGCAAAAGAAATGACGTATAAACCACGTCAAACAACGGTTGCCAATTTAGATTTAGATGAATTAAAGCAAGCATTTCATTTTGCTAGCCTGTTGTGTTACCGCCAAGGCTTAGCCTTGATAAAAGGGGCATCACGTACACATCAGTGGAAAGTTGACCTATCTAAAACGCTGCAAACTTGGCGCGCAGGTTGTATTATTCGTGCCGATTACTTAGATCAAGTTGCAGAAGGTAACGAGTTTATTGATGGCCTAGATTCTGAAGTACAGGCACTGCGTAATATCTCGGGAATCGCATTATCTACTGGTTTAGCATTTCCTGTACTGGCAGCCAGCCAAACTTATTATGCAACGTTATCGACGCCCAGCAATGGACACTTAGTTCAAGCTCAACGAGATTATTTTGGAGAGCATGGTTTAGTCACCCACGCTGGTGAATTATGTCACTTAACTGATTTAGCCGAAATAGAGGCAAAAGTTCGCTAGTATAAAAAGGCCATGAATATCATGGCCTTTTTTTCGTTCTTTAAATATTAGCGCTCTAACTCACCCCGTAAATTATCTTGCATCAAATGTCTGATTGTTTCGACTTCTAATTGTTTACTGAATAAATAATGCAATTTTGTTAAACATGCCTCAAGCGTCATATCGTACCCTGAGATCACACCAACATTGAGTAATGCGTTACCAGTTGCGTAGCCGCCCATATTCACACTGCCTTTCAAACACTGGGTTAAATTAATGATAACGACTCCACGTTTCGCAGCGGCTTCTAATTCAGCTAATAAGCTGGGGGTTTGTGGCGCGTTTCCGACGCCAAAGCTCATGATAATGAGTGCTTTAACGGGATCATTTAGCATGCTGCGAACAATCTCAGTATTAATGCCTGGGTATAAATAAAGCACGCTAATAGGTTGGGGGGTAATTTCACTGACTTCAAGTTGACTCTCGATAAATGGGCTTAGGCTTCCATTGATCAATTCAATATTAATCCCAGAAAGCGCTAAGGGTTCAAAATTGGGCGAACCGAATGCGTTAAACCCATCAGAATGTACTTTGGTGGCTCGATTACCGCGAAATAGCTGGTTGTTAAAAAATAAGCTGACTTCAGCAATGGGATAATTAGCAGCTAAAAACATCGCGTTTAATAAATTTACTTGCCCATCCGAACGCAGTTGAGACAATGGAATTTGTGAGCCGGTCACAATCACTGGTTTAGTTAAATTCTCAAACATAAAAGACAGTGCTGAAGCTGTGTAAGCCATGGTGTCAGTACCATGCAAAACAACAAAGCCATCATAGTCTTGGTACTTGGCTTTAATGTCATCTGCAATAAGTTGCCAATGAGCAGGAGACATATCTGAAGAATCTATCAGTGGGCTGTATTCATGGATATCGAAATAGGGCATTTCATCTCGATTGAATTCGGCATTATTTTCGACCGTTTGGGTGAGGTAGCCTTCGGCAGGAATATAGCCTTGTGCTGATTTTTTCATCCCGATTGTGCCGCCGGTGTAGGCGATGTAAATTCGTTTCTTTTTCATAATACTAGCCCAGTTAAATAACTGGGCTAGTATAGAAGGTTATTGCGCTAAATTACAGACTAAGCAACGCGCATAGACACCATTGGGGTCATTGTATTGGTCAAGAGACTTCACCTCTTGCTGTAAACGTAACATGACAGTTTTTAGGTTTGACTGAAGTCCAGCCTGATATTCGAATTCAGAATGAGGCTGGCCAATCATGGCTTGGACATGTGTATTGGAAAGCAGCTCTTTCATGAACTGTTCTTGAGGTGTGAGAGCTTGCTCTATGGTTATAACGTCATAAAACTCAAGACTTGCTAATTTTGCTGCCGATTCGATGGCCTCTTTTTTAGTCCCAAGTTTATCAATTAATCCTAATTCTTTCGCTTGAGTCGCGATCCAAACCCGCCCTTGAGCAACGTGATCGACTTCTTCAATGCTCATTCCTCTGGCTTCTGCGACTATACCAAGAAAACGACTGTAACCACGTTCAATACTCATTTGAATCATATTGCCTAATTGTGGATTCAATTCCCGTAGAGGTGAAAAACCAGCCATTTCGGTTGTCGAAACCCCATCAGAATACACACCTAAGCGTGCCATTGAGTCTTCGAAAGTCATAATTGTCCCAAAGATCCCAATAGAACCCGTAATGGTACTCGGTGCAGCCCAGATTTCGTTTGCTGCTGAAGCAATCCAATAACCACCAGAGGCTGCGACTGAGCTCATCGATGCCACTACGGGCTTACCGGCTTCTTTTAATGCCAATACTTCTGCACGTATGACCTCAGATGCAAACATACTACCACCACCTGAATCAATCCGAAGTACGACAGCTTTAACTTTTTCATCTAGACGTGCTTTGCGAAGAAGTGCGGCTGTAGAATCACCACCGATTTCACCTGCTTTTCGTTTACCATCAACAATATTGCCTTTAGCGACAACGACAGCTACTTTTTCAGTCATCGGGTTTTCAAAAGGAAAAGGCATTTTGATCGTTGATAAATAATCTTGAAACGAGACCTGCTTAAATGATTTGCCTTCTTTATCAAGACCAACTAGGGCGATTAAATCTTGGCGTATCTCTTCTTTGGTTTTTAGTGTATCTACCCAGCCGTTATTCAGAGCGAATTGACCAGAATCGCCTTCAGCTTTAGAAAATTTGTCTAAAAACTGTGTCATTGACTCGTCAAAATTCGTTAGTTCGAAACCACGCTGTTTTGCAACATCCGTTTTATATTGTTGCCACAAAGCTCCTAACCACTCTTGGTTAGCGGTTTTGGCAGCTTCAGACATGTCATTACGAATAAATGGTTCGACAGCAGATTTAAACGTGCCCACCCGAAATATATGTTGAGAAACGGATAACTTTTCTAGGGCTTCTTTAAAATAAAGCGGATACATCGCATACCCTTCAACGCCAACCCAACCATAAGGATGCATTGAAATTTCATCAGCATAGGACGCGAGGTAATATTGTGCTTGACTATAAGCATCACCGGTTGCAATTATTTTTTTGTCTTGAGCTTTGAAATTTTCCAGTGCAAGACTGATCTCTTGGAGTTTATTAAGATGTGCGTTTTGCATATTTTGCAAAGAAAGCACCAATATTGATATTTTCGGGTTATGCGCAGCATCATTGATGACATTGATAACATCATCTAATAGTACTTCTGGCGGTTGGTCATTTTGCCCCATAGAGTCGCTTAACGCAGCTTCTACTGGGTCAATATATGTTTCTTGTTCAACTATTTGGCCAGATAAGTTCAAGACAAGAGCCGAGCCTTGGGCAATGTTGACTTTACCTTCATCAGAGTTAATACCCACGATGATGCTGATTATTATGACCAAAAACAGCAAGTTTAAAATTAAACGCCGTGAGAAGTTTAACGTATTCCAAATGAGTAAGAAGAATTTTTTAATCAAAATCATGTCCTTAAAGTAGATTTGATACAACTATATATCTATAACTTAATAGTAACCGATTTTATTCTTAAACTTAAATCTAAATAGTTACGAAGTGTTTATCTTGTACTTCACGGTAAAAAAAGCTAATGTTGGCTACAGGTACGACCAGTATAAATAAGGCATATTGTGTTAGAACAACAATTAAAACTAAAAAATAACCAATTAAAAAACCGTTTAGTCATGGGGTCAATGCATACAGGGCTTGAAGAAGGTTGGGGCAACCGCAAAAAGCTCAATGAATTTTATAAAGAGCGTGCTGAAGGTGGTGTCGGCCTGATTATAACCGGTGGTTACAGTCCAACCTTAAGAGGAAAACTCACCCCTTTCTCATCGACTTTTAATAGCTGGATAGATGTATTAAAGCATCGCTCTGTTACTGACACTGTGCACCAAGCCGGTGGCAAAATTTGTTTGCAGCTGTTACATGCTGGAAGATACGCTTATCACCCATTTAACCAAGCGCCAAGCGCGATTAAAGCACCGATTAATCCATATAAACCAAAAGCAATGTCCCCCAATGCTATTAAAAATACGATTAAAGGCTTCGCTAAATCGGCTAAGTTGGCTGAACAGGCCGGTTACGATGGTGTTGAAATTATGGGTTCTGAAGGGTATTTGATTAATGAGTTTATGGCGCCGCGTACTAACAAGCGTACTGACGAATATGGTGGAACGAATGACAATAGAATGCGTTTTGCCGTAGAGATAGTTAAAGCAGTAAGAGCGTTTGTTTCTGAGCAATTCATCATTGTATTTCGTTTGTCAGTTCAAGATTTAGTTGAAGATGGCTCAACGCCTGATGAAGTAAAAGCCCAAGCCCAAGCACTGCAAGCCGCGGGAGTTGATATATTTAATACGGGGATTGGTTGGCATGAAGCCCGAGTTCCAACTATTGCCAGTATGGTGCCACAAGGAGCGTTTCAAGATGCATCGAAATTTTTAAAACAATGTGTCGATGTGCCTGTTGTTGCAGTGAATCGTATTAATACCCCAGAGCTTGCAAATCAAATTCTCACAGAAGAAAAAGCGGATTTAATTTCGATGGCCAGACCATTGCTTGCTGATCCCGCTTTTTTTAATAAATATGTGAACAAGCAAAGCGACAATATCAATATTTGTATCGCTTGTAATCAGGGCTGTTTAGATAATGTATTTAAAGGGAAACGCGCAACGTGTTTAGTGAATCCTCGAGCAGGGTTTGAATTAGAATATCCATTAAACAAGGCAGTGGTAGCCAAACAGGTCCTTGTTGTTGGTGCAGGCCCTGCCGGGTTGGCATGTGCGTGTTATTTAGCTGAGAAAGGGCACACAGTTACTCTAATAGACCAAGCCAGTGAAATGGGGGGACAGTTCAAACTCGCTATGCGTGTGCCAGGTAAAGAAGATTTTAATTATACATTGACTTATTTTAAGTCCGAACTCTCACGTCTTAGTGTAAAAGTCTGTTTAAACACTGCATATCAAGAATCTATGCTAGATGATTATCAAGATGTTGTATTTGCTACAGGTGTACGCCCTCGGATTGCAAACATACGATGTGACGATAATAAGCAAATTGTGGCCTATGACGAAGTGATTCGTGGTGAAGTCGAAATAGGTCAAAAAGTGGCTATTTTAGGAGCAGGAGGGATCGGCTTTGATATGGTTGCCTTTCTAACAGAACAAAAAAATAAGTCGATTTCACAGTTTAAATCCCAATGGGGGATCGATGGTGTAGAGCAGACACATCAAGCATTAGAAAAAATTTACATGCTAAAACGCAGTGCAGGGCGGTTTGGTTCAGATTTAGGTAAAACGACTGGCTGGATCCATCGGGCTGTAGCAAAGCAACAAAATGTTGAACAAATTGCAGAAGCCAATTATGTCAGTTACTCTGATAAAGGGTTAGAAATTGAGCACAAAGGCGAACAACGCTTTTTAGATGTTGATACTGTGATAGCCTGCATTGGACAAGTGTCTAATGATGAACTCTTTGAACCACTAAAAGATAAGGCAAATTGCCATATTATTGGCGGAGCAAAACTGGCTTCAGCCATTGATGCTAAGCGTGCAATCTATGAAGCTTTAATGGTAGCGCGATCTATTTAGCATTTGATTGAAATATTTCCCGTTATGATGAGGTCTACTAAGATGACTTTATTAGACCTCAAATCAAAGGCCTCATCTATGCTTACAGCTGCTTATTCTTGTTATACAAATCTGTTTTCATATCTAAAGAAATTGGATGGAATAGTTCCTCTCATACTGCGTTTGATACTTGCGCCTGTTCTTATTATTGCAGGCTATAGTAAGCTGGGGCTCAGTGGAGAGTGGCAATCGATTACCGAAGCGCTACTTGCAGATCCAAATGTGGTCAACTGGTTTGGCAATACAGAATGGGGTCTAGGGCTTCCTTTTCCTGATATATTAGCGTTTTTGGCTGCTTGGAGTGAATTTTTAGGAGGGTGGTTATTACTTATAGGTTTACTGACCCGTTTTGTGACTATCCCTTTGATGATCACTATGATTGTGGCGGCGACGACGGTTCACTGGAACCATGGTTGGTTTGCAATTACCCCGTTAAATCCAAATACAAGTGCGGCAAAGGTTTATGACTGGCTTTCAATTCCAGGAGCAGAACAAAGCTTGAAAAATAGTCTAGAAGCTCAAAAACGTCTGACCAAAATCAAAGAAATCAACGAAGAGTATGGCAATACTAATTATCTGTACCAAACAGGTCAACCTGTGATACTGAATAATGGTATTGAGTTTTCGGCCATGTATTTTGTCATGCTATTGAGTATATTTTTTACAGGCGGGGGTCGCTGGACAAGTGTCGATCATTATATAAAACGTTACTTGGACAAAGGCTAACACTGTCATTTAGAACATAATTTGTTATTCTTAGAAAAAATTTAATGAATAACAAATTATGGACGCACTCGAACTACTGCTACACCGTCAATCTGATGCTCGACTTATTTCACCCGGCCCATCAGCTGAACAACTTATAAACATTCAAAATGCGGCACTGTTAGCGCCAGATCATGGCGCATTAACGCCGTGGCAATTTCAACTTGTGACAGGAACCGGTCGTGAGCGGCTCGGAGAGTTATTCTATCGTTCTGCTGTCGCCTCGAACTTGGACGATAGAAACATTGAACGAGCCAAAACGTTAGCACTCAGGGCTCCTTTAGTTATCATTTGCATCGCTAAATATGTCCCAAGTAATAAAGTGCCACGGATCGAGCAGGTTCAATCTGCAGGTTGTGCTGTGTTTGCGATGCAACAGGCTGCGTTTGCACAAGGGCTGGGCGGTGTATGGCGAACCGGACATTATGCACAGTGTCCAATTGTAAAAGCAGCGTTGGGCTTAGCCGAAGATGACGAGTTAGTGGGTTTTTTGTATCTGGGAACCCCTGAAATTCAACATAAAAAGCTTCGTCGTTTGACACCTGAACAATTTTTCACAGATTTTTGAGGCAACGATGGGTCCGATTTTAACTGGCATCAAAGGTCTTTTGCTGGAACAGCATGAAGTCGAAATATTACAACATCCACTCGTTGCAGGTGTGATCTTATTTTCTCGAAATTACGAAGATAATGAGCAGATACTGACTCTGACGAAACAAATCAAAGCGGTGGCGCCGACTTTATTGATCAGTGTTGATCATGAAGGTGGGCGGGTACAACGATTTAGAGAGGGCTTTTCGGCGATACCAGCTATGGCTGATGCTGGTCGTGTACAAGGTTTAGGCAGCGAAGATATTTTGGCCCCGCTTGGTTTTACTTTAAGTGCTGAATTACGCGCACATGGGGTTGATTTTAGTTTTGCGCCCGTGCTTGATATTAATGGTATTTCCGAAGTGATCACCAACCGCGCTTTTGCATCAAAGCCTGATGAAGTAATTCGTTATGCTTCGCAATTTATCGCTGGCATGAAACGTTGTGGGATGAAAAATGTCGTAAAGCACTTTCCTGGCCATGGCTCTGTTGGTCCTGATTCTCATATTGCAATGCCTATTGATGAACGACAAAAAGAACAAATATTTGCACATGATCTATCAGTGTTTTCTCAGTTAATGGCTAGCGGACTCTGTGATGGTGTAATGCCTGCTCATGTTATTTATTCTCAGTGTGATGATAAGCCGGCCTGTTTTTCTTCATTTTGGTTACAATCTGTTTTGAGAAAACAGCTGCAATTTAACGGAGTGGTGTTTTCTGATGACTTAGGTATGCAAGGTGCCGTTCAAATGGGTGATTACCTTACGCGGACTAAACTTGCCCTCGATGCAGGGTGTGATATTGCATTAGTATGCAATGAGCCTGATGGCCTGTATCAAGTACTTGACGGGTTATCTATTCGAGAATACCAGCACCATGGGAAGCGAGCTATAAATTACCTTGCATCCACACATCTGACGATGACAGAACTTAAGACTGACGCTATGTGGAAACACGCTCAGACAATTATTGCTAAGCTGAGTGATCAATGCGCTTTTTAAACTCTCACATCTGTTTTGGATTGATATTTTCATTAGTTGTAGGAGGGTGGACCTCTTACGTGGGTCTTGCACAACCTATCGTCTATACATTAGCAATAACGGCGCTGACTGGTTACTGGTGGATTACTGAAGCCATAGAGATCCCATTAACATCGTTATTACCGTTTGTTTTGTTTCCACTTGCAGGGGTCATAACACATAAAACAGCAGCCAGTGCACTTGGCAATCACGTTATTCTTTTATTGATGGGCGCGTTTATGTTGGCGATTGCAATCGAGCAATCTCAAGTTCACAAGCGCCTAGCATTTAATATTATAAAGCTGATTGGTGGACAAAGTGCACAACGGATTGTCTTTTCTATCATGGTGACAGCGGCACTCCTTTCAATGTGGATATCGAACACTGCAACGGTTGTCGCGCTGTTACCAGTTGTTCTGGCTATTTGTGTGACGACTGACAATACCCGATTCAAAATTGCGTTATTACTTGGGTTAGCGTATTCCGCATCGATAGGAGGAGTTGGCACAATTATCGGGACGCCACCGAATGTTATTTTTGCATCTGTTTATGAACAATTTACAGGAAAAGAATATGGCTTTGTTTCATGGATGAAGGTCGCAGTGCCGATTATCGTTATTTCAATTCCATTATGTGCGCTTTGGTTAACAAGAGGTATAACGTTATCAAGCGAAATCCACGTGCCAAAAAGTGGTCCGTGGCAAAAAGCAGAAATCAGGGTACTGGTTATTTTTGCCTTGGTAGCATTTTTGTGGGTGTTTCGTAAAGAACCCTTTGGTGGGTGGTCTACTGCATTAGACTTACCTCAAGTTGGGGATTCGACCGTCGCTTTGTTTGGTGTCATTTTGATGGCCATTACATCTAATGGGCAAGGCGGAAAGTTATTGGAGTGGCAGCATGCTAAAACAATTCCTTGGGGGATGTTGTTGTTATTTGCGGGCGGGATCTGTATTGCCAGTGCGTTTGTCAGCAGTGGTTTAAGCCAATTAATTGGTGATTATTTGAGTTTATTAGGCACATTACCTGTATTTTTTATGTTGCTCGGGATGACTTTATGTGTGTCATTTTTGACAGAGATCACTTCAAATACTGCGACCGCAACATTGCTAATGCCAATTATAGCATCTGCAGCAATGGCCCTTAATTTACCGATTGAGTTATTAATGATCCCCGTTGTAATAAGTTGCTCGTGTGCTTTTTGTTTACCGGTAGCGACAGCTCCAAACTCGATTGTATTTGCTAGCGGTGAACTAAAAATTGCAGATATGGTCAGAGAAGGGATGTTACTTAATATTTTGCTAGCAGTGATAATTTCATGTGTTTGCTTAGTACTGTTGTTTTAAACATTTACATATATATCTTAAATGTTGAGTTAATCGACGCCACTGATACAAAAAGTGAAGTGCTAGTACAATAAATATGATTTGTCAGTTTTTAAATTGTACATTTTTTGTTATTGTGGTGTGATAAAAATAAAAACAGAGGCTAACAAGATGAATAATCTTTTTTATCGTGAGAAAGAAAATTGGCTGCTATGGGCTATTTGGGGCGTATGTGGGGCCAGCTTTACAGCAGGTTTGGCCATTTACTCAAATAGCACTCAAGTGAGTCTCATCGCGATAAGTACGATAATCATCTTGCTAACTTGGCAGATGGCTTCAAGCAAACGATTCAGTTTTAATCGCGCATTTAAGGTGTGTTTTACCGTTTTCTCTTTGAGTGTCTCACCTTTATTATTCGTCAATAGTGTCAATGATGGGTTGTTTGGCGATTTACAATTAGGGATCCAACTAGGTTTCTTCATTGTGGGTGGTTTGATTATTTGTATTATCAGTGCAATTTTTGCTCGTACACCGCCTCAATATTATTAATTATTGGTTTTAATCAAATTATTACTTTACACATTAGCTGGAAGTGATTATCATGCGCCCCATAACGGAGAGATGGCAGAGTGGTCGAATGCACCGGTCTTGAAAACCGGCATAGGTTTGTAGCCTATCTAGGGTTCAAATCCCTATCTCTCCGCCACCTCATTCCCAAAACCGCCTATATGGCGGTTTTTTTCGTTTAGGAGTGTTATGTTTATGAACGGCTACCCACTTAAACTTCTCAAATGGCTGGCAGGCAGTGCTTTGTATTTTACGGGATATGGTGTAGTAACCCGCCTTATCTTTGATGCGTACCCTGATGCGTTGACTTTAGATTTTATGCACCTCAAAGCCTCTGGCTTTATATGCTTATATATGGCGTTGTTTAGCCATCTCATTATCAAACATGAAACACGTCATCCTCGGATCTGTGTTTGGTTTACAACACTTGTAGCAAGTGGTTTGTTTACATGGATACAAAGTGATGTTGGCAATGGCTTCGCTGTGTTACTAGAACGACCCTTTTTTATCTTTACCATCATTGCTCTTCCAATTGTTTTTGAAGTAATAAGGTTTTTAATGGCTTTAGAGACAAACAAAGCAAAAACTGATTAGAAATTATGGTAAGATTACATTTTTAACTACACGATAAATCAGTGGAAATTATGTCAGAAAAATTTACAAATAATGCTGAAAAAGCAAGCTACGGTATTGGTTTACAAATGGGTGAACAATTAAAAGGCAATCCTTTTGAAGGTTTAAACCTAAACTCTGTATTTGAAGGTATGAAAGATGCTTACGCAGGCGCTGATTTCCAAGTAGAAATCCCAGCCATTCAAGCTGCTTTTGAAGAGATCAATACTCAAATTCAAGCTCGTCGTGAAGAAGAAGCTAAAGTGTTAGCGGCAGAAGGCGAGTCTTTTCTTACTGAAAATGCACTTCGTGCAGAAGTTACAGTGACTGCATCTGGATTACAGTATGAAGTAATTACAACAGGTGAAGGCGACAAGCCAACAGCTGATTCGACAGTACGCACTCATTACCACGGTACACTAATTAATGGTACTGTTTTTGACAGCTCATATGACCGTGGTCAGCCGGCTGAATTCCCGGTTGGTGGCGTCATTAAAGGCTGGACTGAAGCATTACAAATGATGGCTGTTGGTTCAAAATGGCGTTTATATGTACCACACGATCTTGCCTATGGTGAACGTGGAGCAGGCGCGTCAATCGCACCTTACTCAACACTTGTATTTGATGTTGAGTTATTAGAAATTATCTAATTTATAAACAAAGAAAAAGCCGCTAATGCGGCTTTTTTTTATCTCTTAAATCCGCTCTAGAAGTAGGCGCGGATCCCTAATGCGATATTGCGACCGGGTAGTGGGGCAATATCTTTAATAAACGAGCTGTGTGAAAAAGCTAATTTATCAGTTAAGTTATTTATATTGAGATACAAATTAGCATCAACTTTATTAATGTTAAACTGATAGTCAGCCCCAAGATCAACCAAACTATATGAGTCAGTTATTGATTCATTGAAAGCAATCTTATCTTGTTCAAAATAATGTGTGACTGACGCTGTTAATCTTATGTCTTGAATATTCCAATCTACAGCAGTGCCTAATTTATTGGCCGGTAATCTTGGAAGATAACTATCATCATCAAATTGAACTTGACTATGATCACCAAATACTTTGACTACTACATCAGATGAAAATGCATAGTGCAGATCATATTCTAATCCATATAGAGTCACATCTTGACTTGCGTAATGGTATACCGCCGCTGCACCTTCGTCTGCTTCACTTATGTGAACAAGTTTATGATCATGGCTATCAAATGCATATTCAGTTGCTTGTTGGAAATAAAAATTATCGACTTGGTTATAATATAAATTTACAGTGAAACCAAAATCACCAGAAAATTTTCTAAAGGTTAAATCGAAGTTGTTGGCCGTCTCTTGCTGGATGTGGTCAGCTTCAAAATGAATTTCGCCATCTTCTATTTCATAGCCTAATCCTAAATCATACGTTCCAGTGGAAATATGTAATCCATTTGACAAAAGCTCAGCTGAAGAAGGAGCTCGCTCGGAATGGGTGACATTAAATGAACTCGAATAACCCGGTGCAAAGTGCCATACGAGGCCTGCGGAAAGGCTCAAGTTATCGAATGTTTCATTATAACTTGCTTCGCTATGATGCTCGTCATCATGTGCTTCATTTTCATGGTGTTCGTCATGCCCATGCTCTAATTCAATATCTGCGGCATCGAGCTTGAATTGTTCATAACGTGCTCCTAACTCGATTGTAATATCACCCACTTTGCGCTCTTGTAATACGAATAAACCGTTTTGTGTGGTTTTAGAAGAAGGGCTGAATGCTTCATCTCCTAACGCTTCGTAGTCAGAATGGTAGTAATGATAACCAGCAATACCATGCCATTGCCCAAGAGTATGCTCGATAGATAGTCGGCCTTCATTTGTATCATTTTTAAATGTGGTACCAATAAAACCATCTTCGATTTCAGCATGTTGATAACGGGTGAAGCCAAGTTTAGCTTCTACTTTTTCGACTATGGCGTTATGAGGTGTGTATACAGCTAGCGCTTGCCAGCGATCTTGTTCTAATAAAGCATAAACATGATGTTCAGCCTCAGGTTCTTCATTATGCTCTTCATGGTCATGGTCATGGTCATGGTCATGTTCGTGGTCATGTTCGTGACCTGGGATGCCATACTCTGTATTGATGTTCCCGTATGACAGACCCAGCGTTAAGTGCTCGGCTACATAACTTGCGCCAAAATCAAAAATTGTTGAATCAATGAATGTATTTTCAATTCTATTCACTATTTCATGTGTTTCATCATGGCTTTCTTCTTCGTGTTCGTCATGGTGATCATCAACATGCATTTTAGGTATTTTATAATCTTCAGACTGTCGTCTTAACGCATTTAGGTTAATATTAAACCCATTAGTTCCAGTCGCTAAATTTACTGCAGCGGTTTTGCCTTCAGAGACAGTGTCATAACGAATTTCACCCGCTCCTTGAAATGCATCAAGTTGATCTGTTGGGATGCGTTGATCGACAATATTTACAACTCCTCCAATTGCGCCAGAACCATATAAAAGAGTTGCAGGGCCTCGAAGGACTTCGATCTGTTGTGCGGTGAGAGATTCGTTAGTTGTAGCGTGATCTGCACCGATGCGCGATGCATCACTGCTGTCTAAACCATTTTGCAATACTTTTACCCGAGGACCATCGAGACCCCGAATAATCGGTGAAGAAGAGACAGGACCAAAATAAGTTGAGTTAATGCCAGGCAAACCTTTTAAAGTTTCCCCCAATGTAGCTTGTGACTTGTTCTTTAATGTATCGCCACTGAGAACAGTGACAGGGGAGGCCATATCCATATTGGTTTTATGTAAACCCGAGGCATAAACAGTCACTGTTTCGATGGATGATTTTAGTAATTGAACGATGAGATCACTTTGATTTTCTTCAACAGCTATACGTTGGTCAATATAATCATCTTTTGATATGTGTAGCTGACCTTGAGCATCAATATTCAGTGTAAAATAGCCATTCTCATCACTATAAACCGCTTTATCTTTGCCGTGGATATGAATGCTAGCACCTGAGACTGGTTGCTGGTTTTCATTTAAGACCTGACCGTTGATTTGCGCTGCTTGGGCTTGAGTTAAGCCTAAAGCACTGATAATCGTTGCATATAAAAGTGTGTGTTTCATCGTGTTACTTCATTATTTATAATTGATATATTGTAACATCGCATAAAAAAACAAATCAACTGTTGTTATGGTATAACATATTTTATTAAGACGTTTATTCAAACGGCTCAGTTTTTGCTTCATGTTCTATACTTAAAGGGAGTCAATGATATGAGGTAGATTCATGGCTAATAAGCAAATCGTTTTTAAGGCACATCTTGATGTCTCTGATATCAATCATCATCGTTATGAGCACAAAGATGTCACTATTTCATTGCTACCAAAAGAAGATCTCGAGCATTTTCTATTAAAATTAATCGGTTATTGTTTATTGCCTTTAGAAAGTACGTGCTGGTCTAAAAACAATGATCAACCCATTCATCCAGATCTTGGTCTGCAAAATGAAATCGGGGATTACAATTTGTGGGTGGATGTGGGGTTTCCTTCACAAAAAAGACTAGATAAAGCCTGTCAACTCGCAAGCCAAGTAGTCTTAATTACGCCAAAAGCAACGGATTGGCTAAACGATATGAAAGGTTATCTGGATAAACATAAAATTAAAATAATCGCGATAGATATCGGTTTTTTAAATCAGTTAAGAACTGACATTTCTAAACGACTCGATTGGTCTGTGATCATCGAGCATAATAAATTAACGATCAGTAATAATTTAGGTTATTACGAAACATCGTTAAATCAAGATTGTGAAATAAATTATTAAATGAATGGTAGTGTTAGTTCAATATCATCTGTTGGCTTTGAGCAACACAATAAAATTTCACCTTCGCGAATAAACGCTAGCGGTTCTTGCTGGTACTCAACTTTACCGTGGCTGAGCTTGCACCTGCATGCGCCACAATAACCCTCTCGACACTGGTATTGAACTGGTATGTCATGTATTTCTAAGAATTCAAGCAGGGTATGACGATCAGACTCATAATTTAGAGTCTGATCGGTATTAATGATTTTAACTTGCTTCATTACAAGTCAAAGTCACCAAAGTCTGAAGCCTCAACTTGTGAGTCAATCTGACCCACTAAATAAGAGCTTATTTCAGCTTCCTGTGGTGCAACTTGGACATTATCTGATACTAGCCAAGAGTTAATCCAAGGTATTGGGTTACTAGTAATCGCGTATTGTTGTGGTAAGCCAATAGCTGCCATACGAACATTGGTAATATATTCAACATACTGGCATAAAATATCTTTATTTAAACCTATCATAGATCCGTCTTTGAAGAGATATTGCGCCCATTCTTTTTCTTGCTCAGCGGCAGTTTTAAACATCTCGATAGATTCATCACGTAACTGCGCAGCGATGATTGACATTTCAGGATCATCACTTCCTTCTTGCATGATATTAAGTATGTGCTGGGTACCTGAAAGGTGTAGGGCTTCATCACGTGCAATTAATTTGATGATTTTAGCGTTGCCTTCCATCAATTCACGTTCAGCAAATGCAAAAGAACAGGCAAAACTGACATAAAAACGGATTGCTTCTAATATATTCACGGACATAATAGCGCGATAAAGTTTTTTCTTTAACTCAAATAAGTTAATGACTACTGTCTCACCATTTAAAATGTGTTTACCTTCACCATATAAGTTATAAATTGAAGTAAACTCAATTAAATCATCATAATAGCGCGTAACTTCATCAGCACGTTCGATAATACGATCATTATTGACTATATCGTCAAAGATTAGCTCAGGTTGTTTTGTTACGTTTCGAATGATGTGGGTATAAGATCGGCTGTGAATGGTTTCACTAAATGACCAAGTTTCAATCCAAGTTTCGAGCTCTGGCAATGAAACAATCGGTAGTAGGGCAATATTTGGTGAACGACCTTGAATAGAATCAAGCAAGGTTTGGTATTTTAAGTTGCTTAAAAAAATGTGTTTTTCATGCTCAGGAAGACCCTGAAAGTCAAGTCGATCTTTGCTGACATCGACTTCTTCTGGTCGCCAGAAAAATGAAAGTTGTTTTTCGATTAGCTTTTCGAAGATAGGGTGTTTTTGTTGGTCGTAACGTGACACATTCACTGATTGACCGAAAAACATGGGTTCTTTTAATTGATCGTTATGATTACGGCTGAAAGTTGAATAAGACATAAATTTTCTCAAAGGCAAACAGAAGCTGGGCAAGAGAGCTTGCCCAGTAATTTAATTAAATTTTACACGCACCACCGGCACAATCATCATCGGCATCCGGCGCGATCTCATTTTGTGCATCAGCTGCACCGTCACGAGTATTATGATAATACAGTGTTTTAACCCCATATTTGTATGCTGTTAAAAGATCTTTCAGTAGTAATTTCATTGGGACTTTCCCACCTTCAAATTTACCCGGATCATAGTTAGTGTTGGCAGAAATAGTTTGATCAACAAACTTTTGCATAATGCCAACTAACTGAAGGTAGCCATCATTTGAAGGAATATCCCAAAGTAATTCATATTGATCTTTGAGTCTGTCATATTCTGGTACAACTTGTTTTAAGATACCATCTTTACTTGCTTTGACGCTCACGTGACCTCGCGGCGGCTCGATTCCATTGGTTGCGTTTGAAATTTGCGACGATGTTTCTGATGGCATCAGTGCAGACAAAGTCGAATTTCTCATACCGTGAGCTTGGATACTCTCTCGAAGACTATCCCAATCTAGCTTGAGTGGCTCTGAGCAAACTGTATCAAGATCTTTTTTATAGGTGTCAATTGGCATGATCCCTTGAGAGTATGTTGTCTCGTGGAATTTAGGGCATGCACCTTTTTCTTTTGCTAATTCATTAGAAGCTTTCATCAGATAATATTGAATTGCTTCAAACGTTTGATGAGTTAAGCTATTTGCACTGCCATCTGAGTATTTTTTACCATTTTTCGCCAAATAGTAGGCATAGTTAATAACGCCTATTCCTAAAGTACGACGATTCATCGTAGCATTTTTAGCAGCTGGAACAGGGTAGTCTTGGTAATCAAGAAGGTTATCCAGTGCTCGTACGGCCAATTCAGCTAGCTCTTCCAGTTCAGATAAGTCATCGATAGCTCCTAAATTGAATGCAGATAAGGTACATAGAGCTATTTCACCTTCTTCATCCATTACGTGCTGCAATGGCTTAGTCGGTAAGGCTATTTCGAGACATAGATTTGACTGTCGGATAGGCGCAACTTTTGAGTCAAATGGACTGTGAGTATTACAGTGATCGACATTTTGTAAGTAAATACGACCAGTGCTCGCACGCTCTTGCGCAAACATAGAGAATAACTCAATCGCTTTAATACGCTTTTTGCGGATATGCTCATTTTGCTCATATTGGACGTATAGTCGGTCAAACTCAGCTTGATCTTCAAAGAATGAATCGTACAGGCCTGGTACATCAGATGGACTGAATAAGGTGATATACTCATCTTTTATTAGGCGGCTGTACATTAATTTATTAAATTGCACGCCATAGTCTAAGTGACGAACGCGATTATCTTCGACACCACGGTTATTTTTTAATACCAGTAAGTTTTCAACTTCTAAATGCCAAAGCGGGTAGAATAAAGTCGCAGCTCCGCCACGTACACCGCCTTGAGAGCAACTTTTAACAGCTGTTTGGAAATGCTTATAAAAAGGAATACAGCCAGTGTGATACGCCTCACCATTTCGAATAGGGCTACCAAGTGCTCGGATACGACCTGCATTGATGCCAATCCCCGCTCGTTGACTCACATACTTCACAATTGCTGAAGATGTTGCATTAATTGAATCTAAACTGTCACCACATTCAATCAATACACATGAACTGAACTGGCGCGTGGGAGTTCGCACTCCAGCCATGATTGGAGTAGGTAACGAGATTTTAAATGTCGAGACTGCATCATAAAAACGTTTAATATAATCAAGACGATTAGATTTCGGATATTTAGCAAATAAACTCGCAGCGACTAAAATGTATAAAAATTGTGCACTTTCATAGATCTCACCTGTGACTCGGTTTTGAACTAAGTATTTTCCCTCTAGTTGCTTAACAGCGGCATAACTGAATGTTAAATCTCTATCATGATCGAGCACATTCTCAAGTTCTTCAAATTCAGTTTCTGTATAATCAGCTAAAAGATGTGCATCATATCGCTTGTCTTCAACCATTTTAACTACATGAGAATAAAGCTTTGGTGGCTCGAATTGTCCATAAGCTTTTTTGCGAAGGTGAAATATAGCTAAACGGGCAGCTAAAAATTGATAATCAGGTGTTTCTTTTGAGATTTGATCAGCGGCTGCTTTAATGATTGTTTCATGAATATCTTCAGTACGGATACCGTCATAAAACTGGATATGAGATTTTAATTCAACTTGTGAGACCGAGACGTTATTTAGTCCTTCCGCGGCCCATGTAATGACACGATGGATTTTATCAAGATCGAGCGATTCCTTTCTTCCATCGCGTTTGCTCACAGATAGCTGTTGGTTCATATATATGCCTGCATTTCCTAGGGTGTTAGCGAAATTTATTGTTTTAGTTTTAGGCGGTAGGCCTGTGTACTTATTAAGCGCATTAAGTTGTTTAGCTTTTAAACACTATATATGGGTGCAACTCAATTCTGGATCACAAGATAGAGTGGTATGATTTTATTTGCAAGGGACAGATCTCAGTCAGATTGTGGATAAGTTGGCGATAAAATTAAAAGGTTAGTTAACACTAACCTTTTGCCTTTTGATTCATTAGAAATAATTAAAAATCAACAAATGATCTTGAATAATTAAATATTTATTTTTTTTTATTTTGTTGATTATTTTTAACACTGTGCAATATAAAACTCAGCACTTACGAAAGAATAAAAACTACATATAGTGATTAACCTTACTTAAAAACACTATATGTAGTTGATTAGTTGTTGAGCATCGTTGAATACTAAATCAGCATTCCAAGTTGATAGAATGAGATCTTTTGGTAGATACCCCCAGCTAGCAATAGCTGTTTTCATCCCGGCATTATATCCCGCTTCGATATCTCGATGAGCATCACCGAGGTATAAACAGTCAGCTGGGTTGATATTAAGTTGCTGACAAGCTAATAAGATGGGTTCTGGCGAAGGCTTTGCAACGGGCAAGGTGTCTCCGCATACAACAGCGGCACATTCATTTAACAGCGCAAAGTGGCTTAACAAAGGTTGCGTGAGATAGGTCGGTTTATTTGTGACGATGCCCCAAGGAATAGCCAGTTCGTTTAGTTTAAGCAATACACGTTCAATATCTGGGTAATAACGGGTGTGAATGGCAATGTGGTGTTGGTAATAATCAAGAAACTCAGCTTTAAGGCTTTTTTGGGGCTGAATGGCCCAATCTTCACCAAAGCCAGCCTGTAATAATGCTACACTACCATTCGATGCATGCTGTGTGTATTGCTGCGAAGATAACGGCGGGAAATTATGCGCCTTTAAAACATGATTTAGCGCTGCGCCTAGATCATCAGCGGTATCGAGTAATGTGCCATCTAAATCGAACAATATGGATGAAGTCGTCATTACAGCTTCTCAAAATGAAGAATATAATTGACGCTTACATCTGCACCGAGTTTATACTGGCCTGAGAGTGGATTATAACTAAGACCATTGCTTGCACGCACTTTTAAGCCATATGCTTCAGCCCAAGTGATGAGTTGCGCTGGCCGGATAAATTTATCATGGTCATGAGTGCCTTCAGGTACCATCTTTAAAATTTTCTCTGCGCCTAATATCGCAAATAGGTACGACTTCACGGTTTTATTCAAAGTAGAGAAAAATACATGTCCGCCAGGTTTAACCAGTTTTGCAACTGAAGCTATGACTGATTGAGGATCGGGGACGTGCTCGAGCATCTCCATGCAGGTCACGACATCAAATTGAGCAGGGTTGTTAGCTGCAAATGCCTCCGCGGTAGTTTGTTGGTATTCAAGCTTGATTCCAGCTTCGAGTGCATGAAGTTTTGCAACATTCAACGGCTCCAGACCCATATCGATACCCGTTACCTTTGCACCCATGCGGGCCATACTCTCACTTAAAATACCCCCACCACAACCCACATCTAGTGTATTCAGTTCAAATAAGCCATTCGTTTTATCCATGATAAAATCGAGTCTGAGTGGGTTGATATCGTGTAGAGGTTTAAAATCGCCATTGAGATCCCACCAATGCTGTGCGACTGCTTCAAATTTTGCAATTTCATCTTGATCTACATTTTGATGTTCGGTCATAAAAAGGTTCCTCGTTAATCTGGGCGCATTATATAAGGTGAAAACACAAAAACACACCTCTTTACGCCCTGTAAAATTTATATTTATGTGGTAGCATGGTACCGACAACAATAATGATTAACAATTTTTAGTCGACTGAAGGAAGTGAAATCAACATGACTGATCACGCCAATGAAATCCTTCCAGTTAATATTGAAGACGAACTCAAAGGTTCTTACCTCGATTATGCAATGAGTGTAATTGTAGGGCGTGCCTTACCTGATGTTCGTGATGGCTTAAAGCCAGTTCATCGCCGTGTTTTATTTGCGATGAATGAACTCAAGAATGATTGGAACAAACCGTATAAAAAATCTGCCCGTGTCGTCGGTGATGTAATCGGTAAATATCACCCACATGGTGACTCTGCTGTTTATGATACCATTGTTCGTATGGCACAGCCTTTCTCTCTTCGTTACATGCTAGTAGACGGCCAAGGTAACTTCGGTTCTGTTGATGGTGACTCGGCAGCTGCGATGCGTTACACCGAAATTAGAATGGCGCGCGTTTCTCATGAGCTATTGGCCGATCTTGAAAAAGAAACCGTCGATTATGTTGATAACTACGACGGCACTGAAAAAATACCTGCGGTATTACCGACAAAAATCCCTAACTTATTAGTGAATGGTTCGTCAGGTATCGCTGTTGGTATGGCAACAAATATTCCCCCGCACAATCTTAATGAAGTTATTAATGGTTGCTTAGCGCTCATCAATAATCCAGAGATTACCATTGATGAATTGCTTGAATATATTCCGGGTCCTGATTTCCCGACCGCAGCAATTATCAGTGGAAAAAAAGGCATTGAACAAGCCTATAAAACGGGGCGTGGAAAGGTCTATATTCGAGCAAATGCCGAAGTTCAGACTGATGATAAAGGTAAAGAAACTATCATCGTTGATGAGCTTCCATATCAGGTCAATAAAGCCCGCTTAATTGAAAAAATAGCGGAGTTAGTTAAAGATAAAAAAATAGAAGGGATCAGCGCATTACGTGACGAATCTGATAAAGATGGGATGCGTATTGTCGTAGAAATTAAACGCGGCGAAGTGGGTGAAGTTGTATTAAATAATCTTTATGCACAAACGTCTATGCAAACGGTGTTTGGTATTAATATGGTTGCCTTAGATAACGGCCAACCAAAGTTATTAAACCTGAAAGAAATGTTGCATGCGTTTGTCGTGCATCGCCGTGAAGTCGTAACGCGAAGAACTGTATTTGATTTACGTAAAGCACGCGATCGCGCTCACATACTTGAAGGCTTGGCCATCGCGCTGGCCAATATCGACCCCATTATTGAGCTGATCCGTCGTTCACCTACCCCAGCTGAAGCTAAAGAAGCGTTAATTTCACGTCCTTGGGAGATGGGTAATGTTCAAGCAA
Source organism: Pseudoalteromonas sp. J2K-J979 (assembly GCF_058169715.2). Taxonomy (NCBI): domain Bacteria; kingdom Pseudomonadati; phylum Pseudomonadota; class Gammaproteobacteria; order Alteromonadales; family Pseudoalteromonadaceae; genus Pseudoalteromonas; species Pseudoalteromonas sp. J2K-J979. Next base: position 1,839,850 of record NZ_CM200281.1, on the reverse strand, counting down.
TGCTTGAGCGCACAGGCGAAGAAAATGTGGCTCGCCCTGAATGGTTAGATGCAGAGCTGGGCATTCGTGGTGGACAATACTATTTATCGGCTCAACAAGCTCAAGCGATCTTAGAGCTTCGTTTACACCGTTTAACGGGTCTTGAGCACGAAAAAATATTAGCTGAATACCAAGAGCTACTAGAACTTATTGCTGAGTTATTGCATATTCTCTCATCACCTGAGCGATTATTAGAAGTTATTCGCGAAGAACTTGAGCTTGCAAAAGAGCAATACGGGGATGAACGCCGTACTGTAATTACTGCTGCTGCGCATGACATCAGTTTAGAAGACCTGATTAATGAAGAAGATGTTGTTGTGACTTTATCGCATGAAGGTTATGTCAAATACCAACCTTTAAGTGATTATGAAGCGCAGCGTCGTGGTGGTAAAGGCAAGTCAGCGACGAAAATGAAAGATGAAGATTTCATTGAACGTTTACTTGTAGCCAATACTCACGACACTATTTTATGCTTCTCGACCACAGGTCGTTTATATTGGCTAAAAGTGTACCAATTACCGTTAGCAAGCCGTGCTGCGCGTGGTAAACCGATTATCAATTTACTTCCGCTTGAAGCGGACGAGCGTATCACTGCCATTTTACCAGTGCGTGAATATGAAGAAGATAAATATATCTTCATGGCAACAGCGTTTGGTACAGTGAAGAAAACACCATTAACTGCGTATAGCCGTCAGCGTTCAAGTGGTATTATTGCCGTCAACTTAAACGAAGGTGACAGCTTAATCGGTGTTGATATCACAGATGGTAGCAACGAAATCATGTTGTTCTCTGATGCTGGTAAAGTGGTTCGCTTTAAAGAGTCTGAAGAAAGCGCGGTACTTGATGAAAACGGTCAGCCTGTACTTGATGAAAATGGTCAGCCTGAAATTAAGTTTAAAGGCGTACGTCCTATGGGTCGTACCGCGACGGGTGTACGCGGTATTAAACTCATTGATGGTCAACGCGTTGTGTCATTAATTGTACCAAAATCTGATGGTGCGATATTAACAGTGACTGAAAATGGCTATGGTAAACGCACGTTACTTGACGATTACCCATCTAAATCTCGTGCAACCCAAGGGGTAGTATCGATAAAGGTCAGTGAACGTAATGGTAAAGTTGTCGGTGCTGTTCAAGTAAACGAAAACGATGAAATCATGCTGATTTCAAATCGTGGTACGTTAGTTAGAACCCGAGTTCAAGAAGTATCGACAGTCGGACGAAATACTCAAGGAGTTATTTTAATTCGAACTATTGACGAAGAACAGGTAGTTGGTTTACAACGTATTGACGAAATTGAAGTCGAAGATATCGAGGAAGTAGTAGATGAGACACAGAGTGTAGAGTCCACTACAGAAACACCAACAACTGACGAATAAGTTGTTGTTTAGATAAAAAAGCGGCGTAAGCCGCTTTTTTCATACTTAAATAGGGTTGATATCATTCAAGCTTGTTAATTTCAAAAGTGAAGTTGTGGTTTAATACCGTTAAATCATAGTGATAAGCAAGTTTGAACCATATTAATTTTATAAACAGTGAGGGGAATGGGAATGAGTGTTTATAATTTTTGTGCAGGGCCTGCAACTTTACCACCAGGTGTCATGCAGAAAGCACAAAAAGAGTTTTTAGATTGGCAGGGGCTAGGTGTCTCTGTGATGGAAATCAGCCACCGTAGTGATCCTTTTTTGGCTCTTGCCAAGCAAAGTGAAGAGCGACTGCGACGTTTAATGGCGATTCCGGACGATTATGCAGTGTTATTTATGCATGGCGGTGGGCGTGGTCAGTTTTCTGCCGTACCGCTCAATTTACATCAAGATGACGCACCTGCAGTTTATTGCCACACTGGTATTTGGTCACAGGGCGCATTTGATGAAGCGCTCAAATTCACTCATGCTATATCAATTGATATTCGAAATGATAGTGAGAGTGAGTTTTCTGTTACACCTGTTTCTGAGTGGGAATTACCGAAGACCGCTTCTTATATCCATTATTGTCCAAATGAGACCATAGATGGCATTGAATTATTTGATGTGCCAACACATCCAACAGCCCCAATAATTGCTGATATGTCTTCAAATATTTTGTCTCGAGAAATAAACGTAGCTGATTTCGACTTGATTTATGCAGGTGCTCAGAAAAATATCGGGCCCTCAGGGCTGTGTATCGTCATTGTAAAGCAAGCATTACTTGATAGAAAAGGCCTCCCGCGCCCAGGAGTTTTAGATTATACCTTAGAAGCTAAACAAGGCAGTATGTTTAATACGCCGCCAACATTCGCTTGGTATTTAGCTAATGAAGTATTTGCTTGGATTGAAGAGCAGGGAGGGGTGAAAGTTGTTGAAGCATTGAATAAAAAGAAAGCCCAATTACTCTATGATTTCATCGACAGCAGTCATTTTTATTCTAATAAAGTGGCCAAAGAATCTCGGTCATTAATGAATGTTCCTTTTTGGCTTAAAGATGAGTCATTGAACAGTTTATTTTTAGCGCAAGCTACAGAGTCAGGCCTATTAGCACTCGAAGGACATCGCTCAGTAGGTGGAATGCGTGCCAGTATCTACAATGCCATGCCCTATGAAGGGGTAGTCGCATTAGTGGAGTTTATGTCACGTTTTGAGCAGGAGAATGGCTAATGGAGCAATTATATTTAAAAGCGATTAATCGTGTATCTGGGCAAGTCACTTTGCCTGGTTCGAAAAGTTTATCTAATCGAATCTTATTACTAGCAGCTTTGTGTGAAGGTGAGACTCAGGTTGACAACCTTCTTGATAGCGACGATATCCGCCGTATGCTCGAAGCATTAGACGCTTTAGGAGTTGAAGTAAAGCTTAATAAAGACAGAACAACAGCATGGGTTAAAGGTGTTTCTGGTGTGTTTACACAGCCAAAACAACCTTTATTCCTTGGCAATGCTGGAACAGCATTTCGCCCGTTAACGGCGGTTTTAGCCGCAAGTCCTATCTGTACTGAGCTTACAGGTGAGCCTCGTATGAACGAACGCCCGATTGGCCATTTAGTTGATTCGTTAGTCCATTTAGGCGCTAAAATTGATTATCTAGCTGAGCCTGATTACCCACCGCTGAGAATTAACGGTAAGCAAATCAAAGGTGGAGAAGTAGAAATTGATGGTAGTATCTCAAGTCAATTCTTAACAGCTCTACTTATGGCTGCGCCTTTGTTCAGTGAAGATACTCGTATAGAAATAAAAGGTGAGTTAGTTTCCAAACCATACATTGATATTACAATTAATATAATGAAACGTTTTGGTATAGAGGTTATTAACAACGATTACCAATATTTTTATGTAAAAGCTGGGCAAACTTATCAGTCACCAACACAAATTATGGTTGAAGGCGATGCGTCGTCAGCTTCCTACTTTGTTGCTGCAGCGGCTATTAATGGTGGTGAGATAGAAATTAATGGAGTTGGCACTAATAGTATGCAAGGTGATATTGACTTTGCGAAAGTGATGGAGCAGGTTGGTGCTACCGTGACTTGGTATCCTGATAAATTAGTTGTAAAAAAAGGCTTGTTACGTGGCGTTGATATTGATGCCAACGCGATCCCTGATGCAGCAATGACATTGGCCACAGTGGCATTATTTGCCACTGGGAAAACGGCAATTAGAAATATCTATAATTGGCGCGTGAAAGAAACAGATCGCTTGTCTGCAATGGCTACTGAGCTGCGAAAAGTCGGAGCTGATGTAGTAGAAGGTCATGATTTCATCGAAATTACCCCTCCTGAAAAAATTCAACTTGCTGAAATTGATACTTATAATGATCACCGAATTGCGATGTGCTTTTCAATGGTTGCAGTTGGGGGACACGACATTATTATCAATGATCCTAAATGTACGCATAAAACATTCCCAACCTATTTTGATACGCTAGAAACAATTAGTAATTAATTTTATTTATAAAAACATTGGAATATAAGCGATAAATTTTTGTTTATCGCTTATAATGCGCGCGACAATTTTTGTATGCATTGATGGAGGTTTAAATGCAGGCAATTGAACCGGTGATCACAGTTGATGGTCCAAGTGGCTCAGGAAAAGGGACTGTTTGTCGTTTGTTAGCCGAAAAGTTAGGCTGGGACGTCTTAGACAGTGGTGCAATTTATCGTGTACTTGCCCTTGCCGCTATTCATCATAATATTACCGACAGTGACGAAAGTGCATTGGTCCCACTAGCTGCTAATTTAGATGTTCAGTTTTTGATTGATTCAGAAAAAGGAATGAGCAAAATAGTACTTGAGGGTGAGGATGTTACTAAACGAATCCGAAATGAAAAAGTTGGAGGCGTCGCGTCAAAGGTTGCAGCACTTCCACGTGTAAGAGAAGCATTACTTCGGCGACAACGTGCCTTTAGAAGTGAAAATGGGTTGATTGCAGATGGTCGTGATATGGGCACCGTTGTGTTTCCAGATGCCATGCTAAAGATTTATTTAACTGCTTCAGCCCAAGAGCGTGCAAATCGACGCTTTCATGAGTTGAAGGAATCAGGTCTTGATGTTAAAATCGAAGACTTGCTGCACGATATTCAAGCGCGTGATGATCGCGATATGCACAGAAGTGTCGCGCCTCTTGTACCTGCAGAGGATGCAATTGTAGTCGATACAACTGAAATGAATGCAGAAGAAGTATTTACACAAATATTTGATTTATATACTAAATCAATTTAATTTTACAGCGAATGCTATGGATGGTAACCGCTAAATAAACAACCCCATGCGGCAAGGTTGCTAATTGGAATTATATTTAGAGACGTATCTCGTATGTCAGAAAATTTTGCGCAGTTATTTGAAGAAAGCTTAAAAGGTTTTGAAGCTCAACAAGGATCAATCGTTAAAGGTACTGTTATTTCAATCGAAAATAACATTGTATTAGTAGACGCTGGTCTTAAGTCTGAAAGTGCAATTCCTGCCGAGCAATTCAAAAATGCTGCTGGTGAACTAGAAGTTGCTGTAGGCGATGAAGTAGATGTAGCGCTTGACGCAATTGAAGATGGCTTTGGTGAAACTATCCTTTCTCGTGAGAAAGCGAAGCGTCACGAGGCTTGGATCCGCCTAGAGAAAGCTTGTGAAGAGCAAGAAACTGTTACTGGTGTTATCAACGGTAAAGTTAAAGGTGGTTTCACTGTTGAAGTTGATACTATCCGTGCGTTCTTACCTGGTTCACTTGTTGATGTTCGTCCAGTACGTGACACAACTCACCTTGAAGGCAAAGAGTTAGAGTTTAAAGTAATCAAGCTTGATCAAAAACGTAATAACGTTGTTGTATCTCGTCGTGCAGTTATCGAATCAGAAAACTCACAAGAGCGTGATGAATTACTTGCTAACCTTGTTGAAGGTCAAGAAGTTAAAGGTATCGTTAAGAACCTTACAGATTACGGTGCGTTCGTAGATTTAGGTGGCGTAGATGGTCTTTTACATATCACAGATATGGCTTGGAAGCGTGTTAAGCACCCATCTGAAATCGTAAACGTAGGCGATGAAATCGCTGTTAAAGTTTTAAAATTTGACAAAGAGAAAACTCGTGTTTCTTTAGGTCTTAAGCAGTTAGGCGAAGATCCATGGGCTGCTATCGCTGGCCGTTACCCAGAGAGCTCTAAGCTTACTGGTCGTGTAACAAACCTTACTGACTATGGTTGTTTCGTTGAAATTGAAGAAGGTGTTGAAGGTTTAGTTCACGTTTCTGAAATGGATTGGACAAACAAAAACATCCACCCATCTAAAGTTGTTAGCTTAGGCGATACAGTTGAAGTAATGGTATTAGAAATTGACGAAGAACGTCGTCGTATTTCTCTAGGTCTTAAGCAATGTATTGCTAACCCTTGGCAAGAATTTGCTCGTCTTCAAAACAAAGGCGATCAAGTTACTGGTAAGATCAAGTCTATCACTGACTTCGGTATCTTCATTGGTTTAGACGGTGGTATTGATGGTCTAGTACACCTTTCAGACATCTCTTGGAATGCTCCTGGCGAAGAAGCTGTACGTGAGTACAAGAAAGGCGACGAAATTACAGCAATCGTTCTACAAGTAGATCCTGAGCGTGAGCGTATTTCTTTAGGCGTTAAGCAAATCGAAAGTGACCCATTCAATAACTACCTAGACGGCAACAAAAAAGGTGCTATCGTTAAAGGTAAAGTGACTGAAGTTGATGCTAAAGGTGCAACAATTGAAATCGCTGAAGGTGTTGAAGGCTACATCCGTGTATCTGATATCGCTCAAGAGCGTGTAGAAGATGCAACTTCTGTAGTTTCTGTTGGTGACGAATTAGAAGCTAAATATGTAGGTGTTGATCGTAAGAATCGTACATTAAGCCTATCTGTTAAAGCACTATTTGAAGCTGAAGAAAAAGAAGTTTTAGAAAAGCTTAAGAAAGAAGAGCCTGAGTTCGAAAACGCGATGGCTGCTGCATTTAAAAATGCACAAAAAGACTAATTTAGTCTAATATTTAAGAAGGGCGAAAGCCCTTCTTATTATGATAATAGAGGACATTTCATGACTAAGTCAGAACTGATAGAACAATTAGCAGAACAACATACAAATTTACCAGCTAAAGATGTTGAAAATGCAGTAAAAGAAATTCTAGAGCAAATGGCTGATTCGTTGTCTGAATCGCAGCGTATTGAAATACGTGGTTTTGGTAGCTTTTCTTTACACTATCGAGCACCTAGAGTAGGTCGTAATCCTAAAACAGGTGACACTGTTGAGTTACAAGGAAAGTATGTGCCTCATTTTAAGCCTGGTAAAGAACTTCGTGATCGTGTTAACGAAAGTTTAAATAATTAATTGTAGGTACTGGAGTTGTCTGTTGTTCAGAATTACTAAAGTACTATTTATAGCAACTATATTAGTATTAGCATTTTTATTGGGGACTCAAAACCCACAAGTTGTCACGCTAAACTATATTGTTGCTAGCGCTAATATTCCATTAGCTGTTGTCATCAGCATCGCTTTTTCGATTGGAATAATCGTAGGGATATTAATCAGCTTTAAAGTGTTTACTTCACTTAAATGGCATAACTATCGCCTTAAAAGAAAAAATAAGCTCTCCGTTTTAAAAGACAGTTAATAAATGATTGAACTGTTATTTTTATTACTGCCTGTTGCTGCTGCTTACGGCTGGATTATGGGCCGTAACAGTGCAAAAAACCAAGCTGACGTACAAAGCCGCGAAATTACTTCTCAATATAACAAAGGATTGAAATTTCTTCTGGATAGAGAGGAAGATCAAGGTCTCGAATATCTAATTAATTTACTTGAAGTCTCAGCAGATTCAGTCGAACATTATTTGACACTTGCAGCTATGTTTCGACGACGAGGTGAACTAGATCGTGCCATTAAGATTCACGAATTACTATTAAAGCAACCTTCCTTAGATAATCCGACGAAAGAATTAATACAAATAGCGCTCGCTGAAGACTATGTAATGGCTGGAATGTATGATTGTGCAGAAGAGCAATTATTAATACCTGTTAAACAGAAAAACCAACAGGCACTTGAAATTTTATTTAGCATTTATCAACAAACAAGTGAGTGGCAAAAAGGTATTACTTTATTTGAGCAATTTCCTACTTTGTTTACTAAACAACAGTCAAAGTTAGGTATTGCTAATTTTTATTGTGAGCTTGCTATTGAAAAACAACAATTAAAACTAATTAAAAAAGTTATTGGCATAGATAGTCATGTTGTTCGTCCCCTCTACGAATTAGGCAAAGCCTCATTTATCAAAGATGATTATCTCAAAGCGATCTCATATTGGCGAGATCTATTAGTTCAGTCACCACAATATACTCCCGTTTTTATTGATGATTTAGAAACGTGCTATTTAAAACTCAATTTAATTAATGATTTCAATAAATTAATTGAGCAAGAAGTTAATCGAGGTGGAATATTGATTAAATTAAAATACTGCAAGTATTTAGTCAGTATAGAACAAACAGATAAAGCTATTTCATTTCTTACAGCAAGCCTTGAAAAACAACCGAATATTCGAGGCTTCAGTTCATTACTCGATTTGCTTGCATTAAAAAATCGCGATGTAGCATCTTTAATCGAAGATGTAAACGCTTTAGTTAAAAGCTATATTGCAACCAAATCAGAATTTCAATGTAAACATTGTGGTTTTACAAGTCAGACACTCTACTGGTCTTGTCCATCCTGTAAACATTGGGAGTCAATCATTCCTAGCCGTGGGCTAGATGGATTTTAATAGGTAAAATATGACAGATATACTCGACCCAAAAGTACTCATCGCATTGGATTATGATGATCAAAATGCTGCAATTGAATTTGTAAAGCAATTATCACCGAGTGAATGCCGTTTAAAAGTTGGCAAAGAAATGTTCACTTACTTTGGTCCTCAATTTGTTCAGCAATTAATTGATTTAGGTTTTGATGTTTTTCTGGATTTAAAATTTCATGATATACCTAATACCGTTGCAAAGGCAGTGTCTGCTGCAGCTAAAATGGGCGTTTGGATGGTGAATGTACATGCAAGTGGTGGCCCTGAAATGATGAAAAAAGCCAAAGCTGCTTTGGACGAGTTTGGAGACAAAGCACCATTATTAATCGCTGTCACTGTATTAACTAGCATGGATGAAACTGAGTTAAAGCGTTTAGGTGTGAGCAAGTCACCTGCAGAGCAAGTTATTTACTTAGCTAATTTAGCGAAAGAATCAGGACTTGATGGGGTTGTGTGCTCTGCACAAGAAGCTAAATCACTCAAAGCACAGTTTGGTCATGAATTTAAATTAATTACGCCAGGTATCAGACCTGCTGGTACGGACGCTGGAGATCAAAAGAGAATAATGACACCTAAACAAGCAATAGAAAGTGGTAGTGACTACCTCGTGATTGGTCGCCCGATCACTCAATCTAATGATCCAGCAAGAACATTAAAAGAAATAAATCTCTCTCTTTTGTAAAGTTAGCCTTTATTTATAATTAAAATATGGCACAATAATTGTTTCTTATATAACAACAATCATCTTTTTAAGTGCCATATTTATGAAATTTTTATTCGGTTTTATCTTAATTTTAGTTTTTGCTGTATATGGATATAATGAATATTCAGCTTCAGCAAAATATGAAAATTACACTTCATTTCTTAACAAATTAAACAGTACAAAAGTTACTTCTTTCGAAGCGATCAATGCAGCAAAAGCAAAGCTACTCATCAATTGTGAAACAACAGAGCAACAGTTAGTAAAAAATGGCTCATCATTAGAAGAGTGCAAAACATATATTTCAACTTTTCATGATGAGTGCAAAGAGAAAGTATTTCGCTTGGCCCCATTAGAATTTAATAGCAGTGATGAATTTGAAAGGTATGCTAAGAGGTATCAACGTTGTGTGTTACCTCTCGATATAGCTGGTATTGAAACTAATTTCCTATAAAGGCTCTAATGAGCCTTTTTTAATTTGATACTGGTGGCTTCTATATCTATCAAACCTTGCTTGTAGAGTCCACCAATGGCTTTTTTATAATTAGCCTTACTGGTCGAAAACATTTTTTTAATTTGAATTGGATCTGATTTATCACCAAGAGGTAAAAAGCCATTGTGCTTTTCTAGCTCAGATAGAATTCGATTACTTAGCGTATCTATCTTTGCCATTCCAGGTTTTTCAAATAAAAGATCTAATTTATTATCATCACGAACTTTTTGAACAAATCCTTTGAATACTTGTCCAGGAAATAACGGTTTAAAAACCTGATCATGATAAATAATTCCCCAATGAGCTTGATTAACTATAGCCTTATATCCTAAGTCAGTTTTTCCAGCTATAGTCAAATCAACTTCTTGTAATGGTTCATAAATGGCGGGAGTTTTATCTAAAAATTTATTTAGTTTACTTGACCCACACATTCTGCCGCTAGCGTTATCCAGGTAAAAATGTATTACGTAAGATCTCCCTTCTTCCATTTTTGGACTCTGCTCATTAAAAGGTACGAGTAAATCTTTTTCTAAACCGATATCTACAAAAGCACCTGTACTATTTATTTCTTTCACGCGTAGCAAAGTGAAATCACCTAATTGTGCGTAAGGTTTTTTTCTGGTTGCAGTCGCAACCCCTTGCGAATCAAGATACACAAACACATCAATGTATTGGCCTTCTTGATCGTTGGGGGTTATTTCATGAGTAGGGATGAAAACCTCACCTAATTCGGCACCATTTAGGTAGGCGCCTTCATGACAAATCTCTTCAATCTTTAATTGGTTGAATTTTCCTAAAGAAGGCATAACTTACTCCGATTTTGGTTTACGACGAAGAGGGGCATGGCCATCGATGTCTATAGGCTGAACAATCACTTTTTTTACGGACTTTTTCTTAGGTGCTGGTGATGACTTTATGTTTTTAGTTTTGCTTACTTTTGTTTTTGGTGTGACGTTGTTAGATTTTGGCTTTAACCCTTTGAATTTAGCACTTAAACCATCGACGGTTAAAAAAGTGATTTCATGCTGTAAAAACGATTTTATGGCAAGATAACTTTCCCAATCTTTTGGGCCAACAAGAGAATAAGCAAAGCCTTTAAAGCCAGCACGGCCTGTTCGGCCAATACGATGAACATATTCTTCAGCCTGTTTAGGAAGATCGAAATTTATAACATGAGTTACATTTAATAAATCAAGTCCACGCGATGCAATATCAGTGGTAACTAAGACTTGAAATTGTCCACGAGAAAATGCATCCATAATATTAAGTCGTTTAGCTTGGGTCATATCACCCGCCAATGGCTGAGCTTTTAAAGATGACTCTTCAAGTAGTTGACTGATACGATAGGTATCTTGACGTGTCGCGGTAAACACAATGCACTGACCAACATTTTGTTTAGCTAAAAAATGTTTCAAAAGCGCTTCTTTATGAGATAAATGATCAGCAAAAAACATGTTTTGCGTAATATCGTTATGCTGTTCATTTGATTCACTCAGGGTCACTTTTTTTGGTGATTTTAGTAAGTTTCGGCTAATCGCATCAATTTGGCTGTGCTCGAGCGTGGCAGAAAATAAGAGTGTTTGACGTAATCGATGATCTGCTTGCTGATTTATTAGGTCAATCTCATTCTTAAAACCTAAATCCATAATCCGATCAGCTTCATCGATAATTAATAATTCCAGGCCACTTAAGAAAAATGATTTTTGTTTTAGGTGGTCAGCGAGACGACCCGGAGTACCAACAATGATATGTGGATCTTTTTTTAATGACTTTATTTGATCATTAAAATTATCGCCACCTAGTACTTTAGTCGCGCTTAGATTTGAACCAGCAATTAGCAATCGAAGCTGAGAGAAAACCTGATTTGCAAGCTCTCGTGTGGGCGTAATAATGAGGGCTCGTGTATCACGTTTACTTAAAGGGCGTTGTTTCATCAGTCGTTGTAGTAATGGGATTAAAAACGCTAACGTTTTACCTGAGCCTGTTTTAGATTGTACGAATAAATCTTGTCCAGAGATGGCAATCGGGATTGCTTGTTGTTGTACATCAGTCGGGTGTTTAATCCCTTGATGCGCTAATTGAGTTAGCAAACGTTTATCAATACCAAACTCTTCAAATAACAAAATAAAAACTCCAAAACCTAAATTAAAAAAGCGCGGTATTATATACCAACATCTAAAGTACTCACAGCCAATTTGATTTATTTTATCTTTTTAGGCAGAATACGCCACCCAAATGCGCCGGATTTACGTTTCGGTAAACGCCTTTTAGGCACTTAAAAAGCAAAATAGGAAAAAAGATGACTGCTATCCACAAAGATAATGCGACTGCAGAGCACTTTGTTGTTTGTGCTCTGTATAAATTTGTAACATTGCCAAATTTTGAATCATTGCGAAAACCGCTCTTAGATGTTATGGAAAAAAATGAAGTGCGTGGAACTTTACTACTTGCTGCTGAAGGAATTAATGGCACAGTTTCAGCTAAACGCGCAGGTATCGATGCGTTATTAACTTGGCTTGATGACCAACCAAATTTAGATAATATCGTCAGCAAAGAGTCTTTTGATGATGAATGCCCGTTTTATCGAACTAAAGTAAAACTCAAAAAAGAAATTGTTACGATGGGGGTTGATGGCGTGGATCCCCTTAAAGTGGTTGGTAGTTATGTAAAACCACAAGATTGGAATGCACTTATTTCTGATCCCGATGTCATTTTAATTGATACCCGTAATGATTATGAAATCGAAATTGGTACTTTCCAAAATGCAGTAGACCCAAAGACAAAAACATTTCGCGAGTTTCCTAAGTGGGCTGAAGAAAACTTAGACCCGTCTAAACACAAAAAAGTGGCTATGTTTTGTACTGGCGGTATTCGTTGCGAAAAGTCGACAGCCTACATGAAAGAGCAGGGGTTTGACGAAGTGTATCACCTAGAAGGTGGTATTCTAAAATATCTGGAAGAAGTACCAAAAGAAGACACTATGTGGCAAGGTGAGTGTTTTGTGTTTGATAATCGGGTTGCTGTTGATCACGATCTTCAAAAAGGCTCATACGATCAATGTCACGCATGTCGGATGCCAATAACGGAAGATGAAAAGCTTAGAGCTGAATATATGGAAGGGGTATCATGTCATCATTGTCATGGGGAAGTGACAGATGAACAACGTGCGCGTTTTGCTGAGCGACAAAAACAAATAGAGCTTGCTCAAGCTCGCGGCGAAGGCCATATTGGGCATGAAGCTCAGGAAGTTTTAAAACAGCGAAAACAAGCTAAACAAATACAAAAAGAATTACAACGAAAAAAAACAAACTGAGTTAAAAAGGCTAGATTCAAAATCTAGCCTTTTTCGTATAGTTAGTTTTTATGATAAGCGTCGTTATGGACACCTGCAGCGCGACCTGACGGATCTGCATTGTTTGCAAACGATGCATCCCAAGCCAATGCTTCAGGAGTAGAACATGCCACAGATTTACCATGTGGCACACAATGCGAAGATGCGTCACCTGGAAAGTGTTCAGCAAAAATACATCTATAAAAATAAGCTTCTTTATTTTCTGGGGTATTGATAGGGAATTTAAATGCTGCATTTGCTAGCATTTGATCTGTAACTTGATCGGCTACAAACTCTTTTAATGAATCAATCCAGTTGTAACCCACACCATCAGAAAACTGCTCCTTTTGGCGCCATAATACTTCATCAGGTAAATATCCATCAAATGCTTCACGTAAAATATGCTTTTCAATTTTACCATTTGAGCCACAAAGTTTAGCTTCTGGGTTGATCCTCATTGCAGCATCGACAAACTCTTTATCTAAAAATGGTACTCGTGCTTCAACACCCCAAGCTGCCATCGATTTGTTGGCTCTAAGGCAATCAAACATATGCAGTTTCGAAACTTTCCGGTTGAGTTCTTCATGGAATTCTTTAGCATTTGGGGCTTTGTGGAAATATAGATAACCACCAAATAACTCGTCAGCTCCCTCACCAGAAAGCACCATTTTAATGCCCATGGCCTTTATTTGCCGCGCCATTAGATACATAGGTGTAGATGCTCTGATAGTTGTTACATCATATGTTTCTAAGTGATAAACAACCTCTTTCAGTGCATCGATGCCTTGCTGAACAGTGAAATGAATCGGGTGATGGACTGTACCAATCATGTCCGCAACTTTTTGTGCTGCGGCTAAATCCGGTGACCCCTCTAAACCTACAGAGAATGAGTGCAATTGTGGCCACCACGCATTGGAGTTATCGTCATCTTCTATTCGTTTTGCTGCAAACCGTTGAGTGATTGCCGATATAACAGATGAATCTAAGCCTCCAGACAGTAATACACCGTATGGAACATCACACATCAATTGACGCTTTACAGCAGCTTCAAGAGCCATTTTTACAGTCTCTGGCTTTGCGTCGTTATTTTCAACAGCTGAATACGATTGCCAGTCACGCTGGTAATAAGGCGTAAGCTTACCATCTTGGCTTGAGAGGTAATGTCCAGGAGGGAATTCTTGGATTTGATTACAAATGGGTGATAACGCTTTTAACTCTGACGCGACATAAAAATTACCATGTTCATCTGTGCCAGTATAAAGCGGAATAATCCCTATATGATCACGACCTATTAAATACGAGTCTGTTTCCTCGTCATAGAGACAAAAAGCAAATATACCATTGAGATCATCTAAAAAGTGTGCACCTTTTTGTTTATATAACGCTAAAATAACTTCACAATCCGATTCTGTCTGAAACTCAAAATCGACCTCTAAAGACTTTGCTAATTCTTTGTGATTATAAATTTCACCATTGACGGCTAATACATGCGTTCTTTGTGGATTATAAAGTGGTTGAGCACCGCTAGAGACTCCAACGATAGCAAGCCGTTCGTGTACTAAAATAGCTTTATCTGATGAATAAACCCCTGACCAATCCGGTCCACGATGGCGTAATAACTTACTCATTTCAATCGCTTGAGTACGAAGTTGTATTGGGTCAGATTTTATATCTAATACCCCAAAAATTGAACACATATGAATTCCTCATTCCTACGACAATAAATATTCTCAATTTAAGTTTTTAACAGATATGTAAACTCAAGTCACACCTGTTTTACAAAAATCTTCGAATAACTTATGCACAATGCCATATCAGAATGAAAAACATACTATTAAGAGTCGCAGGGTCGCTCAGGGAAATGAGTAAGCAGCATGTCAAAGAGCTTTTCTTTGACTATGGGTTTTGTTAAATACTCGTTCATGCCTGCATTGAATGCTTTGTCATGATCTACTTTCATCGCGTTTGCGGATAACCCACAAATAAATAACTTATCTTTACTAAAACCGAGATCTCTTAACTTTTCTGTCGCGCTGTACCCATCCATTATCGGCATTTGAATATCCATTAATACTAAATCAAACTGGCTACTTGCTTGAATCATTTCGACGGCAACTTGCCCATTTTCTGCTGTAGTGACAGATGCGCCAAACTGTTTGAGCATTTCGCCGGCGACAATAAGATTAATTTTATTATCGTCCACTAATAAAATGTGCAGCGATTTTCTTATGGATAAATTTTTCTCGATTGAGAAAGGTAAAGGATGGTTAGATAATTTTCGATTAATTGCTTTACCAAGTTTGCTTGGAAAAAGTGGGACAGTTAAACATGCATGATCAAACGTAATTGTTTGTTGTCTGATATAACTCGATTGATTATTTTCACATAAGAAGATGATGTAAAAATTAGGGCCACGAATAATATTGAGCTGCTCAAATAAAGAAGCTAAATCGACTTCATCATCTATCTCAAATAAAATAACATGCTCAATTAATTGTCCTGAAGTTAAAGCCGTTAAATCAGAAATTAATAGTTTTGGTGCCAGGATTTGTCTTAAATAAGCTGGTAAAAGGGGCTCTTTAGATTGTACGTAATAAATATTTTGTGCTTCTATTTGCTCTAATCTAAAGATAGGTTCACTTGTAATAGGGGTGTGTAGCGTCAGTTCAACATTAAAATGGCTTCCAACATCTATCTGCGATTCAACAAAAATAGTGCCCCCCATCAATTCGACTAACTGCTTAACAATACTTAGCCCTAATCCTGTGCCGCCATATTTACGACTGATTGAACCATCGGCTTGAGTAAATGAATTGAAGATATCGCTGCATTGCTGTTTAGTTAGACCCACCCCAGTATCGCTCACTGTTAATAAAAAATGTGTGCGCTGATCAGCGGTCTTTCCTAACCATTTAGCTGTGATTTTAACACTCCCATGCGCAGTAAATTTCACTGCATTCGTACACAAGTTAAATAAAATTTGATTAATTCTTAAAGAGTCACCCAGCATGACTTTTGGTAACCGAGGGTCAATTTCACAATCAATATGCAAGTTCTTTTCATATGTTTTAGGTGAAATATTAGCAACAAGGTTTTCAAGGGTTGATTCGATTGAGAACTCAATAGACTCAAGGGTTAATTTGCCGGCTTCTACTTTTGAAAAATCCAGAATATCGTTGACAAGGTTCATTAATAATTGAGTGGAGTACACGGCTTTTTCTAAATAATCTCTTTGTTGCGGTTTGAGATCTGTATCCATACAAAGCTCAATCAATCCAGAAATTCCGTTTATAGGTGTACGGATTTCATGACTCATGTTTGCTAAAAAGATACTCTTAAACTCAGTCGCCTTTTCAGCTTTTAAACGAGCTGCTTGTAATTCAGTATTTAGCTCATTAGCTTGCTCTAGTAATTTTACTGTATTTTTATTGTTGTTTTTAAAGACATCGGCTGCTTTAGCTAAGGAACCAATCTCATCATGTCGTTTAAGACCTGGGATCCGATCGATATCTTCTGCAAGGGAAAGTTTTTTAAATATTTTCGTAATTGAATTAATGGGTTTGATAATTCTATAAACCAGAAAGACTGCACAACACAGTGCGACAACAATTCCAAGTATCGCAATAACATTGTTACGTAGACGGGCCCTATAAAGCGTGAGTTTTACTTGCGCGTTTGTCTCGTTAAGTTGCGTGGCCACATATTTATTAAGCTGCTGACTTAGATACAAAAACTCGTTAGCAGATCCAGTCATGACCACATTGGTTAAAAATACATACCCCCGAGTGACTTGACTCAATTTAGCAAAATTCTCTTTTATTAAGTTAAGTTGTTGTTCAACATCGACTAAATTTTGATTATTAATTAACACTATCGATTCTGTAATGTGCTCATTAAAAGCGGTAATATTTTGATAATCTTGAGATAAAAGGTAGAGTAAAGCAATGTTCTGACTTTGAGCTATGTGGTTATTGAGTTGCGTCCTTAACTCTGGTTGTTCAAAAAAGTGAAAATCAATGAGGGTTTTTAATTCCTGCATTTCAGACAGTAAGCCGGTACTAAAAATTTCCTCTCGTTGTCGCCGACCATCAATAACAGCTTTAAAATTTTCGTTATAGTCATCGAGGTGTTGCTTCATTCTGAATAAGTAATCGCGATATTTAACAGAATCAATATCGTTTTTTGATAGCTCTTCTAATTGTGTTAGCCCTTGTTTTATTTCATCTAAAATGGTTGAGAAACGGCTAATAATTGTATCACTAGCCGTTTCTTTATAAATGAGAACATTACGTTGCAAGTCGAGAACACCGAGTTCGACCTCTCTCACTAAACTTACTTTTTGGACTGCTTGTTCTGTTAAATCAATACCAACAATGAATGAGTCTTGATTCGAGTAAGACAAATAAACTTGTATTAATAGAGCAAAGACTAACACACTCAATATTGAATAAATTTGAATTTTAATTGAGGTAAACACAACTATCCTTACGAGCTGATAAATTCATACCATTTTTGCAGGCTATATTCATAGCTAGGCATGACAGTATTCCAAACCGCAACATTACTTAATCGAGTTTCATAGCTTCCCCCCGTTCGGATACTGCCTTTTTTGACAGAAATCAAGCCATCCGGGCCTTTTAAGTGCTCGTTTGCAACCAATCCTTTATACCAATAATCCCATTCATTTGTTGAAAGTAAACTACGAGAACGCTGTGGATTAGAAATATAATAACCTTGGCGAGCTATAAAAGCGCCTGGCCAACCAGATAACCACCAATTCATATACTCATAAGCGACATCTTTGACGCGACCGTCTGTTTTTGATGATAAACACATCACACCATGCCAGCCACGATAACCTTCTTTTGGAGCGGCAAATATAACCGGGATGTTTTGGCCATTAAGTGCCGATACAGCAGGGGAAAACATGCTTTCAATGTTGACTCGACCTGTTTGCATAAACTGCACAGATTCGGGAACGGACGTCCAAAAACCACTGAAGTGATGTTGTTTTTTTAAATCAATCAGTACGGTAAATAATTGGTCAAGCTCATTTTTACTCATTGCACCAAGATTGTTAAATTTCACCAGCCCTTTAGCTTGGGCGGCAAGCGCTAAATCAAAAAGGCCAATGGTAGGGGCATTGATAATCCCTACTTTACCTTTATTACTCTCATCCAATAGCCATCCCCAGCTTTCTGTTTCATACGCAATGCCAGCTGGGATTGCGTTCGTATTGTAGCCAAATGAGTCAACATTGTGTACGTAGGGCAAAAAGCTAATCAGGTCAGTATGAGGAATGCCCAATGTTCCATCAGGCTGAATATGCAAAATTTTATAAGGTGCGTCTCCCGCACCTTCATTGGCCATTGAGGTGATTTTTCCTGTTTTAGTCAACGAATTAATCTCATCCCAATAGTGGATTCTTTTTTTCTCTATAGGTTGAATTGCACCACTTTGCCAGAGTATTTGAATACTGTTTGACCATTGCTCGTATAAATCGAATGAAGCGGGATTCATCGACGCTTTTTGTAAAACCTGAGCACTTCCTTTAGGTTCAAAAATAAGCTCAATACCTAAGTCTTCCATCGCTTGGCGCCTGATAGGTTCTTGCAAAGTGACGTGTGTGCCTAAGATCCGTAATGACGTTTTTTGTTTAGCAAAAACATAAGGTGCTTTAAATGCAGTCGTGACTGCAATAGAAGCTGATAGCATTTTTTTTAAGGCATCGCGGCGACTGACCTTGGTTTCACTAACCATTTCTTGTCCAAGTTAAGAATATCACTTTAAAATTAGTCTAAAAAAAACGGATGTTCAATTAGTTATGTTATTTTGTCAGTCGAAAATACAGTATAAAATTAGCAAAAATTATTCAAAGAGGGCGAATTTATGCAAGTAAAAACATCTCAGATCGATTTAATGACAGCGACAGGCTCGATGCGCTGTTATATCTATGAACCTAAAATATTAGGCACTTACCCAAGCGTAATTTTTTATTCTGAAATATTCCAACTAACAGCCCCAATTTCTCGCAGTGCATCAGTGCTTGCAAGTTATGGTTTTGTGGTCATAGTCCCTGAAGTCTTCCATGAACTAAACCCAATTGGTACTGTACTCAGCTACGACGATGAGGGGAAAAATAAAGGAAATCAGGATAAATGGCGCAAGAATTTAACCAGTTATGATTCAGATCTAGCTGCTATCATAAAGTACACCGACTCGTTACCACACACCAATAATCAAATCGGAGCAATAGGGGTTTGCATCGGCGGGCACCTAGCTTGCCGGGCAGCAATAAATCCACGCATAAAAGCAAGCTTTTGTTTATACGCGACGGATCTTCATAGTGATACTTTACCAGCCTCTGAAGCACAACAAACATTCCAGCGTTTACCAGAAATAAAAGGCGAAATTCATTTTGTTTGGGGTAAACAAGATCCGCATGTTCCTAAAGAAGGGCGAATTAAAATTTATCAGGCGCTACAACAACATGAACTGAACTTTCAATGGCACGAAGTCAACGCAGAGCATGCCTTCATGCGCGATGAAGGGGATCGTTACGATCCAGCCCTAGCACTTAGTATGTATCAACAGGCCGTGGCATTGTTTCAACGTGTTCTTGCGTAACTATCAAGCAAAAAAAATCCCTCTTGCGAGGGATTTTGAGGGTTTCTCAGTATCTTAGACACTGGGAATGAGGTCGGTACTGCTAATTAATGCTCGAAAACCATTTCTGGAATATCGCCTGCAACAATTAACTTACCTGCTGTTTTGCTGATTATTTCATCAACAGTCACACCAGGAGCACGTTCTAAGAGATGAAACGCACCATTTTTAACTTCGAGTACAGCTAAATCTGTGACAATTTTTTTCACACAATTCACACCGGTAAGGGGTAACTCGCAGTTTTCTAATAATTTTGATTCGCCATGTTTATTGGCATGCATCATAGTTACAATGATATTTTGGGCACCAGCGACTAAATCCATTGCTCCACCCATGCCTTTAATTAACTTTTTAGGTATCATCCAAGATGCAATCGAACCATTTTGGTCGACTTCAAAGGCACCTAAAACAGTTAAGTCAACATGACCACCTCTGATCATAGCAAAGCTTTCGGCACTGTTAAATATGGCAGCGCCAATTGCCGCTGTAACGGTTTCTTTACCCGCATTGATCATATCAGCATCAACGTCTTGCTCGGTAGGGTAAGGCCCCATACCCAGTAAGCCGTTTTCTGATTGCAACATTACTTCAATACCTTCAGGCACATAGTTTGCTACTAATGTCGGGATACCAATACCCAGATTAACATAAAAGCCATCTTGAAGTTCTTGCGCCACTCGCATGGCGACTTGTTCACGAGTTAATGCCATTTTAATTCTCCAAGTTAGCCACGCGTTGTAACGCGTTCAATACGTTTTTCAAAGGTTCCTTTGATTATGCGATTTACATAAATACCAGGGGTGTGAATTTCTGAAGGTGAAAGTTCACCAGGCTCAACAATTTCTTCTACTTCAACAACCGTTATTTTTCCAGCGGTAGCCGCCATTGGATTAAAGTTCATCGCTGTGTGTCTAAATACAAGGTTACCGTAACGATCCGCTTTCCAGGCTTTTACAATCGCAAATTCACCCGTGATAGATTCTTCAAGAATATACGGGCGGCCATTAAACTCTTTAACTTCTTTACCTTCAGCTACGGGTGTCCCATAGCCTGTTGCCGTATAAAATGCTGGAATACCCGCACCACCGGCACGCATTTTTTCAGCCAATGTGCCTTGAGGTGTGAGTTCGACTTCAAGTTCGCCACTAAGAAGTTGTTGTTCAAACAAAGCATTTTCACCGACATAAGAAGCAATCATTTTTTTTATTTGTTTATCTTGTAACAAAACCCCTAAACCAAAATCATCCACACCACAGTTATTAGAAACTACAGTGAGATTTTTGGTTTGTTTACGCTTAATTTCTGCAATTAACCCTTCTGGAATACCACAGAGACCAAAACCACCGGCAATAACTGTATCGCCGTCTTTAAGCCCGTGCATTGCTTGCTCGTAGCTTGTTACTACTTTATCAAAACCGGCCATGGCCAACTCCCTTAAAACACATAATTATTAAGCATCTAATTTGCTACGCAGGGCATTTGAGACTCGACTTAGAGGGGCTTTATTTAAAGCATCACAAATAGTCCATCCTGCGCGCGCTAGTCTTTCTAAATCAATTCCACACTCAATGCCAAGCCCTTGCAACAAGTATACTACATCTTCAGTGGCAACATTTCCTGACGCACCTTGCGCATATGGGCAACCACCAAGGCCTGCAACTGCACTATCAACCGTTGCTATGCCTTGCATCAAAGCTGCGTAAATATTTGCTAACGCTTGGCCGTATGTATCATGAAAATGGACTGCCAGCTGTGTCACAGGAATATGTTGCTTGAGCGAAGTAATAAGCTTGCTTACTTGACCAGGGGTGCCCACGCCAATGGTATCGCCTAAACTGATTTCATAACATCCAAGCTCAAGCAATGCTTGACTCACTCGAAGTACATCCTGAGTATCAACATTGCCCTGATACGGGCAACCAAGTACGCAACTTACATAACCGCGTACTTTGATGTTGTGCTTTTTGGCTAACAGCATAACAGGCTTAAATCGCTCAATGCTTTCTTCTATTGTACAGTTTATATTTTTCTGGCAGAAAGCTTCACTGGCTGCGGTAAAAATTGCAAACTCTTTAATGCCCGAGTCAAGGGCTGCTTGTGCACCTTTTAAATTCGGCGTCAAAGCAGACAATTCAACAGCGTCTAAGTTTAGTGCGTTGATTACTTGTGCAGAGTCGGCCATTTGCGGCACCCATTTAGGTGAGACAAATGCACCGGCTTCGATATACCTCACACCTGATTGTGCTAACTGGTTAATGAGCGTTATCTTGTCTTGGGTTGATACTGTTTGCTCATTTTGAAGACCATCTCTGGCTCCTACTTCAATAATTTTTACTTTAGTAGGCAGCATTTATTCAACCCCATCGAAAGGCTCAACCACGGCCAGCATCGCACCATGTTTGACTAACTCACCTTCAGCGAAACAATAGCTAGTCAGTGTCCCATCAAAGGGCGCGGTTAAGGTATATTCCATCTTCATTGCCTCGATAATGACGACACCTTCACCTTCTTTTACTGCTTGACCTAATTCAACTAAGTGTTTTACGACAGTACCATTTAATGGGGCTGCCAGAGATGCAGCGTGGTTATTCGTCTCACTGATATAATGTTTTTGCTTAAATTGATAAAGGTGATTCGAGGCTAAATACATTAAATCGAGTGCTTGTGCCGACTCATCAAAGTAAAAATCAGCCGTGTATTTCTGACCATTAATCGACGCTGTAATTTGCTGTGACTCGATACATGCACTTGCCTCAAGTTTGTCATTATTTATATGAATAACAAAGCCCTCGAACGTGGGCGTTGCAAAAATAACATCATCAGATTGAATAGGAATAACAATTTTTTTCTGCTGATTTAAACGAAAGCCCGCTTGCGTATCCCAAGCGTCACCTGATTGTTGATCTTTTATTTGATTTAAATACACCAAACTTGCCATTACAGTACTAATCGTACAGTTCTGAGGATGTTCATTGATTAAATCGGCGATATGATTAGCAATAAAATGAGTGTCAGGTTGACTCTCTGTAAAGCCTTTATGGGATGCTAACTGATGTAAAAAACTGACATTACAGTGAAAGCCTGCCAAATGAAATTGCTCGAGTGCAGCTTGTAATCGAGTAATAGCCAAGTCCCGGCTTTCATCCCAAACAATTAACTTTGCAATCATTGGGTCATAAAAACTGCTTATTTCGGCCCCAGTTTCAACACCGGTATCAATTCGGACATGTTTTGATATTTGAGGAGTTAACATCGCTTTAATCGTGCCTGAGCAGGGAATAAAGTCCTGATTAGGATCTTCTGCGTAGATCCTAGCCTCAAGAGCGTGTCCAGAAAGCGAAACGTGCTCTTGACTCAATGCCAATGGCTGTCCAGATGCGACTCGAATTTGCCATTCGACTAAATCAACACCAGTCACCATTTCTGTAACAGGGTGCTCAACTTGAAGGCGCGTGTTCATTTCCATGAAAAAGAATTCGTCCCCACACAGCAAGAATTCAACAGTGCCTGCGCCAACATAATTGATTGCTTTAGCACAACGGACGGCCGCTTCACCCATCGCTTTTCGCAACGAGTCAGAAAGTTGAGGAGCAGGGGCTTCTTCGATGACTTTTTGATGACGTCGTTGTAAAGAGCAATCCCGGTCGCCCAAGTAGATGCAATTACCATGTTGATCCGCAAACACTTGTACTTCAACATGGCGGGGCTGATTAACATATCGCTCGAGTAAAACCAGATCATTTCCAAATCCAGCTTTGGCTTCGCGTTGCGCACCTGCAAGCGCTGTTTCGAACTGCTCACTATGTTCGACTACACGCATGCCTTTACCACCGCCGCCGTAGGCCGCTTTAATTAAAACAGGGAAGCCAATTTTAACGGCTTCCTGCTTTAGAAAATCAATATCTTGATTTTTTCCGTAGTAGCCAGGCACTAGCGGCACATTAGCCTCGGCCATAATTTCTTTTGAACGCGACTTCGAACCCATTGCCGTAATCGCATCGGCGGGTGGGCCGATAAACGCAATATTGTTCGCTAAGCAGGCATTTGCAAATTCATCGTTTTCAGACAAAAAACCATAACCTGGGTGCACACAATCCGCTCCGGCACGTTTTGCAACGTCGAGGATTTTCTCTGCAACTAAATACGAATCCTTACTGGGCGAAGGACCAATGTGATACGCTTCGTCCGCTTGCTTGACATGAAGAGCCTGCGCATCGGCGTCTGAGTAAACAGCAACAGTTTTTAGGCCTAATCGCTTAGCTGTTTTTATGATGCGACACGCTATTTCACCACGATTAGCAATCAAAATTTTATTTAACATAGTAGCTACCTGTACTCACTGTAATTATTGTTGCCAACTCGGGGCACGTTTAGCAAAAAAGGCACTTAGCCCTTCTTGGCCTTCATCTGATACACGGATGGCCGCAATCTGCTCTGCTGTATAATCAGTCAATGTCTTATCGATTGTTTTACCCGCAACTGATGTAATAAGTTGTTTGGCCGCACGCACAGCGAGTGGACCGTTATCGACTATAGCTTGTAATAAGGTATTCGCAGCTTGTTCTAAGTCGTTATCAATCAGATGGATCAATCCTATTTCAAGAGCCTGCGGCGCTTTGAATACTTCTGCGGTTAAAAAGTATCGCCTTGCTTGGCGCTCACCTATTGCTTGAATGACATAAGGGCTAATCACAGCGGGGATCAAGCCAAGTTTAACTTCGCTTAGGCAAAATTTGGCATCTTCGGTACAAATGGCCATATCACAACACGCGATTAACCCTAGAGCGCCGCCAAAAGCAGCGCCTTGTACTAAACATAAGGTTGGGACTTCGACCGCTTTTAGCGTTGACATCAGCTTGGCCAATTGCTTTGAATCCGCCAAGTTGTCATCAAAACTATTATCAGCCATTGATTTCATCCACGCTAAATCGGCACCTGCAGAGAAGTGTCGACCGGCACTTTTCACCACTAACGCACGAATATCAAGTGTATCTGCATATTCAATACTTTCAATGAGTTGACCGATGGTTGTGTCGTCAAAGGCATTATGTACTGCTTGGCGATCTAGTTCGATAGTGGCCACATTTGATTTTGTTATAGAGAGTGTCACTGACATAGTGCGTTCCTTACATTCTAAATACGCCAAACTGCGTGTCTTGTTTTGGTGCATTGTTGGCTGCGCTCAGCGCTAACCCTAATACATGGCGTGTGTGAGCTGGGTCAATTATGCCATCATCCCATAAACGAGCACTGGCATAATAGGGATGACCTTGGAGCTCATATTGTTCAATTATTGGTTTCTTAAAGTCAGCAATTTCTTGCTCTGTGAGGCTAAGGCCTTTTCGGGCAAGACCATCTTGCTTAACTTGAGTCAACACACCCGCAGCTTGCTCACCCCCCATAACTGAAATTCGTGCATTAGGCCACATCCACATCATCGTTGGCTCAAATGCTCGGCCACACATTCCATAATTGCCAGCACCGTAAGAACCACCAATCAATACTGTAAATTTAGGCACTTGTGCGCACGAAACAGCTGTCACCATTTTTGCGCCGTGTTTAGCAATCCCCTCAGCTTCGTATTTTTGGCCAACCATAAACCCCGTGATATTTTGTAAAAACACTAGTGGAATATTTCGTTGGCAACAAAGTTGAATAAAATGGGCCCCTTTTTGGGCAGATTCAGAAAATAAGATCCCATTATTAGCAACAATACCCACTGGGTGACCGTAAATAGACGCAAATCCAGTAACCAGCGTGTCACCAAAGTAGCGTTTGAATTCATCAAATGAAGAGTCATCAACTACACGAGCAATAATTTCTCGTACATCAAATGGTTTTTTTAAATCCGTCCCAACGATGCCATAAATTTCTTGGGCTGAGAATCTAGGTTCTTTGATATCGCTCAGCAAAGGACGGATTGGTGGTTGGTGGTTGATTCGCGCAATACATTGACGCGCAATTGACAAAGCATGAGCGTCATTATCTGCATAATGATCAGCAACGCCTGAGATTTTACAATGCACATCTGCGCCCCCTAATTCTTCAGCAGAGACTTCTTCACCTGTGGCTGCTTTTACCAATGGCGGTCCAGCTAAAAAGATAGTCCCTTGCTCTTTGACAATGATACTTTCATCGGCCATGGCGGGGACATACGCTCCGCCTGCAGTACAAAGCCCCATGACAACCGCAATTTGTGGGATCCCTTTGGCAGACATTCTTGCTTGGTTATAAAAAATCCGGCCAAAATGCAATTTATCAGGGAAGACTTCATCTTGTTCTGGTAAATTGGCACCGCCAGAATCAACCAAGTAAATACACGGTAAGTGGCAGCGTTCAGCGATCTCTTGTGCGCGAAGATGCTTTTTGACGGTCAATGGAAAATACGTTCCCCCCTTAACAGTCGCATCATTAGCAATGATCATGCACTCAATGCCTTTAACACGGCCAATGCCTGCAACCACTCCAGCACAAGGAATATCTTGCTCATATACGCCGTAAGCGGCAAATTGAGAGATTTCTAGAAAGGGAGAGCCTGAGTCGAGTAGGGTATCAATACGGTCGCGAACAAACATTTTTCCACGGCTTTCGTGGCGCGCGATTAAAGCTTCGCCACCGCCTTGGATTAGCATCTGTGTTTTTTCACTAAGATCATCGACCAACTTCTGCATATTGGTTTTATTTTGCAAAAACTGCGGATCGAGCGGGTTCACTTTTGAGGTTAAAATTGTCATGGCTATTCCTTAACGGCTTTCGTTGAAAAGCTCACGACCAATTAACATTCTGCGAATTTCAGACGTACCCGCACCAATTTCGTATAATTTAGCATCTCGGAGTAAACGCCCAGTTGCATATTCGTTGATGTAACCATTACCGCCTAAAATTTGAATGGCATCAAGGGCCATTTTTGTTGCAAGCTCTGCGGCATATAAAATTGCACCAGCGGCATCTTTACGGGTCGTTTCTCCACGATCACAAGATTTTGCCACTGCGTAAACATAGGAACGTGCAGCATTCATTTGCGTGTACATATCAGCAATTTTACCTTGGATTAATTGAAATTGACCGATTGGCGTGTCAAATTGTTTACGCTCGTGCACATAGGGAACAACAATATCCATACAAGCTTGCATAATACCGAGCGAACCACCCGATAACACAACACGTTCATAATCCAAGCCACTCATTAACACTTTCACGCCATTGTTGAGTCCACCTAAAATATTCTCTTCAGGGACTTCACAATCAATAAAGACTAATTCACAAGTATTTGAACCACGCATACCTAATTTGTCGAGCTTTTGTGCTTGGGTAAAACCAGGGAAATCACGTTCAACAATGAAAGCAGTAATGCCTTTGGCTCCAGCGTCTAAATCAGTTTTGGCATAAATAACATAGGTATGGGCATCTGGACCATTGGTGATCCACATTTTATTGCCATTTAAAATATACTTATCACCGCGTTTTTCGGCTTTTAATTTCATTGATACAACGTCAGATCCCGCATTAGGTTCACTCATCGCTAATGCACCGATGTGTTCACCAGAAATCAGTTTTGGCAAATATTTTTCTTTTTGCGCTTGGTTACCATTACGGTAAATCTGATTGACGCAAAGATTAGAATGCGCGCCATAACTTAAACCAATAGAGGCACTCGCGCGGCTAATCTCTTCCATGGCAAGTACGTGTTCGAGGTAACCTAGTCCTGAACCACCAAACTCTTCACTAACAGTTAGGCCTAATAAACCCATCTCACCTAGCTTTGGCCATAATTGGTTAGGGAAACTATTTTCTAAATCGGTTTTTTCAGCCAATGGTGCAATTTCTGCTGTCGCAAAACCATTTACGTGATCGCGGATCATATCGGCTGTTTCACCAAGGCCAAAATTCATTTCTTTATACAGTGAGATAGTGCTCATTAGGGGAACCTCTTTTTATTAATCTTCTAAACTTTTAAGCGTGTCGTGGCAGCGACGCTCAGCAGTAACCAACTCCATTAAAACAACTTTTATGTCGTCCATTTGTTGGCTTAAGTGGGCTTTTTTATCTTCGATGAGAGCAAGCATAGTGACGAGCTGCTTGGCGCTGGATTTGTCTGCATCATACAATTCAAACAGGCGGCCTGTTTCGGCCAGAGTAAACCCTAATCGTTTACCGCGTAAAATCAGTTTTAATCTCACTTTATCGCGTTTACTATAGATGCGTGTTTGGCCATTACGTTGTGGCGTAATTAAGCCTTGGTCTTCATAAAAACGGATACTACGGGTTGTAATATCAAATTCTTTTGCCAAGTCACTGATGCTAAATGTTTGTTCTATGTTATCTTGATTCATGTCTTCACCTCAAATTACGAAACTAATATATGTGAAGTTTACGTAAAGGTAAAGTGCGCACGTTAAAACCGTATTAACAAGTGCACTTTTTAGCCCTGTTTAGTCAGCTAAGACCAATGTCTTGCTCATGCTGGCGAGCCTTAACTGGCAACAATTATTGGCACTTTAGTCTGTAATCCATTACATCCAATTCACTGCTTTTTTACATTTACGTTGGCGTAAACGTAAATTTTATGTATTCTCATGTCATTAATGCCGAGGAGAATATTTTCATGTCTGTACAAGATCCAATTGTAATTGTTAGCGCATCTCGCACCCCAATGGGTGGTTTTATGGGGATGTTCAGTGAAACTCATGCGACTGAACTTGGTGCAACAGCCATCGCTGATGCTGTCGCAAAGTCAGGTTTAAAAATTGATTCAATCGATGAAGTAATCATGGGTTGTGTATTACCAGCTGGTTTAGGGCAAGCGCCTGCACGTCAAGCAATGTTAAAAGCGGGCCTAAATTTGAGTACTGGTGCAACGACGATTAACAAAGTATGCGGTTCAGGATTGAAAGCGGCGATGTTTGCCCATGACTTAATCAAATCAGGTTCAATTAATGTCGCCATTGCCGGTGGCATGGAAAATATGTCTGCGGCCCCGTACTTTTTACCGAAAGCACGCAGCGGCTTTCGCATGGGTCACGGTGAAATAAAAGATCATATGATGGCTGATGGCTTAGAAGATGCCTATGAAAATAAAGCTATGGGTTGTTTTGCACAAGCGACGGCTGATGAATATGGCATTACACGTGAACAGATGGATGCTTTTGCTATTAATTCATTGCAAAAGGCGCAAGCAGCGATTGAAACCGGCGCATTTAAGTCTGAAGTTGCAACTGTGACCGTTAAAACTCGCAAAGGTGATGTAGAGTTTTCGGTCGATGAACAGCCAGGCAATGCCAAAATAGATAAAATTCCAGCTCTGCGTCCTGCATTTGCCAAAGATGGTACAATCACCGCGGCCAATTCGTCATCGATTTCTGATGGTGCTGCGGCACTGACCCTTATGAAAGAATCAGAAGCACTCGCGAAAGGTCTTGCACCTCTTTGTCGAATTGTTGCACATGCAACTCACTCACAAAAACCAGCGGAGTTTACGATTGCACCAGTTGGCGCTATGAATTCTGTACTCGATAAAGCAGGTTGGTCTAAAGACAATGTGGATCTTTGGGAAATCAACGAAGCATTCGCCATGGTCACTATGTTAGCCATTAATGAAATGGGCTTAGATAGCACTAAAGTCAATGTGAATGGCGGAGCATGTGCACTTGGACACCCAATTGGTGCCAGTGGTGCACGTATTCTAGTGACACTGATCCATGCCTTGAAAAACAGAGGTTTGAAAACGGGCATTGCCTCGCTGTGTATCGGTGGTGGTGAAGCCGTTGCTATGGCCATTGAAACAATTTAACAAATCTAAGGCGCGACAATTTATAACGATAAGCGCCTTTTTTATTTGGGGAGAAGATTACTATGCATAAAGTTCCATTATTTATTGAAGGGCAAATGATTCAATCAACTACTGATCAGTGGATTGATGTCGTAAACCCAGCCACACAAGATGTTATCGCACAAGTGCCATCAACCACAGACGCCGAAATGGAGCGTGCAATCGCTTCCGCTCAAGAAACATTTAAAACGTGGAAGGATGTACCTGTCTCTGAACGAGCTCGAATTATGATGCGCTACGCCGCATTACTCAAAGAGCATCACGATGAAATTGCGACCATCATTTGCCATGAATTAGGTAAAACATTTGAAGATGCGAAAGGCGATGTGTGGCGTGGTATAGAAGTGGTTGAACAAGCCGCTAATGCACCGTCTATGATGATGGGTGAAACGGTTGAAAATGTGGCCCGTGGTATCGATACCTATTCATACACCCAGCCACTTGGTGTGTGCGCAGGGATCACTCCGTTTAATTTCCCTGCGATGATCCCACTTTGGATGTTTCCGCTAGCAATTGTGTGTGGTAATACCTTTATTCTAAAACCTTCTGAACAAGATCCACTTACTCCAATGCGCTTAGTCGAATTATTCGAAGAAGCCGGTGCGCCAAAAGGTGTATTGCAGGTGGTTCACGGTACAAAACCACAAGTGGATAAAATTCTAGAACACCCCGCTATTCGCGCAATTTCGTTTGTCGGATCGTGCGGTGTCGGCGCCTATATTTACTCAAAAGGGACTGAGCATCTTAAACGTGTGCAAGCGTGTGTGGGCGCAAAAAATCACATGGTTATTATGCCCGATGCTAAAAAAGAGCGTTTGATAAGTAACTTAGTCGGGGCGTCAGTGGGCGCTGCTGGTCAACGCTGTATGGGTATTTCAGTTGCGGTATTTGTCGGTCAGACAAAAGAATGGATCAACGATTTAAAAGAAGCATTCACCCAAGTGCGCCCAGGTGTTTGGGATGACCCACAAGCAGCTTATGGTCCACAAACAACGCCACAAGCTAAGGCCCGTATTTTATCTTTAATTGCTAAAGGAAAGGACCAAGGCGCGACATGTTTGCTTGATGGGTCAGATTTTACAGTAGAAGGTTTTGAACAAGGTAATTGGGTAGGCCCTACTTTGTTTACTGACGTCACCACTGACATGGACTTATACAAAGAAGAAATCTTTGGCCCAGTATTAGCCTGTATTTGTGTTGACACATTAGATGAAGCAATTGCGTTAATTAATAACAGCCCATATGGTAATGGCACGTCATTATTTACCGCATGTGGTGCTGCTGCGC
Source organism: Pseudoalteromonas sp. J2K-J979 (assembly GCF_058169715.2). Classification (NCBI taxonomy): domain Bacteria; kingdom Pseudomonadati; phylum Pseudomonadota; class Gammaproteobacteria; order Alteromonadales; family Pseudoalteromonadaceae; genus Pseudoalteromonas; species Pseudoalteromonas sp. J2K-J979. The sequence goes on along the minus strand of NZ_CM200281.1, from coordinate 1,809,251 downwards.
GTAAATTCCAGCATGAAATCGAAGTGGGGCAAGTTGGAATTAATGTGCCGATCCCGGTCCCTTTACCGTTTTTCTCTTTCACTGGCTGGAAAGGGTCGTTTTACGGCGACCAACATACTTACGGCAAACAAGGGATCCGTTTTTATACCGAAACAAAAACCGTTACTGCACGTTGGTTTGAAGACGATATTGCAACCGGTCCAAACATGAGTATCAATTTAAAATAATAATAAAATTAGGAGCAGGTACCTGCTCCTTTGTATTACCCGAATAAAAAAGAGGTCGTTATGGACTTTAACCTTACAGATGATCAACAAGCTTTTGCTGAAACAGCCCGCCAATTTGCCGAAACAGAGCTCGCACCTAATGCTGCACTTTGGGACAAAGAGCATATTTTTCCTAAATCGGTCATTCAAGCAGCAGGCGAACTTGGTTTTTGCGGCCTATATACGCCAGAAGAAGCCGGTGGCCTAGGATTATCTCGCCTAGACTCTAGTATTATATTTGAACAGCTTGCCATGGGCTGTACAGCCACAACAGCAATGCTAACGATTCATAATATGGCGACTTGGATGATCGCCAGTTTCGGTACCGATGCGGTTAAAGAGCAATATGTTGAGCAACTTGTCATGGGTCAGCTATTAGCATCATATTGTTTAACTGAACCTGGTGCAGGCTCTGATGCCGCTTCATTAAAAACCAAAGCACAACTGACTGATGATCACTACATTCTTAATGGCTCAAAAATGTTTATTTCTGGTGCTGGTGAGACTGAGGTGCTGGTTGTTATGGCGAGAACGGGCGGTGACGGGGCATCTGGAATATCGGCATTTGTAGTGCCAGCTGATGCACCAGGCGTCATCTACGGAAAAGCTGAAGAAAAAATGGGTTGGAATGCTCAGCCGACGCGTTTAATCACTTTTGAAGATGTTAAAGTCAGTAAAGAAAACTTATTAGGCCAAGAAGGTGAAGGCTTTAAATTTGCCATGCAAGGCCTAGATGGTGGGCGAATTAATATCGCCACTTGTTCGATTGGAACGGCTCAACAAGCACTCAACACAGCAAAAGCTTACATGCAAGAGCGCGAACAATTTGGTAAACCACTGGCTGCATTTCAGGCTCTGCAATTTAAACTCGCTGACATGAACACTGAATTAGTTGCCGCCCGCCAAATGGTAAGACTAGCGGCGTTCAAACTCGATAATAATGACCCAGAAAAAACAGCTTATTGTGCAATGGCAAAACGTTTTGCCACCGATGTTGGCTTTAAAGTCTGTGATGATGCGCTGCAAATCCACGGCGGATATGGTTATATCAAAGAGTATCCATTAGAAAGACATTTGCGTGATGTTCGTGTTCACCAAATATTAGAAGGCACAAACGAAATTATGCGTTTGATTGTCGGCAGAAGATTACTCGCGCAAGGCGCAGGCGACATACTATAAGGAAAGATGATGACAGCTCAAATTAAAGTTGAAAAACGTGGTTCGATTGCTTTGTTAACCATGTCAAACCCGCCAGCTAATACTTGGACTCGTGACACGTTAGCTAGCCTTAAAAATATTGTGCTTGAATTAAACGCAGATAAATCAATTTATTCATTGATCATCACTGGAGAGGGCGAAAAATTTTTCTCTGCAGGGGCGGATTTAAATGTGTTTGCTTCGGGTGATAAAGGTATCGCTGCTGATATGTCACGCGTGTTTGGTGAAGCATTTGAAACTTTGTCTGATTTTCGGGGAGTCTCGATTGCTGCCATTAATGGTTTTGCAATGGGTGGTGGCCTAGAGGTCGCACTGGCATGTGATATTCGCATCGCTGAACAGCAAGCGCAGATGGCATTGCCTGAAGCAAAAGTAGGTTTATTACCCTGTGCAGGTGGCACACAAAATCTCGCTTGGCTTGTGGGTGAAGGTTGGGCAAAACGGATGATCTTGTGTGGCGAACGATTGAAAGCAGACAAAGCACATGCCATAGGTTTGGTCGAAGAAGTCGTAGAACAGGGACAAGCTTTAGAAAAAGCGCTTGAACTTGCCACAAATGTAGAACAACAAAGTCCTGTTGCGGTCACTGCTTGTAAAGCATTAATCCAAAAAGGCCGGGTTGGAACAATTAACAGTGCCTTACCATTAGAGCGAGAGTTATTTGTCACATTATTCGATAGCCAAGATCAAAAAGAAGGCGTGAATGCCTTTTTAGAAAAGCGTGCGCCAAAATGGGTAAACGGCTAATGAGTGCGGTATTATTTAGAGAGCTCGATACTGTAACGGATCAAAAAATTGGGATCGCCACACTTAATTGTGAAAAAGCACTCAATGCCTTAAATAAAGATATGGTCACGTTACTTACTCCGCAGCTTCAAGCCTGGCAAGATGATAAATCCATTTCTATGGTCATTCTTCAAGGGGCCGGCGAAAAAGCATTTTGTGCGGGGGGCGATGTGGTTAGCTTGTACAATGCGATGAAAGATCAACATAACCCTCAATACATCGAAGATTTCTTTACCGCTGAGTATCAACTTGATTATTTGATTCATCGTTTTGAAAAACCCATTTTATTATGGGGCCATGGCATTATTATGGGTGGGGGATTGGGATTGATGGCAGGAGCAAGTCATCGCGTTGTCACCGAATCATCACGCATAGCGATGCCAGAAATTACCATCGGCTTATACCCTGATGTCGGCGGTAGTTATTTCCTTAATAAAATGCCTGATAATCTGGGTTTATTTTTAGGGTTAACGGGTGCTTCTATCAATGCTGAAGATGCAAAATATGTCAAACTTGCGGACTATTACGTCAAATCTGATCTTAAGCAGACTCTTTTAGAAGAGTTAATAATTACTAAATGGGGGCAAACGGTTGCGCTCAATCACCAAAAGCTCGACGCTGTTCTGCTCGGTCTTCAAAAACAATCAGGCAAGCCGCCAGCATCAAATATCAAAGCCAATCTGAGTGACATAAAACGTGTGTTTGAGCATTCTACACTGGATGAGAAAATAGCATATTTGCACAATTTAGAAACGCCGAATGCTTGGCTAACAAAAGCAATCAAAGGTCTAAAGCACGGCAGCCCACTCAGTATTTGTCTTATCGAACAACAGCTCGAACGGGCCAAAAATATGTCTTTGGTTGACTGTTTTAAAATGGAGTTGGGATTATCAGTCAAATGTGGTCAATTTGGTGAATTCGAAGAAGGCGTTCGGGCACTACTAATTGATAAAGATGGGAAGCCAAATTGGCGTTATCACGATATTTGTGCTGTTCCACTTCAGGTTATTGAGGAATTTTTCCAATCTCCTTGGACACCTGACTCTCACCCTTTATCGTCACTTGGAAAGGAATAATGACAATGGCAAATATTGGTTTTATTGGTTTAGGTAATATGGGCAGCCCAATGGCTGCTAATTTGATTAAAGCGGGTCACCAAGTCACCGTGTTTGATTTATCTGAATCGGCATTAAATACACTGCGAGAATTAGGTGCCCAAGTCGCCACAGATATTAGTCAATGTGCTATCGACCAAGATATGACTATCAGCATGTTACCGGCTGGTAAGCATGTTAAAGGTGTATACCTTGGTGAAACAGGTTTGATTAACCATTTGTCTAAAGACAGTTTAGTGATTGATTGTAGTACCATAGATGCAGAATCAGCCAAAACAGTTGGTGCGCATTTATCAGCTGCAGGTATCGGGTTTGTTGATGCCCCTGTATCAGGTGGTGTCGCAGGGGCGACGAATGGGACTTTAACTTTTATTGTCGGAGGATCTGAAACAAACTTTAATCGCGCCAAATCAATTCTTGTAGACATGGGGAAGAATATTTTCCATGCCGGAGACACGGGAGCAGGCCAAGTCGCTAAAATTTGTAATAACATGTTGCTCAGTATTTTGATGGCAGGCACCAGTGAAGCGTTACAAATGGGCATTGATAATGGGCTAGATCCGGCAGTATTATCAGAAATCATGTTACAGAGTTCTGGCCGTAACTGGACATTAGAATTGTATAATCCATGCCCGGATGTCCTGCCCAATGTTCCTTCATCGAATAATTACCAAGGTGGCTTTATGGTTGATTTAATGGCGAAGGATTTAGGTTTAGCCATGGAGGCTGCTGGCCAAAGTCAATCAGCCACACCTATGGGTTCTTTGGCTAAAAATATGTATAACCTGATGCAAAATCAGGGGATGGGCGACCAAGACTTTTCATCTATTTTTAAATTATTTTCTAAACAAGGGTAATTCACCATGGAATTAACGAACAAAACCATCGTGATCACAGGTGGCGCTCAAGGATTAGGTTTAGCCATGGCTGAACGATTAGCGCGCCTTGGAGCAAACTTAGCGTTAGTGGATATGCAGCAAACGGCATTAACTCAGGCTAAGCAGTTACTCCAGCAGTTTAATACACGCGTTGAAACCTATGTAGCTAACGTAAGTCAAGAAACTGATGTGGAAACAACCTTTGCCAAAATTAATGCTGACTTTAATGGCCTAGATGGATTAATTAATAATGCAGGTATTTTACGTGATGGCATGTTCATCAAGGCTAAAGAAGGCAAAGTCGTCAGTAAAATGTCGCTGGAACAATTTCAATCCGTCATTGATGTCAATTTAACGGGCGTCTTTTTATGTGGACGTGAAGCCGCGCACCACATGATTGAAAATGGCAGTGGTGGCGTGATTATCAATATGTCGAGTGTTGCTCGTTCTGGCAATATGGGGCAAACCAATTATTCAGCTTCAAAAGCTGGAGTGGTCGCTATGACCACTACTTGGGCTCGAGAATTAGGCCGATTTGGAATTCGTGTCGGGGCTATCGCTCCTGGTGTTATTCGCACGGCAATGACAGATGCCATGAAACCTGAAGCAAAAGAGCGTATGATTGCCATGAAACCGGTTGGTCGATTTGGCGAAGCTGATGAAATAGCTCATACAGCACAATATATTTTTGAAAACGACTTTTTCACGGGTCGTGTGGTCGAAATCGACGGCGGCATTCGTTTATAAAATGAATTTGTGATAAAAAGTGTTATACAATCAGGCAGCTTAGCTGCCTTTTTTATTGATTTGTAACGAGTAAACCATGCCAGATAACAAAACTATTCATAATTTTTATATTAATGAAGAACAATCTATTTATTTGTTATCTCACCATGATGCCAAAAAGCACAAACAATGGCTTAAAATTTGTCAAAAACAGCTTAGCCTACTGGGTTATGATCATGTTGAAATGATAGGCTCTGGGGCATTTGGTTTTGTATTTTCAGGTACCGACCACAAAGGCGAACAATGGGTATTTAAGTTTTCACGGATCACCCTTGCGCAAGCGGTTCGTGATCGCCTCGAAGATGAAGCTTATATGTTGTCACAAATCGACAACCCACTTGTACCACGCTTTTATGCTTTTGAACGGATAAAAAAGCAAGGGATCTTAATGATGGCCCGTGCTCCCGGTGAAGATCTTGAAAAGTTTTCGCTCAAACATGGTCGATTGACACCCCAGTTTATAACGGCATTAGCACTAAAACTACACAGTATGTTACTCGATTTGCGCAATCATAAAGTGGGGATGTCATTATCGCCCATGGTGCACGGTGATATCAAACCATCAAACTTAGTTTGGGATGATGAGACAAAACAACTCTCGTTAGTCGATTGGGGTTCATCAGTCTACGCGCAAGAGGACGGCCATGGAAATCCAATAGCCTCGAACATCATGGACTTAATGTCTCATGATCTTCAGCACAGTAATGCCAGAATGGGCGATGTGTATTTTATCGGAGATGAACAAATGGCTGGTTTAAAGTCTTCTCCCCGTTTCGATGAGCAAGGCGTGGCATCGACCTTGTATGCATTGGCTTCTGCGCAATCTTGCCGTTTTGGTAATATCGTTATACCTGCTTCTAGTTTAGGCTTACCACAAGAGTTGGCTAAGGTCATTGATGGTATGTTGTCAAAAGATAAGGCGATACGCGCTGGCGCGGGCGATTATTTTATCCGAAATATGCCCACGATGGCCAAAGCATACCTGCCAGTTTTGCCTCAAAAAGAAACGAAAAACGCTATCCCATTTTGGCATTCTGAGACAGCAAACAAACCCGACACAGTTGTTTACAGTTCAAGAAAGTCTTTTCTTCGCCAAGCAGATGCCAGTTTAGTGCTGCAAGATGTCAATGATGCACAACTCGATCGCTACTACCGAGAGTTTTTAATTGATATGGGCGATACAGAAAAAGCATTTTTGGCTTCAATAAGCCGTTTAGCTAAATACCCTGTAGTAGGTGGCTTAAGTTTTCACTGGAAAGAAGCGCAATTATTTATTGAATCGAGTTTAATTTTACATGACATCAGCTTAAAAAAAGCCTTTACTGATGCGGTGAATAACTGTGTCAAACTGGCGCAGGGCATTGTGCAAAAAGGCTTATTCAAATGTTGTTTATTTGACGCACGAACCACCATTCAACTGCCTCGCAATAATCTCGGTAAACTTGAGTTTGACGTCTTACCAAAAATTCAATATCAAGTAATGAACGTTACCGCTACAGAACTCACTCGACCGCATTCTTATTTTGAAGATGGCAAAGATCCTGATGAACAACTCACATTACCTAAAGAGGTCTTAAAGGGGGTTTTTGCTTTGAACCAAATCCATCATACCGGTTGTATCATTGTAGAATCATTACCTGACCGGCTCAAAGTGCATCATTACTATCGCTTGTTAGATCCCAGTAAAGAGCAATTATTTAATTCAATTTTGCAAAAAATCATGGCCAGTATCGCCACTATTACAGATTTTGGGGTCGCTGGCTTTATGAAATTACCTTACAAAAATACACGACAATTTGATTTGGTCAGTAAACAAACTGACCATTTTTATCCGCGTAATCCAAAGCAAGTACTTAGCCAGCTTTAAAGACTAAATAGGCATGATAAATTTGTTTTTAGAATATTTTAGTTTTGAATTTTTCTAATTGACTGAAATTGAATAGAAGATAGATTTTGCCCAAAAATAACGCAAAAAAGGCTATTGATCTCTGATAAGGCTCTCGTTATCTTTGAGTGGAGGAAGGCACTTACCCTTCCTCTGAACTTTTACACAAAATGGAACTCTAATTATTTTGTAGCGATGGCTACATTTGCTTAAACGTATTTCTTATTTATTTATCATTATATTTTAACCCTGTTTTCTGACAGTAATATAACGATTCAATTAATTATTTGTTAAAACGTGATTTAGTCACACAGTTCAAAATTAATAATAAGGTGAGGACGTTACCTATGAAGAGACAAAAGAGAGATCGTCTTGAAAGAGCTCATGCTCAAGGTTTTAAAGCGGGATTAGCTGGACGCTCAAAAGAAATGTGTCCATACGAAAATTTAGATCCTAGATCTCATTGGCTCGGAGGATGGCGAGAGGCCATCGAAAATCGTAACATGTACAAAATTTAAAACAAAAACGCCCAAAAGGGCGTTTTTTAGTGGGTCTGTTTTGCGTCGTTTAGAAGCTACTTGTATCTTGAAATAAACCCACTTTTAAATCTTTAGCTTCGTAAATCACGCGCCCGTCAACTTCAACAGTGCCATCAGCCATTCCCATGAATAATTTACGTTTGATAACGCGTTTCATATCAAGACGATACGTTACCTTTTTTGCTGTTGGCAAAATTTGGCCAGTAAACTTCACTTCACCTACACCAAGCGCGCGGCCTAAGCCTGGGCCACCTGACCAACCAAGGAAAAACCCAACTAATTGCCACATAGCATCTAATCCTAAACACCCAGGCATCACAGGATCACCTTTAAAATGGCAATCAAAAAACCATAAATCTGGATTGATATCAAGCTCAGCAACAATTTGGCCTTTGCCGTGTTCGCCGCCGTCTTCAGTAATTGAAATGATGCGATCCATCATCAACATATTATCACTTGGTAAACGACAATTGCCTTCACCGAACATTTCACCGCGTCCGCACGCAACTAATTCTTCTTTTGTAAAACTATTTTTTTGAGTCATATTCTTCTACTTTGCGTAAAAATTGCCGTTACTTTAGCGAACAGATGTAAGCTAAACAACTCCGAACAGTTAATTAATCATTCTTTTTTAGTAAAAAATCACAAACATGTAGGCATACTGTGCTTTTTTAAGAATAAATCTTTATAATGTCCGAGTATTTTTTTATAGGATAACGCATAAATATGATCCTTTTTGTGAACGATCTCACGGTAATTGATTTTTCTTATCTTTGTCATCAACGAGGCGCGGTAGGTGAAAGTTGGATTGTTGATTTAACCTTACATGGCAGCCTAAACGAAGAATCGATGGTGTTAGATTTTGCGTTAGTGAAAAAACAAGTTAAGAGAATTATTGATGATCATATCGATCATAAATTAGCGTTACCGATGACCAAAAACGTGGTGCTTGAAAATCAAGGTGAACAAACAAACGTCACTTTTATTTATGCTGATAATAAACGCTTGGCCATGAGTTGCCCCGCACAAGCCTATTGCCCGATTGAGACTGATGAAATCAATCAGCAAAGTGTAACTGACTTTTTGATCAATACAATACTCCCATTGCTACCGAATAATATCGACAAAATCGAAATCAATCTCCGACCTGAAAATATAGATAGCTTTTATTACCATTACAGTCATGGTTTGAAAAAACATGATGGTAACTGTCAACGCATTGTGCACGGGCACCGCTCTAAAATTGAAATTTTTGAAAACGGTATGAAGAGCCCGCGCTTACAAAAACAGTGGGCAGAAGCATTTGAAGATATTTATTTAGTCAGCCAAGAAGATATTATACAGCCTAGTGAACTCAAGTTTATCGAGTCTTCTCCTTCGCACCTCTGCTGTGCTTATACGGCGCCACAAGGATACTTTGAGCTTTCAATCGAGCAATCTGTCACCCATACTTTGCCATGTGATACCACGGTTGAATGCATCGCTGATTATCTTGCCAATACGCTCAAGAGCAACAACCCAAACAGTGACTTCAAGGTCGTCGCATATGAAGGGGTTGCAAAAGGATCAATTGCTTATGCTTAAACAAGGAATGTTGCTTGTCAGTTTACTTTGCTGGGCGTTCTCGAGTAACGCACTTGAGCTAAAAGGACAACTGACACAAGGTGGGTTAGTAACAGGCCAATTACCTGATGCTAAACAGGTTAAATTAAATGGCAGTGCGCTCAAACTGACACAAAATGGTACCTTTGTATTTGGTTTTGGCCGAGATAGCCAGCTCAAACACACTTTACAATGGCAAGACAAAGCAGGGAAGTCTCACAGCGAATCATTTTTGATTACTGCCAGAACGTATAATATCGATAAAATAACAGGAGTGGCAAAAAAGTATGTCTCGCCTCCTGAATCTGTATCTAAGCGTATTTCACAAGAAGCTCGCGCAGTGCGTGAAGCTCGTAATATTCTGTCGAGTCGCACTGACTTTTTAAGTCCGGTACTGAGACCAGCACAAGGTCGAATATCGGGTGTGTATGGCAGTCAACGATACTTTAATGGTGAGCCTAGACGACCTCATTTTGGCTTAGACATTGCGAATAAAACGGGCACTCCCGTTTATGCCCCGTTACCAGGCAAGGTTGTTTTTGCCGAAGCTGATTTATACTATTCAGGCGGAACGTTAATCCTCGATCATGGCCACGGCATTACCTCAACTTATATCCACCTACATAAACTCGATGTACAAAAGGGCCAAGAGGTGGATCAGGGTAGCAAAATTGCTGAAATTGGTGCAACCGGCAGGGTGACTGGCCCGCATTTAGATTGGCGTTTTAACTGGCGACAAGAGCGCCTAGATCCACAACTTTTAATGATTGATACCTTAGCGAATAAACCATAAATGACAGTTCAAACACAAGAAAATAGAGATCAAATAATCGCCCAACGGATTGAAGAGTCGTTGACTAAAATTACCAAAACAGTTTTTCCTAGTCGGACTAATCATCATAATACCTTGTTCGGTGGTGATGCATTAGCCTGGATGGATGAAGCGGCCTTTATTGCAGCGACGCGATTTTGTCGTAAACCATTAGTGACAATTTCATCAGATCGCGTCGATTTTAAAGAAGCAATTCCTGCTGGGACCTTTGCTGAGTTAATTGCCAAAGTTGTCCATGTCGGAAACACAAGTCTGCGCATCCAAGTTGATATTTACCTTGAAACCATGCACAAAGATGATAAACACCAAGCGATATCAGGAAGCTTTACCTTTGTTGCGGTCGATGATGATCATAAACCAACCCCAGTTGTTTGCGAACGAATGTTTAACGGATTTAAATAAAGAAACCGCCCAATTGGGCGGTTTTTTAATATGAAGCACCATGCTATTCAAAGCACCATCGCAGCTATCCAGCCAAAGATGATCAGTGGAATATTAAAGTGTATAAAAGTGGGAACAACTGAGTCCCAAATATGATCATGCTGGCCATCAGCATTTAAGCCTGATGTTGGCCCTAAGGTCGAATCTGATGCAGGAGAGCCCGCATCTCCAAGAGCGCCAGCTGTGCCAACGAGTGCAGCCGTCGCCATTACTGAGAAATTTAATTCAATACATAATGGCACGAACAGCGTAGCAATGATCGGCACGGTTGAGAACGAACTACCAATTCCCATAGTGATCAATAAACCAACCATTAGAATCAAGGCTGCTGCGAGTGGTTTGTTATCGCCAATAATAGCGACAGCACCATCAACTAATACAGCAACATCGCCTGTTTGTTTGATTACTTCCGAGAATCCCTGTGCTGAAATCATGATAAAGCCAATGAGCGCCATCATAGCGACACCTTTACTAAATAAATCATTACTTTCTTGCCATTTAACGGCACCAAATAAAGTAAACACAACTACACCCGTTAACCCACCTAAAATCATTGAACCACTTAAGTTTTGAGCTAGCAATGAAAGGCTTACAGCTAGTAAGCCGATAGATAAAACTTTCTGTTTGTTCTCGACTTTTTTGTGCGTAGCTTCTTTAATAGGGCTTTTTTCATACTGTCTTTTATGGCGATAAGTAAAAAATAAAGCGATTAATAAGCCAATAACCATACCGATGGCAGGAATAATCATCGCCTGAGGCACCGCCGTATTGACAATTTCCAAGCCGTTATCTGTTAAGTTTTTATGTAAAATACTGTATAGGTAAATACCACCAAAACCATATGGCAATACCATATAAGAAGTCGCTAAACCAAACGTCAGCACACAGGCTATGGCTCGTCGGTCTAACGCTAATTTATTTAAAATGACTAAAATAGGGGGGATCAAGATTGGAATAAAAGCAATATGAACGGGGATGATGTTTTGTGACGCTACCGAGCAGAATAATATCACCGCCAAAATGACATAACTTAAGCTACGTTTTTCATGGGCATTATCGTGCTTGTTTACATTCGCTAATAGTTTTTCTGCCAATATTTGGGTTAATCCTGATTTCGATATTGCAACCGCAAATGCACCGAGCATTGCATAGCTCAGCGCAATTTCAGCACCACCCGACAACCCGCTATTAAAAGCGTTTAATGTCTCGACTAAACTCATTCCTGAGATAAGCCCGGCAGTTAGCGCGCTAAGGGTCATCGCAACAATTACATTAATCCTAAATAGGCTTAAGGCTAGCATTAAAATAACGCCAATAATTACAGCATTCATATAGATCTCTTATTTCTAGTTATCATTTTTATTAATTTAGTTACTCTGTTTTGCTCTGCTTTACTCATACACTGCTTTTGGTAGCGTACTGTTGAGTAAAGGGCTGCAAACTCTTTAATATATACTTGCTTGTCTGGGTGTTGCTCACTAATTAAAGACATTTTTTTTAATGGCGTAGTACCATTTACTGATAAGTCTTCAACTTCAATAGGCGTCGCATTCAGGTGGGCCCACTGCTGTAACTGATGGTACTCTTTTGCAAGCGGACTCGAATACGTTGGCCGGTTTTGCCAAAGTATTAAGCCAAAATATGCGGCAAATACTAAAGCAATCACACCTAAAACACTCAATGCAATTGTCAACGCAGACACATCTCCCAAGGTTTGCTTTAAAAAAGATGCTTGTGTTGAGTTATCATAACCAAGTACCCATGTAGTCCACATGAAATCCAATTGGTCGATATTAGTTCTAAGCCAATTAATCATTGGGTAATGTTGTATGCTGAGCCAGCTCATTTCAAGATTAGTAATAAAAGCGTCACGTTGGCTTTCACTTTGAGACAAAGAGCCTAACATTCTATCCGGAGCGATAACCGCTGTAGCATCAAAAATCGTCCAGCCTTTTCCAGCTAACCACACTTCTGTCCACGCATGCGCATCGTACTGATAAATATTATAATAACCACCTTCTACTTGCTCTGCGCCTAAATAACCAGAAACTACGCGAGCAGGGATCCCCGCGCTTCTAAAAATAAAAGCTGCGCTGCTTGCATAATGGCCGCAAAACCCCTGTTTCGAATCATTCATAAACTGGTCAATGGTATCTAATCCTCTTAATGCTGGAGGGCTTAACGTATATACAAATCCTTCAGATGAGAAATGGTTCATCAACAATTGATAAAAATGTGCATCGTCTCTTGCTTGTTGTTTCAGTTGTTTTGCAAGTAACTGACTTTTATTATTATCGAGTCGATTAATGCTTAAATTAATCGTGCGACTCCATGAATTGAGTGAGGGTAAACCATCTATTAAAGGGCGACTATTCGCTTGATATTTGATGGTTTGCGATAAATTACTTGATCTGGCCAACAGACCATCGTAACGATTAACAATACCTGCAGAAGTTGAATAACCGTAATCTAGGGCAAACAACCAAGGTAACGATGATTTTTCGGCAATAATCTCATAGCGTAAAGTATCAGTTTCGATAGGGGATGTCTGAGATTGCTTTTTAAACGTATGCTCCATTAGCGTCCATCCGCGATCTGAATATTTTTCGTGGATCATGGCACGCCAATACATGGGATTCGCGGGTACAGCATCACCAAAAGTCACCCGAAAAACTAAATCCGCTGATTGAGATAATTTTGCAATATCAAATGGGTTGACCGTTTCATTTAAACCCGTTGTCGCTGTGTTTGGTCCTGGAAGTGCCCAAAAAGAAGGGAGTTTTGGAATTAATAAAAAGCATAATAAAGTTATAGGTAAACAGGAAACAACACTGATAAAAGCCAATCTTAGAGATTTGACCAGTTTAACATCTGTTCTGCCAAGCATATTCAGCGCCGCTAACTCTAATATAATGAGTAATAGACTGACTAACGAAAACATTAAATTTTGCTGGTATAAAAATACACTGGCGATCAAAAAAGTGTGTACTAAAGCAATAATTTTAAGGTGTTTATTACTGGTTGCTATGAGTTGCTTTAAAGCAACCGATACCAAAAGCATCGACACAAATAAATTAACAGTATCTTTTAGGCCAACATCAACAAATAAGACAAAACTAGTTGCAATGGCCAAAAGGTTACCGGCAGTCGTACTCGGTCGAGGTATTTGTTCAAGTGCTGAAGCCAATCCCCATAATGCAATCAGTAAAATGAGTGCAATTAACATTGTAGATAAGAATTTTGCCAATATTAGGCTGATCGCAAAAACAATAATTGATTGTAAAACCGCGGTATTGAATTTCACCTCAGGCCTCACTCAATGCTTTTAGACATACGGATAAATGTGCTAAACCAGTGTTTGGGGCGATCTGAACCTTAGGCAGTTTTAAGCCATAGGTCAATTCATCATGATGGGCTTGTTGTAACAAATACGCTAGGTATTCTAAGCGTGTTTCAAACTCATCTGGTAAGGTAGAAAAATCAAACATAATTTGGCCATTACTCAATTGATTAAACTGCTTACTCACCAGTTCATGCTGTTTCGCATAATGCTTCCAAGAGATACGTGAAAAACTATCCCCTTTTTGATATGTTTTGATCCCATCAAAATCATCTGTCCCTTTCAATTGGCTCATGTGCTCCCCCTCATCAGGAAGGTCGTAAGCAGGAGAGTAGTTCATTAACGTTCGTTGATTAGGATGAATAAAAGTCGTATCTTGATAGACGAGATAACTCCAAATAGTTATTAAACCAAATGGATAACTACTGCTTATTTTAATTCTTGGTAGGGCGTACAGACCTCGTTTAGAGGGCGAAAATGACAAGTGGACTGTTTGTGCAATACGAGAGCAATCAATGGGCTCTCGTTGCTTTAACCACTGGCCATCGAACTGAATTCGTTGCGCTGAGCGAATGTTTTTAATTGAAATAAATAATTCAAAGCCTGCCTGAACATCACCCGGTTGACACTTTATATACTCAATTTCGGTGTTTGATAAATTCAAATACCCTTGTATCACTGACACTAATAACAAAGAGAGTAATAAATAACTTGTCATAATGATCATGTTATTTTGATAATTACTACCTAATAAAAAAACTAAAACAGCAAAACATAAAAATGCCAAACCCAAGCGGGAAGGGAGCACGTAGACATTTTTATGCTTAAGGATGAGTTTTTTTAGGTGATGCTGTCTTTTAACTAACTGCTGATTGATTCGAGCTTCAATCACGCTCTTGACGCGCTGAATCATCTTTATAAAGGCACAGAAACGTCAGCCAAGATTTGATCTATTAGCTGCAAATCATGTTGGTGACTATTTAAACTCAATCGATGTTGAACCACACTGGGCAATATGGCTTGGATATCATCTGGAGTGACATAATCACGGTGATGAATATACGCCCAAGCTTTACCCGCATTGACTAGCGCAAGACTGGCTCGAGGAGAAAGTGGCATTGCAAATCGGCCAGGTTCACGGGTGTAATTAACAATCGCAAGAATATAATCGATTACAGGACTCGCAACAGTAATTTCAGATACTTCTGATTGTATTTGTTCAAACTGATCTTTTTCTAGGTTATGTGCCAGATTTTCTATGGCAACATTTTGGCCTAATAAAATTTGCCTTTCTGCAGCGATATCTGGATATCCAAGAGATATTTTCATTAAAAAACGATCTAATTGAGACTCTGGAAGTGGAAATGTACCAGCTTGATAGATAGGGTTTTGTGTCGCAATGACAAAAAATGGGCTGGGTAACGAATAACTATGGCCATCAATACTCACTTGACGTTCTTCCATAGCTTCAAGTAATGCACTTTGTGTTTTTGGACCGGCTCGATTTATCTCATCAGCTAAAATAACTTGGTTGAATAACGGCCCAGGATGAAAGCTGAATGTTTTATCGGTCAAATCAAAAATAGAAGAACCAATAATATCTGCTGGTAATAAATCGCTCGTAAATTGAATGCGCTGATAACTTAAATTTAATGATGAGGCTAACGCATGCGAAAGTGTTGTTTTTCCCATCCCAGGTAAGTCTTCAATTAATAGATGACCACGGGCTAATAAGCACGTTAACGCTAATTTTATTTGTTTTTCTTTACCAATTATCACTTTGGATAGGTTAATAATCACGTCATCAATTAATGAACTCATGAATTTCCTAAATACAATCATACTGTTTGTAAATTAGAATAAAGAGTTAATCCGTGTTTGCCAATCACCAAATTGGTTTAATTTATTTTTAATAATATTTAGCAAAGAAATCTTTCTGGCTGGGTATAATTTTGTATGGTCTAAAAACCCTAAAATGTCCGATACCGTCTAGTATTGGACATTAGAGGCTGTCGGATTATTTAAAAATTAAAAAGCCTAACCATCAGTATCAAAAACACACATAATAACCTATAATTAATGTTATGTTAAATTGACTGTTTGTTTAAGCAATTAATACCTACCTAAACTAATATTTATTCTCTTTTCTAGAACTAACTTTCTAATACTACGATTAAACAAATAAAAAACTTTAACCCAATTAACAGCGTTTTACTCATTAGAAACGAGCACCTCAACTAATTCCTATCCCACAATAGGATAAAATAAATTGATGACCCATATAACGCCTTGGAAATCTATAAAGTACTGAGTTTAAAATCGCATAGCTCATGCTTTGGCGTTGTATTTTACTTAACAAAACATCACATACGTTCATTGCCATTGCGCTCTTTTAACATTTCGAAACTTTACAGTTTTAAGCACAGCTAATCAGAACTTCGTAATAAGTTAATTTGAGTCTTTTCTGTATCCTGTTAAATATCTCAATCCTATATCATCGCTCAAGAACACAATGATGAAGATGAGCCTGACACTACTTCTGTATTATTGAAAAAAGGCTAACTAACGTAATATCAATTAGCCTTTTGTTTAATGACACTTTATTCATAACCACGTGGTTTTTTAGTTTTTATTATTGCTATATATGCATGCCAGCTGGCGTAACTTAGTAAAGGCATAATAACTATGAAACCAGCTGCGCCTGTTGCAAATCCCAAAGCGATAAAAACAAATATACAGATAGACCAAACTAACATTGCAGAAAAATTGACTTTCACTGCATGAATTGACGATACCACAGCTGTCATAATATCAACGCGACGTTCCATCATGATTTGTGGTGTAAAGGCAGAAATAGAAAACACTGATACTAATAAAATTCCACCAATTATCGATCCTAAGGTTAAAAATGCGGATAACTCTTCAAAAGTTGGGTTTGCATAACTTGGATAAAGCGCATGAACTAATGCAGCCAAGCGCATCCAAACAATCATTATAACCATCAATAAAATAGCAAAACCCCACTCTCCTACTGGATTACGAAACATTGACTTGAGCGAGTGAGATAAAGTTGGCGTGTGTCCTTTTTCAAGCTCCCAAGCAACATCATAGAGGCCAACGGCAAAAGCCGGTCCTATCAAAGCAAATGCAACTGTTGCTGGTAAAATAACGAGGTAGGTTCCTGAAAAAACAACTGAGTAGACGATTGCAACGGGAATGACGGTAAAAATCAATCCGTATACAAGACTCAAAATTGGCGCTTGCGTCATATCTTTAAACGCAAGTGCAAGCCAATGGAAGGCAGAAAAAGTACTTACTTTATTACACGCTAAACAACGTGCAAACTCGGTGTTTTTATCTAACGCATTGGTTGTTGGCATAATGTGCTCCTTTTTAAAGTCACTCTTTAGGTTTAGAACATAGAGCTGTCATTTACAAACAAGACACGAGCTATACGTTGAGATTCACATTGACGTTCAGTTTTTTCACCTTGACGATAAATTTAATTCACTGTTATTCGAACAAGTTTTATTTTAAAAATACCTTACAAACACACAGTGTGTTTGCTCAATTAATTTTTTTAGGAAAAAGAATGAAACACTCTATTTTAGCCATCTTACTTGCTTTGTCTTCATCGTCTGTTTTCGCTGAAGATACGTTACCAGAAGCACCAAAAGAGCTAGTTAAAGATTTTACTGAAATGTGTTTAAACTGGGCAAAAGAAGACGACATTGCAACTGAAGAATTAAAAACATACGTACTTAATTGCGTAAATGACGAACTAACTTCAGAAGGCTATAAGAAAGTAACTGAAGTTAAAATTTAAAATCAGATTTTAAAGAGTCAAAAAAAACGCCGCTTCTAGCGGCGTTTTCAATTATTAAATACTGACACGCTTATAATCGCGATAAGTTGGCATCCAGTAATTACGATTAATCGCAGCCCAAATTGCCTCATCAGATATTTCTAGTGCAACCCCCTGCTCGATTGCTTTTTTAGCCACGGCAAAAGCAATCTCTTTACTTAATTCTTCTATTTTAGTCAAAGCTGGTAAGAGACTTCCTTTTCCTGTATTTGCAAGAGGTGATGAAGCAGCTAACGTTTCACTTGAGACCATTAACATTTCGTCAGTTATGATTTTCGCTTTTGACGCAATCACACCTAACCCAATTCCAGGGAAAATATAACTATTATTACACTGTGGGATTGGGAACGTTTGACCTTCAAACACTGCAGGCTCAAATGGACTCCCCGTTGCAACTATTGCCTGACCTTGTGTCCAATTAATCACATCCTGAGGCACTGCTTCTACTTGTTTTGAAGGATTGCTCAATGGAAAAATAATTGGCTTTTCACAACCTTGGTGCATTGCACGAATAACTTGCTCAGTAAATAAACCAGGTTGCCCTGATACGCCAATTAAAATCTGTGGCTTGGCACAATGCATCACATCTAATAATGAAGCATACTCGCCACTGTAGGTCCAATCTTCGAGTTGCTCGGGTTTATGTGTTAATGCCTGCTGGAAATCACGCAGTCCTGCCATCCCATCAGTTAATAAACCAAAACGGTCGACCATAAAAATTTGACTTCGCGCTTGTTCATCAGTTGCGCCTTCAAAAACCATTTGGCTAATGATTTGCTCTGCAATACCACATCCTGCTGAGCCTGCTCCAACAAAGACTACTTTTTGATCAGACAGCTTTTGTCCTTTAACACGACAGGCCGCAAGTAAAGAGCCTACGGTGATTGCTGCAGTACCTTGAATATCATCATTAAAACTACAAATATCATTGCGGTAACGTTTTAATAAAGGCATTGCATTGGGTTGTGCAAAGTCTTCAAATTGTAGTAGAACATTAGGCCATCGACGTTTGACTGCATTAATGAAAAGGTCTAAAAATTCATCATACTCTTCTTGGCTGATACGTTTATGACGCGCACCCATATACATTTGATCATTAAGAAGCTTTTCATTATTAGTGCCTACATCTAACATCATAGGTAATGTGTAAGCAGGACTTATCCCGCCACACACAGTATAAAGAGCTAATTTACCGATTGGGATCCCCATTCCGCCAATCCCTTGATCTCCTAGGCCTAAAATGCGTTCGCCGTCAGTCACAACGATGACTTTTACTTTGCCTTTAGTAGCATTTCGTAAAATATCATCAATATTATGACGATCTTCATAAGAAATGAAGAGTCCACGCGCACTACGATAGATATCTGAAAATTGCTCACACGCATCACCAACGGTTGGCGTATAAATAATCGGCATCATTTCTTCTAGATGATCACGAACTAAGCGGTAATACAAGGTTTCATTGTTATCTTGAATTGCACGTAAATAAATATGTTTATTAAGGTTGTCAGTAAAACTCGAGTACTGTTGGTAACAACGTTTGACTTGTTCTTCAATGGTTTCAAATCTTGGTGGCAACAAACCAGCTAAATTAAAACTCTCTCGTTCGCGTTTAGTAAATGCACTACCTTTATTCAATAAAGGGGTTTCGATCAGTTTAGGACCTGAATGCGGGATATATAGAAAATTATTGGTATCTTTATTATTCATTTGATCTCAAGCAAGTTAAATTTGCGACTATAAAGTATAACCGCTAATTATTGCTGTTAATCATAAAATTACAAGCAAAAAGCGTCTAAGCTGACCACTGAAAATTAATTTAATCTGCTTTTTAACATTCTCATTACAGCCATAACAGCACATTAAAAAAGCGGCCAATGCCGCTCTAAAAATTAATGGTTTAACTCAGACAGAGCAACCCCTTCTCGACGGGGATCTGCCCCCCCAAATAATTGACCCTTTATAATTTCGATACCATGTAAACCAGAATTTAAGTCCGCTATGCGTACCGAATGCCCCCTTTGTTTAAACCAGTGGCTTAATGAAGCAATTTCAGAATCTTTTTCTAGAGTGGTAACTTTATTACGATTAGTTATTTTGGCTAAATTAATGGCATCTTGAATAGGTAATTGCCAATCGAGAACTGCGATCATTGTCTGAGCAACATAATTGATAATTCGACTCCCGCCGGGTGAGCCTATAATTAAGCGAATAGTACCATCTTGATTGAATACAATCACTGGCGACATCGAACTTCTGGGGCGTTTGTTAGGCTCAACACGGTTAATTAATGGCTGGCCATTCTTTTCTGGGCTAAGTGCAAAATCGGTTAACTGATTGTTTAATAAATAGCCATTTACCATGAGTGTTGAACCAAAAGCCATCTCAATAGAGGTTGTCATTGACACAGCATTCCCATTGCTGTCAATAACTGAAAAATGGCTGGTCGAAGGAAGTTCATAAGCATCATCAGAGACTTTTGCTAATTTTATTGCCGGTTCCCCTGCCGATGCATGGCCCATATCATGATCACTGATTAGTTTTGCTCTGTTTGCAATATAGTCAGGCGTTAATAATTGGCTTACATCAATGTCATTAAAATCAGGATCAGCTAAATAGACATCGCGATCAGCAAAAGCAAGTCGTGAAGCTTGGGTAAAGTAATGCAAAGCCTGTTTATCGTTTGCGCTAAATTGACCGATATTCTTATGCTCAAGTAGCTTTAATATCTGTAATACTGCAACCCCTCCAGAACTTGGCGGCCCCATAGAGCAAATTTTGTACTGGTGATACGGTGAGCAGACTGCAGGGCGGGTTTTAGCTTGATAGCTATTTATATCTTGAACCGTTAATACACCTGGCGCAATCGCAGAGTTTTGAACTGTAGTTGCAATTTTTTCTGCATTATCACCGTAATAAAAGGCTTTCGCGCCTTCTTTTGCTAAACGCTGATAAAAGTGAGCGAGTTGTGGGTTTTTCTTTACTGTACCAGCTTCGAGTGCTTGACCATTGGGGAAAAAATAATCTTTTGTCCCGGGTATTTGATGTACTCCTGGGTTAAATTTTTTGCTAAGCAGTTTTTCTAATCGGGGTGAAACAATAAACCCTTGTTGTGAAAGCGTTATAGCCGGTGTAAATAAGTCAGCCCAAGGTAAATGACCATGTTGTTGATGCGCTTTACTCATTGCAGCCACGACTCCAGGGACTCCGACTGAGCGCCCACCGACCACCGCTTTAATCCACGAAACAGGTTGCCCAGTTGTCTCATCAAGAAACAATGAGGACGTTGCAGCTCTGGGGGCTGTTTCTCTACCATCATACGTGATAAGTTGATTTTTGGCCTTATCGAAGTGCATTAAGAATGCTCCGCCACCGATCCCTGAAGACTGGGGTTCGACTAACGTCAATACGGCTTGAATCGCAATTGCCGCATCAATCGCACTACCGCCTTTCGCTAATATTTCTTGCCCCGCTTTTGCTGCATATGGGTTCGCTGCGACGACCATATATTTATGACCTAGCACCGCTTTTTTTAGTTCAAAGCCTGTTTTGGCTTCAGGCTCGCGGTCTTCTCTTGGCAAATTAGAGGCCGACATAGCGATAAAAGGAATGAAAGCGGCAATAATTAAGGATGAAAATCTAAGCATTTAGTATCTGTCTGTTTTTTATCTTGTTGGCATATTAAAACTAACTTGGCACAATAAGCAAAATAATTATAAGTATATAAGTTAAATGTCGAACTTCCCTATCCAGCGCCACTACATAATTAGCCCTTTAACATTACTTTTTATTGCGGGGCTTTTACACTTTGCTGATCTCAGTTCAGTATTACAATACGACACATCCTTGATTGAACAAGGCCAATTATGGCGTCTGTGGAGCGGTCATTTTGTCCATTCCAATTTGAATCATCTGCTACTTAATAGTGTGGGTATCGTATTAATTTGGGCACTGCACGGTGAATATTATCGACCCGCTTTTTATGCCTTTTTGTTGTTTATTTTAGCTCTATTTATCAGTTTAGGTTTGTTTGTTTTCTATCCACAAACAGCAATTTATGTGGGATTAAGTGGCGTGTTACATGGCTTAATTTTAATAGGAGCGATTATAGATACCCAAAAAGGACATCGTTCGGGTTATTTACTTTTTTTTGGGGTATGGGCAAAGATTATCTTCGAACATTTCCAAGGCCCAAATTTAGAACTCAGTGATTTAATTAACGCACGTGTAGCCATTGAATCTCATTTATTAGGTGCTGCTGCTGGTAGTTGTTATTGGTTTTATGCATTCTTGGAAAAACAAAAACGCCACAATTAGTGTGGCGTTTTTTATTCTCTTATAAGTTTTCTTTAAACAATTTATAGATACGACGGTATTCATCTAACCAACCTGAAGGTTGACGGAATCCATGGGGTTCTACTGGATAAATTGCTGTTTCGAAATCCTCTTTTTCAAGTTCAATAAACCGTTGTACTAAACGTACCACATCTTGAAAGAAGACGTTGTCATCAACCATCGGCGCGTTAATTAGTAAGGGTTCTTGTAAGCCTTCAGCAAAATAAATAGGTGAGCTTCGCTCATACGCGATGGGATCGACATCTGGATGATTCAAAATATTTGATGTATAGGGTGCATTATAATGTGCCCAATCACTCACTGGTCGAAGTGCAGCCCCTGCTTGGAAAAGCTCAGGGCGTGTCATAAGCGCCATAAAGGTCATAAATCCACCGTATGATCCCCCGTAAGTTCCGACAGCGTCTTTATTAACATTCACATTTTCAACCATCCAAGTGATACCATCGGCTAAATCTTCAATTTCCGGTTTGCCCATATGACGATAAATCGCAGTGCGCCAATCACGCCCATAACCTTTAGAAGCCCGATAATCCATGTCCATCACAACATAGCCTTCGCTCGCAAGTAAAGAGTGGAACATAAATTCTCTAAAATACCCTGACCAACCTAAGTGTGAATTTTGTAGGTAGCCCGCACCATGATTGAAAATAACAGCTTTACGATTTTTTCCTTGTTCACCAGGCACATAGTCTGCAGGATAATATACTTTTGCATAAATCGGCTGCTCAGTATTACTTGAAGGTACCGCTACTATTTTAGGGGTAATTAGTTGCGTTTGTTTAAACTGTTCAGTCACTGTGTCAGTGAGTTGTGTCAACTCAGCTTTAGGTAATGCATTTGCAACGAATAACTCAGGCGGTGAGACTAGTTTTGAGTGAGTTAACAAGAGCTTTTGACCATCAGGACTTAACTGGTAATCTGTCATCCCATTTAAATCAGTTAAAGCCGTGTTTGTCTTGCTCGCTAAATCTAATTGGTACACTTCATAAATACCAGGATGCTTTTTATTAGCTTTATAAATTAGGCGGTTATTCTTGGTATCTAAAGTAAGATTCGAGACAACAAATTGACCTTGGGTGTGCTGTTGTACCTGACCTGCTAGCGAGCGAGTGTAAATATGACTATAACCAGACTCTTCAGATAAATAATACAAGGTAGTGTTATCTGCTAACCAACCAAAATCGTTATAGGTATAGTTAACCCATGCCGCATCATGTAAACGGTGTTGTGTCACAAACTGGCTGTTTTCAAAATCAACGGTGGCTATCCAACGATCTTTGTTATCCCACGCTTCGAGCATGACAGCAACTTGATCACCTGCGGCATTCCATTGAATCGCCGACTGATCCCAGCCCCAATCCATCATTAAATTAATGTCGCGAGGTTCGGTCTGACTTTTATATGTTTTTCCATCACGGGCATAGTTTTCAGTTTTGACACTGGCTAAGACATCTTCATCAAACCCAGGTAATGTCTCAAACGCGAGTGTAGTCTGTGTTTTTTTATCGAGCTCAAGCATTATCACTGTCGAGCCCGAAGATTTTTCATCGGCGACTCGACGACGCGCTGGCACTGATTCAATACCAGCATCTTGAGTGATGTAATTGGGCATAATATCCGAGTCATCACGCCATTTACTTTCTGGTTTAATCACCACAATCATACGCTTGCCATTGGGTGATAAACTTGCAGAGACAAGTGTTTGTCCTTTGCCTAAATAAAATTGGTTCGAAAAAACTGACGAATTAGCTTCCGACAGTAGCTTATCGCGCTCTGCGCGATCTTTCTTATTTTTATGAGTTAACGCCACAAAATCAATCAGCTTATGCTGCTCTTTTGCAATATACGATGTAGGCTCAGTGATCCCTTTGGGCTCATCGGTTAAATTTAATTGCGCTAACTGTTGAGTAAATCCAGTTGTTAAATCGACCGAATAAAATCCATTTCCTTGACGATAAGCTAAATGCCCATTGTTTAAAAACTGTAAGTTAGATGCACGATCATTGCTGCGGGTTATTTGTTTCAGCGATGAGTCTTTAATATTTTTTACAAAAATATTACCTTTAAAGACATAAGCTTGAAGTGAGTTGTCATAATTAAATATCGCATTGTGACTGCCAATTTGATGGCGTTTTTCATCCGAGACTAAATGTGCCTTTTCACCTGAGATTGGCTGGTGAAAAATATCTCGAAGCTCATTACCAACCTGTTTTTGTGAATAAAAAATCGAGGCAGAATCTGCGGCCCAGTAGCTTCGTTCAGCAGAGCGGGCTATCCAATCAGGATGTGCCATAGCTTGTTCTAAACTCATGGTGTGTTCAGCTGTTAGATTAGGATTCGCTTGTTCAATGCTTTGGGCACCACTTGCCATAGTCGATTGGGTGACTTGTGTCGTTTGGCAGGCCGTAAGTGTTAAACTTGCGGTGATGGCCAATGCGACCAAAGTTTTGTTTTTCATAATGCTTCTTCATACTCAGCTAAAATTGTCTTTATTAAACAAATATAAACAGTAAATAGCAATTGAATTGGACAAGCAAAACTGTCAATTGGTCGACTTTAAGATAAAAAAAGGTCAGCTCAAGGCTGACCGAATACTCTGCGCTAGCAATTTAGGGTAAAACAATCGGGGATGATTGCTTCATATATGTAGAGTCATTTATTATTGATTAGTTCAATTTTTATTCAAAATATTTTTATCAAACCACTCTCACCATAAAAATCTGCGATTAACCAAATCTCAGTAAAAGGGTGACGCTCTGCAAGTGGGATATCAGCTAAGACCCTGTTTAAATCATGCTGTGTCCAACAACTACTGGCATTACGTATCACCAGCCACACTTGCTGGCTGTCATAATGCTTCTTAGCCTTATTATTGAGCAATCTCTCTAATGCGTTTTTCAAGCGAAGAGTTAAATCAGATTCGGCCATTTGTGCAATTGCTTGCTCCATTTCTAATGAAAGTGGCCGCCCGAGTACTGCCATAGCTTCAGTTTCTGAGCCATATAAGTGTGCAATTTCTAAATCCAATTGTTGGCCATTTCGATAACAACTCACATCGGGCTTTGCTGGTTGATTATGCCAAATATGACGCATGGGTATGGCAAATTGATTCTCGTACAGCGTCATAAAAAGCTTGGCCGCTTGGTGCTCTAACGTTACTTTCTCAAATTCGCTTTTATTATTTTTCATTGTAATTAAATTACACCATCAATAATCATTAGTAACATTATACTGCTGACTATCATCCACAAGATGATCGCCATCAAAAAGGGTTTGGGCCCTACTTCTTTCAATGTTTTTAATGACATACCTGAGCCAATTAAAAATAACGTCATGATCAAAATTTGTTTTGCGATAGAGCTAAGAGCCTCCCATACAGGCTGATACTCAGGGAATTGACTATTAATTAATGCTGCAAGCACAAAACCGACAATAAAAAGTGGAAGACTCGCGCGCTCTTCAGATTTCCAAAATACACCGGCTATTGCAGTATAAGGAATGATCCACATCGCCCGCGTCAGCTTAATGGTGGTGGCAAGTGCAACGGCACCTGCTCCAAAAGAAGCTGACGTTGCAACAACTGAGCTCGTGTCATGTATCGCAAGTGCTGCCCAGTACGAAAATTGCTCTTCGGTTAAATTAAAATAGTGACCAACAGCAGGAAAAATAAATAACGCTAAGGCATTGAGTGCAAAAACAATTGCTAATGCAACGGCTATTTCATCGTCTTTTGCTTTAATCACTGGGGCCATCGCTGCTATCGCAGAACCGCCACAAATTGCCGTTCCAAAAGAAATTAATAACCCTGTATTACGCGCAACTTTAAGCCATTGCGCCAGTATTTCACCTAAGCCAATAATGGCTGTAATACTCACTAACGTTAATACTATAGAGTCGCGACCAACTTGCAGCACTTGGTTCACATCCACAGAAAACCCTAAACCGATGACTGCACATTTCAAAGACCATTTACTCAGTTTTGCTGCGCTGACATGAAATGGATTACCAAAACAGGCCGTGAAAAAGAACCCCATTATCAGCGCAGTGCCTGCACCAATGGCCGGCGTCAAACACAGTGCGAGTAATACAACATAACTTGCTCTTAGAAAAGTAATACGATTGATAGCCATTAATTTACTCATAAAAAAGCCGAACAATCTTGTCCGGCTCAATATTAAAAGGTTTTTAACCGCTCTGCGGTAGCTTTCACTCCAGGATAATCCTCCTCGGGTAAGAACTCGGTTAACTCAAGAAGTTTATCTGCAAGTTGAGTGGCATTTTGAGCTGAAATATTAATATGGCCCATTTTACGGCCCGGTTTTTGACTTTTACCGTACCAATGGCTTTTCACATCTGCAATTGCCAAAATTTGATGCGGAATACTCGCCTGACCAAGTACATTGATCATTACACTTGGCTTTTGCAAAGTGACATCACCTAAAGGTAACCCCGCAACTGCTCGCATATGATTTTCAAACTGACTACAAACAGTGCCTTGCTGTGTCCAATGACCCGAGTTGTGAACACGAGGTGCTATTTCATTAACCATCAACGTACCGTCAACATCAAAAAATTCAATCGCCATCACCCCCACATAATCCATTTCTGTGGTTAAGTTTTTAAACGCACTGACCGCTTGCTGCTGAATTGCCGTGTCGACAAATCCGGCTAGAGAAAGTGTCAATACACCATCTGTATGTTGGTTTTCAGTGACAGGATAAATAGCAAACCGACCGTCTTTATCACGAGCGCCTATCACAGACACTTCACGATCGAACGGGATCATTTTTTCAGCGATAATCGTGTGTGGAAATGCATCTGTACCTAATGCGATAAAGTCCGCCATCTCAGACCAAATTTGATCAATTTGATCATCCGATTTTAAGCGCCATTGTCCTTTTCCATCGTAACCTGCTTGACAGGTTTTGATAACTAACGGCTTACCAAGCTTTGCCACAGCATCAATTAAATGTTGTTTTTCAGTGATCAGCTGATAAGGCGCACAGGGAACAAGACCTTTATCGAGTAAGGCTTTTTCAATAGCACGGTCGCCACCGGCTTTAATCGCCGCTTTTCCTGGGTAAAATTTACCACTTTGGCAACATAAGGCCAAAACAGCATCGGGAATGTGCTCAAACTCTGCAGTGATAACATCAGCATCCACAATTGCTTGTTCTAGCGTCATATCATAATCACCGAGTGTAACTGGGTGAATAATTTGGTTTGAACCTACATCAAAAGCACGTACATTGAGGCCGAGAGGCGCGCCTTCAAGACTCATCATACGAGCCAGTTGACCGGCTCCTAAAATTAAAACATTCATATTAAATCGCAGGATCAGGGTTGGCTAATACGGTATCGGTTTGTTCTTTACGGAACGCTTCAATTTTGGCGAAAATTTCTGGTTGCTGACAACCTAAAATTTGTGCTGCAAGTAAGCCTGCGTTTGCTGCACCTGGGTCGCCAATTGCTAATGTACCCACTGCCACACCTTTTGGCATTTGACAAATTGATAGCAGCGAATCAACCCCGTTTAGAGCTTTTGATTTAACGGGAACACCTAATACGGGCAAGCTGGTAAATGCGGCAGCCATACCTGGTAAATGTGCTGCGCCACCTGCACCGGCGATAATCACTTTAATTCCGCGGTCCGCAGCAGCTGAAGCGTAGTCAGCTAATAATTGAGGAGTACGATGAGCAGAAACGACTTTAGTCTCATAATCGATGCCAAAACGGTCTAACATATCTGCAGCATGCTGCATGGTCGGCCAATCCGATTTTGAACCCATAATAATGCCAACTTTCATAACGACTCCTCATGAAAAAATTTTTAAAACGATACTGTAAAGGGTAAGCGGGCATTATACACACCCCCTTTGGGAAGGCGAAGACTCTGCAACAAAAAAGCCATGCAAATTGCATGGCTTTTTTAAAATATCAGTGAAGTTATGCTTCTTTTGTAGCAAGGTACTCGTCGTAAGTACCTTGGAAGTCAATTATTTTACCGTCTTTAATTTCCCAAATACGGGTCGCCAATGAAGATACAAATTGACGGTCATGAGAGACAAACAATAACGTGCCTTCATAATTTTCAAGCGCAGTATTCAGTGATTCAATTGATTCCATATCCATGTGGTTAGTCGGCTCATCCATCAATAATATGTTTGGTTTATGCATCATCAGTTTACCGAACAGCATCCGACCTTGCTCTCCCCCTGATATGACTTTGACTGATTTGGTAATGTCATTTTGTGAAAACAACAAACGTCCTAAGTAACTACGCACAACTTGCTCGTCGTCGCCAGGTTGTTGCCATTGTTCCATCCATTGGAATAATGTTTGGTCTTTTTCAAAATCATGGGCATGATCTTGCGCGTAATAACCAATATTAGCATTTTCAGACCATTTAAACGCGCCCGCTTTTGGCGCTAGTACACCCGCTAACGTGTTTAATAATGTTGTTTTACCCGCACCATTTTCGCCGATAATCGCAATGCGTTCACCCACTTCAACTAAGCCATTCAAACCATCAAATAACGTGGAATCAAAACCTTGTGTGACATTGTCTAATTCAAGTGCATTTCTGAACAGTTGCTTTTCTTGAACAAAACGAATAAATGGGTTTTGACGACTTGACGCTTTGACTTCTTCTAATTGAATTTTATCGATTTGTTTAGCTCGTGATGTAGCTTGCTTCGCTTTTGAAGCATTGGCAGAGAAACGTGATACAAACTGTTGAAGCTCAGAAATTTGCGCTTTCTTTTTTGCATTGTCAGATAATAAACGTTCACGTGCTTGAGTCGCAGCAAACATGTATTCATCATAATTGCCAGGATACAAACGTAATTCACCGTAATCGATATCAGCCATATGCGTACAAACCGAGTTTAAGAAATGGCGGTCATGGGAAATAATGATCATGGTGCAATTACGCTGGTTTAAAATATCTTCTAACCATTTGATTGCATAAATATCTAAGTTATTGGTTGGTTCGTCAAGGAGCATAATGTCAGGCTCTGCAAACAGGACTTGTGCCAATAACACACGTAGTTTCCAACCTGGTGCAATCTCAGACATCAAACCATAATGCTGAGCCACATCTATGCCTACGCCGAGTAATAACTCGCCGGCTTTAGCTTCTGCTGAGTAGCCGTCCATTTCAGCAAATTCAGTTTCGAGGTCCGCCACGCGCATTCCGTCTTCTTCTGTCATTTCCGGAAGTGCATAAATACGGTCACGTTCCTGTTTGACTTCCCATAACTCTTTATGGCCCATGATCACAGTATCAATCACCGAGAACTGCTCATAAGCAAATTGATCCTGATTTAGTTTTGCGACACGTTCATTAGGATCTGCACTGACATTACCCGCTGATGGCTCGAGTTCGCCGCTTAAAATTTTCATAAACGTTGATTTACCACAGCCATTGGCGCCGATTAAACCATAGCGATTACCTTCACCAAATTTAACTGAAATATTTTCGAATAAAGGCTTAGCACCAAATTGCATGGTGATATTTGCTGTACTTAAAATAGGTGTATCCCCCGCCGCATAAACTATGTGGACTTATAACTTTATATTTAAATTGGGTCAGATTTTAACGTAACTAGGGGGCATTTGCGAATGTTAATCAGTGATTAAACGGGCCTGACTTTAGAAAGCCGGAGGGGAAAAGCCATTGTACACCGGATATCGCATAGAAGGTTTGCATTTTGTATAAAACAAATACATTATGCGTGCATATTTACAATTACAGCATGCTTTTTGTGTCATTTTTCTCATAAGCGATATATTTATCGTCAATTATAAAAGCATCATCAGCAGACAGTCTAGGTAGTTCCCGTGGAAATAAAATATCAACTAAAATCAGCCTCTCAACGACGTTCAACCCCATACCAACCAACTGAAAATATTGGTTTTGGTCGAGTCAGAACCGATCACATGTTTTTGATGGATTACACTGATGGACAATGGGTTAACCCGCGTATTATACCCTTTGGTCCGTTACCAATTTCGCCTGGAGCGATGGCACTTCATTATGGACAGTCAATCTTTGAAGGAGCTAAAGCATTTTTACATGCCAATGATGAGATTTATACATTTCGTTTAGATAAAAATATCGAGCGACTCAACAATTCTGCTGACATATTATGTATGCCGCATGTACCCGAAAGCATGCAACAACAAGCGATTGAAGCATTAATTGATGTCGAGCGCCTGTGGTTTCCTCGTCAAGACGGAGCATGCTTTTATATTCGACCTTTTATGTTTGCAACCGAAGATAATTTATCGGTCCGAAGCGCCAATGCCTACACATTTTGTGTTGTATTAAGCCCAAGTGGCGCGTACTACCCTAACGGCAATAATAATGCGATTCGCTTATTAGTATCGAACACTTACCATCGCGCAGTAAGTGGCGGCACAGGTGCTGCCAAGGCATCAGGTAACTATGCAGCATCATTGCGTGCCGCAACAGCCGCCAAGGCATTTGGCGCCGCACAAGTATTATATTTAGACGCTAACAACAAGCAAATTGAAGAAGCGGGTGCCATGAATCACTTTCATGTTCGAAAAGATGGCACGCTCATCATCCCGACCTTTACAGATACCATATTAAAATCAATCACCTCACAGTCTGTTCTTGCATTAGGTGAATACTTAGGCTGTGAAATCAAACAAGAAACTATCTTGATTGATGATTTTATTGCAGATGTACGTTCTGGTGAAATAGTCGAAGCAGGCGGCTTTGGTACTGCGGCTGTTGTCTCTGCCGTAGGTGAATATATTTTTGAAGATAATACGATAATTCAGGTGGCGGATGGCCAAGTTGGTCCTATCACGACAAAGCTCTATCAACTTTATTCAGATATTCAAAATGGCCGCCACGCAGATCCATTTAACTGGCTAAAACTCATTCCACGCTTTTATAAGTAATACAAAATACAACGGATTAACTAAGCAAAAAAGGTAATCGATAAATTGCCTTTTTTGCTTGTAACAAGCTGACTCTTTTCTTGATAAATTTAATAGAGCGTTAAAAAACCACTCTGTATCATGTGTAATAATCTGTAATATCTAACCTCGCATCTAGGACTAACTTTATTGTTCTATAAAGTGAATCAGGATGATGAAAATGATCATTGATTTTCAGTTACTCGCAAAAAACCACCGCAGAAATAGTCAATATTGCCCAACAGCGTCAATCGGCTTTGGCGAAATCAGAACCGACCATATGTTTTTGTGTAATTACATCGATGGCAACTGGCTAAACCCACGTATCGTGCCTTATGGTGCGTTAACGTTGGCAGCGGGTTCTATGGGGTTGCATTATGGCCAATGTATTTTTGAAGGCGCCAAGGCATTTTTACATAACGATGGCGAACTCTATAGCTTTCGCCTAGGTAAGCATGTCGAAAGACTTAATCAGTCCGCAGAAATTTTATCTATGCCGACTATGCCCATAGCTATGCAACTCACTGCTATTGAAAGCTTACTCGATGTTGAAAGGTTATGGTTTCCTAAACAAGATGGAGCATGTATCTATATCCGCCCTTTTATGATTGCAAGTGAAGATCATTTGACCATTCGCAGTGCCAATCAATTCACTTATTGTGTGATGTTAAGCCCGAGTAGTTGTTATTACCAAAATAAAAAACATACAGCATTGCGCTTATTAATTTCTAAACAGTTTCATCGAGCTGTTACAGGTGGTACTGGCTCAGCTAAGGCCGCAGGTAACTACGGAGCATCACTTAGAGCGATGCAACAAGCAAAAAAATTTGGCGCAGATCAAGTCCTCTACCTCGACAGCACAAATCAATATATTGAAGAAGCGGGAATGATGAATCATTTTCACGTTACAAAAGATCATCAAATTATCATCCCCCATTTTACCGATACAATTTTAAAATCAATTACCTCACAGTCTGTAATGGCGTTAGGAGAATATGTGGGGTGTCAGGTAGAACAACAAACAATTTCATTACAAACCTTTGTAGATGACATAAAAAACGGCAACATTATTGAAGCTGGCGGCTTTGGAACGGCAGCAGTGGTATCTGCGGTGGGCAGCTATCTCTTTGAAGATCACTCACAACTGACGATAGCTGATGGCATGCCTGGTTCTATCACAAAAAACTTGTACCAACTCTATAATGGCATCCAACACGGTGAGAATGAAGACCACTTTAATTGGCTACAAAAAATCCCACGAACTAATGTTTAAAGAACTTATTATAAAATATTGACCAACGAGTCGAGTTAAAAATATAGGTAAATTTCTTCTCACACCAGCAGGATTAAAAGCAAGAGTAAAGCTGAGCAATTAAAGCGCGAACATTTGCGCCTTAGCAAAAGTTAAGTCTGTTATAACAAACCTGAAAAGTAATGTTTTAAATACAATTATGATACTCCCTTCCCTTTGTTTGATTAGTTATATATTTTTAACGCAGAAGTTAAGAGATACTACTATATATCAATAAGTATGATGTGTTCTCTATGTGTTACCTTCGAAAAACAAGCAGACTGCCACTATTTAACCACTGCTTAAAGCCAAGTTTACTCAGTAAAGTGATACACGAACGATTGTTTTCATGACACCGAGCATAAATATTGTTTAGGCTAAATCCAAACTCATGTGGTTTAACTTGAAATAATGCCAAACATGCTTCATACATCATTCCTTGTGACCAAAATTCTGGAGCTAATTCAAAACCCAATTGCATTTCGCCAGCTTTACCGTCAAAAGGATAAAAGCCACACGAACCAATAATTTGCTGCTGGTATTCTATCACCCAACGTCCTCCCAGACCCTTTAGCCAAAGCTCAATATCTGTTTGTAAATATTCACGAAAATCGGTTTTATCCACAAACTCGGGAATATCATTGTATTGGCGAACCATAGGATGTGATAATATCGGCCACAAACTAGCTGCAAAGCGATGTGAGATAGGCAA
The DNA here is from genome assembly GCF_058169715.2 of Pseudoalteromonas sp. J2K-J979. NCBI lineage: Bacteria > Pseudomonadati > Pseudomonadota > Gammaproteobacteria > Alteromonadales > Pseudoalteromonadaceae > Pseudoalteromonas > Pseudoalteromonas sp. J2K-J979. The sequence continues at coordinate 1,776,387 of NZ_CM200281.1, read as the reverse complement.
TAATTTTAAGCGTTGTGTCACTAAATTAGGCTGTTTAGCCATCAGTGCAATCCTCCCTATCCAAACTAGATGTTACAACGTATGAACACGTATAAGTTAGATCTAAAGACTAACATTTTATTCTGTCACTGAGTAGTGATATACCGGACTAATCCTATATAAACATAGTGTTTTTGGAGTGTTAAATGACTGATACTTTTAAAGTAATTCAACCAACCACCACCGTTTACTGCCCGCAAAGAGGCGAAGGCTGGACCTTAACAGGCATTACCAACATCAACGAAAAAACATCGGTAATGTTTGACGGCAAACGCTATACCCTAGAGGCACGTGAAGTTGTCGAAGTACTCTTGCCAAATGCGCTTTCACGAACACCAACTGAAAAGAAATAATTGGATTAATTGTAGAATTTACTGGAACAAATGTAATTATCCACTATAACTAGATGATAGGTGATCACCTATAACCAAATGGATCAGTTTCTGAAACAAAAAAAGCGCTGTTTATACAGCGCTTTTCATTTTTACATCCAAAAAGATTAGCGTAATGCGTTAATACGTTCTTCAAGTGGCGGATGTGATGAGAAGAAATCTGACAATCCCTTACCCGATGCGATACCAAAAGCCATCATTGAACCTTGCAACTGTGATGGATGGTTAGCTTGTAAACGCTCTAGCGCTGCACGCATTTTATGCGCACCAACTAGATCAGCAGCCCCTTTGTCAGCAGAAAACTCACGTTTGCGACTAAAGTAAGCAACGACCACAGAAGCTAAAATTCCAAACACAATTTGGAAAATCATATCAAAAATAAAATAGGTCCAAGATGGCCCTGAATTTTCTTCATCAGAGCTATTTAAGAAATTATCAACAATCCCAGCTAATACTTTTGAAATGAAGATTACAAAAGTATTCACAACGCCTTGAATGAGAGTCAATGTCACCATATCGCCATTGGCGATGTGTGAAACTTCATGTGCTAACACGGCTTCAGCTTCATCTGCATTCATGCTATGCAATAAACCCGTACTCACGGCAACAAGCGAATTATTTTTACTTGGGCCAGTGGCAAACGCATTCATTTCAGGGCTGTCATAAATGGCGACTTCAGGCATCGCGATATTCGCTTTTTTAGCTTGTGCTGCGACTGTATCAATTAACCATTTTTCTGTTTCATTACGTGGTTGTTCAATAACAAACGCGCCTGTCGATTTTTTAGCCATCCATTTTGACATAAACAGAGAAATAAACGACCCACCAAAGCCAAACACAGTCGCAATCATTAAGATCCCACCTAGACTGCGATTATCGATACCAAAGACGCTCATTAATATCGATAAAACAATCCCTAACACTAGCATGACAGCTAAGTTAGTAATTAAAAACAGAACAACGCGCTTCATAGTAACCTCATAGTTAAGCAACAAACTCAGTGTCGTGTTATGAACATTTACATAACAGCAACTAAATCTAATATTGGGGTATAAACACAAAATCCAAGACATTTTGCACAGACTATTGTTACAAAATGTCACTGCCGCGCGTGAAATACCCAAGAATATTTTGCGTGAGTGTGCCTCAGTATTTCTGGAGACTCAAGCACTATTGAAAGCATTTAAATAAATAAATTTAAGATAAAACTTAGGTAAATAAATGCTTGTTTTGAGGGGTTAGCGAAGGTTTAAGGCATCCAATAATACATCGTGAACTTGCAGCTTAGCTTGACCTTCGCTGTAAGGCGAAATTGCCAATAAAGGCATAGATAAACGTTGTTTCAACGCTTCGATATTGGCTTGTTGCTCAAGCATATTATTATCTACATGATTGGCAATCCAACCGACACAATCAACACCTAGCTGTGCCATATGAGCTTGAGTTAATAATGCATGATTTAAACATCCTAACTTCAAGCCAACCACGAGGATTACAGGCAGATTTTCAGCCTTAACCCAATCAAATAAATAATCCGTGTCATTAATTGGTAACGCCCAGCCACCAGCACCTTCTGTTAATAAATAATCGGCTCCACTGGCTTTTATCGCCCGATAACTGGCTGATAAACTCGGAAGTGAAATTGTTTTACCCACATTACTTGCGGCAATATGAGGCGCGATTGGTTCAGCAAACACAAATGGATTCACAGTATTATACGGTACATTGACATTACTACTTTCAAGTAAGGATAAGGCATCATCATTGACTAATTGTCCAAACGCTTCTTCAGCCCCTGCGGCTATAGGCTTAAACCCAAGAGATCGATGGCCATAGTTTTGTATAAATTTAAGTAGCAAACACGTGGTGTGTGTTTTCCCGACTTCTGTATCTGTGCCTGTTATAAAAAATTGCTTCATTTCTCTAACACCATATATCCGACATGATAACTCACCGCATAGCCACTATTAGTAGATGGATACGCATTTAATAATTTTTGATATTGTTGTTTGCCCATTAACCCTAATGACGACTGGGTTAATTTCGTATTTGCCCCAATGGCTTTGATTGACCGTAACGCATCAGCAGGAAATTCAAAATATTGATGATGGAGCAGGTGATCAATGTGGATGATTTTAAACGCTGATTGTTTAGCAATAGCAGAAAATTGCTCGAGCGATACAAACTGATTTACATGGGAAGCCGAATCAATAGCTTGCCACGCAGATCTAATTTCAACTAACGAGCCTGCAAGCACATTGGTTAAATAGAGTCGACCTCCAGGTTTTAAAATCCGATACAACTCATTCACTAACACAGTAAAATCACACGACCACTGACTGGCAAAATTACTAAATACCGCATCAACTGAAGATGACTGAATCGATAACTGATCCATATCTGCACAGCAACGGGTCAAGTCAATGCTTGGCTCTATAGTGTTGAGCATGTCTAAACTAAGATCCATTGCAATAACATGTGAAAAATGCGCTTGTAAGAACTCACAGTTTACACCCGGTCCAGAACCTAAATCTAAACAAATACCTGATTTATGTGGCTGCACAAATTCAAAGAGTTTTCGTGAACTGATCTGCTGAACATGTGCATTTTGCGCATAATTAGCCGCCGCTTTAGAAAACTTTTGTTGGGTTTGTTGTTTGTTCTTCTGAGTGTCGATGGCTAATGCACTCATAATAACGGCTTCATATGATTAACTAACGACAAAATATCTGCTTGGCTATGTGCAGCAGATAACGTAATGCGCAACCGTGCGGTGTTGTGCGCAACAGTCGGCGGACGAATCGCTCCCACCCAAAAGCCCCTGTTTTTTAATGCATTGGCAACCGCTAAAGTCGTATCAGCATCGCCTATAACCACAGGCTGAATTGCCGTTGAAGAAGCCATTAAAGCAATACTCTGTTCATGGCATGCTTGCTTAAAATAACGAATGTTTTTTGCCAATGCACTGCGTAAGTCATCTGCCTGAAAGAGTTGCTGGATTTGTTGTAATGTCGCTTTGGCTATCATTGGCGAGACTGCTGTCGAATAAATATAATCACGATTAAATTGCACTAAATAATCGCGTACTTCTTGAGTACACAATACACAGGCACCACTGCTCGCTACCGCTTTACCAAATGTTAAAATCAATAAATCAGGTTTCATGTTATTACTAAGGTAACAACTGCCCTTACCCTGCTCACCTAGTACGCCAAATCCATGAGCATCATCAATCATTAACCAGGCATCATGCTGTTTAGCGAGGGTGAGTAACTCTTCAATAGGCGCAGTATCACCATCCATCGAAAAGACCCCTTCAGAGACAATTAACTTATGCTTTGCTTTTGATTTATGCAAACGCCGTTTTAAATGTTCTAAATCATTATGATTAAAGCGTGTCATCGCTGCTTTCGCCGCTAAACCACCATCAATCAAACTTGCATGGTTAAGTTTATCTTGAAAAATTTCGCTCTCGGTATGAGACATCAAGGTTTTTAGCACGCTGCTATTGGCGCTAAACCCCGAGTTAAATAATAAACACGCCTGATAGCCCATCTCGTTAGCAAGGTAATTCTCTAGATCTGCATGGGCCTGAACATAACCGGTGACCAAAGGCGAGCTGTGACTGCCCACTTGACCAAGATCGGTATACGCTTCACTTAAACCTAAATAATTATTACTGGCAAAATTGATATAGCTTTGGCCATCAACGGTAATTCGAGCACTTTGTGAGGAACTGATTAAAAAGCGCTCACGAAAGAGCGCTTGAGTTTTGCGTTCGAGCAATTGCTCTGCAATGTAATTAAACGCCATTTACTGTGCTTCGTAAAAAAGACCAGCTGTTTCTTTATCAGCAATCGCAGAAGATAACGAAGCTTCATATGCTTCATCTGAATAATCTTGGCGTTCTTCTGGCTTCATCCCGAGTTTTTTAAGCAGCAGCATGTCCGCATCAGCTTCTGGGTTTTCTGTAGTAAGCAGTTTATCACCATAGAAAATTGAGTTTGCGCCAGCAAAGAAACACATTGACTGCATTTGTTCATTCATCGCTGTGCGCCCTGCCGATAAGCGTACGTAGCTCTTGGGCATCATAATACGCGCGACAGCAATGGTACGAATAAAATCAAAATGTTCTAAATCTTCGACATTTTCAAGCGGCGTTCCTTTAACCTTTACAAGCATATTAATCGGCACACTTTCAGGTTGCTGGGGTAAATTCGCCAAACTCATCAATAAACCAAACCGATCTTTGGCTTCTTCACCCATGCCAACAATCCCACCCGAACAGACCTTCATTCCTGCATCCCTTACATGGTCTATCGTATCAAGACGATCTTGATACGTACGAGTCGTGATAATTTGCTCGTAATACTCAGCGGAAGTATCAAGGTTATGATTATAATAATCCAAACCAGCCTGTTTAAGATTATGCGCTTTTTGGTTATCTAACATGCCTAAAGTCATACAGGTTTCGAGCCCAAGCTCTTTGACGCCTTTAACCATTTGCTCAATGTACGGCATATCGCGATCTTTCGGATCTGACCATGCAGCCCCCATACAAAAACGGGTCGCGCCCTTATTTTTCGCTAGTTTAGCTTGTTCAATTACCTTTTCGACTTCCATTAAACGTTCGCGCTCAAGATCGGTTTTATAATGACCTGACTGCGGGCAATATTTACAATCTTCTGGGCATGCGCCTGTCTTAATCGATAACAAGGTTGAAATTTGTACTTCGTTTGGCTTGAAATTCTGACGGTGAATTGATGCTGCTTGAAACAATAAATCGTTAAAGGGTTGTTCAAATAATTCTTTTACTTCGCTGACAGTCCAGTCATGACGGATAACGGCAGATTGCATAGTGTTCTCTTTTAGTTTGTCTCTATCGCACTTAATGGGTTAGTCTACGGAGCAACCTTTGATTGTCAACATTTGAAAAGCAAACCAAGTTTACATATGAGTAAAAAACACCCAATCGACCTTGATTTTGATAAAAACCATATTTGGCACCCTTATACTTCAATGACCGCGCCTTTACCTGTATACCCGGTCACTCATGCTGAACAAAATTTCATTTACCTAGAAACGGGTGAAAAGCTCATCGATGGCATGGCGTCATGGTGGAGTGCCGTTCACGGTTATAACCACCCTGTTTTGAATGAGGCTGTTACAAGTCAACTTAGTGCCATGAGCCATATTATGTTTGGAGGCCTCACCCATACTCCTGCTGTTGAATTGTGTAAAAAATTAATCGCAATTACTCCTTCGTCATTAAACAAAGTATTTCTTGCTGATAGTGGTTCGGTAAGCGTAGAAGTGGCAATCAAAATGGCACTGCAATATTGGCTAAGTCAGGGCATCACAGGTAAAAATAAACTCATGACCCCACACAAGGGTTATCATGGCGATACTTTTGCCGCCATGAGTGTCTGCGATCCAATCAATTCAATGCACTCACTCTATCAAGGGTTTTTACCCCAGCACATCTTTGTGCCTGCACCAGTTAGTCAATTTGATCACGATTTTGATGAGCATGAAGCAACAATGCTTGCAGATTACTTTGCCAAACATCATCACGAAATTGCAGCCTTTATTATTGAGCCCATTGTGCAAAATGCTGGCGGGATGAACTTCTATCATCCTGACTATTTAAGAGCCGTACGCCGCTTGTGTTACCAATACAATGTGCTATTGATTTGTGACGAAATCGCAACCGGTTTTGGCCGCACAGGTAAGTGGTTTGCCGTCGAGCATGCACAGATTGAACCTGATATTTTATGTATAGGCAAAGCGTTAACAGGTGGGTACATGACGTTATCGGCTACGTTAACCACGGATAAAATTGCAATCGGTATCAGTGAAGGTGAAGCCGGTGTGTTAATGCACGGTCCAACCTTTATGGCGAATCCCCTAGCTTGTGCGGTAGCATGTGCGAGTATCGATTTACTAGAACAAACTGCGTGCTTAGAACAAGTTAGCCAACTTAACTCTTGGCTTAATGACGCATTAGCACCGTGCAGACAGTTACAATGTGTTGAAAATGTGCGGGTATTGGGCGCGATTGGTGTGGTCGAAGTAAACCATGTAGTGGATGTCGCACAGATCCAAAAAGAATTTATCGAACTAGGCGTCTGGATCCGTCCATTTGGAAAGCTAATTTACTTAATGCCACCGTATATCAGTGAACAACCGCAGATAGAAACGCTTGGCCGCGCCATTTTCACTGTGTTGGCAAATCGCAAATAGTAAAGTATCTCGATGCATCACATGTTGTTGATGCATCGTAATTTACCATTCAAACATATACGCCATTTTACTGATGGTTTTAAGTGCCACACCATGGCTATTGCGCTGGCTGTACAAATGCTGCAAAGATTTATCTTTTATATCACCGACAATGACCTCTTTTACCTGATACCCCATCGCATGAGCAACTTCGAGATAAGGTAAAAATTCCCACTTTTTAATGTTAGTGTTATCCAAAATAACTAACGGGATGTCTTGCGCTAAACCACGGATAAACCGCGCTAAATTGAGGCTGTGAAATTCAGGGAGTTTAAACTTATCGAACTGATAAGCACCGTCTTGATAAAAATAATCATCTGTTGAACATATCAAGAATTGATTTTCATCACCCTTAACCAATTCACCTGTTAATTGCTCTGCGTAAAAGCTTTTGCCGCTACCGGGTAGCCCACGTAAAATAAAAACTTGTTTCATGTTATAAAATGACAACTAATAGAAATGAAAGTGAAATGATCAATAAACTGATCAAATTAATGCGCAGATTATCACTTTGTCGGCGAGCACGAAAGCGATTCAAGAAAATCGTGAAGATACTCAAGCCACTGCACACATACAAAAGTAAAATTAGGACGTCTTTTGGGCTTGCAAGCCAAGTACTTCGCACACTCAAATCAAAGTAACGAATAATGCCATATTCAATCTCAGGTCGCGCATAGTGAAAGGCAATTAAAGCCGCCACAAATACCAACCAACAGGTTAAAGTCAGCCACCTAATGATGATTTTAAGTGTGTCATGTTTAATTTTACGTCGCTCTTGCAAATTACCCTCTTTGATTATGAACGTGCCCCTTAGTCGTTCGTTTGCTTATCTCAGCTTAGAACTGTTTAAAATACAAGCATTAATAGTGAAAATGTACTTTAAATGTTTTTTTCTCCCCCGTTCGAGGGTAAGATAGCTTTTTATTGACATGTCTTTGGCATGTCATTTTTGTTCAATTTGCAATATTTTACAGGCAACGTTAATCATTGGAGTGAAAATGAGCCATTCAGCAATAGCACAGCTATTAAAAGGCGCAGTTGCAGTCGATAGTCAGGTTACAGTTAAAGGCTGGATCCGAACTCGTCGCGACTCAAAAGCAGGTATTTCTTTCTTAGCCGTTCATGACGGTTCTTGTTTTGATCCTATTCAAGCTGTCGTGCCTAATTCGCTCAATAATTACAATGAAGTAACAACGCTAACAGCGGGCTGCTCTGTTGAAGTAACGGGTAAATTAGTGCCTTCTGAAGGTCAGGGTCAATCTTTCGAAATTCAAGCAGACGAAGTAAAAATTGTCGGCATGGTTGAAAACCCAGACACGTACCCAATGGCTGCAAAACGCCACAGTATTGAATATTTACGAGAGCATGCTCATTTGCGTCCGCGCACGAATATGATTGGTGCAGTGACTCGCGTTCGTAACTGTTTATCGCAGGCTATCCATCGCTTTTATCACGAGCGTGGTTTTTTCTGGATCAGCACGCCAATTATTACAGCGAGTGATTGTGAAGGTGCCGGTGAAATGTTCCGCGTATCCACACTCGATATGCAAAACTTACCTCGCGATGACAAAGGAAACGTTGATTACAGCGAAGATTTCTTTGGTAAAGAAGCATTCCTAACGGTATCAGGTCAACTCAATGGTGAAACATATTGTTCTGCCATGTCAAATATTTACACCTTTGGCCCGACGTTCCGTGCTGAAAACTCAAATACATCACGTCACTTAGCTGAATTTTGGATGGTTGAGCCTGAAGTCGCCTTCGCTGACTTAAATGACATCGCTAAATTAGCCGAAGACATGCTTAAATACGTGTTCAACGCAGTGTTAACGGAGCGTCGCGATGACATGGAGTTTTTTGCTCTTCGTGTTGAAAAAACCGCAATTTCACGTTTAGAAAGCTTTGTCGAAAAAGATTTCGCACAAGTTGACTATACCGACGCTATCGAGATTCTTAAAAACTGCGGCAAAAAATTCGAGTTCCCTGTTGAATGGGGCGTCGATTTACAATCAGAGCACGAACGTTATTTAGCTGAAGTTCACTTTGAAGCCCCTGTAGTTATCAAAAACTACCCTAAAGACATTAAAGCGTTTTACATGCGTCAAAATGAAGATGGCAAAACAGTGGCTGCAATGGATGTGGTTGCACCCGGCATTGGTGAAATCATTGGTGGTTCACAACGTGAAGAGCGCCTTGATGTACTCGATGCCCGCCTTGAAGAAATGGGCTTAGAAAAAGAAGATTACTCGTGGTACCGTGATTTACGTAAATATGGCACCGTGCCTCATTCAGGTTTCGGCCTTGGGTTTGAACGTTTAGTGGCGTATGTTACCGGTATGGGTAATGTTCGTGATGTGATTGCCTTCCCACGTACCAAAGGTAATGCAACGTACTAATCAGTATGGTTTTATTTAAAAAATCGGCTAAAGTAGCCGATTTTTTTTGCCTGAAATTCACAAACCTGTCGTAGATCAACCCCTTACTTTTCAGTGCTGTTAAGCTAGTGCCATTACAAATTTGTTTTTAGGTGTTTAAAATGTCAAAAGTTACACATGGATTAAATATAGGCTTAGCACGTCATGGAGCTGATATTTTTTTATCTCTCAAAATAATTGGCACCTTGACTCATCAAGATTACCAGAGGATCACCCCAATCCTTGAAAGTGCCCTTTGTGGGCTTGCACACCCAAAAGTGAATGTACTGATTGACGCAGATGAACTAACCGGCTGGGAACTGCGAGCCGCTTGGGAAGACCTAAAACTAGGCCTTAAGCACAACAACGACTTCGGAAAAATTGCCATTTATGGACATAAATCTTGGCAAGAAATCATGGCAAAGCTGGCCAACTGGTTTATCAGTGGTGAGGTGAAATATTTTGAAGATAAAACAAGTGCAATGAATTGGCTATTTGATTAAAACTAGCGTGTCAATGCGGACTTCATTTAATTCAATGAAATTTCTTTATACCTCGACAAAAAAACAGAGTAAGCAATGTTTACACACAAAAATGCCAGCGGGTGAACGCTGGCATTTTATTATCATCAACCGAATTAACTTGCTGTAGATAAAAGGTAAATCAACCCGCAACAAGGTTAATTCGTTATAATGTATCATCTAGCCATTTGAAAAACTCACGTTGCCACACAATACCGTTTTGAGGCGTCAGTACCCAATGATTTTCTTCAGGGAATAGCATAAAACGGCTTTTCAAGCCTCGTAATTTTGCTGCTTGGAATGCTGCAATACCTTGTTCCAGTGGCACTCGATAATCCTTTGCACCATGAATCACAAACATCGGTGCATCCCATTTTTCAATGTGGTTAACAGGGTTAAATTGCCCGTATGCTTTTTTCGTTGCCGGGTTATTTTCCCAGTACGCACCGCCGAGCTCGTTATTGACAAAAAACAGCTCTTCAGTTGTACCGTACATGCTGCGTAAATCAAAAATACCACAATGAGCAATAAAGGTTTTAAAACGACCATCATGGTTGCCTGCTAAATAAAACGCCGAATAACCACCATAACTCGCCCCAACGGCACCAATACGTGAATTATCCACATACGACTCTTTAGCCATATCGTCAATTGCGGCCAGGTAATCTTGCATCACTTGCCCACCCCAATCTTGGCTGATATCGTCGTTCCATTTCACACCGTGACCCGGCATACCACGGCGGTTAGGCGCCACAACTATATACCCTTGTGAAGCCATTACTTGGAAGTTCCAACGGAAAGAATAAAATTGTGACAACGCAGACTGTGGGCCGCCTTGTAAATAAAGCAGTGTTGGGTATTTTTTATTTTTATCAAAATTAGGTGGATAAATAACCCACGTCAACATATCGCTGCCATCGGTTGTTTTAACCATACGTTTTTCAACAGTAGGTAAATTAAGCTTTGCATAAAAGGTATCGTTTTCGTTTGTCAGTGCTGTCAGCTTGTTACTGCCAATATCAAAACGATATATTTCACGTGCAGCATTCATACTGTTTCGTGTGACCACTAGCGAATCATTGAGTACTGCGACAATGCCATTAACATCAAACATACCTTTCGTTAGCTGCTTAATTTTTGGCTTGGCTTTTGTTTTTAGATTCACCGCTACTTGGAATAACTGGATAGTTCCATCAACAGGCGCAATAAAATAGATTTGCTTACCATCGAGGCTCCATTTAAAACTATTAACCGTGCCATCCCAATGCGCGGTCAAGTTATGATCACGGTTATCAACTCGAACAATAATATCGTTTTTATCAGCTTCGTTGCCCGCTTCATCCATTTGTAGCCAAGCTAAGTGGCCTGCCGCTGAAAATGCAGGATACTTGTCGTAACCTAAATTACTTTCGGTGATATTAGTGGTTTGCTGACTTTTAAGGTTGTAACGATAAATATCGGTATTGGTACTTTTTACATAATCTGTACCGGTGAGTTTTTTGCTCACATAATAAATATTTTCGCCTTTTGGCCCCCAGGTGTAATCCGCTGCGCCACCAAATGGCGAGGTTGGACTATCAAATGGCAGTCCTTGCATTATGTCGACTGTTTGTTCGGTTTTTAAGTCTTGGTAAAATACGTGTTTAAATGTGCCGTCTTTCCATGTATCCCAATGACGATAATTTAAATCGTCAAATACATAGGCATTGGCTTGCACCATATCTTTATAACGATCTGTCGCTAAGATAGCGTCTAATTGCACTTTCTCGTGATACAACTTTTTCGTGCCATCTGGCGAGATGTTGTTATCGATCACCACACCTTGGTAAGATTCTAATAATTGAGATTCTCCCCCTTTTAGCGGCACTTGATAAACCTTGCTGCTAAAGTCGTTGTTATCAACACTCGGTGTCGTCACCTTATAAATCACATGGGTTTTATTTTGATTTAAACCCAGCGCACTCACACGCTTTACTTGCCAAAGTTTTTCTGGGGTCATCACCTCATTGGCATAAGCCCCCATACTGACCGCTAGTCCTAAGCTTACAGATAATACAGTTCGCAACATCGCGACATTCCTCCAAAAATTAATCAGCATAAGAGTACAGAATTAATCTATAAATTGGAAAGCGGGATGCGATTAACAACTGAAAAATGTATCAAAATAGCGGGGTAATTTTAAAAGTTGATGCTAAAAAACTTTATTAGGCTCACACTTTAGCCGAACACCAACTTCAGCTAACTAAATGGGATGAATATCTCAGGATCACATGCGCAGAGTTTAAAAAGTATCGACCTATCAGCAAAACCCGGCTCAGAGTCTGCTTTAACCGTAATGCAAAACGTACAAAAAGCAGCGACTCAAGCCACCGCTATTTACGAATCTAAAGAAGAGGTGAAGCTTAATTACTATCGAACCAGTTGAGCCAACAAACGCGTCATTGAACATCTATTAGCCAATTTTTGGCTATACTAGCAGTGTAATTCCACATAGACAAAGGCGAGCTTCAATGCAAACAAGTGGTTCATTAGGATTATTGCTGCAACAGTTTTTTGCCACTAAAAAAGAGCGTTTTCGAAAAAATATACCGAGCGTGTTATCGGTTGCTGAATTTCAGCACATGTTGAACAAAGAAAAAATCAGAGCCGATCGACTTAGTAACCCATTTTCCTTAGTATTATTTGCCATGCCAACAGGAGCCTTTTGCCCATTATGTGAGGCACTGGTCAAAAACCTAACGGCGCTAAATCGTGTCATTGATGAAATAGGTTTTTTTGACGAGACTCACTTAGCCATTTATTTATTTAATACACCCCTTGAAGGCGCAAAGTCTTTTTTAAACCGTATTGAGCATACATTTAGTCAATTATCCGAGTTTGAGCATAGCATTAACGTATACCCAGATAGCTTGCCCCGCCCCCCTTCAATAAACAAAATGGCCAATAAACGTGTGCAAGAAAGACTCCCCTTGTTATTGAATGCGCAGCTATGTATCAAACAAGCCAATAAAATGCACACTCTCAGCGCCCAAACATTAAACATCTCTTCTTCTGGCGCTTTTATTATTAGCGATCGACAAATAGATGACGACACAGAAATTGAATTTGAGTTTTCGCTGCCATTAACGGAACTTGACTCAGGTTCGAGTTTGGATATAAAAATTTTAGCCAAAGGCCATGTTATCCGCAGTATGGGACAAGGCTTTGCAGTCACATTTGAGCCTCAATAAAGACAATTTATGAACGACAACAAACACTTTTCAGTACAAGATTTACAACCCCATTTTACAATTAAATCCCCTTGGTGGAAAAAATTTATGGATGGCGTCGGTGCCAGTGTTTTATTAATCCTATTCGCCCCCTTGTTTCTGTTAACTGCTATTGGCATCAAGTTGTTTATGCCAGGTCCTGTTGTGTTTACGCAAATTAGAGCTGGTAAAGGTGGCGTGCCTTTCAAAATGTATAAATTTCGCTCTATGGTAATTGATGCTGAGCAATTAAAAGCCGATCTATTGATTCAAAATGAGCGAGATGGCCCTGCTTTTAAAATGAATGATGACCCAAGGATCACCCATTTTGGCCATTTTATTCGTAAAACCAGTTTGGATGAATTACCTCAATTAATAAATGTGCTGATTGGCGATATGAGTTTAGTTGGCCCACGCCCTTTGCCAGTCTATGAAGATAAAAATATGAGTCAATGGCACGTGATCCGCCGAGAATTGAAACCTGGGATCACTGGTCTTTGGCAGATCAGCGCTCGAGACGATGCTAACTTCGATCATTGGATACGACTCGACTTGTTTTATATTAATAACCTTTCTTTATGGCTCGACATCAAAATACTGCTAAAAACCATTCCTGCGGTATTATTTGGCCGAGGTGCCATGTAATTTTTACACTGTATTTTGCCGTCTAAATAATTGTTTAATTATATTCGAGGCTTTTATTTTTATTGCACCGTTTCAGACACAATATTACCTATTTAGTTAAGATTGATTGGTGATTTATCTCCGTAACTTTTCACACTAGCTGATGTTGGTTTACCGCTTTATTTCTAAATCAGTATTATAGCCTTCAAGTTTATTGAGCACGTTAGTAAAAGTATAGCTCGGTAGGACTCTGAAGCACCAAGCGGCGAACACAATATTTCAAGTATTTGTCGTTGGAAAAGTTAAATTACATAGCAAATATATTGTTGGTTCACTCTATTTATGGATAATTGTAGGAACATTCATCATTAACAAGGAACGATAATGCTCGGATTAATTCGCCATACCGTAGAATTATGTCCAGAAGTAAAAGGTCAAGTTTTTGAAAATGGAACCCCATTAGCCAATCAACTCATTGAGCGAAGCTTAACCTATAACGATGAAGAACTAGATAGTGTTTATACTGACGACAATGGTTGCTTCGCCTTTCCAGCTAAGTCTTTAAAGTCTCGCAAACCTAGCAGTATCTTTCATGAACCTGTGGTCAGAATTATCATAGATTTAGAAAAAGATGGTGAGGTTTACAATCTCTGGTTAGGTTTTCAGCATGGACTGAAAAATCCGAAAGAGTTTAAAAAATTTTTGAAAAACTTAAAAGCTGACTTAACGGATGAAGAAGTAAAACATCACCTAATTAACTCTGAGGATCCATTAGACGAACACTTAATTAAAAGTATTGTTCGGTTGAAAAACAAGTAACATAATAACAATACATTGATGTTCTCTTCTGTTTATGGATAATTATAGAAACATGGATTATTAACAAGGAACGATATATGCTCGGATTAATACGCTATACCGTAGAATTATGCCCCGAAGTGAAAGGTCAGGTTTTTGAAAATGGAACCCCATTAGCCAATCAACTCATTGAGCGAAGCTTAACCTACGAAGAAGAAGAGCTAGACAGTGTTTACACTGATGAAAATGGTTACTTCTCGTTTCCTGCCAAATCTCTCAAGTCTCGCAAACCCGGCAGTATTTTTCATGAGCCTGTGGTACGAGTAATTATTGACCTAGAAAAGAATGGCGAAGTGTACTTACTCTGGTTTGGTAATCAGAGAGGATTAAAAAATACGTCTGAGTTTAAAAAACATTTGATTAATTTGAAAGCAGATTTAACTTCTAGTGAACAAGTACATCACTTTATAAACACTGACTCTCCTTTTCAGGAAGAACATAATATAACTAGCATTTGTCGTTGGTAATATAAATTTTATTTTTAAAGGGAATTAATATGAGCACTTTATCTCCAGCAATTTGTGCCGAATTGGCCACTATCGCCTATGATATTCATAAACCTACGAAGCGAGGACGCTATTTACTTGAAACATCCGCAACATTGAGAAGCTTCTTCTCTTTCGATCTATCAAACGGTCCAATAAAAGGAACTTCTGGCGGAGCAATGGCTCATGCTAAAGGTCATCAAACAGGTTTTGTTCTTGTTGGAAAAGGATCATCCCCAGCTGGGCGCATGAATCCATTTAAAAATGATTTGGTATTGGCTATTCGAGGTACCGCCTCATTATATGACGCATCAACTGACTGCAGAGCGAACATAAGTGTTTGCGATGGTGGCCATAGTGTTCATGCCGGCTTCAATACTTTATTTGAAACTTTAAAGTCAGAATTAGCCCCATTGTTAAGCTCGCTCAAGTCGCATGCTACTGTGCATTGTGTTGGTCACAGCCTTGGTGGTGCAGTCGCATCACTAGTCGCAGATTGGGCTAAACGACGCTTCGATGTAAACGTTAAGTTATATACTTTTGGAGCTCCAAAGGTAGGCTTAACTAATTTCGCATTAAGTACGACTAATGCTCTTGACCCAAAGAATATATTCCGCTGTGTAAATGGGGGCGATGTAATTCCTATGGTGCCTTTTTGGCCATTCATGCAAGCTCCTTACAACGCTCCTGAATACAAGATGGACAACAACCAAATAATTGTGCCTTGGCACCACTTGATGAAGTACTACACCCGAAACTCACAAAAGCAGTCTTGGGATAGCATCAATAAGAGGGTAACATTTAATCCGTTTAAACGTGTTACCTTAGACATTACCCACGCAAGCCAAGTCCAAACTTCCATTTATTGGATGAACCGTTTAAGTGAGGCTTTAATGACTCTATTACGCCAAGCAAAGCTTGGAGCGCTGAATGCGCTGCAGTCTGGGGTTTCAAACGGCTTAAGCTTATACGACAAAATTGCGATGATTTTAGCAAACAACAATTTTCACACTGTAGATTTAACCGGCCCAATTAATGGTTTACTTGCATGCATGCTAGCTTTTGCAGGATATAGTCGAGCCAAAATAAAAGAGCTATCAGCTGAATTTATAAAATGGGTGTTTGAAAAAACACTGCAGATGGTTAATAAAGTAGCTCAGAAAGCACTTTCAGCTTTAGTTTAAAAAATGAAAACATTTTTATAGGAGTATGGAAGAAAGGCCCGCAATCTTTTATGGGCCTTTAAATAAGTGAAGCACAAGTTTTGACTTTGCAATCAATAACCTGACCACAGCCTTGCTACTAACACATTGCGCTAAACATCGTTTGGCTGTATTGAATTAAACTGGCTGTTGTCTCGTTCGACCCTTTAACTTTTAAATGATGCGCAAACGCTAAGCGGCCTGTCATTGCTAACCAAAATACTGCACTTATAAATCCAACTACGCGCCAAATGGTCTTTTTCGCCCATTTTAATGCCAATGTGATTGAAAGCACGTAAAAAACAAAGCCGGCTAGTTTAGAGCTAGCCCAGCCGTTGGTGAGTGGGTATAAATTCAATGGATTAACCACCACTAAATAAATAAAAGTGCACACAAATAAGGTATATAAAATGTGCGGGCCAATTTTGAGAAGTTTATTATTGACCTTATCTGAGCCTTTTAAGGTCAATACAAAATTAATCAGAAAAAAGACAAACGTTAAGGCTATGAGTGTGAGATGGGTATGTTTTACAATCATGTACATATTAAGTTTCCATTTATAAGCTACTTGCTAACGGTGATGCAGCACCACTATTGCTCTGGGAGTATATAGAGAGTTACGCACTTAAAAAATCAAAATAATCAGATAATGTTATTAAGCGAATGAATAGCTGTAACTTTTTATCTTTTAGTTTGCTTAAAATCTGGCAGCTTGTTTAATCACGATGCTATGACGTGCAGCCAATCGTGCATGATCTTTGTCATAACCTCCACCTATCACTGTTGCGACGGGCACTCCTAATTGTTGGCAAATACTCAGTACAGTGCGATCGCGCCTTTCTATGCCCTGCCAAGAAATATCGAGCTTCCCTAAACCATCATGTTGCCAAATATCTACGCCGGCATCGTACAATACAATACTCGGGTTTATATCGCGAATTAAGCTAAATAAGCTTTGCTCTATCACGTCAAGGTATTGCCCATCTTGCATTCCTACTGGCAAGCCTATATCGCAGTCACTGTTGCTTTTACGAAACGGAAAATTCTTTTCACAATGAATTGAGCAAGTAAACACATACGGATTATGCTGCAAAATTGCGGCTGTACCATCCCCTTGATGAACATCAAGATCAAAAATCAACACATTGGTTGCTAACCCTTGCTCAATCAGTGCGGTAGCGGTAAAGGCTAAATCGTTAACCATACAGTATCCAGCACCAAAATCGCTATGCGCATGATGCGTCCCACCCGCTAAGTGGCAAGCTATGCCATGTTTTATAGCTAATTGTGCTGTCAACAACGTGCCTTGCGCTTCGGTAAATGTTCGCGCCATGAGCTTGTGTGACCAAGGTAAGCCAATGCGACGCTGCGCTTTTTCGTCTAGCCGATTATGCACTAAATCATTCAAATAATTCGCGCAATGGATCGATTCAAGACAGCAGATAGCTGCGCGGTGCGGCGTAAAGACGTTTTGTTGGATATAGCCATCTCGATGTAGGTGCTGATACACATCAGCAAATTTGCTCATCACAAAGCGGTGATTAATATCAAAATCAAACGAGTAATCTTGATGATACACCAAAGGTAAATGTGGATTAATGGTCATGAAACGGCACCTTTGTACTGATAACTAGCTATTTAATTTGCATGTGATCACACGACTAGCACTCGAGCCTATCAGTAATAATCGATTAATCTCAACGGCTAAACGCTTATTTCTCTCAAGCAGTTTCTATTTGCAGGGCAATAGCAAAACAACCGTTCTAAAAAATTGGTGGTCGATACCCGATACATTGTCTGAGTTAAGCTAACCGTGTGGATTTTATAGAATAAAGCGTGAAGAGTTAATAAAAAAAGCCGCGATCATCACTGAAGCGCGGCTTTACAACCAGAAATTGTTGTTATTGTTATAAAGCTTGTTCTAACGCTGGCAGGACATCAAATAAATCAGCCACTAAGCCGTAATCCGCAACTTGGAAAATCGGTGCGTCTGGATCTTTATTGATTGCAACTATCACCTTTGAGTCTTTCATGCCCGCTAAGTGTTGAATTGCACCGCTAATGCCAACAGCAATATACAGATCAGGCGCGACAATTTTGCCCGTTTGACCGACTTGCATATCATTGGGCACAAAGCCCGCATCAACCGCTGCACGCGAAGCGCCAATAGCCGCCCCCAACTTGTCGGCGATGCCATCAAGTAAGGCAAAATTTTCACCATTTTGCATACCACGACCACCCGAAATAATCACAGGTGCAGCGGTCAGCTCAGGGCGCACAGATTCTGTTTGACTCACTGAAACAAACACACTGTTACTCGACTCAATCACAGCATCCAGTGACTGAACTTCACAAGCAGGTTGATCTGCTTGTAACTCAAACGCACTGGCTCGTACAGTAATCACTTTTACGTCTTCCAGTGATTTAACCGTTGCAATACCATTACCGGCATAAATTGGTCGCTTAAATGTATCAGCATTTACCACTTCGATAATTTCAGAAATTTGGCCTTTATCAAGTAACGCAGCCACACGTGGTAACGTATTTTTACCTGTCGTGGTCGCCGATGCAAAAATATGACTGTACTCAGCAGCGATGGACACGATTAAATCGGCGGTATTTTCAGCTAAATGGTGAGCATAAGCGGCATTATCGGCAAGTAGCACACGATTTACGCCTGCAATTGTTGCGACTTGCTCAGCAATAGGCGTGACTGAGTCACCGACAACTAGCACATCGACACTGTGGCCTACTTTTAACGCTGCATTTATTGTTTTAGACGTTTCAGGTTTTAAAATGGCATTTTCATGCTCTGCGATCACTAATGATTTCATGAGATTACCTTCGCCTCATTTTTTAATTTTTCTACTAACTGTGCAACATCGTCAACAATAATGCCAGCTTGGCGTTGTGCAGGCTCTTCAACTTGAAGTAACTCAAAACGTGGGCTTAGATCAACACCAAAACTATCCGCAGCCACTGTTTCTAGCGGTTTACGCTTTGCTTTCATAATATTTGGTAATGACGCATAACGCGGCTCATTTAAACGTAAATCAGTTGTGATGATAGCTGGCAAGGTTAAAGAGACTGTCTGTAATCCACCGTCAACTTCGCGTGTGACAGCCACTTTGCCTTCATTGATGACGACCTCTGAAGCAAAAGTACCTTGAGGGCGCTTGCTTAAAGCTGCGAGCATCTGACCCGTTTGGTTATTATCCGAATCAATTGATTGCTTACCAAGAATAACTAACTCTGGATTTTCTTGTTCAACCAGTTTATTGAGTAATTTAGCAATATGCAGAGAGTCGAGTTTTTGATCGGTATCGATATGAATTGCACGATCGGCTCCAAGCGCTAAGGCTGTTCGTAATTGTTCATGACAAGTTTTGTCACCAATCGAGACAACAATAACTTCTGTTGCCTTGCCGGCTTCTTTAATGCGAATAGCCTCTTCAACTGCGATTTCACAAAAAGGATTCATAGCCATTTTAACATTGGCTAAATCAATATCTGTTTTATCGGCTTTAACTCTGGCCTTGACGTTGTAATCGATGACTCGCTTAATTGGCACGAGAATTTTCATATTCGCTCCGTTACTGACTGAAATGACGTGTGAAATCAACAATCAGTTATAAAGTTATTAACATTTTTTATGGGATTAGCGTACTTCCTGTTGACGTAAACGTCAACCTAAAATAGTCTTACTGCTATATTTACATAGTAATAGCTGTTCATAGTTATTTACGTCACCGTCACAGAATAATAAGAGGTAGTTATGGTTGAGCGCGAAACCATGGAATTTGATGTAGTGATTGTTGGGGCTGGCCCTGCTGGTCTGAGTTCTGCTATTCGATTAGCGCAACAAGCAAAAGACAATCAACAAGAATTAATGATCTGTGTGGTCGAAAAAGGATCAGAGGTGGGTGCCCACATTTTATCGGGGGCTGTATTTGAAACACGCGCACTGGATGAACTGATCCCAAATTGGCAAGAGCTCGGTGCGCCAGTAACAACCAAAGTTAAAGAAGATGAAATTTACTGGTTTAATAACGATCATAAAGCCACCAGTCTGCCTCACTTTGCGGTACCAAAAACCTTCCATAACCAGGGTAACTATATTGTCTCTATGGGGAATGTGTGCCGCTGGTTAGCTGAGCAAGCTGAAAGTTTAGGCGTTGAAATTTTCCCTGGCTTTTCAGCCCATTCACTGATTATTGAAGAAGAAACAGTCAAAGGCATTATTACTGGTGATATGGGTCTTGATAAAGATGGCAATGAAAAAGACGGCTATATGCCCGGCATGGAATTACGTGCTAAATATACTTTATTCGCCGAAGGCTGCCGTGGACATTTAGGTAAGCAACTCATCAACGAATTCAACCTTGATGCAGGACAATCACCTCAGCATTATGGCTTAGGCTTTAAAGAAATTTGGCAAGTACCGAGTGAACAACATCAAGAAGGCCATGTTGTTCATGGCACAGGTTGGCCGCTTGACAACGAGACCAATGGTGGTGCGTTTATGTATCACGCTGAAGACAATCAAGTCGTGATTGGGCTCATTGTTGACCTAAACTACAGTAACCCACACTTAAGCCCATTTGATGAGTTTCAACGTATGAAACATCACCCAGTGTTTAAGTCTGTGCTCGAAAATGGCAAACGCATTGCCTACGGTGCCCGTGCGATTGCCAAAGGTGGCCTGAACTCATTGCCTAAAATGCACTTCCCTGGTGGCTTACTCATCGGTTGTGACGCTGGCACCCTTAATTTTGCCAAAATTAAGGGAAATCATACAGCAATGAAATCTGGCATCATCGCTGCGGACGTTATATTCGAAGCACTGGAAAATAACCAAGCAAATACAGACTTAACAGAGTTTTCTCACGCCTTTAAAGCATCTTGGTTATATGACGAGTTATACAGCTCGCGTAATTTTGGCCCAGCGATGCATAAATTAGGTAAATTTGTTGGCGGTGCCTACAACAGTCTGGATCAAAATGTTTTTGGTGGAAAACTGCCCTTTAACTTTAAAGACAACATAGCCGATCATGAAACTTTACACAGCGCCGCAAGTGCACGTCCTATCAGCTACCCTAAACCTGATAGTGCGTTGAGTTTTGATAAATTATCCTCGGTTTTTTTATCAAATACCAATCACGAAGAATCGCAACCGTGTCACCTTAAGCTTGCCGATTCAGACATCCCAGTCACGGTGAATTTGGCTAAATTTAATGAACCAGCCCAGCGTTATTGCCCTGCGGGCGTGTATGAGATTCAAGAAGTAGCAGGCCAGTCTCAATTTGTGATCAACAGCCAAAACTGTATTCACTGTAAAACGTGTGATATCAAAGATCCAAGCCAAAACATCACCTGGGTCACGCCAGAAGGTGCTGGTGGGCCAAACTACCCAAATATGTAAACTGTTTTGCACTTTATTCGTTGCTAAGCGGTGTTATTGAATCCTAAATTGCAGGGGGCGAAAGCCCCTTTTTACTTTTTTACTAATGTGTTCAATACTCTAACTAATTTATGTCATTCTCTTTTTCGCTTTCTGTGATAATTTGGGCTGACAAAACCAACAATGAGCAATGTATATGAAACAGTCTTCGATGGTATTTCGATTTTTAGCTGAGCCGACCGATGTCAACTTTGGCGGCAAAGTCCACGGTGGCGTTGTAATGAAGTGGATTGACCAAGCGGGTTATGCCTGTGCAGCAGGTTGGAGCGGTCATTACTGCGTCACTATTTCTACTGGCACTATTCGCTTTCACCGCCCTATCTTGGTCGGACAAATTGTCGAAGTATCGGCGAAAATAGCCCATACCGGTAAAACCAGTATGCAAATATTTATAAGCGTTAAATGTGGCGATCCAAAAACGCAAAGTATGAATGAAACCAATCATTGTATTATTAACTTTGTGGCCACCGACCAAGCTGGGTATCCAGTCGAAGTGCCTTCTTTTGTCGCAAAAACAGAGGAAGAAAAACGACTTGAAGCCTATGCAATAAAAATGAAAGAAATTTCGATTCAAGCTGAGTCTTTATTACAGCATCCAGAGTAATTTCACGTTAAGGTGCGCTAAAGGATGGTGTTTGCACCTTAGTGGGTTTAAAATGCTCGGCTAATTTTGTCACAAGGCCGAGCAATGTCGCATTATCAAATTGAACCGATTGGCTATATCCAATCTCCCTATAAACAAAAATTTGCCATTCCTCGTCAACCGCGTCTGATCCCACAAGCAAAAGCAACGCTTATGTTTGCCGCTAATTTTAATCGTGAAGAATTTGTCCGTGGGCTGGATGAATTTAGCCATATATGGTTATTATTCCGATTTCATGAAACAGCCGATAAAGGCTGGTCACCTCTTGTGCGTCCGCCGCGCCTAGGTGGCAACGAAAAAAAAGGGGTCTTTGCCACCCGTGCCACGTTTCGACCCAATGCCATTGGCATGAGTGCCGTAAAACTCGAAGGGATTGAATATAAACAAGGCCAACTGTGCTTACACTTATCAGGGATTGATTTACTCGATGGCACGCCGATTATCGATATTAAGCCCTATCTACCCTACTCTGACAGCCTGCCCGATGCAAAAGGCGGATTTGCCGATGACAGACCAGAAACAGAATTAAGGGTGCAGTTTAGTGAGCAAGCCGAACAATTTTGTGAACGCCAAAGTAAGTTCCCTGAACTCAAAGCGTTTATCAGCAGCGTGCTAAAACAAGATCCGCGCCCTGCCTATAAAAAATCGAAAGACGGCTTACAACAATATGGAATGAGCCTTCATTGCTTCAATATCAAATGGGAAATTGAAGACGATCTGAACACTGTGGTAGAAATTAGTCTGCAAAGCGATAGTTAAGCTTTTTTGCAAGCAAAAGCGCTGCTACACTAGCGCCATTAAATTAAACATTGTCCAGCAATAACAATACGGAACAACAATGCGTACTAGCCAATATATACTCGCAACTTTAAAAGAAACGCCATCTGATGCGGAAATTATCAGTCATCAACTTATGTTACGTGCGGGAATGATCCGTCGTTTAGCGTCAGGTCTTTATACATGGCTACCCTCTGGTTTACGTGTTTTACGTAAGGTCGAAGCCATTGTTCGTGACGAAATGGAAAAAGCCGGTGCGATTGAAATGCTTATGCCGGTCATCCAACCTGCTGATTTATGGGTTGAATCAGGTCGTTGGGAACAATTTGGTCCAGAATTACTGCGCATCAAAGATCGTCATAACCGCGAATTTGCTCTAGGTCCAACTCATGAAGAAGTCATCACTGAGTTTGTTCGTAAAGAAATCAGTAGCTACAAACAATTACCATTAAATTTATTCCAAGTTCAAACCAAAGTGCGCGACGAAGTACGTCCTCGTTTTGGTGTCATGCGCGCTCGTGAATTTACCATGAAAGATGCCTACTCTTTCCATTTAAGTGATGAGTGTTTGGATGCAACCTATCGTGTTATGCACCAAGCTTATTGTAATATTTTTGAGCGTATTGGTTTAGAATACCGCCCTGTGATTGCTGACACCGGTTCAATTGGTGGTAGCGTATCTCACGAATTCCATGTATTGGCTGAATCAGGTGAAGATGCCATCGCGTTTAGCTCTGGCAGCGATTATGCGGCGAATATTGAAAAAGCAGAAGCGGTGATGCCCACTGAAGCGCGCCCAGAGCCAAGTAAAGAGCTCAATACTTTTGCCACACCAGAAGCAAAAACAATTGACGACCTTAAAAAGAAACACGGTGTCAAACCACATCGCTGTGTTAAAACATTAATAGTCTATGGCACAGCAAATGAAGATGGTGTGCGCGGTTTAGTGGCATTAGTGGTGCGTGGCGACCATGAGTTAAACGAGCTTAAAGCCGAAAAGCACCCACTGTGTGATAGCCCTCTCGAATTTGCAAAAGACGAAGACATCATTGCCAACCTTAGTGCAGCACCGGGTTCATTAGGCCCTGTTGGCTTATCTATCCCTGTCATTGTCGATCGCTCTGCCAGTATTTTGGCTGACTTTGTTGCCGGTGCAAATAAAGACGGTGAACATTACTCTGGGATTAACTTTGATCGTGATGTGGCTCAGTATGATATTGCTGATTTACGTAATGTGGTTGAAGGCGATCTTAGCCCATGTGGTCAAGGTACGTTATCAATTAAGCGTGGCATTGAAGTAGGTCATATTTTCCAACTTGGAACTAAGTATTCTGAAGCAATGAAAGCAGGTGTACTCAACGAAGAAGGCAAAAACCAAATCATGACCATGGGATGTTATGGGATTGGTGTTTCGCGTATCGTCGCAGCCGCCATTGAACAACATAATGACAAAAATGGCATTATGTGGCCGCAAAGCATCGCGCCATTCCAACTAGCGATTGTACCAATGAACATGCATAAATCGCATCGCATTCCAGATATTGCTGAGCGCATTTATCAAGAGCTGACAGCCGCTGGTATCGAAGTCTTGTTTGACGATCGTAAAGAGCGCCCAGGTGTGATGTTTAATGATATGGAACTCATTGGTATTCCGCATACTCTTGTCATTGGTGAGCGTAACTTAGATAACGATCAGGTTGAATATAAAAGCCGTGATGGTCAAACAGCTGAGTTATTTGATGTAGAGAATGTGGTCGCTGAATTAATCGCAAAAATCCGCGGTTGATCACACTTCTTGAGATAAATAAGCCGAGTGTTATTCACTCGGCTTTTTTGTGATTAAGCGATTAAAGAGTGTTATTTTTTGTCAGGTGCTTCCCAACAATAGAGTTACTCAACGCACTGCCAAAGACATCGGCTAGCTATAACAGCTGTCCCCAAAATTGCTAACTATCTAGTAAAGCCTAATCAATTTGTTAGATAAAATTTTCCCAGACTACAAAACCTAAGATAGTTGAAACATCAACAACCCCAACAAAAAATTATTATGCCTTCCCATTGTTTATAAGCGTCAACTCTTAGGTGCTCTGTAAAAGCTGAATTTATTGAGAAAACTATACAATTAATACCAAGACCAAATGCAACGAAGTAAAACAACCAATTGAATACATCAAAGAGTAATGGATCTTCATCATCTAAAGCCAATTCGTTAGCACCTATGTGATAAATAATCATGCAATACCCCAAAGCGATTAACAAAAACAAGACCTTTAGGTATTTATAGGAGGAAAAGTTGTCCTTAAACGAAAGTTCTTGTTATTCCTTACTTTGACCAGCACCAGCTAGAAACATAAATAAAAGCAATCCAATAGCGGACACTGAATCCAAATTTTTCTCCTGTTATCTAACGAGACTGTAGAAAAACCCCAACAGCCAAATTTAACTAAAAAACGAGCTCCTGTAATCAATTCTAAGCGCATTTAAGGCATTAGCTAATGCATTTGGAACCCAGAAAACAGCCTGTTTTCCTTAAAAAAGAGTAATTCTACAGCCTCAAAACGCCTCATTAAGCGGCGCAAAATTGCTGGCTACACTTAGCGACGGAGGAGCAAAGCCAGCGTTTTTGCGTCCGTTTAAATGACTTGTATGGATAATAAACCCATCTAATTATTCTTTTAAGCCGGGTTAGGGTAATGTGAGACCCAGGCTTTAGCTGCAACTAAAGCTCTCTTTTGTGGTAGTTCGATTGAGCGATGGCTCCTCTGTTGAGAGACCGATAACAAGAATGAACGCCACAAAAGACTCCAAGCATCACACTCGAATAGTCTACTGGGTCTCGAACCCGCATTATGCAAGCAAGAGTTAGCTTATTATGAAAACAAATACTAATCAAAACATTAATGTCGGTGTCGATACCGGAAAATTTCAACTCGATATTTATATTCGCCCTCTTGATATCTATTTCACCGTTAAGAACGATGAAAAAGGGATTGCTGAGGCAATTAAAAAAATCAAAATTCACTCTCCAAAACGTATCATTATTGAAGCCACTGGCCGCCTTGAAATGCCCTTTATTATTGCATGTGCAAAGGCCAATTTACCTTTTGTCATTGCCAACCCAATACACATAAAACGCTTTGCTGGTGCCATTGGTCAACGCGCCAAAACCGACAAGCTAGATGCACAGTTAATTGCACATTATGGCGAGGCAATTAAACCCACTATTTCCACCCTAAAGCCTGACATCATGCAGACTATGAGTGATTTGGTTGCCAGAAGAAATCAGCTGTTAGTCATGCAAACGATGGAAAAAAACCGCCTACAAATTTTACCAAAAGAGCTGATTTCAACCATCAAACCTATTTTAACGGCCTTTAAAAATCAGATTGAAAAAATTGAAAATAAAACTCTAAAACTCATTGAATCATGCCCTGAATATTCAGCCAAAAACACGATTCTACAAAGCATGAAAGGCATTGGTAAAATTGCCGCTGCCTCCATCATCAGTAACTTACCTGAGCTTGGCTATATGTCGAATAAAGAAGCCGGTGCATTGGTTGGCGTTGCGCCTATGAATCGCGAAAGAGGCCGCTATAAAGGGCTTCGAAAAATTCAAGGTGGGCGGCATCAAGTACGCACCGTTTTATACATGGCGATGATGTCAGCCATCCAATCTAACCCTGTTTTTAAATCAACTTATCAGCGATTAGTTGCTGCTGGGAAACCGAAAAAAGTAGCGCTTATTGCGTGTGTCAGGAAGATGATTGCGATCTTAAATTCGATGCTCAGAGACGGAGTAATGTGGGAAGCGCCAAAAGTTTAAAATTAGCTATTGACGCCATAGTCTCTTGTTAGGTTTTGGGCTAAGATGCTGATAGAAACTTGCTTATTACAGAGCAACAAACTTCTGGATATTCTTTGTGAGCCTCATGTTCAGCAAATGGAATGTTCATAAATTTTGAATTTTCTATTTTTTCTACTAGCGCAACTGCCTCACCGAGAGAAAACAAGAAATCATCATCACCGCGCATTACAAGCACCGGACACTTAATGTCACCTACAACATTATTTGGATAACCTGTCGAAGTCATATCCAGCCAGACGTTTTTTACTTTATTTACTAACAAATCAAAATCTGGTTTTGGATTTGATTGGTTATAAGATGTAACCGCATCAGGAAACATCTCTTCCCAGTCACCAGGTGTGACTCCACCTAAGAAGCCGACAGATGGGTCATTCTTTTCTAAACGCCACTGTGAACCTAACGTGATTAACTGTTTTACCTTTGAGTTTTCTGATGCTGCTAAGCGATAACCTACAATACCACCATCACTGAAACCTAATAAAGAATAAGAATAAATATCCAGATGGTTTACAATAGCTTCGATATCGCTTTGGTATTGAGCGTAGCTTAGCTCTTTAGCGCCCACAGTAGATTTCCCATGGCCCCTAAGGTCAATACCAATGATCTGATAGTCAGACGGTATACTCCCGAGAAGGCTGTTAAAGTCGAGCATGCACCCAAAGCCCCCATGTAATAAAACAAGAGGCTTTCCATGTGGGTTACCCATAATTTCATAGTAAAGTTCAGCATCATCAAGGCTTAAATAATGTCCATTTTTATGTGTAAAAGCTAACAAATCTCAACTCCTATTGATGTGAGAAAACTAAAAAATACCAACGCCCAACTAAGGGGCTGATAATTGTTGGCCAAAATGTGAAACGAAGTGGAACCGAGCAAACTGTTACGAATCCGACTTGAGTGCCTTGTATGGATAATAAACACATCTAATTATTCTTTTAAACCGGGTTAGGGTAAGGTGAGACCCAGGCTTTAGCTGCAACTAAAGCTCTCTTTTGTGGTAGTTCGATTGAGCGATGGCTCCTCTGTTGAGAGACCGATAACAAGAATGAACGCCACAAAAGACTCCAAGCATCACACTCGAATAGTCTACTGGGTCTCGAACCCGCATTATGCTAGCAAGAGTTAGCTTATTATGAAAACAAATACTAATCAAAACATTAATGTCGGTGTCGATACCGGAAAATTTCAACTCGATATTTATATTCGCCCTCTTGATATCTATTTCACCGTTAAGAACGATGAAAAAGGGATTGCTGAGGCAATTAAAAAAATCAAAATTCACTCTCCAAAACGTATCATTATTGAAGCCACTGGCCGCCTTGAAATGCCCTTTATTATTGCATGTGCAAAGGCCAATTTACCTTTTGTCATTGCCAACCCAATACACATAAAACGCTTTGCTGGTGCCATTGGTCAACGCGCTAAAACCGACAAGCTAGATGCACAGTTAATTGCACATTATGGCGAGGCAATTAAACCCACACTCTCCACCCTAAAGCCTGACATCATGCAGACTATGAGTGATTTGGTTGCCAGAAGAAATCAGCTGTTAGTCATGCAAACGATGGAAAAAAACCGCCTACAAATTTTACCAAAAGAGCTGATTTCAACCATCAAACCTATTTTAACGGCCTTTAAAAATCAGATTGAAAAAATTGAAAATAAAATTCTAAAACTCATTGAATCATGCCCTGAATATTCAGCCAAAAATACGATTCTGCAAAGCATGAAAGGCATTGGTAAAATTGCCGCAGCCTCCATCATCAGTAACTTACCTGAGCTTGGCTATCTGTCGAATAAAGAAGCCGGTGCATTGGTTGGCGTTGCGCCTATGAATCGCGAAAGTGGCCGCTATAAAGGGCTTCGAAAAATTCAAGGTGGGCGGCATCAAGTACGCACCGTTTTATACATGGCGATGATGTCAGCCATCCAATCAAACCCTGTTTTTAAATCAACTTATCAGCGATTAGTTGCTGCTGGGAAACCGAAAAAAGTAGCGCTTATTGCGTGTGTCAGGAAGATGATTGTGATCTTAAATTCGATGCTCAGAGACGGAGTAATGTGGGAAGCGCCAAAAGTTTAAAATTAGCTATTGACGCCATAGTCTCTTGTTAGCTGTTTACAGCAATAAAACCCTCTTGAGGTCACTTATAAAAGGCTCTAGACAAGTTTGATCTGTTTTGAATTCGAAGTTTAAGCATTGTGAACACTCTGAATGTTTTTCTATACTGCCACTTACAATTACATGACCACAATCTGTCATTGCGAATTTAACACCATGATCGTAGTAATCCTCTTTTAGTTCGGCAATTCCAGATAGACTTTCATTCATCGAAGATAACTTTTCAACAAACTCAACGGCATTGTCAAAAAACAGAGTTCCTTTATAGCCGAAGCCATTAGAAAAGATACTGATATCTGATTTAAATGAACCCTTTTCAAATAATTCGAAATTAGTTAATTCGAAAGTTTTATCATCTTCATTAGTTAAAAGGCTGATAATTTCGGGGTTCATTGATTTGAGCTTCATACTATCCTTGAACAGCTAACGCCTCGTTAAGAGGCAAATAATATGTTGGCTAAAATAAGCGACGCAGGAGCAAAAGCCAACTGTTATTTGTCCTGCTTTAACGACTTGATAATCATTGAGCCTCCTCCCTAGCAAGCCGCATCAGCGGTATGCTTAAGGCAACCAAACCTACAGGAGAAAGCTCAATGAGATTTTATAATAACGCACATCCATACTACTGCGGTATCGATTTACATGCACGCTTACTTTATGTCTGCATCATTGATTCTCATGGCGAAGTAGTTGTCCATAAAAAGATTGGCGCTGATAAAAATGATTTATTACGCCTACTCGAACCTTACATCTGCAATGTGATTGTCGGCGTTGAGTGCATGCATTGTTGGTATTGGGTGTCAGACTGGTGCGCTGAACTCGGGATTGATTTTGTTTTAGGCCATGCCTTGTACATGAAAGCCATTCACGGTGGTAAAACCAAAAACGATAAAGTCGACTCATTTAAAATTGCCACTTTATTGCGCGGTGGTAACTTTCCTGTAGCTTATGATTACCCAAGTGAAATGCGCGCTACTCGTGATTTATTACGTCGACGAATGAAGATTGTCCGCCACGGGGCCATGCTCAAAGGTCATGTTGTAAACACCAACAGTCAATACAACCTGCCTGCAACTGAGTTAAATCTTAAAAATATTTCAGCAAGACAAAAGCTTCGCGAGCAATATCACGACCCAATCGTGCAGCGCAATATCGATTTAGACATGGCACTCCTTGATTGTTATGCAAAAGAACTCGCACAGGTTGAATGGTTCATCGAAAAACAAGCTAAAAACCACAACCCTGTTTATTTAGAATTACTGAAAACCGTGCCTGGTATTGGCAAGATTTTATCGCTGACAATCTTGTATGAAATTGGCGAAATCCGTCGTTTTGAATCAGTACAAAAATTTGCTTCTTACTCACGGTTGGTCAAATGCAAAGCAGAGTCGGCCGGTAAAACCTACGGTACTCAAGGCAATAAAATCGGCAATGCACATTTAAAATGGGCTTTCTCTGAAGCCGCTGTACTTTATCTTCGGGGCAATGACAAAGCACGTAACTACCTCAATCGATTACAAAAACGAATGAGTAAAGCGAAAGCATTATCTGCACTGGCCCATAAGTTAGGGCGCTGTGTCTATTTCATGTTAAAAAACAAAACGGTGTTTGATGAGCAACGATTCTTAAAGGGATAAGTCGCGCAATAAGGTGAGCTGAAAGTCTAACTAGATACTCTTGAAAAAGAGAAACGAGCATGACCGTGAATGAGGTGGCTAATGAAGCAATGACTTCTCACCATCATCACTATGCCAAATGCTATTTAAGCTACATCGCCTTGATTAGACACCTTATTGGCGCGCACTAATACAATCAACAAAGTCGTTTACACCTTAAATGAGCCTGAAACTAACTGTGCAAAAAGCACCTCTGACTTGAATAGTGCCATCTTAGGGTTAACCGATAAATGTCTAGTGCCCCTAACATTTCAATGGATTGAAAAGCGTTAGGCAGCGATAAGATCGCACTAAGAGAGCCTCTATATGTGTTTGCTGTAAACGACGATTTAACAGCTAACCGACAGACGAAGTAGATGAGTTTGTTGATTGATTTGGATTTGACCGCTTGCGCGGTCAAAAAGATAAGTAATGCCTATTGACGAGAGATCGGCTCATATGTGTTATATTCTCTGTGCTTCGCAAGGCTTATTACCATAAAACTAACCATAATAATGATAATCAGTTGAGCTATAGCTTTTGCAACATCTAACCTTTTAATTGATAACTCAATTGACTCTTGCTCTGCAGCTAAGCGCTGATAATAAATGGCTTTCAAAATATCTAAGTCTTGTTTTTCAATTGCTAACTCATAAGCTTTCTTCTCAAGCTCTAAAGTGTCGTTGTGAACATTTTTAACGTAGCTTACTGATATATATTCATCTTGATATTTTATGTACGGAATTTTCTCAAAAAAGATAATTAAAAAAGAAAGCAAAGTCACAATTATTCCGCAAATATAAAATCCTTTTGAATGCACCGTACTCTCCGAGAATATAACAATTTTATAGTGCGCGCTTCGCGCATCTTTCTGCCGATGACACGCTCATAATTCATAACTTCATTTTTAACAAATAACTTAACTCATTGCCAGCTATAATTTTTTTATCGGTACTAAAGATACTCAGACAAGAGAAAATGCGCTCTTGGCTCATTTTCTTGAATATGGGAGCATAACAGCTAAGCTGTATATTTATACAGTTAAATTACTGGTGATAACATGCGAACGCGCTCCCCATTTTTAAACTATATCGCAGATTATATGTTGGTACGTCAGTATTCATTACGTACTGTGGACACGTACCTTAGATGGATTGCATCTTATATCCATTTTCATGATAAGCGCCACCCCGCTTCGATGGGAGACAATGAAGTCGAACGCTATCTAGAACACTTAGTATTAAGGCAAAACGTTGCACCAAGAACGCAAGCAACGGCTCTCAATTCATTGTCATTTTTATATAAGAACAAACACCAGACACTCATAAGTATCTCACTGATTTTAAATGGTTTGTTTCAAAAACAATACAAACTCGATATCAAAGTGAGTAATAGCACGATAGAAAGTTAAGTTACGGCTTGTTAGTATCAAAACCGCTAGTGATCATAAAGTGACATAAAATTTCGGACTTCAGGCATCGCAAAACTGTGATCTGTAGATGAACGCTGACACTTTATTTGTTTCTGCTTTTGCTTTTACTTTTGTAAAATTGTTTGATTTAGAGAGTATGATTACGGGTTTAATCGCAAAAATCCGCGGTTGATCACACTTATTGAGATAAAAAAGCCGAGTGTTACTCACTCGGCTTTTTTGTGATTAAGCGATTAAAGAGTGTTATTTTTTGTTAAACGTACATCATATTGACCATTATTGGTGAATAGCACCACAGCAGTATATTTTTGGTTTTTCTCTGCATCAGTTGGGATTGGGATCACAAAGTGTTCGGCGTAACTGCGCCCAGCCATTTGCCAGCTTAACTCTAGTTCGCCCGCTTGATAATATTTGGCAGGAAACCCAGTGCCGCAGGTGGAGTTAATTTCAATTTTAT
Source organism: Pseudoalteromonas sp. J2K-J979 (assembly GCF_058169715.2). Lineage (NCBI taxonomy): Bacteria > Pseudomonadati > Pseudomonadota > Gammaproteobacteria > Alteromonadales > Pseudoalteromonadaceae > Pseudoalteromonas > Pseudoalteromonas sp. J2K-J979. The sequence continues at coordinate 1,743,910 of NZ_CM200281.1, read as the reverse complement.
TGCACGAGACCTGCCCATTAGTGGCTAATGACCGTAACCTGACATTTTCTGCATCATTATTAGCTGTATTTTGAAACGTTAAGCCAGTCACAGAAATTGGCATAGGCTTAGTCAACAACATCTGACAACCTGAAATAGTCAAACATAACAGCAAAGCCAGTCCACTCGTCGATATTGGTGTTTTCAATTGCTTCATATTCCCTCTCTATTTGACACGCCAGTGAATGTGTTTTGCTGGATGGGTTAACGTTATCTCAATTTCCTTTAGCAAAGACTCAATCAGTGTTAGCGCTTTATGTCGTTGTGATTCGTCTAGCGCTTCTAGTGTCGCCTTATCGCTGAAATATATATCAATACTGAGCGATTGATTCAATTGCTTAAAGTTTGCGGTATGACTGATAAACTCAAACCCGCTGAGAGAATGTTTGAATTCATTACAAACTAATGTTAATTGTTTTACAATTTGGCTATCGCGTTTTTTTTCGGTTTTAGTCATCAAGTCTCACCTTATTTAATTAGTGATACTTTATCATTTTTGAAACGGTCAGATTAAAAAATTTAAAAAAACCAGCTTATGATGAACTTTAGTTAGTTTAAAACCCATATTGGGCACTTTAAACTATCATTTCGTCACTTAACTGCAAGCATTTTAGAAACAAAAAAGGCTGTGATGATCACAGCCTTTTAATAAAAAATCTGGTTTATCTAAACAACACTGATTCTTTCTTAAACCAATGAACACAAAATGCCATTAACGCGCCGGCAAGGACGACAGTCGCTAAAAAAATCATAGCCACTAGTGAGTAGTCAACAGTCCCTTTTAGCAATTCTTTTATCGCTAGCGCAACATTTGTGACCGGGATCATCGCTGTTTTAACGGTCAATTCCATATTTGGCATCATCGCAACAATCAATGGCATAAATGCAAGCATTGACAAAGGCCCCATGTAATTTTGCGCTTCTTTAAAGGTTCGTGCATAAATTGAAATAGCCAGAACAATCGAAGAAAACACCGCGGCTAATGGAATAAGTAATAATAAAATCAAACTTAAATCCATAATACCTATATTACCCACCGCCTCTTTAAGCGCTTTAAGCTCCACAAAGTGGCTGATAACACTCATCCAGACACCCATGCTAATCACCGTGATGGATGCGGTGGCAAGCGAGCTGGTTAAAACGGTGAAAAACTTGCCGAGTACTAATTCTGTACGAGTCACAGGTGTGAGCAATAAGGTCTCGAGCGTACCTCGCTCTTTTTCCCCTGCTCCTAAATCAATGGCTGGGTAGCTTGCTCCAGCTAAAACTAAAGGAATGAGTAGGTACGGGATGAGAGCCCCCAGTTTCTCACCTAAGTTTTCACGTTTATTGGCAGTATCGACTTTCTCGATTTCAATCGGTTTAAGTAACGCCACTTGTGCTTGCTCTTCTACCCCTAAGAGTGAAAAGCGCTCTGCCTGCAAGGTACCTGAGAAGTTTTCAATCGCTTCTTTGATGCGAGAAAAAATGAAATTAATAGAGGACGCGTCATTGTAAATGACTTGCCATTGACTTTGCTCGCCACTGGCTAGTTTTTCTCGCGGCTCGAGGGGGATCATAATGCCAACATCAATTTTACCATCGCGCACCGCTTGTTTCATTTGTTCAACGGTTTCGAATGTTTCTTTACTTTGCTCAAAGCTTTTGTGGTAAAACAGCTCTTTGGCAAACTCAGGTGCAAAAGCTTCGTTAGCAATGGCATAGGTATGAACTTTTTGTTCGGCCTCTAAGGTTGCCTGGCTCATCAAAAAACCCATTAAGCCAAAAATGATTGGAAAGACCAACACGGGTAAAGCAACCACAAATAAAAGTGTTTTTTTATCGCGTAATAATTCACGCAGTTCCTTCAAAAAGACTTCAAACATGCTTTGGCTCCTGCAGAATATTTAAAAACGCTTGATTAAGAGTGTCACTTTGCCCTTGTTGTTTAAATTCATCGAGTGAACCACTAAAACAACTGATCCCTTGATTAATCACGGTGACACGTTCACATAACAGTGCGACTTCATCAAGATGATGGGTTGAAAAAATAACAGGTGTTCCTTGCTCTTTTAGCCCTTGGATAAACTTAATCACAGTTTGTGTCGTCATGATATCCAGACCTGTTGTTGGTTCATCCAGAACCACGACTTCTGGAAAGTGAACAACGGCACGGGCGATATTAGTTTTTTGTTTCATGCCTGTTGAAAGGTGCTCAGCGCGTTTATCGATAAAACTGTGCATATCAAGCATATCAAACAGCTCGGCGCAGCGTGCTTTTACATCCTTTTTACTCATGCCGTGAAGACGTGCAAAATACTCGATATTCTCCTTCGCAGTTAAACGGCCATACAAACCTGTCGTACCAGATAAAAAGCCAATTTTTTTTCGCGCCTGCAATGGGTTTTTAATCACATCAACACCATTGATCACGATTGAGCCCCCATCAGGTTGTAATGCGGTCGACAACATCCGCAATGTGGTTGTTTTGCCTGCTCCGTTTGGGCCTAATAACCCTAACACCTCACCTGACCCACATGAAAAGCTCACATCACGAACTGAGTGAAAATATTGGTCGTCTTCGCGGGGATCTTTAAATTCTTGCTTATTGATTTTATGATCTTTGGTGAGCTTAAATTTTTTATTCAGCTCGAGCACTTCTATCATTCGGCTTTCCTTCGTTTTGGACGAAAATAATCGGTATTTTCGTAAAATTTCGCGTTGTTGTTATCACCATACCAATTCGGGATCCCTAAAAATGGCATGGGTGACAAGTTTTCATTATTTTTAAGTAATTGATTATCTCGGATTTGCTGACAAAGCGCATCATCTAATTGCTCGTAGCGCTCCTTTAGTGATAAACGGTTAAAATCAATGTTAAGCGGTAAAATCAGTACTTTACCGGTCAAGCCAAGGTAGGGTTTTGTCGCCATTTCGTAGTTTGCGTGACCAAACATAAAGCTCTGCACACTGTCTTGCCACAAAGACCGTTGTTCAACAAATACATATTGCCATTGATGATTTTTTAACGCCGCTTCAAATTCTAACGCGGCTGATTGTTCTGAATTGAGGGTAACCACAATGCCACATTCGTCAAATAAGGTAATGGCATTACGCGCCTTTGAACGCTTAACTAAGCCATATTGCTGGATCTCTGCAATGTGTAATTGATTTAGCAGTCGTTTAGTTTTCGGAAAAAGCAGCCAAATAAATGCGCCAAATAAGTCATGCCAATTTTCTAGTCTGGTTGGAATTTGCCCGGTTTCAAAAATAATTTGCTCATAGTAGCGCTCATCGTTTGCAAGTTCAGGATCAGCAACAAACCGGAACGATTGACCACCCATTGTATGAGCTGGTGTTATTTGGCTATTGAGCCATGCGACTGACGGCCATTTAGTTTGTGATGAGAGCTTAAAAAATGTTTCTAAGTCATTAAATAATGGATGGGCTAAAAAGTCGTGATGCCAGTGGTTATCTGCAATAAAACGCTTATTGGTGCTATCACTGTGTTGTTGTTGGGTCATTAAAAGTAACCTTGGCTAAATGTGTTGTTAAACCTTAATCGACGCTACTTTACCGCAAATACTGGAGTGTTTTAAGTGAACTTCATATACTAGGCGCAAATTAGTGAGCAAAGAGATAAAAATGAAAACGAAATTTACCCTCTCATTACTCAGCGCGGCGGTTTTAGTGGGCTGTATGAGCACACAAATCACACCTGAGGAACAACAAATAGCCTACGACAGCATTAACGCTGAACAATTAGCCTCACATATCAAAGTGTTGGCTTCCGATGAGTTTGGTGGTCGCGCACCTTCCAGTGAAGGTGAAAAACTAACTTTAGAATATCTCACAAAGCAATTTCAAGCCCTTGGTTATCAACCGGGTAATGGTGATAGCTTTTTACAAGAAGTCCCATTAGTGTCACTTGAAGCTGATCCAAATATGGTGCTAACGATTGGCGGTAAAGACTACCAATACAAAAAAGACATGGTGATGGGCTCTAGCCGCATCAGTGAAAAGCAAAGTATCAGCGATTCTCAGTTAGTGTTTGTTGGTTATGGCGTTAATGCACCTGAGTACAACTGGAATGACTATGCTGGTATAGATGTCAAAGGTAAAACGGTAGTCATGCTAGTTAACGATCCCGGTTTTGCAACTAAAGATCCTGCTTTATTTACGGGTGATGCGATGACTTATTACGGTCGCTGGACTTATAAGTTTGAAGAAGCTAGCCGTCAAGGTGCCGCTGGTGCCATCATAGTGCACGAAACCGCTCCAGCCTCCTACCCTTGGTCAGTGGTTGAAAACTCATGGAGTGGTGAACAATTTGGCTTCCAAAAAGAAAATAACAATATGGATCGAGTCACTGTTGAGGGTTGGGTGACCAGCGACGTGGCAAACGAGTTGTTTGAACGAGCAGGTTTAGATTTCAACACTGCAAAGGTTAAAGCTGCCCAAGGCGCATACAACATTGACATGGGTGATTTAACTGCGTCAGTGAGTGTCAGTAACACGATAAAAAAATCTGTCTCTTACAATTTTATCGCCACGTTACCTGGCAGCGAAAAACCAGATGAGCATTTAATTTATTCTGCTCATTGGGATCACTTAGGTACAGATAAAAACCGTACTGGCGACCAAATTTATAACGGTGCACACGATAACGCAACCGGAACAGGTGGGATGATTGAAGTGGCTGAAGCGTTTGCAATGTTACCAAGCAAACCAAAACGCTCTGTCACATTCTTAGCTGTAACGGCTGAAGAGCAAGGGCTGTTAGGTTCTAAATTTTATGCAGCTAACCCTGTGATTGCAGCAGATAAGACAGTCGCAAATATCAATATGGACAGCTTAAACATTCTAGGGAAAGTGAAAGATATCAGTGTGGTTGGTATTGGAAAATCTGAACTAGATGATTTGTTAACTGTGGCTGCTCAAGCACAAAACCGTTCAGTTTCTGGCGATCCTAAGCCTTCATCAGGTGGATATTACCGCTCTGATCACTTCGCATTCGCCAATATGGGTGTACCTGCAATGTATGCTGGTGGCGGTACCATTGCTTTTGACGAAGATACCGAGTCGTACCGTAAAAAAATGAGCTTAGTGGTTCGTGGCTGTTATCACCAGCCTTGTGACCGTTATCGTGACGAATGGGATTTAAGTGGTGCTGTTCAAGACCTTCAACTGTTTTATCAAGTCGGTTATACAATCACTGAGCAAAAAGATTGGCCAAAGTGGTATAGCCAATCAGAGTTCCAACGCAATAAATAAATGATAATGATATTGATTATCATTTGAATCAAGGCTAATGTGTACCTATTGAAATATAGGTGCACATTTATGAATTTAACTCTTGCTGATCAACGGCTGTCTTTTAAACACTTTGCTTTTAAACAAAAGCGTTTGTTACTTCCTTTTTTCATTGTGTTTTGTTTGCTTCACCCCAGTACATCCAGTACCACATTACAAGCATTAACAGACGCTTATCTCCAAGTCACTTTATTTGTCGCGGCGACCTTATATCTGTACTATTTTTTATGCGATAAATACTCATTCTTAGATTTCAACGCAATCCGCACTAAGCAACCTCATTTAGAAGTGCCCTTCGCGACACTGTTAGGTGCATTACCGGGTTGTGGTGGGGCTATTTTGATTGTTACCCAATATACCAAGCGTCAAGCAAGCTTTGGGTCTGTTGTCGCAGTGTTAACAGCGACAATGGGTGATGCTGCATTTTTGCTTTTAGCAACCAAACCATTAACCGCCCTATTTGTGATTTGCGCTTGTTCTATATCCGGTTTAATTGCCGGCTACCTTGTCAATAAATTTCATGACTATAATTATTTGGCGCCTCAAGAGCAGCACACACCTGACCCATCACAACCAGCAAATGATAGTCTGTTTTCCAAAGCCACCCGAGTATTTTGGCAATGGACTCTAGCACCCGGTATTTGCATCGCTTTACTGATCGCATTTCAATTTGATTTCGCCAGTATTACCCCTAATTTAACAACTTGGCTGCAAGGGATTTCGGTGGTTGCCATTTTAGTTATCTTATTCGGTTGGGCATTATCACAACAGGGCAGTTCTTATCAAGATGTTGCAGCAGAGCCCAAGCCTGAAAAACCATTTAATGTTTGGCAAAAAATCATTAATGACACGCACTTTGTGACTGCATGGGTAGTGGTTGCGTTTCTAAGTTATGAGTTATCAGTTAGCCTGTTCGATATCAATTTTCATAGCTTATTTCAGGGTTATGTTGTTTTTGCCCCCTTAATTGCCATGATTGTTGGGTTGCTACCTGGTTGTGGACCACAAATATTAGTCACGAGCTTGTATTTACAGGGAGCCTTGCCGCTGGGTGCATTGGTGTCAAATGCGGTGGCAAATGATGGTGATGCTTTATTTCCTGCGATTGCTTTAGCACCACGAGCAGCCTTAATTGCAACGATATACTCTGCTATTCCAGCATTGATCATGGGATATTTAGTGTACTTTTTATTTTAATACTGCCTGAATTTCGTTAAAGGCACCGATGAAAAATACAACGCTTGCAGTGCAATCAAACAAGTCTGAGCCATAATTACTTACGGCATTGCATAGTCTTTACAATAGCAATGCTTTTATCAACCATTAAAAGGATGTAAACATGGAGAACTTAGAATTTAGTAGTATTAACGACATTACGCTGCGACTGATCAATCAGCAGGCGTCCCCTGATCAACTTGATGAATACTACAGTCTGTGTAAAAACATGCTGCAGCATGCTCGAATTGAAACGGATAATGCAGTAGAAAGTATTTCTAGATGGAATAAATCGCGTCTTACGCGACTGGCTCCCTAGTTCTAAGTATTATTAAAAAATGGCGCTAATTTAGCGCCATTTTTATATCATAATTGACAATCTATTATGGGCTCTAACACATTGCCATTAACATTTTTGATGGTTGCTCAAGATACGCTTTCCAAAGATTGTTAAAGCGAGCAATAGTGCCACCGTCAATCACTCGGTGATCCCCTGACCAACTTACTTGCATAATTGCCCGTGAAACCACCTGGCCGTTTTCATCAAAACGCGGTAAATGCTGAACTTTACCCAGCGCCACTATAGCCACTTCTGGTTTATTGATAATTGGCGTTGCTGTAGTGCCTCCAATCGCACCAATATTAGAGATAGAGATTGTGCCACCTTTTAAATCTTCAGGTGCGACACGCCCTTCTCTGGCCGCGGTGGTTAATCGTGTAATTTCTTTAGCAACATCAATAATACTCTTAGCCTGACACTGTTTAATATTAGGCACCAGCAGACCGATTTTTGAATCTACCGCCATACCAATATTATGATCACTAAAATAAGTCAGCTCGGTGCAGTCATCGTTAACTTGGCTATTGAGCACAGGAAACTCATTAATTGCTAAGGACAATGCTTTGACAAAAAATGGCATCATGGTGAGCTTAATGTCTTGCTCCTGATATTGAGCTTTTAAACTTTGGCGTAAAGCAATAATGTCTGTTAAATCAATTTCATCACTAAAAGTAAAGTGAGGAATGGTTGTCACAGACGCGACCATTTGTTTTGCCATCGCAGCTTTAATTCCGCGGATCGGCTCAACACGACTTTGCGAAACGGGTTTAACCTGCTCTATAGCCTGATTTATTTCACAACTAGCATTTACCGAAGCTTGATTATGTCCGCCTTGCAGATAGCGTTCGACATCTTCTTTATAAATACGACCATTTTTACCAGTACCGGGCACTTCACTAAGATTGACATCTAACTCTCTTGCTCGTCGACGCACAGCCGGAGATGCCACCGCTTTACCTGAAGATACCTGCGATGCCCCCAAAGCATTCGCCATTGTATTTGGGTTACCCGCTACGACAACTGGGGTAATATCGACTTTGACCTCGGTAATTGGCCCTTTACCAGCGATCTTCATTTGAAATAATGGGCTATGTACTTTAGCAATGTCACCTTTTTGATAATAAAGGCGTTCAACCACACCATGGTGTTTAGCCGGAATTTGAACCAAAGCTTTGTCTGTCATCACATCACACACAGCCTGATCTTCGGCAATCGTTTGCCCTTCTTCGACTAACCATTCTACAATTTCACATTCTACAATCCCTTCCCCAATATCAGGTAAGATAAAATCTTCAAGCTGTGTATCTGTGGATTGCGCTGTATCTGGCTGGGCGTGTTGCTCACTAGAAGCTGAAACTTCGCCTTCTAGTGTCATTGCAAATAACGGTGCATGGACTTTGGCGATGTCGCCTTTTTGGTAGTATAACTTAGCAATAATGCCGGTATGAACTGCTGGGATCTGCACTAACGCTTTGTCGGTCATCACATCACAGATCGGCTGATCTTCTTTGACTGCATCGCCTTCAGCGACCAACCATTCAACCACTTCACATTCAACAATGCCTTCACCGATATCAGGTAAAATAAAATCTTGGCTCATGATAAATCCTTAAAACGTCACAGATTGCTTAATGGCAGCAAACACTTTGAGTGCATCAGGTACATATTCTTTTTCTAATGCCAATGGATAAGGAGTATCCATGCCACACACTCGCAAAATGGGTGATTCTAAATGCAAAAAACAATGCTGCTGGATTGTGGCTGCAATTTCAGCTCCAAATCCATTAGTTATTGGCGCTTCATGGCTAATCACTAGGCGGCCAGTTTTATTCACTGAAGTGACTAACGTATCACGATCCCATGGCAAAATACTGCGTAAATCAATGATTTCACAGCTTATCCCTTCTTTTTCAGCTAGTTGAGCTGCTTGTTCAATAATTTCCATTTGTGCCCCCCAAGCTAATAAGGTGACATCTTTACCTTCTTTGACCACTTCCGCTGTGCCTATCTCAATGCGGTAATCGCCATCAGGAACTTCACCTATTGATGCTCGATACAGGCGTTTTGGCTCGAAGAACAACACAGGGTTGTCATCTTCGATACATGAACGTAATAGGCCCTTTGCTTGGTGAGGGTTACGAGGCACAACGATTTTGATCCCTGGAGTATGAGCAAAATACGCTTCTGGTGATTGCGAATGGTATAAACCTCCAGCGATCCCACCACCATAAGGTGTGCGGATAGTCAGCTTACCAACATTAAACTCATTGCCGCTGCGATAACGGAATTTAGCGGTTTCATTCACAATTTGATCAAATGCCGGGAAAATATAATCAGCAAACTGTATTTCTGCGATCGTTGGCGCACCAAATGCGGCCAAACCATTCGCAAAACCTAAAATACCTTGCTCTGTGAGCGGCGTATTAAACACTCGGTGTTTTCCATAACGCTCCTGCAAGCCCGAAGTCGCTCGAAAAACGCCACCAAAATGGCCGACATCTTCACCGAAAATACACGCATTAGGATGTTCGGACATAGAAATATCCAATGCGGCATTAATCGCTTGTAGCATATTCATTTGTGCCATTATTTAATTCTCCCCGCAGTCGTTGGATAAGCCTCTGGGTGTGCCAATATATGCGCTTTTAATTGTTCATATTGCTCAGACAAAGCAGGAATAGGCATATCATACACATCAGAAATTAATGACTCTAATGCTGGTTTTTCAATTTTTTCAGCCACTTTTACGGCTTCAAGAATTTGCTCTCGGATTGTTTCTTTTTCAGCATCGTCTTGAGTTTCGTCCAGCCAATTTTGAGCAACCAACCACTTTTTAAAGCGTACTATCGGGCAATTGAGATGATGATCAGCTTCTTCTTCTTTTGAACGATACCCAGAAGGATCATCAGATGTAGAATGTGCGCCTAAACGATAGGCGATTGATTCAATGAGAACGGGTTCGCCTGTTTTCCTACAAATATCACGTGCGGCTTGAGTTGCAGCAAAAACAGCCAATGCATCAGCGCCATCTACACGGATTGTTTTAATCCCATAACCAACGCCCCGACTGGCAATACCATCACCAGCAAATTGTTCATCAGCGGGCGTTGAAATTGCATAGCCATTATTACGTGCAAAAAAGATCACAGGAGCTTTTAATACTGCAGCCATATTTAAACCAGCATGAAAGTCACCTTCAGATGCGGCGCCTTCACCAAAATAACAGATGGTCACACTGTCAATTTCAGAATTCAGCTCGCCAGTCGCTGCATCAATATGCTTAAGTTTTTGACCATATGCGTGGCCACTAGCCTGTGGAATTTGTGTACCAAGAGGAGAAGAAATGGTCATATAATTCAATTCATTTGAACCATAATGGATTGGCATTTGTCGACCTTTACCTAAATCGAGCTCATTAGAAAACATTTGATTCATGAATTGATCTAATCGAAACCCACGGTAATGTAATGCTGCTTGTTCCCTGTATTGCGCCATGATCATATCATTGTCATCAAGGGCGGCAGCACTGGCCGTCACCGCGGCTTCTTCACCTAAACATTGCATGTAGAAACTGATTCGGCCTTGACGTTGCGCGGCCTGCATTCGTTCGTCCAACATACGAATAAAGCGCATAGTACGATATAAACGTAAAGCAGTGTCTTTTGAAATATTTGGTACGGTCGCACCAGGATAAACGTCACCTGTTTCACTTAAGATTTTAAGTGTTGGAATATTCAGTGCATGCCCATCGATAAACGATAACTCATGGTGAACATTCAAGGACACGTTATTGGGGTTCGTCATAACTTTCCTACCCTTGTTGTCTGGCTATTACTAATCTGTTGTGACTTTTACATCCTTATATTGACTGAATTAATCAATCTTAGAATCAAGAAAGAATGATTAATTTAGTTAATGATAAGTTTATAAAGTTTTTATTCTGTTAATTAGTACGCTGAAGTTAATTTAAAGCTGCAGTGACTTTACGTTAACGTAAACGGATATTCAACTAATTTTAGATGAACATCCGCAGACTGTGGAAAGATTTTTATACGAGATGATGAGTGTTTTTAAGCGGAATTACGGTTAAGACTGCACGCTGACCAAGGGCAACATCTGCATTAGGGAAAATCACGGCTTCTCCTTCTGTTTCAGCAAAATATTCATGCTCACCATCTTTTGCTAATAAAGCGCCTTTAGCAAAGCCTGTAAAGTTTTCGACATCATCGCCAAAACTGAAGCTAAAATCTGTATTGGTGCGATTAATTGCCCGATTAACTTCAAAAAGCTCAAAGTCATTGAGATTAAAATCAGGGTAATTTACATCTCGTTGAGTAATCAGGTTGATCAAAGTCTGTTTTGTTTTTGCAAAACGACTCATATCGTTTTGTCCAAACGGTTTGACTTGACCTAATTCTATCGTGAAGGCATCTGCACCAAATTGATTTGATGAAAAATAGCTGAAAGTTGTTGCAGCGCTTTTCATCATTAATACAGTATTGACACCACAAGCTAATAGAAAACTAAGCTGTTCTTTTTTCCAAGGGGCTTGGCCGATAAATGGATAAACAGCAAACTTCTCATTTTTTGAGCCTCTTATGGCTGTATGTAAATCATAATGCGCGCGTGTGCGCTCCCCAGCGACAGAGCTAAAGAAATCACTCACATATTGTTCTAATTTTGCAGCACGGATCCGCTCATTATTAGCCGGTGCACCTGTATGTGCTCCGCTGAATAGTCGGTTAAGATTTTCTTCTACAAAACGTTTTTCAATGTTAATCGATGCAGGATTACCAAAAATAAACAACACTCGATGCGCAAGTGTTAATTCTTCTTTTATGATTTTTTTAATCAATTCATCACAGATCTCAATCGGCGCGGTTTCATTACCATGAATTGCACTGGATAAGACAATATCTTTATGACCGGCATTACTGGGTTCAAATATAATTACACCGCTGTCGATAACTCGCACATGTGTCCCGTTGTCTAGCTGAAACGTTGCAGGCTCTAAGTGCCATTCATTTTCGCGACTGACTGATAGGAAATCACCGCTCTTTTTTAATTGTTCTAAATACATAACAAACCCTTTGAACGAATTTTAGATAACAAAAAGGCGGTCTAGACCGCCTTTTTAAGCTTTGCCGCGCTTATCTGATCACAGAATCAACTAATGCTTTGGCTTCTTTTTCTAATAACGCTAAATGCGCTTCACCTTTAAATGACTCAAGGTAGATTTTATAAATATCCTCCGTTCCCGATGGACGAGCCGCAAACCAACCATTTTCAGTTACGACTTTAAGGCCTCCAATTGGGGCATTATTCCCAGGAGCATGGGTCAATTTAGCTAAAATTTCGTCTCCAGCTAAAGTTGTTGCAGTAAGATCACTGGCTTGTAATTTGGATAATTTATCTTTTTGTGCACGATCAGCTGGGGCATCAAGGCGTCGGTAGATAGGCGCACCAAACTCGGTCTCAAGCTCTTTATATAATTGGCTTGGTGTTTTACCCGTCACAGCTAAAATTTCCGCTGCGAGTAACCCCATAATAAAGCCATCTTTATCTGTATTCCAAACGGAGCCATCAATTCGTAAAAATGACGCGCCAGCACTTTCTTCGCCGCCAAACAACAGTTCTGATTGGTTTAAGCCATCTACAAACCATTTAAAACCGACTGGGACTTCTTCAACTTGCCGTTCATTACGCGAAACAACTTTATCAATCATCGCGCTAGAAACTAATGTTTTCCCTACTTTTCCAGAGACAGGCCATTGCGGACGGTGTTTAATTAAATAATCAATCGCCACAGCCAAAAAGTGATTAGGATTCATTAAGCCATCTTTGGTGACAATCCCATGACGGTCATAGTCAGGATCGTTACCAATACCAATGTCAAAGTCATCTTTTATCGCAATGAGATTTGTCATTGCGTACGGTGACGAACAATCCATGCGGATTTTTCCGTCTTTGTCTAAAGTCATAAAACCAAACGCAGGATCGACAACTTTATTCACAACAGTTAGATTTAAATTATATTGTTTGGCAATCACAGGCCAGAAGTTAATCCCTGAACCACCGAGTGGATCAACACCGATTGTAATCCCAGCATTTGCGATAGCTTCTAAATTCAATACATTTGCTAAGTCGTTGACATAAGGTGTGATCAAATCTTCATAACGAACAAACCCTGAACGAGCAGCTTTAACAAATGGAAAAAGTTCGACTTCGACTAAATCTTCTAATAACAGCTGATTAGCACGATCTTCTACCCACTTAGTGATACTTGTATCTGCAGGCCCGCCATTAGGTGGGTTATATTTAAAGCCGCCATCTTGCGGTGGATTATGTGAAGGAGTGACAACAATCCCATCAGCTAATTCATTGGGGTGTGTTTTATTGTGGCAAACTACCGCATGGCTTATGACGGGTGTCGGTGTGTAATCATCATTTTCTTGAACGATAACTTGTACTTCATTGGCAACCAACACTTCAATCGCTGAATTAAACGCCGCTTCAGATAATGCGTGAGTATCTTTGCCTAAATACAAAGGGCCAAAAATGCCATTTTGGCGGCGATAGTCACAAATTGCTTGTGTGATCGCTAAAATATGTGATTCGTTAAATTGAGTATTAAAGGAACATCCACGATGACCTGATGTACCGAAAGCAACTTTATGTTCTGGGAATTCTTCGACATCAGGTTCATTTAGGTAATAGGCAGAAATCAGTTTAGGGATATTAACTAAATCGTCTTGTTGCGCTCGTTGTCCTGCTCGTGGGTGAATTGCCATTTTCTTTCCTTATAAATAATCGCGTATTTTTTCAGCTTGTTCATTACTGTACCCGAGTGATATTGCAACTTCGTGTAACATCATTTTTTTACGAGTAGTATTTGAATTAGTCATGACCCAAAATGTACTATCTGGGATTTTTTTAGGATTCATGCTATTGCCTCCTTCCAACAACTCTTCTTTCGTAGTTGCGAAGTAGATTCTATCTCGACCTTTGATATCTAATACAGCATTAAAATCAGCCTTATGTGTGCGATGAAAAGCAGCTAAGAGGAATAGAAATCGACCAACCGCCCCTTTTTGCATGGCGAGTTCTTCTTTATTAAGAATGTTAAACACATTCCCTTTATAAGGTACTGCAGAAGGAGCAGGTTCAGCCGGCGTAACACTCTGTTTTTGACTATCATCGTTTGCTTGTGCACTTACAACAACAGGAGATTCAGTTTGAGTGGCTGTTGGTGAAACCTGAGAGTGAGATAAATTTAATAAACGACGCAAAATTTGCGAAGCGCTTTCACCAATACTTTGAGTGTTGCTTGCAATGTACTGATATAGCTCGTCATCTATTTCTATTTTTTTCATGTTTTTCCTATTTGAGATGCTATTTCAATTAGCTCAATCGTCCGCGATTATATCCTGATTTTAATTATTACTCTATGGTTTGCATTTTCTATTTTGGATCGGCAGAATGAGGGCGTTTTTTAACACCGTGGATCCATTCATGAAATTACATTACCAACAAATCGGTCAGGGTCCTCACGTTGTAGTGATTCATGGCTTATTTGGTTCACTGGAAAACTTAAATGTGATCAGTAAGCATTTAAGTACTGACTATACCGTGACTGCTATAGATCTTCGCAACCACGGTCTATCAGAGCATTCACTTGAACTGAGTTACCCACTGATGGCGCTAGATATCATTAATTTGATGGATGAATTGGGTATTGATGACGCACATTTTATTGGCCACTCGATGGGCGGTAAAGTCGCGATGCAATGTGCACTAAACTACGCGCAACGAGTGAGAAAGTTAGCCGTGTTAGATATTGCCCCCGTCACGTATCACGAACGCCGCCATGATGAAATTTTTACCGCGTTGAATTCGTTAAACAATCAAGTGATTAATGATCGAAAAGAAGCTGACCAAATATTAGCAGAGTACATCGCTGAAGTTGGTGTAAGGCAATTCTTACTGAAAAGCTTAAAAAAAACAGAACATGGCATGCAATGGAAGTTTAATCATACTGTTTTGCAACAAGAATATGCTAACATATTGGCTGCACCGACGGGGAGACCATTTTCTGGGCCGACTTTAGTCTTAAAAGGGAGTCACTCCCCTTATATCGACTCGAGCCATCGTCCTGCTTTTTTAGCGCTATTTCCTAATTGCCAAGCAAAGATCATCCAAGGTGCTGGCCATTGGTTGCACGCAGAAAAACCCAGTGCAGTAAATATTGCAATTACTGGCTTTTTATTAAGTTAGTGCACTAAATAATTCATAATTTTTATGCTATAGTGCCCGCCGTTTATTTGATAGGTCGAATATTGTGCTCAGTACACTCATCAATGAATTTGAAACCTTAGGGTTATACTTTGGATTAGCTGGAATTTTCTTTTTCATCGGAATGGCTATCCAAGATGTACTAAAAAAAGGCGATGTGCCCAAATTTGGTCGCTATATCGTTTGGTTAGTTTTATTTTTAGGATGCTCAGGCTTTATAGCCAAAGGGCTGATTCAAGTATTTTGGCAAGGCGCTGGAGTTGGTTAACAATGGCCAAGTCTGAAACAGATAGAATTACGATTGATTTATTTGAAGATGATAAGCGACCTGGGCGACCAAAAACTAATCCCCTTCCTCGCGAATTACAACTGAAAGTAAATAAGCGTAATCAACTAAAACGCGACAAAGCACGAGGATTAAAACGGGTGGAATTTAAAATTTCATCCGAACTCTACCAAGCCTTAAATGATATGGCGGAGGCTCAAAATATGAGTCGGAGTGCTTTGATTGAAACAATTTTGCAAGAAAAATTAGCTTTAGATAGATAAAAGGTTATTAAATATGGCATCTGTAGGCATATTTTTTGGAAGTGATACTGGTAACACTGAACACGTTGCTAAACTGATCCAAAAAGAATTGGGCAAAAAATTAGTCGATGTTAAAGATATCGCAAAAAGCAGCAAAGAAGAAATTGCTGATTTTGATTTAATTTTATTCGGCATTCCAACCTGGTATTACGGCGAAGCACAGTGTGATTGGGATGATTTTTTCCCTGAATTGGAAGAGATCGATTTCGATGGAAAATTAGTGGCCATTTTTGGCTGTGGCGATCAAGAAGATTACGCTGAATACTTCTTGGATGCTATGGGAATGGTGAATGATATTGTTGAGCCTCGAGGTGCTGTTGTTGTTGGCCACTGGCCAACTGAAGGCTACCAATTTGAAGCCTCAAAAGCATTGATAAACGATACACATTTTGTTGGTCTAGGTATCGATGAAGACCGCCAGCCTGAATTAACAGAGCAACGAATAAAAGCTTGGTGCACACAAATCTATGATGAAATGTGCCTTGCAGAGTTAGCAGATTAACAGTAAATTGAAGTCGAGATAATCGACTTCAATTTTATGAGCTTATAAATATAATCAATAGGATTATCTGATAGTCGTGCTAAACTTTTAGATATCTGATTAATTGATTTAACAAAAAATCGAGAACGGAATTAATGACAGATCATAATTTAGAGTTAAAAAAAGCCGGTCTAAAGGTCACCTTACCGCGAATCAAAATTTTAGAAATTTTACAGTCTCCAGATAATCAGCACATTAGTGCAGAAGATGTCTATAAAATTTTGTTAGATAAAGGTGAAGAAATTGGCTTAGCAACCGTCTACCGAGTGTTAAATCAATTTGACGATGCAGGGATTGTTTCTCGCCATCACTTTGAAGGCGGTAAATCTGTATTCGAATTAAGCGGTATCACCCATCACGACCATTTAGTCTGCTTAAAGTGTGGAAAAGTCGTTGAATTTGAAGATGAGCTTATTGAAACGCGTCAAGTTGAAATAGCGTCAACAAATGGCATAAAACTGACGAATCACTCGCTTTATTTATATGGCGAATGTGAAGATGCACAAGCCTGCAAAGAATTTTCAGAGAACAATAATTAAAAAAAGCGCCTTAGGCGCTTTTTTATTTTCTATCTTACTTATTTTCCCAAGTATCGCGTAATCCAACAGTCTGATTAAAAACTAATGAATCTGACTTATTATCACGACAGAAATAACCTGTACGCTCAAATTGGAACGACTGTTCTTTTTGAGCAGAAGCTAACGAAGGCTCTAGAGCCGCTTCTTCAATGATAACTAACGATTCAGGGTTCAATACTGTCGCATAATCATCAGCTGAAGCTGGGTTAGGAACATTAAATAAGCGGTCATATAAACGAACTTGCGCTTTGACTGCATGTTCAGCGCTGACCCAGTGGATGACTCCTTTAACTTTACGACCATCTTCAGGGTTTTTACCTAATGTTTGTGGATCATACGTACAATAAATAGTGGTGATCTGACCATTGTCATCTTCTTCTACACGTTCTGCTTTAATCACATATGCATTGCGTAAGCGTACTTCTTTACCAAGAACTAAACGCTTAAAGTGTTTATTTGCCTCAACTTTAAAATCATCTGCTTCAATCAGTAATGTCTGCGAAAAAGGAAGCTCTCGAGTCCCCATTTCTTCTTTATTGGGATGACATGGCGCAGATAACATTTCAACGCTATCAGCCGGATAATTTTCGATCACAACTTTAACAGGGTTTAAAACTGCCATTGCACGGCCAGCTGATTCATTTAATTCTTCGCGAACACAGGCTTCTAACATGCCCATTTCAACCATGTTTTCTTGTTTAGTTACACCAATGCGCTTACTAAACTCACGTAAAGAAGATGCCGGATAACCTCGACGGCGAAGACCTGCAATCGTTGGCATACGCGGATCATCCCAACCATCAACATGCTTATCTTCAACGAGCGATTGTAATTTGCGCTTTGACATCAAGGTATATTCTAGATTCAAACGCGAAAACTCAATTTGTTGTGGATGGCATTCAATCGAAATATTATCGAGTACCCAGTCATAGAGACGACGGTTATCTTGGAACTCTAGTGTACACAATGAATGAGTGATCCCTTCAAGTGCATCAGAAATACAATGAGTAAAATCGTACATTGGGTAAATGCACCATTTATCAGCAGTCTGATGGTGATGTGCAAATCGTATACGGTAAATAATCGGATCGCGCAGCACCATAAATGAGCTAGCCATGTCAATTTTAGCGCGCAGTACACACTCGCCTTCTTTGAACTCGCCGGCTTTCATTTTTTCGAATAATGCTAGATTGTCTTCAACTGATGTATCACGGTATGGACTATTTTTACCTGCTTCAGTCAACGTGCCACGGTATTCTCTTGCTTGTTCTGGTGATAAAAAGCACACATAGGCTAGGCCTTTTTCAATTAGTTCCACGGCAAAACCATATAACTGATCGAAGTAGCTAGAGGAGTATTGAATTTCACCGTCCCACTGAAAACCTAACCACTTTACATCTTCTTGAATTGAATTAACAAAATCGATGTCTTCTTTTTCTGGATTTGTATCATCAAAACGTAAATTACACTGGCCTTGATAGTCTTGCGCAATACCAAAATTTAAACAGATAGATTTAGCATGACCAATGTGCAGATAGCCATTTGGTTCAGGTGGAAAACGTGTATGTGTTGAACTATGTTTTCCTGACGCAAGATCTTTATCGATAATGGTACGAATAAAGTTACTTGGGCGATTTTCAATTTCCGCCATGGAATAAATATCCTCTGTGTTTTTGACTAAATAAATACTGTGGCATTATTGCAAATATCCTTGCTCTCGAACAGCGCTAATCTCACTATCTCAGTGAAATTTTCGATAAATATCGCCAACAAAAAAGGCTGCAACAAGGCAGCCTTTTTAGAACAAAACTGATATTACCAGCCTGTTTTCTCTTTAAGTGCTTTACCGATATCAGCCAATGAACGAACAGTTTTAACGCCCGCAGCTTCTAATGCAGCAAATTTCTCATCAGCAGTACCTTTACCACCTGCGATGATAGCACCAGCGTGACCCATACGCTTACCTTCTGGTGCAGTAACACCAGCAATGTAAGAAACAACAGGTTTAGTCACGTTAGCTTTAATGTACTCAGCGGCTTCTTCTTCAGCTGTTCCACCAATCTCACCAATCATTACGATTGCTTCGGTTTGTGGATCTTTTTCGAACATTTCTAAAACGTCGATAAAGTTAGTACCTGGAATTGGATCACCACCGATACCTACGCAAGTAGATTGACCGAAGCCTGCATCAGTAGTTTGTTTAACTGCTTCGTACGTTAAAGTACCAGAGCGAGAAACAATACCTACTTTACCTGGCTTGTGGATATGACCTGGCATGATACCAATCTTCGTTTCACCTGGAGTGATAACACCTGGACAGTTAGGACCGATCATACGAACACCTGTTTGATCGAGCTTCACTTTAACGTCAACCATATCAAGTGTAGGGATACCTTCAGTGATACAAACAATCAGCTCGATACCAGCATCGATTGCTTCTAAAATTGCATCTTTACAGAAAGGTGCTGGTACGTAGATAACTGATGCCGTTGCACCAGTTGCTTCTACGGCATCACGTACAGTATTAAATACTGGAAGACCAAGGTGCGTTTGACCGCCTTTACCTGGGCTTACACCACCAACCATTTGTGTACCATACTCAAGCGCTTGCTCAGAGTGGAAAGTACCTTGACCACCAGTGAAACCCTGACAGATAACTTTTGTATCTTTATTGATTAATACAGACATTATTTGCCCTCCGCAGCAGCTACAACTTTCTCAGCAGCATCTGTTAATGATTCAGCAGCGATGATGTTAAGATCTGACTTAGCTAGGACTTCACGACCTAATTCAGCATTAGTCCCTTCTAAACGAACAACAACAGGAACGTTTACACCTACTTCTTTAACTGCTCCGATAATACCTTCAGCGATCATGTCACAACGAACGATACCACCAAAGATGTTCACTAAAACAGCTTTAACATTGTCGTCAGAAAGAATGATTTTGAATGCTTCAGAAACACGCTCTTTTGTTGCGCCGCCACCAACATCTAAGAAGTTAGCTGGCTTGCCGCCATGTAAGTTTACGATGTCCATAGTACCCATTGCTAGGCCAGCACCGTTAACCATACAACCTACGTTACCGTCTAATGCAACATAGTTAAGCTCAAAGCTTGCAGCGTGAGCTTCACGTGCATCTTCTTGTGATGGATCGTGGAATTCACGGATTTTTGGTTGACGATAAAGTGCATTACCATCGATACCAATTTTGCCATCTAAACAGTGAAGATTACCTTCATCAGTGATAACTAACGGGTTGATTTCTAAAAGAGCAAAGTCAAAATCGTTAAACATTTGGCCAAGACCCATGAAGATCTTAACAAACTGTTTCATTTGAGTTGGGTTTAAACCAAGTTTGAAACCTAACTCACGAGCTTGATATGCTTGAGGACCCACTAATGGATCGATCTCAGCTTTATGAATAAGCTCAGGTGTTTCTTCAGCAACAGTTTCAATCTCAACACCGCCTTCAGTAGACGCCATGAAAACAACTTTACGTGAAGCACGATCAACAACTGCACCTAGGTATAGTTCGTTTGCGATATCAGTACAGCTTTCGACTAAAATCTTAGCAACTGGCTGGCCATTTTCGTCTGTTTGATAAGTAACTAAGTTTTTACCTAACCAGCTTTCAGCGAACTCTCTGATTTCTTCTTTCGATTTAACCAGCTTAACGCCACCTGCTTTACCACGGCCGCCTGCGTGTACTTGACACTTAACAACCCACATATTACCGCCAATTTTAGCAGCAGCTTCTACAGCTTCTTGAGGGGTATCGCATGCGAAACCTTCTGAAACTGGTAAACCATATTCGGCAAACAGTTGTTTTGCCTGATACTCATGCAAATTCATGATGTTTTATCCAATGTTTTTTACTAAAAGGGCTAATTATTACTCAGAATAATCAACCATCCCAAATTGCGCAGGTAGTATAGATCTGCAAGTGTTACAATGAAACACCCTTACCCACAAACAGTCATAAAAAAAGCCGTGAAACGGTTTCACAGCTTATTTTATAATCAGGTTTTATTACACATCTAGTAACAGACGTGTTGGATCTTCTAATAACTCTTTAATTGTTACTAAGAAACCCACTGATTCTTTACCATCGATTTGACGGTGATCATATGATAGTGCTAAGTACATCATAGGTAGAATTTCAACTTTACCATTGACAGCCATAGGACGATCTTGGATTTTGTGCATACCTAAAATCGATGACTGCGGTAAATTGATAATTGGCGTTGATAATAATGAACCGAATACACCACCATTTGTAATCGTGAAGTTACCTCCGGTCATATCATCCATAGATAATTTACCATCACGGCCTTTAAGCGCTAACTCACGAATACCTTTTTCAATTTCAGCCACTGAAAGTTTATCACAATCACGTAAAACAGGTGTCACCAAACCACGTGGTGTAGAGACAGCAATACTGATATCAAAATAGTTATGATACACAATGTCATCGCCATCAATTGAAGCGTTAACTTCTGGGAAGCGTTTTAATGCTTCAGTGACCGCTTTCACGTAGAAAGACATGAAACCTAAACGAATACCGTGACGTTTTTCGAACACGTCTTGATACTGTTTACGAAGATCCATAATTGGCTTCATGTTCACTTCATTAAACGTAGTTAGCATCGCTGTCGAGTTTTTAGCTTCGAGTAAACGATTCGCAATCGTTTTACGAAGACGTGTCATAGGAACACGTTTCTGAGTGCGATCACCTAACGCTGCAACTGGTGCAGTTGTTGCTGAAGAAGTCGAAACAGCTGGAGCTTTAAGGAAAGTATCTACATCTTCTTTCGTTACTCGTCCACCCTTACCTGTGCCTTTAATCTTTGAAGCATCTAAGCCTTTCTCAGCAATTAAACGACGTACAGACGGAGTTAAAACGTCTGAAGCGCTGTCGTCTGAAGAGACTGGAGCTTCTGCAGCTGGCGCAGCGGTGGTAGCAGGGGCCGAAGTAGCACCTTCTATTAGTTTTCCAATCAATTGTTGACCTAAAACAGTATCACCTTCAGCATGAATGTGTTCACCCATTACACCATCAGCAGGTGCAACAACTTCTAACACAACTTTATCTGTCTCGATATCAACTAAATTTTGGTCTCGGCTAACGGCTTCACCAGGTTGAACGTGCCAAGTGGCGATTGTAGCGTCTGCTACTGATTCTGGAAGAACTGGAACTAAAATATCCACTGCTTTACCTTCTGATACTGGCGCCTTTGCAGCTGGCGCTACTGATTGTTCTTGCACAACAGCGGTCGCATCACCTGCACCGATAAGTGCAATAACTTGTTGACCTAATACTGTCGCACCTTCTTGTTGCGAAATTTCTGTAACAACGCCATCTTCTGGCGCAACTACTTCTAAAACTACTTTATCTGTTTCAATATCAACCAAGTTCTGATCTCGGCTAACTTTGTCACCTACGCTAACGTGCCAAGTGGCAATGGTTGCATCTGCGACAGACTCTGGAAGAACAGGAACTTTAATTTCAACTGTCATGACTATCCCTTATTTTTTAATTGTCAGTGCGTCAGCAATTAACGCTTGTTGTTCGGCTGTATGAACAGACATATATCCACATGCAGGTGAAGCTGAAGCTTTTCGGCCGGCGTAAGCAAGTTTTGCACCTTGTGGAATCGCATCAACAAAATGATGTTGCGAGCAATACCAAGCACCTTGGTTTTGTGGCTCTTCTTGACACCATACAAAATCATTAACATGTTGATAATTGCTCATCAATTCTTCCATCTCTTTATGTGGGAATGGATACAACTGTTCAACACGAACGATAGCGACATTATTAAGTTCTTGTGCACGGCGCTCTTGTAATAGCTCGTAGTAAACTTTACCACTACAGAAAACGACACGTTCAACATTTTTCGCATCAATATCATCAATTTCACCAATGATATTATGGAATGTACCATCAGCTAATTCTTCGAGCGACGATACCGCTAAGGGATGACGTAGCAATGATTTAGGCGTCATCACAATTAAAGGTCTACGTAATGGGCGAACTTGTTGGCGTCTAAGCATCGCATAAACTTGCGCAGGCGTTGACGGTACACAGACCTGCATATTGTGATCAGCACACAACTGTAAAAAACGCTCAAGACGTGCCGAGCTATGCTCTGGACCTTGGCCTTCATAGCCATGAGGAAGCATCACTGTAAGACCACATAAGCGACCCCACTTTTGTTCACCTGAGCTTAAAAATTGGTCGAATACAACTTGTGCACCGTTGGCAAAGTCACCAAACTGAGCTTCCCAAAGAACTAATGTAGTGGGTTCAGCGGTCGCATAACCATATTCAAACGCAAGGACGGCTTCTTCTGAAAGCACTGAATCGTAGACTTCAAATACACCTTGGTTTTCACTGATATTCTGCAGCGGTAAATAGGTAGAGCCATCAACTTGGTTATGAACAACAGCGTGACGATGGAAGAAAGTACCTCGACCTGAATCCTGACCAGTCATGCGAATTTCAGTGCCATTTTCAACAATAGTGGCATAAGCAAGTGTTTCAGCCATGCCCCAATCAAGAGGCTTTTCACCCGTAGCCATCAATTTACGATCATCGTAAATCTTTTTCACACGTGATTGCGCTTTATGTCCTTGCGGGTATGAAGAGACTTTTGCAGCTAATTCTTTTAACTTATCGATTGAAACAGTCGCGTCATAAGGTGTATCCCAATCGTGGCCAACAAATTTAGCCCAATCAGAAGAGTGCTTCGTATTAGGTAAAATTTCAGAAACCACACATTGCCCACCGTCTAAACTTTCACGGTATGCATTAGCAAGGACTTTAGAATCATCTTCAGAAAGAATTCCCTCACTCGCTAATTGTTTAGCATAAAGGTCACGTGGAACCGGATGCTTTTTGATTTTTTGATACATGAGCGGTTGTGTCGCATTAGGCTCATCCGCTTCGTTATGGCCATGACGACGATAACAAACTAAGTCAATAACCACATCGCGTTTGAATTGATTTCTAAAATCAAGCGCAATATGTGTAACTAAAGCCACTGCTTCAGGATCATCCGCATTCACATGGAAGATTGGAGCCTGAACCATTTTTGCAATATCTGTACAATAATCTGTTGAACGCACATCTTCTTGTTTAGATGTTGTAAAGCCAACTTGATTATTAACAACAATTCGAACAGTTCCACCGACACTAAATGCACGTGTTTGCGATAAGTTAAACGTTTCTTGAACAACACCTTGACCTGCAATCGCAGAGTCACCATGAATAGTGATTGGTAAGGCTTTAGAACCAGTATTGCGGTCTAAACGGTCTAATCGCGCACGAACTGAACCCATAACTACTGGATTTACAATTTCTAAATGCGATGGATTGAAGGATAAAGCCATATGAACATCACCACCTTTAGTGGAGAAGTCTGATGAATATCCCATGTGATATTTTACATCGCCTGAACTGTCAGACTTGATTTTTCCCGCAAATTCATCGAACAATTCAGATGGATTTTTACCCATGACGTTGACTAAAACATTCAAACGTCCACGGTGAGCCATACCAATAACAACTTCTTGCTGGCCACTTTCACCTGCACGATGGATCAGTTCCTTAAGCATAGGAACAAGAGAGTCACCACCTTCTAAAGAGAAACGCTTAGCACCAGGGAATTTTGCACCTAAGTATTTTTCTAGACCATCAGCAGCTGTCAGGCCATGTAAAATACGGAGTTTTGTTTCTTTATCAAACTGCGGTTTCGATTGAACAGATTCAAGACGTTGTTGTAACCAACGTTTTTCTTCTGTTGAAGTTATGTGCATATATTCTGCACCAATTGAACCACAGTAAGTTTTTTTAAGCGCGCTATAGAGTTCACCAAGAGGCATAGTATCAGTCGCAGATGCAAATGATCCCACATTAAACTGGCGATCAAAATCTGATTCAGATAGGTCATGGTAAGATAACTCTAAATCACGGACTCGCTCTCTTTGCCATAAACTCAGCGGATCTAAGTTCGCGTTTTGATGACCTCGAAACCTGAATGCATTAATAAGTTGTAAAACTTTAACTTGTTTAGCATCATCGGCACCACCGCCAACTACCGTTACTTCTCTGTGTTTGTTTTTAGCCAGCTCAGCGAATTGAGCCCGAATTTCAGAGTGTTTACTTTCGACATCGACTCCGTCAACTTTAGGTAACTGGTCGAATATTTGACGCCATTCTTCTGTTACAGAAGTTGCATCGTCTAAGTACGCTTCGTACAGATCTTCTACATAAGCAACGTTGCCGCCGTTTAAGTGAGAAGACTCTAGCCATGCCTTCATTACACCTTCGTGCATTTATATGCCCTTTTCTCTAGCGCAGAAATCAAAATAAAATTAAAGCGCAATAGCTAAATAAATCAATATTTAACTATTGCGATACCCAAACTATTTAATTAAACCGAACGGTTTAAAAGCATAGATTTAATGTGTCCAATCGCTTTAGTTGGATTTAAACCTTTTGGACACACATTGACACAGTTCATGATTCCGTGACAACGGAACACACTAAATGCATCATCAAGATCGCCTAAGCGCTCTTCAGTTGCTGTATCGCGACTATCAATTAAGAAACGATATGCCGCTAATAAGCCAGCTGGACCGATGAATTTATCTGGGTTCCACCAGAACGATGGACATGATGTTGAACAACATGCACATAATATACATTCATATAAGCCATCTAACTTATCACGATCTTCTAGAGATTGATAACGTTCACCCGCTGCTGGCGTTTCATTAATCAGGTATGGCTTAACTTTTTCATATTGAGTGAAAAATTGAGTCATATCGATAATTAAATCGCGGATTACAGGTAAACCTGGTAATGGACGGATTACAATAGCCTTGTTGCCACCTTTTGTCAGCTCAGACAAAGGCGTAATACACGCAAGACCATTTTTACCATTCATGTTAAGTCCATCTGAACCACATACACCTTCTCGGCAAGAACGACGGAAAGACAATGTTGGATCTTGCTCTTTTAATTGTAAAAGCGCATCTAACACCATCATATCTCGGCCTTCTTCAGCCTCGAGTGTGTAGTCTTGCATTCTTGGTGCGTTGTCAACGTCTGGGTTGTAACGATAAACTGAAAATTTTAACGTAGCCACTTGCTGATCTCCTAGTATGTACGTGTCTTAGGTGGGAATGCTTCACGTAAAGTTGGAGCAAAATTCACATCACGCTTACTCATAGATTCTGTGACAGGATTATAAATCGAGTGACATAACCAGTTTTCATCATCACGTTCAGTGAAATCTTGACGTGCATGCGCACCACGCGACTCTGTACGGAAGTTAGCAGCAACAGCCGTTGAATAAGCTGTTTCCATTAAGTTATCAAGTTCTAAACATTCAATTCGAGCTGTATTAAACTCAGATGACTTATCATCTAAACGCGCAAATTTCAGACGTTCACGGATCTCTTTTAGTTCAGCCAGACCTTGTGCCATCGCTTCACCTTCACGGAACACCGAGAAGTTTAATTGCATACACATTTGTAAGTCTTTCTTGATTTGTACCGGATCTTCACCTTGTCCAGCTTTAGAGCTTTCCCAACGATTGAAACGAGCCAAAGACTGCTCGAGATCAGATTCAGATGCTTCGCGACCAAAATCTTTGCCGGCAAGGTATTTACCAAGGTATAAACCAGCTGCGCGACCAAATACAACTAAGTCGAGTAATGAGTTACCACCTAAGCGGTTCGCACCATGCACAGACACACATGCAATCTCACCAACTGCAAATAAACCTTCAACAACTGAAGAGTTACCAGCCGCATCGATGTTTAATGCTTGGCCATTTACATTCGTTGGAATACCACCCATCTGATAGTGGCAAGTAGGAATAACAGGTATAGGTTCTTTAGCAGGATCAACGTGAGCAAAAGTTTTTGACAAATCACATACACCAGGAAGACGTAAGTTAAGCGTTTCTTCACCAAGGTGATCCAGCTTAAGTTTAATATGAGGACCCCAAGGACCATCACAACCACGACCTTCACGGATTTCAGTCATCATTGAACGAGCAACCACATCACGACCAGCAAGGTCTTTCGCGTTTGGTGCATAACGTTCCATAAATCGCTCGCCATCTTTATTCAAAAGATAACCACCTTCACCACGACAACCTTCAGTTACAAGTACACCTGCACCTGCAATACCTGTCGGGTGGAACTGCCACATTTCCATATCTTGTAATGTGATGCCTGCACGTGTTGCCATACCAACACCGTCACCAGTATTAATATGAGCATTAGTCGTCGAAGCATAAATACGACCAGCACCGCCGGTAGCCAGCACAACTGCTTTTGACTTAAAGTAAACAACTTCACCCGTTTCAATGTCGATTGCCGTACAACCAACAACTGCGCCATCTTGATTCTTAACTAAATCAAGTGCGTACCACTCAGAATATACATTGGTTTTATTTTTAACATTCTGTTGATATAAACAGTGTAGTAAAGCATGGCCTGTTCTATCAGCTGCTGCTGCAGTACGAGCCGCTTGTTCACCACCAAAATTCTTTGATTGACCACCAAATGGACGTTGATAAACACGGCCATTTTCAAAACGAGAAAATGGTAAGCCCATATTCTCTAATTCTGTGATCGCTTCTGGACCCGTTTTACACATATATTCGATTGCGTCTTGGTCACCGATAAAATCAGAACCTTTAACGGTATCGTACATGTGGAATTCCCAGTTATCTTCATGTGCATTACCTAACGCAACAGTGATACCACCCTGTGCAGACACAGTGTGTGAACGTGTCGGGAATACTTTAGAAATCAGGGCACATGTTTTGCCAGATTCAGTAATAGAAAGTGCAGCGCGCATCCCAGCACCACCGGCACCGATTACGACAGCATCGAATTCTCGGACAGTATAATTCACTTAAACACCCCACAGAACAAACAGGCCAACCGCTACATATGCGAAAGCCATTAAATTCAATACAAAGCTTAGTACAGCACGAAGTTTTGCATTTTTAATGTAATCAGTCAGTACTTGCCACAAACCAATCCGGGTATGAATCATCATACAAATGAGTGCAGCAAGGGTAAAAACTTTAACTGCAAGGTTAGAAAATAAACCTTGCCAAGCTTCAAAAGTGACTTCCGGAGTTGCTATAAAATAGCCTAAGATAAATAATGCGTATGCCGCTAGAACTAGCGCCGTTGCACGTAATGATACAAAATCTTGTACACCATCACGCTTAAGAGATGCTTGATTTAAAACCATATCCATGCTCCTGCTGCTACAGCTAAAACAATCCAAAGTGCGATTGCAGCTTTAGCACTGTTATTGCCTGACTCTAATTCTTCCCAGTGGCCCATTTCCATAATTAAATG
Source organism: Pseudoalteromonas sp. J2K-J979 (assembly GCF_058169715.2). Taxonomy (NCBI): domain Bacteria; kingdom Pseudomonadati; phylum Pseudomonadota; class Gammaproteobacteria; order Alteromonadales; family Pseudoalteromonadaceae; genus Pseudoalteromonas; species Pseudoalteromonas sp. J2K-J979. The sequence goes on along the minus strand of NZ_CM200281.1, from coordinate 1,715,629 downwards.
ACGGAAGCCGCCAATTAAATGGTATATCAACACAGTGATTGTGCCCCATGCGATGAATTTAGCGATAAAGCCGGTGAAGAGGCTCTTTACAAACTCAAAACCTTGAGCAGAAGAGAGAGATTCAGACCAAGCCCAGATGACGAATGTAAGTGCAAAGAACAAAGCTACACCAGTCACACGGTGTAAAATTGATGCCTTTGCTGTCGCCGGCATTGATATAGTCGATAAATCTAGATTTACAGGTCGTTGCTTTTTCACAGTTACTTGCCCATCTGACTCATAAAGAGTCCAACTATTGTTGTTGTCAACCCACTTAAATTTTAAGTGGAACCATCAAAGTGATTTGCTTACTCAGGGGACGAACCTAAGTAGAATGCTAAAAATCACTGAAGACGTAGCGGTGTTAAACCTACCACAGTATATATAGCCACTGACCATATTACAATTCTTGTTTAATTAGAGCGGCTTGCGAATTAGCCATTGGTATAATATTTAATCTCTACAGAATATTTATTATACGTTTGTGCATTAAAATTGACTTTCATAGTGGTTTTTACGTTAAAATGAACTTAACGTGCTTATAATCAGTATAAAAACTAACAATCAGAATTGTTATCATAGGAGAGTATTAGATGGCCGACAACAAAGCCACAGTTCATATCGATGGTCTAGACCCAATTGAATTACCGATTTATTCTGGAACCGCTGGTCAAGATGTTATTGATGTTCGCACTTTAGGTGCCCACGGCTACTTCACTTATGACCCAGGTTTTATGTCAACGGGCTCATGTGAATCAGCAATCACCTTTATCGATGGTGCAAAAGGTGTGTTACTACACCGTGGTTATGCAATCGACGATCTAGCTGAAAACTCAAATTACCTAGAGCTTTGTTATTTATTGCTTGAAGGTGAGTTACCAAACGAAGCTCAAATGGCTGAGTTTGTGACTGATATCACGACCAACACTATGTTGCATGAAAAAATTGCATCATTTTTCCAAGGCTTCCGCGTTGATGCTCACCCAATGGCCATGTTATGTGGTGTTGTAGGTGCATTGTCGTCTTTCTACCACGATGACATTGATATCACCAATGCTGAACAACGTAAAACTAGTGCAATCAAACTTGTTGCTAAACTGCCAACAATTGCTGCCATGGCTTACAAATACACGATTGGGCAACCATTTGTTTATCCACGTAATGATTTAACCTACGCTGAAAACTTCTTACACATGATGTTCTCAGTACCAGCTGAAGAATACAAAGTAAGCCCTGTTCTTGCAAAAGCAATGGATCGTATTTTTATGCTTCATGCTGACCACGAACAAAATGCATCGACATCAACAGTTCGCTTAGCTGGTTCATCAGGTGCTAATCCTTACGCATGTATCGCTGCTGGTATTGCCTCACTATGGGGTCCTGCACATGGTGGAGCCAATGAAGCTTGCTTAACCATGCTTGAAGAAATTGGTTCTGTAGACCGTATCGATGAGTATGTTGCTAAAGCAAAAGACAAAAATGACCCATTCCGTTTAATGGGTTTTGGTCATCGTGTTTATAAAAACTTCGATCCTCGTGCGACAGTAATGCGTCAAACCTGTCACGAAGTACTTGCTGAATTGAATATTCAAGATCCTCTTCTTGATGTGGCAATGCGCCTTGAACAAATCGCTTTAGAAGACCCATACTTTGTAGAGAAAAAACTGTACCCTAATGTCGATTTCTACTCAGGTATCATCTTAAAAGCAATCGGGATCCCAACAAATATGTTCACTGTAATATTTGCAATGTCACGTACTGTTGGTTGGATTTCACATTGGGATGAAATGTTATCTCAAGCAGGTCACAAAATTGGTCGCCCTCGTCAGTTATATACAGGTTATACAAAACGTGATTTTGTCGCCACTGACAAACGTTAATCTCAAATAATTAATAATTCAGGCCACATTCGTGGCCTTTTTTAATTCTTCCTTGATTCGCCTTGAGAATTCCTTAAAATACCTAGCAGATACCCTTGCTTGAAAAGATTATGAGATCCCCTGCATCCCTGCGCGATGACTTCCCCTTATTAAAGACTCAATTCGACCACACACCACTGGTTTATCTAGATTCAGGAGCGACCTCGCAAAAACCTGAGTGTGTAATAGATAGCATAAGTCGTTATTACACCAAACAAAATGCAAATGTGCATCGAGGCATTCATCGCCTTAGTGAGCAAGCAACCACAAGTTACGAAGCGACACGGACTCATTTGGCTCACTACTTATCTGTTAATCCTTCAGAAATAGTATGGACGAAAGGAGCCACTGAAAGCATTAATCTCATTGCACATGGTTTAACTGACACTATCAATTCGACTGATACGATAGTGATCAGTGCATTAGAACATCATGCCAATATTGTGCCTTGGCAGCAGTTATGCAAAAGAACAGGCGCTCAATTAGTTGTCTTACCATTGGACAAGCACGGTGTGCTACAGATCGATAACGCATATAAAATAATCGAACAATCTAAACCGGCTGTACTGGCTATTTCACACGCATCTAATGCTCTAGGTAACATTCAGCCAATCGAAGCATTAATTCAATTTAGTAAACAATTTAATACAATAACAGTGATTGACGGTGCACAAGCTTTTCTTCATCTTCGTCCTAACCTTTCAGAGCTGGACTGTGATTTTTATGTTTTATCGGCCCATAAAGCACTAGGGCCAACCGGTTTAGGTGCCTTATTTGGAAAATACGCAGCATTATGTGCCCTTGATGTTTACCAAACGGGTGGAGAAATGATAGAAACGGTCAGTTTTGAGCACACTAGTTTTGCAACTCCCCCTGCAAAATTCGAAGCTGGCACGCCTAATATCTCTGCTGTTATTGCATTTAAAACAACGCTTGAATATCTAGAATCACTTGATCATTCGGTAGTCCGAGCTTATGAGCGCGACCTTTTCGATTATTTAGTGAAATCAATGCAATCAATTGACAATATCAAAATTTATGGCGACTTAAACAACAATATCGGGACAGTCAGTTTTAATTATAAAGATGAACACCCTTATGATATCGCTCATATTCTCGATCAGCATGGTATCGCTGTGCGATCTGGTCATCACTGCACACAACCTTTGATGGCTGAGTTAAGTATTTCTGGAACCGTTCGGGTAAGCTTAGCATTTTACAATAATCACCACGATATCGATCTGTTCATTACAGCACTTAAATCAGCCATTTCATTATTAGATTAACGTTATGAATCAAGAATATATAGACTTAAAACAGACCATCATCACTTCATCAACTTGGCAAGAAAAATATCGCCACATTATGCTCTTTGGTAAAAAATTACCTGTTTTACCCGATGCACTCAAAGTCGACTCAGCGAAAGTAACGGGCTGTGAAAGCAATGTGTGGTTATATTTAGAGTTAGATGAAACTGAAAATACTATCGTTGTGGTGGCTGACTCTGATACACGTATTGTCAAAGGATTAGTTGCAATAATCTTACATTGTTTCAACGGCTTGACACCCATCGAAGCAGAAAAAATTGAGATAGAAGCTGAATTTAGTGAAATGGGATTAATTAAGCATTTAAGTCCATCTCGAGGCAATGGGATCAGAGCCATTGCCAACGAAGTTGCTCTTTTTATTGCACGTTATCAATAAATAATTTAATTCACTGGAGATTGCAGGCGTTGCTGTTTTTCTAAATATTTTTTTATCGCTTTTGAGGCAGCAAAAAAACCAAATGTGCCAGTCACCATAGTTAACGAGCCAAAGCCTGTGGCACAATCCATGTTCATCGAACCATCTGCTAACTGCTTTGCTTGGCAAACAGTTCCATCTACTGTTGGGTAACTAAGTTGCTCAGTAGAAAATACACAATCAACGCCAAATTTACGTTTAGGATTATTCGAAAAATTGTACTGCTTACGTAATAAATAACGCACCTTTGCCAACAAGGGATCTTGCGTAGTTTTCGCCACATCACCATATTGAATTTTACTTGGATCTGACTGGCCACCTGCTCCGCCCGTTGTAAATACTGCAAGTTTATTACGTTTACAATGTGCGATTAATGCGGCTTTTACAGGCACTTGATCGATACAATCAATGACATAATCATATCCCTGAATATGCTCTGAAATATTGTTGAGTGTTAAGAAGTCATCGATGATAGTTACATTACATGAAGGGTTAATCTCTTTAATCCGCGCCGCCATCGCATGAGTTTTTTCTTCCCCCACCGTGCCCGTAAGTGCATGGATCTGACGATTGATATTTGTCGTACAAATATCATCTAAATCGATTAAGGTGAGTTGTCCTATGCCTGAGCGTGCAAATGCTTCTGCAACCCAGCTTCCTACCCCCCCAATCCCAACCACACAAAAGTGTGCATCAGCCAACCATTCACTTTGGTCTGTGCCATAAACACGGGCTATTCCACCAAAACGAGTTTGATAATCTGTTGTCGTCATAGTTTTCTATCTATCTCACTACCAATCTAGCAACCATGGTTTTTCCCATGGCAGCAATGTATTATGCCAATCAAGGGTTGTGTATTTATCACCAAAGTCGGGTTTACAGATTAACTGGATATGCTCCGCATACCATGTAAAGTCAAGTGCAAACGCATGGAGATACGTGCGATCACTGAGCGTACCAGCGTATAAGGTGTCCCCTAAAATAGGCGCTGATAAACTTTTAAGTGCAACCCTTAGTTGATGCGTTTTCCCGCTATAAGGTTTTAATATAAAACCGCGTAACCCTTCTTTACAAAGCAAAGAATAGAACCGGGTAACCGCAGGGTTTTGCTGTGTTTTCAATAATTTATAAGTGCTCCGCCGTGACTTAGTCATATCCCCTTTTACCCAGCCTTGTTTTTTCTTCGGCTTTTTATCAGATAAAGCAAGATAAAATTTATTTATTAAATGCGTCGAAAACAGTTGAGTAAAATGCGCAGCAGCTTCAGAATGTCGCGCTAAAATAATGAGCCCAGAAGTCACTTTGTCTAGGCGATGGACTGGAAATAATTTTTCGCTAACTTGCTTTTCGGCTATTACAACAAACCCAGGACCAGTTTCACTATGAAAACTCATGCCAGAGGGTTTGTTAAATACATAAAAATCGGTATGCTCAAATACAATTTCAAGCATTTTTCGTCATAATCTCAATCACACGCGCCAGATCCTCAGGAGTATCAACTCCAGCCTCCGGTTCAATATGTGCTTGCTCAATCTTAATTTTTTCGCCGTGAAATAATACTCGCAGTTGCTCCAAAGCTTCAATTTTTTCAAGTGGAGAAGGTACCATTTCAATATACTGCTTTATAAAACCTGCTTTATAAGCATAAATGCCAATGTGACGTTGGTAGAAATCGCCAATGTCAGTTTGTTGTGTCGCTACAAATCTATCGCGATCATAAGGGATACTCGCACGCGAGAAGTAAAGAGCAAAGCCACTGTGATCGCTCACAACTTTCACCGCATTAGGATTAAACACTTCTGCTGCGTCTTTGATTGCCACACTCAAAGTTGCCATTGGAGCTTGTCCGTCATTCAATAAACCAGCTACTTGCTTAACATTTTCAGGTGCAAGCAGAGGCTCATCACCTTGAACGTTCACTACAATTGTGTCATCGGGAAGATTGAGTAAATCGACCACTTCAGCTAAACGCTCAGTGCCTGACTCATGAGAAACTTTTGTCATTAATACATTTTGGGTAAATTCCAAACACACTGCTTGTACTTTCGGATGATCGGTTGCAATTACAACTTTCGAAGCACCTGACCGCATTGCTTTTTCGTACACATGTTGAATCATTGGCTTACCACAAATATCAGCAAGTGGTTTACCTGGTAATCGGCTCGATGCAAATCGGGCCGGAATAACGACTATGAATTCCACTGCTCAACCTCTTCCATAGTTAATTCTCGGGCTTCATTTTCTAATAGCACCGGAATATCTTCACGAATAGGATAAGCCAGCTTAGCTTGTGTGCTGATTAACTCTGCATTGTCTTTGTCATAACGAAGCTTACCTTTTGTAACTGGGCAAGCGATAATTTCGAGTAGTTTAGTATCAAAGGCCATGAAGGATCCCTTTTGTAATTAAAATTGATTCTATTTTTTGTTTAGCTGCGCTATTTGGCTCAGCATCGACTTTCAGAAAATACCAGTTATCTGGAGCAAATGTATGGCATTTTACCGCGTCTTTTTCTGTCATAAAAATTGGCTGTGTTGAGTACGGTAAAAAGTCAACTTCAGTGTATTTATGATGATCTCTAAAATGAACTTTATCGGTAATCTCTACACTTAATTTACTTAAGCTTTCTTCAAATCGTGCTGGATTACCAATGGCCGATACAGCAACACCGTATTTTGACACTTCAAGTGCAGCAGAAAAATCACAGACTCGATAAAAACCGACACTCGCTAATTGATAACTAAACTCTGACTGCCCGCCATTTTCGATGACAATATCAACTGTTTTTAACCGAGACTTCCTTTCTCTCAGTGGTCCCATCGGTAATAAAAAACCATTTCCAAACTGACGTTTCGCATCAACGATACAAATCTCGACAGCCCGTTGCATCTGATAGTGTTGCATTCCGTCATCAGAAATAATGACATCAGGTGTAAATCTTTCATTCGCTAAATGGATGCTTTTGATTCTATCTGGTCCAACAATCACTGGGATAGCACACCGTTTGTAAATTAACACAGGCTCATCACCGGCCTGCGAAGGTGATGTATCTTTATCAACAACAATAGGATAGAGTTCAGAATGGCCACCATAGCCTCGGCTAATCACTACGACCTTTTTACCTTGTGATTTTAAAAAGTTACTTAACCAAATAACCATTGGGGTTTTACCTGTCCCCCCAACACTTAGGTTTCCAATCACAATCACTGGTGTTGTCATTTTTGGTTGATCCAGCCCGCCAAAGCGATACGCATATTTTCGAAGTGAACTAATTAACCAAAATAACAACGATAAAGGGAATAAAAGCCAACTGAACCCAAATGGACGATACCAGCTTTTTTCTAAAAAATTCACGACATATCACCAAATTGCATTTTGACTAACGCAGCATAATGCCCATCTTGGTTTAATAGTTGCTCATGATTGCCTTGCTCTATAACTTGTCCATTATCAATCACATAAATCTGATCGACCGATTCAATCGTCGACAAACGATGTGCGATCACTATTGATGTTTTGTTTTTCATTAAGTCTTCTAATGCAATTTGAATTAGCTTTTCTGACTCTGTATCAAGTGCTGAGGTGGCTTCATCAAGAATCAAAATAGGCGCGTCTTTAACAATGGCACGCGCAATGGCAATTCGCTGACGTTGTCCACCCGACATCATTACACCATTCTCGCCCACCATGGTATCTAAGCCTTCAGGTAACTCTTTAACAAATTCCCAAATATGCGCTTTTTTCGCAATTTCAATTAATTGTTCATCTGATAACGCTGATTCATGTCCATAACAAATATTGTTGCGGATCGTGTCGTTAAATAAGATCACTTGCTGCGAAACTAATGCAAATTGGCTACGTAAATCGCCAAGACCATATTCTGTTAGTGGAAAGCCATCAAGACGAATTGTTTCTGGATTGGCCACATCATAATATCGGGGTAGTAAGTTGGATAATGTCGATTTACCTGAGCCAGAGCGCCCAACTAAAGCAATACTTTGTCCCGCTTCGATTGTGAGTGATAAATCATGCAGCACAGCTTCGTCTTTATTAGGGTATGCAAACGTTAAGTGCGCTACTTCTATACGCCCTACGGCCTTTGTGAGAGGTCGTGTGCCTGTATCTTTTTCTAATTCAGTATCTAAAATTTCAAAGACACTTTGCGCCGCAGAAACACCTCGTTGCAAATCACTGTTTACATTTGCAATTTGTTTCAGTGGGCGTAACATGAGCATCATCGACGAGATCAATGTCACAAAAGTGCCAGAGCTGATGGTATTAATCATATTAGGCATCGCTATCACAGCTAAAATGACAGACATCGATGAAGCCGCTAAAATTTGAATCACTGAGACACTCAAGGCTTTAGTTGAGTCCATTTTAACGCGCTGACGTCGATTATGATTATTGATTTCTGAAAAACGGTGGATCTCTTGATCTTGACCACCAAAACCATGAATCACTTTATGCCCTTTAAGCATTTGTTCAGAGCTTCTTGTTACATCCCCCATCGCTGATTGAATGTTCTTAGAAATTTTCCTAAATCGCTTAGAGACAACACTCACTACAATAGCGACAAAAGGGGTGACTAATAAAAAAATAAGCGATAATTGCCAATTGACTTCGAACATGACGTACAATAAAAAAACGACATACGCCCCTTCACGGATCAGTACAAGTAAGGCTTTGGTGATTGCTTGTTGAACTTGCTCAGTGTCAAAAGTTATTTTTGAAATTAAATTACCACTTGACTGATTATCATGAAACGACACCGGTAAGTTTAGGATATGTTGAAATAATTGTTGTCGTAGATTGCTCACTACTTGTGAGCCTACATAACTGAGACAATAGCTAGACATAAAATTGAAAATACCGCGTGCAATAACAAGCGCAATTACAACAAATGGAGCTGCAGCTAATACATCGGCATTTTGTTCATTAAGCCCGTGGTCGATAAAAGGCTTCATTAATCTGACGAATAAAGCGTCCATTGCCGAATACCCTAACATCCCGACAATAGCCATAGCTGCTACAAACTTGTAGTCACCCACATAACGGAATAGCCGTTTGTAAACTTGCGTCGCTGTCTTGCTCATAACTCATATCTTTAATTAAAAACGAGGCTATTGTATCTCCGCCGACCATAAAACCCAAACTAATTGGATAAAAACCAATATCTTTGTGTTGCTCTTGCTGAATCGATTGAATAATCATCTTCAAAAACTTGGATCCTGATCTGACCATGTACTCTTGTTTCTAGTTGCATAGCGCCTAAAGTATGATAGCGCTGCATAACGGTGACATCTGGCATGTTCCAACGATGATACGCGCCATTTGAATAAATGACCCATTTCGGTGAAACAGCCTTCACAAAGGAATCTGATGATGAGCTCTTGCTACCATGATGAGGCGCAATCAAAATGTCTGCATTCAAATGACTAAAACGCTTTATCAGTTCGTACTCAGCTTTTTGATGGATATCCCCGACTAATAATACACTCAATTCACCGTCTGAAATTAAGGCTACACATGAATTATTATTGCTGCGAGAAGAAAGCTGATATGGTGCGAGTATCGATACATTGAGTTGTTCAAAAACAAAACTCCCTGGGTGGCAATAGCCAGCCTGATCTTGAGTATCGTTTGAAAATAGAACCGTCTGAGATAACCCTATTTTATTCCAATAACTGAGGCCGCCTGCATGATCATTATCACGATGACTTATTATCGTGTGGGTTACACGTTCAGCTTGCGCATCAATAAAGGGTTTAATTTGCTGCTCGGCATAGGAAAAACCATTTTTAAATTGAGCCGCCAAGTCATAGACCAATACCTGATTTTTCTGTGAGATTAAGACACTCAGTCCATGCCCAACATCAAGAATATTGATTTCCCAACTCGGCCGTTCAACATTCAATAAATCAATCAACATCGCCAACAAAGGCAAAACGGTAAAACGCCAAAACAATCGGTAGCTCGCTAAAATAATGCATAGATAAACCAATGTAGTCGTTTGCCAGCTAAGTTCAGGTAAAGCGAGCCAAAAACTCACTAAATCAATGCTGCCTAATGCCATCAGCCCACATTCTGTTATCACGTCCACCAATGACAATAACCAAAAGTGATTGAATAACGCACCCACTAATACAGAAACCATCAAAAGTGGCAAGTACAACACAAACAACGGTACAACTATCAGATTAATTAAAATACTGAGCATTGGTATGCCGCCAAAAAAATACCAAGTCAATGGTATTAAGAAAACAAATAGCATTATCTGTAAAGCGATCAGTCGGTATAACCAACGCAACCATAAAAAACGACTCGTTATTTTATATAAAGGGTGGTGAATGAAATACAAAATTGTCGCGACAGCTATAAATGAAAAGTAAAGACCTGGATTAAGTAGTTGAAATGGGTTAATTAAAAGTGTGATCACCAACGCATATAATAATGCTTGATATGATAAATAAGATTTTCCCTGCAGATAAAGTAGTACAAACACGCTCAACATGACAAATGCGCGTGTCGCCGACAAACTAAAATTGCTTAAGTACACATAAACTAAACAAAGAAACAATGAAAATAAGAGCTGAAAAACTTTTAAATTAAGGTGTTGGGACAACGGCAATAGCCACAAATACAAAATACCTTTTGAAATTAGAATTCCAAATGAAAATACCACTGCTATATGCAGACCTGAAATCGCTAATAAATGTGCCAAACCACTTAATTGGAAGTCGCTATAAGTTTGCTTAGTAATAGTGGATTTATCTGCAAACAACAGACTACGGTATAGTCCTGTATATTCTGATGTTGGCAAAATGTTTATAAAGCGGTTTTTATTGGCTTGAGTTATAATTTCAAGAGATTGGCCTTTGATGTACCCTTTGACTTTTACGCCCTGATAAAACGCAAACAATTCTTTATTTGTGACACCACGATTTCGTACATGACGGTACGGTTTCAGCCGTGCACTTGCTGAAAATATTGTTCCTGGTGGCAGCTGTTCGGTATTGTTATAAATAGAGACATAACCCAATACTTTTTGCCAAGGTTTGATTAGACGGTTGTCGATCCGCGACAAACGGACTTTAAGGTAGCGAGGTTCACTTTCATCATACTGTGCAAGCACAACGGCTTCGATATCGTATTGTGCTCCTCGTGTGTAAATAGGAAGATTCCATGAGTAAACGAAGTGATAGTAGGTCATTATATAAACAAGCCCGAAACATGCAGCGAACAGTAAAACTCGAATTTGCTTAAAATAGAAGCTGATTAAGGCGAAAATGACAATCAAGCCAAAAAACACTGGTGTATTGTAAAAAAATAGCGACAATACACAACCAAAGACAAATCCTAAACTGATTTGACGAAAAGGGAACATTTTTAAACGATGCCAAAAAAAACCATTCAACGCTTTCTTCCAGATCACAATAAGATCAAAGAAAATAAATCATTGCGAATTTTTGGTGATGTATTACACGATGCAAACTTATGGCATTTAAATCGTCGCTCAGCCAGAGGAGCCTTCGCTGTAGGGTTATTTTTTGCCTTCATCCCTGTTCCTTTTCAAATGTTACTCGCCGCAGCCCTTGCCATTCCTTTGCGTGTCAATTTGCCTTTGTCGGTCGCGTTAGTTTGGATAACCAACCCATTCACCATGCCACCTATTTTTTATGGGAGTTATCTGGTTGGTGTCGCCGTGCTCGGTCACAAAAAACAAGAGTTTGCCTTTGAGCCAACTTGGCAATGGCTAGAAGCCAGTATTTCTAGTATAGGACCTGCTTTTATAATTGGCTCTTTGATTTGTGCCACAATTGCATCTATCTTAGGTTTTTTTGTGGTGGATATTTTATGGCGCAGAACAGTAAGAAAAGCGTGGTTGAATAGGCATAAAAAATCATAGTTTCTTTTTTAAACATAAAAAAAGCCACAAATCTGTGGCTTTTTTTATGTTTATACAATGTCTTAGCGACGTCGACGCCAAGCTGCGAATGGTAAGGTCAGTAAAACTAACCAAGCCAAACTGGCGCCATTGCGCTCATGGGGCTCTTGTACCGAAGGAGGACATGACTCTATTTCTCCATTAATTGGCGTCAACTTAACAGGAACTATGACACTTTCAAATTCTTGCTCTCCATTAACATCAAGAACTAAGTTTCCCTGTGAATCCGTTTTTTTGACTGTTTTAGTTGCTGCACCAACAATTTCATTATGATCATTAATCGCAATTGCTTCTGCTAAAATATATGGAAATTTCGTTTTACCATCCGTATCATAACAAGGGAGTAAATCATTGATATTGGTAAACTTCTCTGTATTGATATCATAAAGGAATCCTTCGCGACGTCGATTCGTAGAGGTACTTGTTTCAATTTCACCATCGCCAACAATCAAACCATTATTGTTAATGTCTCGACCAATAGAGCTCGCACTTGAGAAAAAATCTTCTGGGAACTCTGTTTTACCCGTCGTGACATCATGAAAGAAAAATTTAGAACGATCAACACCGCTGATCATACGAGTCGCATAACCTGTAATCACATTATTATCATTGACCGCCACAGACTTGCCCCGATAATAATCGTCTTCTTGGTCAACAAAAGGGACGACATTATTGTCTTTGAAATAAACAGGCATAGACACCCTATTATCTGTGTCTTTCCAACGAATATCCGAATAGCCTACAACGAGTCCTTGTGAATTCACATTAACAGCAGTACTGCGAAAGGCCATGCCTTCATTCTCTTTAGGCGTCAAGCCCAAACCGAGCTCAGTGGCTGATAATACATTAAATTCACTGTCTAAATGCCATTGCATCGCGCGGCGGTCAAACAGCGGGGTTTCTGAAGTTTTGTAACTCCAAATACAGACTTCAACTGGTTCATCTTTGCCATCACAATTATCATCGAGATTTTTTTGACGATCTTCAGGAATACCTGTTGAACTATCACCGACCACTAAATAGGTGCCATCAGCAAGTAGCGTTATGCCTGATGCCATTGAAATACCACCATGGGTATCATATACAGGTGACAAAGTCGTCTTATCACCAAAAGGAGACACGACAACCGCACGAGATTCAAAATCTCGCACAAAATATGTGTCTTCATCACGGCCTTCTGGCGTAAACTGAACTTTACGATAAGGGGCGCTTCCCCATGCTGTTTTACTATTATCCTCACTAACTGCGGTGTATTGGTTAATCACAGAGCGCGTCAAATCATCATAATCAGGTGACTGTTGGTCAAATAAAAGAACTTCTTCAGCTTCAGTTGTATAATTTACAGCGACTTGATCAGAAATCTTCTGCCATTTTGGGTCACGATTTCGTTGTTGTAAAAAACCAATTAAGAAGGTTAATGCATCTGCATTAATTATATTATTTTCAATATCTTCTAAGGTAAAGGTAATTGTTTTATCGATCGATTCTTCGTACACTTTTTGATTATCATAGGCACTTTTAAGCCCTGAATCGTCGTAGTCAATGGCTGCGGTATCAATCGGCATATTATATTGACCGCGCGTCACACCAATTGCATCACCATTGTTATTAAATGCGGTAACATAGTGCAATTTTGCGTTAGTTGAAGTCGCAAGCTCTTCTAATTGGTATGTTGCAGCATGAGCTGATTGGCTATAAATCATACCAATAGTGGCCGCAAGTAAAGTATATTTCATTGCTAATTCCTACTACTTATTTTGTAGTTCTTCTAATTCTTCCCAGCGCTCAAACGCAGCTTCGAGCTTCGACTCAGCTTGAGATAGTTGGTTCAATGTTGATTGGGTAAATTCACTGCTCTGTTTAAAGAAATCAGCACCGTTTACCACTTCCTGTAATTCTGTAATTTGGTTTTCCAATGATTCTAACAAAGCCGGTAATTGTTCAAGTTCTAATTTAAGCTTGTAAGATAATTTGTTACTTTTTTTCTCAACGGGTTTGGCTTGAGGCTTTTGACTCTGTTTAACAACTTCCTCAATCTGTTTAGCCGATTGCTGTTGCAAATAAGCTACATAGTCAGAATAACCACCGACGATTTCAATTATTTCACCGTTTCCTTTAAACCCCCAAACACTACTGCAGGTATTATCAATAAATTCACGGTCATGACTCACAACTAACACAGTGCCCTGATATTGACCTAGAATCTCTTCAAGTAATTCAAGGGTTTCGACATCAAGATCATTGGTTGGTTCATCCAAGACCAAAATATTTGAAGGTTTTAAAAATAGTTTTGCTAATAGAAGGCGATTTTTCTCACCTCCTGACAACGCTTTTACAGGGGAACGTGCGCGAGCAGGCGGAAATAAAAAGTCTTGTAAGTAACCAAGTACATGGCGATGACGTCCACCAATTAACACCTCTTGCTTGCCTTCAGCGACATTATCTTGCACTGTCGCTTCTTCATCGAGTAAAGCTCGGTATTGATCAAAATAAGCCACTTCTAGGTTTACACCTTGTTTAACCGTACCTGAGGTCGGCTCAACTTGCCCAAATAGAAGTTTCAATAACGTTGTTTTACCAATACCATTTGGGCCCACTAACCCAATACGATCGCCTCTGATGGCCAAAGTCGAAAAGTTTTTAACGGTAACTTTATCACCATACTGATGGCATAAGTTATCCGATTCAAACACTAACTTACCAGAACGCTGTGCGACTTCGATGTTGAAGTCAGCTTTACCTACTTTTTCGATACGTTGCTTACGCTCATTACGTAAATCTTTCAATGCTCGTACTCGCCCTTCGTTGCGGGTTCGACGGGCTTTGATCCCTTGGCGGATCCAAGTTTCTTCTTCAGCGAGACGTTTATCGAACAAAGCATTTTGCGTTTCTTCAACTTTAAGTGCGTGAGCTTTTTGCTCTAAATACAACTCATAATTGCCAGGGTAAGAAACTAACTTGCCTCGATCTAAATCAATGATCCGCGTCGCCATAGAACGAATAAACGCACGATCATGGGAAATAAAGATGATCGAACCTTTATATTCTTTTAAAAACTGTTCAAGCCATAAAATACTTGCCATATCGAGGTGGTTAGTCGGTTCATCAAGTAGTAATAGATCCGGCTCACTGACGAGTGCTCTAGCGAGGGCGACTTTACGCAACCACCCACCCGATAAAGACTCTAAGCGAGTATCTGGAGTAAGCTGCAGCTTTGTTAGAATTAAATTAATCTGGGTTTCAAAACGCCAACCATCATGGGTTTCGAGTTCTGCAGTTAAGCGCTCTAGTCGGTTAAGTAATTTATCACTGCTGTCGGTTTGTAGCTGAGTACTTAACTGGTGATAATCAATCAAGAGTTGAGCAACATTGGGTAAACCCGCAGCAACATAATCAAACACACTGCCTGACGCCCCTTTTGGCGGATCTTGCTCTAAACGGGATATTTTCAACCCCGTTAGCTGGTTGATATCCCCTTCATCAAGTTGAACTTGTTTATCAAGTACTTTTAAAAAAGTCGACTTCCCAGCTCCATTACGCCCGACAATACAGACTCGTTCATTGGTTTCAATTAATGCATCTGCATTATCTAATAACGGGTGTGTTCCAAA
The DNA here is from genome assembly GCF_058169715.2 of Pseudoalteromonas sp. J2K-J979. Taxonomy (NCBI): domain Bacteria; kingdom Pseudomonadati; phylum Pseudomonadota; class Gammaproteobacteria; order Alteromonadales; family Pseudoalteromonadaceae; genus Pseudoalteromonas; species Pseudoalteromonas sp. J2K-J979. The sequence continues at coordinate 1,700,369 of NZ_CM200281.1, read as the reverse complement.
GGCTAATTTTGCCCCGGTAATTCTAATTAAATCCATGTTATTTCAGTACTTCTTGAATATCTGTAAGGTCAAAAGGCCAGAATAGTTTGACATCAGTTTGTAAATTAACCAGCACCGGAATACTTGTTTGGTATTGGGTCATTAATAGCTCCGAGTCGAGAATATCAATTAATTCAAACATCCCGGGTTTCAAAACCGCTTGTATTAACTCATGCGCTTGTTCACATAAATGACACCCTTCGGTGTGATACAACACCACGTTAGGCATAGGTAATTAACCACGCATTGTGTATATTTTTATTGCGATTAAAATCAGGCGATAGCGTTTTATCCGTGATATTTACTGCTTTAAGTCCAAGTGATGTCAATGCATCTTGATCAATTTTAAAGCCTCGCTTGTTGTTCGAAAATAACAGAGTCCCATCCGAACTTAAAATATTTTTAACCCAAGTGAATAACTTTATATGATCTCGCTGCACATCAAACGCATCTTCCATGCGTTTTGAGTTTGAAAATGTCGGGGGATCTAGGAAAATTAGGTCATACTGGCCTTGGGCATGTTCAAGCCATTTCAAACAATCCGCTTTTTCAAAACGAAAGCGGCTATTTTTAAGGTTATTTAACACAAAGTTCTCTTGCGCCCAATCAAGGTATGTTTTTGACATGTCGACTGTTGTAATCGACTTAGCCCCACCGATAGCGGCATGAACCGAAGCCGACCCCGTATACGCAAATAAATTTAAAAAGCGTTTGTCTTGACTGTTTTCTTGGATAAAACGTCGAGCTAATCGGTGATCCAGAAACAATCCTGTATCGAGGTAATCATGTAAATTTACTTTAAATTTCGCACCAAACTCAGTCACAACGAGTGACTCATTTCGTTTTGCAAAACTGGTATATTGCGCATCACCTTTTTGTTTACGGCGCTGTTTTACAATCACTTTATCCGGTTGTATATCAAGCTGCATCCCCGTTAAATAGATGACATCCTGTAAACGTTTATGCGCAACGTCTTCATTAATTTCTTTTGGCGCCGCATATTCATAAATAACGACTTGATCCAAGTAAACATCTACCGCAACGTTGTATTCAGGGATATCAGCGTCATAGAGTCGATATGCTTCAATCGATTCTTTTTTAAGCCACTTCTTAAGACCATTTTTATTTTTCTTAATGCGGTTGCCGTAGGCTTCTGACGCAGGATAATTGAGGCCTGTTTGCTGATCAGATTGCTGTACCTGTTTTTCATTTAAAATATAATTGTTCAGTACACAATCTATTGGACCATTTTTAAATTTATATTGCTTGTGGCGAACTAATTTAAGTAATTTTAATAAACTCTCATCCGAACTCAGCATTGAGACATGCCAGTCGGCAAAATGTTTTTTCAGACCTTGCCCTAAATGACGATACAAACTAATTAATTCTGCTGTCCCACCTAAACGTTCACCATATGGGAGGTTTGAAATCACAACACCGGCACGTTTTGCAACAGGCTTCAGGCTGGCAGCATCCCCTAAATTAAATGTAATAATGTTGGCAAGGCCTGCTTTTCGGCTATTCTCTTTGGCTTTACCGATGACATGGCGGTCTAGATCGTGGCCGATTAGATATAAATTAGGTGCTGTTGCCTGTTGTAAAACTTGCTCTTTAACCTCGAGATATTTCACTTCTCGAAAACTTGGCAAACGTTCAAATGCGAAAGTTTTATGTAAACCTGGCGCCTCATTCCGCGCCATACTCGCAGCTTCAATCAGTAACGTGCCAGATCCACAACATGGGTCGTACAAAGGTTGCGAAATATCATTCAACCAACCACTTCGTTTAATCAGTGCCGCCGCTAAATGCTCTTTGATCGGGGCTTTACCTTGTGCCGAACGGTAACCACGCTGTGATAGTGATGGACCCGAATAATCAATATATAAATTCACCGTTTCACGATGAAGACGGCCAATAATCCTGACCGATGGATCTTGTTTATCAACATTTGGGCGCTGCTCATATAAATCTTGGAAATAATCTACCACGGCATCTTTAATGACAAGACCTGAAAACTGCGTATTCTTCAGCTCGTCATTAGTGCCTGAGAAATCAACTAAAAATGTTTGATTCGGCCCAAAGTACTCTTGCCAAGCTTGAAATCGTACAAAATTATAAAGGGACTCTTTGTCTTTTATCGCCTCTTTCGAATCAATCAGCATCATCACACGGGTTGCAAAACGTGTTAACAAACAAATTTTTTGAGCTGTAAGTGTATCTGTATCAAAAGTGACAGAACCAACTGTTAATTTGAGTATTTTGGCGCCAAATTGATTGAGTTCATCTGAGAGAAGTTGTTCGATACCAATCGAAGTAAGTGCGATAAATTGCAATGTCATAACCCTGTATACGTAATTGATGCAGAGTATAACATAGACAATCGAATAATTAGCCTATGTCTAAGCGCGTTTTTGTTGAGAATAATCGATATTTATTGGGTGGATACGATCATTTAAAACGCGGATGACTTCAAACTGTTTTAAAGATAGGTTCTCATCTAACGAAAATAAATTTTCTAAGCATAAACATAACGAAGCATGCTCACTGTGATCAACAATCAAAAACTGCCCAGTGTCTGTCAATGAATTTAATATCACAATCGCTTCTGTACTAGGTTGACTGCCTGTGTATTGCTCGAAAAACCAACTTTTAGCCAAAACAGGCTTTAAGTAAAATTTAGCAGCCGTAGCATTGAGCGCTATTTGGCAGACTTCAGATCCAGTCCAACAAGCTAAGTTTGTCAAATAATGAGTGACCTGCTGATAAAATTCAGCATCACGTAAGTTAAAATGAGGGTTATCAAAAGCGAGATCGGTTAATTGACGCGACCTAAAAGGGGTACAAAAAACCATATCAGGTCCCATATCGAGCCTGAGTGTTTTATTCTCAGAACAAGCATACCAATTCCATTGTGCTGACGCTTGTAACATACAAATCCCCGTGATTATCAAGATCACAGGGATTATAGGGGCTCTACGCCAGAAGTTAAGCTATTTTTTTAGAATAATTAGAAAAGGATCATTCTTTTAAATAACTGATCCTTATATGCTATTGACGATCGACTTGATCAAAGGAGGGCCTTGATAAATAAAGCCAGTATAAACTTGAATAAGATCAGCTCCTGCCGACAGTTTTTCTTGAGCTGACTGGGCACTATCAATCCCCCCAACACCAATAATTGGTAAAGCATTACCCGTTAAACGTTTAAGTTCTTTGACAACATGTGTGGATTTTTCACGTACGGGGCGGCCAGATAGTCCTCCCATTTCATCTGCATATTGCTGTCCTTCCACTGCCGCTCTTTCGAGCGTAGTGTTGGTTGCAATCACCCCATCAATGTGATTTTTAACCAATGAATCAGCAACTTGAGCGATTTGAATTTCATCAAGATCCGGCGCAATTTTAACTAACATTGGTACGTGTTTATTATGATGCGAAGATAGATTTAGCTGTTCATTTTTTAAACTAGACAACAAATCATCAAGCGCTTCTCCATACTGTAAATCCCTGAGGCCTGGAGTGTTTGGCGATGAAATATTCACTGTAATGTATGACGCATGAGTAAACACTTTTCTCATACAATGAATGTAATCATCTTTACCTTGTTCATTTGGTGTATCTTTATTCTTGCCGATATTGATCCCCAAGATCCCTTTATATTGAGCGGCTTTCACGTTTTCGATTAAATAGTCAACGCCTTTATTATTAAAACCCATCCGGTTGATTATGGCATGAGACTGAGGAAGACGAAAAATACGAGGTTTGTCATTACCTACTTGTGGCCGGGGAGTGACAGTGCCAACTTCAATAAAACCAAAACCCATTTGAGAGAATGCATCAATGCATTCTGCATTTTTATCTAAACCAGCAGCCAAACCAACAGGGTTTTTAAATTCCAAGCCTAGAAAATCAACAGGCTTGTTAGCAAGCTGTTGTGACCATAGGGCATTCATTGGGCTATGTGCAAATCGCTTCAAATTATTTAATGCAAAGTTGTGTGACCATTCCGCATCACAAGAAAACATAAAACGACGAGCCAAATCATAAAACATGTAAACCCCTTAACTAAAAATAAAAAAAACCCCGGTTAGACCGGGGTATTTTATAGCGTTTTAAATTATTTGGAAGTATCGCAGTTATGGCTGAGCAACATTAATTCACGCAATGCCACCGAAAACTTAGCAAAGTCATGAACTTTTGTTGTTTTGAACTCAGCTAACATCATTTGCCAACGACTTAACAAGATTTCGTTTTCTTTCATCCACGAGTCAATGATACCGTCAACATCACAAACTTCTTTATCACAGCTGTTCATTACAACTGCAGCCAAAGAACGTTGTTGCCAGTCCAGTTCCTCACGATAAGAAGCACGAGCAAGCGCTTGCCAATGGTTGGCCACGGGTTGTAAAGTAATTTGATCTAAGAACCAATGTAACCCCATACGTGCACCAAGCTTAAAGTAAGTATCAGCCGTGACTGAAATTGGACGGCTTGATTGTTTAGCAACTTGCGCCAAATCCATAACCGAGAATAGGCTAGATAACTGAGCAATTCGCTTAGCAAGTGAAGCTGGTACGCCCTCTTGTTCTAAAGCTTTTGCTTCTGTACTTAGCTTGGCTGACTCTTCATGAACCATATATGAAGTTAGGTTTTCATTTAAGTCAGCAAAAGCAGGACCATAAAACTCGAGTTTATGCTCAATTGAAAATGCTTTGTTACGGTGACGTAAGAACCAACGAGTCGCACGACGAACTGTGCGGCGTAATTGGTATAGCATTTCTGTCTGAACAATCGCAGGGATCTTATTATCAAGAGCTTCAATTTCAGACCATGTTTTTGACATTTCAAACACGGCACTGGCCATCGAGTAGCAAATAACGACTTCCGAAGCCGGAGCTCCGGTTTCTTCCATCATTCTGATGACAAAATTTAATCCCATGTCGTTGATGATGTTATTAGCAAGTTTTGTAGCAATAATTTCAGAGCGTAATGGGTGATTATCCATCGCTGCATTGAACTTTTCACGCAGTGGTACAGGGAAAGCATTTACTAATAACTGACGATAATATGGATTATCCGTAATTTCTGGAGTAACAAGCCATTCCTTAAGGACCATTTTGGCATAGGAAACAAGAACTGAAAGTTCAGGTCTAGTCAATCCTTTACCCGCAGCAAGGCGATCAGCTAACTCTTCGTCTGTCGGTAAAAACTCAATTGCACGGTCTAATTTACCTTCTTTCTCAAGCGCATGAATAAAACGAATTTGCTCTTTTAATGTAGAGGCACCTTTTAGTTGCGTTACTGAAATAGTGTGCGTTTGACGATAACAATCACGAAGCACTAAACGAGAGACTTCATCAGTCATTGAATAAAGCAATTCATCACGTTGCTTTTTCGTCATATCACCTTGGGCAACTAAGCTGTTAAGCAAAATTTTAATGTTTACTTCGTTATCAGAACACGCAACACCACCCACATTATCGATAAAGTCAGTATTAATGCGCCCGCCTTTTGTTGCAAATTCTATTCTGCCTAACTGCGTACAACCTAAGTTACCACCTTCACCAAAGATTTTAGCATTCAGTTCTGAACCATTAACACGTAACGAATCATTTGCTCGGTCGCCGACATCTGTTTCATGCTTCGCTTTTACATACGTACCAATCCCGCCATTCCAAATCAAATCAACTGGCATCATCAAGACTGCTCTAATTAATTCATTGGGTGCCATGGCAACTTTTTTGGTGCCGAGCATTTTCTTAATTTCTGGCGTTAAAGTAATCGATTTTGCCGAACGGTTAAAGATTCCACCACCTTGCGAAATGAGTGATGCATCGTAATCTTCCCAACTTGAACGAGGTAAATCAAACAAACGTTGACGCTCAGTATATGAACGTGCAGCATCAGGAGTTGGGTCGATAAAAATGTGCATATGATTAAAAGCGACTTGCAAGCGAGTGTGTTTAGATAACAGCATACCGTTACCGAATACATCCCCAGCCATATCACCAATTGCAACACATGTGAAATCTGTGGTTTGACAATCGATTCCCATCTCACGGAAATGGCGTTTAACAGATTCCCAGCCACCTTTCGCTGTGATACCCATTTTCTTATGGTCATAACCTACTGAACCACCCGACGCAAACGCATCACCTAACCAAAAACCATATTCTTCGGATATACCATTGGCAATATCAGAAAAAGTGGCGGTTCCTTTGTCAGCTGCAACAACAAGATACGGATCATCTTCATCATGACGCACCACATTAACCGGTGGGACGATTTCACCACGGTCAATATTATCTGTAATATCGAGTAATCCACGAATGAAAATCTTATAACACTCTTGGCCTTCTTTAAAAAATGCGTCACGATCGCTTGGACTAGGTGCTTGTTTACAGACAAATCCACCTTTAGAGCCAACAGGGACAATCACTGTATTCTTAACTTGTTGCGCTTTCACAAGACCCAGAACTTCCGTACGGAAATCCTCACGACGATCAGACCAACGTAATCCACCACGTGCGACTTTACCACCACGTAGATGGACACCCTCAACTCTTGGTGAATACACAAAAATTTCGAAGGCTGGCAGTGGTAAAGGCATATCAGGAATAAGTTTTGGCTTAACCTTGAATGAAATATACGACTTATTATTACCCAAAGAATCAAGTTGGTAATAGTTGGTACGAATTGTTGCCGTTATTAAATCGATATAACTACGAATAATTCGGTCATCATCTAGATTGCTTACATTATCTAATTCGGCGTAGATCTCGTTAGTCAGTTTATCAACCGCTTTTTCTGAGAATTTAGTTTTCGGCGAGAACTTCTTGTTAAACAATTTAACTAATTGAATAGCAATATTTGGATAATGCTCAAAAGTGCTTTCTATATATGATTGAGAAAAGGTCACACCAATTTGGCGCATATATTTAGCATAAGCACGCAAGATAGATGCTTCACGGCCAGTTAGTCCTGACGCTAAAACCAACCGGTTAAAGCCATCGTTCTCTAAACGGTTATGCCAAACGTTTGACAGTGCTTTTTGAAAACGGACTGAGCTTTTATCAAAATCAGAGACATTTTTGGTCAGTAACATGGTGAAATCCATCACCCAATTGACTTGTCCATCTGTTGTTTTAACCGCATAAGGAGTCTCACCGATAACACGTAAGCCAAAGTTTTCAAGCATTGGCATCACATCAGATAAGTGAATCGGCACGTCTTTATGGAAGAGACTTAAACGAACCATACTTTTATCTGATTCTTCTTGTGGACGGTAAAATAACATTTCGAGTTTATTATCGTCTGCTAAAGATTCTAATTTTTCAATGTCCACTACCGCTGCACTTGGCAGAACTTGTTCTTTATAAGAGCTCGAAAAAGCATTCGCATATTTTCTATTTAACTCTTTACCGCGTGATTCACCCGCAAGTTCTAATAATGTTGATTGTAATTTATCTTCCCACGTACGGGCTGCTTCAATTAAATTGCGTTCGATGTCTTTCACGTTGTATTCAATATTGTTGTCGTCCAGTCTCACTGTGTAATGAGTCCGGGCTAAAATGGATTCAGAAAAGAAAGTGGTAAATTCGACTTTTTGCGATGTATTAAACGCATTAGCTAAAATTTCCTGAGTTTCACGTCTAAGTGCTGTGTTATATCGCTCTCTTGGTACATACACCATACAAGATAAGAAACGTCCATACATGTCTTTGCGGACAAAAATACGGCACATATCACGCTCTTGCACTTGTAACACGCCCATAGCAACATCAAGTAATTCAGCTTCTTTTGCTTGTAATAACTCATCACGTGGGTAGGTTTCTAAGATATTCAGAACGGCTTTATAAGCATGCGTTCCTTTGGCAAAATCAGACATATCCATGATACGGTTGATTTTACTCTTCAATACTGGCACGTCACCTGCGCTGTTATTATAGAAATTAGACGAAAATAAACCGATAAAGCGGTCTTCACCGATGACATTGCCTTTTTTATCAAAACGTTTAATGCCAATATAATCGATATAAGCAGGTCTATGCACTCGAGAAATAGAATTCGTTTTTGTTAAGATCAATAAGTTATCGCTATGCGCTTCTTTACGGGCTATTTCAGGCATATCAGACATCAGACGGATTTTATCTTCCATCGAGTTCTTCATCATGCCTAAGCTTGAGCCTGTTACGCCTTTAAGTTGATAATCGCCTTGAATAGGTGATAAATCATATTGACGGTAACCCATAAAGGTAAAATTATCGCGGGCCAACCAATCTAAAAATTCAACCGTTTCGTTGATTTCTGCGACGTTATCTTTACTTTTTCTGTTTGGAATATCTTTAGTTACTTCAACAAGTTTATCTTTAATTGCATGCCAATCTTCAACTGCTACAGAAACATCTAACAAGACTGACTGTAACTCTTGAGTAATAGACTCAATGGCTCTTTTGTCTGTTTGGCGATCAATTTCAATAAAGAAAACTGTTTTAGTAGAGGCTGAATTTGACTCTTCTTTTAAAGAAGATACACCTGAAATCTTTTGATCATCATCGCGCTGAATTTTCAGTGGACAATGAAGTAAGAGGTGAGAAGCGATATTTTCTCTGATCAGCGCCATGCGCACTGAATCCACTAAAAAAGGCATATCTTTAGCGATGATTTCAACGATTGTGTGAGAAGATTGCCAACCGTTTTTTGCAAGTTCAGGGTTAAAAACGCGGATCAGTACGTCATCTGATGTATGCCCTTCAAGGGAGTTCCATAAACTTAATGCTGCACCATATAAATCACTATCGTTGCGGCTTGCCAAATCCTCTTTCGACATATTGCTGTACAAGGTTTTGGCAAAACTTTCTACGAGTGACACATTGGGAGCATGCACTTTCTTTTGGATTAATTTACATACATTATCCAACAGTACTGAGGTGTGACCTTCGTTTCGTGTCATTATGTGTTCCTTATCTATACCACCTATGAACGGTAGCTATTGTACAGCCATTTAATTAGCGTGGAGTCACCACGAATTCTAACTCTTTTACGACTGATATAAATAGTTTTTTTCGGCCAATGACTTAAAATTTCAAACAGTTGGCCAACTATTCACAAAATATAGATAGAAATGGCCCTTTTTGGCTATTTCTAAACACAATTATTCACAATTATTTTTTTGAATCACGCCATAACAGGGTACCAAGAGCTGGCAACAACAAGATTGCACCTAACATATTCACTAAAAACATGAAGGTAAGCAAAATCCCCATATCGACTTGAAACTTTAATGCTGAGAATGCCCAGGTACTCACTCCCACTGCAAGTGTGATCCCAGTAAAGAGTACGGCACTACCGCGTTCAATTAAGGCATTGCGATATGCTTCACTTAATGGCATTCCATCACGCAATTGCTGGCTCATCGAAGATAAAATATAGATGCCATAATCCACGCCTATTCCCACTCCTAAGGCTATGACTGGTAGTGTAGATACGGTTAAACCTATTTCTAAATAAACCATCAATGCTTGGGCTAACGTAGAAACGATATAAAGCGGTAAAACAACTGCGATGGTTGCCCGTAAAGATCGAAAACTCAATAAGCATAGAATAATTACAGCGCCATAAACATAAATCATCATCGGCAATTGGGCCTGAGAAACCGACTCGTTCGTTGCAGCCATGACTCCAACTGGTCCAGACGCTAATCGAAATTGCAGTTCCTCTGTTTCTGCTTCCTTAGCAAACTGTTTAACAGCAGAAATAACACGCTCAATAGTTTCAGCTTTGTGATCTTCCATAAAGATAATTAATGGCATCACACTACAATTACCATCTAGTAGACCTGTACTCGTCTCAACTCTTGACGTAGCTTGCACTAAAGAGGCTGTATTACGAGGCAGTGACTGCCACTTTAAATTACCTTCGTTGTACCCAGCATTCACCGCTTGTGAAACTGAGTTTAAAGAAATAATTGACTGCACACCTTGGATATTTTCCATTTTCCATTGAAATCGATCAATGCGACTCATCATATCATGGAAGGTACATGCCTCTGGTGGGGCTTCAACAATGACTTTTAAAATATCAACGGAAATGCTGTATCTGTCAGTAATTAAGAAAGTATCTTGATTATAGCGTGCATCTTGATGCAAAGATGGTGCACCCGCATGCAAATCACCAATTCGCATATTTTGCGCTTGCCAAAAACCTAAACCAAATAAAATCGCACTAATAAGTATAATAACCCTAGCAACATTTTTATCTGTTGCTTTAACGAGGATATCTCTCAAGCCCGCAAATGAATCCTTCTGCGGTTGACCGGATGCAATTTGACGGTCACTTAAGAAAGAGGCCAATACAGGTAGTAATAATAAGTTAGTAAAAATAATCACCGCAACACCTAAGCTTGCTGTGATAGCGAGTTCTCTGATGATACCGATATCAATAGATAAAAGTGTTAAAAATCCGACCGTGTCTGACAATAAGGCTATACCACCTGGAATCAACAAACTCCTAAAGCTTGATTCTGCAGCTATTTTACTCGAATAACCTTCGTTGACTTTTTTGCTAATGGCATTGATCATTTGGACGCCATGACTCACACCAATAGCAAAAACTAAAAATGGTACGAGAATCGACATAGGATCAAGACCAAAACCTAATTGGGACAGTAAGCCAAGTTGCCAAATCACTGCGATAAGCGAACATGCTACCGGCAGAATAGTTAAAGTCAGGCTCTTACAGAAAATCCAGACCATCACAAAAGTAAACGCTATGGCTATTAAGAAAAAGAGTACGACCCCTTTTGCCCCATCAGCAATATCCCCTGCCATTTTCGCAAAGCCAATAATATGAATAGACACATTTTCTGTCGAAAATTGTTCTCGGATCTCTGACTCCAGTTTTGACGCTAGAGCTAAAGTATCGAGCTTCTCTTGAGTAGTCGGATCAACTTCCATTAGCTGTGTTGACACCATGGCACATGAATAATCACTGGCTACCATGCGTCCAACAATATTAGCTTTTTCAATATTCTCTTTTACTTTGGCTAAACCGTTTTGGTCTGGCTGAAAATTTGCCGGAATGATAGGGCCTCCGGCAAACCCATCTTCAACTACCTCAACAAAACGTGCGCTCGGAGCAAAAATAGATTGCACCAAAGGGCGATTAACACCGGGAATAAAATAGAGTTGATCATGAACTGATTTTAATTGAGTAAAAAACTCAGGGTTAAAAATATCACCTCGTGCGTCACACACAGATATTAAGATACTATTTGCACCACCAAACTGTTTTTCATGCTTGGTGTAGACTTTCATATACTCATGGTTTAGCGGAATATTTTTATTAAATGAGGCATCTAGCTTAATTTGGCTTGCTTGAAACACTAAGTAGCATGTTGTAATAATGAAAAGCAATAAAACCGCTAAACGGTGGCGAAAAACCAAAGCTTCTATTCGGGTTAAAAACGTTTCCATTTACTTCGACTCCTGAACTTGGATACCCACTTCACTTGCAAAAACAATCGTATGATTGTGTTTTACTGCTGATAGGAGCGCTTTGCCATCTGCATGTTGTTTTTTAATGACAGTTTTATTTTTATAATTGAGGTAAACACCATTATTCGAGCTCAATAACGCCCCACTTTCAGTCACTAATATTTGATTTATTGTAGATTGGCTATGTGTATTGATAGGCTGCCAAGTTTGACCTTCATCTTCGCTTAAAAAAACATTACCTCGTAATCCACCAATAAGCCAATGACCATTATTCAACACTTTAATGTCAAAAAACGAACCTGGATAAATTTCCTCTAAACGTTGCCAAGATTTACCGAGATCATCGCTTGTTGCAATGAGTCCCAACTCACCCACCATTAACAATTTCCCTTGGTGAAAAGTCACTTGATTAAGATGAGGGAGGATAGCTTTGATTTCATTTAGGTAGGCATCGTGGTCGCTTTGCTTTAATTCTTCTAAAAACTCGACATCTTCATCAAAAAGTAACGTAGATTGAAATTCGGCCTCCCAGCTTTTACCCGCATTATTTGTGCGATAAAAGAGCCCATATGCGCCAATTGCAATACCATTTTCCTCATCAAAAAATATGACATCGAGCAATGGCTTATCCACTTCGGGTTGATAATTTTGAAGCTGCCATGTTTGGCCACCATCTTGGGTGTTTACAATCGTGGCGTCATGCCCTGTTGCCCAGCCTAATCGTTCATTAATAAAAAAAACAGAGGTCAATAATACATTAACCGGAACTTGAGCTTGCTGCCAATCTAACGCATTGTTACTTGTTAAAATATTGCCGTATTTACCCACTGCGACCAGTCCATTACCATGATTGACGATATCTGTTAATAAAGTCTTACTGGCTTTGTTTGCCATAATAGCAGGCTGTGGGTGCATCGTGGCGGCTAGCGAAGAAATGGAGCCCAATAAAAAGAGCGTGCACAACAGTAACTTCATAATTAATACTTATCCAAAAAAAACGGCCCCGTAGGGCCGTAGAGTTTATCTAAGACCTTCTCTACGAAGGGCGTTTGACGTAAATTCATTATCGTTGAATGATTGTGAAAAGTCATACATACGCTCTTCGTTATCTAAGCCAATAGCCAAATAACGACGCGAATTTAAGTCATAGTAGACATCTAATGTACTCCAGTGCGTTGGGACTTCATAATAGTTCACACCATGAGCCATCGCGACACGATAGAGTTGATCACGATTGTCGTACAGGTCTGCAATATGAATTTGCCAGCTGTCTTCATCAATATAAAATACGCGTTTTTTATAAATGTGTCGTGTGCTGTCTTTCAAGTTAGCTTCAACAACCCAAACACGGTGTTTTTCATAGCGAACATGCTCTGGATTAACATGGCCGGCCATCAAAATATCATCGTATTTAAGTGAGTCACTGTGAAGTTTGTAGCTATTGTAAGGAATATAAAGTTCTTGCTTACCTTTTAATTCCCACGTATAGCGATTTGGTGAGCCATTAAACATGTCAAAGTCATCGGTAGTACGTAAGCTGTCCGATGCTGTACCTGGTGCATCATAGGCAACATTTGGCGCACGACGAACGCGACGCTGACCCGTGTTATATGTCCAAGCCTGACGAGGAGTCAATATTTGATCCATGGTTTCATGAACTAACAGTGCAGTTCCAGCTAAACGGGCAGGCTCTGTCACTGATTGTTTGAATTTAAATAAAATATTCGATGCCTGTAAAGAGTCAGGCGTTGCATCCTGTTCAGAATATTTCACTAACAGTTTTTCATCAAATCCAACCATGTTATAAGCACCCGATGCTGTCGGAGCTGCTTGACCACCATAACGCTGAATAGATAAACCACGGTAACGTAAAATATGATTCCAAATAACTTCTAGACCTGTTTTTGGAATTGGGAATGGAATACCGATTGCTGTATTTTTAATCCCATTACCTTCTTCTACCAATTCGGCATTTACCGCATATTTCTTGGTTGCATCATATATAAACTGCGGGTAAGAAGCACTTCTGCGAGTTTGATAAATATTCATCTTAAACGTATCAGGGTACGTTTCAAACATCGCAATCTGACCTGGAGAAAGTAACGATTTAAATTGGTCTAAATTCGCCTTAGTGATCGTAAATTCGACTTTATCATCAGAAAAAGGATCTGGGTGATGCATGCCAAGTTTATAATTATCAGGCGTTTTAACTAAACCGCCATCCCAGGCAGGAATCGAGCCATCGGCATTTCCGGCTTTTTCTGCGCCCAACGGTGTTAAATCAGCGCCAAGACGTGCTACTTCATCTGGCGACAATTTTGCAAATGCAGACCCAGTAGCAAATAACCCACATAATGCCACCGCAATTAGGGTAGGTTTTTTAATCATATTTATACCCTTAGATAGAATATTTAATGTTGAAAGAAACGTAATCGCGATCAGAGAAATTATTAGTTTGACCGCCGCCCCAGAACGTATTGTAGCTAAAGTCAACAGACCAAGCGTTTTGGTAGTTGAAGTTCATATTGAGACCTAATGATTTACGGTCTTCAATAAATAAATACATTGGGTCAGGAGTAATACCATTTACGTCGTGAGAGAAAACAACTTTGGGTACAAAGTTCACACCCGAAAATAAATTATTGTACTCACCTTTAGCCACTAAGCGATAACCCCATGCCGATGCTGAAGGAAACGGATTTGTTTCAGGGCCATTAGAAAGTGCTTGATGCAACAATGTGTAATCCTGACCTTCAACACCAACCATAGTGCCACTTCGACCAGTACCTGCAACATTCAAACGCATTTCATCATAACTTGGCATATCATTGATGGTAACCCCACCCACTTCACCTAATAACGCCCAGCTATCGGCACCTAAAGACGGTCCAAATAGATGTGCTGCAGTAAACTGCAACTGCATGGTATCTGATGTCACATAACCACGTGCAATTGAACCAGGAGCAACCGTATCAATTTGTGAAATTTGAGCAAAATCAGGACGAATACCTGCGACAGCTAGCTGCTCCGCCATACCAGCATAAAGCAACTCTACATCATCAATTTGTAAAGGTTCGTCTTCGCGATAAGAAAACTCACCCGAAAATGCGGTTTCACCTACAGCAGTGTTGAAACTGAACCCATACAGTTTTAAATCTTCTGGGTATTCTAAAACACCTTTTGTAAATGCCCCAAGCTGAGTAACATTGTCTTCAGTAATAGTTTTTGTGGCGATCATCGCCAAATCACGTGCAATTGACGCTTGTGTGAAATCAGAAGCCTGCCCAGAGATTAACGGGCGATTACTGTGATAATTGATATAATAAAGTGCAAATTCAGTATCATTTAATTCAGGTGCAAATAAGCCTAACTTGATACCAAATTGACCCGAATCGCTCGGCTCAATAATACCCGCATCACCTTTACCTCTTAGCGCTACTTTTGTCGGGTAAGCTAAGTACATATTGGCCAGCATTTGTTGAGCTTGCGCACTTTGAGGATCGATCCCCTGCGCCTGAAGCACTGAGCCCCACTGTGCATATAATGAATTAAGATTTGAGGTTAAATGTGCAAGATCTATATCAGGGTTTGAGGTGAAACCAAGTTGAACATTACTTTTATAACCATTAACAGATCCAAAATCATTGGTAGAAAAATAAGTGCCCGTTACAGGTAATCTAGTTTCATGCCAGTCATATTGATAATACGCTTCAAGTGTCAGATTTTCTGTAATCCCTAACGAAGCCCACACCATCCCCACTGGAATATACGCTTCTTTAAGCTCTGCGCCAGGCGCTTTTAAGCGGTCAATATCAACTGGGTTGACACTGATACCATGAGTGATAAGCGAACTTTCACCCCAGTTAATCACTTGCTGACCTAAACGTACAGATAGTGGGTTCATTCCATCATTTAAATCAAAATCAGCATAAACAAATGCATCTAATAAACGCAAATCAGCACAAACTTGCTCTTTTGCTTGCTTATCAGCACAAGGATCGACTTGTTGTCCTGAAGTTGGATTATTATACGCACGGTCTCCATCCATTAATTCCATGTCATAAAAATACATGAAACGCGTGAAGAAACCATAATTGTCTTTGCGTATATTTAACTCGTGCGTCCCTTTCAATAACTGAGAAAATGTATCACCTTTATCGAAATTTAAATTTCCAGAATCGCCATTATTTGAATAGCTACCAGGATGAGCCCATACATCACTCGATGAATAAATCGGATTAAGTGCTGCGTTATAACCTGTCCAGTTAAAACGTGGATGGTTACTTTTACCAATTTGGTCAAAATCACGATCTTCAACACGCATACTGGTACCGTATGAAAATGTTGAGTCGAAAGTCACATCAAATTCACCAAGCTGAAAACTCGCTGCTAATGCATTCTGGCTAGAAAATGCCAAACACGCAGCTGTAATTCCTAGCGCTAGCTTATTTTTGACAAAAAGAGGTCTTTTTATCATTTTATCTCCCCCTTGTAACGGGTCACAGAGTGATCAAGTTATTGTTTTTAGTGTGCTTGTAACAATAGAAATCATTACAGGTAATTTCCAAGGTTGCAAGGTACAAATAATTTTTATAGTTCTCAAGATGTACACTTCACATTGGTCTGACATCGTACCAGCTAATATATACACTTGAAAAGCCCAGAACACAAAACTTCTTTAACAAATAAGTAACCAATTAAGTCTTTTTTGTTAATTTTATGCGTTCTAACTCATTTTTTCTAAACTGATAAACTGATTTTCAGATGTTAAACGTAGTCTAAAACGCCCTCGAATGCCTAACGTCGAAATAAAGGGTCGAAAGCGCTCTACGGGTAACCGAATAGATTTCCCTTGCTCTGAATGCACTTGCACAGATTTAATCGTCCCATGATAAAACTGCAAGCACTCTTCATAACCTATTGATACTGAAAAATAATACTCGTTCATAAAATCTCTTTTACTTTAAAGCATTAACAACTTTTTCATACAAATCAGGGCTCAATTTTGGCAAGGAGAGTAAACGCTTTAACTGTGACTCTATTAATTCTTGACGAGTCGAATCTAGGCGCTTCCAGCCCATGAGAGGCGTTATCATACGCGATGCATTTTGCGGATTAATCTCATTAAGTTGAATCAATAAATCTGTTAACAATTGATACCCTGATCCATCTTTGGCATGAAAAGAAGCCGTATTAAAGAAAGTAAAACTGTTAACAAGTGCACGAACCCTATTAGGATTAGCAATATCAAAACAAGGGTGTTGGTAAAGCTGTTGAATATGTTTAATCACATCACCTTGCTTTATTAAAGCATTCACTGCTAGCCATTTATCCATCACCAACACATCTTTCTGCCATTTTTGTTCAAATTGCGTTAAAAATGTAGGATATAGCGAGTGCGAACTCAACACCGAAGCATGTAAAACAGACAAGACATCTGTCATATTATTTGATTTAAACTGCGTTATTAACAGCTGATTTCCGGTGGGTGTATCCACTTTGGCGATATAATACACACACACCGCTTTTATAGCTCTTTGTCCAACAGCTTCAGCAGAAATCACACCTCTGTCGTCTTGTTGTTGATACAAGCTAATAAAAGCATCGGCAAACTCAGCTGCAATCTGTGATTCGAATTGGTCAACGACCGTCAATATTTCGTCGATTGGAACGGTTTTAAACTGAGCAGCAAGGGTTTCAAATGTTGGTAGTTTGAGCAACTCTGCTTTCAACTCTTTCTCGATTTGACCATCGTTGATTAAACCCTGAATTAATTCCTTGATAGCCGAATCAAGCCTGTAGCTTGTCTTTGATTCAACAGCTTTTTTAATCAACTGAGTAAATAATGTTTGTTGTGCATCCCATCTCGAAAATTCACTATCCGCATGTTTAACAATCGTAATCAACTGCGCTATTTGATAATTATAAATGAGCTGGCATGGCGCTGAAAAATCTTCTAACAAGACTGGGGTCGGTCGTGACTGAATACCTTCGAACACAAAGGTGTGTTCTGAATTCGTTAAATTTAATATATTGGAGACTGGTTCACCGGCACTTTGTAAAGAGAACACCTTCCCATTATCATCGAGTAATTGAATTGCGAATGGAATATGTAAATTATATTTATTCGTTTGATCTGCTGTTACAGGATGATGTTGCTTAATGGTTAAATGATAAGCCTGTTTAACTGCGTCATAATCATCACTCACAGAAAGTTCAGGTGTACCTGATTGACTGTACCAACGCTTAAATTGTGTGAGATCTACATTCGTGGCATCACTCATTGCATTGACAAAATCATCACAAGTAACGGCTTGCCCATCATGACGTTTAAAATAAAGATCCATACCAGCCCTAAAACCTTGTTTACCAAGTAATGTGTGGATCATTCGTATAACTTCAGCACCTTTATCATATACAGTGACTGTATAAAAGTTATTCATTTCTATTACTTTATCAGGCCGAATTGAATGAGACATGGGGCCTGCATCTTCTGCAAACTGATGTGTCCGCATTACTTTCACGGCTGCGATACGATTGAGCGCCCGAGAACCGAGATCTGCACTGAATTCTTGATCACGAAACACTGTTAACCCCTCTTTGAGGGATAGCTGGAACCAATCACGACAAGTAACTCGGTTTCCGGTCCAATTATGAAAGTATTCATGGCCAATAATTGATTCGATGGTGTGATAATCTTTATCTGTGGCAGTTTCTTGATTGGCCAATACACATTTACTGTTAAAGATATTGAGCCCTTTGTTTTCCATCGCCCCCATATTGAAAAAATCAACAGCAACAATCATGTATATATCGAGGTCGTACTCTAAGCCATAGACCTCTTCATCCCATTTCATGGCATGCTTTAACGATGCCATAGCATGCTCAGACTTATCTAAGTTACCTTTATCAACAAACAGCGCTAACTCAACTGTTCGGCCACTTTGGGTAATAAAGGAATCATTGAGTACATCGAAATCACCGGCGACTAACGCAAATAAGTAACACGGCTTTTTATACGGATCTTGCCAAATAGTGTAATGACGACCATCAGCAGACTTCCCTTCCTCGATCTTGTTACCATTGGATAATAAATAAGGAAAAGATTGATCAGCGATAATTTTCACTTCATAGGTGGCTAGTACATCAGGTCTATCTGGAAAATACGTAATTTTACGAAAACCTTCAGCTTCACATTGCGTACAATAAGCGCCACCTGATAAATATAACCCTTCTAAAGAAGTATTTTGTAGCGGGTTTATTTCGGTGACAATTATTAGTTCAAAAGAATCTTCGTCAACATTAAGCGTCATTGTTTCAGAATCACACTGATAGCTTTCTGTTTTTTTACCATTAATTTTCACTTCAACAAGCGTCAAGTCAACACCATCTAAAACAAATTGGTTCGCGCTGGGGTTCAAGCGCGACACTTTTGAAACCGCGGTTACACGTGTCGCTTGCTCATAAAGGTCAAATGTGAGTGAAATATCTTCGATAGTAAAATCGACGGGTTGATAATCTTTGAGGTATTTTGCTTGTGCAGCCATAAAAATCGCCATTAAAAAGGCGCCCAGAGGCGCGATTTGTTATTTATCGTCTACTAAATGCTTAGGAGTAATCTTGAGGATCTTAATTCCAAGATACGCGTAAATCACCGCTAAGAACGGATTGATTAAATTAAAGAAGGCATAAACTGCATAATCAAGAGGATTAATCGCAAGCACACCTTGCATATACGCCCCGCACGTATTCCAAGGGATTAAGGGGCTGGTAATTGTCCCACCATCTTCAAGTGTTCGTGACAAATTAACCGTCGATAATCCGCGTTTTTCATATTCTTTTTTGAACATACGCCCAGGCATAACAATGGCCATATATTGATCAGCGGCGATCATATTTGTACCAATACAGGTCGCTATCGTCGCAGTAATTAATGAGCCCGTACTTTTCGCAATTTTTAGAATACTTTGTACAAACACCTCTAAAAGGCCAACTTTTTCCATCACAGAACCAAAAAGTAGAGCAATCATAATAAGCCAAGTGGTGTTGAGCATTCCCGCCATCCCACCACCACTTAATAAGCTATCCATACTATCGTCACCAGTGACAATGCTAAATCCATCAAAGAAAGCAGTCCAAACAAGCTTAGTACTCCCCACTAAATATGAATCAGTCGGGTTAATTTGTGCACTAATCAAATCTTGTTGAAAAATCAGTGCCCATACAGCTCCTAATGTCGCACCAATCGCAACAGCTGGAAACGCGGGCATTTTTTTAAGTGCCAAGAAGAGTAAAACAGCCAATGGAACCAACATTATCAGACCAATATTAAAATTGCCTTGTAATATTTGATTTATCTCGTTGATACGAGAAGCCTCGGCAACATCGGCTGCATTAAACCCCATAAATACAAAAATAATCACTGCAATAACAAAACTGGGGACGGTGGTCCATAACATGTGATGAATGTGATCAAATAAATTTGACCCAGCAACGGCTGGGGCTAAATTAGTTGTTTCCGAAAGAGGGCTTAATTTATCACCAAAGTAAGCGCCTGATATCACCGCACCCGCTGTGACCACTTGGTCAAGCCCTAAACCAGTTGCTACTCCTAATAATGCAACACCAATCGTGGCTGCAGTTGTCCAAGAGCTACCAATACTCATTGCGACAATGGCACATAAAATACAGCTTGCGGCATAGAACCAACTCGGGTTAATTACCTGTAAACCATAGTAGATTAACGTAGGAACTGTTCCAGACAATAACCACGTCCCAATTAATGAGCCAACCATAAATAAGATTAAAATCGCACCCAAAGACAAAGTAATTCCTTTGATCATGGCATCTTCAAGGATATCCCAGTTAAAGCCATTTTTAAGGCCTATTATCAATGCGATAGCTGTTGAGAATAATAATGCGATTTGATTGGGTCCACTCGAAGAACTATCTCCAAAAAGATAGACAGATCCACCGAGTGAAATTATTAGAAATAGGACGGGGATCATGGCGTCCGTCAGACTGGCTTGTTTGATTGCTTGCACTGGATAACCTCTGTTAGCGCACCCTAAAGATCTGGTTTATTGTTATTGAGATCGATCATCAGAGTGAGTGATTATGTATTGAGTTAAATAATTTATCATCACAGTATATCAAAGTATAAAATGGATAACTGCTTAGAACTTCAGCATTTAAAGAATAAAGAGGCATAAAAAAAGCGCCGAAGCGCTTTTTTTATTTTTTGGCGTACCGCCCGTACTTAATGTAGTCAGATGTTATTTGTGCTGTTTCTTCTAAAAAAGGATCCAGCTCAGAAATGACATCAGGCACATCTTCTAATTTTTCAATCGGTGTTTGGCCTAAACGTTTTAAGCGTTCGTTAGTACGTTTAAGGGCGAGTTGATCATTTTCATCACGCTCAGAGAGTCGCTGTTTTTCTAATAAAGAAATTGTTTTACGATCTTTTTCTTTTTGATAACGAGCAATATCGTCAAAAACGTAGCCAAACTCAGGCTCTGCTTTTATCCGCTCATCATGTTTTTGCTGTAAAAAGGTAATCGCGGAATTAAGATCTGCTATAGAATTATATTTAGCATTCGCTATTTGATCCCAAGGTAACGCATTGTCTTCTTGGCTTTCACCCCATTCAGCAGGGTCAATTGGCGAAGGAAGCGAAATATCTGGGATAACGCCTTTGTGCTGAGTACTACCACCGTTTATACGATAAAATTTTGCAATTGTATATTGCACACTGCCTAACTCTTTATCGTATAAGTCGTAATTACGTCCAAGACCTCGATGTTGTTGTACAGTGCCTTTACCAAACGTTTGTTCACCAATTATCACAGCTCGACCATAATCTTGCATCGCGGCGGCAAAAATTTCAGACGCTGAGGCTGAATAACGGTCAACTAACACAGTTAAAGGGCCATCATAAAAAGTAACCCCATCCGTGTCTTTTTGCTGCTCAACCCGGCCATTAAGGGTATGTATTTGAACCACTGGACCTTGGTCAATAAATAAACCGGTCAGTTGGGTAGCTTCATATAAAGAGCCTCCGCCATTTTGGCGAAGATCGATAATAATGCCATCTACCTGTTCTTCTTTAAGTTTTGTTAGTTCTTTTTTTACATCTTTGGATAAATTGTTGTAAAAACCAGGGATATCAATCACCCCGATTTTAGTATCGAGCTCAGTATATTTTGGTTCAAACACTGATGATTTAACGGCTTTATCTTCTAGCCGAATTTTATCCCGCGTAATTTCGACCTCAGAAGGGGTACCATGAGCATCAACACCTTTTAGATATTGCAAGCGAACTTTCGTCCCTTTGGGACCTTTGATCAGCTCTACTACATCATCTAAACGCCAACCAATCACATCAACATATTTTTCGGAGCCTTGCGCAACGCCAATGATGCGATCGTTAGCTTTAATTTTTTCAGATTTATCAGCTGGACCGCCCGGGACTAAACTGCGGATAACCGTGTAATCTTCATCATAGCCAAGCACAGCACCAATCCCTTCAAGTTCGAGATCCATGTCCATCTTAAATTGTTCTGCACGTCGCGGCGATAAATATGAGGTGTGAGCTTCAATACTGCGCGCAAATGAATTCATCGCAATTTGGAAAGCATCTTCGCTATTGGTTTGAACTAAACGCTTGAGTGTATAACTATAACGCTTTTCGAGAACTTCCTTAATTTCATCCCAATTTTTTCCAGTTAACTTGAGCCTCAAAGCATCATATTTAACTTTTTGACGCCAAATTTCATTAAGCTCTTCGGTTGTAGCCGGCCAAGGCGTGTCTTCACGATCAAAGTAATACAGATCTTCTTCATCGAATGTCATTTCTGTATTGAGTAAAGCGATAGAATATTGGTAACGCTCAAAGCGACGTTTAAGGCTGACATTAAACACATCAAAGGCAAAATCAAGCTTGCCTGTGCTGAGTGAGTTATCAACCACATTACGATATTTTTCAAAACCATCGACATCAGACTGCAAAAAAATTCGACGGTTATAATCGAGCGATTCGATATAACGGTCGAATATTTCAGACGAAAGCTCATCGTTTAATTGGATCAGCTTGTAATGAGCACGAGTAAAAAAGTTTGTCACTCTTTTGCTAGCGGTACTATGTTGACTTTCTTGTTTTAAAACAGGTAAATCAGCGAGTGTTAAGTTCTCTACTTTAGCAAATGTGTTGAATGCTAAAAATGCTGCTGCAATAGGAATGAGTTTAAACTTTTTACTCATACACCGTCTCCTTAGATTGAATACAGACTATCAGCCTTAATTTTCACCTGCATACCGGTCGCTAGGATGACGTGAATTTCTTCCTTGTTGATTTCAGTAATCGTACCGTTGATTAAAGCTTGGCCTAGTTTAACTTTAACTAGTTCATTTACTTTTATCTTATCAGCAGGCAAGGCTTCCATCTTCCCAGTTCGGCGAGGTGCTTTGTCTTGTTTAGTCTTACTAGACCCTACTTTAGTTCCTTTACTTGCAGAAGTATCTGAAGAATGTGGTTTCTTTTTGTAAGATTTTTTGTCTGCATCTTGTTTTGGACGCTGTTGCTTCTTACGCTGTGCAAATTTTGCACGACTTTCTTCCAGTGCTTTATTAGCATGATCAATATGCTCTTGCTCAACTTTTTCACAGTCGTTGCCATCAAGATCTATGCGAAATTCGTGTTTTGTTACTGCTTCTAGATAGCGCCAGTTTGATGTATATTTACGCAGAGCTTGACGAACTTGAGTTTTACTCACCGTTTCATCGCCTTCGATGCGCGCCGCTACATCTTTAAAAATCCCGACTTTAAGAGGCTTTATCGCGTCTTTTTCAGAAAAACAGTTTGGAAACTGTTTATATAGGTAACCTAATACCTCAGTAACATCTTTTAGCTTGTTAGTGGTGTCCATGTTTAAAACCTTTGTTTACATCTTTTCATCTAACGATGAAAGGACATATTGATTAACCCAGTCGATCAACTCTTCAAAGTCTGCTTCTAAAATAGCAGTATCTCCGCGAAGAACATCCCAAATACCAGTAATAATTTGTTCAATCGATTCGCAAGATGTATCTTCAGGTATTAGCTGCCATGCTGCATGAATTAGCTCATTCAGATTTTCAGCTACCTGCTCTTCATCACCTTCCCAATCACCAACATCTTGATCGGAATAAAGAAAATCTTGAACGTTTAATAAATCTTTCATTAAAGTTGCTGCTCAAAAGTTCGAATTAACAGCTCAAGTCCCGCTTGGTCTTCAGCATCAAAACGACTGTATATCGGGCTATCGATATCGAGAACCGCAATAACTTTATTATCCTTAAGGACAGGGATCACTATTTCAGAATTAGAAGCAGCATCACAGGCAATGTGACCAGCAAATTGATGTACATCAGCAATTCGTTGCGTTGTACTTAATTGTGCTGCAGTGCCACACACTCCTTTTCCTATTGGAATGCGAATGCAAGCAGGCTTGCCCTGAAATGGACCTAAAACCAACTCATCTTCACTATCAACTAAGTAGAAGCCTGCCCAATTGATGTCTTCTAAGCTCATGAATAATAATGCACTAATGTTTGCCATATTGGCTATAACATTACTTTCACCTGCTATCAATCCTTGCGCTTGTTGAACGAGAGACTGATAAAATGCATTTTTTTCCATAATGATACAACTATTAAAAAATAATACAGCTGCTTAAGGTACTCTTTCAAGGAAGGAAATGAAACCTTTAGCTAACAAAAAATCGTTAAAATAAGGCTAAAAATGGTGTCTTTGTTTATTTACTAAACAAGCATGATGACTTACCGAGCTAGCGAGCAACTTTAATCTCTTGGACTGCCGAGCTTTTTCTAAGTGTAAATAAAAATAACCCACCAGCCAGTAATGACATAACCGTATTGACTAAAAATATCTCACCGCCTGACGCACTAAAGATATACGAAAAAATCGCCCCCCCAAACATAGCGACAGTCAAAATGCTCGAATAGGAAACTTTGTCGTGTTTAAGTAAGAACAGGTATGCTGGAACCACGCAACTTGCCATCGTTAAACCTACGATGTGCGCGTTAGATAATGCGGTCATCAAAATGGAGAAAAATAGCTTTGTATCTGCTTGTTCGATACTCAAACAATAATACAAACCAATTATTGTGCCCACGAGAATAGGCGATAACAAAGAATACAAAATACTTTTTAAGATAGATGACTTCATGAGCGACACTCTTTTTTATTTTAAATCTAGCATCGCTGAATGATATAAACTTGCCTAGCAGACAAAAGTCTAATACCGAGTTTTAATCAAAAAAAAGCCACTCTTTGAGTGGCTGGGGAATGAAGTGGCGGAGAGATAGGGATTTGAACCCTAGATAGGCTACAAACCTATGCCGGTTTTCAAGACCGGTGCATTCGACCACTCTGCCATCTCTCCGTCATAATACGTGTGTAAAATAACTGGTCACAAGTAACGCACTGCATTACCTTATAAATTTAGTGGCGGAGAGATAGGGATTTGAACCCTAGATAGGCTACAAACCTATGCCGGTTTTCAAGACCGGTGCATTCGACCACTCTGCCATCTCTCCGCTGCGGGGTGCATATTAGTTAAGTGCTCCCTATTTGTGAAGTGTTTTTTTTCATTTTTGTGTTAAGTGCTCAAAAATCGTCACGTTTGCTTAAATCCCATGCAATATATTGAAAAAACGTCGGACTCCCCCATATCTACTTTGAACTTTGTTGATAATCAGCTACCTAACTTAATAGTATTTTGGTCTGTAGATTGCTCTAGGCAACAAGACTTGATAATCTTTAACCTGATTTAATAACTTTGAAACTGGCGCAGGAACGAGTTTCACACAAGGAGTCCTAATTATGGGGTTTAATCACGCTTACACATCCGAGAAATCGGCTAGCTCAATCCTCGATACCAATAAAGTATTACGTAATACGTACATGCTTCTCGGTATGACACTCGCGTTCAGTGCAGTGACCGCTGGTGTATCGATGGCGCTAAACTTACCTTATTTTATGGGTATCGTGTTTAGTTTAATTTCTCTTGGCTTACTGTTTGTAGTTAACAAGAAAGCCGACAGTGCTTCAGGTATCTTTTGGATTTTTGCATTTACAGGTTTAATGGGCGCATCACTTGGGCCATTATTAAACCACTATGCAGCAATGCCAAGTGGCCCGATGCTCATCATGCAAGCACTCGGTTCAACGGCCTTGGTATTTTTCGGTTTATCAGCCTATGCCATGACGACTAAAAAAGATTTTTCTTATTTAGGTGGTTTCCTGATGATAGGCCTACTGGTCGTGATAGTTGCAAGCCTAGTCAACATATTTATCGGGAGCAGCATTGCATTTTTAGCCATTAATGCCGCTGTCGTTTTTATCATGTCAGGACTCATTTTGTTCGATACCAGCCGTATTATCAACGGTGGCGAGACAAACTATATCCGTGCAACGGTATCACTTTACTTAAATGTTTATAATCTATTCACGTCAATGCTGCACTTATTAGGTGCATTTGGCGGAGATGATTAATTTTTGAAACATGCTAAACTAGCCCCGTTATTTCGGGGCTTTTTTATAGGTGAATTTTGGCCAGTTTTGTTCTTTCGTTACACAGTAGTCAATCAAACTATACCAGTGCCATTAATTTGATTGAGTTTGCGCAGGCTGCAATCGATGGTGGTCATTCAGTAGATGCTATTTTTCTTTATCAAGATGCCGTCTGGCATGCAAGCCAACACATTGTGGTCCCGACTGATGAGACACAAATTTTTCTGCGTTGGCAAAGTTTAGCGCAGCTAAACATCCCATTATTACTTTGTGTGACAGCTGCAGAAAAACGCGGTATAGATTTGGTCAATACGCAGCCATTTATAGTCGCAGGTCTTGCTGAATTTGCGATGAAAACAGCCAAAGCCGATAAATGGGTGCAATTTAAATGAAAAATATCTTAGTGATCAACCGAAGTAGTCCATTTTTGCACCAAAACGGGCGAGAAGCCCTAGATACAGCATTAATTTTTGCTGCCATCGATCAAAACGTGTCTGTGTTATTTCAAGGAGATGCTGTACTTTGTCTAAAAGCACAACAAAATCCCGGTTCAGCATACTTAAAAGATTATTTTAAAACGCTTAAAACATTGGATTTATATGATGTTGAGCAACTCTATGTTTGCCAACAATCTCTTGATGCTTATTGCCTCAATGAAATCGATTTATCGCTTAATGTGACACCACTCGATCAAGCGGGGATCCAGGCATTACTCTCTAAACAGGAGCATGTTGTAACACTATGATTTTACATATTGTCAATCAGCCTATCAGCAAAACCCCCTTCAATGAGCTTAAACAGCTTATCACTCAGGACGACACTTTATTTCTGACGGCTGATGCATGTTACGATTATCGACGCTATCAACAATTGAATTTCAAGCAACTTTTTTTACTCGAGCAAGATGCGCGCGCACGTTTAACCGAGCAAGAACTCAGCACTACTAATACCCTCAATTTTTCGCGCTGGGTCGAATTAACCCTAAGCCATCAACAAACAATTTCGTGGTAACTATGTTAATCCATCAAAACAATCAAATTAATACAGATAAAGAAGGCTATTTACTTAATAGCTCTGACTGGAGTATTGAGCTAGCTAAAACTATTGCCGAACTAGAACAAATACAACTGACCGATGCACACTGGGAAGTAGTGAATTTTGTCAGAGAATTTTATATCGAATTCAATACCAGCCCAGCCATTCGAATGCTCGTAAAAGCGATGGCTAAAAAACTGGGGGAAGACAAAGGGAACAGTATTTACCTATATAAGTTGTTTCCCAAAGGCCCAGCTAAGCAAGCGACTAAAATTGCAGGACTCCCCAAACCTGCCCGCTGTATTTAATCCTCAGGAGCATGTTTATTCTAACTGCTCCTGTTAAACCCTCGAGTTCATGTATCCGATCAGTTACACTAGTAACACATCCATCTTTGGCTAAATCATGTGTCAAATTCCAAACTTTTACGCCAACCTTACTCCATTTTAGTGGTCATTCATAAATCAAATAAAGACTGTTTATTGATCCAACGGGCAGATGATCCTGAATTTTGGCAATCCGTCACTGGCGGGATAGAAAGAGACGAAAGCCCACAGCAAACAGCCATTCGTGAATTAAAAGAAGAAACAGGCATCGACGTGCAACCGCTCGGTTTAAATGTTATTGATCGTCATAAAACCAATCAGTATGCAATTCGTGATTGCTGGCGTCACCGCTACCAAGCAAATGCGCGGATTAATACTGAGCATGTGTTTACAGTCTGTGTGCCTGATGATATCGAAATTAAACTTGATCCGAATGAACACACCGACTTGATTTGGCTCCCACAGCACGAAGCCGCAAATAAAGCGTGGTCACCTAGTAATAGCGCTGAGATTTTGGCGTTATAGCCTGAGAATATTTAACAAGCAGCTACAAAAAACACCACTCTTCGTGGTGTTTTTATATTGAAAAACACGGTATTCATTTAATCATGTGGAATGCGTACCCACCCTTCCATCAATACCCGAGCACTGCGGCTCATTATCGCACTTTTGACTTGCCACTGATGACCAACCATCACAGCTTCGGCGCCCACTTTGAGGGTGCCCGATGGATGACCAAACGTAACAGATGTTCGCTCATTGCCACCAGCTGCCAAATTCACTAAAGTGCCTGGCACAGCCGCCGCTGTAGCAATAGCCACCGCTGCAGTACCCATCATGGCATGGTGCAGTTTACCCATAGACAAAGCGCGCACATTGACATCGATATCGGCTTGATTAATTGCTTTACCACTTGATGAAACATAGGCTGAAGCAGGGGCAACAATGGCCACTTTTGGGGTGTGCTGGCGAGTTTTTGCTTCTTCAATATTCGCAATCAAACCCATTTTAATCGCACCATAAGCACGAATAGTCTCAAATCGCGCTAAAATGGCGTCATCGTTGTTAATCTCATCTTGCAATTCACAGCCACTAAAACCCAAATCAGCTGCATTTAAAAAAATGGTCGCAATACCCGCATTAATCAGGGTGGCATTAAAACTCCCCACACCAGGCACTTCAAGGTTATCGACGACATTACCTGTTGGGAACATCGCCCCTTCGCCATCAGCTGGATCCATAAAAGCCACTTCAACCTCAGCAGCAGGAAACGTCACCCCGTCTAATTCAAAGTCACCCGTTTCTTGTACTTCACCGTTAGTGACTGGCACATTTGCAATAATGGTTTTTTTTATATTAGCCTGCCAGATACGCACTGTGGCAATGCCATTTTCGGGGATACGACTTGCATCGACCAAACCATTACTAATGGCAAATGACCCAACTGCAGCGGTTAAATTGCCGCAATTGCCACTCCAGTCAACAAACGCTTTATCAATAGCGACTTGGCCAAACAGATAGTCAACATCGTGATCAGCTTGATGACTTTTTGATAAGATCACCGTTTTGCTGGTGCTTGATGTCGCCCCGCCCATGCCATCGGTTTGTTTACCATAAGGATCAGGGCTACCAATTACACGTAACAAAATGTTATCTCGTGCAGCACCCGGCACTTGCGCAGCTTCTGGTAAATCGGTGAGATTAAAAAACACCCCTTTACTGGTACCGCCACGCATATAAGTCGCGGGAATTTTAATTTGTGGTTTAAATGCCATTCACTGGCCTCCAAAAAAATTGCCCCACGTTATTCACGTGAGGCATAAAACATTAGGCTTGGTTCGACTCTAAAAAATCTTGTGCAAAGCGTTGTAATACCCCACCTGCCGCATAAATAGAGACTTCTTCAGCGGTATCTAAGCGACACTTCACCGTAACCTCAGTGTGTGACCCATCTTTGCGATTTATCACTACTGTCAACATCGCGCTTGGTGTCGGCTCGCCAAGGACATCAAACGTCTCAGTGCCATCTATGGCATAGGTATGACGATTTTCACCCGATAAAAACTCAAGTGGTAACACTCCCATGCCTACCAAGTTAGTACGATGAATTCGCTCAAAACCTTCAGCCACGATGACTTCAACACCCGCTAAGCGCACGCCCTTTGCCGCCCAATCACGTGATGAACCTTGGCCATAATCAGCGCCTGCAATAATAATCAGTGGTTGTTTGCGCGCCATGTAGGTTTCGATTGCTTCCCACATCCGCACTTGCTTCCCTTCAGGTTCAATTCGGGCCAGTGAGCCTTGCTTGACTTGGCCGTTTTCGATCACCATTTCATTGAACAATTTTGGATTAGCAAACGTGGCACGCTGCGCAGTGAGGTGATCGCCACGGTGCGTCGCATACGAGTTAAAGTCTTCTTCTGGCAAGCCCATTTTATGTAAATATTCACCTGCTGCGCTGTTCATTTGAATCGCATTTGAAGGCGATAAATGATCGGTCGTAATATTATCGCCAAGTACCGCCAACGGACGCATGCCCTTCATGGTACGCTCACCGGCTAATGCCCCTTCCCAATACGGTGGACGACGAATATACGTACTTTGTGGGCGCCAATCATACTGCGGGTTAATGTGGTCGCCATATTCAACCTTTAAGTCAAACATAGGGTTATAGACACTTCTAAATTGCTCGGGCTTCACTGAGTTGGCAACAACCGCATTGATTTCTTCATCTGTCGGCCAAATATCTTTGAGTGTGACCGCTTGCCCTGCTTGGTCGTAACCTAAAATATCTTTTTCGATATCAAAACGAATTGTCCCCGCAATTGCGTAAGCAACGACTAGCGGAGGAGAGGCTAAAAACGCTTGATTAGCATGAGGATGAATGCGGCCATCAAAGTTACGATTACCCGAAAGCACCGCAGTGGTGTACAGTTTACGATCTAACACTTCTTGTTGAATGACCGGATCAAGTGCGCCACTCATCCCGTTACAGGTAGTGCAAGCAAAAGCAACCACTCCAAACCCTAAGTCTTCTAGCTCGGGTAATAAATTTGCTTCTTCTAAGTACATCTGTACAGCTTTTGAGCCCGGTGCCAAAGAAGATTTCACCCAAGGTTTACGAGTTAAACCTTTGGCATTGGCATTACGCGCCAATAAACCAGCGGCTATCATATTGCGAGGGTTACTGGTATTGGTACAGCTCGTAATGGCTGCAATAATCACTGCGCCATCTGGGATTTTATCGCCATCGTTTTCAACTACACCACTGATCCCTCGTGATGCTAGCTCTGAGGTCGGCACACGATTATGTGGATTTGATGGCCCTGCAATATTGCGACAAATAGTCGATAAATCAAAGCGTAAGATACGTTCATACTGAGCACCTACACAATCGTCTGCCCATAAGCCTGTTTGTTTTGCGTACGTTTCAACCAATTTTACTTGTTCATCTTCACGACCCGTTAATCGTAAATAGTCAATGGTTTGCTCATCGATATAGAACATGGCCGCTGTCGCGCCATATTCTGGGGTCATATTTGAAATCGTCGCACGATCACCAAGAGTTAAATGCTTGGTGCCTTCGCCGTAAAACTCAAGATACGAACTGACTACTTTTTCTGCACGCAAATATTCTGTCAGTGCCAATACCACATCCGTGGCGGTGATCCCTTCGGCCGGCTTGCCAACTAATTCAACGCCAATGATATCAGGTAAACGCATATACGAAGCGCGGCCAAGCATCACGCTTTCGGCTTCAAGGCCGCCTACACCAATGGCAATAACACCCAGTGCATCCACCATCGGAGTATGGCTGTCGGTGCCAACTAATGTATCAGGGAATGCCACTCCTCCACGGCTTTGGATCACCGGTGACATTCGCTCTAAGTTTATTTGATGCATGATCCCATTACCCGGTGGTATCACATCTACATTTTTGAAAGCAGTTTTGGTCCAATTAATAAAATGAAAACGGTCATCGTTACGGCGATCTTCGATAGCGCGATTTTTAGCAAACGCATCTTTTTCAAACCCTGCATGTTCAACAGCCAATGAATGATCAACAATTAATTGAGTTGGCACAACCGGGTTTACTTTTGACGGATCGCCGCCTTTTTCGGCAATCGCATCACGAAGGCCTGCCAAATCAACTAACGCGGTTTGACCTAAAATATCATGGCAAACAACACGTGCAGGAAACCACGGGAAATCAAGATCGCGTTTACGCTCAATGAGTTGTTTAAGCGAATCAGTTAGTTTTTCAGGCTCACATCGGCGTACTAAATTTTCAGCCAGTACTTTTGAAGTGTAAGGAAGTTTGGCATACGCACCCGGAGCAATCGCATCTACAGCGGCTTGGGTATCAAAATAATCTAGAGAGGTGCCAGGTAAGGCTTTGCGAAATTGGCTATTCATAATTCTTTCCAAAATGGGTGACGGTATGGTGCTAAACGAGGCTTAAAAACACTTTATTTATATTAATTGTTGGTGTGAAATTGTTGACCCATTTGCAGCGTAAATGTGCCCTTATTTGACCATAAGGGCACACACTCAATTAACGCGCGCTAAGAGGCGTAACTTTACGTGGCTCTGCACCAATATAATCGGCACTTGGGCGGATAATACGGTTGTTGGCACGCTGCTCCATTACATGAGCTGCCCAGCCAGTAACGCGTGAGCAAACAAAAATTGGCGTGAATAATTTAGTTGGAATACCCATAAAGTGATAGGCCGAAGCATGGAAAAAATCCGCATTACAGAACAACTTTTTCGTATCCCACATGTATTCTTCACAAGCAACTGAAATGTCGTACAGTGACGTATTACCAAATTCATGCGCCAATTTTTCTGACCATTTTTTAATAATCACATTACGCGGATCTGATTCACGATAAATCGCATGACCAAAGCCCATTATTTTTTCTTTACGCTCAAGCATGCCCGCCATTTGGATTTTGGCATCTTCTGGTGAGCTGAATTTTTGAATCATATCCATGGCTGCTTCGTTTGCACCACCATGAAGTGGACCACGTAATGAGCCTATCGCCCCAGTCACACACGAGAACATATCTGAAAGTGTCGATGCACAGACGCGCGCGGTGAAAGTTGATGCATTAAATTCATGCTCTGCATATAAAATTAACGAGACATCCATGACTTTGCGATGTTGTTCAGACGGTGTCTCACCACTGAGTAATTTTAAGAAATGACCACCTATTGAGTCTTCATCAGACGTACATTCAATTTCAACATTCTCGTGGCTAAAGCGATACCAGTAACACATGATGGCGGGAAATGCAGCCAACAAACGATTCGCAGCAGTATGTTGCTGATCAAAACTGGTTTCAGGCTCTATATTCCCTAAAAAAGAACAACCTGTTCGCATCACATCCATCGGATGTGCATCAGCAGGGATGCGCTTCAGGACTTCTTTTAATGCCTGCGGTAAATCGCGCTGCGCTTTAAGGCCTGCTTTATATTCAGTTAATTGTGCTTGATTGGGTAATTCACCATTAAATAATAAATATGCCACTTCCTCAAAAGTTGCATTATCAGCCAAATCCGATACATCATAGCCACAGTAAGTTAAACCTGAGCCAGATTTGCCCACTGTACATAATTTTGTTTCACCTGCACTTTGACCGCGTAAGCCTGCGCCACTTAGTTTTTTATCTGTCATGTTAAAGCCCCTAATTTTGTTGTCATTTTTAGTGTCGTTTATAAGGATGACAAACGACCTGTTGATAATTTACGGTTTAGTTATTTATTTTTGCCTTCAGCAAATAATGAATCGAGTTTCTGCTCATAGTCGTGGTAACCCAAATATTTATACAAATCCATTCGAGTTTGCATGCTATCAACGACCGCTTTTTGATCCCCTTGCTCGAGGATAGACGAATACACCATTTCTGCGGCTTTATTCATCGCTCTAAACGCTGAAAGCGGATAAAGCACCATGCTCACACCCCATTCGCCTAACTCGTGTTTATTCCAAAGTTCTGTCTGACCAAACTCGGTAATATTGGCCAAAATAGGCACATCAAGTGCCTCACTAAAGGCACGATAATGTTCTTGTGTTTTAACGGCTTCTGCGAAAATCCCATCCGCACCAGCTTTTACATAAGCTTTAGCACGTTCAATCGCGGCTTCTAACCCTTCTTGAGCGAACGCATCGGTGCGAGCCATGATAAAAAATTCGGGATCAGTTCGTGCATCGACCGCTGCTTTGATCCGGTCGACCATTTCTTCTGTAGAAACAATGGCTTTATTTGGGCGGTGACCACAACGCTTTTGCGCGACTTGATCTTCAATATGACAACCAGCTGCCCCTGCTTTGGTCATTTCTTTCACTGTCCGGGCAATATTAAATGCACCGCCCCAGCCTGTATCTGCGTCCACCAACAACGGTAAGTCACTAGCTGCAGTAATACGACGAATGTCTTCAAGCACATTATCTAAGCTCGTCATACCAAGATCAGGCAAACCATAAGATGCATTTGCAACACCTGCACCGGATAAATAAATCGCTTGATGGCCCAATTGTTGCGCCATGATTGCACAATACGCATTAACTGTGCCGACGATTTGCAAGGGTGAGTTGGTTGCAAGTGCTTGTCTGAATTTTTTTCCTGCTGACATGTGCGTCTTCTCCTAAGTCTGGTTCCCAGATTTGAACGGTTAACGTATTTAAGTAGCGTCTGCGGCTACTTTAAATTTATTTTCGATATTGGCTCCCGATGAAGCGATATGACGCTTCATCAGCAGTTCGGCTAATTCGCCATCTTTTGCTGCAATCGCATTTATGATTGCCAAGTGTTCATCAAACGCGCGGCTAACTCGTGGGCCATTCATGCCCATTTGCACCCGATACATACGAATTAATTGATAGAGTTCATTGCATAATAAGTGAATAAGGTGGCTATTTTTGCTGCCTTTAATAATGCGGTAGTGAAAATCCAAATCACCTTCTTCTTGGTAATACGATTCACCTTGTTTGACTCGTTGATTAGCTAAATGTAAATCGAGTAAGGCTTTAACTTGTGCAACTTCGCCATCAGGCATATTTTGCGCTGCAAGTCGACAAGCCAATCCTTCAAGCGAGGCGCGTACTTGAAATATTTCTTTAAGTTTAGTTTCGGTCAAAGCGACCACTCGGCTGCCAACGTTGGCTTTACGTTCGACCAAATGGCAGCTTTCTAAACGATTGAGTGCTTCACGCAGAGTCGCACGGCTCACGCCATAGCGCTTAGCTAATTCGGGTTCTGATATTTTACTGCCTTGCGGGATACTACCTTCAACAATCGCCTGACGAATGTCGACAAAAACTTTATCTGAAGCTGTTTTAACGCTGTTATCTGATTCCATTGGTTATCATTGTCGACAATTAATGAGTCGAACTATGGGTTATGCGGTTGTATTTGTCAAGCCAGCACACCACAGATTGTCGACAATAATATGGCTAAAAAGAATCTTTTGCTTTATTTAAGCGTAATTCATTAAAAATCGTTAGACAATCAACACACAAACTCGGTTGATACTATAAAGATATCTTTTCGATAGTTTTTTAGGTTGTGTATAACGCTGAACTTGTTATGGTAGGACTCATTAAAAGAACGATGAACTGACAGCAAATCCTGTGAGTTCATCAGGTTATATCCCATCACGCAATTTGATAGATTAAGGTTAATTTATGCAAACGGGTTACTTTGTTACTTGCTTTTGGCTCGCTATTAGCTTGCTCCTACACGGGTGTGGGGGTCAATCAGGTTCAGTGCCCTCTGAAGTCAGTGCAGTTGAAACAACCATTCCGACAAGCTCTGAAAACTTAGCGATTCCAGATAACAGTTCAGTCAACGACTTTAAAATATTGCTCTTTGGCAATAGCCACATCGCAAAACAACAAAGCTTAATTGCAAGTTTGTTACTCGCTGCCGATCCTAATATCACTGTGTATAGTGAATCATTTGGTGGCGGATACTTAAGTGATAATCTAAATAATGCTGCAGCTGTCGCCAAACTGGCCAATAACCCTTGGACACATGTCATTTTACAAGGGCAAAAATACTCACAGTCTGGCATCACTTCTTACAGTACTGACGCAGCGAAAACATGGATTGCCAATGCGAAAGCAAAGGGAGTCACCCCTATCCTCTTTCCTGAACACCCACAAAGAGGAAATGCCACCGAAGCGCAACGGGTCCATGATTTACATGCCTCTATTAGTGCAAAACAATCAAGCTGTGTTGCCCCAGTAGGATTAGTTTGGGACTATGTATTGAGCCAACAACCGAGTCTCATTTTGCATGCAGATGATGGCAATCACGCAAACGATATCGGCAGTTTACTCACTGCGATGGTCTTTTATGAAACAATTACAGGCAAACCTGCAGAGTTACTTCCTTCTATAGAGAGCAGTAGCGCATCAGCCGAACTGCAAACAAAACTAGGCAAATGGGTCACCTTTACACTGGCTTCGCACCCACCCTGCCAATAGGTATTTTGCACTGTTATCTACTGATTATTTTAGCTTTTGTGCCAAACATCTCGGTTTGTTGCTGCAAATAAAATAGCCTACAAAATCGAACAATTAACCCCTAGCTAAGAGTAACCTTACATCAGTAAGATATAGCCTGTTATTTAACACTCAAGGATGAAAAAATGCTCAAACGTCTTGCCAATTTTAGGTTAACAACGCGAAAGATCGGTGTCTTCACTGGTGTATTTTGTCTGATATTAAGCGGTTGTGGGGGTGAAACGATCATCGATAATATTGACGATAGCTACGCAGATATCCGGTTTGTAAATAGTTTAGATGAGATGGCGAACTTCCATCTTAAACGCAACGACCTATTACGAAAAAGTGATGTCGACAATTTGTTTGATGATAAATATAGCATTGTGAGTGATATAGAAACAAACAGCACTTCAACTTCTTATCGTTACAATTATAGATTGCTCGAAAACGCAATTCATGTGGGTGTGATTGATTCATATAGCTTGACCAATAAAGCCCATTCAAACAAAACATTATCTAATAAACAACACTATTGGGCGATTGCTTGGCAAGACAATGATGATTTGGCAATCACCACCGTAAAACGGGTAAAGTCCGATCAAAGTGGAGTTTTTAAAGTCAGATTGTTTACACACAGTGAGTTAAACTACAGCCTAAATGGCGAACTGCAAAATACAAAAACAGCCAAAGGGCAAGCCAGTGACGCTTTTTCAATCACTAACTGTGCAACCGGTTTAAGCATTGCTGATAACCTGATTGATTTATGTACCGCAGATATCGGCGAGTCTTATTTAGTCATCGCAGATCACAACGGCTTAAGATTGTTACTAGAAGAATAATGTTTGCAAGAAGCACCGCTCTGTTGCCAATTGCCGTTCCGCTTGACACAAATTTTTGATCTCAGTAAGCCTAAGCCCATTTTGGATTTAGGCTCTGTTTAACTTTAACTTTAACTTTGGTTTGCCTCAAACGCATAGTGTCGTTTTAACTCGAGTATTTCAACCCGATAAGACTGATACCACTTTTCTCGCCCAATAGACTGTGCCAGCATATGTTCACTGTCTTGTTTCCATGCTAAAATAGCGGCTTCATCAGGCCAATATGAAATTGCGATTTCTTGAGAGCCCTCAGTGGCCGCAATAAAATCAATGCAACCATATTTTTCAAATGCCAGCTTTCTCATTCGAGCGACTGTGTCACTGTAGTGTTGATCTTGGATGCCTGGTTTGGCTCTAAAAATGACAGCAAACATCAATGTTTCCTTAATTTTCTTTTAGCAGTTATTTAATCTGATATGAGTATATTTGTTCAATTTAGCAAATTTAATCACTGCTTGACTATTAAATACCAAGCGCAATCCCTATAATCCGCAATCAGAATACCCGTTTTAAGTGAGTAAACATGAGTAATAAAGAATTGTTCGGCAATAATCCGCTTCAAGGTGTCAAACTTGAACAAGTCGTCAGTGAGTTAGTCGAGCAATATGGGTGGGAATTGCTGCATGCTTATTTGCAAATTAACTGCTTTAAAAATAACCCTAGTCTAGAAGCAACAGTAAAATTTTTGCGTAAAACTCAGTGGGCGCAAGAAAAAGTCGAAAATTTTTACTTATACCGCCTTAAAAACTTACCAAAGC
The DNA here is from genome assembly GCF_058169715.2 of Pseudoalteromonas sp. J2K-J979. Classification (NCBI taxonomy): domain Bacteria; kingdom Pseudomonadati; phylum Pseudomonadota; class Gammaproteobacteria; order Alteromonadales; family Pseudoalteromonadaceae; genus Pseudoalteromonas; species Pseudoalteromonas sp. J2K-J979. The sequence continues at coordinate 1,662,748 of NZ_CM200281.1, read as the reverse complement.
CTGATGATGTGCAATATCAATTACCCCCACGAGATCGCGTTATCCCTGAAGAGCATAAGCCAGGTACTCCCTGTGAGCTAAGCTTCAGTGATGCCAAACGGATTAAAGAAAAAAAAGCGAATAAAGACCGTGCTCGTGAACGTAAAAAACATCAAAGTGATAACAACCCTTGGGGAAATTACTAAAGCATTAATCAACAAAAGTTTGATTGTTTACGGCCTCATACCGTAACGTTTAGCAATCATCCGGTAATCCCCACTTTTTTTTGAGTGCTGCAATGCAGCTATCTATCTGTGTTAAAAATTGGCGCTTGTCCGCAATGGCCGCGCCTTTTTTTGAGACCGTAATAAAGTAGTCTTTAGTCTGAACATCATAATCGAGCATTTTGATATTATGCCGCTCTGCCATACTCTGCGCGAGCCAAAAAATAGTGTCGCTGGTATTTACAAAAATATCGATTTTCTTTTCGAGCAGTAACTTCAATAGCGCATTATTTGATCCGACCACTCGAATCGCATTTTGGTTAATACGTTTATCGATGTATTGATAAAACTCTCTCGAATAGCGTAACCCTTGTAAATGCCCGAGCACCAACCCATCAAAATCATGTTGTGAATCAATTTCCACTTCATTGTCAACATGCACAAATGGCCGATAACTAGCTGTAAATATAGCTTCTTGACCAAACATCAAAAATGATTCGCGCTCTTTTTTATACGAATAAACATGGACATCGATCTCACCTTGTTCCATAAAATAACGCATCCGCTTAATTGGAAAATGAACAAAATCACTGTGATAACCAGTATTGGGAACACACTGGCTTATTATTTCTTTCGCAAAACCTATCGGTTGAAAAGTGACCCCTTTAAAAAAGTAAGGAGGCCAATCCGGATCACTTATCACAATTTTAGGAAGGTGAGCAGTCGGTAATACAGATGCAGCATAAAGAAGGCCTGTAAAAAAGCCCCCAACATTAATTAACCCTATACAAACCAAGGCGGTGATATTTTTGTTCATGCTGTAAGTTTAGGAACATATTTTGAAAAAACCACATCATGCGCTCCCTTTATTCGTTTCTAAACTCACTATTGAATAACATGTTAAAGAAAGTCTGCCTTTGCAACGGCGTTAACACTCGATCAGCCTCGAACCTCACATGTCGACTCGCGTGTTGCTCGTCAAACGTGATAAACCAAAGTGGCCGTGTGCTTGTTGGCAGCATGGCATAACGGATATCCCCCACGGCATTGGCACTTTCAGGCATCCGAACTAAATACCCTTCAGAAAACGCCTCAAACCGAACTAGATCTTGGTAAAGCACACTGCGTTTATCTAAATCAGGTAAGTCTCGTTCACGATTAAAAACAGGCACTGATTGCCCTTCAAATACCTGCTTATTGGTATTAAAACCAACTCGAATTGCATCAACATAAAATGCTTCATCTGCCCGATAGACTGCACGCCATAAGAGTATATTACCCACAGTCGGTTTGACGACAATATCGCTGGCTTGATGATCCCGCTCAAGTGCGAGTTCATTAACAACCTCCAGCGCGCGCTGATGCTGAATGGCGCCTAAACCTAAATAGCACAATGCCAACACCAAGCCACAGCGAGCCCAAAAAGAATGATTTTTAAGCCACGTCATCAGCATTGCGCCAATTAACACGCCAGAAAAAACAGGATCAACAATCGCAATGACATTCCAAGCAATACGCGTGTCAACAAATGGCCACAATAAATGTGTGCCATAGCTGGTACACGCATCAAGGACGCCCGCTGTGGCGTACCCTAACAAAGCATAAAAATAGATACGTTTAAAGGCTAAGCTTCGCTTAAACAAAGGCCACAACAACTTAGCTGCGATCAATGCCCCAATCGGTATAAAAACCAATGCATGGCTAAAATGACGATGAAATTGCAATACTAATAAAGGATCTTCACTTGAACGGATCAATGCATCAGCATCAGCGAGCAATGGCGCAACAAATCCAATGAGCATTGCTTGCTTATACTCTGTAGATTTGGCGCCAGCTTGTGCGAGGGTGGCACCTAATAAACCTTGCGTGACAATATCCATTTGCTTACTCTAAAAATAAAACCCAAGCCCACTCTAAGTAAAAATAATCGATATCTCAATCAGCTAAGTTATTTTTATCACAAAGGTTTCCAAACTATTGAATTAGATCTTTACCTAAAAACGCATTCAAGCTCGGATGAAATCCGAACAATTTGGCTAAATTGACAGCAACCACTGCGCTAGATTGAATCCCTGAAACAGGTAACTTAGGATATGTGAGTGTCAGTACGCCTTAATGTGTAAAAAATGGCGACCTCTCGATCGCCATTTTTTATTTACTGCAAAAATCCTCCCCCTTATCCCGCTTGTTCGAGCTCTGCGGCCAAGAGTTTGGTTTCATCACCTCGGGCTTTGGTAAAACGTGCTAAGCCTAAATAAATAACCGGCGTTAAATACAATGTAAAAATCACCGCTAACGAAAGCCCACCAAATACCACCCAGCCAATTGCATTACGAGCTTCAGCACCCGCTCCAGACGATAAAATTAAAGGCAAAGCACCGAGCAATGTCGAGACAAGTGTCATAGTAATAGGTCTTAAACGAACGATAGCCGCTTGCTCGACCGCCTCACGAACGCTTAAGCCTTTATCACGAAGCTGATCAGCAAATTCCACCAATAAAATCGCATTTTTAGCAATTAATCCAATTAACATCACCAAGCCGATCTGTGAATAAATATTCAGTGATGTCCCTGTCAAATACAAGGCCAAAATCGCCGATGACATCCCAAACGGAACCGTAATCATGACCACCACAGCACTATTCACACTTTCAAACTGAGCTGCAAGCACCAACAAAACAATTAAAAAAGCTAACACATAAGTCAACACCACTTCATTCGCTGTTTCTTCAAACGTCAGTGCTTCCCCTTTAAAAACCATAGTAATGCCATCGGGCAAGGTTTGTTGAGAAAGGTCACGTATTTGTGTCACTAATTGTGCGATGCTCATATTAGGTGGCAACTCCATATCGAGCTCAATAGCACGGCGCTGAGCGTGTCGCTCAAGCTCGGCAGCCACCCCTTCTTCGCTGATTGTTGCAACACTGCTCAGCGGCACTAACTGCCCTGAACGTGTTTTTAAAAATAAATTCGCTAAGTCCCGAGGATCGTTGATTGTTTGATTTTGAGCTTGCAGCATAATCGGCACTGATTGGTCACCAATGTTTAAATCTGCAATATCGTCACCATTAATTGCTGCACGTAAAGTCACGGCAATATCGTTGAGCGACACACCCAACTCATCAGCGCGACGCCGATCAATATTCACTCTGAGCTGTGGTTGCGACGGTTGATAAGACACACGAACATTTCCAACGCCTTCTATGGCTTGCTCTATTTGCTCTGAAAAAGCTTGGGCTGCCACAAAAATCTCACTGTAATCTTGCCCAAGCAAGGCCAGTTCAATTCCGCCGCCCTGCCCACGCAAATTTAAACTATTTGAACCTGAAGGATAGCCTGGTGCACCAGGTATTTGACTCAATGGTTCACGAATTTTGTTGATGATTTCTTGTTGGCTAAAATGACGTTCATCCCAGTGTTTTAAAGGCACCGTAATAAACACAATATTCGGATCCCATTGGCCAACCACAGTATAAATAGATTCGATTTCGCCACTTTGTACATACGGTAATAAAATATCTTCCATCGCAATGGCTTGGCGATCCATAAAATTAAGACCCACCCCATCAGGGCCGCGGGCAAAAATACGGATTTTACCTCGGTCTTCTTTGGGTAACAGCTCGTTTTCTAAGGTTAAATATAACCCACCAGAACCCGCAGCAACCAACAAACAGGCGCAAAGCGTTAGCCATGCATGATTGAGCACCCAGGTAATCGAGCGGCGATAAAACTCTGCTAAATCATGGCCTACTTTTGCAAATGGATGATTTTTTTTAGTTTGTTTGAGCTTTAATTTTGAGGTTAGCGCGGGGACTATTGATAAAGCGACAAAGCTTGAAATCACCACAGCCCCGGCTAATACCCCACCAAATTCTCTAAATAAACGTCCGGCAGTAGAAGGTAAAAATGCTATCGGCACAAATACCGCAGCTAAAACAGCGGTCGTCGCCACCACCGCAAAAAATACTTCTCGTGTACCAATTACTGCTGCAGCACGGCGCCCTAAACCAAGTGAACGCTGGCGTTGTATATTTTCACTGACCACAATCGCATCATCGACAATCAAGCCTGTTGCTAAAACTAATGCCAGTAAGGTCAAAATATTAATCGAAAACCCCAAAGCCCAAATCAACGCTAAAGAACCAATCAACGCAACTGGAATCGCAAAAGCAGGCACTAAAGTCGCCCGCCAAGAACCGATAAACACCCAAAGAGTAATCACAACCAATAACACAGTTAAAATCAAAGAATAAACGACTTCATCGACAGAGCTACGAATAAACTGCGCATCATCAGAAGTGAGGGTAAATTCAAGTTCAGGGAATCGCACGCGCATTTGTTCAAGCAGAGCGAGCACTTCATTCGAGATCTCTATAGTATTTGACTGAGCCTGTCGGATCACTTCCATGCCCAGCACAGGCTGACCATCTAAGCGTACCATCGAGCGGGGATCGGCTGGACCAAAATACACTGCAGCAATATCTTTAATGCGTGTATCATCTCGTACAATAATATCGCCCACTTCTTCTGCTGTTATAGAAGTAGCATCGGCACGAACAATGACTTGCTGATCAGCCGATTTCAAGCTCCCAGCGGGTACATCAAAAGGAGCTTGTGCCAAAACCGTAGCCACATCTGGTACGGTTAAATTAAAACTGGCCAGTTTTAATGGGTCCATTCTGACACGAAGTACCCGACGACGATCACCATTGAGACGCACATCAGCGACACCCGGAATAGTCAAAAATTGAGGCGCTAAATCTATTTCAACTCGCTCGGTTAATGCCTCAAGCGCTAAAGTCGCACTCGAGACCGTGAGCGATACGACCGACTCTGCATTATTGTCGGCTTTAATAATCGACACACGCTCAACCTCTTTGGGTAACTCTCGTTGCACACGTGCAACAGATTCCCGCGTTTCATTGGCGGCATCTTCTAAATTCACCCCTGGTCGAAACTCAACCACGATTCGAGCACTGCCTTCTTCACTTTGCGCTCGGATAGATTTAACACCACTGACTCGCGCCACCGCACCTTCCAGTTTACTGGTGACTTCGGTGTCAACGGTTTCTGGTGAGCCTCCCGGAAAAGAAGCACTGACGGTGAGAAATGGGCGATCGACATCCGGTAATTCCCGCACTTCTATCGCCGCTATGGCAGCGATACCCGCGATAATAATCAATAAATTAAGTACAACAATTAAAATGGGACGCCGAATCGCCATCGACGGTAAATCTTGCAACATGGGTAACTGGTTCATTGCTTAATCCTGCAGGCTGATTGTGGGTTGAGTAACCGTCAGCGTTTGATTGGCTCTTAAACGTTGTACCCCCTCTACAACAAGCATGTCGCCCTGTTTTAAATCACCATCGACCAATAAGCGACCCGCTAAACGTTGTTCGATTTTAACATCGACTCGCGTAGCTTTATCATCAACACTTTTCCAAACATAAGGGCCTGTTGCCCCCCATAATAAGGCAGCTTCAGGGACTGCTGCGAACTGCTCACCTTTCACTGAAATATGAACGCGAAAACTCATACCGGGCATATAGTGACCGTGGCTGTTATCAATCCTGATCCGCGTCCGCAAAGTTCGTGTTTGTGGGTCGATCCGCGAGTCTAACTGAGCAATTTTCGCGCTTAAGCGTTGATCACTTTGCCATGGGCTAACTGCTATTGTTGGCGCGTCTTTGAGCATGGCGATGGTATTTTCGGGTGCGTTAAAATTAATAAACAGATGTTCAACATCATCAATGGTGGCAATCATCGTCTGTGTGGTGATCCGATCGCCCACTTCAACACCTGTCAGCCCCATCACGCCCGAAAAAGGAGCCAGAACTTGGCGGTCTTCAAGTTCTGTTTTTGCTTGCATCACTGCCACTTTTGCCAACTCATGGGCTGTCATTGCATCGTCCACATCACTTTGTGGCACCGCACCTTTAGTATGACTATCTTTGAGTCGCGTGAGCGTACGCTGTGCATCCGCCAAACGAATTTTAGCTTCTTGCAATGATGCTTCTTGCCGACGAGAGTCCAAAACGAGCAAACGCTGGCCGACTTGAACCTCATCCCCTGGTTTAAACAATATCTCGGTAACTTTGTCGCCTACAGCGGGATAAATCTCGACCGACTTGGCCGCTTCAGCATTACCCACTGCTTGGACACTGTGTTCCGTTTGTTCGAGCGTAACGGGTTCGACAATAACGTTCGCTGCATTCAAATGAGTGACAAAAAACATTAACAACACAGACGCCGGATAGAATAGAGTTCGCACTTTCAAAAGACTACCTAAATTAATTATTATTCTCATTGGATGCACAGTGTAGCAAGACTGTGAACAGATAAATTAACAAATCGATTAACGTGCCATTAAATGCGTTAAATGCGTAAGTGTTTAAATAACCGTGTTGCTGTACGGTTTAATCAAAGGTTGCTCTAAAACAAGATAGCGAAGACAGCACGATGTTTCGCAAAGCCAATTAAGTGGCCTTTAGCTGATGTAAGATTGAGCAATCCCCAATTTTATGATTAGCGCAAGAGGTCGCCAGGGTTGATAAGGTTTTTTCTAATAAAGCTAATTCTTGTTGTGTTTGCTGAATACGGATCAGCTGCTTTTCTATCAGATCATCAACAAATGCGCACGAGCCATTTGGGTTTTGCTGTACATCAACGAGTTTTTTGATGTCATCAATAGCAATGTTCAACTCTCGACAGCGGCGAATAAAAACCAAGGCTTTAACATCATCATCGCAGTACTGACGATAGCCATTTTCATTGCGATGAGGCGGTTTAATGAGCCCCACTTGTTCGTAATAGCGAATTGTTTTACTTGGAACATTAGCGGCTGTCGCCAATTCACTTATTTTCATCTTGACCTTCCAGTAACAGTAACCTTTATAGTGAATATATCATTTCTTGTTATTTATTTGACAAAATTAACTTATGTTTCCTTTATCGCAATTCACGTTACTCATTTTAACTTTAGGCAGTACAAGCGTTAGCTATGCCAACCAAACCGACAATGTTCAAGCTCGCGCTGAAAAAACGGCACATCCGCACACCGAAAATGAGCATCACGCCCATGAATCACATGATCACGCAGACGAAATCGAAAAAATCGTGGTTCAAGCCTCGCGTTCGGGTCGAATTGCTGATGATTTACCGATGCGGGTTGAACTCATAAATCGCGAAGAAATTACCGAAAAAGCCACCATGCGCCCGGGCAATATTTCAATGCTAGTTGCTGAGACAGGAGGCGTTCGGGTACAGACTACTTCACCGGCGCTTGGCAGCGCAAATATTCGGCTTCAAGGCATGTTTGGTCGTTACACCCAATTACTTGCTGATGGCCTACCTTTGTATGGTAATCAGGCTGCATCGATTGGCTTGTTACAAATTCCGCCCACCGATTTGGGACGTGTCGAAATCATTAAAGGTTCTGCTTCTTCTTTGTATGGGGGCTCAGCATTGGGCGGAGTCATCAATTTAGTCTCGCGTCGACCTAGCGATTCATCCAACGGCGAAGCGTTACTCAACTTAACCACCCGTGACGGGCAAGATTTTACGACCTATTTAGAATCCCCTCTATCACATTCACTCAAGGGATCAGTGACTGCAGGAGCTCACCATCAAAAAAGTGTTGATTTAGACAGCGATGGCTGGATTGACCTAGCTGGGTATGAAAGGTATACCGTCCGACCCAGACTTTTTTGGCAAGACGAAGAGGGCCGCAATTTATATGTCACTGCAGGGTATATGACTGAAAATCGCCAAGGAGGCACGACTCATGGCGGTGTTGTCGCTGATGGCGAGGCCTTTTTGCAGTCGCAAAACTCAGCGCGAAGCGATGCCGGAATGATTTTTACCATGCCATTCGCTGACGACTACACCTTTACAACGCGAGCTTCTGCCATGTTACAAACACATAACCACGTGTTTGGTCTTTCTTTGGAAGATGATCAACACGAAAGCTACCTCTTTGAAAGCAGCGTATCGGGTTATAATGAAAAAAGTGATTGGGTTATCGGACTGGCGTATCAGTCAGATCTTTTTCAATCCGATGCGTTTGCTGAATTTGATTACACATTTGAAGTTCCCGGGCTTTTCGCACAACTCGATTATGCCATGACCCCAGCATTAACAACCTCTTACAGTATACGAATAGATGAACACAGTGAGTTTGATCCGCAAATTAGCCCAAGATTATCAATCCTTTACAGACCAAACGATTTAACCATTAGAGGCTCTTACGGCCAAGGCTATTTTGCCCCAACACCGTTTGTAGAAGAAATTGAAGCTGCAGGACTTTCTCGTCTTGAGCCGCTTAATCAATTAGTCTCAGAAAACGCTGAAACAGCATCGCTAGATTTTACTTACACTTTCGACAATGTTGAAACCAGCTTAACACTGTTTGGATCGGACATTGACAATGTGACTCAACTTGACGCGTTTTCCTCAAACGGTAATGAGGTATTAGACCGAGTGAGGCTCACCAATGCTGAAGCAACCACCCAGATTAGAGGGACTGAAATGCTGCTGCGTTATTATTGGCGCGATATCAAACTCACTGCGAGCTATTTATATTTGGATGCAACCGAAGCAAGCATTAATAATAAAGGTAAGAAAAAAGTTTCTCTGACACCACAACACTCCGCTGGTTTTGTAGCTATGTGGGAACAACATGGTCAATTCAGAGCAGGATTTGAAGCCTATTACACCGGCACACAACATTTAGATAATAACCCTTATCTATATAAATCTCAGCCTTATTGGCATTTAGGTCTGATGGGAGAGATCACAACAGGCCGCGTGAGTTGGTTTATTAATCTAGAAAACCTACTCGATGTAAAGCAAACAGACGAGCATCCGCTGCTGTTACCAACCAGAGCACCCAGTGGTCAATGGACTACGGACATTTGGTCGAGAAACGATGGTTTCATTGCCAATGCTGGGGTGAGAATAAAATTCGGTCACTAAGCCCGTATAAACACTCAGCATTGAACACGACTCTTCAATGCTGAGTCAAGTAACTAACTAACTAACAGCCCCGTCTTTTTTGCTGTTTCTCTTTCAAGTTTCTTTATCATGAAACTGTTTTAAGTGTAGTGATTGCAACCCAGCTATATCTATTATCAATCAGAGGCGTGTTTGAGACTTTCTTCGGCTTTTTGGTAGCCAAGCGCTATCATTTCTGATGCGCGATCAAACTCTAATGTTCCACACGCGTTTCTTGCTATCTCAACAAAATAATCTGCAGGATATGCCGCTAATTTTTGTCTAGAAATAGTGCTTTGCATGGCATCGAATGCTTGGTTTGCAATATCTAACGCGCCCCACTCCCTTTCAATTCGAACCGAAGATACCTCTTTAAAACTATTAACAAATTCAGTGACTTTTTCAGAAAATGGCGAATTGAAATCAGCGATTGGATCAGTGTCAATTACAGGAGTTTTGATATATATTATTTTACCACCAAGGTTTACAGCAATTGTGAGATCTGTTGAGTCGCTAAAAGTGGGTGCGATTGGCACTGGATTCAGCACTCCGCCATCAATGAGTTCAATCCCTTTATAATTAAATGGAGTAAAAAATAGCGGCAGAGAAATGGATGCTCTAATTGCATCAAAAAGCCGTCCTGAGTTCAGCCAAACTTCTTTTTCATTTAAAATATCGGCAGCAACAGCGGTGTAGTTTAAAGGCAGATCTTCAATCATCATATCACCCACAAGTTCCGTCAAGGTATTGATAATTTTATCGCCTTTTACAAAACCACTTTTCTTCCAAGAAAGATCCAAAAGCGTGACAATATCAACTTTGGTAATAGCTCGTACCCAATTTTCGAATTCATCCAATTTACCTGCGGCATAAATCCCTCCAATAAGAGCTCCCATAGAGCAGCCCGTGATAGACTTAATTTTATAATTATTTTCTTCAAGCCAATGGATCACACCTATATGAGCCAACCCTCGGGCACCCCCACTTCCTAAAACAAGCGAAACTGTTTTCTGCGTGTGCATAACGGTTAAACTCCTTCTTTAATAAACCTGAGCATTTACGAGCACCGTGAGAAACCGCGATAGCAGACTCACTCAAAAACGATAACTGAGTTTATCATTAGGTTCAAATATTTAATCTTAACAGCACATTCATCATTTATAAGGTTCACCTACATCAGAGTTGTTAAGCAAACCGATGAATCTCTAGTACTCTGATATTTCAAAGAAATGAAAAACGTCAGGCAGCGATAAGATCGGAATAACAGAGCCTCTGTATGTGTTTGCATACTTTTATTAACGGCACGACGATTTGACAGCTAAATGACAGACGAAGTAGATGAATTTGTTGATTGATTTGGATTTGACCGCTTGCGCGGTCAAAAAGATAAGTAATGCCTATTGACGAGAGATCGGCTCATATGTGTTAGTTGCCTATCGATTTCTGAACTTTATTTGACCATACTGACTGCAATGCCTGCAACTTGGATAACTTTATCAAGCGTAACGGATAAAACCCAGCGTATAAATTTATACGACATGTCTGTAATAGCGGTTCCGTGTTTACCCGCAAATACCAACATATGACCTAACATACCTTTTTGTTGCTCTGCGAAGCGGCCTGGCATTTTTGCTATATTGGTTAATAATATCGCTACTTTATCGTAAAAAGTTAAGCTGCCAGTCACCATATGTTGAATTTCGTACAAATAACCAGTATCTCGCAACAAGGTAAACAAAGCCGCACCTAGACGATAAGCCCATTGTGAAGTAAAGCTGGCTTGGTGGCGCTTTTCATAATCAAGCCTAACTTGCTCTCGATGTCGGTAATCGCTTTTTTTATTAATGGAGGCAAAGCTTTTAAAACCACTTGCAGTCATAATATAGCCAGGAGAATTACCCGCCAGAGAATGAGCGCTTGCCGAAATGTACTGACCTGCATTTAATAAGTATTCACCTTGAGTGTGTACAAACGGCCAAAAAGGTAATAATGGAACAGGATCTGCCGCATGTACACAACGAAATACTCTATGTAAACTGTTACTGGTTTTGTCAGCAAAGCTGGCATAACCAACACGCGGCGCACCAAAAGTATATAAACTAATGGGTCGACCACTTTGTTTGTTGTGTAACCAGTTAGCGGTTAAGTTCGCTAAGGCACCGCCTAAACTATGACCAACACAATGTACGGGTCCTGTTGTGTTTTTATTAAAGTATGTTTCTAGCGCGGGCTTAATAGAATTAAAGGTTTTATTGAATCCAGCATGAACAGGCAAGTTATTCGCACTAGTACTTAAACCACAATGCGCATCAGTTATTGCATCACGTCTACTATCTGTACCGCGAAGAGCAATAACTGTATGGCCTTTATAATTACCTCTTGGCTTACCCGTGCCAATAACAGCAAAACCTGTTTTGTGCCCTAAAAGGTGCTCCATAAAAGAACCACTGACTCCTTGGACCACGTTATTTGATAAGTTGAAGTCGAAGTCGTTAGATAAAGTGATCAATGCTGCTGATCTATAGCTTCCATCAATTTTCTTCTTAATTTCGTATGCTGCATCAGCAAGTGTCACTGCTAACTTTGGTGTTAAATCACGCATGGTGAATATCCTTATAATTGCTAATTTTCCACTATATGTTGTATTTCACAATCTGACTCCCAACGACAAATGCTATAAGCGCTATATGGTACGTTGGGGCAGTCTTCATTTTTAAAAGTAAATGCTATCTCACTACTTAATAAGTCCGCATTTAATTGGGATAGTTTTTTATTGTACGCTGGTATTGGTTCAATCTTTTTTAATGAGGTTGACCAAAGGACATAGTTTTTACCTGAAAAGTGTGCAGAAATATGTTGCTGGGTTCTTTGTTCGGCAAATAACCATCCAGGGGCTTTTGAACGTACATTAATTTCAGGCATCATAAAGCAACCATTTTCATCGGTTATTGCATTATCGACCCTTCTTTTATCATCAATATAGTAAAGTTCACGCTTAATCTTAACACCAGCTAAAGGCTTTCCGTTGATAAGTATTTGGCCAGATACGGCGGAGCATAAATGCGCATCATACTTTTTAAAAAAACCAAACATGTATATATCCCTATAAAAAAAGTGCGTGCGTATAATAGGTAATTATTAATAAAAAAAATACATATAGAATGGAAAATGTTCAAAAATCAAATTTGTGAACGTAGATAGTACATTCGTAGGCAACTAGACATAATGACTCCTACACGGTACTAACCTCCGAATTTTCGTGGGTTAGCTTCAAGCCAGAGCAATAATTAGTTCGTCAAATACCTAAACCGCAGACGCTAGCAAGAACCAACATAACATACTTTTCATTGGCTTTGATACCCATAAAGAGTTGATTGAAGTGGCGTATATTGAAGACCATAGAGGCGCGCAACCTGTTCACCTTGAGTGGTTTTCTTCTGCTAAAGTCGCGATTAAAAAGCTTATTGGTCAGTTCGCATCTTAATCCCCTGAAGCAACCCTGCATTTCGTTTATGAAGCTGGGCCATTTGGTTGTAATTCGTAAAACGTTATACATCGATAAGATCGCTCTAACAGAGCCTCTATATGTGTTTGCATACTTTTATAACGGCACGACGATTGAACAGCTAACTGACTGACGAAGTAGATGAATTTTTTGATTGATTTGGATTTGACCGCTTGCGCGGTCAAAAAGATTAGTAATACCTATTGACGAGAGCTCGGCTCATATGTGTTATACAACTTTTAACTCGTTTGCCCAATCTTTCCATAAAACACGCCTACCAGGGAATGCAACTTTAGAAAACGGCCAATCATGCTGAAGCCAATTCAAAACTGTTTGGTAAAGAGCCTCATCCAAAGTGAGACTATCATCCCTAACCCACAAATATACTTCACAATCATAATTGTGTGATTGGCTTGGATCTATGTAAACAGAACCTAGGCATTTATCTTTTGAATTGGTAAATACTGAATAAGCAAATGCTTCTCGTGATTCAAACTCTTGTTTATGAACCTTCAAACTTTTTATATTGTCTTCGAGAGTCATATCAATTTTAGGCCAGTCAAACTCTGGGCCAAAAATACCTTGCAATCTTTTTTGGCTAGACCTCACAGCTTCAAAATCTAATTCTGCAACTGCCTCTTCTAACACTCTAAAATGAAAGAAATCACTATCAAAAAGCGTAGGCGCTTCAAAAGATTCAGGAATAAAGGGGTTGGGCATACTCAGCGTAAAATGTTTAACACTCATCAATATCTCATTGATTATAAATAATTTGTATTAAGAAACAATACAAAATCTATTTCAAAGGGAGTAATGGATTGAATAACGACTGCTTGAATGACATATATATTGCGGTTTTATACCAGCAAAACCGCTGATGAGTATTGAGTGAATATAAATTGATATGAAATATCCGGTTTTCAGGCATCGTAAAATGTTCAAAAAATGTTTAACACTCATCAATATCTCATTGATTATAAATAATTTGTATTAAGAAACAATACAAAATCTATTTCAAAGGGAGTAATGGATTGAATAACGACTGCTTGAATGACATATATATTGCGGTTTTATACCAGCAAAACCGCTGATGAGTATTGAGTGAATATAAATTGATATGAAATATCAGATTTTCCGGCATGGTAAAACTAGGCCTATGCCTCGTTTACTTAAATACAGATTAATGATTGTGACTAGCCGACTCCGCGATACCAACTTTGTTGATGTTGATGGGCACATTGCCTAAGGGCACTGGGTTGACCTGCGAAGTTACTATATTGTCGTCTAAAGTTTTGTACTGCTTCGAGCCAAACAGCGGTTTCTATTCCCAATTCGACCAGAATTTTAGGTTGAGTTTTACTTATAGCCCCGCGCTTTTTTGGGTCAATATGTCGCCCACTCCAATCAGCAAGTTCTAGGTAATCCAGCAACTTAAAAGGAGTGGTTTGATTGTTTTGGTTACTGCCAAAGGCCATCAGTTGCTTTGGTTGCTGGGTAGTGTGTTTGGTGTTTTCTGACGTGGACTGTTTTTTGTAGTGTACGATGCGCTCTTGGATTGATGTAAAATCGCTATCTTGCAGGTTTTTCGCCATTTTGGCTCTGATTGGGTTTAAATCGACGTACATCATACAACTGAGTACGGCTTGCTCGTCCAGTAGCGCTTGCGACTTAAAGCGCCCCTCCCAAAATCGGCCTGTGCAGTTATCTTCTTTATTGGCTTCTCTGGCAATAAACTCGTTAAGGTTACGCATATACCAACTGATGTCGTATAAACGATTTCGCCAAACTTCGACCGTTTTATCAACGCTGTACATATAGGCTTCATCGAGTTTTTCACCTTTACGGTAGCGGTCGACCAAGATTGTGCCGTGATACAACTGATACCAGCGTTCTATCACTTCCTCCTTTGACCAGTTTAATGCCCTACTTCTATCGACCCTAAGCACCAAATGGTAATGATTCGACATCACCGCATAGGCCGCAATATCAATGGCAAACACTTGCGATAGCCGTTTAAATCGCTCAACTAACCACACACGTCGATGTTCAAAATTTTGACCTGAGTATTTATCAAAACCCGCTAGAAATGCCCTGCGAACACAGCGACTGATGCAGTGATAGTAAGGTGTGGAATCTAAATCAATTAACGAACGTCTTGCTTGTGCCATGTGAGCCACCAAAACAGAAAGTGATTAATTAAAATTAGGCTCACTATTGTGATTTTTCAACGAGGTTTTTGTGGGTGTCTTGTATTTTTTTCTCTTGTATTTTTTTCGGTAGCGGTCGACCAAGATTGTGCCGTGATACAACTGATACCAGCGTTCTATCACTTCCTCCTTTGACCAGTTTAATGCCCTACTTCTATCGACCCTAAGCACCAAATGGTAATGATTCGACATCACCGCATAGGCCGCAATATCAATGGCAAACACTTGCGATAGCCGTTTAAATCGCTCAACTAACCACACACGTCGATGTTCAAAATTTTGACCTGAGTATTTATCAAAACCCGCTAGAAATGCCCTGCGAACACAGCGACTGATGCAGTGATAGTAAGGTGTGGAATCTAAATCAATTAACGAACGTCTTGCTTGTGCCATGTGAGCCACCAAAACAGAAAGTGATTAATTAAAATTAGGCTCACTATTGTGATTTTTCAACGAGGTTTTTGTGGGTGTCTTGTATTTTTTTTATCTCATTATTTGAGTGCACTTTATTATTTGTAGAACTACAAACTTGTATTAATTTATGAGCTAAATCGACACCAATTCTTAACTTATTCACTATCGAACTCCGGAAATAATTTCTACTTCAGTGTAGAAGTTGGGAGTCCAATTATCTTGTTAGCTACGGATTTTACTTGTTATCAGGATAATTCATACGAAACTTAGGCTTACTCCCCCTTCTGACCGGGTTTAGAGTGTACCTTATTTTTCTAAGCGTGCCATTTTCGTTATATTCAACATAATATTCACTTAATACACCACTTCGAAATACTAAGTACTCATAAACCTCCTTATTATTATTTAGCCAAATTTTCCCATCTGTTATTCTCTTTGTTTTATAGTTTTCCATAATGTGAGAGGTATATTGAAGTTCAGAATCAATTTCTGGATATCCACTCCAAAAAACATAAGCTAAATCATCTGACTTAACCCCTTTAAACTGACCTTTTAAGAGTTCAAAAAAGTAAGTAGTGGCACATGGATCAAAAGAAGTATCTCCTACATCACATTCAGCACTTACAATTTCATAAAGCCCTATATTGCTTTCTATATCACCTTTCTTCATATTTGTACACGCAACCATCGAAGAAAAGACAACAATATATAAAAAAAATTTCATTACACCTCCAACATTAACCAATTACCAATTACCAATTACCAATTACCAATTACCAATTACCAATTACCAATTACCAATTACCAATTACCAATTACCAAGGGTAGCTAATAATAATTCTAGTTTTTTCATCAAGCCAGTCATATATTTTTTTAGCATCTCCTTTTTCAACATGAATACACCCCGCCGTCGCTCCCCCATTCCCTGCATATGTAGCTAGTCCGGGCCATTCATGTATGTAAATACCTCTTTGCCCCCAAATCAAAATAGAGTAATTCATTTGACACGGTACACTTATTTGTCCAATTTCTGGGTAATTGCATACATACTCTTGGCTAAAATACGGGTGTTTTTTTACATTAGGGAAGGCTGGGTTAACAGTCAGGTCTTTAGGGTATTTCACTCCTTTCTTACCTAAGCAACGAAATTTCCCCAGTCCAACACACTCCATCCACCCTTCACATAGGTGATTAAACTTAATATTAATACGTTTCATTTTTTGTTTCCTTTTAAACAATTGCAAAGTAGCTAACAGCTTACTTAGATCCCATAATGGGGTGATAACCCCCCAAACCGGCGGATAAAACATACCCACAATATTCACACCTTTTTTATCTATAGTAAACAAGCAATTATAATGTTAATCGTGACTACGCTTGCTACTATTCGACAAAACGGCGACTAATAATGTTATTGGACACTTCATTAAACACTGTACTCACTCGCAGTATTATTTTAGATAAAAACTGCAGAGCGTCGCTCGCCTTCGCAAGCAAACTGCACCAATGAAAATCTCAAAACTAAAATCTCATAACTCACACCGATGCCACTTCCCCCGTGATCACACCCTAAAAATAGACAATTTATGTCTGTTTTTAATGTTGAGTTCACATCAATTGATTATTTGCAGGGTACAGCGTAATGTCGGTTGCGCTGGGGTGACGAAAACACCAATCACCCCAATATCGGCGTTAACTAATTACTGGGCTAATTCCCAACCAATTCATAAGCACATGTTATAAACACTGCTTTTGGGCCGATTTTAATTGGTTGATAGAGGTAATCAGCTGCGTCACCGTACCGTTGTGATTCTCAACAGACTGCTGAATGGTCAAATCAGTGCGTTGTTTCAATGCCTGTAGAATGGCTTGATAACTCGCCTGCCACTCATTAATTGCAATAATAACTTGCTGATTTTTTTCAAGCATATTTTGCCATGACTGCAGTTGAGCTTGTAATCCCAAGAGTAAGACTTCTTGGCATTGGGCTTGATACTCTGCCACTTGGTAGTCGAACTCTCGTAACTGCAAACTTTCTACTGGCAACACATCAACTAACTTATCCAATGGCGCTAATTGGTGGTATTCGTCTCGCAAGTAGGCTAAGTGATGCAAAGTATAATAATGCGCAGGTTCTATCAGTTGGCTAAAACTAATTAATGCATCGAGATCAGCCGAACTGGTGCCTAACACTTTCATCAAACGTTGTGCTAATTGCTGTTGGTGTAACAAGCCAACATGATCAGCGCCATAACGAGTTATTTCACTCAATCTTTGGTACATATCCCGCTCATCAGTTAACTCTGGAGATGACCAGAAACGCTCGGCAATGGCATAGAGCCTCGGCCAAATTCGGGTATCGAGGTTATCTGTGGTGACCATTTCTGACCAAATAGTTGCTTCTGCACCAAGTACCTGACCAGATTGCGCCCGCTGCTGCTGGGCACTAAGTTGAGTATTAAGCTGGGCAAGTGATGGGCTCGAATGGTTCACCTTGGCCGAAAACGCATACGGCGTATTACCAATAAAGGCATCAAATTGGCTGTCTTTACGAGTGTCGAAGTGCAGCGCTGTCGGGCCCATCCACGTATCGAGCATGACGCGATAACGATCGCCCGTTTGGCTCACTTGATCGCTAATAAATTGGCCTTTACCCTTTATTTCGACTCGGGCATTGAGTGCCTTATGCTGATTTAAAAACACATCAATATGACCCGTCACCGCGCTACCTTTTAAACGAGTTAGATTAAAACTGACGCTTCCCGCTATTTGATGGGCTTTTATCTCCGGCTGAGCGACTGGAGTGGGATGATTACGATAATGGTAACTTGTCCACTGCGGCTGATCGATATAAAAGCCGCTCGAGATCAATCCATCAAAGCCTGCCTCTCGAATGGCCGCTAATGAATGGTGTCCGCGCCACGACTGCACTAAGGTATTTTTTGGTAAACTCGGATGAAGCACTTCATCCCAACCTATCATTTTTTTATTGTATTTAGCTAAAATGATCGCCACTTGCTGATTAAAATAAGCATGTAACGCAGCAGAATCATTGAGATTTTTTTCAGCAATATACTGTTGAATTTTATGGTTTTCCTGCCAATCTCCATCATCGACTTCATCGCCACCTATGTGTAAATACACATCAGGAAACAGCCCTGCTAATTCAGCCACCACGTCATCGATAAATTGATAAACTGCGGGGTTACTTGGGTCTAATAACGGTTTAAACACTCCCCAATGACGCTCTATTTGCGTTAATGTAGTACCACTACCAAGCGATGGATATGCCAATACAATCGCACTCGCATGGCCGGGCACATCAAACTCAGGCACAACGCGAATTCCAAGCTGCGCAGCATAGGCCACTACGTCTTTAATTTGTGCTTGCGAGTAATACAAGCCATCCGATGCCATCTGATGTAATTTAGGGTAACTATTTAATTCGATTCGCCAGCCTTGGTCATCGGTTAAATGCCAATGAAATACATTAAATTTTGCCGACGCTAACCCACGTAAAGTGCGTTTTACATCCTCAAGCGGTAAAAAGTGGCGCACCCCATCAAATAATAACCCACGCCACGGGTACGTCGGCGTATCTCTGATACTGAGCAAGCTCAACTGACGAGGCTGCTCAGCAAAAAATAACAACTGCGACAAAGTCGATAACCCTTGAAGCAAGCCGTATTGATTAGCACTGCTTAAAGTGATGGTCTGTTGATTGATATCCAAACGATAACTTTCGTCCATGCCTAAATAGGGCAAAGGTGAATCCAGTTCGCTCACCACTAACTGTAATTGTGCGCGTGGTTTGGCTGCCCAACTAATGGTTTTAAAATGGCGAGCAAACAATGACTGTTTCAGCAGTGGCTGCAGAGCGGCTTGTTGCGATTGTGCCACATAGATCTGCAAACTTTCATTGAGCTGAATGTGATCCGATTGCACATTAATCTGGCGTGGCATTGGCATCAAAGGCGGGATATTTTCTGCCAAAGCGTCAGATAAAAAACAGCCGATCAAAACAATAAAAATTAGATTACTACACTTATTCATACTGACATCCTTTGACTGATATAGGCTCGATTATCGAACGCGGTTGCACTGTGGTTTCAACTATTGCTCCGGCTCCCAAAATCACTTGGCTGGCTAGCTGATGTGCAGTGCTAATGGCTTGATCAATGTGCTGCTTAAATAAACACTCGGCTAAAAACCCGGCTGAAAAAGCATCGCCGGCTGCGGTCGTATCGACGGCCTGTTTAACAGGGAAAACGGGATAACGATTTAACCGTTGTTGGTGCAACACTAAGGTATCGTCAGTCCCTTGTTTAACAATTAAGAGCTCTGGGCAATACGCTTGATAAAACGCAACCAATTGCTGCTCGCTACAGTGGCCAAACACCCCGAAATGATCATCGTTGGTGACAAAAATTAAATCAGCTGACATCATTGCTTGTTGATAACATTGCTGGGCAAGTGCTTGACTTTGCCATAGCACAGCTCGGTAATTGCTATCAAAAATCACACACCCGCCCGCCGCTTTATACGCCGCAATATAAGTTAAAAAAACCTGCCGATCAGGCTCAGATAAAATCGCCAAACTAATGGCCGAATAATATACGTAATCAAACTGTTTTTCTGTGAGCGCAGATAAAAAAGCCTGATGTCCTTCGAGGCTAAAATACGCAGTGGCAGCGCTGTCTTTTCGATCGTAATGAAATACACGCTCGCCTTGTTCATTGGTCTTGATCCCGTACACACCCAAGGTTCTCGTCGTCGAATTAAGTAAATATTGTAAATCTAATTGCTGACGCTGCCAGGTAGAAAGCGCGTTGATGCTGAGCTCATCACTGCCAATCGCTGACACAAAATACACTTGCGCTAACGGCATTAATAAGCGCTTTAAATACACTGCACTGTTGTAAGTATCGCCGCCAAAACGGACTGTGTTATCAGGTGATAATTCATGCATGGCCTCACCAAAGAATGCAATTTTAATCATGGTTCATTGCCTCGCGCTGTGCGTTTAGTACCGCTAATGCTTGCTCAGGACTCTGCGTTTGAGTGGGTGTTAATAATGTCACGAGGGCGGCGAGTGCCGCTGATAGTGTGGTCGCTGGAATAATTGGGTTACTCCAATAGGCCAGCCAATTTGGCGTTAAAATAATCGCCAGCGAGACCAACACCGAGACGCCCAGTGCCGCCATCGCCCCTTGCCAATTGAACCGAGGCCAAAAATGACCAAACAATACACACACACATAAACCCGACATCAAGGTCGAAATCATATTAGTGATGTAACCAATGACGTCATCGGTTAATAAAGCCAGTAACAACGCAATGGCAATCGTGCCGACTAAGCCAAGTCGCGATAACAAGACGACCTCACGGGCGTGAGGCATCCGTTTAAACACTAAGCTGTGTAAATCGCGCACCAGTACACTCACAGCAGCAATGGCATCAGAGCTGGCACTCGAAATAGTGGCAGACAAGCCAGCAATAATGACTAATGCAGCCAAACCAAAGGGTAATAATTCAAATGCCATAAAGGGAAACGCAAACGCGGCATTGTCGAGCGAAGAATTGAGTGCATACGCCGCCATACCAATAATTGCGGGCACTGCAGCAAAGAGGAGATATAAACCACCAGAGGTATAAAAAGACTGGCGAATACTTCTAACGTGTTGGCCTGAGTAAATACGCTGGCGAAACGAAGGAGCGACTAACACTCCCACAAACACCGCTAAAAATAAAGACAGCCCTTTTAATAGACCTAGATTATCGAGGGATAAAAAGCTCTGGTTAAGCACTGGTTGCGCACTGACCATCGCATCTAATCCGCCCACTTCGTACAAGGCTACTCCGGCCATTAAGAAAAACCCAATAAAGAGAATTACGGCCTGAATTGAGTCTGTCCAAACAACCGCCACATAGCCACCAATGACGACATATACACTAAAACCAATGGCAATTAATAACTTAGCATAAAATGGTGATAAGCCAGTGAGCCATGCCAAGTACATTCCACCACCTAAAATATGCGCGCCAAGCCAGCCAATACTGGCGATAAAAATAAACACCGCGATGGTATTTTTAACTATGGGATGCGCCCCGACATAAAACGACACTTCTTCACTCATGGTCATAAATTGATAGTCACGTACTGGCGCGAAAACCTTTGCAAGTACCAAAATGCCGCACGCCCCACCTAAGCCATAAATCATCCCAGCCCAACCATTTAGATATGCAAACCCCACCGCCCCCATCGATGAACCTGTGCCAACCATAGTGGCGACTGTCGTCCCTAATGTCAGAAAAAATGGCAGGTTTCGCCCACCGAGTAAAAAATCATCACCACTCTTATTTTGGCGGCTGACCCACCAGCCAAACCAAATCATAAAACCTAAATAGCCGATAAAGGCGACCAACACATCCCATTTCATTGCGTACTCTTTCTTATTATTGGTGGTACTTATTGATGAATTACAACGTATTCACTTATTAATCCCGCTGAGTTCGGGAGGCTCAACGGGAATGATTTGTTATGGTGCTTTATAACAAGTGACATCGACCTCAACTTTGCAGTCGACCACTAAATCCGCCACAGCACAAATTCGCGCCGGCGGGTGCGCTCCAAAAAACTCTTTAAACACTTTGTTAAACGACTGAAAGTAACGTGAATCTGTTAAAATCACCGTGACATGCACTACATCTTCTAGGTCATAACCCGATTCAGTCATAATATCGACACAGTTTTGAATGGCTAAGCGCGATTGCTCAATAATGCCACCTTCAACCACTTCACCGTCTGTCATTGGGGTTTGCCCCGAGACCATTAACCACCCACCTGCCTCTACTGCGCGAGCAAAAGGTAAATGTTGCCCACCGGTGCCTGTGCCACCTTCAATGCCTATTCGTCTAATCATGTGTAACTCCTTGTGACGTTAAAAATTTACCCGAGTAAGCAGGTAAGATCTGTTTATCAATTAAAGTGGCTTGACCATTAGTCCAAACCCGCAAAATCCCTGCTGCAGCCACCGCAGGTTCCAAAAAAGTGGCATTGTCGATAATGGTATTGGCATCAAATAGCACCAAATCAGCAAAGGCCCCGACTTTAATTATCCCGCGGTCTTTTAAGCGATAATTTTCTGCGCTCAACCCAGTCATTTTATGTATCGCGGTTGCCAGTGAAAACAGCCCCTCGTCGCGACTATAATGGCCCAGTACACGAGGAAATGAGCCCCATAATCGGGGGTGAGGATGCGGATCACAGGGCAAACCATCGGATCCAATCATGGTTTTCTCAAAGGCTAAAATTGTTTGCACATCCGTTTCGTTTAAACCGTGGTAAACCGCGCCTGCAGGGTGTAATTGTTTGGCCGCATCAATGATGCTCATATGCCATTGCGCGGCAATATCAGCCAACAATTGTTCGGCCATTTCTGGATGCGGCTCAGACCAAGTGATAAAAATATCAAAGTCGTTAGTCACTTGGTTAAGATCTAAGGTGCTCGAACTCGCGGCATACGGATACGCATCACAACTGCAGGTTGAGTGAGCGCCTTGCTGCGAAAATTTCGCCAACAGTTCAGGTGCTCGTCCCCAATTATTTTTACCGGCACACTTCAAATGCGAAATAATCACTTTGATACCAAAATGGGTTTCCATGGCAAACGCTTCATCCATAGCCTCCAATACGCCATCAAATTCGGTTCGTAAATGTGTGGTATAGAGCGCCCCGTGCTGCTTTAAAATTTCGCCAAAAGCATGGATTTCTTTTGTAGGTGCACATTGTGCATTATGGTAAGCCAACCCCGTACTGAGCCCTAGCGCCCCTTCTTGTAAAGCTTGTTCTAGTTGGGCCTGCATCGCGGCTATTTCGTCGCTGTTAGCTGCACGGTGCAAATTATCCATTACATTATTTCGTAACGTAGTGTGCCCCACTAACGCAGCCACATTGACGTTTGCTTTTTGCACATTAAACGCCGCAATATAATCGCGCATTTGTGGAAATGTAAATTCTGCTTGTTCACCCAATAAATTCATCGGATCGGGAGCCGGTGTGGTTAAGTTTGCAGGCGCTGCGCTGATCCCACAATTACCTGTGATAACCGTTGTCACTCCTTGGCTAATTTTTGCGGCCATCTCTGGATTTCGCAGCAGTTCTAAATCATCATGGGTGTGAACATCAATAAAACCGGGGGCTAAGCATAAGCCATTCGCGTTAATGGTTTCGTTCGCTTGAATATGCGCTAACTCGCCGATTGCTACAATTCGTTCACCTAACAAAGCCACATCCATGTGCACAGGCTCTGTCCCTGAGCCATCAAACACTGTGGCTTGCAGGATCAGGGTATCAACAGGGGGTGAGCATCCATTCTCCATCTTCAATCTCCTAACGGTGCTCTGTCTGGTCCTTGACGATATTCATCGAGTTCATGTTTGATACGACGGAGTTTTTCTCGTGATTTTTTCTGAGTCAAAATAGCCACTTCACTGGCAAGCACATCCACCGCAGCTAACATCGCATATCGTGCAGTACTTGGAGTAAAAATATAATCTGATTCGTTGGTTTTTATCGGTAAATGAATACTGGCCACATTTGCCAATGTGCTGTCGGGGCAAATTGCGATGACTTTAGCGCCATAATCTTTGGCAATGCTGGCCGCATCAATCAAATCTTGGGGTAAACCAGTCAGCGATAACACTACCACCACATCACTGACATCAACACTGGCTGCAGTCATGCGCATCATTACCGGATCACTGTATGCATTACTGAGCACATCAAGTCGAAACAATCGGTTATGGCACTCTTGCGCCACCACAGAGCTTCCCCCACCAACACCAAAAATTAAGGTGTGACGACCCTCGGCAATGCAACGCGCTGCAGCTTCGATATTGACTTGTTCTATCAGTCCGGCGTTGATATCTAAAATATCGTGGATCGCTTGGTAAATCGCGGGAATATCTTCCCGTTGTGTGTTTTTCTCACTAATAAATCGCTCACCTACGGCCAGCGATTGTGCCAACTGTAGTTTCATATCTCGTACGTTGTCACAATCAAGGGCTTTAGCTAAGCGTGTGATTGAGGCATGACTCACTTCGGCTTTCAGCGCTAAATCACTAATGCTTGCCGAAGCCGCATACTGTAAATTTTCTAAAATAAACTGCGCAACTCGTTGTTCTGATTGTCGTAAATGCCCTAAGCGCTCTTTTATACGCGAAACAATATCCAATTCTATTTTCTCCTAGAAAAAGGTTTCAATCACATCAATCACTGTAAAGTCATCATCGATTACATTGATGTAACGCCATTTATCAAAAGTCAGGCATGGGTGAGAGGTACCAAAGGCGATAATATCGCCAACGGCTAATTTTGCTTGAGGATCGCAGTGCAGCATGGCATGTTGATCCATAATTTTTTCTATATGCCAGCCAGCAGTGACAGCCGTCACGTCACCATATTGATTAATGTGCAAATTGGGGGTCGGTAACCCAGCATCAAACGCGACATCTCGTTTGCCCATGCCAATAATCGCTCGGCCTGGTTCAGGGATTGATTGCACATAGGCCCAAATTTCAAGGCACGATTGCAAGTCACTCCCAATGTTACAAGCCAATGGGTTTCGCGCGAGCACTTGTTGTTGCGCGTCTTCATATATTCCCTGATCGTGAGCAACATAACAGCCAGGGCGGATCACCGGTACCATATTGGCGAGCAAGTTTTTCGGCGCAAATGCTTCACAAACCACATCATACCAAGCCGACCCACCTGCGGTTATCATGATTTGTTCCGTATCAAATGCACCACAAAGCATTAGCCGCTTACACTCAGAGACGGCATGATTCAAAAATTCGCGCACCCCTTGCTCATTGACCAATACACCTTCATAAACTTCGACTCCAGCTAATTGCAAAAAATCACAGTGGCTCAAAGTCGTCACAACCTGCATAAGCTGCGATGGTTCAACCACGCCGCAGCGCCCGCCAGCAACACCTAATTCAATGAGTACATTAATTGATAATTGCTGGGCACTAAAAAATTCATCTAACCAAACAGCATTGTCTACATTGTCGACTAAACAGTAAAACTCAACCTGATATTGGGTTAAGAGCTCAGCTAAAAACTGACAGTTAGCCCGCCCCACCAGCTGATTGGCCATGATAATTCGATTAGCGCCAGCCTCAGCTGCCACCCAAGCTTGATGGACAGTGGCTACAGTGATGGCATATGCACCAGCAGCGAGTTGCTTTTTAAAAATATCTGGCGCCATAGTGGTTTTACCATGGGGAGAAAATTTTACTTGGCTTTGTGCTGCAAAATGAGCCATCCAAGCAATGTTATTGTCTAAACGGCTTTGATATATACATGCACATGGCAAACTAACTTGTTGTCGTGCCACATTTAAACGCATTGGTGATTCAGAATTAACATAACCAAGACCTTTATTGACCGCTTTGCACTGGCTTGCTTGTGTTGCAACCTTGTTTGTCATAATAAAAAACTCAATTTGGTATTTGCTTTTGAATGGCTCTCGATTTTAATGAAGTCAATGTTAATTAATAACAAACAAACAATCAACAAAAGTTATAAAATAACAAAAATATGTGTTAGCTATACACTCAGCGCAGTAGAAAAGCTGATTGGCTGATTTCGAACTCAGATGTCAGATAAGAAACATTCTATAAATAGGGGCCACTGTTAGGCGACAACCCGTTACGTTAAAGCTGAATTTGGCACGCTTCTGCCCAGAAGGTAAAACTTTTATGCTCCAAGGTGTTGAGTTTTAATCTCTCGCACTGAGTGCGACATAGTCAAATACCCAACCGGTGGCGCCCATTGAGCTACACCGGTTTTCTCTGTTTAAGATTAATTTATAACAAGGCTGAGAGGTGTATTGAGATTAATTCATGCCAAAAAACACAATAAACGGATAACCACTTTCGCTCTTAACCGCCGCAACAGAGCCATCGTAATTGAGCAACTTTAAAAGAACTCACACAGCAAGTGAGCTAGCTAAGGATTATTTAAAAATAGGCTGTCTAATTTGAAATGAGGCAATGCCATGGGGGGAATAAAAAGCCATCCTTGGCTCATAGCTCCTACATTCATCCTGAACGATCACACATCCTGTGTGTTCCTGATGCTTCATAGCTCGGGTTATGTGTTTTTAAGCATGGTTTAACGCTTCCAAAATTAAATACACTCAACTGGCTAGTACGAATCAGGATCCTGTTTGCTCATCTTGAGCATGTCCGTAACATCAAAACTCCGTTGATGGGTCCTTTGCTATCAAACGACGCAGCGTTGATAACATTCCTTCCTTGGTTATCGTTGCAATAAAATTATCGGGGGCACTCATGCAATGGCGGATAATTTACCAAGTTGATGATTTTTATCCTATTACAACCTATTACAATACCGTTTAATTTCTAACCATGCAGATCTTTCAGCTCTAAAATCATGGCTAAATCAAATCAAGTAACCACCCAAATAATTACGACTAAACATGACGTTTGTCATGTTCAATTACTGACAACTAACACTAAAAAAAACCACTTTTTTTGCCAATACTTGCTTTATCTAAACAAGGAGGAAAAATCATGCAACACACATCATTAGAACAACAATTAAATGATTATCGCCAACAACGAGCGCTTGCAATGCCATTAACAGGTATGATTATTTGGAGTGTGTTGTTTATATTAAGTTTTTTACTACCTGTAAAAGACATGGTGTTAACCCTGTTTATTGGTACAGGCTCTATCGTTTACGTCGCTATGGGGGTTTCTAGACTGACAGGCGAAAACATGACGTTTAAAAAACAAGCTAACCGTAATTTTTTTGAAAGCCTATTTTTAGCTTCTGTAGCAATGAGTTTTTTAGTCTTTAGTATTAGCATTCCATTTATAATGGAAAATCACCTCGCGCAGCCTTTTGCCTTAGCAGTTCAAAGTGGGTTAATGTGGCTGGTATACGGTGCAATCACTGGGCATAAAATTGCAATTTTTCATGCAGTTGTCAGAACAGTTTGTTGCACAGCCGCTTTCTTTCTTTGGCCACAATACAGCTTTCATATTCAACCTTTGATTGTCGTGTGCTGTTACGCCTTCACGATCCCTGTGATGGAACAACGCTGGCACATACACCAACAATCTTTGGCACATAGTTAAGAATATACGCAGTATTACCTGATATCGTTATTCAGTCGCTCATATAAGTAATCTTGAATACACCCCTAATTTATTTAGGGGTGTTAGCATATATTTATTAAAATTAAGGTATTACAGTACAGGTGACTGAGGTGTTGTTTGTTCAGCCAGTAACTCTTCGCGCACTAATTTTGCTCCTGCACTTAAAGCATTGAGTTTTGCTTGTGCAATATGCCCTGGCAAGGGGGCCATGCCACAATTGGTGCAAGGGTAGAGCTTGTCTGCATCCACATATTTCAGTGCCGTTCTCAGTGTATTTGCTACCTCTTCGGGGGTTTCAATGGCGTGTGTAGCAACATCAATTGCCCCCACCATCACTTTTTTACCACGGATCAAAGCAAGTAACTCGATGGGTACATGAGAGTTGTGACACTCTAAAGAAATAATATCGATGTTTGACTGCTGTAATTTAGGAAAAGCTTGTTCGTATTGACGCCACTCAGTACCAAGGGTCTTTTTCCAATCTGTGTTGGCTTTAATGCCATAACCATAACAAATATGCACGGCAGTTTCGCATTTTAACCCTTCAATGGCGCGTTCTAAACAGGCGATGCCCCACTCATTCACATCATCAAAAAAAACATTAAACGCAGGCTCATCAAATTGAATAATGTCCACCCCTGCCGCTTCTAACTCTTTGGCTTCTTGATTAAGAATTTTGGCAAATTCCCAAGCAAGCTTTTCACGGCTTTTATAATGCGCATCGTACAGTGTATCAATCATGGTCATCGGGCCGGGTAAGGCCCATTTTATTGGCTGTGTTGTTTGCTGACGTAAAAATTTCGCATCGTCGACAAACACCGGTTTTTGACGACTCACCGGGCCGACAACTGTCGGGACACTGGCTTCATAACGGTCGCGAATTCTCACCGTTTTACGCTGTTCAAAATCCACCCCATTGAGGTGTTCAATAAAGGTCGTTACAAAGTGTTGGCGGGTTTGTTCCCCATCACTGACAATATCAATGCCCGCTTGTTGCTGATGCTGTAAGGACAGGCGTAATGCATCGTGCTTGCCTGCAACGAGCTCTTCATTGTGTAATTTCCACGGTGACCAAAGCGTTTCGGGCTCAGCCAACCAAACGGGCTTGGGTAAACTGCCCGCGGTTGAAGTCGGTAATAAAGTTTTCATAGAATAAACTGCCATAATTTTAAGTTAATAACTGCATCTCGCTTATAGGTAATTGGCCGACCACTGCTCAAGCACCGTTTGATACGGCTTGATAAAGTGCTCTTCGGCAAATTTTCCTTGTGCGCTGGCAAGCTGACTGCGCTCGTGACGGTCGTAGACAATTTGCGTCAATGAATGGTCACTGTTTTTCAAGTTAGGTTGATAAGCACGCCCAGCCACTGCGTTCGCATTGTAAATTTCTGGGCGATAAATCTTTTGAAACGTTTCCATGGTACTGATCGTACTAATTAGCTCTAGACTACTGTAATCATTGAGTAAATCGCCAATAAAATAAAAGGCCAATGGCGCAACACTGTTTGGCGGCATAAAATAACGCACCTGCAAACCCATCTTTTTGAAGTATTGCTCAGTTAATGATGAGTCATTTGGCTGATATTCAACCCCCAATACCGGGTGCTGATTGTCGGTACGATGATAGGTTTTATTGTCTGAAACACTTAAACAAATGACTGGAGCTTTGGCAAAATTCTCTTTATAGACATTCGAGTTTACAAAACTCTGAAACAGCTTACCGTGCAGCTCACCGAAATTGTCGGGTACACTGAATGTCGGCTGGTTTTTATTATAGTTTTGCAGTAACACACTAAAGTCGTAATCACGCACATAAGAGGAAAAGTTATTGCCCACAATGCCTTCAATTCGCTTGTTAGTAAGATGATCTACAATATTAGTTTTTAATACCTCGATAGATGGAAACGTTTCCCCACTGCCGACAACATCGATATCAACAGAGACAATTTCCAACTCAACCGAATAGCGATCAGCTTGTTGGTTATCCCAATCAGCCAAAGCATTAAAGCGGTTGTTGATCATCTTAAGCGCGTTTCGTAAGTTCTCTTGGCGGCTACTGCCTCTGGCCAAATTCGCAAAATTGGTAGTAATACGGGTATTGCATGATGGTTGGTAATGTTCATCCAGCGCCATGCGTTTAAGTGTAAAAGTAAAGTCTGTAGTCATGATCGTTTGGTATCCACTGTGTGTATTCAATAATGCTCGTGAGCACGGATTACTTAAGTCGTATTCAAAGCGTTATGAGATTTATACGTGGATCGGTACACATTTAAAAACGGTATAATTTCACCTCCAACTTGAACCTCTTTCATGCTTTATTCGATAAACTCACCTTCAACTGTTTTAAAAAACAGGTTTAACCCCTAAAAAGCCACCAAACCGCATTTGGATGGATAGCCATCTAAAATAAAAAACTGCAACATGCGTTAATTTCATTTAAAACATGAAGAATATTCACCAGTTATCTGTAATAAAAGCCATTTTTGTCACGATAGTTGTTGCTATACTGGCCACGAACATGGCTGTGATACTAACGTGCTACCAGCTAAAACAACCACCATTGCCACATTCAAGCTCAAGACGACTGACACAGTCGATAACGTAAACGAACCAAGCCGTCGCAATGAAAGTGGTTAAGTAAACCGTCTACAGCCACTTGTATCAGCGCTTTGTTCAATTCGACACTTGAAGTATCGCACCTTCAAAATCGTTCAAGGTGCAATCATAAACCGGATAATAAAAAGAGATAAACCAGATGAATGAACTGATCATGTTGATTATTTACTGCGCTATTTTGGGCGCTGGAGTGGGATTTTTAGCCGGCCTGCTAGGCATAGGCGGTGGCTTAGTTATCGTGCCCATTTTGAGCAGCATCTTAGTTCATTTAGCTGATTTTCCTGCTGATCAAGTGGTGATTGTTGCCATTGCCACTTCACTGGCCTCCATTTTATTTACTTCGACTTCTTCTGCTTTGGCCCACCATAAAAATGGTAATGTACCTTGGCAACTTGCACCTTGGATTATGACAGGTGTCGCGCTAGGAGCGCTGATCAGCGGCTTTATGGCGGCGCTTTTACCCGAAAAAATCGTGCGCATTGTATTCGTAGTAAGCGTAGCGCTGATAGCGTTAAAAATGTTTTTAAGCAGTAACAACACCGACACCACTCACCGCACTATGCCCCATAAAGGTGTCATGACGCTTTTTACTGCGCTAACGGGTGGGATTTCGGCGATGATAGGCATTGGTGGTGGCGCATTGTTAGTACCGTTACTAACGTATTTTTCTTTGGATATGAAAAAAGCCATCGGCTGCGCTTCGGCCTGTGGCATTGTGATTGCCTTATTTGGCTCACTCGGTTATATCAGTTCGGGTAGCGCGCATTTTGCTTTAACCGATGGCTTTGCCGGCTTTGTCTATTTACCTGCATTATTAGGTATCGTCTGTACATCATGGTTTACCGCTCCGCTCGGTGCCAAAGCCGCACATATGTTACCGGTTCCACTCATCAAAAAAATATTCGCAGGATTACTGCTGGCCATGGCAACCAGCATGCTGTTCAGATAAAAATAACACCACAAGGGCTAATACTCGGCAGTGTTATTTTAGATAAATTGACTCAGCTGGTGTTAGCTCGCATTTTCTCTGACCTTGAAATGAAAAAAAACTGGCTCATAAAACACCTATATCTTGTCTTCATAAAACATAACTGATCAATCCATCCACAGTGAACTCATCTTGCAACCATTATTTCATTTACATCATTTCAATAGTGTTTGATTGATCGTTTGGTATTACATAAGCGTAAAAGCAAATGAATATTTTGACAGGTATCAAGCCGATGCATTTTATCATTCATTTACTGAAATAAACGCTTGCAAGTCGTCATTTAATACATAAGATGAAAATGATTATCAATACCATTTAAAGGAATCACATGAAACATGTAATTAAGTTCGGACTCATTACCTTAGCAGTGTCACTCTTTTCAACCAATGCATCAGCGTCATGCTCTGCTACACTCGAAGCCAACGATATGATGCAGTTTAATCAAAAAACACTGAGCTTTTCAAAAGAGTGTAAAGAAGTCAGTATTGAGTTAAAGCACATCGGTAAATTACCCGCCCAAACTATGGGGCACAACGTAGTGGTAGTTGATACTGTTAACATACAAGCGGTTGCAACTGATGGCATGTCAGCAGGTATCGATAATCAATACGTCAAGCCGGCTGATGAGCGAGTCTATGCTTTTTCCAAACTAATTGGCGGCGGTGAAACAACAACACTCACTTTTGCAACCGACAAACTCACAGCTGGGGGGGATTATTCGTTTTTCTGTTCGTTCCCTGGCCACTGGGCAATCATGAAAGGCAAAGTCGAGTTTAACTAAGTTAGACGTGTTTACTGGGCGTTTTAACCCCCCAGTAAACACATGTTAAACCATATAATGTAAGCACTTCTACTACAATCTTAGCATTTGAAATTGGTCTAATAGTCAGCAACGTTGGTGTTTCAATCACAGCTCTGCACTTGGCTGGCCTAAAACTGATCCTGAAATACATTGTTTCTGTCTACATTTACATTAGGCAGCCGTTTTTCCATTGTGACTTTAAATATACCTATCACCTGAGCGGTTTTTAATCCATCAAAATCATGGAGCCACTTCATGATCGCAATCTAGATTGGTGCAGCACTTATAGTTTATAAAGTGGCCAGTTGCGACTGATAATGCACCTATAAGCGTCGCAATTTGTTCTCCGACTTCCCCAAGTACATCATGACCGAACGCAGCTGCGATAATCATAAAGCTCAGGCCTGTAATGCCAAAAAGCGCAACTAAACGGTTGTTATGTTGTTTGTAACCCAATGAAAGTGAGATGACGCTTAAAGGGATAACAAACCAGAGTAAAAATACGTGAAACACTTCTTGACCAAATATCAATGAGCTCAGACCAGGAAATACGCCGAGCAACAGCGGTAAAGACATGCAGTGTATGGCGCAGATAGCAGAGATTGAGATCGCATACTTATCTAGAGTTGGAGTGAAGTTAGGTAAATTTAACATCGTCATTAACCTGCTTTTGATTGTTATAATATATCATTTCATTTGAATGCATTTATAACATAAAAAAACAAACTATCTTATTGATTTCTATTTTTTATTTAATTAAACATAAAACCATAAAGCTAAAATTATATCGCTTTCAGTTAATAGGTTTAATAACGCAGGCAAAAAATCTACTTTATTAGCACTTGAAGGTTTTCGACTTATTCTTCCTCAGCTCGCACGGCATTGATTTTTAGTAAAATAGCTGCAGCACCCTTGGCATCATCAAGGGCTCGGTGATGATTGTGTAATGGAATATCAAGCGTGCGGCAGAGCTTGCCAAGCGAGTAAGACGAATGACCGGGTAAATATTTTCGGGCTTGTTGCACTGTACACATTTTGGCGCGCATAAAACGTTTATCTAAACGCGCAAACTCTTGTTTGATAAAGCCATAATCAAAATTAACATTATGAGCAACAAAAATAGCATGCTGCGTTAAAGCATCGAGGATGTCGGCAATCTCGGCAAAAGTTGGCGCATCTTTGACCATCGCATTATCAATCCCAGTTAGTTTAGTGATCATTGCGGGAATGGATCGTTCTGGGTTAACCAGCGTTTGCCAAGTATCAACCACTTGCCCATGCTCAATACACACTAAACCGATTTCTGTAATACGATGGTGATCTTTTTTTCCTCCAGTTGTTTCGATATCGACCACCACGTAACGCTGCGAAGCATCAAACTGCCACTGAGTGCGCTGAATCGAGACATTAAAACCCGCCTTGCTCAACGATTGAATGGTGACCAGTTGGTTTCGCCTTAAACTATCACCCGGTGCTTTGATTTCTTCAAAATACAGTTGATTATCTTTAATCAGCATTAAATCGGGGTAGCCATCCGACAAGCTCTCAAAGTGCTGCGCCATATTAAGTAAATGTACGGTAATGCCCTCAATCGGCGCATGTTCGATAAATAATAGCAATACATCAAGTAACGGAGACTGCCAAAAAAACAGCCCATTGGGTTCACCTTGATGGGTATTAACTGTTTGCCTGATATGCTCAGACAATACAGCCCGTTCAGTTAACTTCGCCAGCTTTTCAACGATGATCGGGCCAAACTTGTCGTAAAAAGTCTGGTTTTTTAATAGTTTGGGATAATACGAAAACTCATTCGCACGCTCAGCATCCGGATGTAAATATAACTCTTGCCAAAAAGTCAGGGCAAACAAAGCACGCCATAGTTTGTTTTCAGTAAAAAAACAGTCGTAACCACTTTGAATATAATGATTTTTTACCCCTGACTCGACTTGCCCCATATAGGCTTCATCCAATGCGATAGGATCTGAAGCGCGCCTTAAAATGTCCGTTAACAGGCTGGTTTGCTTACGCTCAAACTTTTGCGCATAAAAATCTTCAGCAAAGAGCAGTAAACTTTCACTATCAGGATCGTCAATAATGGCGTGCAGCAATGCTTGGCATTGCGCTTTTTTACCCGCTTTAAACAATAAGCGAATGTATTTTTCTTTAGCTGCACTGTGCAAAGACAGACTCAGAAATTGCTCACCCAGCGTAGCATTATACCCAATCACAGCTAAGCCAAGTTGATACAAACCATGATGGTATTTTTTCGCGGCTAGAAACCCTATGGGCTGATCCAAATTAAGCTGTTTGGCGGCCAATGCGTCGATTAACGTACGGTCGGTTTTATCGGCCTCTTTAATCGCCTCAAAAACATTGGCATGTAAAAAGGCCGATTGCGCTTCAGCTAAATCATGAAAGTTGGCCTGCTGCTCACGCACTGACTGTGTTGGCATCACACCCAAATCACGTAACGAGAATTGATTAAGCCGCCCACCTACCCGAGCAAAATACACAAACAATAAGTATTGAAATGCTTCATTGCGGGCAAAATACACATAATTCTCCATCACTGCATGATGATCATTTGCCACACATTTAGCCGTAAAATGATCCCGAATAAACACCAGCCATGTTTGCTTATTCGCACTTTTAATGGGGGGTTCTGCTTGGCAATATTTCGCCAACGCGATAAGCGCTTGTTTATTCAGTTGTGGGAGCAACTGCTGATAATTCGTCTCATCAACAGGCGCTAAAAAACCCGCTTTAAATAAGGTCTGTATCGCGACTTCACACTGGTTGATTTCGCTGTAATGCAAGGTATCTTTGTGCACAAAAGCTGGTTTTCGGTTCACAATTCGCACCAACATACACTGCGCTTGTTCATCTAACTGCGAAAAATCATTTAAAAACGCCCATTCCCGTGCGCTTAATAAATGTGATGACGTGGTGTGAATAAAGTCAATAAACTCAAAAAAATGCGTGAGGTAATATTTTTCTGGCAACACTTTCATGGAGTGTGGACGACTTTAATAGCAAAAAACAATACCGCATTGTGCCGAGCTTTACCTTGAGGTGCAAGCGAGGTCATGGCAGTCATAAATGTCTAAGCACTGCCTTCGCTATCTCAATGGATTAAAAAGCAAAAAGGATGGATTCGTTTGCACAAAGAGCGCCTCCGTGCGTGTTTGAATGTTTATGTTACTGCCAAAGGTCATCAGTTGCTTTGGTTGCTAGGTAACTTGTTCAATGTTTTATGAAGGTGAGTGAAGTTTATAAAGCTGAATGCGCTCTTGAATTGACGTCAAGTCGCTAGATAGCACGCCCAACCCTACCCGTAGAGCCTGTTACCAACATATTCACTCACGACACTTTAATAATCGTTGACCTCAAAGCCGCTAATACTTTGAAGATGCGGCAAATATGAGTGCTGCGGCCAAAGGTCAGCGAGTCGTTGTCACATTGAGTTTACCAACGACATCATTCACTTATTATAAAAACTAGCCTCGTAATTGAGACGTTATTGAGTCTTGAATTGATTTTTCATATTCATCATCACTCACCAAATCAAGGCATAATTCTTTTGTACAATAAGAAACAAATTTTATTGTTTTATTATTTGAATTTTTAGCCGTTAACTCATAAAGAGTATAAGACTTAAACTGGCTTTCGTTGACCACAACATCAGTCGAACTCTTCTTAAAGTCAGCGACCAAATCAACATTATTTAAACGAAAATTATAAAAATACCTTGTATTTTTCGAGTCTTTACAAGCATATATAATTGAAAACTCTTTAGACTGTAGATCAGCCCTTGCCACACAAGTACTTGATAAAACTAATTCATCAGGAAGAATATGTACAACAACCCCACCTTTGCTAAATGCTGAGACTTGAAAAGTAGCAAATAGAACTAATACACTTAAAAATTTCATTGAACCATCCTTTGTATTTATAAACATAATGACTCCCATACGGTGCTAACTACCGCATTTTAGTGAGTTAGCTTCAAGCCACAGCCATAATTAATTTGTCAAATAGCTAAACCGCAGACGCTAGCATGGACCAACATAACATACTTTTCATTGGCTTTGATACTCATAATGAGTTGATTGAAGTGGCGTATATTAAAGAACATAGAGGCGCGCAACCTGTTCACCTTGGGCAGTTTTCTTCTGTTAAAGTCGCGATTAAAAAGCTTGTTGGTCAGCTCGCATCTTAATCCCCTGAAGCAACCCAGCATTTCGTTTATGAAGCTGGGCCATTTGGTTGTAATTCGTAAAACGTTATACAGCGATAAGATAGCACTAAGAGAGCCTCTATATGTGTTTGCATACTTTTTTAACGGCACGACGATTGAACAGCTAAATGACAGACGAAGAAGATGAATTTGTTGATTGATTTGGATTTGACCGCTTGCGCGGTCAAAAAGATAAATAATGCCTATTGACGAGAGCTCGGCTCATATGTGTTATATTTCACTATACTCAGATTTAAGTAAACCAAAACACTTAAGGTCGTGAAATTTATTTTTCCAGTAACCACTTTGACGTCGTATACCTTCTTCTTTAAAACCAACTTTTAATAGTAGTGATTCTGAAGCTATATTTCCGGGAACTGTATCTCCTTGAATTCGATTCAGAGCGCCACATGGTAATTCGTCTAAAAATGCTGATTTCACAATTCTATTAACAGCTTCAGTTGTATAACCTTTCCCCCAAAACTTTGGAAGTAAATCGTAACCTATGACAGCATTTTTCATTTTTGGACTCCAAGTATTAAACCCACAAGTCCCTATTAATTGATCTGTGTTTTTTAACCGAATAGCCCAACGAATCCCAGAGTTTTCTTTAAAACGGGAATTAAAAAAATCAATTAAGTTACATGCTTGAGACAGTTCCGTAAAAGCTTCAAGATCATAATATTCGACAACTGAGTTGTCAGAAAATAAATTAAATAAACTATTTGAATCTTTTTTAGTTAATTTATCTAACCTTAAGCGATTTGTCTCTAATATTGGAAATGACAACCTAAATCCTCCGTGAAATATAACGAGCCTGTAGATTTACTCGTTTTTAATTTGTTTTATTAATCAGCAAACCATAACTGAGTTCCTATTTTGATTCAATCATTTAGGCTGTTTTGAGGTGAGATTTTAAATCGGGGTTTTTGATGGATTCTCTTGCGGTTTCTGTGGGGGTTTTAGCGGCGTTTTTAACGTAAAATGGTTTCCGCGGCTTAATATATTCTGTTTTCAGTTTTCCTATATTATGAACAAAAAAATTCAGTTGCCACTGGTTATCACTTTCGCACCTCAGGTTTTAACCAAAAAAGCCGCTCTAACGCTTAGCGCGGCTCTTGGAAATAATGCGTGTATCCTTGATGCGACACCGAAGGAATACTCACGAAAGTCAGTTAATCAACATCCTTTTTATTAACCCGTAACCAATAGGTGGCATAAATCAACCCGGCCGATACCACAAACGTGCTGACACTGATTTGATTAACCACTAGCGTTAACGCCTCAAATGGGAGGAGAAAATCTGTATTATTTGTTCCAATCACGGGCTTAATTGAGAGGTACCCTTTTAATGATTCGGCAAACCATAATTGTGATAAACCAAAGTAATGTACCACTATCGCTTCGACAACCAATATCACCACAATCGGCAGCACCGCCCATAAAAATGGGGCTTTTTTAGCATAAATCGACGTCAACAGTAGCCAGCTAAATAAAGGCAACAGCCACACCGCAATGGCAATAATACTGAGCCAAATTGCGCTGAGTGTCGAAAACACATTTAACTGAGCCATAAATGACCACAGCGAAATATCATAAAACACAGTTAATATCACAGCTAACAGGACACTCAAAAGCGCGCCTACAATCAATAATACGGTGGCCGCAGTGGCAAAAATAGTAGGAATGACAACCGCACCCGTAAATAGTTTACTGCCTACAGTAATTGTGTCTGACACGGGTAAAGAGCGCCAAAAAATCACTGAACGATCACGGCGTTCGTCAAACAAGCAATTAATAAAGTAGTAACACTGCACAATCAAGCCAACTAATAAAAAAGGCGCAAATAACGAAACAATTGAGGTAAAGAAAAATCCCTGAAGCTCAGGAGCTTGGGCAAATTCGTTAAGCTGCGTCATACCCACCAAGAATTTGTCACCATCAAATCCACCATTTAATCCGATGGCCAGTAAAGGGATCGCCAATAATAATGCCATTAACGAGACTGGCACCCATGTGAGCATACTTTTAAATTCCCACAACTCTTTTTTTATCGATGCTTTGAATATTGAATGTTTCATTAGCATGCCTCCTTATTCATGACACCCACAAAAATATCAGCCAAACTCGGTACCCCAATGTCACCCAACGTAGGTAAATTACGTCGTTGATCATCGTTTAAATTTGATTTATCAATTAATAAGCTGGTCAACCCTAGTACACTGTTTTTATATAAAGGCTTCAGTTGTGTCGCCTGCTCGAGTTGATCCTGACTCACCGCAAGAAGGCTAAACCGCTCGCGAATAACATCCGTGTTTTGCGACAGCACAATTTGGCCATCTTGAATAAACGCCACATCCGTTAAAATATGATCGATTTCTTCAATCTGGTGGGTGGTAATAATGATGCACTTCTCTTCGGTATAAAAATCTTCGAGTAAATGGGTATAAAATTGTCGGCGCGTGAGAATATCCAGCCCTAAGGTTGGCTCATCTAATATCAACACTTTGGCATCGATGGCTAAAATCAGTGCTAAGTGCAGTTGCGTGATCATGCCCTTCGATAAGGCTTTGACTTTATCGCTGGTTTTGATGTTAGTTTTGGCTAAAAACGCCTGCGCTTTTTCTAAGTTGAAATTTTTATGGATATCATTCATGTAACTGAGCGCTTGCGACACTTTTAACCAGCGGGGCAAAATCGCTACATCGGCGATGTAAGCAACGTCTTCCAGCATCGCGACCCGATCTTTTTGCGGATGATGACCCAGTACATCTATCTCACCGCTAAAGTCAGTCAAACCGAGTAAGGCCTGTAAACACGTAGTTTTACCTGCACCATTTGGTCCAACTAACCCGATTATTTGCCCTGCTTGACAAGTTAAATTGATGTCTGACAACACCTGTTTTCTACCGTATGATTTATTCAAATCACGAATCGTTATTAATGGATTCATAGTGATGATTCCTTGCTTTGTTGTAACAACTGTTCTACTGACAGCTTGAGTCGGGTTATTTGCTTGACCACCTCTGGCCATTGTTGGGTTAAAAAGCTTTCTCGCTCACGCGTTAACATGTGATCTTGCGCACCTGCCATCACAAAGAGTCCTTTTCCCCGCTGCTTTTCAACGAAGCCTTCGTCTTGCAACATTTGATATGCCTTGGAAATAGTAATCGGATTAACTTGATACTGAGCAGCTACGGTTCGAACCGAAGGCAAGGCTTCACCTTCTTTGATATGGCCATCTAAAATACGCGTTATCACTTGCTGATAAAGTTGTAAATAGATAGGTTTTTCTGAATCCCACTGAGGAGTCATACCCGCTTTCCTTGTTGAATATTAAAAACAATACATGTGTTATACATCACCAGCACACCATAACACAAATAAAAAGTGGTTAAAAAATGTTTCAGTGCATACTTTTTTGCTCAATTTTCACGTTGTCGCTGAATAAAATGGCGTTTTATAAAACAGGCCAAGACAATAAACTTATTTATATTCAGTGCTTTATCTAGTTTAAAAACAATAAAAGTGTGTGGGTTTAAAATTAATGTCCGATCACAACAATGGATAAACTTAATTTTATCGTCAGTGGCCCATCCCGGCTCATAAAGCCTGCCTTGACTACTTTCTTGCTGCACTGTCACGCCTGAATGGTCTGTTCTAGTCAGATAAACGATTGTTCAGGGCTTATATCCTTCACAAAAATCATGGCAGAGTCACTTTTAGATTTGAAATTTAGGCTTGTTTCACGCTATTTCATGTAAATTAAAAAAGATGTTAACGATCGTGTCAGGCAAACAAAATTGTCAAACTATCCTAAATCCTCGGCTTAAAATCTCACTCGTGTAATTAAGCACATCTTTGCAACCAGTTAGTTACAAGATGTTAACTTGGTATGTCGAAAAGTGGTGAAAATACACACTTTGTTACGCAAAACAGCTTGTTTGTAGCCTATCGTGTTTATCTGCGGGTTAAACTATTTCCCAACAAATTGCGACTAACTTACTTCTATAGTCAGTGTGTTGATATGACTTCACCAAACAAGGAAACCAAATGAACATAACAACGGCAGCACTTAAAAACCCCGCCACAGTCGCAATTATTGTTACGCTGTGTTTGGTGTTAGGGTGGATCAGTTTTAATAAACTACCCATTCAACTTTTTCCTGACATAGAACGCCCGCAAATCACCATTTTCACTAACTGGCGTCAAGCATCCCCAAGTGAAATGGAATCTGAAATCCTTGAGCCACAAGAAGAAGTCTTACAAGGTTTACCCGGCTTGACCAACCTAATTACATTCGCAAATGCGGGTAGTTCATTCATTAATCTTGAATTCTCTCTCGAAGCAGACATGGATAAAACCCTAATAGAAGTTATCAGTCGGATGAATCGCTTACCACCTTTACCTCGCGACGTTAACCCCCCCGTGATCAGTTTAGGTGGCTTTAATGGCGGCGCGCCGGCACTGACTTATTTTTTCTTACAAGCCCTGCCCGGCAATGACAAACCAATTTCAGAATACGCCAGTTTTTTTGATGACAATATCCGCCCTCGTATCGAAAGCATTCCGGGTGTAGCACGAGTTCAACTGCAAACAGGCAACACAACTGAGCAACTACAAATTGAGTTTGATGCCTACCGCGCAGCTGAGCTAGGTATAAGCTTAACCGGCGTCAGCCGATTAATTGGCGCTGCAAATGATGCTTCTGGTGGTTATGCAGACATTGGTCGTAGGCGTTACACCTTAAGGTTTGCGGGGCGTTTTGATCCCGTTCAGCTCGGTGATTTAGTACTCGAATGGCGCGATGGTAAGCCTATTAAACTCAACGATATTGCAACGATTTCGATTGCACGAGATCAAGCCAATGGCAGTGCCGTCCAAAATGGTAATCCTGCTATGTCTGTGCGTATTGACCGCGAAAGTGGCGCCAACGTGCTGGCGACACTCGAGCTCGTCAAGGCCGAAGTCGCCGATATTCGCCGCCAAGTATTAGCCCCTGAACAACTGACCATGGAGCAATCATTCGATGCGTCAGTATTTATTTACCGTGCAATTAGCCTAGTGACTAACAACTTGATTTTAGGGATTTTACTGGCCGTCGGGGTACTTTGGTGGTTTTTACGTCAGCGCCGTGCCACATTAATTGTCGCAATGGCGATCCCTATTTCGATAATGAGCACATTTATTGTGC
The DNA here is from genome assembly GCF_058169715.2 of Pseudoalteromonas sp. J2K-J979. Classification (NCBI taxonomy): domain Bacteria; kingdom Pseudomonadati; phylum Pseudomonadota; class Gammaproteobacteria; order Alteromonadales; family Pseudoalteromonadaceae; genus Pseudoalteromonas; species Pseudoalteromonas sp. J2K-J979. The sequence continues at coordinate 1,621,390 of NZ_CM200281.1, read as the reverse complement.
TCAGTATCACTGGCCGTTCGCTCAATGTGATATCACTCGCTGGGCTTGCCTTTGCGACCGGAATGGTGCTCGATGCCGCCATTGTGGTGCTTGAAAACATTGTCCGTTTAAAAAGCAAAGGACTCAGCACAGAAAAAGCAGCCAAACAAGGCACGCAACTAGTTGCTGGCGCATTAATGGCCTCAACCGTCACCACCATCGCCATTTTTATTCCAGTCATTTTTTTGAAAGATGTCGCTGGTCAATTTTTTGCCGACTTAGCATTAACTATTGCGATTGCAGTTTTTATTTCTATGTTAGTTGCACTTGCTGTGCTGCCTGTGGCTGCAAAACGCTGGTTACAGCACACAGAGCAAACTGACCGCTTTGCTCATCTTTGGCAAAGCATTGCCCGTAAAATTATGGCATGCACAAATACAACTAAAAAACGCGTGATTATTATCACTACGCTGATGGCTGCACCAATAGCGGTGACAATCTGGTTACTGCCACCACTTGATTATTTACCCCCTGTAAAACGCGATGCCGTTGATGCTTTTGTACGCTTACCTACAGGTTCAAACCAGCAGTTTGTTGAGCAAGAATACATCAAACCGCTCGTCGAGCGTTTGCAACCATATATGGATGGCACCAAAGAGCCGGCACTCAAAAATTATTATATTTTAAGCTTCCCGGGTAATGCTAACTTAGGTGTGCGCGCCAAAGATCAATCTCAAGTCAAAGAGTTAGAGCGCGTAATGCGAGAAGAAATACTTATCGACCTGCCTGATACGCGCGTATTTTCTCAACAAGGAAACCTGTTTGGTGGCCTAGGCTCAGGGCGCAGCGTGGCTATTCATTTACAAAGTAAAGATACCCGAGCCATGGCCGATGTCGCCGAAAAAACCCGCGATATTTTAGAAAAACGTTTTGTTGGCAGTAACATCAATGTTAATCCAGGCACACAAGACGCCGAGCCAGAACTACGCTTAATCCCCAACGATCGCCGTATGATGGAAGTGGGCTTTACCCGTAATGATTTGGCGCAAATTACACGCGCCATGGGCACAGGATTGTTTGTTGGTGAATACTTCGATGGCAATAAACGTCTCGATATGATTTTTAAAGCCGAAGGCTGGCAAAACCCCGAAGAATTAGCCGCAACACCTATCAGCACACCTAGCGGTGATGTGGTGCAATTAGGTGAGTTAGTCGATGTTACCCGTACTGTCGGCCCATCTCGGATCCAACGGATTGACCGACGCCGCACGATTACCGTGTTTGTGAATCCGCCTGAGAATATGTCACTTCAACAAGCCATGACGATTATCGAAACAGAAATCGAACCACAAATCAAAGCGATGATGCCCGCAGATGGCTCTATCAATTATGGCGGCAGTGCCGATAGCCTCAAGCAATCAATCAGCACCATGGGGCAAAATTTTGTGCTTGCACTGGGTTTACTGTTTATTCTGATGGCGGGTTTATTTAAATCACTTAAAGACAGCTTAATGGTGACATTATCTATTCCATTGGCGACTGTCGGAGGGGTGTTAGCGCTGCAATTAATGAATTTGATAAACTTCCAACCCCTCGATCTATTAACCATGATTGGCTTTATCATTTTGCTTGGTTTAGTGGTCAATAATGCCATTTTATTAGTGGATCAAACCCGCCAAGGCGAGCGTGAAGGTCTGAGCCGTGAAAATGCGGTAGAACAAGCGTTATTGCTCCGTTTACGTCCAATTTTTATGAGCACGCTTACCAGTATTTTTGGCATGTTGCCACTATTAATCATGCCGGGTGAAGGCAGCGTCATTTACCGCGGACTGGCTGCGGTGATTGTGGGTGGCATGGTGTTCTCTACACTCTTTACCTTAGTACTTTTACCTGCATTATTAACACAATTTAACCGTCAACCGGTCGCGCAAAAACACAACAGTGACACGCAGCCAACTCAACACGCATCACATGTTTAGGAGCGAACAATGAAACTGTTATTAATTAAATCAATTATATTAGGGCTGTGTTTATCGAGCACAATCGCCTATGCAACCGACAACCCTGAGCCACCCGCCACTTTGGTCGAAATCAGTGATGTTGAACAAGCCCAAATTGCCGAACAAATGTGGATCCCTGGCACGGTAGTGAGCCGTTTTGACTCACGCCTAACCACCGAGGTTTCTGGGGTGATCAAATGGGTGGCTGAAGTAGGTGATAGAGTTGGCAAAGGCGATGTCATTTTAAAGTTAGACGACGCGTTTTTACAACTTGAACAACAGCAAGCAGAGGCCACGGTTAGCCAGCTGGACACCCGCGTTGCATTACTCAAACGCCAACAACAACGTCTCGAAAAACTTGGAAAAAATGCAGCGCAAGATTCTCTCGATGCCAAAGAAGCCGATCTTGCCATGGCTAAGCAAGACTTATTGCAAGCAAAGATCAGCTTACAGCGGATTGAATTACAACTGGCTAAAACTGCCCTAAGAGCGCCATTTAACGGCACGGTCGTCGAGCGCTTTAAACAAGTCGGTGAATTTAGCCAAACCAGCACGACTGCCCTTCGTTTGGTCAGCCTGCAAGATCTAGAAGTCAAAGCCAATGCTCCTTTGGCACACAATCAATTTAATGCCATTGGAGATAAAGTCGTTATCCGACAAAAAACGACGCAAATTCACTCGACCATTCGCGCTTTGATCCCTGTCGGAGATGAACGCAGCCGCACCATGGAACTTCGCGTCGCACTTACAGACAATGCGATCCCTATCGGCAGCGCAGTCAGAGTCGCCATCGCCAGCAGTGATAGCCATCAAGCCATCACCGTGCATCGCGATGCCCTCATTTTGCGCCAAGATAAAATGTATGTGAACGTAATTGATGCTGAGCTGAACAATAAACACATCACCGTGATCCCTGGTAGCGGTTTTTATGATTACATTGAGGTGACTGGCGATTTACAAGTCGGTCAACACGTCGTCATTCGAGGGGCTGAAAACCTTCGCGACGGTGAAAAGGTCCGTTTAAAAACCCCACTCTCAAAATTAAATAATGTGACCGTATCACGATAATTATTGGTGCGCTGCTAATGATGTGGTCGATAGTACTGCAGATTTAGCAGCCCGAAGTTATAACACTGATGTCCGGTTGACCGGATATTTTCCAATGATAATTAAAGTAGCATTGAGTCGCTTTGACTTGTGCTTCAGAAGGCTGTGCTTGGGGCAAAGTACCTTTAGGCGTTGCCACCACCGCGTAGCTGCCATTGTCGAGATAAATCCGATAACGCCAATCTTCCACATTCAGGCCTGCCGCTTCAAATATCTCAGGTGCAGAAGAGTAATCAATAGCAAATCCACCAGCTGTACCTGTTGCGGCATACGGCTGATGATGACTTCCCTTCACTCCTGAAAACTCCACTACTGTGGTAAAACCATCCCCTGCTGTCAGGCTTTTTGCCTTGAAAATGGCAACAGCCGTTTTCATTGCATCTTGGGCACCTTGGATCACGGCCGTTTTTGCATCATCTTGCAGATTCAAAAATCTAGGGGTGGCCGTCACAGCTAGCACCCCCAGAATCACAATAACAATGATGAGCTCAATTAAGGTAAAACCTGACGGGTGTGAATGGGATGATAAGATTTTAGCCATACTGTCATTACTCATTGATAAAAAGCTGTTTCGGGCACAAATGTGTTTTTAATGCTCGGTTCGTGTTATTAAGTCTCTGTGACAAAACATCAATCACACTAACACATTCTGACAACAAGCCAATAGCGTAATCAACATCAGCACCCACGTAATCCTTACTTTTCTATTTTTGCCTTAAATCGTCGCATGCAACTAACCACTCAATAATATCAAACACATAAAAGCAATAATCACAATTGCGAATCAGTATCATTACCATTACAATGCGCATCGAATATTTACTCTAACCAGAAAATGACTCATGAATAATTTAAAATTAAAATTAAAATATCCACACCTCCTGCTCGCTTCTTTATTGGCGATGTCGGGTCAATCGTTTGCTCAAGACGCCATAAAAAAAGCAAGCCAAGAAGAAATCGAGACCATTACCGTAAGCCCTAAAGGATTGATTTCTTACACCAGCGCTTCTGCAAGTAAATCAGATACGCCCATTATTGAAACGCCGATTTCTGTCTCAGTATTAACCTCAAAGCGAATCGCCGATTTAGGGGCTGAAACGTTACAAGATGCGATTGGCTATGTTGCTGGCGTATATAACGGCCCGTATGGTGTTGATACGCGTGGTGATTGGTCGACTATTCGTGGCGTTGCGCCCAATCAATATTTAGATGGCTTACAATTGATGTTTGGCCACTACAACAACGTGCGTGCCAATCCCTATAACATGGAGCGCATTGAAATTCTCAAAGGCCCCTCTTCGATGCTCTATGGTCAAGGCTCAACAGGTGGGATCATAAACTCAGTCAGTAAGCGCCCGCACGAACAAACCTCCGGTGAGATTTGGGCCCAATTGGGTAACTTCAACCGTAAACAACTAGCCGCTGACTTTAACACCTCCTTAAACGAAGACGACACAGTGTTAGCCCGTTTTGTGGCTTTGGCGCGCGACAGTAAGACACAAACTGACTATGTCGATGATAATTCGCTATTATTTGCGCCAAGTTTAGTCTGGAAAATTAATGATGATACACGCCTGACTGTGCTGACTAATTTTCAAAAAAATGAATCGGGTTCAAGTACCCAATTCTTTCCTCATGAAGGGACTATTTTACCTGCTCAATATGGCCAAATCGACTCATCACGTTTTGTAAGCGAGCCCGGCTGGGATAAATACGATACGGAACAACGTGCACTCACCCTAATGATCGACCACACCATTAATGATGTATTTTCAGTCAGTTGGTCTGCAAGAAAAGTCTCCAGCGACGCATCTTACTTCACGATGTATGCATGGCCACCGAAATTCCAAGCCGATAAACGCACCCTAGTACGTAATTTCAGCTTACAAGAGTCGACAGCCGATGCCTTCACGTCTGATTTACGCCTTTATAGTCATTTTGACACTGGCAGCGTCGAACACTCATTAGTCGTCGGGGTTGATTATCAGAATGTCGATACCGACACAGATCGTGTTTACCTCACTCCAGGTGCAATCAAAGCGCATACTGGAATTGAAGTAAATACAGCGCTCGACTTATACACCCCAACCTATGGCCAAACCGGCTTTTTACCGACCGCCGATCTCATTGTTGATACCCCTTCAAACAACGATCAACAAATAGGTATTTACATACAAGATAATCTTCAATTTAACCATTGGACGGTAAGTGCCGCGCTTCGTTATGATGAAGTCACCAGCCAAAATAATCGACCTAATGCGGAAGAATTAACTCAAAGTGCTACAACGGGTCGCTTGGGGATCTTGTACAGCTTCGAAAATGGGATCGCCCCTTATGCCAGTTATTCAGAGTCTTTCCTACCTATCTATGGCGAGCGCCCTCAAGGTGGTAGCTTTAAACCCCAGCAAGGAGAACAAATTGAGTTCGGTGTTAAATATCAGCCACAGGGTACTGAGCATTTAATTACAGCCTCATATTTTGATATCACAGACAAAAATCGTACTCGTAGCGTCTCACCTGAAGTAACAGTACAAGATGGCAGTGTTGATATCTCAGGGGTAGAAATTGAAGCGCAACTTGAATTTGAGCACGTCGATGTGTATTCGGCATATGCATACACCACCTCTGAACAGCATACTTCGGACAAATCGCTGAATGAATTAATCGCCTTGTACTTAACAGGTCAGACTCAGTATTTAAGCCAAGCATTGACTAATACCGCCCCGCTTTCTGCCACTCCTAAGCACATGCTCAACACTTGGGTTACTTACCGCCCAGAGCAATGGTTACCTGGTTTAAAAGTAGGCGCTGGTTTTAGGTATGTCGGTGAAACTTACGATGGCAGCCGCGATATTAACTTTATGGGCCAATCGTTAAACAGTACAAAAACAACCGACGATTACACCTTGTTTGATTTGATGTTAGGTTATGAATTCGATCAATTTGATTTAAGCCTTAACATTGATAACCTTGCTGACAAAACAGTCATCACCAGCTGTTTGTACCGTGGCGATTGTTTTTATGGCCAGCGCCGCACTGTCAGCGCTAATGTCCGTTATCGCTTTTAATCGCTAACACCCAACGAGTGCAGCCAACGTATATCACTGTTATGCATTGGCTGTACTTCATTACCTTCAAATTTACGCCCACACAAGCGCACTACATGAAATTAAAAATTGATTAAACAGAGATTAATTTCAGCAAACTGACCCACATCACTGAAAAAGAACGAAATAATCCATAAATTTAATGTTAATAATTTGTGTTCACCTTATATATCCTGTACCTTGTCCCCCTATTTTTATACTAAAAACTTCCCCGCACTCACTACAAACTAAAAATAAAAATTGGAGCTTGGATGTACCAAAGAATATTCAATAAATCACGACTCTCTTTAGTCGTGTCAGGGGCACTGTTTGTTAGCTGTCATACTCTTTTAGCACACGAACCTGCCAACAAATTTAGTGATTACCCAGTGACGCCTTTTAGTCACAACGAAATTGAAATTTCTCCCTCTGCCTTTATGGTCATTTTAAGGACAGAGTCACCCAATGATTTAATGATGCAAGACGGGCAGAATACTCAGCAAAAATCTGCGCGCCTCGCGGCTATTAAACAAAGCCAAGAATCATTAACAAACGAGTTAATTAGGCTAGATACTACAGCCTCGATTTTTGGTCGTACTACATTACTTGCGCCCAGCATAATCATCCATGCAAAGCCGCAAACTTTGACAGAACTTAGAAAAAACCCACGTGTTGAGCGCATCTTGCCTTTATATGACAACCAGTTGCACATTGATGCTTCAGTCAAATACATTAAAGCCGCACCGATTGTGGCCAATCATATTGCGACTGGCGCAACACAAACTGTAGCGGTTCTCGATACTGGGCTCGATTACACTCACTCTGTTTTTGGAGGTGCTGGTACCCAAGCAGCTTATGATGAAGCACAATCAGATCCGACTAGTGTTGCATGGCCTCAAGGTCAAGTTATCGGAGGAGCTGACTTTATTAGATATGATGATGATCCAATAGAAAATGACCCCACTGCGCCTCTTTCAGATCCAAACAGCGAAAAAACATCTCATGGCACCGCCGTCTCTCATGCAATAAGTGGCGTCGCGCCTGATGTTTCTCTTATCGCCTATTCTGTGTGCGCAGCAGGGTGTTCAGGTTCTGCTCAAGCGTTGGCCTTAGAAGCCGCTATGGATCCCAATGGCGATGGAAATATTGCTGATCGCGTTGATGTGATCAATCTCTCCTATGGTAGTGAATTCGGTCAATCACTCAAGCTCTCTGGTGTACAATATCTATTGCAAAGAGCGATGAAATTAGGTGTTAACGTCGTTGCTTCGGCTGGGAATAATGGTAATTATCCATTTGTTGTATCTGAACCAAGTTCAACTCCCAATGTGCTTTCTGTTGGGGCAATGACCCACCCGACAGCAATGGTTGCTGTCCCAAGCGCTATCATTGGCGGCGAAGAAACAACAATTGGTTTAGCTTCCTTTGGTTTGCAAGGGGAATTTGAGCTCAATAGTGACGATATCGACCTTGTTCATCCTAACTTGAATAAACAAGCCTGTGTCGATTTTGCTGAATCGACCGACTTTACAGGCAAAGCAGTATTAATAGATCGAGGCTCCTGTAGTTTTGTTGATAAAGTGCTTCGAGCACAACAACGCGGTGCTGCGTTCGTTATTATTGCCAATGATCGGGATGGAACTCCCCCCACGATGAGTGCAAGGGCTCATACAAATGACATCACTATCAGAGTCATTTCAGTCACCTTGCAAGATAGCCAGTATTTAAAAACACAATTATCTCAAAATAGGCGCCCCTCATTTAGCTTTGTTACCACTATGAAAGAAACAAATGGTGCCGTTGGGTCTATTTCCTCTCGCGGCCCTTCTATGGATGGCTTATTAAAGCCAGAGATCACGGCACCGGGCACGGATATCCTATTAGCTGAAACAGGTAGCCTAAACCAACTCGCACCAAATACGGGAACTTCGTTTTCTGCCCCACTAGTCGCTGGGGCTGTTGCCTTAGTACGCGAAGCCCTACCAGAGCGAAATGCGTTTGAAATTAAAGCAACGTTAATGAACTCAGCCAATCTTATGGTCACAAATGCACCTTCAGATTCACTTCCAGCCTCGGAACTGGCCCCAATTAGTTTAATCGGCGCTGGGTTAGTCGATGTAGAAAAAGCGATAAACCTCCCCGTAGCAGCCTGGGTTCATGATGAACAATACGACACAAAACAAGCCGCGTTATCTTATGGCTTACAAGTGTTAGACGAAGTCTCAACCTTTAAAAAAACAGTGACAATTAAAAACTTTTCGACTGAAGAAAAGATTTATTATTTAAGTGTTACTTCTCGGTATGACAACGACCAAGCGCGTAATGCGTTAACTTGGGACCTACCGCAAAGCGTCACTGTTTCACCAGGGCAAATGACTAACTTTGATGTCGGCCTTAGAATTGACCCGAGTAAATTACCAAGCTGGACGTTAGAAAACCCATACTCAACTGAACAAGGCGAAGCACTCTTTTCTGCACTCACAAATGTCGAGTTTGATGGCGCACTAATTTTTAATGACTTATCGACAGAACAAGACAACGATCTGCATTTGGTGTATCACATTTTACCTAAAGCAAAGCCTTCGTTAGCTCTTGATACCACCAGTGTTGAAGAAGTGACACACTGGGCTGTGACCAATACAAGCTCAACAACACACAGGCTTATTACTGAACAACTTGTTGCTCAAGGAAAGAAAGCATCTAAGGATGAAAAACCATTTAATATACTCGCCACAACGTTTAATACGATTGAAGCCAGTAACTGTAATTCTGGCTTGCTCATTACGGCCTCGATAAAACTAAGAGATCAAATCAATCATCTTCGTCAAATTGGCGTCATGTTAAATGTTGATATTGATAACGACAATCACTATGACTATGCATTGTCAAATTATAATGATGTGGGTCAATACGCTCAGGTTAAAGGCCGAGTCAGAACGGTTTCTGGTGCTATGAAAGATGGCAGCCCAAATTGGGCATATCTATCACCTATGTATCATTCGTATGGTTCTGACACAATTACGCTTTCTGCCTGTAGTGACTTAATTGGTCTCTATGATGCTGAGTTAGGAAGTGAATTAACAATCGAAGCCTCGGTGGGGTATCCTAGTTACCAACTTGGTATTTATGAAACAACCGACAGCGTATTAGGGAGTGCAAAATTTGCGACGATGACTGGCGTCTCCTTGACTGATCCTCAAAATAAACAACCCATCTCTGTTTTAGAGCCAGGACAACAAGCCGTTGTTGAAGCATCGCAGAGCTTTGTATTAAGCGCTGCACACAATGTTTTACAAGTTGTGCCAATTGAGAGGCTCGCAACATTTCCAGACATTCACGCACCAAAGCTAGAAAATGCGTACTTTAATGTTGCCAGCAATGCGCCAAGCGGTACGCTCATTGGTCAGCTAAAAATCACAGAGTCGAACTTCGACCATGCTGTCGCTGAATATTACCTCAGTTCGCAAACGTTAATGGGGATAACAATCAATCAACATGGAGAGGTCATATTGTCGAACAGTGTCTACCTTAACTCTCAGATCAATTTGAAGACCATTTACCTTGAAGTCATTGCTATTGACGTAAAAGGGAATGAATCTGAGCCTGCTAAAGTGGTCATTGATGTCACCCAGGCAAAAGGTGGAGATGGTGACGACCTCGAGATGAACTCCCCTTCTGTGTTACTCAACCATTAAATAAACGATAATCGTCAACATTGTACAAACTGTGTGCAATGTTGACTCTCATCTATTAAGCACTCATCTATCTAACCAAAAACCGACAAACCGCGCTCTTAAATACTGATAACGGCCAGCATATCTTCGTCTTGTTCATCCATGCCCGTTTCAATAAAACCAAGGCGAGCAAAAAAGCGCTGCGCAACTAGATTTTTTGGCGAATAGTAAATTGTGCGATTAATGAGTTGAATCACCAAAGGCTATAACAGGCACTAAACGCTGGCTATCCAGCACACTGACCTGACAGTTTTATCATTTCATAAAGTTAAATCGGCCACTACAGATGCAACGGCACTACATAAGCCAACTTTTTACTACATAAAACTACAATTCTTAAATATTGTCATGTTGTAAAAACGTTTCTAATACAGTCAAGACACCATAAAAAATATAGGAAATGTTATGAACAAATTTGTTGTATCGTTAACGCTTGCAAGTGTTGCTATGCTTAATTCCTCCATTGCTGTGGCTGCTAAAACAGCGGGCTTCAATGCAAAGTCGTTAAATCAATTCACCCCACGCATTATTGACGGCAAGCCTGCTGTTGCAGGTGATTATCCCTTTATGACGTCGCTAATTTCAGCTCAAGAAGATGAAATATCACCATTTTGTGGTGCATCATATATTGGCGGGCGCTATGTATTGACAGCTTCCCATTGTATTGAAGGTGCGACAGCTCAAAATATGCATGTCTGGATTGGCGGTCACGACACAACAAAACCTGAGTCAGGTAAACGTTTTAGCGTTGCGCAAATCTATCTGCATGAAAATTATGCTGATATCGGTCTTAACAATGATATCGCCATTGTTGAACTCACCGAAGAAGTAACAGGTATTACCCCCATTAAACTGATCACGCCAGAAATTGAAGCGGGCTTAACAGACGGTTCAGAATTGATTGTTATGGGCTGGGGAAATATGAATCCAGACAGCCAAGCGGCGCCTGAATACCCTGAGATTTTACAAGAGGTGACGGTACCGCTTTACAACCGCGAGCAATGTATCGCCGATTACACCCAAGATGGCGAAACCGGCATTACTGATAATATGATCTGTGCAGGCTTAGTTGCAGGTGGAAAAGACTCGTGCCAAGGTGACAGTGGTGGCCCGCTTATTTTTAAACATCAACAAGAATGGTATCAGGCTGGGGTTGTCAGTTTTGGTGATGGGTGTGCAGCCCCCAACGCACCGGGCGTGTATGCACGAGTGTCAAAATTTAACGATTGGGTTGAAGCAAAAAAATCTGGGGTGTCTTATCTGCAAATTAATCATCAAGGTTACGTAGAACACACATTCGACCAGCAAAAGCATTTTACAATCAAGAATGTTGGTGCAGACACCTTTATGGTCACCAGTGCCATGATCGAAGAAAGCCAAGGTTTAGAGTTAGCACAAGTGGTACAAAACCAATGTGAAGGACAAACACTGGCCTTTAATCAAACATGCGACATTATCGTACGGATTAAAACAAGCACGGAAACTGAAGGCGAATTTCTATTAAAAGTGAAGACCAACGATGCCATCAATAAAGAAGCTGTCATGCTTTTTTCAGCCAATGCTCTCGAGCAATCATCAGAAAACATGAATAACATTGTAGGCAGCAATAATGATTTTGTGCACTGGTGGAGTGGCGGTGATGTTGCTTGGCACGTACAAACAAGCAAAACATCGCAAGGAGATTCTGCGATAGCAAGCGGCGACATTACTCATTTCCAAAACAGTGTGTTACTGGCAACAATTGAAAATGACCGCATTGAAAAATTCAACTTTAAACACTTAGTGTCATCAGAAACCGATTGGGATTTCTTAACGATCCGCCATAATAATGAGCTGGTATTGCGTGCTTCTGGGGTTGAAACAACTGACTTCGCCAGCCAAGAAATCACGCTCAAAGAAGGCATTGACCGTATTGCTTTCATTTACAGCAAGGACCAAGCCGATTTTGATGCTATTGGTGACGATAAAGCGTATCTGGATGAAGTGTCAACGGTACTGAAAAACACCGCCCCGCAGAGCAAAGTGAAACAAGCCAGCATCCGTGTTGAAGAAGAAAAAAGTTTTGTCTTAGATGCAAGTGACAGTACAGACGCCGAAGGCGATAACTTAACCTACCAATGGGAAGTCATTCAAGGTCAAATTACTTTGCCTGATGCAACTCAAGCGGTAATAAACTTAACAGCACCGGCCTATAAAACAGCCAAAACATTAGCCTTTAAAGTCACAGTCACCGATACATATGGCGCAACAAGCAGTAAAACTGTGAATGTCACCATTAATAAAAAGCCTAAGCGTAGTAGCGGCAGTACCGGTATTATTGCATTATTGGTAGGATTGGTTTTTGCGACACGCAGAAAATTAGTTTAACTCACACTTGGAGTAGCCAGTGCCGAGCGCTGGCTTTAAGATTATGAAGCAAATTCACCTCGCTATTTTTATGACGTTATCAACATTAGTGATTGTAGGATGTAGTAGCACAGCGCTATCAGATAAAATGACCGCGGCAGAGCGCGAGAGCCTCGAAAACATTTATAGTGTTGATATCAAAGCCGATTCTATTTCGTTTATTGTCAAATCACATGGCTGCACCAGCAAAGACGATTTTGAGCTCATTCATCAAATACACAAAGGCACTAATGAATTCGCATTAAAGCGCCTTAAACGCGATTTATGTCGAGCGATGCCCAGAGCCTACCCTGTTAGCTTTAAGTTGCCACAAACCGGCCTCACCATTGATAAAGTGAACGTACTGAACCCACTCTATGAACAAGCCCCCCCAAAAAGGGGCGAAAAGAAATTACATAAGCCAGATTAACTGTCACACTGCTGATAACGCGAGGAGAACATTTGCATACGCTATTCTTACGAATTTACGGTTCAGTCATTATCGCAATAAGCCTGGTTTTATTGCTGACCTATTTCGTATTTTCAGAGATAAATCACCACCGTTATCAGCAGCATTTAACTGAACAGCTATCAGGGACTTTGTATTTGCTCAAGCAAGGGGTGAATCGACAAAAAAATGATGCCGATCGCGAGCGTTGGCTGGAGCTAGTCGCATCGTTGATGGATGTGAGCCTTTGGACAACTAAGCAGCAACCCACACTCAGTCACGTTAACATTACAGCAAGTCGCCATGCATCAAATGGTTATGTGATCAGCTACCCCATTAATGCTCAACAACAACTCAACATGGCTATCAATGGCATCACAGAACAGCTTGCAACTGGTACGGCGTTTTTACTGTTAAACGAACTAGGCTTGTATAACGCACAAGACAGACAAACCATCTATCCAATAATCAGTCAGGAGTTTCACTATCCGATTAACCGAGTTAACAGTGCAGATCACCCCTTCGATAGTGAACAAATAGAACGCTTAACCCGCGGCGAAATGGTCATTGTGTGGCAAACGAAATTCGATAGCAGCTTATCGTTTGATGTGTACGCGCCTTGGGGCAACTCACCAGATTTACTCAAGCTTGGTACGATCAACATATTTGAACAATACCCTAATTGGTTATTAGTGTCGGGTTTCATAGCCGTATTAGTCACACTCGCGATACTGATAATGCTCATTATCCGTTTAATCGTTAATAGACTGACTTATATTCAACATAAAGTCGATGCAATAGAGCCAGAATTAATCCAAGCTCCTAACATGCCAGAGCAACTCGATGTGATTAACCAATTAACTTGGAAAATCGATCAAATGGCCCAGCGTATTACTCGCTTAATCAAACAAAAAGATCACATGTTTCGTGCTGTTTCTCATGATTTAAGAACTCCCCTATCAAAAGCACAATTCAGATTAGAAGCCTTAAGTATTCAAGTCGGTGCCGATAACTGCTTAATCGAGCAAACCAAAGCAGATCTTAACCAGCTCAATCTATTGATTGGTGATTTACTCAGTTACGAAAAACTATCTGAAAACCATACAGTGGCAAAGGAGCCGGTTGATCTGACTGGCTTAATTGAAACCATCCTTGATGGAATGAAAATTGTTTTTCCTAAAATCACTTTTATTTTCAATCACGAACAACGCACTTCTACTTTCATCAATAAACAGTTATTCACCCGCATGTTAGAGAATTTATTCAATAATGCGGCTCGGTTTGCAACGACTCAGGTCACCGTTTCACTCACTCAACGTGAGCGCACAAAGATGATTGATATTATCGACGATGGTCCAGGGGTGGATGAATGCAGCAAACAGCATATTTTTGAGCCCTTTTACCAACAAGATCAAAGCCGCAGTAACAACACCAGCGGCTATGGCTTAGGCCTTGCGATAGTCAAACAAATTACTCTACAGCATCAGGCAGAGATTGAGTTAATCGAGAGCCCAATAGGCGCACACTTTCGGATTTCGTTCACTTATCCACTAGGTGGTACACCATGAGCATACGAGTGCTCATTATTTTAGTGAGCTTGCTAGGCGTTAATAATCTGTTTGCCCAACCCACACAAACAAGTGGCTCTGATAAAAAGCCAGCCGAAAAAGAGTCACCAGCCGTTAAACCCAATCAAAAAACCATAGATTGGGGCGACTGGAATAAAAAATATCAGCCACACCAACGTTTTGGCGTCGGCATAAAGGGGCGATTACAACATGCGATTAGTGAGCTAGACAAAAGCAATTTATTAAATGATACAACAAGTATTTCTAGCACCGCTAAAAGCACACTCGACGAAGATAAAAAACGAAAAGACATCAAAAAAATGAAACAAGAACTCAGAGCGCTTGAAGAAAAAGTAAAACAAGAGATTGAAAACAATGAAGACTATTAAACTCCGCGCCTTCGCTTTCGCAGTCATATTTATGACTCACTTCATGCCTCATGTTACGAGTGCAACAGCAGCACCACTTAACATGTTTGAGCAAGCCATGCAGCATATTGAACGCGGTGAGTGGGCCGCGGCAGAAACACTGCTGAATTATCAACTGACGCAAACGCCTGATCAGCATAGAGTGCGCTTAGAACTCGCTTTAACACAAATGCAATTGGCAAAATTCACCGAAGCTCAGTCACATTTACTTACGCTAAAAAACGCCCCCGACTTACCCGACAATGTGCAGTTTAATATCGATATCTTACTCAATGAAATCAACCTGCAATTTGATCAAATCGCCAATCCAACACCTCATCATCAATGGGGGCTGATTGGATCAGTCGCTATGGGCTACGATGATAATGTTAGATTTAGCTTTGGCGATTACTTTTTAGATGATGACCCATTTTTAGATAGTTTTTACTTTGAGTTACCTGATGGCAAAGAATATTTTATTTCGCAAAAAGGATTCCTTTATAGCTTAGATGGCGAAATCGTCATGCCAGAAGAGATCGGCCTAGATCTCTCGCCCCTGCTCGAAAAACCCAACTCAGCATTTGTTGAATCAACCGCCTTAATTAACTTCGACTATGCTGGCAGTGATGTTAATTGGAAGAATACCCTTTTGATCCGTAACATTGATAACGCAGATTTTAGCGAATATGACAAGTTACTCTTTAAGTTCGATTCCGAAATTAATTGGCCATTTTCCAGCGATAAAGAAATCGCCTTGCAATTTGAGCAACGTAATCAATTTCGCGGCGGGCAACCGCAAATCCAATCCAGCGCCCTAAAGTTAGATTATCGTGTCTTTTTTCAAAGTAGCGAATGGCATGTTTATGGCGAATACATGGATCGCCATTTTGAAACCATAGAAGTCAAATTTGGCGATTTCTCATATACCAACTTAGGGTTTGATAATGTTTCGTGGGCGGCGGGCATCGAATGGAATAAACTTTTTTACAACAATCGTTTGTTAGCTAAAGTACAATTCGAGTTGAAAAACAATGACGCCAGTGATGGCTTGAATTATCAAGGCGGTATTGTCAAAACAGCCTTAGTGTATCAATTGCAAGATAATTGGAGTGCGGTAGGCTACGTGCACTTTTTTCAACAAAATTACAATCAAAGTGATTTAGCCAGAATTTATGGGCTCGATGAGAAAAGTGAATTCGCCGCCATCGATAAAAGTGTGCGGATCGGCTCTAAGGTTGAGTATCAAATCAATGAACAATTAGCGACGTTTCTTTCGGCCGACTGGGGGGAGCGCTCATCAGATATATACTCGGGAATTCACAGTAATACTGTACGCATCAAACTCGGCTTTAATTTTGAATTTTAAGATGGTAATCAATGGATAAATATAACCTGATAATCGTTGAGGATGACCTTGAACTGGCGAACTTAACACAAGCATTTTTTCAACAATTTGAGTTCAATTGCACAGTGATCAGTGATGGCAAAACAGCCGTTGAGAAAATTAATGCCGAACAACCCGATCTCGTGCTACTCGACCTAATGCTACCCGATATTGATGGCATGCAAGTATTTCAACAAATCAAACCCACTTTTTCAGGCAAAGTAGCCATGTTAACTGCACGGGGCGATACCATAGATCAAGTGCTCGGTTTAGAGTTTGGCGCTGACGACTACATATCCAAACCCATCGAACCACGCCTACTCTTAGCAAAATGCAGAGCGTTATTGCGCCGTGAAGTCAACTCCCCGCCCACACAAGAGCAAGATCTCTCACTCATTGGTATCGATATCAATCAACATAAACGAGAAGTTCGAAAAGCAAACCAACTTCTCGAGTTAGCCGCACCAGAATACGACCTGTTATTACTGCTGATTGCACACCGAGGCCAAGTGATTACCCGAGACTATATTTTTAAATCGCTTTGGGGCCTCGCATACGATGGTCAAAACCGTCAAGTGGATATTTATATTTCAGCCCTTCGCAGTAAATTAGAACTTGATGCCAACCAGCCGAGCCTCATTAAAACCGTGCGCTCCAAAGGCTACTTGTTTACAGGTTAAAACTCTGCAAACAGATCACTTGAGCCGTGATTTTATAAGTCCTAGACGTGGAGCCTAAATCGATGAACACACATCTTTCGGGTGTGGTTCTAGCCACCAACACACAAAAAAATTAATAAAATAGAGACTCACAATCACAGTGATGAGGAGGTGTCCACTAAAGCGGGGGAGGAACAGTTTTTTGATTTTGACGAACAGACATCACTAATCGCGTTGATATTAGTAAGGAATGATGGCCAAGTGAAGTTGCAAATTGATGCCAATAATTAGCACTGGCACAGTGCCTCAAAAATAATCGCTGAAGGACTGAGTGACACTAAGTACTCTTTCAATTACTGCAGTGTCATCTCATTATTTGAGTGCACTTTATTATTTGTATAACGACAAACTTGTATTAATTTATGAGCTAAATCGACACCCATTCTTAACTTATTCACTATCGAACTCCGGAAATAATTTCTACTTCAGTGTAGAAGTTGGGAGTCCAATTATCTTGTTAGGCAAATTTCCACTTCAACGCTATAGCTTCGTGCTCTTTAATAAAACTATCCTTATAGTCACAATACACACCAATGTCATTGTTACATATTGCTGCACCTTCTTGTTTCAGACGACCATATGCTAAAGCTACTGATGGAAAAGCAATAAGATAGTCACGAAAAGCAAGATGCCTATTCGCTCCCTCTGAGCCTGAAACAAAAGCATGAATTTGATGAGTAAGCTGCTCTCCACCTTTTTGGAAATAACGACGACCTGGAATTCCATACTCACCTTTTGCCCGGTAACCTATTGAGTTCATATGATCAGTTTTTGCATCTAAAGCTTCAAAGTTCTTCACTTCGATAAGAATGTCAATAATTGGCTTGGCACACAAACCCTTTACGGAAGTACTGCCAATATGATGAATAGCAACAATATTGTCAGAGTTTAACGCTGACTGAATAACTCTCTTTTCTCGAATGAAGTCACTTACCCATTCATCTCGATATTCCACAACTTCTACTACTCTGAAGCTCATATTACCTCCATTTTCCTAACGAGACTGTAGAAAAACTCCAACAGCCAAATTTAACTAAAAAACGAGCTCCTGTAATCAACTCTAAGCGCATTTAAGGCATTAGCTAATGCATTTGGAACCCAGAAAACAGCCTGTTTTTCTTAAAAAAGAGTAATTCTACAGCCTCAACGCCGCGTTAAGTGGTGAACAACGCGACCACCTAGCCTAACCCATTGTGCCGTAAACACTAAAGCCGATTCAAACTGAAACTGCCAAGCGTTGTGAATCCGCCTTAAACGCTTTGTATGGATAATAAACCCATCTAATTATTCTTTTAAACCGGGTTAGGGTAAGGTGAGACCCAGGCTTTAGCTGCAACTAAAGCTCTCTTTTGTGGTAGTTCGATTGAGTGATGGCTCCTCTGTTGAGAGACCGATAACAAGAATGAATGCCACCAAAGACTCCAAGCATCACACTCGAATAGTCTACTGGGTCTCGAACCCGCATTATGCAAGCAAGAGTTAGCTTATTATGAAAACAAATACTAATCAAAACATTAATGTCGGTGTCGATACCGGAAAATTTCAACTCGATATTTATATTCGCCCTCTTGATATCTATTTCACCGTTAAGAACGATGAAAAAGGGATTGCTGAGGCAATTAAAAAAATCAAAATTCACTCTCCAAAACGTATCATTATTGAAGCCACTGGCCGCCTTGAAATGCCCTTTATTATTGCATGTGCAAAGGCCAATTTACCTTTTGTCATTGCCAACCCAATACACATAAAACGCTTTGCTGGTGCCATTGGTCAACGCGCCAAAACCGACAAGCTAGATGCACAGTTAATTGCACATTATGGCGAGGCAATTAAACCCACTATTTCCACCCTAAAGCCTGACATCATGCAGACTATGAGTGATTTAGTTGCCAGAAGAAATCAGCTGCTAGTCATGCAAAGGATGGAAAAAAACCGCCTGCAAATTTTACCAAAAGAGCTGGTTTCAACCATCAAACCTATTTTAACGGCCTTTAAAAATCAGATTGAAAAAATTGAAAATAAAATTCTAAAACTCATTGAATCATGCCCTGAATATTCAGCCAAAACACGATTCTACAAAGCATGAAAGGCATTGGTAAAATTGCCGCTGCCTCCATCATCAGTAACTTACCTGATCTTGGCTATATGTCGAATAAAGAAGCCGGTGCATTGGTTGGCGTTGCGCCTATGAATCGCGAAAGTGGCCGCTATAAAGGGCTTCGAAAAATTCAAGGTGGGCGGCATCAAGTACGCACCGTTTTATACATGGCGATGATGTCAGCCATCCAATCAAACCCTGTTTTTAAATCAACTTATCAGCGATTAGTTGCTGCTGGGAAACCGAAAAAAGTAGCGCTTATTGCGTGTGTCAGGAAGATGATTGTGATCTTAAATTCGATGCTCAGAGACGGAGTAATGTGGGAAGCGCCAAAAGTTTAAAATTAGCTATTGACGCCATAGTCTCTTGTTATGTTTCTTGTTATGTTTCTTTTTCGAGACTATCCTGCTTTAGTTTTTGGTGCCATGCTTTTCTATTAAATTCCAGAAACTCCCTAACTGATTTGATATGTTCTATCGCCGCTAGTTTTGCTTCCTTTTTACTCCCCATACTTTTTAAAAACTTCTTAGTAATTGCCTTCGTAGCTACTGAATTCCATTTACCGTTCATCAATTCAGGAGCCACTTCTATTAATAAAGCAGGCTTATCGCCATATACAGCAGAAGGTTTATCACCATGTTCGCCTAAAATGATATAAAGTACTTTTGAAAATAAAACCCCTTCAATAATACTAAATTCTTCTGCAGCGTCTAAACGCAACGTTATTTTAGCCGAACTTGGCTTTTTAAATTCTAGCTGAAGAAATACTTGTGATTTTTTAATAGGATGCCAGCCCCAAGTTGCAACTAAATCTCCTGAGAGCAAATCTTGATGTACTTTAACGAGTTCAGTAAATTCTGACGATGCTTTATGGTGAACAACTACCGCTGGCAGGAATGCCCCATCATTAATGTCTATATTTGATATTATCCCGTCCGATACTATCCCAATTGTTTGAGCTTTTTTTATTCTATTGAACATTTTCTAAAACCCTCATGGCATACGTAGTAGTTTTTATGGCTCGACCTTGGGAACTTATTAGATTAATTGTTGTTGAATCTATTCTAGAGGTTAGAGCTATAGACTTTGGTAGTTTGAATATAGCGTATCCCGCTATGCTTTCTCTCGGAGAGAAACTAATCGAATCAGGTAGTATGTCTATCGCTTTCATAGCATCAGGTAACTTGATTAGTTCATGTTCCGGGGACAGAATTACTTCATTAATTTCACCAACATCGTTTCTATACTTTACACTCAGCTCAACAGCACTTACACCGTCATTTACTAATGAGTTACTAGTTATCAGTAGGTTGTAGCACAAATAACTATCGTCAAAATTTAACCTGTAATTGTCATTAATATTTAGTTTAAATCTGGACTCCTTGGCATTAAACTCTTTCTCTGCTATTTGTTTAGCTTGCCTAGCTATTTTCTTACTAGATAGGGCCGTTAACCACCCCATAAAACCAATAATGAATGCACATATAGAAATGTATGTGTCTTTATGTAGTATTAAATGCTTAATTGACTCATCCAATGTCATATAATCTCCTTAAGTGAAATTAGAAACATAACGCCCCAATAAGCGGCGGATAATAGTTGGCTAAAATTGTGAACGAAGTGAACGCAGCCAACTGTTATACGTCCGACTTGATTGACTTGTATGGATAATAAACCCATCTAATTATTCTTTTAAACCGGGTTAGGGTAATGTGAGACCCAGGCTTTAGCTGCAACTAAAGCTCTCTTTTGTGGTAGTTCGATTGAGCGATGGCTCCTCTGTTGAGAGACCGATAACAAGAATGAACGCCACAAAAGACTCCAAGCATCACACTCGAATAGTCTACTGGGTCTCGAACCCGCATTATGCAAGCAAGAGTTAGCTTATTATGAAAACAAATACTAATCAAAACATTAATGTCGGTGTCGATACCGGCAAATTTCAACTCGATATTTATATTCGCCCTCTTGATATCTATTTCACCGTTAAGAACGATGAAAAAGGGATTGCTGAGGCAATTAAAAAAATCAAAATTCACTCTCCAAAACGTATCATTATTGAAGCCACTGGCCGCCTTGAAATGCCCTTTATTATTGCATGTGCAAAGGCCAATTTACCTTTTGTCATTGCCAACCCAATACACATAAAACGCTTTGCTGGTGCCATTGGTCAACGCGCTAAAACCGACAAGCTAGATGCACAGTTAATTGCACATTATGGCGAGGCAATTAAACCCACACTCTCCACCCTAAAGCCTGACATCATGCAGACTATGAGTGATTTGGTTGCCAGAAGAAATCAGCTGTTAGTCATGCAAACGATGGAAAAAAACCGCCTGCAAATTTTACCAAAAGAGCTGATTTCAACCATCAAACCTATTTTAACGGCCTTTAAAAATCAGATTGAAAAAATTGAAAATAAAATTCTAAAACTCATTGAATCATGCCCTGAATATTCAGCCAAAAACACGATTCTACAAAGCATGAAAGGCATTGGTAAAATTGCCGCTGCCTCCATCATCAGTAACTTACCTGAGCTTGGCTATATGTCGAATAAAGAAGCCGGTGCATTGGTTGGCGTTGCGCCTATGAATCGCGAAAGTGGCCGCTATAAAGGGCTTCGAAAAATTCAAGGTGGGCGACATCAAGTACGCACCGTTTTATACATGGCGATGATGTCAGCCATCCAATCAAACCCTGTTTTTAAATCAACTTATCAGCGATTAGTTGCTGCTGGGAAACCGAAAAAAGTAGCGCTTATTGCGTGTGTCAGGAAGATGATTGTGATCTTAAATTCGATGCTCAGAGACGGAGTAATGTGGGAAGCGCCAAAAGTTTAAAATTAGCTATTGACGCCATAGTCTCTTGTTAGGTGTTTTTTACCCAACCAATGCTAAGTAAATACCGATTACCTTTTACAACTTTTGAAACTTGATGTTCGCTTACATCTGGGCGAAATAATTTAATCCGTTTTGTTTCGTAAATTGGATTCGTGCAAATAAACTCACCGCCCTTATCTGCAGTTTTGATTACGATATTTAATCGATAATGTTTACCAGATACAACTTTATCCGTATGTGGTGCTATTTCACTCCCTTCAGGAAATTTGAGCAGATAAGTATCGAATTTTACAGGCCAAGTTGCTCCACAAAGTAGCATTTTATCGTACCCCGATTTTTGCCTGCCTCGTTCCCAACGAAATAGTTTACTCAGAAAAGACATACGGACTCTCGAAACACCTAGACATAATGACTCCTACACGGTGCTAGCCTCCGCATTTTCGTGGGTTAGCTTAAAGCCAGAGCCATAATTAGTTTGTCAAATAACTAAACAGCAGAGGCTAGCATGACTAAACATAACATACTTTTCATTGGCTTAGATACTCATAAAGAGTTTGTGGAAGTGGCATACATTGAAGATAATCGCGGCGCAAAACCCATTCATTTCGGTCGTATTTCGTCTGCTAAAGTCGCTATTAAAAAGCTTATCAGGCAATTTGAGTCTAAATATCCCAATGCCACTCTGCATTTCGTTTATGAAGCTGGCCCCTGTGGTTATTGGATTTACCGCTTAATTACTTCTCTTGGACATTGTTGTTACGTAGTTGCCCCTTCGCTTATTCCTAAAAAGCCTGGGGAGCGTGTGAAAACTGACAAACGTGATGCCCTTAAACTGGCTAAATTACTTAAGTCTGAAGACTTAACCCCTATTTATGTACCTGAGCCTGAAGATGAAGCTGTTCGTGATTTATCTCGTGCTCGAGAAGTTGCGATGAAAGACTTAAAAGATGCCAAATACCAACTAAAAGCACTGCTTCTTCGCAATAATATTAACTACGCTGGTACTGCAAACTGGTCTCTCAAACACTTACGTTGGCTCACAGAGCTGGTATTGCCACACCCCGCACAACAAATCGTTTTACAAGAGTTTATTCAAACTATAAACGAGCGAATTGCACGATTGGAGCGACTCGACAACGAACTCTCTCACCATGTTTATCAATGGCGATACTACCCTGTTGTTAAAGCCATTCAGGCTATGCGCGGCGTTCGTTTGCTTGTGGCCGCAGGCGTTGTGGCTGAGCTTGGCGATTTAACGCGCTTTGACCATCCGCGAAAACTCATGAGTTATCTTGGCCTTGTACCTAGTGAACACTCCAGCGGTGGTAAAAGGCATATTGGCGCCATCACAAAATGCGGGAATGGTCGTGCTAGGCGCTTATTAGTCGAAGGCGCTCATAGTTATCGCCATGCTGCCAACATCTCGACTGAACTACAAAAGCGACAAGAAGGCTTACCAAAACAGATTGTTGATATCGCATGGAAAGCGCAGTTAAGGCTCTGTAAGCGTTATAAAAAGCTCATTAATAAAGGCAAGCATTACAACCTCGTTGTCACCGCCATTGCCCGTGAAATGATTGCTTATATCTGGGCAATCGCAAAACAGATTGTACTCTCACCGATAAATCCTAAATTAAGATTATCAAGAGTACCTGCTTAATATGAACGAATTAGAGTTAATGCATTGGGTCAAGCATCGGGTGTGGCACAACCACCGACGGCGTTAGGATGGCAATGTTGCTACCGTAACATTGAACCACGAACATAGACTGAAGACAGGTGCCACGTCGAGTTAAGTAAGGTCTGCTCTGCTCATGAAAGTGAGTAACCAACGAATACCAGCATGAAAACCGACGAAATTACTTGCTTCATCCTATGTATTAACTCGCTCTAATTCGAGTGAAGAAATTATGGCTTAAAGTTAGGCAAGGATCAGTGTGCTTAACTTGACAGTGGGAGTCATACCAACGCCCTGTTAAGGGGCTGATTAATGTTTGGCTAAAATGTGGAGCGAAGCGGAACCGAGCCAAACGTTAGCAGTCCCGCTTGCACAGCTTGTTATGAGTTTTCTTCTTCAGATGTATAGTATTCTACACCTGAGCGTATCGAAGACTCGAAAAACTCCATATGCTCTTTGATAAATGATTCTAAATCGACTTGTTCACTTTCAGATTTTATTGCGTAATACCTAGCCGTATAGCAAGCCATGGTATACATAAAAGATGAATTCACTTGAGGAATAGAAAGTTCATTTTCCTTTGCTATAGCACTTTGCATAAATTCATCTACAACTTCGTAGAATTTATCTTCTAGATTTTCGTCAATATCCATACTTTCGAATACTCATAACGCCCAAATAATGGGCAAAAAATAGTTGGTTAAAATTAGCGACGCAGGAGCAAAACCAACTGTTTTTTGTCCTGTTAATTTGCTTGTATGGATAATAAACCCATCTAATTATTCTTTTAAACCGGGTTAGGGTAATGTGAGACCCAGGCTTTAGCTGCAACTAAAGCTCTCTTTTGTGGTAGTTCGATTGAGCGATGGCTCCTCTGTTGAGAGACCGATAACAAGAATGAACGCCACAAAAGACTCCAAGCATCACACTCGAATAGTCTACTGGGTCTCGAACCCGCATTATGCAAGCAAGAGTTAGCTTATTATGAAAACAAATACTAATCAAAACATTAATGTCGGTGTCGATACCGGCAAATTTCAACTCGATATTTATATTCGCCCTCTTGATATCTATTTCACCGTTAAGAACGATGAAAAAGGGATTGCTGAGGCAATTAAAAAAATCAAAATTTACTCTCCAATACGTATCATTATTGAAGCCACTGGCCGCCTTGAAATGCCCTTTATTATTGCATGTGCAAAGGCCAATTTACCTTTTGTCATTGCCAACCCAATACACATAAACGCTTTGCTGGTGCCATTGGTCAACGCGCTAAAACCGACAAGCTAGATGCACAGTTAATTGCACATTATGGCGAGGCAATTAAACCCACACTCTCCACCCTAAAGCCTGACATCATGCAGACTATGAGTGATTTGGTTGCCAGAAGAAATCAGCTGTTAGTCATGCAAACGATGGAAAAAAATCGCCTGCAAATTTTACCAAAAGAGCTGATTTCAACCATCAAACCTATTTTAACGGCCTTTAAAAATCAGATTGAAAAAATTGAAAATAAAATTCTAAAACTCATTGAATCATGCCCTGAATATTCAGCCAAAAACACGATTCTACAAAGCATGAAAGGCATTGGTAAAATTGCCGCTGCCTCCATCATCAGTAACTTACCTGAGCTTGGCTATATGTCGAATAAAGAAGCCGGTGCATTGGTTGGCGTTGCGCCTATGAATCGCGAAAGTGGCCGCTATAAAGGGCTTCGAAAAATTCAAGGTGGGCGGCATCAAGTACGCACCGTTTTATACATGGCGATGATGTCAGCCATCCAATCTAACCCTGTTTTTAAATCAACTTATCAGCGATTAGTTGCTGCTGGGAAACCGAAAAAAGTAGCGCTTATTGCGTGTGTCAGGAAGATGATTGTGATCTTAAATTCGATGCTCAGAGACGGAGTAATGTGGGAAGCGCCAAAAGTTTAAAATTAGCTATTGACGCCATAGTCTCTTGTTAGGTGTTTAATACTGCCACTTGCCTTGCTCTACTAATAGCTGATTACCATTTTTATCTAAGACTTCCAGTACACCAGAGTTATGAATGAAATATTTAGCACCATCAGCGATGAATTCATAGCCTTGAAATGCGCAAGGAGTTATACCATCTGCGCATTTGGTATGAACCGTTTTCCCTTTTACGGTTTGCTTATTTTCAAAACCAACAGCGGAATATATAAATTTTATTTTATCGCAAGTTACAACACCTTCTTCACATTCTCGTTCAATTTGAATAGTGAAGTTGTCTGTAATAAGTGTTTCCGCAAAAACAGTTGAGGAAAGTATTATTAGCGCAAAAGTTAAATATTTCACAAGACTCCCCTAAACACCTAACAATTTTATAGTGCGCGCTTCGCGCATCTTTCTGCCGATGACACGCTCATAATTCATAACTTCATTTTTAACAAATAACTTAACTCATTGCCAGCTATAATTTTTTTATCGGTACTAAAGATACTCAGACAAGAGAAAATGCGCTCTTGCCTCATTTTCTTGAATATGGGAGCATAACAGCTAAGCTGTATATTTATACAGTTCACTGCCTGGTGATAACATGCGAACGCGCTCCCCATTTTTAAACTATATCGCTGATTATATGTTGGTACGTCAGTATTCATTACGTACTGTGGACACGTACCTTAGATGGATTGCATCTTATATCCATTTTCATGATAAGCGCCACCCCGCTTCGATGGGAGACAATGAAGTCGAACGCTATCTAGAACACTTAGTATTAAGGCAAAACGTTGCACCACGAACGCAAGCAACGGCTCTCAATTCATTGTCATTTTTATATAAGCACATTATAAAAAACGAACTGTCGTTAAACTTAAATTTTACCCGCAGTAAAAAACAAGCAAAACTATCTATCGTTATGACGCCTGAAGAGGTAAAGCTGCTCATGACTCATTTAAATAAGCGTTATTATCTTATTGCAGGCCTTATGTATGGGAGTGGTTTAAGGGTAATGGAAGCGGTCCAATTAAGAGTGAAAGATATTGACTTTGATTACAAGTGTATTCAAGTTTGGAATGGAAAAGGAAATAAACACCGGGTTGTAACGCTGGCGACAGAGCTAATCCCTATGTTGAGAAATCAAATTTTGAACGTTGATGATTATTTAAAACTTGATTTAAATAATACGGAATACGCTGGGGTATGGATGCCATATGCTTTAACAAAGAAATATCCATCTGCTAATAAGTCTTTAGGTTGGCAATACTTGTTTCCTTCTCATCAATTAAGTGTCAATCCTGAAACAGGGGAAATAAGACGGCATCATTTTCATCACTCTTGTATAAGAAAAGAAGTAAAGAAAGCAGTTAAAAAATCGGGATTAACAAAAACAATAACACCGCATACTTTACGTCATTCGTTTGCAACGCATCTATTGCAAAGTGGTGCTGATATTCGTACTGTACAATCACAATTAATGGCGTGGTTAGCCCGTTGTCTAAACTACTTTAACAATCAATGTGGTTATTTATACAATTATTGTAAGTTCTGAACATCAATTTTTTTTGGTAAAAACTATCATCCTAGGCTTTTGAGTTGGGCTAAAGCACAACCTTGTATTAGCAAAAAATCTGTCGCTATGTGAAACCCTTGCTGCCAAACGAGTGATTCCATCTGCGTCCAATAAAAAAACCGGCTTGCGCCGGTTTTTTATTCTTTATATTAATAACTTATAGTAAGTAACGGATAGCTCGCCTAACTTAGCGCACACCTAATAGCGCAGCTTGCTCTGCTTGGCTGGCTAAATATTCATCGAACGTGCCGTGAAAATTCACCACTTTTTTATCTTTAATATCGATAATGCGGGTCGCAAGAGATGAAACAAACTCGCGGTCATGGCTAACAAAAATCAACGTGCCTTGGTAGTCTTTTAAGGCGTTGTTTAATGCTTCAATGGCTTCCATATCCATGTGGTTGGTTGGCTCATCCATAATTAATACGTTGATGTCTTGCATCATTAATTTGCCAAATAATAAGCGATTTTTTTCACCACCCGAGCAATTCTTCGCTTTTTTATTGGCGTCGTCAGCGGTAAATAATAAACGCCCTAACATAGCACGTACCATTAAATCATTGTGCTTCGCAGTGCGCCACTGCGACATCCAATCAAATAAGGTTAAGTCGTTATCAAAATCTTTGGTGCTGTCTTGTGGGCAGTATCCGATAGACGCATTTTCAGACCACTTGACTACCCCTTCATTAACTTGGAGATCGTTGATTAAACAGCGTAAAAAAGTGGTTTTACCGACGCCGTTTTCGCCGATGATCGCAAGCTTTGCTCCAGCTTCTAAAATTAACTCGCCCTTTGAAAACAACACATCGCCGTCAAAGCCATGACCAAAATCTTCTAAAATAAGGGCCTGACGGTGCATTTTTTTACCTTCATCAAAGCGTAATGACGGCGAAATACGGCTACTTGATTTTACCTCGTCAAGAGAGATTTTTTCCATGCGTTTGGCGCGCGAGCTGGCTTGTTTGGCTTTTGAAGCATTGGCACCAAAGCGATTGACGAAGTCTTGTAGCTCTTCGATTTCTGATTGTTTTTTCGCATTGCCAGCGAGTAATTGTTCGCGGATCAATGATGATGCTTCAACAAATTTTTCGTAATTACCCGGATAAATGCGCAATTCACCGTAGTCGATATCAGCCATGTGCGTACAAACAGCATTTAAGAAGTGACGGTCGTGCGAAATGATGATCATGGTGCATTTACGCTGATTCAATTCGTTTTCTAGCCAACTAATCGTGTGAATATCGAGGTTATTGGTGGGCTCATCGAGCAATAAAATATCAGGGTTAGCAAACAGAGCTTGCGCTAGCAACACCCGCAGTTTCCAACCTGGCGCCACTTGCGACATTAAACCAAAATGAAACTCTTCTTCGATGCCTGCTTTTAATAAAATATCACCTGCGCGACTTTCTGCGCTGTAACCATCCATTTCGCCATATAAACTTTCAAGATCGCCCACCCGCATACCATCTTCTTCGCTCATTTCTGGCAATGCATAAATACGGTCACGCTCTTGTTTAACTTTCCAAAGCTCAGTGTCACCCATAATCACGGTATCAACCACGGTATATTGCTCAAACGCAAATTGGTCTTGGCTTAAGTTACCCACTTTCAAACCGGGCGCTATTGAGACATTGCCCGAAGTCGGGGTGAGCACTCCGCTGAGGATTTTCATAAAGGTTGATTTACCACACCCATTGGCACCAATTAAACCATAGCGGTTTCCGTTGCCAAATTTAGCTGAAATATTTTCGAACAAAGGCTCTGCACCAAACTGCATGGTGATATTTGCGGTTGAGATCAAGATGAATTCCTAAACAAGCTGCGCCGCCCTAACCGACTCATTACCGATTAATGCCGACATCTAAAGGTTGGTCTAAATGAGGGCGCAAATTATACAGAGCTTAGTATCGTGCTGTCGAGTAAAGCTTGCGTTTATTCAGTTCCCATTTCTACTGTTTGTTTTAATCAAGCTATCCACTTTAATATTTGTTCCCTTTTTGTATTGTAAACTCTTATCACTGCGCTGACTTAATCAGGCTTAATACTGCCTTAAACTCTGGGACTTGGCAGTTGCCCATTAATTCAAACAAACACATTTCAACACTAGTTTGACGTGCGCCTGCTTGGATCATTTTGTTTATGGCCAACTCTTTATTACCGAGTGTCCGTGACGAGAGACAGTCAGTTACGAGTTCCACCTGTAAGCCTTGTGATAATAAACTCATCACCGTTTGGTACACACATATATGGGCTTCAATGCCTATCACTAACCATTGAGTGATCCCAGCATCGACTGACTGCTGAAATGTTTCGCAAAATTCTGGGCTGCCAAATGCATCAAAGGTTATTTTTGTAAGCGGGACGCTTGGAAAATACTTGGCTAAACTCGGCGGCGTGTAGCCTAATTTTTCGGGGTTTTGCTCTACAGCATGGATCGGTATACCAAGCTCTTTAGCCCCTTTTAACAAAATCTGCGTCTGTATGATCAGGCGCTCACTGTCATGCACTAATGTCGCGAGTTTCCCTTGAATATCAACCACTAGTAACCCAGTAGCGTGTTTTTTTAACATGCTGAGTCTCCTTCCTTTATTTCACGTTGTAACACCGCCACTAATTGACCCGTTTTACCAGTTACGACGCCTTGAGCTAAATCGGGTGTCAGAATTTGCACTAAGGCCCAACCTGCTTGGCCTTGTTGATTTAAGATACTCGCCAAATCAGGCAGCGTCGACTTTTTAAGCCCAGCTAAAAAACCTTGGTTGTTCTCTATGGTCAGCGTTTTAAATTCATACTGCTTAACGCTCGCAATAGGGGGTTTATCAAACGTTGAAATCGCGACATCAAAGGCAGCCGCAATGGCTTTTGTCGATTGCAAAGACGCATGTCCCTGATTTTCTATGCGTTGAATAGTACGAATATTAAGGCCACTGGCCAGCGCTAATTCTTCTTGCGACCATGCTTGCTCTTTACGAAGGGCGAGGATCCGTTGTGTGTCTATGATCATAATGACTCCTACTTTGTCTGTTACCTTTATCATCACCGAACGAGCGTGTCACGATAACGGCGTTTTTACGTTTATTACCCGACAGTAACACGACATTTATACGTCAGTAGTCGTTTTTTACACTCGCCGCTAACAAAAAGCCGACAGAGTCCAAGTCTGTCGGCTGATCATAACGATTAAGCAAATCGAATCTTAGTTCAAATCAAAACGGTCAAGCTCCATCACTTTTACCCAGGCACTCACAAAATCATCAACAAATTTTTGCTTAGCATCGGCCGAGGCATACACTTCCGCTAGCGCTCTAAGTTGCGAATTAGAACCAAAAATCAAATCGACTCGACTTGCTTGCCAGCGCACTGCGTTTGTTTCTCTGTCTCGCCCTTCAAACACTTGTTGATCTGCGTTAGTTGGCTGCCAATGTGTTTTCATGTCGAGTAAATTAATAAAGAAGTCATTGCTTAACGTATCAGTTTTATCCGTCAAGATCCCTAGGCGTGATTGATCGGTATTAATATCCAATACGCGTAATCCCCCTAGTAATACGGTCATTTGCGGTGCACTTAAAGTTAATAGTTGGGCTTTATCAATCAACAAAGCCTCTGCTGGCACACTGTATTGGCTTTTTTGATAGTTTCTAAACCCATCTGCAATTGGCTCAAGCACTGCAAACGAGGCGTCATCGGTTTGTGCCTGTGTGGCATCGGTGCGCCCTGCTCTAAACGGGACGTTTACCGTATGCCCAGCATTCTTTGCGGCTTGTTCAATCCCGACGCCGCCAGCCAATACTATTAAGTCAGCGAGCGATACCTGTTTGCCTTCGCCGTTACTGTGATTAAATGCCTGTTGGATGGTGTCAAGTTGGCTAAGCACCACTGATAACTGAGCGGGTTGGTTAACCGCCCAATCTTTTTGTGGCGCGAGCTTAATTCTCGCCCCATTAGCCCCGCCACGGTGATCAGAACCACGGTAGGTCGACGCTGATGCCCACGCCGTGCTAACAAGCTGAGATACTGTTAAACCACTGTTGGCTATCTGTTGTTTGAGTGCCGCGATGTCATTATCGTCAATCAGCGTATAATCACGGGCTGGGATCGGATCTTGCCAAATCAGTTGCTCTTCCGGAACAAGAGGTCCAAGGTACCGTGCTACGGGCCCCATATCACGATGAGTCAGTTTAAACCATGCACGGGCAAAGGCCTCTGCGAATTGCTCAGGGTGAAGGTGAAAGCGTTTAGCTATTTTTGCATAACTAGGATCTTCGCGCAGGGCGATATCGGAAGTGGCCATCATCGGCGCATGGCGCTTATTTGCATCGTGTGCATCTGGGACTGTGTCTGCGCCAGCACCGTTTTTAGGCGCCCATTGCTTCGCGCCAGCTGGGCTGCTGACCAATTCCCAATCATAGCCAAATAAGGTATCGAAAAAGCCATTATCCCACCTGATTGGATCTGGCGTCCACGCCCCCTCTAAGCCACTGGTGATGGTATCAACACCTTGACCTGTGCCTAAGCTGTTTTTCCAGCCAAAACCTTGTTCGCTGATGTCTGCGGCTTCGGGCTCTTTGCCAACATGAGCAGGATCGCCTGCACCATGAGTTTTTCCAAACGTGTGGCCGCCCGCAATGAGCGCAACCGTTTCTTCATCATCCATCGCCATACGGGCAAATGTCTCTCTGATATCTCGTGCGGATGCAAGTGGATCGGGGTGGCCCTCCGGCCCTTCTGGATTGACATAAATTAAACCCATTTGTACGGCAGCCAGTGGATTTTCGAGTTCGCGGTCGCCTTGATAACGCTTATCACCTAGCCAAGTTGTTTCTGCGCCCCAATAAATATCTTCTTCAGGTTGCCAAATATCAGCGCGCCCACCAGCAAAACCAAATGTTTTAAAGCCCATTGTTTCTAAGGCGCAGTTGCCCGCTAAGATCATTAAATCAGCCCAAGAGATCTGACTGCCGTATTTTTGCTTGATTGGCCATAATAACCGACGTGCTTTATCTAAGTTTCCGTTATCTGGCCAACTGTTAAGCGGGGCAAAACGCTGCGACCCTGTTCCTGCACCACCACGTCCATCTGCGGTGCGATACGTGCCTGCACTGTGCCACGCCATACGAATAAAAAATGGCCCATAATGACCATAATCTGCTGGCCACCAAGGCTGAGAGTCTGTCATTAATTGATTCAAATCTGCAATCAGGCTATCTAAATCAAGCGACTTAAATGCTTGGGCATAATCAAATGTATCTGCCATGGGATTGGATAAATCGCTGTGTTGGTGAAGCATCGAAAGCTTTAGTTGATTGGGCCACCAATCTTGATTTCGCGTTCCACCGCCCGCAGCATGCTTAAATGGGCATTGACCTTGTTGAGACATACTTGACTCCATTGCTATTGTAAAATGACTATCGGCTCATAAAAATACCCCTAAGTTATAGAGGCATTTATGAGGACATTCCAATGAATAAAAGCTAAGTATTTAATCGGTTTTATCGATGAGTTAACTACAAAGAATCTTGAATAGCGCGGTTCAAGGGTGAATTTCCAAATTATTGATGCTGAGGTTTGATGACAAAGCCTTTTTCGATCCCCGCTTTTAGGCCGACTTTTTCATACACACGATGCGCGCCTGTCAGTTGTTCGCCCGACAATAACATGACTTTATAACAGTCTTTTTGCCAAGCCAGTTCAATTGCATACTCGAGCACTTGTTGACTCAACCCCTGCCGACGAAATGCTTCGCCGGTAATCACGTGTTCAATAATGCCAAACGGCCTTGCACCATTTGCAATACTATTATTGAGACCTAGCGCGCAAGTTGCTGCTAATTGCCCTTTTTGTTCGGCGACAATAATAAAGCAGGTCGGATCATCGATCATAATTTGCCAAGCGCGCTCAGCTTGAGCTTCGGTTAATTCTGGATCATGTGGACGTAATTCTTTATACAAAGCCTGAACTGCGGTTCTATCAGCTCTATCGGCCAGTCTAATCATAATTATCTCACCCCTTAGTTAATCGCCATCAAGTGGTCATGTGTTGTCGTTGAAAAATTATTGCGTTAACTGTGCTCGGTAGCGTTCCAAAGTGGCTTGTTGTTTATTTTGATGCCACTGTACTAACATTTTTGCTTTTTCGACAGCACGCTGTTGTGCGTTAATCGCCTGTTGAATTTTCCCGTGCTGGTTGTAAAACTCGGCCAATGCTGATTCGGCATAAGAAGAGTCGGGATACAATAAAATAATCTTTTTAAACAACGCTTCGGCTTGTGAGGCTTGCTCTTTGGTGAAGGATTTCGCGAGGTTGTTTAATGAGCTTTCTGCAGACACCTCAAAACCATATTTTTTATCTGATAGGCGCTGGTAATAGCCAATAATGGCATCCGCTCCGCGTTTTGAAATCTCAGAATCGGCTGCCAGTGGGGTGAATTTGTCTGCAAATAAGCCCTCAATGCCATTAACTAACGTAACAATTGGCTGAGACATATAATTGTTGGCTGTATTAAACACGACCTGCCAATCTAGGCTCTTGGGTGCGACACGTTCGAGTGTCTGTTTTAATGCCGTCACATCTGCAAGATGGTTTTTTTCATAGCTGTGCTCACCAATAGAAATATACACATACCGTAAGCGGTCATCTAAAGCTTTGAGTTTCGTGTTTGCCTGTTGATTAATATTGAGCATATTATCCCCCAGTGTTGGGCTCGCTAATAGATAACCGGTGAACAAAGCTGGACGATTCAATAAAATGTATAACCCCAAAGCGGCATTCCCCATAAAGCCACTGTAGGTTTTAAAGCCATTGGTGCGGTATTGCTTATCGATAGTCGCCAGTAAATCGTGTTCGAAGTAATCCAATAATAGAGGATTAGTAGGTTCGGCCACTAAGTGCTTAAACTGTTTTGCAAACTCCTCATGGTAATTTTTGGGTGTAATGATAATCGTTTGCGGCCAAGGCCATTCGCCATTATGGCTGAGCCAATCATTCAATTGGCTAATGTAGCCATGACTACGAGGATGTAAATCAAAATGCAGGTAATAGCGCTTTTGTTTATTTTTATCATCGTGATAACCGTTTGGCAAAGTAACGGTGTACTCAAGTGGGGTAGTAAAAAAACGAGAAGAAACCTGCAGCGAATCGGTTTGTGTGGCATGCGCCGGGGCAGCGATTCCCCAGATAAAGATAAGTAATAGACAAAGTTTAAAGGCTGTTTTCATCATCGTTTCCCTACTGTGTTAGCATTTTTTATAATGTTTTCATCACTCTGCAGTACTGTCACTACCAAGTCAACCCCAAAACGCTCGCTTCTGCCCCAGCCTATCTTAAAGATGTGAGTGATCTATTTACGTTTTTATACGTAAGGTGATTAGCAATAATTTATTAATAAGCGTCTTAATTGAGGATGAAAACAGCGGCCTGTGTTTGTTTAATCAGCTTCACCCAACACCCTTATTTTGACCCCGTTTAGCGAGCAGCCATGAGCCAACAATATTCAAAGTTACGTTTAGTATTAGGCGACCAACTTAACGCGCAGCACTCTTGGTTTAAACAAGACAAACAAGACGTGTTATACGTGATTGCAGAGCT
Organism: Pseudoalteromonas sp. J2K-J979; assembly: GCF_058169715.2. Taxonomy (NCBI): domain Bacteria; kingdom Pseudomonadati; phylum Pseudomonadota; class Gammaproteobacteria; order Alteromonadales; family Pseudoalteromonadaceae; genus Pseudoalteromonas; species Pseudoalteromonas sp. J2K-J979. The sequence continues at coordinate 1,586,839 of NZ_CM200281.1, read as the reverse complement.
TCGCCAAGAAACCGATTACGCCCCCCATCACATTCAAAAAGTGTGTGGCTTTTTTGCTGCGATGGCACAATTTGCATCTGCGCTTAATCAAGCTGGCTTTAGTGTGTTACACCTAACACTGGATGACACCCAACATGATGCTGATCTACCTCATTTACTAATGCGCCTATGCCAACAATATCATTGTCAGCAAATTGAATACCAACAACCTGACGAACACCGCTTAGCTATGCAACTGCAAGAACACGATTTTTCACCGTTTAGTCAGCGTTGTGTCGATAGCGAACATTTCATGCTGCCCTCTGCGGAAATTAATCAGTATTTCAAAAAAGATAAGCATGTTACGATGGAGCATTTTTACCGAAAAATGCGCAAACGCTTTAATGTGTTAATGGACAACGAGCAGCCCCTTGGTGGTCAATGGAATTTTGATGCGAATAATCGTGCTAAGTTAAAGAAAACCGATTTAGCATCCATTCCTGCGCCGCTCTTGTTCAACACTGATGTCAGTGCTATTGAAGCGCGCTTAACCCGCCATCAAGTGAACACCATTGGCAAATTAACGGCTCCGTATATTTGGCCTGTTAACCGCAGTCAAGCCCGTCAATTGTTAGCTTATTTTTGCCAATATCTACTGCCTAATTTTGGCCGATTTCAAGATGCAATGACGGCCCATAGTCAACACAGCTGGAGCCTGTATCATAGCCGTTTATCATTTGCGATGAATTGTAAAATGTTGCACCCAATGCAGGTGATCCAAGCAGCCATTGATGCTTATCATCATTCCAATGGGCGGATTAACCTTGCGCAAGTTGAAGGGTTTATACGGCAAATATTAGGCTGGCGTGAATATGTCCGCGGGGTGTATTGGATGAATATGCCCGACTACAAAACCTATAATACACTCATTGCTAAGCGCGATTTACCCGAGTATTTTTGGCATGGCCAAACCAAGATGAAGTGTCTAAAACATGCCATTAACCAAAGTCTCGACACCGCTTATGCCCATCATATTCAGCGTTTAATGGTGACTGGGAATTTTTGTCTACTCACTGGGATTGACCCCGATCAAGTCGATAATTGGTACTTAGGCATTTATATTGATGCTATTGAATGGGTCGAACTCCCCAATACTCGCGGCATGACTCAGTTTGCCGATGAAGGCATTGTAGCGACTAAACCTTATTCAGCCAGCGGAAACTACATCAATAAAATGAGCGATTATTGCGGCGGCTGTCATTACCAAGTGAAAGAAAAAACCACCGACACTGCATGCCCGTTAAATAGTTTATATTGGCATTTTATGGTTGAGCATCGGCAGCGTTTGGCGAAAAACCCACGCATTGGTATGGTGTATCGCAATTGGGATAAACAATCACCCGATCTGCAAGATGCGACACTCGCCCGTGCAAAGTGGTGTTTGAACAATATTGAGCAGCTTTAACTGCTCACTATGTCCGCTAAACACGCTGCCGATTTTGTCACAGTAAACTCGGTTATTTCGTATACTGCGATACCCTCGCGATAAAAGGGGTCATTTTCTAGTAAGGTGTGCAGTGCGTCACGGCTTTGCATGTTAACCAAAATAATTCCGCCGGTACGAGGGACTTTTGGCCCAGAGGCAAGAAAGTGTCCTGCTTGATAATTATCTTCTAAAAAGTTGAGATGCGCCTGCAACGCCTCCTCAACTTGGCTTAAATTGGTGTGATAAGTAATAGAGACAATAAACATTCGGTACCCTTAAGTTATTATGAGGCCATCGCTTTTAACGCCAAATAAGGCACGATAAATAATATAAACATCAGCAGCTTGTACTGTGCAAAATATTTCAAGTAAATAATATTGAGGTCCTCTTCACTCAAACCAAATATTTGGCTATGAATGTGTAAAACCCCTTCTTTGAACACTGTTAGCATCATAAATATCACACATAAAACCGCCATACTGATCACACTGGCCCAACCAAAAAATTGTGTTAATTCAGCAATATTCATCGTTCTTTCCTTGTTTTCGCCCAGAGTGTGGCCAACTTTAACAAATAGTCGCATTAAAGTAAGTAGATTTTACATTTCAAATTAATCGGTTATTTCAGCAGTCAGTAAATCAATAAAGGCACGCACTTTGGCAGAAAGATGCTTGCGACTTGGATACACCGCATAGACGTTAATTTGAGGCTCAATAAACTCGTCAAACAGTATTTCAAGCTCAGGGTGTTCCCTAACCTCTTTAAGATAAAATCCTGGTAGCCGTGTTATTCCTTGGCCTGCAAGAACCAACGCCAACTGGGTTTGCCCATGATTGCAGCGGATTTTTTGTTTAACATCGACCACGATTTCATCACCACTTTGTTCGACAAACACCCAGCGCGCAGGATTTTTTAAGTTGGCATAACAAATACAATGATGCTTGGCTAGTTCGTAGGGGTGATGTGGACGGCCAAATTTTTCAATGTAGCTTTTAGACACGATCACATAAGAGCGTGTAGAGTAGATGCGTTTGCAAATTAAACTCGATTCATCAAGCTGCGGCGCTGCGCGAATGGCCAAGTCATAGCCATCGGCAATGACATCAATTTTTTTATCACTCAAATCCCAATCTAAACTGACATTGGGATAGGTATCGAGGTATTTGCTTACAATGGGTCGTAAATAATGCTCACTAAAGCCTATCGGGCAGCTTATTTTTAATACTCCTTTGGGGTTGAGTTGGTTATGAGTAATTAAATCAATTGCCTGCTCTGCATCATTTAATAACTGGACACAATGTTGATAAAAAAGTTCTCCTTCAGGCGTCAAAGCGATTGAACGCGTGGTTCGGTTTAATAAACGAACACCTATCCGAGCTTCTAGCTTACTCATCACTTTACTGACGTGTGAACTCGAATGGCCTAGCTGCTCAGCTGCCGCATTAAAGCCATTGCTCTTAATTACTTGAACAAAAATTTCGATCCCTGCAAATTTATTACCAGCCATATGGAAGCAGTCTCTTTATTTTTACTATATTAATTAATTTTGATTACCAATATACACTGGCCTTATTGAATTTTGCAGCTTTACTGCAAAAAAATAATCACTTAGAGAGTCAACATGTTCCTGCTCTCTTTTTATGTTGGAGACACACTATGAACGTATTAGCCTTTGCCGCATCAAGCTCAAAACAATCGATTAATAAGCAATTAGCCACTTTTGCAGCCTCATTGGTCAACGATGCCGAAGTTGACGTGCTCAACCTAAATGAATATGAAATGCCCATCTATAGTAGCGATCGTGAAAATGAATCAGGAATTCCCGTACTTGCCCAACAATTTTTCAACAAGATAACTGCGGCTGATGCCATCGTGATTTCATTTGCTGAACACAATGGTTCGTACACCGCAGCATATAAAAATATTTTTGATTGGGCCTCGCGCATCAACCAAAAAGTATTTCAAAACAAAGCAATGATTTTACTTGCAACATCACCTGGGCCGGGCGGTGCGCAATCAGTCCTGACGGCTGCAACCGGATCAGCGCCTTTTTTCGCTGCTAATGTGAAAGCCAGCATCTCAGTACCCAGTTTTTATGACAATTTTGATATGCAAACTCAGCAAATTAGTAATCCAGAAATTTTGGAGCAATTACAAAGCGCTGCTAATAGTCTGACAAGCTAATATTCCTAAGTACAACCTCGGTAACCCACCTTTGCCTGATGTTTTTTGAAAGTTAATTTGCTGTTTACGGGTCAACTTGGCACATAAAATTATTTTGGAGTTTTTGTGGATAAGTTCACCCAACACAGCGTGTTAATTTTAGTAAGCACTGCATGTTTACTTTTGGGCTTAAGTTTTTTTTTAGGGGCGTCACCTCAGTCTCTGACTGAGCTGGTGACAACCTGGCCCATTATTTCCTTCTTTGTGGCGACAGATTTAGCGCAAGCTGTCGGCGGAACATTTTTACTGCTGGCGTTTTTAGGTTTCACCTTGGTGGTTTTCCCGACCTTCAAATATCCTTTTTCTTTGCTACTAATATTGGTTGCTTGCCTTGCATTAGCGACTTTAAGCAATGACAGCCGTTGGATAGCCTCACTCGGTGGGTTTCCTGTGATTGGTTCCGGTCAAGGGATAATTAAATACGTCGCTTTAATCGGCATTGCTGCTTATCTATGTAAACCGTCAAAGTTGACCCAACATGGGCTAGTGTGGCTGAACATATTGCCTGTGGTGTTAGTGCTGAGCTGGATTGGTGGCATGAAATTTACCTTGATCGAAGCGCAAGGCATTGAACCTTTGATCCGCCATTCTTTTTTGATGGCGTGGTTATATGAACTGTTTGATGTCCCTATGACATCCAACCTGATTGGAGTCTACGATTTGCTCGCTGCGATTTTATTAATTGTTGGCGTTTTTTATAAACCGCTGCGCATACCCAGTTTATTGATGGCTGGGGCGGTATTTGTGGTGACACAAACATTTTTATTGACTACGCCAGGTGTGTTTTCAACTGAGACCATTTTGACTGGTACAGGGCAATTTTTAATAAAAGATCTGTGGTTTATCGCCAACTTACTCATTATTTGGCACGTATTTCGTCAGCAACCATTAGCGAAAATAAGCTAAGCTCACGCGCCCCTCATTAACCAAAAAACCAATAGCACACGGCGATGGCGGTAAGGATACCTGCCACATCGGCTGCTAAGCCGCACGCAATCGCATGGCGGGTATGCTTGATCCCAACGGCCCCAAAATACACCGCAAGCACATAAAAAGTCGTTTCTGTCGAGCCTTGGATGGTCGAGGCTAATCGGCCAGCAAATGAATCTGCGCCGTGAGTATTCATGGTTTCTAACATCATGGCACGTGCACCTGAGCCACTCAGTGGTTTCATAAATGCTGTTGGCATCGCATCAACAAACCGTACATCACCATTAAATACCGCCACTATATAACGTAGGCCATCTAATAACACATCTAATGCCCCACTGGCACGAAACACACCAATGGCACACAGCATCGCTAATAAATATGGGATCAAAGAAATCGAAAATTCAAACCCTTGTTTAGCCCCTTCAATAAACTGCTCATAAACATTTTGCTTTTTAAAGTACGCCCAGCAAAAGCAAATCAGCACAAACGAAAAAATTAAAAAATTACTTAATACTGCTGACTGATAACTTAATTGTTCAGCGGCTAAGGTACCAAAATATAAAACCAAGGCCAAAATAGCTGCGACCAAAGTACCCAAGTACGCCAACGTGACCGCATGATACAACTTAATTTTTTGCACCCAAGCAACCACGAGTAAGCCGACCATAGTCGAACTAAATGTCGCCAATAAAATAGGGATAAACACATCCGTTGGGGAAGCCGCACCTTGTTGCGCACGATACACAAACACCGCAATAGGAAACAGCGTCACAGAGCTGGTATTGAGCACTAAAAACAATATTTGCGCATTGCTTGCGGTGTCTTTATCCGGATTGATACTTTGTAAATCGTGCATTGCTTTAATACCCAGTGGTGTGGCGGCATTGTCTAACCCTAATAAATTGGCCGACAAATTCATCGTAATTGAACCAAACGCGGGATGATTTTTTGGCACATCTGGCATCAAACGGCTGAATAAAGGCGAGAGCCCCCGCGCCAAGACATCGACCATCCCAGCTTTTTCAGCGATTTTCATCACCCCTAACCAAAAGCACAACGCGCCAATTAAGCCTATAGCGATTTCAACCGACACTTTAGCCATGCTAAATAAAGCTTGCACCATGCGCTCGAACACCAATCCATCTCCGCTTAGCCATGTCGCCAGTGCAGAAATAAATGCAATGATAAAAAAAGACAACCAAATTTTGTTTAACATAGTGGAGAGATTCTTAATTTCGAGAGTGACATTGTTTCATTAACTATCAGAAAAGTCATAAAAAAAACCGCTTATGGCACCATTAAACGGTTTCAGAAAAGAGGTCATTTAATTTATAACGGTATAACCGCGGCCTATCATACAATTTTTTTCTGCTTGTATCTGAGCCAGTTTAAGTTGCTGGGCTTGATCTTTTTTATTACGGCGATTTTCTAAGATCCCCGATCCTATGGCGACCCCAGCCCCCACTTTTGCCCCTTGTGAGCCACTGCCGCCACTGATCGCGCCAGTCGCTGCCCCTGCAGCAGCTCCTGCCACAGCCCGCCCTGCTAAGCCGTCTTTTTCGGCCGGGAGCGCTTTAACTTGTTGTGCAAGTTGTTGGCACTGTAATGTGTCTAGACTGTATTGGTTAGCGTCTGTCACTTTACTTGTGTCGACGACGACATTCGCCATTACAGAAAAATTAAACAATACCATGAGACTACTGAGTAATAATCGTGTTTTCATATTGGATCCCTTTTATATAAAGCCGAGCTCATTTTACTTTAAGTTAACACTCGTGTAATTAATACCTTTAAGTTTAAAAGCGTTAAATTAGTGAATCGATTATCGCTTTGCTGGTATTATAGCGCCCAGATACAAGCCAAGGGCGAATACATTGGACGCACACACGTATATTCCAGCAGAGTTTATTGCTGATGTTGAAAGTTATATTCCAGACCATTTAACCATTTCAGATTACATTGCGAGCTGCCAGCGCCCCCTTCGCCCTGCACTTCGAGTCAATACACTAAAAACCACTGTGGCCGAATTTTTAGCATACGCCGATAAACATGCTTGGGTCGTCACACCTATTCCATGGTGTTCTGAAGGATTTTGGTTTGAACGCCCCCTTGTCCAGCAATCGCTCTCAATCGGGAATACCGATATCCATTTAAGTGGCGGGATTTATATTCAAGAGGCAAGCTCGATGTTGCCTGTTTTTGCTTTGCAACATCAAACGAACTTGCAAGATTGTTGCGTGCTTGATATGGCCGCAGCGCCCGGTTCTAAAACTTCTCAATTAGCTGCAGCCATGAATAATAGTGGCTTTTTGATTGCTAACGAGTTTTCATCATCGCGCTTAAAATCGTTGTCGGCCAATATGCAACGTTTAGGAATTGCCAATGTGGGCTTGTCTCACTTTGATGGCGCGATTTTCGGCTCTTATATGGAGCAGTGTTTTGACCATATTCTACTTGATGCGCCATGTTCAGGTGAAGGCACGGTTCGTAAAGATCCCAATGCACTCAAAAATTGGTCCATAGAGTCAAACCTGCAAATTGCTGATGTACAAAAACAGCTCATCGACAGTGCATTTTACGCGCTTAAACCAGGTGGTACGCTGGTTTATTCAACTTGTACTCTCACACCCTTAGAAAACCAGCACGTGTGTCAGTACTTGTTAAACAAATTCGCAGGGCATGTCGAAATTATCCCTTTAAACACGCTTTTTTCAGGTGCAGAGCGAGTCGCAACCGATGAAGGATACCTACATATCTGGCCTCAAGTACTCGATACCGAAGGTTTTTTTATTGCCAAGTTTAAAAAGCTTTCACATGTTACACAGCCAAATCCGCAAATCAAAAAAGGGGCATTTCCATTTTCTGATTTTCCAAAAAAAGAAGCTCAGGTATTTTTAGATTCGCTTAAACAGCATTTTGGCATAGCGGGTATTGCGGGTTCATTGGCTATTCGCGACAAAGAATTGTGGTTATTTCCAGAACAATCAATTGATTTAAAAGAAAAAATAAAATTTAGTCGACTCGGAATTTTAATCGGTCAAACTCATCGTACGGGTGTGCGTTTATGTCACGAATTTGCTACTGCACTGGGGCACCTTGCAACTAAAAACCAATATGAATTGAACAGTTTAGAGGCTTGCGAGTATTTTCAGGGTAAAGACATAAAATTGTCACATCCAACGAAGGAGCAAGGCGAAGTGTTGCTGACGCTTTGTGGCAATGTAATTGGCTTAGGTAAATGGCAAAAGCATAAAATAAAGAACAGCCTACCTCGAGACTTAGTACGGGATAACCAGTTAATAACTTGGGAGTAACCTTGTTAAAACATGTGCTTTATGTGGGGGTAAAAGACAAATAAAAAGTTCAACTAATTGATTTTTAATGGATTTAAAAATATTGGAAATTTTTTCACTTTTTTTTATTTGTTAACTACACTTAATGTTACTTTCACTTCTCCCTAAAGTTTGTGAAATATTTTTGAGTTAGCGCACGGCTCATTATGAGCCATTCCCCTATGCCTAGGACAATGTGGATTAGTCCTAGGCGTTTTTTCTTCTAATATTGAAAAATATCACCTAAAAATCATAAGTCATTAATTACACTTGAATAATTATGAAAAACTGACAATTACAAGACAATTAGTGGTTTTCTAAATCAAATTCAGTAATTTCACCATTCCCATGCAAAATGACATAGCGTGATAATTTTTGTTCTGTTAACTCGATGATACTAATACCACTTTGACTCACTAAGTGCCTTGGCTTATCCATTAACGTTGCATGTTTCTCGACTTTCATTTGCCAGCGCTTGGTAAAGAAGTTCAAAGGACTGTACTGCCCATAAAAAAAGCTATCAAGTTTATCCAAGCATCGTAGTAAAGACTTAGGGAATTCATTTTTAATCCCACTGGCTGTCAGCTGCCAAATGCGATTATCACGATTCGAGAATCGCGCTTGCACAGAAAAACAAAAGGAATAATGTACATCCCCTGACAGTATTAGGGTTTCACAAGGTGTATCGGCACGGCGAAATATCTGCATTAATTTCCGAGCAGCCCCTTCATGTGCCATCCAGTTTTCCACATCGACCAACAAAGGTTGGCCACAAAAGTTAAAAATTGATTGGATTGCTTCGATTGATTTGACACCAAAAACGGGCGCTGGCGAGACTAAAATCACTTCATCTTCGCCCTCCAATGCATCTTCGAGTAAGCTTAATTGTTGCCAATCCATCAGCCCAGAAGGTTCGTTAAAATTTTGTTCATTGCGCCAACGCTGAGTACGGGTGTCTATAACCACGACTTTAGGCTGGCAATCGAGTTGATACGACCACCTATCAAACTGCTTAATTTGGTGATCAAAATGACTAAAATCCCAGCCTATATTACCTTCAAGATCGCTAAAACTCGCTAAAAACGATTTCGATAACTCGTCTGTCTGTGCGCCACTATCGTTACCATACCCTTGAAATAACCAATAACTGATTAAACCATTGCAAATAATACGATTACTCACGGCATCATCATACACAGCTTCTTCCCAAGCCGCTGTGAGATTCCAATCATCGGTGACATCATGATCATCAAACATCATCACAGTACAAATATTTGCCATCAGTCGCTCACACTGACCTAAGCTATTGGCAAACTCAGTTAGCGCGCGCTGCTCTGAGTGAAAAGTCTCAGTGTGTTTTTTATTGATACACGAAGGGGGCGAAACTGTTAGGTCAACCATTTGCCAAGCATTAGCACTATACGTGAGTAAGTATAAAGCAACAAACTCTTCAAAAAATACTAAATGATTCTCAGATTTCAAGCTGGTGAAGTGGTCTAAATCACGTCGAAGCCAATACCCTATTTCTGTTTTATCGCGGTTTTGCCAAGGCGTATATGGTAAAAATCGATCTCGGCAATACAACTGTTGCTCGATTGTTGGTGGCAGCGTGATATCTAAACTTTGTTCGCGATAGAGGCCTAAAATTTGAATTAATTGCTGAATATACAACAACATTGGGCCAGCAACATCATCAGCATAAATTTGATCACCTGATAAAATTAATAACTGTGCACCATTTGATTGGTTTTCTCGTTGGACTTGCTGATCAATGTCTGCCATGGCAAGCGCATCTTCACTGTGATGATGTGGATTGCGACATGAACCATGCAGTACTCGAGTCAGGTTATGAGGAATTAAAAAGGATGGCAGTGCAACATGATCATAACTAAATAAACTGTGATCGATGTCAATATCACTGACAAGCCGATATGAAATCAAACGATCTACAGGCAAGCCTGCTTGCGAAGAAATCAGTAAATGACGCAAATATGCTCGCTCTCCCAAGCGAAACTGCACCTCAGTGAGCGCGTAATCGACATCAATATCGGGTAATTCTACCGCTAGTTGCGCATCAGTACTGGTTATAATACTGATGCACACTTGGTGAGGCTCAGCTCGCCTAACCTGTGGCCCTGTGATTAAAAATGGGATAGACACAGAATCGGTGCTAAACAAAAACTCTTAACCTCTGTTCACTAAATTAAACAAAGAATAGAAATTTTGCGTGGTGGCGGTCGCTAATTCTTTATAGGAAATACCTTTTAAATCAGCGATAAAGTACGCAACATCTTGCACATAAGCCGGCTGATTCGTTTTGCCTCGGTGTGGCACAGGCGCTAAATACGGTGAATCTGTTTCAATGAGTAAGCGATCTAGTGGGATCTGTTTAACAACATCCCGCAGTTCAACCGCATTTTTGAAAGTCGCAATCCCTGATATCGAAATATAAAACCCTAAGTCAATGGCTGCTTTTGCCATTTGCCAATCTTCTGTAAAACAGTGTAAAACACCGCCGACTTCATCTGCATGATGGCTTTTTAATAAGTTTAAGGTGTCTTGACGAGCATCGCGAGTATGTATAATCAGCGGTTTTTTCAACTCTCTGGCTACTTCGATGTGGCCAACAAATGAATCTAACTGGACCTGTTTTGTTTCTTCACTGTAGTAATAATCGAGTCCAGTCTCACCGATAGCTACGACTTTTGGGTCCACGGCTAGTTTTTGCAATAATGCTTTATCTAACGCATCTTTTTGATCCAATGGATGAACACCACACGATGCGGATACATCTGGGTACCCTGCAATCTTAGCGAGCATCGATGGAAATTGTTGCAATGTGACGCTCACACATAAAAAGTGTTCAACGTCTTTTTGTCGAGCTTGCGCTAAAACCTGGTCTAGATCTAAATCTAATTTTTCAAAATCAAGTCTGTCGAGATGACAGTGGGAATCTACAATCACAATATCTACTTACATCGTATAGGTGGCATCACCCGAATTGAGCATGCTGGCTAAAAGGCGTTCTATCTTATCACGAAGCTGGTGTTTATCATCGATAAAACCAATACCGATCCCTGGAGGATTGGCATTTTGACTTCCTTGAGGCGTCATCCAAACGACTGAACCCGTGACAACATCTTCTTCTAACGCATCTGGTAATGTCACTCGAAGCGCCATTGGTTGGCCCATTTCGTATTGCATATTCGTTCGGACAAACAAGCCGCCATTTTTTAAATATGGCATATAGCACTTATATAACTCTCGTAAGTCTTCAAAATCAATTAACAGTTCTTGCAAAATACACCCTAACTTTTAAGTTGCTGCCCTAGCGAAAAAACTAATTCACTGACTTGCAGTGGAAAATTAATACCAGACACATTATCAACAGCTTGTTGGTATTGTGATAAATGCTGCATACATGTCTGATACCTTTGAAACTCAATTTGTTGATGAATCAAGCTCTGTTTAATCATTTCGCTAATAAATATCGAAAATACTGCGATATAGTCTGATTTTTGCTGCAAAATATCAACAAGTAACTGTGGCTCAATCTCATTTTTTATCTGTTGAGTCAGTTGATAGAGCTGATTAATTGTCTCTACTTCATCATTTTTCTGCCATTGTAATAATAATAACGGCTGTTGTATAAAAAACTGATGCCAAACTTGGGCGTGTAATTGAAAATTAATTGATCTCAGCCACTCATTAACCTGCTCTTGATCCGCTGCATGTAATTGCACATGCGCACACCGACTCAAAATCGTTGCAGGTAATCGGCTGACATCATCACACACTAACACTAAAAAACGTTTTTTTGCTGGTTCTTCCAGGGTTTTAAGCAACGCATTAGCAGCAGCGACCGTCATGTTTTGCGCATGATATACAACGACTACTTTGTTACCGTTTTGTCCTGCTGAACTTTGACAAAAATCTGCAACGTTTCTCACTTCATCCACGCCAATAGTGGTGGTATCTTCGCCTAAAAGAAGACGATCTGGATGACTATTAGCTTGTAGCAGGTGGCAGGATTTACATTGACCACACGGTGTGAAATTAACTGGCGAAGCACATAATAAAGCATCAGCTAAGGTTTGTGCAAACGCTTGTTTACCCACCCCAACAGGCCCTTGAAGTAATAAAGCGTGATGTAAGCGTTCTCGATAAAATGAATCACTTATTTGCTGGTAAGCCGCCTGCAACCATGGGTACAACATTGTTATAGTTCCTGAAGGAAATGTTCTAATACAGCTTGGATATCGTGATGAACTTGCTCAATCGTCTGCTCAGCATTAATCACTTTGATTGTCGGGTCTTGTTTTGCAATCTCTAGATACTTGGCACGACTGCGTTGAAAAAAGCTCAATTGTTCTTGTTCTATTCGGTCTAATTCACCACGCTCTGCGGCCCTTGCCAGCCCGACTGTAGGATCGATATCGAGATAAAGCGTTAAATCAGGTTTTAAATCTTTTAAAACAATTTTGCTTAGTGCTTCTAATGTTGTGTCTTCAATTTGGCGTCCGCCTCCTTGGTAGGCGCGCGAAGAAAGATCGTGTCGGTCTCCTATCACCCAAGTGTTATTCGCTAAAGCTGGATTAATAACATTATGGATCAGTTGTGCGCGTGCGGCGTACATAATAAGCAGTTCCGCTTCTGGGCTGATTTCTTCTTCATGTGATGCTTTAACCAGTGCTCTAAGCGATTCCGCTAAGGGGGTACCACCCGGTTCGCGAGTATTGATAAATGCAATCTGATGTTGATTCATTATCTGTTGACATAACGCAATAGCTGTTGATTTTCCTGCGCCTTCAAGTCCTTCAATTACAATAAATTTCGCGGTCATATTACTTCTTTAATTGATATCGACGCACGGCAGCATTATGCGCATCGAGTGTTTTTGAAAATTGGTGGCTGCCATCCCCTTTCGCGACAAAATAATAATAGTCTGATTGCAACGGGTTCAATGCTGCTTCAATGGCTTTTTGTGATGGGTTTGCAATAGGCGTTGGCGGTAATCCTTTAATGACATAGGTATTATATGGAGTTGGCTGCCTGAGGTGAACACGTTTAATGTCCCCTTTATAATCATCTCCTAACCCGTAAATTACGGTAGGATCGGTTTGCAAACGCATTTTTTTGCGTAAACGATTGATAAACACGGAGGCAATGAGTGGACGCTCTTCTGCGACACCCGTTTCTTTTTCAATTATCGAGGCCATGATTAAGGCTTCATAGGCATTTTTGTAAGGGAGTTCGACTTGTCGATGTTGCCACGCCTCTTTGAGTGCTTGCTGCATTTTGAGGCTCGCGCGTTTTAATAAAGAAATATCGCTGTCATTCGCATTATAAAAATAAGTATCGGGATACAACCACCCTTCAATATTTTCACCGGTAAAATTTAACGCTTTTTGTACTTTCTCTTTATCATAAATAAATGGGGAACGTTGGATATAAGGCAAGTTAGCAACATTATCAATCACTTGATAAAACGTTTGTCCTTCGATAATCGTAAAACTGAATAAATGTGCCTCACCACGATTAATCTTTTGCACATTACTTATCACCGTGCCAGGGCTTAGCTGATACATGCCTGCTTTGATATCCGTTAAAGAAGGATCGAGTTTCGCTAACACTTCCAAGCCGAAACAAGAATCTATCAGCTGATTTAAACGCCATTGTTGGCATAATTGCTTTAAACCAATGCCTGATTGCACCAAAAATAAACGCGGCTGTTCAATAGATAAGGTTTGTAAGGGGTATTGCTTCAGCTGCCAATTGACAGCCATTATGGCGACGACACTGATCACAAAAAAACTAAAAATGATTTTTTTAAACACTGGGATCCAACTTTTCTTTTAATTGTTTAGCCAGTTCGAGATCAAAATTTTGTTGCTGTATTCTCGTAACTGGTATGAGGCCCATTAAGCTATTACAACAAAATACTGCGTCCATAGCCAACAATTGTTTTAATTCTATCGTTCTTACTGATATTGAATGCTTTGCTGCTAAGTACTGTAAGTACACACCTTGAATACCGCTATATTGCAAAGAAGGTGTGTAAAATTGCTGATCTTTTACTGCTATTATATTTGCCATAGAAGATTCAATAACATGGCCATTTAAATCAAGCACCACGGCATCTTGCCATTGATTGTCGTTAATTTCTTGCTTGATGAGCACTTGTTCCAATCGATTAAGGGTTTTTAAACCTGCAAGTAACGGTTGTAAACCGAGTCGTGTTGACGCAATCTCGAGTTCAATTCCTTGGCGTTGCCAACAAGTGTAATGCTGCGGAAAATCGAATAGAGATAACACAATTGTATGGGATTCAACATCCGGAGGGGCATAGCCACGCCCGCCTTCACCCCGTGTAATCACGACCTTCACTCCGCCGAGAGCCACACCACGAATGAGTGCTGTTATATCTGCATATAACTGTTGCAAATCAAGGGCTGAAAACCCTAAGCGCTGCTGACAAGTAAGTAAACGGTCGCAGTGTAAATCCCAATGTTCAACTTGGCCATCGCAAATTTTGGCGGTCGTAAAAAAACCATCGCCATAATTAAAACCGCGGTCAAAGACCGAAATCAGTTCACCCGATTGTGTATTGATGCGTGTTTTTTTCATCACAAAAAAGCCTGGTCTGTACCAGGCTCTCTAAAATGCTGTTCCATTGGGTTATTATACCCATGAAAAGACGTAATGTATTTACACTTTTTTGAACAGTAATGAACCGTTGGTGCCACCAAAGCCAAACGAATTACATAACGCATAATCGAGTTTGGCATCACGTGCAGTGTGCGGTACATAATCTAGATCACACCCTTCATCTGGGTTATCCAAATTGATGGTCGGTGTCACTTTTTGATCTTGCAGCGACAATATACTGATAATTGACTCAACCGAGCCCGCAGCACCAAGCAAATGACCCATCATTGATTTTGACGAGCTTACCATCACCTCTTTAGCTGCATTGCCAAAAATAGCTTTAACAGCTGCTGTTTCTGCTCTATCGCCTGCATGGGTAGACGTGCCATGTGCGTTAATATAACCCACTTGCTCTGCATTCACTCCAGCATCATTTAAAGCATTTTCCATCGCCAAAGCAGCACCTGAGCCATCTTCTGGCGGCGATGTCATGTGATAAGCATCACCACTCATGCCAAAACCAACTAACTCAGCATAAATTTTTGCGCCACGCGCTTTGGCATGTTCGTACTCTTCTAATACAATCACGCCGGCACCATCTGCAAGGACAAAGCCATCACGGTCTTTATCCCAAGGACGAGAAGCCGCTTTAGGATCGTCATTACGCGTTGATAAAGCTCGTGCGGCACTAAAGCCACCCATGCCAATTGGCGTCGAGGCTTTTTCTGCACCACCGGCAACCATCGCATCTGCATCACCATATGCAATCATACGCGCTGCATGACCAATATTGTGTAAGCCGGTTGTACAGGCTGTTACAATAGAAATATTTGGACCTCTTAACCCGTGCATAATAGACAAGTGACCTGAAATCATATTGATAATGGTCGAAGGCACATAAAACGGAGAAAGTTTTCGAGGGCCACTATTGAGTAGTTTAATATGATTTTCTTCAATCAAGGTCAAACCACCAATGCCTGAACCTACAGCAACACCAATGCGGTTTGCATTGTGCTCTGTTACTTCAAGTCCTGAATCTTTAAATGCTTGAACACCTGCAGCAATACCATATTGGATGAATAAATCCATTTTCTTGGTATCTTTTTTGGCCATATATAACGAGGCATCGAAGTCTTTTAATGTGCCTGCGAATTTAGTACCAAAATCTGATGTATCGAAGTGGGTGATTAGGTCTATGCCACTTTCGCCATTCAGTAAACCTTGCCAAGTAGACGTAACGTCATTACCTAACGGGGTCAACATACCTAAGCCAGTAACTACAACTCGACGTTTAGCCACAGTGTCCTCCAATGGGAAATATGATGGTTTTTGATTTAGGGGGGTAAAATAGATTAAGGGCAGCGAATGCTGCCCTTAACTTGCTTATCTATTACTCTGCGTGTGCAGTAACGTAATCGATAGCAGCTTGTACTGTAGTAATTTTCTCAGCTTCTTCGTCTGGGATCTCAGTGTCGAATTCTTCTTCTAAAGCCATTACAAGTTCAACAGTGTCAAGAGAATCTGCACCTAGGTCATCTACAAATGAAGATTCGTTTTTAACTTCTTCTTCTTTAACACCTAGTTGCTCAATGATAATTTTCTTAACGCGTTCTTGGATGTTGCTCATTCTTCTTTCCTTTATTAAAACGCTAAAGCGTTACTTTTCAGATTGCAGCGTAGTTTACGGTGCAAAATAATGTGATTCAAGAATAAAACCATACTTTTTCAGCTGGTCAAACCTCATGAAACTAAAAACAATCTT
Organism: Pseudoalteromonas sp. J2K-J979; assembly: GCF_058169715.2. NCBI lineage: Bacteria > Pseudomonadati > Pseudomonadota > Gammaproteobacteria > Alteromonadales > Pseudoalteromonadaceae > Pseudoalteromonas > Pseudoalteromonas sp. J2K-J979. The sequence goes on along the minus strand of NZ_CM200281.1, from coordinate 1,570,476 downwards.
TTATCGCTCATTTTAGCAGCGATTTCAACCTAAAATTCAGTAAGATCGTAGAAGTTTAATAATTTTTAAACAGTCTCGATACTCTAGCACTGAGTTTAGATCATGTACATACCACCATTCACATGAATGGTTTCACCTGTCACATACGCACCAGCATCTGATGCTAAGTAGGCCACAGTCGCTGCAATTTCAGCTGGAAGACCTAGACGACCCGCTGGCACATTGGCAAGAGTTGCCGATTTTTGCTCATCGGTAAGCTCATCGGTCATATCTGTTTGAATAAAACCCGGTGCAACAACATTCACGGTAATACCGCGCGAGGCCACTTCGCGTGCCATAGCTTTAGAAAAACCAATCACGCCAGCTTTTGCAGCTGCATAATTCGCTTGACCCGCATTACCCATAGTCCCAACAACCGAGCCGATATTAATAATTCGGCCTGATTTTTTCTTCATCATAGGACGCAATACGGCTTTAGAAAGACGGAAAATAGAGGTTAAGTTGGTGTCGATAATATCGTCCCACTCTTGATCTTTCATTCTCATTAATAAGTTATCTCGTGTAATACCTGCGTTATTAACTAAGATATCAATATCACCCAAATCAGCTTTAATGGCCGCTAAAACTGCTGTCACTGAATCTGCGTCGGTAACATTAAGGGCATAGCCTTTACCTGCTTGACCTAGGTAATCAGAGATAGCCGCTGCGCCTGACTCACTGGTCGCAGTACCTGCAACTGTTGCACCTTGTGCAACCAACGTTTCAGCTATCGCTTTACCAATACCACGGCTAGCACCTGTCACTAACACTACTTTACCCGTTAAAGAAAATAAATTACTCATAGTCGTTTTCCGTTTAATTATTCTTGATCTAGCACTTGTGTAAATGATGCAAGATCATTCACAGACACACAGCTCACTGACTTATCTATTCGCTTAGCAAGACCTGATAATACTTTGCCAGGACCAAATTCATAAGTTGTCGTAATACCTTGTGCCGCAATTGCTTGAACGGTCTCTGTCCAGCGTACTGGGCTATATAACTGTCGAATAAGCGCATCTTTAATTGCTACTTGTTCTGTTTCGACCGAGACATCAACATTATTAATCACTTTGATGTCAGCAGTATTAAATTCAATATTATTTAAATCAGCGGCCAGCTGATCAGCTGCAGGTTTCATTAATGCACAATGAGAAGGCACAGAAACAGCCAGTGGTAAGGCACGTTTGGCGCCAGCTTCTTTACACGCAGCAGAAGCACGATCGACGGCCTCTTTACTGCCAGCAATAACAACTTGACCCGGTGAGTTAAAGTTTACTGGCGCAACCACCTCACCATTAGCGACACTGTCACATGCTTGGCGTACTAAATCATCATCTAAACCGATAATCGCGGCCATTGAACCTGTTCCTGCTGGAACGGCTTGTTGCATGTATAATCCGCGTTTTTCGACTAATTTAACTGCATCTTCCAGTGATAACACTCCCGAACAAACCAACGCAGAGTATTCACCTAAACTATGACCCGCCATGACAGCCGGTTGTACACCACCTTGTGCTAACCAATGACGGTAAATAGCGACACTGGCTGTTAATAATGCGGGTTGTGTTTTATCCGTTTGATTCAACGTTGCTTCTGGTCCGTCTAAAACTAATTGAGCTAAATCATAACCTAAGGCCGTAGATGCTTGCGCAAACGTGGCTTTAACCACTTCAGACTCTGCTAACAAATCTGCTAACATGCCGACAGATTGAGAACCTTGACCTGGAAATAAGATCGCAAATTTTTCTGACATAAAGTTTCTTCTTTTACATGAAAAATAAATGATTGATAAAGGATGATAGAATGAAATTTATTGTTGTGGGAATTTCCAAACCAGCATCATAACAAGCCCGCTGACAGCATAACGCCTAATTTAACGTTACTTTTTCAGCAGTGCTTTTCTTTAAAACCTGTTCAAATTTGTGCTGAATTTTTTCTGGTAATTGACGTTCAACCTCTCGGACAGCTTCCTTTATAGCTGCGTAAAAGGCCTTTTCTGACGCATTTCCATGACTTTTCACCACAATACCGCGCAATCCTACCAGACTTGCACCGTTATACTGGTCGGGGTTCACCCTTTTATAAAGCTTTTTTAGAACTGGGGTCAATAATAACGCAAGCACCTTGTAGAAAATGCTCTTGTTCAGTGCTTTATTCAACTTATGAAAGATCAGTTTGGCAATTCCTTCACATGTTTTTAACGCAACATTACCAACAAAACCATCACAGACAATCACATCCGCTTTACCTGTAAAAATATCGCTACCTTCACTGTATCCGATGTAATTGAGATCGGGGCAAGCTTGCATTAATTTTGCCGCTTCTTTAATACAATCATGTCCTTTAATCTCTTCAGCACCAATATTTAATAAACTCACACGGGCTTTCGTTAAATTTTGCGCTTGTTCAGCCACAACAGAGCCCATCACTGCAAATTGGAACAAAGTTTCAGCATCACAAACAACATTTGCCCCAAGATCGAGTAAATACACTGGTTTCGGTGTTTGAGTTGGCACAGATGAGATTAGGGCTGGTCGGTTAATTCCTGGCAACATTTTGAGCACATAGTGTGCGATAGCCAATAATGCACCAGTATTGCCCGCACTGACACACGCTTGAGCACGACCCGATTTCACCAATTCGAGGGCAATACGCATGGAAGAATCTTTTTTATTTCGAAGCGCTAAAGAAGGTTTATCATCGTTATTAACGACTTCCGAACAATGTTGAATGTGAATTCTTGGATGTGTTAAGGCACCACGTTTGTCTAATTCAGTGCGAATTAAACGTTCATTACCACACAGTATAAGTGTAAGATTATCAATAGAGTTCACTGCATCGACAGCAGCTGGGAGAGATGAACGGGGGCCGTAATCGCCCCCCATTATATCTAACGCTATGGTTAGATTATTTGGCATAAAATAATCTCTTATTAAGAAATTAAATTACTTTAACGCCTTTGTAGTAACCGTCTGCAGTTACGTGGTGACGACGATGAGTCTCACCAGAAACTTGGTCAACAGTTAAAGTTGGTCCGCTGATCGCATCGTGCGAACGACGTGTGCCGCGCTTTGCACGAGACTTCTTGCTTTTTTGTACAGCCATTAGCCTTCTCCTAAGAGTTTTTCTTAAGTTGTTTCAAAATTTCAAATGGATTTGGTTTATCATCTTGTTCGTCAATTTCACCAAAGCTTAACGGCTCTTCTGAATAACGACAATTTGATTCTTCATGCATTGGTACTATAGGTATAGCCAAAATCAGTTCATCTTCGATAAGCTGATGAAGATCGACCTCACCTTCCTCATTTAACTCAACAACTTCATAGTAGTCAGGCAAATGATCAGACGATTTGCCCGCAGCAATTGCTGCATAAGCTAAGTCTATTTCCAAATCCAACCCAATATCCCCATTACAACGCTGACACGTTAAAGTGACTGATGTATTTGCGTTTCCGTAAATCGCCAATCGCTCTTGCGCATCATACTTGCAATGGATTTTTACCTGTACCTCGCCTACTTCATCTTGTACAAGTTTCTCTAAACGAGACAGCTTGCTGAGCTCTACAATACCTTCATAAGCAAGGCGCTGTTTTGCTACTTTTACAGGATCAATAGTCTTAGGAATCTTTACCTTTTGCATAGGGGCTGCATCATATAGATAGTTACCAACATAGTCAAAATAAAATTAAACTTTCCTTTGCATTTCGCACCTTAGCGGCCTACTCTGCTCAGCAATTGCATTATCACATAGGAATCATATGACCGCACGCATCATTTTAGCTTCGACTTCGGTGTTTCGTCAGTCTCTTTTGCAAAAATTCAATATTCCGTTTGAGGTTTGCTCACCAAATGTCGATGAAGCGGCCATTGAAAATGAAACGGCTGAGGATCTCGTAAAGCGATTAGCCCACGCCAAAGCGCAAGCTGTCATTAAGCAAGGTTACTCTGGTGTTATTATTGGCTCCGATCAGGTCGCCCTATTCAATGGTAAAATTTTAGGAAAACCACACACTCGCAGCAACGCCATCTCACAATTGATGGCTTTCAGTGGCCAGAAAGTGCAATTTCTAACAGGGCTCGCTTTAGTTAATTCCGACACAGAGCAAGCACAAGTGTGTGTTGAGAGTTTTCATGTCTACTTTAGAACTTTGACTGAGCAACAAATCGCTCAGTACGTCGACGCAGAGCAACCACTCAATTGTGCTGGCAGTTTCAAAAGTGAAGGCCTCGGGGTTTGCTTATTTGAACGCTTTGAAGGACGCGACCCCAACTCACTCATTGGTTTACCTTTGATGGCACTCAACGAAATGTTACTTAATTGGCGCATTGATATCTTGGCAATGCAGGACAAGACTAAAACTAAGTAGCTGTTCGCCTAGACATATTCCAAGAGCTGTTCGAGTTCATCCACCACTACGATCGGATCATAAGGCGCAAGCTCATCAGCATTGCACACACCAAAACTCACACCAATCCGATCCATGTTGATCGCTTGGGCCATTTTTAAATCAATGGTTGTATCGCCCACCATCACCGCTTCTGACGCAGATAGATTCGCTTGTGTAAGCAATTGATTGAGCATGTCAGGTGAAGGTTTTGAGTGTGTTTCGTCTGAACTACGACTTAAATCAACATATTTATTAAGCCCTGTTTCATGTAATAAACGATCGAGCCCAGGGCGTCCTTTACCCGTGGCTATCGCAATCATATAACCACGTTTTTTTAATGCGCTCATGACTGTTTCAGCACCAACAAACAGTGGAGTACTAATCAGTGAAGCTTGGTAATGACGTTTGTAACCATCAATTAATTGCTGATGCTGCGACTCACAAGCGGGAAATAACGTATTGACTGCTTTAGGTAAACTCATACCAATAATTGATTTGATGGACTGCGAACTAACTTCTGAGAGTTGTAACTCGCCAGCAGCAGATTGCATCGCAGTCACAATCCGAGGCACTGAATCCATTAAGGTGCCATCCCAATCAAAAATAACCAGCTTATAGCGCATGATCTTCACGTAATTTAACGATTGTACGCTTTAGCACGTTATCTAAAGGCGCTTCTACTCGCATTGTTTGCTCAAGTTTTGGATGGTAAAAAGCCAAATCATGGGCATGTAAAAATAAACGGTTTAAGCCAAAGCTTTTCATTTTTTCATCAAATTCACTGATGCCATATTTATCATCACACGCAATGGGGTGACCTTTGCACTGCGTATGCACGCGGATCTGGTGGGTCCGTCCTGTCACCGGCGATGCCTGGACTAACGTCCCGTCTCTGAAACGTTCGAGAACACGAAAGCGCGTGTGTGAGGGTTTCCCTTCTTCATGGTCGACCCTGACAACACGCTCACCTGATTGTAAGGTATTTTTGCGTAATGGTTCAGTGACATTTTTCGTCTTGGATAACCATTCACCGGCGACAAGTGCCCAATAATTTTTTTCCATGGTTTTTTCACGTAATTGGTCGTGGAGACTTTTTAACACTGAACGTTTCTTTGAAATCAGCAAACAACCTGATGTATCACGATCTAAACGGTGTACCAATTCGAGGCTACGTTCTTCAGGGCGCAGTGTACGCATCGCTTCGATTAGTCCGTAAGTTAAACCACTGCCGCCATGCACGGCCATACCGGATGGTTTATTAATTACAATCAAGTATTTATCTTCGTATAAGATGGCGTCTTCTAAACGGCTAATGACATCCAAATTTTTAGGCACAAACTCTTCTTTTTCTGCCATTTTCACAGGTGGGATACGGACTTCATCACCCAGTTGTAATTTATAAACTGGCTTAATCCGTTTTTTGTTAACTCTCACCTCGCCTTTACGTAAAATTCGGTAAATGGCGCTCTTTGGCACACCCTTTAACTTCGTAATCAAAAAGTTATCGATTCGCTGCCCATCGTGGTCTTCTGTAACTGTATGAAAAATAACTTGCGTTCCGAGTTTCTCTGACATTGCCTAATCACTGATTTGAGTAATAATTTTAGTTGCTAACAGGTAATGAATAGTGGGATAATCCGACTGTAAATTACCTGCTAAACAGGAATTTTGGTGCTTTTTTGCACATAAAGGAAGTGGTGCTGCACACTTCGGATACAAGATCATACAGATACAAGCTAAGTTTTCCAAAGCTTTTAATAGATATCCGAATAACTCGTGCCTTCAACCTACGACGGTGAGCGTAATATATCGTCAGAACCGTTGAACACCCTGCCTTCAAAAAAGCGAACGTAACGATTTTGTCAAAACTTATGTGGCGAATATTGTTCAGTTTGAAAAGCGTTAAATATCTCCCCCGACAGACATCCAGTCGTGAGACTGCACAAAAATAAAGGGGTGTCTGAACTGATGATAATGAACCATATAAGCAAGCAAGACACATAAATAGAGTAACAATATGAAACGTATGCTAATCAATGCGACGCAGCAAGAAGAAATGCGCGTGGCACTGGTTGACGGTCAGCGCTTGTACGATCTAGATATCGAAAGCCCTGGTCACGAACAGAAAAAAGCCAACATCTACAAAGGTAAGATTACTCGCGTAGAACCTAGTTTAGAAGCTGCATTTGTTGATTATGGTGCACAGCGCCATGGCTTCTTACCCCTCAAAGAAATTGCCCGTACTTACTTTCCTAAAGATTATAACTTCAGTGGTCGTCCCAACATCAAAGATGTGATCAAAGAAGGTCAAGAAGTCATTGTTCAAGTAGATAAAGAAGAACGCGGCCAAAAAGGAGCAGCCTTAACTACTTTTATCAGTGTTGCGGGTAGTTACTTAGTTTTAATGCCGAATAACCCTCGTGCTGGCGGTATTTCTCGTCGCATTGAAGGAGATGAGCGAACCGAACTAAAAGATGCGTTAAGCCGCCTGCAATTGCCTAAAGGCATGGGATTGATTGTTCGCACTGCTGGTGTCGGTAAATCATTCGAAGAACTCGATTACGACTTAAAAGCACTACTTATCCATTGGGATGCCATTGTCACTGCGTCAGAAAAAGGCCCTGCTCCTTTCTTAATTCATCAAGAAAGCAATGTTATTTTCCGTGCAATCCGTGATTATCTTCGCCGTGATATTGGTGAGATTCTGATTGATAAAGCACGTGTTTTTGAAGAAGCCAAAGCACACATTGAGCGTTTTCGCCCTGATTTTATGAGTCGGGTAAAACTCTATAAAGGTGACGTACCTTTATTTACACACTATCAAATTGAAAGCCAGATTGAATCAGCATTTCAACGCGAAGTGCGTTTGCCTTCTGGTGGTTCAATTGTCATCGATCCGACAGAAGCATTAACGTCTATTGATATCAACTCATCAAAAGCAACCAAAGGTGGTGATATTGAAGAAACGGCCTTCAACACCAACTTAGAAGCAGCGGATGAAATAGCCCGTCAATTGCGCCTACGCGACCTAGGTGGCTTGATTGTTATCGATTTTATCGACATGACTCCTCCTCGTCACCAACGTGAAGTAGAAAACCGCTTAAAAGATGCTGTTCGCCCAGATCGTGCACGTGTCCAAATAGGTAAAATTTCACGTTTTGGTTTATTAGAGATGTCGCGCCAACGTCTTCGCCCGTCTCTTGGTGAAGCGAGCCAAGGCACCTGCCCGCGTTGTAATGGCCAAGGTACAATTCGCTCAAACGAGTCTATCGCATTATCGATTTTGCGTCTTATCGAAGAAGAAGCGATTAAAGACAATACAGCGCAAGTCAACGCACAGGTGCCTGTCAATGTTGCTGCCTATTTGCTGAATGAAAAACGTCGCAGTGTCCGTAGCATTGAGAAGCATCACGGTTGTGATGTGGTGATTATTCCTAATCAACATATGGAAACACCGCACTACGAAGTTCAACGCTTAAAGAGCGATGATACAATCGAAACGGTAAGTTATGGCCAGATTAAAAAGCCTGATACCTATACGCATGATGTATCGAAAGTGCAAAAAGTTGAAAAAGAACAGCCTGTTTTACAAGGTGTCATCACGCCTACGGCCCCCGCTCCAGTGAGCGCACCAAAAGCCGCTGATAAACCAGCAAGTCAATCAACTGACACGCAAAGCATTTTTTCTAAGCTTGCAAACTGGGTTAAGTCACTCTTTGCTGCTGAAGAAAAAGCACCTGAAAAAGAGACTAAGCCAGACGAAAGGCCTGCTCGACGTAACAACCGCAATCAAGACTCTCGTCGTCGTAATAACCGTACTCGTAACCCTCGCCGTAATAGTGAAAACACCGATAAAGACGTTAAAGCAGCGGATAAGCCGCAACGTGACAATACTGAGACTCGTGAACCACGTAATAAACGTCGTCGCAATTCACCTAATCGTAAACCCGTTGCAGATAAAGAAACCAATGACGTAAATACAGAGACTGAACAAAAGTCAGTACCCAAAGTCAAAGAACGTCGTCAACGTCGCAATGTACGAAAAAAAGTTCGTTTACAAGATGAGCAACCAGTTGTAGAACAACCCGCTCCTATTGTTGCTGACGAATCGATTATCGATGAAACGCCAGTTGTCACTGTCAAAGAAGTAATCACACAACCTGTTGTCACTGAGCCACAACCACAAGTTGCTGAGGCTCAAGCTGAACAAGTTACTGAAACTGACAAAGCAACAACTCAAGACGCCGATGCAGTGAAAGCAGAGCAGCTTGAAGTGGATGCTCAATCAACTGAAGCTGATGAAAAAGAACCGCGTAGCCGTTCTCGTCGTTCACCTCGCCACCTTCGTGCCGCGGGTCAAAAACGTCGTAAACCAAACGAAAGTAGTGAGTCAGCAATTGTGCTCGAAACTGTTGAGTCTCCAGGATTTGTTCCTGTAGCAGATCAAGAAATGGCCGCACAACAAGCTGCTCAAGATCTAAACTCTGATGCACCACTGACTCAAGTAGAGCCTGCTCCAGTGATTGAAACAGTTGAAGCTGTTGAAACCACTAAGGCTGCAGAAACTATTGAAGTAACACCTGAAGTCATTGTTGAAACTACAGAATCAGCATCGGTTCACACAAACAGCGAAGATCAACCTGTTGCCGTACAAGCTCCAGAGCAAAACATTGCCCCTGTCGCTGACGTTGAATCAACACACGCGCAAGACGTCGACAACAGCGTTGAACCTGTTGTTGAGACGCAAACTACCTCTGAACTTGCTGATGAGCCTGATGTGTCTGAAGCAATAGTTGAAACAATGGTGGAACCTGTAGCTGAAACGCCTGTTGAAACTACAGAAGCAGTACCTGCTTTGGTCAGTACAACCCGTGCGATTGCCCGTGCAAGTGCACCGATGACCACGCCGACTCAAGTTGAGTCTGGTGAAATCATCACCATGCCAAGTGCGATGCCTGCGGATTTAAGACCTGTTACAGTGCAAAGCCAACCATCTGGTTCGGTTGCACCAACCAGTCGTGCAAGCGCACCAATGACAAAACCTGCAGCAGTTTAACTCTTTGCAGGAATAAAAAAGCAGCTCAAAAGAGCTGCTTTTTTTATGGGTAGATTTAAAGCTACCCATCATCCTTAGTCAGTGTTCGGAGTTAATTCTAAACTTCTTCTTGTTCAGATAAGTACTTTTGTAGCTGCTCTTTTAAATTGGCAGGGATCCCTTTGATCACTAATGTATCGGTATGTTCATTGTATTGGATTCGTTCACCTAAATGCTTACGCTCAAAGCTTACACTCACCCCACCGCCCACACCTGAGAATTTCACCATGCTGGTGACTGTTTTTTTATCAACCGGAAATGTCTCCTCGAGATCATAGCGTTGTTCCCGGTAAAAAGTATCAAACGAGGTGCCATCACCTTTGCTGATAGTATCTGAAAGGGACACTACGTCTGCATCACTGCCAGTGGTGACGCAGTCATTACAATAATCAAATACTTGCTTGCGCAAATCATTTTTTTCTGTGCGATCGAATTCTTGCTCGGACAGATAATCTTCAACCGCTTCAAGCATTACTTGGCTTTGCTGCTTAGCATCAATGCCTTCTTCACAGCCAAGAAAATCTAAAAAGAAATCAGCCACTTTACGACCCGCACGACCCTTAATAAACGAAACATAACGATTATCTTCGGGCTGAGCAGACCATTGTGCCAGATTAATTCTTGCTGCTAATTGCATCCTGCTGATATCAAGATGGCGTGATGAGGCTAAATCAAGCTCAGACGTTATAGTATAATGATCTTTGATATTGATTAACGCTATCATCATATAATCGTCAGCCACATAACGGTAATGGCAAAAAACTAAATAGCCTGTTTCGTTAAAGGCATATTTATTTAACTCTTCTTTTAAAACCTCTGTCGCCTGCTCTGTCATATTCCAAAAATGACACTCCCCTTGACGATAGCTTTGTAATGCACTGGCTACCACACTATTTTTTTCTGCACTAAAACCACAAAACCCTTTGCCAGGTTTTCCATTGTAGGCATGATGGAGTTGTTCGATGAATACTTCAACACGATCATTTATCGGCATCTCATCATTTCGTAGATGGATATCGATTTTTTCGTCTTTTTTGTCGACATAATGAACGACTAACCTCTCAACTTGTGTTGTCATCTTTGTTTTTCGCGCCTCCAATGTTAATATGCGAACAATTTTTCTTGTATGAAGAAACCTTTAATGCCAATTTTATCAAAATACTCAAATGAACAAGTCGAATCAATCGTTGATGAACTCATTGCTGTTTTATCAAAACATAATGCGCCAGTTGACTTGAGTTTAATGTGTTTGGGTAACACCCTAACGCATATTATCAAAGAACATGTGCCCGAGTCTAAACAAGCTGACCTAACCAGTAACTTTGCTGCAGCATTAAGACAATCGGTAAAATAATCAATGAACCTATCAGGACAAAGCCAGTTTGCGTCTAAAGCAAGTCAACTGTTAAGTTGGGGGCACTGGTTTACCTTTGCTAATATTGGTTTAGCATTAATCATCAGTTTAGGTTACCTTGCCGCTGATACCTCACCTACGACATTGATGGGCAGTATTTATTTAGTGCTCAACTGGGTGGGCCATATTAGCTTTTTAACCTTTATGGCGTTTGTTCTGACTATTTTTCCACTGAGCCTTGTTTTCCCCTATCCAAGACATATTCGCGGTATGGCCGCAATTCTTGCGACCTTTGGGGCCTCACTTTTAGCGTTAGATGCCTTTATCTACTTTAACTTAGGTTATCACCTGAGCCTTTCTGCATTAGAGCAAATTATTTCTTTGACCTGGCAAACCTTTGTGCAAGGTTCCTTGTTAGCTACGTTCATTGCTGGCGCCTTTGTGTTAGTCATCTTAGCGTTCGAGTTAATTATCAGTAATCATTGTTGGCGTCATTTAGAACAGCTAAAACAAATAGCCCATGGTAAGAAAATCACCGCACTTTTTGTCAGTTGTTTTGCTTTGAGCCATTTATTACATATCTGGGGAGATGCGAATTTACAGTTTGATATAACCAAACAAGATAATGTACTTCCCTTGTCTTACCCAACGACGGCTAAAAGCTTGCTTGCAAAGAATGACCTATTGGATATTGATTTATATAATCAAGAACGTGACTTAAGTTTATCGACAATCAACCAAAACTATCAATTACCAAGCAACATACCTACATGTGCTATTTCAAGCCAAAAACAAACCGCTGCTGTCTTAGTGTTCGAAACCGATGCGCAATTACAACAATATCTAGCAAAGCAAGTGTCTCCTTATTTTGCAATTGATACTTTTATTCAACCAGCATTAAGTCAAGATACACTGTTTAATCTCATTTATGGTTTGCCTGCTTATTACAAACCAGCACTGATGGCAAATGAGGTCTCACCGACGTGGTTAGATCCCAGCCTAAGTATCGCGATAAGTGGGTTTTCAGATTTTGCGTATTTACCAGTATCTGATTCCAACCCTGCACTGTCTGTGATCAACGCGAATGTCGATAGCCAGATACAAGCTGATTTGATTTTTGCTTTTAGCCTTGCGCCTAATCAAGCTCGTCCAATTCATAGTTCCACATTATATGTGAATGATCGTGACTTGCGTCTACACAGCGATATTGTTCAGCCGATGGATTTATTAGCCACAATTGTTGGCCAATTATGGCAATGTGATCAAGTTGCACATGCGACTATCATGGGGCATAACCTCTATCAAGCAGAGCAAGAAACTGGAATCAATTATACGCAAGGTATCTTTGTCGCTTATAAGAAAGATCGCATCACTCTAATTGAGCCCGATGGCAGTTTTAAAAATATTTCTGCAGCACAGGGGTTTGCGTTAGAGCATAGATTAGATGTGCCTTTTTTAGTCGAAAGCATTAAAAAACTGAAACAATTTAATCATTAACGCTAGACTAAAGTACGACTTGTAGATAAATTATTCTCTGGTTATGTTTAAAATGTAACAAAAGGAGATACAATGACGCTAAGCCGAGCTTTACTCACACTATGTATATGTATCACTGTTTCAATCACCCTACCGTTATCAGCAAATACTGATAATACGCGTTTCTATCAATGTGATGGCGGCGCTAAAGGGGTGATTATTAGCCAATTTCCTTGTAGCAAAGATGCTGAAGCTAAAACAGTCTCTACCTTTGTTCCTCGCGATATCCGCAGCACAGCTCAAGATGTTGTCCAACTAAATAAAATACAGTTTAACCAGCAAGTTGATATTTTAGAGTCTCAAATCCGTGGTTCAAAACAAAAAATCAGGCAATTTCAGCGCAGTCGTATGACAGAGCGCCGTGATTCTCTCGAAAAGCTTGAACGCTTAATGGATAAAGAGGCAAAAAAAGCACTTGAAAAGACGGTTAAATCTGAAGTAAATATTATTGAAGATAAATATGATCGCTTGGTTCAAGAGCAACGTCAGCTCTTAAGCAGTTTAACCAATGAACTCTCCGATCTAAAGAAGCGTTATAATCAGTAACTCTTACACTTTGGCAATTCAAAGCAAATCAGTTGCTTATTTGTAGAGATTTATTAGACTCACCCCATCGATGCTTTTGAGATGTTGTTATGTTTAAATCTGTTCTTACTGCTGCGCTGATTGTGCCATTTTCGTGTTTTTCTTTATCTTTTTCGCCCGAGATCCTCACACAAGCGCTGCCTATCAACACCAATGCTGACGATTTGTGTCAGGTTGCGACATCAACACGTACTTATTTGGATAAAGGCCCACAGTACGATCCTGCGGTCATTCATAGCCAGGCGCTTTCTCACTTAAATGTAAACCCTAAACGGATTTCTGACACGTTAGCGTTTATTTGTCATATCACAGAACAAGACAAACAGCACAATCGCCCATCTCGGCTCCAGTCAATGAGTTTTATTACACAACATTTTGAGTTCATTCGTTGGCAACCCGATACCGCCAATGCCGTTCAGTTTTCTGACCGTAAGCCATTGCTGCAAAATTTACCCAGTGATCAGCTGTTAATGACCAAATATTATGTGCACTTGGCCAAAGGTGAGGCAGCCCCCTCCTCTGATTTCCCCCACGCTCTATATGCATTACCCTACGACGAAATACAGCTACCGCTCGAAGAAGCGCAAGCACAACCAAACCTGGTACGTCATCACACCAAAAAACAAATGGTTTTAAAACAAGGCCTAGCAGCCGACACTGCCAAGCCTCTAGTTTATTTATCCCGCCAAGATCTAGAATCATCTTTGTTACAAGGCACTGTGGTAGTTGATGTGGATGAGCAGCAAAAAGTCTTTAATGTCCATCGGAATAACGGGATTGCCTATAACCGAAATATGAAACCTGAACAGCAAGAGCGCTACTGGTTCTTTAAGCAAGTAGAAGGCATTTTAGGCTATGGAAAAGATGCTGATTATAAAACAACCATCAAACCAGAAGTCACTTTTGCAGGTGATATTAAACACCTAGGTTTAGGGCATTTATTACTGAGCCAATTTAACTTTACATCTCATCAAGAATACCGCATGGCTATCCTCGCGGATACGGGCGGTGCATTTGATGACAACCTCTACCAGCTTGATTACTTAGCTGGCAGCTATTCTGGATTTGCTGAATATGCCAAAGCCAATCGCCACCTACCTGACTATATTAATGTTTGGTTTATGCTCGTTAAACAAGCGGAGTAATTAACAATGATCGACAACCTTAAAGGCGATGAATCATGGCGAATGTTTCGGATTATCAGTGAGTTTGCTGATGGCTTTGATAAACTTTCAGAAGTTGGCCCTGCGGTTTCTATTTTTGGTTCGGCGCGTTTAAGTGAAGATTCACCTTACTATCAAAAGACCGTCCGCTTAGCACAAAAACTGGCTGAAAATGATTTTACGATTATATCAGGTGGTGGCCCAGGGATCATGGAAGCAGCCAACAAAGGCGCATGCTTAGGAAATGGCTGCAGTGTTGGGCTTAATATTGAACTACCCCATGAGCAAATTGCCAACCCATATCAAACCGTCCCCATCGAATTTCGCTACTTTTTTACTCGCAAAGTCATGTTTGTTAAGCATTCTTTAGGATATGTGTGTATGCCTGGTGGCTTTGGTACACTCGATGAAACGTTTGAAGCCCTGACTTTATTACAAACCGGGCGGATCTCCAACATGCCCGTTATTTTAATGGGCACTGAATTTTGGCAAGGGTTAATCAATTGGATAAAAGATCAGCTTATTCCGCTCGATTTAATTGAACCTATTGATTTTAATTTATTTCATTTAACTGATGATATTGACGAAGCAGTTGAAATCTTAAACAAACATAGGTTACTGTCACATAAATAGAGTAATTACTCAAAAGAGGCTTATATGCGAAGTGCCAGAAAAATCGCCCAAACAATTTTAAATGGCTACAAAAAGCATTATCAATTATTCCAACAAATTACCGCCACTGCGCCACAAGCATTTGCAAAGGCTGATTGGCAAGCCATTCAATCAGCCACGACTGCGCGGATCAGCTACTACGATTTGCGCGTTAATGAAACAATCGATACACTAAAGAGCGAGTTAGGAGAGCTTACGCTTGATTCGGCCCAGCCATTATTATGGCAAAATACCCGCAAGATTTATCATGAATTATTATTATTTCATCCACAACCTGAGTTAGCAGAATCCTTTTACAACTCTGTATTTTGTCGTTTATTCCACCGTAGTTATTTTAATAATGATTATATATTCGTGAAAACGACTCTTTCTGAACAACCGACTATTCCGTGTGCATCCGAATATCAAAGTTATTTCCCGGTAGTTGATGGCCTCAAGCAAACCATTCGGGACATCATTGCACAATTTAATTTTAATGTTCCGTTTGTTAACTTAGAACGTGATATTCGACTGCTGGTTAAAGCATTTTTGAAACAAGCTCCCAGTACTCACCATCACTCGCACCAAATGCGTTTTGATATCTTAAAAAAGCCATTTTATCGTAATAAAGCAGCTTATTTAATCGGCCGTGTTGTGTCGAAAAGTGGGATTCAGCCATTTATAGTGCCCGTTTTGCATCATTACAACCATGGTTTATACCTTGATGCCTTAATTACCCAATCAAGTCAAATGCGGGTTATTTTTGGTTTTGCACGTGCATATTTTATGGTCGAAACCGCCTCACCTTCTGCACTCGTACACTTTTTAAATGAATTAATGCCAAATAAAACCCCTGCGGAGCTCTACAGTGCGATCGGGTTTCACAAACAAGCTAAAACCCAATTTTATCGAGAACTGCTCGCGCAACTAAAACATACAGATCAGCAGTTTATTGCAGCTGCCGGCACCAAAGGCATGGTGATGACGGTGTTTACACTCCCAACCTTTCCTTATGTGTTTAAAGTGATCAAAGATAAATTTGGCTCAGGCAAACCTTTTGGACGCCAAACGGTGCTCGATCGTTATCAATTAGTCAAACGCCACGATAAAGTAGGCCGGATGGCCGACACCATCGAATACTCAAATGTGGCACTTCCGATTAATAAAATCAGTGATGAATTACTCACCGAACTAAAAAATACCGTTGCAGCATCTTTAGAGTTTGATGGTGATCTTCTTATCATTAAACATCTGTATATCGAACGACGCATGACCCCGCTCAATTTGTACTTAGAACATGCTAACGAGGCTCAAACCCGTGTCGTGATAGATGAATACGGTCAAGCGCTCAAAGAAATGATCGCGGTTAATATTTTCCCAGGTGACATGCTGCTGAAAAATTTTGGTGTGACCAGCCATCAGCGGGTTATTTTTTACGACTACGATGAAGTGCAATACTTAACTGATATGAACTTTAGATCTTTACCACAACCCAGTAATTATGATGATTATTTAATGGCAGAATCAAGTTACTCTGTTGCACCACAAGATGTGTTTCCTCAGCAACTGACAACATTTGTTACCACCAATGATACTGTGCGCACGTTGTTAAATACCCTTCATCCTGAATTAATGGATGTGAATTATTGGAAACAGGCGCAACAAAATATTAAAGCCAAAAAAATAGCCAATATTTGCCCTTATCCGAAACATTTACGATTTAAAAACAATTGGTAATTGCAACCTTCCAAAAGGCACCGTATTATCATTCATACAAAAAATAATTATAAAGTTAGGTATGTAATTAATGAATATTAGTAAAATTGACCTCAACTTACTTGTCTACCTTGATACTCTATTAAGAGAGTGCAATGTTACGCGTGCGGCTAATCAACTCAGTATCACGCAACCGGCAATGAGTAACGGTTTAAAACGCTTACGTAACTTACTGAATGATCCTATCTTAGTCCGTACTTCAGAAGGCATGGTGCCCACAGAGCGTGCTCGCGAACTGCAACCTGTGATTCGCGGTGTATTACTAACGCTTGAAGAAACTCTGCAGCCCAATCGCGATTTTGAACCCAGTCAAAGTAAACGCTGCTTTCGTATCATGGCCAGCGATTACGCTGCCAGCACTTTGGCACCTAAGTTATTATCTAAGTTACAGCTGCATGCACCCGATACCACCTTAGACATCATGACGCCCAGTGATGTTACTTTCCATGATGTTGAAAACGGTAAAGTCGACATGGCCATTAATCGATTTGAAAACCTACCACAATCGTTTCACCAAAAACGCATTTGGAAAGACAGCTTTTCGTGCTTAGTGAATGCGCATAACCCTATTATCGATCGCTTCAGCCTCGACGCCTATTTAAAAGCCCGCCATATTTGGGTGAGTAAAACAGGGTTTGGCGTGGGTGTCGGCATGGATCCAGAAGATGTCCAAAAACTAGGTTGGGTCGATGAAGCATTAGCGAATTTAGGCAAGCATCGCAATATCGCTTCGTTTACACGTAACTATCACGTTGCAATCCACCTCGCAAAAGAACAAAACTTAATTGCAACCTTGCCAAGTAAAGCGGCCAACATCTATCGAAATGATCCTGAACTAACAATTATCGACCCGCCATTTGCTATCCCACCATTTGAACTGGATATGATTTGGAGTCCATTACTACACCGCGATGCCAGCCATATTTGGCTACGCCAGCAAATTGCCGAAGTGGCGCAAGAGTTACAAGACTAACCTCACAGCATCTACCTGCCTTAAATCGAGTCAACCCATGACCAATGAAAAATAGACATAAAAAAAGGCCGATAAATTCGGCCTAAAAGTCACACACTAAAAACTATTAGCTCATTAATTTAGCTAAGGTATCAACTTGGTCTAACATGCGGTTTGAGAAACCCCATTCGTTATCATACCAAGCCATTACTTTCACTAATTTACCATCTACTTTGGTTTGCGTTGCATCAAAAATTGATGATGCAGGGTTGTGGTTGAAATCAATCGACACCAACGGTGATTCGTTATATTCCAAAATACCCGCCATCGCTCCTTCAGACACCGCTTTAATCGCAGCATTGACTTCTTCAGCAGTGGTATCGCGCTTAGCAATAAAAGTTAAATCGACTAACGACACATTAATAGTCGGTACACGCACAGCCATACCGTCTAATTTACCCGCTAATTCAGGAAGTACTAGACCCACCGCTTTTGCAGCACCCGTTTTAGTCGGGATCATCGATTGAGTTGCACTACGGGCACGGTATAAATCGCTGTGGTACACATCTGATAAATTTTGGTCATTCGTGTATGCATGAATGGTCGTCATGCTGCCTTGCTCAATACCAATGGCATCATTTAAGATTTTAGCTACAGGCGCTAAACAGTTTGTGGTACACGATGCATTTGAAATAATCACACTTTCTGGCGTCAGCACATCAGAGTTAACACCATGAACCACTGTTGCGTCCATATCAGTACCTGGAGCTGAAACAATGACTCGTTTTGCACCTGCAGTAATGTGTTTACCAGCCGTTTCACGCGATGTGAACAAACCTGTACATTCTAAAACGATATCCACTGCTAATTCTTTCCAAGGCAAGTCAGCTGGATCGCGCTCTTGTGTTAGCACAATGGTGTCATCAGCAACAACCATTGCGTTATCTGCTAGTGTGACAGGAAAATTGAAACGACCATGAACAGAATCATATTGTGTTAAATGCGCATTGACATTAGCTGGCGCTAAATCATTAATCGCGACAATTTTAATGTCTTTATTGCGGCCTGACTCATACAAAGCACGTAATACATTACGACCAATACGACCATAACCGTTAATAGCTACCTTAATCATCTCATTCCCCTTATCTATTCAATTCACACGCTTGACGCGCTAAGTTCTCAATTGCTGTCCAATCTTTATTGGCAATTAAGGTTTTATCTAACATCCATGTACCACCGACACAGACAACGTTTGGTAACGCTAAATAATTTGGCGCTGTTGCTAAACTGATCCCACCTGTTGGACAAAACTGAACTTGTGGTAAAGGACCATTAATGGATTTAAGCATGGCTGTGCCGCCCGCCGCTTCGGCCGGGAAGAATTTCAAAAATGAAAAACCATGTGATGCAAGCTTCATTACTTCACTTGGCGTCGCAGCGCCTGGTAAAAATGGAATATCTGAATCCGCAGCCAGTGCTAATAATTCATCATTCACCCCTGGGCTGACCATAAAATCTGCACCTGCATCTACGGATGCTTGGAAAGTTTCGCGGTTAATAACTGTTCCCGTACCAACGTAGGCATCAGGTAACGCCGCTTTCATTAATTTCACCGCTTGCGCAGCAACTGGCGTTCTCAGTGTAATTTCTAATGCACGTAAGCCACCATTATAAAGCGCTTGTGCCAAAGGAACTGCATCGTCAATGTCATCAATGACAACCACTGGAACGACGGGAGCCGAACGTAAAATCTTTTCAATACTCATTGTTATTATCCTTATTTGATTGCGCGTGGTTATTCTGAATCTGGGTAAATTAAACCAAATGCACTGGCACCTAGATCAGCACTACTGACTGTATTTCTAAAGCCGGCAAACAATTCACGGCCTGTACCAAATGTATTCGTTTGAACACTTATTTCTACTTCACGCGCCGCTAACTCGGCTTCTTCAACATGCAGCACTAACGAACCTGCTGGGGCGTCTAAGGTAATTAAGTCACCTTCACGGATTTTACCAATCACACCACCTTCAATGGCTTCAGGCGCAAGGTGAATTGCGGCAGGTACTTTACCTGATGCGCCTGACATACGGCCATCAGTCACTATGGCCACTTTAAAACCTTTATCTTGTTGCGAGGCCATGATAGGTGTGAGTTTATGCAGTTCTGGCATGCCTTTCGCTTTAGGACCTTGCTCTTTAATTACAGCAATAAAATCAGTTTCAAGTTCACCACGAGAAAACGCATCTTGTAAGCCCGCTTGTGAATTAAATACTTTTGCTGGTGCAGTCACAACTTGGTGCTCTTTAGCAACAGCAGACACTTTTATTACCGCATGACCTAAGTTACCGGTTAACAGCTGTAGACCACCTTGCGGGCTAAATGCATCGGAAATTGGGCGAAGTACTTCTTGATCAAGCGATTGTTCAGGACATGCAACCCATTTCACTTTTGCTGGGCCCGTTTGGGTGCTCATGATTAAATTGCTGTCGTTTGCAATCATTGGCTCTGTGGTATAAGGGTCTAACCCGTCACCAACAATGGTTTTCACATCATCGTGTAAAAAGCCAGCACTACGTAATTCACGCATTAAGAAACCCATCCCGCCTGCCGCTTGGAAGTGATTCACATCGGCATGACCATTTGGATAAATACGGGCTAAAAGAGGCACGACTTCAGATAAATCTGACATGTCCTTCCACGTTAGGATCACGCCTGCAGCTTTTGCAATCGCAACCAGGTGAATTGCATGGTTGGTCGACCCCCCTGTGGCAAGGAGGCCAACCAAACCATTAATAATGGTTTTTTCTGACACCACA
This sequence comes from Pseudoalteromonas sp. J2K-J979, assembly GCF_058169715.2. NCBI lineage: Bacteria > Pseudomonadati > Pseudomonadota > Gammaproteobacteria > Alteromonadales > Pseudoalteromonadaceae > Pseudoalteromonas > Pseudoalteromonas sp. J2K-J979. The sequence continues at coordinate 1,550,112 of NZ_CM200281.1, read as the reverse complement.
TCTGCTAAACAATTTGCATTTTTAGTGTCGATAAGCTGCTTCAGCATTTCTTCAACAGCATGGGCCGTCAACCCATCACGCAATTCTGTATATGGGTTAACAAATGAGCTACCTGGTAAATGTAGACCCATGATTTCCATCAGCATTTGGTTACTGTTTGCCGTACCATAAAAAGTACAAGTCCCCGCGCTATGATAAGAAGCGCTTTCAGCTTCTAACAATTCTTCACGTCCTACTTTACCTTGTGCAAACTGCTGACGGACACGGGCTTTTTCTTTATTTGGTAAACCTGACTGCATCGGACCTGCTGGTAAAAACATCGTAGGGAGGTGTCCAAACGATAACGCACCGATTAAAAGCCCCGGGACAATTTTGTCACATACACCTAAGCAAAATACGCCATCAAACACATCATGGGATAGAGAAACCGCAGTTGACATCGCAATCACGTCACGTGAAAACAACGATAATTCCATGCCATCGCGACCCTGAGTGACGCCATCACACATTGCTGGCACACCACCCGCAACTTGCGCGGTTGAGTTATGTTTTTTCGCGATGTCTTTAATTAAATCTGGATAATCTTTGTAAGGCACATGCGCAGATAACATGTCATTGTAAGAATTAATAATGGCGAGATTGGGTTGTTCGTCTGCTTTTAATAATGATTTTTCATCTGAGCTACACGCTGCCATCACGTGCGCTAAATTACCACATCCTAAACCAGCTCTGACACGTGTTTGAGATTTGGCATGGTTAATCCGAGCCATGTAGGCGTCACGAGTCGCTTTGCTTCGGTTGATTACACGTTCAGTGACTTCTTGAATACGAGGATGCAGCATAAAATTCAACTCTTTTTTGATAGTGGATAAAAGGCTCAGTACTAAACTCACCCGACTCCAGGGCGAGTCACAGTACTGAGCGCATTTTGATTTACCCGTTCAAAGGTGCGGTATTAGGTTATGTCTCTCACAATCACAACCTGACACCGGTGTCACTGTATTAACTCATGTTTGTGACACCGGTGTCAACCTTCAAAACTAAAATTAGTTTATCTTTTTAATAATAGCGAGTTTAAATTCAAAGCTTCACAGAATTGTCATTGAGCAGACATAAAAAAACGCCCAATAAAGGCGTTTTTAATATACTGAATTTAAATGAAATAATTACTTTGCGATGTAAGGACCGGTAGATTCTCGGGTGATTAAGGTCGCAGGTAAGTTTTCTTTGTAAATGCCGCCATCAGGCTGTTTAATTTGTTCGATTAACTTAGTCACAGCGATGTGTGTCATCTGCTCAACAGGCTGAGCAATGGTGGTTAAGCCAGGCCAAATATGTCGTGCAATCGGTGCATTATCAAAACCCGCAATCGATAGATCATGGGGCACGGCTAATTTTAACTGCGACGCAACTTTTAATACAGCCGCTGCCATGTAATCATTCGATGCAAACACAGCTGACGGTCTTGGAGATAAATTTAAAATGCGCCGAGCACTGTCTTCCCCTGAGTGATAACTGAAATTACCTTCATCAACTAAGCGGTCCGAAAAAGCAATGCCACTTTCTGCTAATGCTTGTTTATACCCTAAAAAACGCTGTTCTGTTGCACTGTGATCAGGGTGCCCTTTAATAAAGGCAATGTCACGATGCCCTAAGGAGATCAACAACTTGGTAATTTCATAAGCTGCAAAGCCGTCATTGCTACCAATAGAGATAGAATCATCATCTAATAACACTGAAGCAACCCGTGAATACGGCACATTTTTAGCTTTTAGAAAATCCACTAAAGGTTTTTGATCTGAAAAAGGCGGCGTCAATACAATGCCATCAAGCTGCGAGGTGTGCAGCAATGTCTCAATATTATCGAGTAAGGCTTGGCCCCGGTGCTCACAAGGATGGATCAATAGATGGTATTGCTGCTCTTGGCATGCCTTGAGCGCGCCCGTTTGAACACGTGTTATATAACTTTTACTTGGATTATCGTATAGGCAACCAATAATAAAGCTACGATTATTGGCCAAGCCTCTTGCGATAGGATTGGGTTTATAATCGAGTTCTTTAAACGCCGCCAACACTTTTTCACGAGTTGCATCACTAACGTTTACTTCGTTATTCAACACACGTGACACGGTTTTTTTTGATACACCAGCGTGCTTGGCAACACTATTGATCGTGATTTTTTCCATTTCAACTCTCATTAATAAATACCCTTAACAGGCATTTATTACTTAATTTATTGCGCGATTAAACTCGCTGCCGCTCCAATAAATGGAATATTATTTTGGGTTACTAAAGTAACCGGAATATCTGCCACGTAATGGCTCATAATACCTTTATTCGCAAACCGCTCAGAAAACTGGCTGCGTAACAACACATCTTGCATTCGTGGCAAAATACCGCCACCAATAAACACCCCACCTCGCGCACCAAACGTGAGTGCTAAATCACCCGCTACACTCCCCATCCAATCACAAAATTGCTCAAGGGTTTGGATGCATACTTCACATTCACCAGACAGCGCTAACTGAGAAATCTGAGCAGCTGAATAGTCCTCAACGGGCTGTTGATTCACAGTGGCAACCGCGCGATATAAGCGCTCTAATCCGGAGCCTGAAAAAACAGTTTCAACCGAAACATGAGGTGCTTCTTGGGCAATAACACTGATCAATTTACGTTCAAACTCATTCACTGCAGCAAGTGTAATATGCCCCGCTTCACAGCTCAGCACACTTTGCTGGCGATCATTAAACACCAATGCTGCTGCACCAAAACCGGTACCAGGTCCCATTACCGCAATATTGCTATAAGATTCTGCCGTACCGTGTTTGATTGGGAGATTTTCATCCGCTTTTAAATAAGGCGCTGCATACGCAAAGGCGGCAAAATCATTAATGACTTTTAGCTCTTGAAAATTAAACTCAGCTTTTAATGCATCTAAAGTAAAGCGCCAGCCTAAATTTGTTAAGTTAACCTCTTGGCTTTTCATTGGTCCTGCAACGGCAAGTGCTGCTCGTGTAGGTTGTGAGAAGGGTAAAGTCTTAATATACGCAGATAACACCGACTCAAGAGACGAGTACTCAGCACTGACAAAAGTGTGGGCATGGGTGATAGTAAATTGCAATGATGCGCTATCAAAATCAGTGACCAAAGCAAAGCGTGCATTGGTTCCGCCTACATCTGCGACAATAATCGGTTGAAATTTAGTGACACTGTTCATCGTGTTTCTCTCACTTTTTCTGCCAAAGGCTTTTTATATCGAATTGAAACTTACCCATCAAATCACCCTGACACTAGTCATTGAATTCCGATTTGTGTTACCTTCTTCTCGCTACAAAAAGAAGCGTACTAATCGTGAATTTTTGATAAATATACGAATTGACAACAATACGATAAAACTGCCACATTATGACACCGGTGTCAGGTGAATTTCAATAAATAACTGCCAATTCATTCATATATTATACAAAAATCAGCTTATTTGCTGATGAGTCCATTTTGGTTTGGGATGTAAGATGAAAGGTAAAGCCACGTCTTTTGATATTGCTCACTACGCAGGCGTATCGCAGTCAACTGTTTCACGCGCGCTGAGAAACAGCCCGCTCGTTAATGAAGAAACGCGTAAAAAAGTGCATGAAATTGCCAAGCAACTGAATTATAAAGTCGATAAAAATGCCAGTAATTTACGCACCCAACAAAGCAGCACGTTGGCCTTATTATTGTTTGAAGATCCCACTGCGGATGATTCCCAGATAAACCCATTCTTTTTAGCTATGCTCGGTAGCATCACCCGTGCGTGTGCTCGAGCGGGATATGATTTACTGGTCTCATTCCAACAAGCGAGCCAAGATTGGCATGCTGATTATGAAGACAGTCACCGTGCCGATGGTTTGATTTTACTTGGTTATGGTGATTTTATCGATTACCAAGAAAAACTCGATAAGCTAATGGCCAACCAAACTAAATTTGTCTGTTGGGGCGCGCAAGTCCCTAACCGCCCAGATCTTTCATTACGATGCGATAACTATTTAGGTGGGCGTTTAGCTGGAGAACATTTACTAACACAACAACGTCGTCAATTTGCCTTTATTGGCGATGCTTCTGAACACAGCCCTGAGTTTAATGAACGATTTAACGGGTTTAAAGATGTCCTAGCCGAACACAATTGCTTAATCGACACTCGTAAAATTGCCAATGCCATCTCAACAGAGAGCTCAGGCTACCATGCAACCCATTCATTAATCAGTAATAAAATTCAATTTGATGCTTTATTTGCTGCAAGTGACTTAATTGCGATTGGGGCTATTCGGGCACTCAAAGAAGCTGGATTGTCAGTACCTGAAGATGTTTCGGTGATAGGATTTGATGATATTCCTGTAGCCAGCTTTGTAAACCCTCCCCTCACCACAATTTCACAAAGTACATCAAAAGCAGGTGAAATGCTGGTCGAGAATTTATTAAAATTGATAGCCGGTCAAGCCGTGGTCCACGATATTCTTACTCCAGAGTTAGTGGTTAGACACTCAACCAGCGCACTCACAGACTGAATGATTAGAAAGGGGTGGTTTGGCCTTAAATAGAATATGGCAATAAACTGATTTGTTTGTCTATTTCCTGTTCAAGTGCTGTTAAGTCACCTAACAGAAAGCTCCCTTGACGGATCAGTAATGATTGATAATCCAACACCAATGTTGCCGTTGGGACATCCAGAGCTGCAGTGCGAAGCTCAGAATCACGGATGAGCCGCAGCGCATGGGCAAACAAATTTCGATCGACTATTTCGATTGGTTGGCTCAGGAGTTCCAACGCCGAGATAATGTGTGCCTCTTGCTGGTGTAACCACATTGGGGTGCTTTGCAGTTGCTCTGAAACTCTGTGCAACATCTGTTGATTTAATTCATAAAATGGGGTCAACTCACCTTGTCCAACGTAGGCTTTTTGCAAAAAAGTCCCCAGCTCTGGTGTTAAAACAGCAAGGCCACGGCCCTCTATCAGTTCAATCAGTCCTTGCCAATCATCCATTTGGTGTAAAATCGATGCATGGCGACTTGTCAGCCATTGCTCAGAAAACATCCCTAAATCCGCGGCGTTATTTAAGAGGTTTAATGCATCGTTTAATCGAGCTTCATCTTGCGCAATATAAATAGCGGTCGCTAAAGAAGTCGGAGACAGTACTTTTTGATCAGACATCAACGCAACAGAATGTTTAAGCTCAGAAAATAAACTTGGGTCGCGTGTTTCTTTATGCAAATTTATCGCAGATTCAAATTGAGTTTTACTTGCACTTAAATCAAAAACCACTTTATTAGACAAAGCGAAAAGGTCCGCATTATCTGCAACCCGTTTATCATTTACAACAACCGATTGAGTCTCATTTGTCATGACTTGGCTCATCACAGGCTGAGCGTGTAAAGACACATCGACAGGGTGTGGATGTTGCTTAAAGGCATTCAAGTAACCTAATCCAAGCAAGCCAAGTGCAAACCCTTTAGCAAATCGGCTTTCAAATAACCCTTTAATGAATGTTCGCATCGCCTGCCAAGCAGGAAAACCAAAGTGAGCTGTATCGATTTTGTCATTAACTTCCCGAGCTGCAAGCACCGTTGTATGGCCTGCCTCTTCGGATTTGTTAACAAGTTCGGCTTCCATAAGCGCGGGTTGTTCAACGGTTGCCAAGACACATTGCTCATCGAGATAAATCACAATATCATCCGGCACAAAGCTCACCTGAACCTCACCATCTTTTTTACGATCACTGTGCGTTGCTAATGCTGTTTCTGCCTCGTGTTGGCTCAACACCTGTTGGACTTTTTGGTTAAAGCGCGACAAGTGTTTGTTAATTCGTTGATGAGTTTTTGGTGGGGTTTCGTCGGGATAGACAGCTTCGAATAACAGATCTTTATAAATAAAGCCATCACTGTAGCATGCATCTTCATTTAGCAGGCTTTGGGCTTTAATCGTTGCGAGTTGATAGATAGTTTGAAAATAAACCGGCGTCGCATCTGCTTGATCATTGAGCAGCAGCGTACGTCCGCAAGCTAAACGGATATGAATTGTTATATGTAACGGTCTTTCTTTAACACGAAAAATAAACTGCACAGATGTAAACCCAACACCCTGAAACGATTAACCGAGCTATTAAAGCACAACACGCAAACAGTATGAACCTTTTTGAGTAACAATCTGATACTTTTAATCACATTCTCTGCAGGGCGTTTGCATGTGCAATCAGCAAACTGACCAAGCGATTGATCAGTTTGCTGATGAGTTGCAGCTACTGTTTCAAGGTACTAGACACAATCGGGTAGTGATCCCACACTTGCTGATCATGTAATGAACGTACGAGTTTAATGTATTCAGCATGCGTCCAAGCTAATGGTGTCGCGGAGTTAGTTCCTTCACCAAATAGGTATCCCTGTGGATTCACCCCCACGTTATCCCACACCTGCTCAGGGAGCATCATGCCTTGATTGGCAAATAGTTCCATCGCTTTTACATAGGTATTTTTTAATGCTTTAATTTTTTGTTGAGCAACAGGCTGACCATCGGAATCTCTGCTAGCACGAGCAAGCTCATAATGTCCACGTTCACCAGTAAAAAACGGCCAAACTCGGCCCCGTTGGCCTGGGGTATTGTCACCGAGTTCTGCATAGTTAGTACCCGTGACTTCATCTTCGCCGTAGCCATCATTTCCATAGCGTCGCCAACCAGGAAAGCGCCCAGCAACACCATCAAATGTAAAGCTGTATTTAACCCGTAAGTTCTCAGGTAACGTTTCATCGTCATATTCTGCCAGACTAGCTTGAATATGCTGATCATCGACCGCTCTGACGCCATAACGAACTAACTCTAAAAATCCGCCATCTAAAATAAGGCTTTTCGCCATGCCCTCACGGCCATTATTACTGGCTAATGTTGTCTGGCTGTTGGCATCGTTATCTTGGCTTATACGGATATAATAATGGCCATCACTGCCTGGTAATTGACCTTTAGAGGTCACCATTTGTTGCTCAATCTCGGATGAGTAACGAAGGGCAGTATTGAGATATACAGTCGCAGATTCAGTATCGCCAGCTAGCTTTGCAATGTCAGCGGCGGTGATAAGACCTGCAACAACAGCAGCGGTGGTTGAAGGTGAATAACCGGCTTGCTCTTCCCAACGCTCTTGCTGTGTCAATGGTGGGTTGATCTGTGTGTCATTCCAAAGGATTTTTGCGCGTCCACCGTGCACTAAAAAATCAGCGGCCGGCTTGAGCATTTTTTGATACCAGTTCACCAATTCAGAATCAGTCAATGTCTTGGCTTGCCAAAGTTTCCAGGCCAGCATAATCGGCATCGCTGTTTGGTCTAACTGCACTCCAACCCACTCAAGCTCACCATCAACATGGGTTTTTTGTAAAAACCAGCCGGTATCACCGCCATTTCCTGGTGTATTTGCATTCACTTGCACTTTTTCTAAATAATTAAACGCTGTTTTTGCACTTTGAGTATCCCCTATAGCCAACAGGGCCATCGCCACTTGATAAAAGTCTCGCACCCACACAGCTTTGTATCCTGTATGCCCTTCAACAGCTTTGACAGTGTCTCCCCACGGATTCGATAAAGAAGCAATCAATGCACCTGCGTGGGTTTTGTCTTCTTGGGCTTTGAGCACCAAGGCACTGGTGTATAATAATTTACCTTCATCGGTGGTGCTGGCTGAAAGCGCAGCTAATTGCGGTAAACTAGTTAAATAGTCTTGCCAGCCAATTTGCTCACCTTCACCATTGTAATGAGCCAAAACCTCATCATAACCACGCGCTTGGCTCTGGTTGGCTTGTTGCAAACTCTCCGCTTCGCTTTTTCCAAAACTTAACTGCAAATCAAATGTTTTGCCCTGAGCTGTGTGCTGATCTATGTGGCCTAACTTAGCAAAAAACGACACATTACCTGGTTGTTCACCCGTGTCTTGATAGGCAATCAGGGCTTGTTTAGCCTGTAATTGACTCAAGCCATCAGACTCACCTGTAAACCCGACCATTGCTTGTTCAAAGCCGGTGCTTGATTTAAGTGTTAGGTAGTTATCCTGATCCCAGGCAACCAGTGCTCCATCGACTACTTTAGCGCTATCGCCAATGCCATTATTGTTCACATATGGATTGACACTCACAAAGGCTTCAATTTCACCTTGTAAGCTCACCACTTGATGGCGGACAAACAAAGTTTGCCCATCAGGATCGGTAAAGACATGTTTAACAATTTTAAAACGACCAAGCTTATCTGTATTAGTGATTTTATACGCCAAAGACTGCGGTCGCCCGCTTGCATCTGTATCTAAATATTCGATCACACTCTGGGTATCATCACGCTCAGTGGCGACATAGTCAGCCCCTTTAATCACCAATTGCATCTCTTTAATCTGCGCTTGATGGATTAAGCCAAACATGGTTTCGGTGATGATCCCTTGTGCAATACTGAACCACACTTTAGACACCGCCCCTGTTGGTGCGTCATTACTATACTGTAATTGCTGATATTGCTCATACGAGGTGCCGATCCCCGTTTTCCCCGAATAGGCCCAATAAGGTGTCTCACCCGGTGCACCTGGTGCACTGCCTGCCAATTTGGCTGGTGCCGTTGATGTAGCCGGCTGCTGGCAACCTACTAAGGTTGCACTCAAAATAGCCAGCGCTAAAGTCGATTTAATAGTCATACACATCACTTATTATTGTTGTTTTACACGCAGCATACACACTGCGGCAATTAAGAAAGACACGCCGCCTAAAATCAGCGCATAAATCGCTTCACCTGCGAACAGTTGCTTCACTAATACCCCCAGTACACTGGCGGCTAGTAGTTGTGGAATGACAATAAAGAAATTAAAAATCCCCATATACACCCCCATTTTGTCACTGGGCACTGCGCTGCTTAATAATGCATAAGGCAAAGACAAAATTGAGGCCCATGCAAAGCCAATTCCAACCATAGACGCCAGCAGCCACTTGGGATCATCAATCACTAAAAACGATGCTAAGCCCAGTGCACCAAGGCCAAGATTGATCATATGGGATACCTTAATGCCAAGTTTTTTAACCATGATTGGAATCACAAACGCCGCCAGTGCAGCAAAGCCGTTATACGCGGCAAAGAGTATTCCAACCCAATCTGCACCTTGGTTGTACAAACTGGTTAATGGATCACTCGAACCATAATGATGAGCCGTCACCGCAGAGGTGGTATAAATCCACATTGCAAACAAAGCAAACCAACTAAAAAATTGCACCCAGGCTAGTTGTTTCATCGCCTCTGGCATGGTAAATAAATCAGCCATCACCTGATAAAAGCCATTATTGGTGCGCTTTGTTTGCTGTTGCCAATTCGACAAACATTGCATTAGAGTAAAAGCAGCGAGACCTAAACCAGCTAAATAGAGCTCTTTTTCGAGAGAAAATACATACACACTCGCTAAAATTGTTGCAGCTATGGCGCTGTTTAAAAGCACACCATGAGTAAAAACAATACGGCTGTCATCACGTTCAGCCTGCTGTGTTAATGTGGCTTGCTCAAAGCGCGCGAGCTCTTCGGGGCTGTATTCGCGGGTAGTGAGTATCGTCCAACCCACAGCAACGAACAGCACCGCTGCACCAAAGTAAAACGAATATTTGACCGAATCTGGGATCTGTCCTTCTGGTGCCACATTACTGATTTCAAACCAGTTCGCCATCATCCAAGGCAGAGCAGACGCCACCACGGCCCCAATCCCAATAAAAAAGCTTTGCATGGCAAACCCTGTTGCACGTTGTTTATTAGGTAAATTGTCGCCCACTAAGGCCCGAAATGGTTCCATTGTGACATTGATTGATGCATCCATAATCCACAGCATGCCTGCGGCAATCCATAAAGTAGGTGAATTAGGCATCACCACGAGCGCAAGGGTCGTCATCACCGCCCCCCATAAAAAATATGGACGTCTTCGCCCTAACTTCCCCCAAGTTTTATCACTCATGTAACCGACAATTGGTTGCACGATTAGCCCAGTCAGTGGCGCTGCGATCCATAAAATGGGAATGTCATCAATCGATGCACCTAAGGTTTGAAAAATACGTGAAACATTGCCGTTTTGCAGTGCAAAACCAAACTGGATCCCTAAAAATCCAAAACACATGTTCCAAATTTGCCAAAATGACAAGGTCGGTTTTTGCTCTGTCATTACTGCGCCTTCTTATTGTTTTGTTGTGTTGAAAGTGTCACTGCCCGCGCTGTCGTTAAAATAACGCTTTGCAAAGGAGCTAAATTCAAATTGAGTGTAGCGCGGCCTTGTTCAATCAAAAGTTGATAAGTCGCTGATGACTCCGGATTTAATCGATCATACAAAGTATATCGCCCATCTGGCCACTGCCAGATCGTCGCTAAATGATTTTGTTGGTGAAAAAATAGCGAAGAATTATCTACCGTCGAAAAGTTACTCACCACCAGCGCCACGTCATGTTCGGTAAACCGTGTAAAAGCCACAATGTTATCTAAATTTGCTTGAGCAGGGGTATCGAGCATTTCATTAATCGGCAAATACACTCCTGATGTAAAGACTTCTAAAGCAGATAAAGGCAACAGCGCTCGATAAAATCCCAGCAACTGCCGCTCGCGTTCAGTCAGTTGGCCACCATCAAACGCACCATTATTCATAAAGCGTTGATGCGCAGGGACGCCGATATAATCAAATATACTAGTGCGACTCGGTTGGCCAAACCCGGCTTGTTCAGCCCCCGGCTCTCCGACTTCTTGGCCAAAATAAAGCATCGTCGGCGCTTGCCCCATCAAGGTCGATACCACCATAGCGGGTTTGCCTATATCGGCATTGCCTACAAATTCAGGACTTGCGATACGTTGTTCGTCATGATTTTCTAAAAAGTGCAACATGTGCGGCTCTATATCTGCCACTTGTTCAAACACATCAAATAAAGTCTGACTTGTTTGTTTGCCTTGCATCAATCCTTTCAACGTGTCGTAAAAACCCACTTTATCGTACAAATAGTCCATTTTACCGAGCTGAATATATGGGCGATATAACTCAGGGTTATAGACCTCAGCTAGAATAAATGCTTCGGGGTTTTTCATCTTAATCGCTGAATTTAAAAAGCTCCAAAATTCCACTGGCACCATTTCGGCCATATCATAGCGAAAGCCATCGACACCTTTATCGAGCCAGTAATAGGCAATATCACGAAATTTATACCAAGAATCGGGGAGATCTGTCTGCGTTGCCCAAAATTGGGCATGCATGCGAACATCCTGCTCTGCAAGTTCAGCTGGTAAACGAGGAAAGTCATAACGGCCATCTGGGCGCACACCGTAATTCACTTTGACAGTTTCGTACCAATCATGAAAATGCGGTTGCGCCAACCGAGAGCCATTTCCTGTCCATTTGGCTGGAAACTCGTCGAATTTTCCATCCGCTAACGGATGCGGTTCGCCACCCAAAGGCTGATACCCTTCTAAAGAGTTTGGCACCTTAAATTTTTCGCCCACCACATAATAAAAATTATTGTGCTTTGCATATTCAACAGATGTGTCATCGTGCTGGCCAAAGTCACTGATCCCATCTGGTTTAGATAAAGACTGATAATTTCGCGCCACATGATTAGGCACAATATCTATCACCACTTTCATCTCATGCTGATGAGTACGTGCAATCAAATTCTCAAATTCAGCTAAACGATTGGCTGGGTGACGGGCTAAATCAGGGTTGACGTTATAGTAGTCTTTTATCGCATACGGCGAGCCTGCTCGGCCTTTTACGACATCTGGATCATCTAAACTCAGACCAAATTGGCTATAATCGGCAATCACATCGTGGTGTAACACACCTGTGTACCACACGTGAGTCACTCCCAATTGCTTAATTGCGCTCAGCGCTTGTGCATTGATATCGTCAAACTTCCCCACACCATTTTCTGCAACTGTTCCCCATGCGATATTGTTTGTATTTTTATTGCCATATAAACGAGTGAACATTTGATACACTACAGGCTTAGTTTGAGAGGTCGATACGCTATCGTTTCTTTGAGAGGCTATCAAAGCCGTTTCTGTATCGACGAAATAGCAACTTTGGAGCATGCCCACGCCACACAGCAAACCAAAATACTTAATTGGCCGTTCCAGTATTGAATAGCTGAGATGAGTTAAAATATTCATATTATTTATTCTTCGCTTCCACATAAAAAAATACTAAAGCGAACGCTGGCAAAGAGATAGCACTTGCATACGTATTCACCCTATTCATCGGCTTAATTCATACATAGTAAAGCTTTGCGCAGGCAACGATAGTTGCTCGGGTATTGGCTGATTTTTCACAGCTTGAAGCGGTGTCTGATACCAGTTAAAACCATTTAATCGCTCAGTAAAGCGCTCAAGTGTCAGTACAGTATTTTCAACGTTACGATTTAGTACCATCATCACTGATTGCGTTTCTGAATACCTAAAATAAACATACACTCCTTGTTCTGGGCTAAAATGCATTAATTTCCCCGCGGCAAACAAGGGTTGTTGTTTACGGTAGTTGAGTAATTTTTTTAACCAATTTTGCATCGCCAACTGCTCAGGCCGTAATCCTTGACCTGTAAATCCATTTGCCATTTGAGTGCCAAACCCACCAGGAAAATCAACACGGATCACCCCATGGGCATCTGAATCGTTATTGTGCGCTAAAATTTCTGAACCATAATACAATTGTGGGATCCCACGTGTAGTAAGCAGCAAACCTAAGGCCATTTTTGTTTTGGCGATATCATTATAAAGCTCTGTAAACACACGGCTCATATCATGGTTATCTGCAAACACCAGTACCTTGTTTGGATCAGCATATAAAAAGTCGTTCGCCAGCGATTGATAAATTTTTATCAGCCCAGTATCCCAACTTTCTGGCTCGTTTAGCCCCGACACCACCGCTTGTTGCAACGAAAAATCCATCACACTGGGTAACGCTGAGGTATAACCATCATGATTGATTTTTCCTGCTTGCCAATATGCGGCTGTTGCGGTGTTGGTTGTCCATTCTTCCCCCACAATATTAAACTGTGGATATTCACTCATAATACGCTCAGTCCACTTGGCCAAAAACTGTTGATCTGAATACGAATAAGTATCGACACGTATGCCAGATAAATCGGCAAATTCAATCCACCACAGGGCATTTTGAATCAAATAAGTAGCTAAAATCGGCTGGCGCTGGTTAAGGTCTGGCATGGTTGGCACAAACCATCCATCACTAAACTGTCGCTTATCTGCTTGACTTGCATACGGATCTTGAATGGTTTGACGGGCATGACTGGTGCCACTGAAGGTGCCAGCAAAATTAATCCAGTCACTGGTAGGTGGGTTCTTCATCCACCAATGCTCTGAACCACTGTGATTAAGCACCATGTCCATAATCAATCCCACGCCTTTTTGTTTGGCCTGCTGTGACAATTGCTGATACACAGTGTTGTCGCCCATCCGCGCGTCAATTTGATAAAAGTCAGTTATCGCATAGCCATGGTACGAGTAATCGGGTTGATTATTTTCAAGTGCTGGCGTCAACCAAAGCTGTGTGATTCCCAAATCAGCTAAATAATCAAGCTGATTAATAATCCCTTTTAAATCTCCGCCATGGCGACCATCTGGATGAGTTGGGTTAGCCTTTTCAGTTAAAGCAGCCACTGAGTCGTTGCGCTTGTCGCCATTGGCAAACCGATCAGGATTAATCAAATACACCACATCACCCGTCGAAAAACCGCGTCGCATGGCACTGCCTTTCGTTCGGGCTGCGAATGCGTAATTAATCGTTTGCTGTTTGCCATTGGCAAAATGCACAGTCAAGGTGATTTCACCCGGTTGTGCACTGGGCTCAATCAACAGATCAATCGTGGCATACAAACTATTCTCAAGCACTGTGTATTGCGTCAGCTTAACACCCGCATATTCTGATAAGCTCAGCTCTGTACCTTTGAAGTCGGAGCCTCGAAGTAACAGTTGTAGTTCGTTTGACTTCATACCAACCCACCAAGAAGGCGGTTCAACCACTATCTCAGTCGACGCTTGTACGCAAACACTGGGAAGGCTGAGAATAAACAGACCCAGCAACAAAAAAAATTTCATAAAATACTCGTTTATAAAGACGCTAAAAATTCATCGTGAGTGGGCCACTGTGTTACTTGCCTATCGGTCAGTGTTCTCAGGTTTTTCATGAATTCGAGTACTTGCTCTGTAGATAATCCACCAGCAACCGGGTGGTAATCGTTTGGTCGCAGGTTTTGCCCAATCATTACCTGTTGCCAAGCAATTTCGGTAAACAACTCATCTTGTTCACGAAATACACGGCCAGTATCAGCAAACAGATCCATCTTTGCTTTCAAGGTGTCGGGAATATCCATATTTCGGCACCGTTGCCAAAATGGACTGTCGGTTTTTTGATTTAATGTGTAATGTAAAATAATAAAATCACGCATCCGATCAGACTCCACCCGTGATTGGCGATTAAACTCTGCCACCATAGATTCATCCATCCCTTGGTGAGGAAATAACTTGATCAAACGGATCGCAGCTGTTTGGATTAAGTGAATATTGGTTGATTCTAAAGGCTCAAAAAAACCACTCGATAAACCGATTGCCACCACATTTTTATGCCATTGTTTACGCCGTACCCCTGTTTTGAACTTAATCACTTTAGGCTCAGCGAGTGCTGGGCCATCAAGATTGCTTAATAAGGTCTCAATTGCTTGATCATCGCTCATATACTGGCTGCAATAAACCAAACCATTGCCTGTACGATGTTGTAAAGGGATCCGCCATTGCCAACCCGCTTGATGCGCCGTAGAGCGCGTATAAGGAATAATCGGCAATACACCTTCACTCGGTACCGCGACGGCCCGATCGCACGGTAACCAATGTGAGTAATCAATAAACCCTGTATTAAGGGTTTGTTCAATCAGCAATGCCTTTAATCCCGTGCAATCAATAAACAAATCGCCGTCGATCCGCTCACCAGAATCCAATTGCACTGACAAAATATTGCCACTGTCACCATCAACCTGCACGTCTGCAACCACACCTTCGATACGTGTCACCCCTTGTTGCTGACTTAAACGGCTTAACAATTTGGCATACAAACCGGCATCGAAATGGTAGGCATATTCTAACCCGCCTTGCCCTGCTGGGGGTTTAGCAAACTTATTCTGTTTCGCAGCTTGATAGTTCAGTGAATAACGCCAGAAATCTGCGCTATCACCGAGCTGTTGAGACCGTAACCACGTATGATGAAAATCGCAAAATGGGAGATTTTTGCCAATCCCACCAAATGCATGCATGTAACTGTCACCGTGTTGGCCCCAGTTATCAAATTCTATCCCAAGTTTTATGGTGCCGTTTGTTTCGTTTAAAAAGGTTTTTTCACTGATCCCAAGGGCATTATTTAAATGGATAATCGGTGGGATCGTCGCTTCGCCCACACCAATAATGCCAATTTTATCCGATTCAATTAAGGTGAGATTTAATGTATGACCCAGTATTTTACTCAGTAGCGCAGCGGTAATCCAACCACTGGTTCCGCCACCTACAACCACCACATTTTGCACTCTTTTATCCATAATACACCTCATTGAATAGCTAAATAAAAGCCCTTGCAACACGGGTTAGCAAGGGCTTTTTCATTGGATAGTGAACGGTTATCTAGCCGTTAAAATTTGTAGCTTAAACCCAATAAGTAAGTACGACCATAATCTTGGTAATCACGTACTTGCAAATTGTTGTCGCCACTCAATGCAGTAAACGGCTCTTCTGTTAAGTTTTGTACTTGGAATGACACAGTCAATCCTTGTAATGATTCAACAGAAGATTCTTCAAAACTATACCCTAATTGCGCGTCCCAAATCGTTTCGCCTAAGATATCAACTTGTTGTGAGTCAAAACCAATGCCATAGACATCACCTTTAAAGTCACTACGTTTACGCATCGAAGCTCGAGCTTGGAAACCATAGTTTTCATAATAGAAGGTAAAAGTTTGGATCTTGTCAGATAACCCAGGCAACTCAAATTCATTCCCGTTTTGGTCTTCCATATCAGAATCAATCCCAGTATGGCTTGCTTGAATACCAAAACCTTCTAATGATTCATCAATTAATTTGAATGGGAATGTAACAGCTAACTCGTAGCCCCATAATGTACCGCCACCGCCATTGACTTTACCAGAGCCAGTACCGGTTGAATGAGGTGGGATTTCGCCAGTCGCCGGATCAGCCACTCCCGTCATGTCTACTTCATAATTACCATCAAAAATCCATTGATTTAAATCTTTGTGGAATAACGCCACAGAGAAATACCCTTCGTCTGAGAAGTAGTTTTCATACGATAAATCAATACCGGTCGCTTCTTTTGGCTCAAGTGATGGATTACCGCCACTCACTGACCAGTAATTGCCATTATCGTCAGGTTGATTTTGACTGTAGTTAGCATCAATTGACGCATTCATATCATCCATACGTGCGCGAGAAATCGTTTTAGCGACACCAAAACGTAACGATTGCTCATCATCCAACTTCAACACTAAATTTAAGCTCGGTAGCAAGTGTGAATAACTGTGATCAATGTCTGTCGGTGATGCAACCACTAGGCCCGCACTATTGGTAGTAAACGCCGAGCCTTGTGAAGATTGTTCAGTGTGCACATAACGCAGACCCGCGCCACCTGTTAGCGCCATACCCGCCACTTCGGTATTGATGTCGGCTTGCACAAACGCAGAGGTAATCGTTTCTTTCACTGTCCACGATTTAGTCGCATGTTTTGAATTTGTTAAGCTTTCGGCTAATAACGTGTAATAACCATCATCAATTAATCCTTTTGAGTCATACGCAATCATATTGCCCATGCCTATAAAGTCTAACGATGCCGTGCCTAAACGATAATCTTGTGGCACTTCTAACATGCCAGGGAAGGCATTAAGCGTCATGAAGTAACCTTCAGATACTTTTTGTTTTTCACGAGCGCGTTGTGACACACCATAAGTGATGGCAGAAACCACCTCTGTGTCGATGATTTGAGTGGCCGCTAGTTTAATGGCTTTTAATTCGTCATCGATGGTTGGGGTATTAATAAAGCCATCTTGGCCAGTATTTTCAAGCGGTGTACCTGTAATCGCCAGGCTATCGTTTAGTGCTGAACTCCAGCCCCACGTTAATGGGCCACCTAATTGAATCAAGCTATAGTCACTGTAATCCAATTGATGAGTGAACATCGCGCCAGTATTCCCGGCATTAAATTCATATCCTAAGTTATCCGCAACGCCTGCTGAATCACCCCGCCCCGTACCCGCGTAGCTTTCCATACTCCAAATTTTACGTTCAACTTTCGAGTAGCTCACGTCAAATTCGACGGACCAGCTATCATTGAGTTGATAGTCAGCATTAAAACCAAATGACGAAAGTTCTGCATCACGCTCTTCATGGTCATTTCGCACCACAACACGCTGCCCTTCGGTCATACCTTTAGTGATAAAACCAGTCGCGTCATCAATTTCAAGCGCTGAAACATTGCCTTGACCCCAAGCAAACGGCACTTCAATACCACGAAGGATTTTTGTATCGAGGAAATCAACATACAACGCATCGAATGTCAGTTGTAAATCATCAGAAGGCGCAGCTTCAATCACCAACATCATCGAATCTCGTTCAAGTTCAGAAGAACGCACAAACGGTTTCGCTCCCCCTAAAATCGAGTACTCTTTGCCATCAGCCGCAGTAAATTCAGGGTAACCCCATGAGTTCCAACGTTTTTCTTGATTTGGAGAGCTCATACTTGAATACGCAAAAGCGACACCGACCGTGTCATCGGCGAACTTATCTACATAAGAGAATGTTCCACGAAAACCAGTGTCTGCGCCATCAGGATTCAGCTTATCAAAACTGGTTTGTTCAAATTGGGTATTAATTTGTACAACACGCTCATCAATCGACAGTGGCTTAATCGTTTGCATATCAATCACGCCCGCAATGCCTTCACCTTCTAAGGTCGCATTCGGGGTTTTATACACAGTAACGCCGCTCATGATTTCTGAAGGATACAGATCAAATTCAACGCCACGATTGTCACTAATTGACACTTGCTCACGACCATTAAATGTCGTGCCGCTTTCGTTTTCGCCAAAACCTCGGATAGACACTCGGCTCGCACGTCCATCAAGACGTTGTGCCGCTAAACCCGGTAAACGTGCAATTGATTCAGCAATGGAAGAATCGGGTAATTTACCGATATCTTCAGCAGAGATAGACTCAACCACATTTGATGCAAAGCGTTTAACGTTAATTGATTCAACGATACTGCGACGCATACCACGCACTTCAATAACTTCGACTTCTTCAGCTACTGCTTCTTTGTTTTTTTGTTCTTCTGCTGCATACGCTGAGAATGAACCGATCCCAGCTGAAACAAGTGCCAGAGTTAGCATACTTGGCTTAAATATAGACATAGTGTTTTATCCCGATTGACTATTTTGTAAATAGCCCCAAATTAGTGCGAGTGTTAAAGCGTAGCGAGTGCACCAAATTGGGTCGCTTTTGTTGTCGGTAAAAATAGTAACGCTTGCAACAATTCTGATACAACTGACTGCATACGTATTCAACGAAAATACCCCGACGAAAGTTAACAATATTTTTACAAGTGTAGTGCTAAGTCCCCGATATTTAAAAGAAGTTACCAAACAAGATTAATAAATCGCAGAATCCACTGTTTTGAAGGGCTTATCAGCTATTAATTATTTTTAAAGCGCAGATCAAGCTCGAAACCTCGACTCATATTCCATGCTTTTAATGTTAAAAAATCGAAAACAGAAACACCCTTCCTTTTTGTGTCAATTGGTCAGACCAAAGTATTAAAGTATGCACCAAGTTCGTGCATACCAGCAAAACAGATTGGTGCAGCGCTATTTTCGTCACAAAAATGTCATTAAATAACGGCGCAAGCTAAAAAATCACGCGTTTGGTCAACTCATGCTAAACCTCAGCCTATTCTTAGACCAATCCTGAGTTTTAAAGCGGCTTAAGTGCCTTAAAACCAACCGATTATCATGCATACGTATGCATGCCTTTTACAGAAAAAAATGGATAACGTATGCTTTTGTCATCAAATGCGAGTCACTGCACTCGTTCACTAAAAACAACAAGTAGACCTATTAGGTTTTGGAGAGTCCATGGCCAAGCTCGAATGGTGGCAAGGTGCCGTTATTTATCAAATCTACCCACGTAGCTTTCAAGATTCAAATCAAGATGGTATTGGCGATATCCCCGGGCTCATTGCCCGCCTTGATTACATCAAAAGCTTGGCGGTCGATGCAATTTGGATTTCGCCCTTTTTTAAATCTCCGATGAAAGACTTTGGCTATGACATTAGTGATTATCGCGATATCGACCCTATTTTTGGCACCCTAGCCGACTTTGATGAACTAATTGCACAAGCCCATCAACGCGATATTAAAATTATCATCGATCAGGTGCTCAGTCACACCTCTGATCAACATGCTTGGTTTACGCAAAGTCGCCAAGATAGCCAAAATGAAAAAGCGGATTGGTATGTCTGGGCCGATCCCAAAGAAGATGGCACCGCACCGAATAACTGGCTGTCCATTTTTGGTGGGCCCGCTTGGCAATGGGAGCCAAGAAGAAAACAATACTATTTACATAACTTTTTGACTGAACAGCCAGATTTAAACTTTCATAACCCTGATGTCCGTCAGGCGGTGCTGGATAATGTGGAATTTTGGCTTAAACGTGGCGTCGATGGGTTTAGGCTCGATGCAATTAACTTTTGCTATCACGACGCTTTACTTCGAGACAATCCAGCGAAACCGGAAGCAAAACGCCAAGGTCGCGGTTTTAGTGAAGACAACCCTTACGCATTTCAGTATCACTATTACAACAATACTCAACCTGAAAACCTCGAATTTATGAAGTCAATTCGTGCCTTGCTGGATCAATATCCAGGCACAGTATCACTGGGTGAAATTTCCTCGGAAGACTCTTTGGCCACCATGGCCGATTACACTGCCGATGGTGATAAATTGCACATGGGCTACAGCTTCGAGCTATTAACTAACGATTACAGCGCTAGCTATATCAAAGAAACAGTGCAAGGTCTTGAAACACAAATGACCGAAGGTTGGCCGTGTTGGGCATTTAGCAATCACGATGTAACTCGAGTGGCAAGCCGTTGGGCGCAAGGAGCAGGTCGAAGCGATCAACAAGTAAAAATGCTCACCGCATTACTCGCGTCACTGCGCGGCAGCGTCTGCATGTACCAAGGTGAAGAACTGGGCTTAACAGAAGCCGACGTCGCGTTTGAAGATTTGCAAGATCCGTATGGCATTACCTTTTGGCCTAATTTTAAAGGCCGTGATGGTTGCCGCACGCCTCACCCGTGGAATGAATTAAGCGAGCATGCAGGTTTTTCCAATGGTAAACCTTGGTTGCCTGTTGCTGCGGATCATCAAACACTGTCGGTCGATAAACAAGAGGCTGCTAACGGTTCATGCCTACATGCATACCGAGAATTTTTGAATTGGCGTAAACAGTACCCTGCTTTGCAAGTGGGTGACATTACATTTATTGAGACCGCGGAGCCCATCTTGGCCTTTTGGCGACATTACCAAAACGAAACCATTCTCTGTTGTTTTAACTTAAGTCAACAAGCTGCCTCGATGACTCTTGCCGACACTCGATTAACTGAGATGGCACAAATAAGCCACCACAGTGGCCAACTTGTAAATAACCAGCTTAACCTGCCCTCGTTCGGCTGTTATTTTGCAAAAAAACACACTTGATTGTAATTGTATGATTTCCCTTGAACAAAACGCGCCTATGAGCGCGTTTTTTTACATGAAATTAAGCACTCAGCTTAAATTGAGTGGTCACCTGCTTTAGATCGCCCGCTAAATTATTCAACTCTAAACTCGCAGCCGAAACCTGATCGGCCCCCGCTGCATTATCGACGGCCGCTTGATTGATCGAGACCATACTTTGATTTACTTCTTCAGCACTGACAGATTGTTGCTCAGCCGCTGTCGCAATTAATTGTGCATTTTGCGCGATATCTTGGATTTCTATTAAGCTGCGTTCGATAGCTTTGCCTGATGTACGCGCAGAATCTATGGTTGTACGTGCGATGTCGGTTGACTCACCCATCACCTTCACGGCCTCTTCTGTCCCTTGTTGCAGTTGTTCAATCATGGCTTCAATATGACGGGTCGATTGTTGCGTTTTTTGTGCCAATTGCCGTACTTCATCGGCCACCACGGCAAACCCACGGCCTTGCTCACCCGCTCTGGCGGCTTCAATGGCTGCGTTGAGAGCCAATAAATTGGTTTGCTCAGCAATACCTTGGATTACTTCTAACACTCCACCAATTTGCTGCGAATGGCTGGCGACTTGTTTGATCACCTCGGTGGCATTGGAAACTCCAGCACATAAAATGTCGATATTGCTGATCGTCGCCATTAATGATTGGTTAGCATCTTCAGAGGTATATTGAGCACTTTGGGTTAACTCTGCGACATTACGCGCGTTGGTTGCAACATCTTCAATCGTCGCCACCATTTCTTGCATGGCCGACGACACACTGGCAATATTTGCATGCTGCTCTTGGAGGCTAGAGTTCGCTTGCGCACTGGCTGCACTGGTTTGTGCAGCTGTCGACGATAACAAGCCTGTTGAATCGACAATCGTAGTGAGCACTTTTTGCAAATTAAGATTCATTTGGATCATCGCCTGATAGACCCCAGTTGCGGGCTTTTCTTGCGCAGCAAAGTGGCTCGATAAATCACCAGATGCGATCCGCTCACTGATGGCTTGCATCAAGCTTGGTTCACCACCAAGTGGACGTAAAATTGATTGCGCAACAATCACGGTAACAGCGAACACACACCCGACGGTAAATAACACAATTGCTTTAATAATCCAGGCTAATTTATCCACAGGTGCAAATGCTTCAGATTCATCAATTTCAGCCAACAATACCCACTTTAAGCCTTTCACATCAATCGGAGTAAACGCTGATAAAACCGGATTACCATTGTAATCGATAATAATTTCGGTCGCAGACACGCCCATCAGAGCCTGTTTGACTGCTTTAGTATCCACTCCATTCTCTTTAATATTGCCAGCAAAACTCGCGACCACTGAATGACCATGCGGATCTAAAAATGAATCTGAACGCATCCGTAAATCAGCACCCACTAAGTAGGTTTCACCGGTTTCGCCCATTCCATCCCGTTGTTGCATCAATTGATTGATCCGCTCTATTGACAACTGTAACGCCGCAACTGCCACTAGCTTTCCTTGTTCCATCACCGGTACACCTATAAATGCAGCGGGCTCGTTATTGCTTGGTGCATATGGACTGAAATCTTCTATTACGTATTGACGAGATTCACTCACACGTTTAAACAAGGAAGCCAAACCTGAACGCTTGTAAGGTCCAGTGATTAAATTACTATCAAAATCTGCTTCTTTTGTAACGGTATAACTGACGTGGCCATCTGGCGTGATAATGAAAAAATCATAGTAACCATGCTCATCAATAAACCGACGAAAAAATGCATCATAACGTTCAGCCAGCTCAAACGTAGAAATCTCGGGATTGTATTTAACTAAGTTCTGCCAAGTTTGTTCCATTGTGATCATATCGGCGTGACTTTTCGCAAAGTAGCTTTCAATTTGTTGCTTTTTGATGGCTTTGACCGAGGTAAGCTGATTGTAGGCTTGGGTTTCAAGTGAATCACTGGCAATAAATAACGAAACAATGGCAATCACTGCAGCAGGAAGAATTCCTAAAGAAAGGAAAGAAATCAATAGTTTATTTTTTAAACGCATCCATATTTACTCAAGTTCCTCAAAGATGCGCTAAAGTACCCGAAATAAAGCTGCACTTAAATAGGAATCGATCTTATTAATGTTTCTATAAATGTACAAAACATCACCACCTGCTTGGTAATAATTTCGTAACACACTGATTATCAGAAAAAACAAAATAATAAGGCGATGTATTAACACATCGCCTTATGTAAAAATGAACTAAATTATACCTTTACAATATAAAAACTGTTTAATTAAAGGACACTGATTTTTAGTGTGCATTCAACTTAAACGAAGCCGTCAGCTGTTTCAGCGTCGCTGCAAGTTGGTGAAGCTCATTACTCGCACTTGATACTTGCTCAGCCCCTGCTGCGTTTTCTATCGCAACTTGATGGATTGACACCATGCTTTGATTTATCTCTTCTGATGTCGCGGTTTGCTGATGTACGGCAGCTGCAATTTGTTCTGCTTGGGCACTCATATTAGTGACTTCTTCTAAGGTTTGACAAACAGAAACAGCGCTGTCATTTATCATAACCGTAGATGAAAGAGTAAGCTCATTCATCACCTTCATTGCTTTGACCGCGCTAGCAGTACCAAGTTGTAACTGAGAAATCATTTGTTCCGTTTTCTCAATAGATTGTTGCGTCTGATGCGCCAATTGACGTACCTCATCGGCAACTACAGCAAAGCCTCGACCCTGCTCTCCGGCTCTGGCTGCTTCAATTGCTGCATTGAGCGCTAATAAATTAGTTTGCTCTGCAATGGTGTTAATGACTTCAAGTACACTACTGATCTGGCGAGAAAAACCATCGACTTCAGTAATAAGATGTTCAGTGCTGTCTACCTCATGGCCTAGTTGCTGCATAATTTGCTGACTTTTATTCAAGCTCGCATCTGCATTTTTCGTCGTCGTTAACGCTGCATTGCTTAAATCAGCCACATTGCGGGCATTTTGGGCGACATCTTCAATCGACATGGTCATTTCGTGCATCGCTGTACTGACATTTTCAATATTCACATTTTGCTCTTGCAAGCTATGATTTGCTTGTAGACTCACGGTCTTTGTTTGCTCTGCCGTTGCCGACAACACACCCGTAGAATCAATCACTGATCCCATCACACCGTGTAAATTTGCAGTCATTTTTTTCATCGCGGCCATTACGCCCGATGCGGATTGCTCAGAAAAACAGAGAGATAAATCACCATTCGCAATCCGTTCACTCAAGGCTTGCATTTCTTTTGGTTCACCACCCAAAGGCCTTAAAATAGAGCGCGCCACAAAATACGCAACAATCAATACAGCCAACACAGCCATAGCCACCACAAACTTGATAATCCACCGTAAGCTTTTAACTGGTGCAAATGCTTCCGCTTCGTCAATTTCAGCTAACAGAACCCACTTAAAATGATCAAACTCAATTGGCACATACGCTGAAAGTACGGGGTTGCCATTATAGTCAATCACAATTTCTGTGTTTGATAAACCAGCCAAACCTTTACGTACAGCTTGGGTATCAACGCCATTACTAGCAACATTTCCCGCAAAGCTTGCTTTCACTGAATGGCCAATGGGATCTAAAAATGAATCTGAGCGCATTAATAAATCATCACCCACTAAGTAAGTTTCGCCCGTTTTGCCCATTCCTTCACGTTGTTGCATTAGCGTATTAATTTTATCTATCGATAGCTGTAGCGCTAATACCATCTGTAGTTGGCCCTGTTTATAAACGGGTAGTCCAATAAATGCCGCTGGTTCGTTATTACTCGGTGCATAACGTTTAAAGTCTTCAACTGAAAATTGCCCCCGCGACTTTACCTGCATAAATAAATCAGCCAACCCTGTGTCTCTATAGAGCCCATGGATAAGATTTGTTTGATAATCACTTTCTTTAGCTACGGTATAGACAATATCGCCATGTGGATTGATAACAAATAAGTCGTAATAGCCTTGTTGAAGAATAAAATCTTGATAAAAATCATGATAATTGTGTGCTTTATCGCTTAAAGAATATTGTCCATTATCAAGCACTGACCACGAGTTTTTAACAATGTTAAGATCAGCTTCAGCTTGAACAAAGTACTGCTCTATTTGTGCTTTTTTAATATGCTTGATTGAGGTGAGCTTATTATAAACTTGTTGCTCCAATGCATTACTTGCCATGACCAATGACACAACAGCAATAATCGCTGCAGGTATCACCCCCAATAACAAAAATGATAACAATAACTTCTTCTTTAAACGCATTTATAGGTCCTGTTCAGTTCAAATTTTGCGCAAATGTACAGGGTTAAAGCGGCAAATAAAAGTATAAAAAACGAGCGATTGTATAGGAATGTAAATGAGAAAATATTGCTGATCTCAGCCATTTTATAAGTGACTGTTACACAATGGAATTAATAATAAGGTTGTATCCAATCAAATACAACCTTATACTTTTAGCTTATAAAAATGCAAATTTTAGTATAAATAG
Organism: Pseudoalteromonas sp. J2K-J979; assembly: GCF_058169715.2. Taxonomy (NCBI): domain Bacteria; kingdom Pseudomonadati; phylum Pseudomonadota; class Gammaproteobacteria; order Alteromonadales; family Pseudoalteromonadaceae; genus Pseudoalteromonas; species Pseudoalteromonas sp. J2K-J979. The sequence goes on along the minus strand of NZ_CM200281.1, from coordinate 1,524,794 downwards.
ACTAGTTAAAATCCACACACTCATACTAATGTCGTGACGTTTTCCGCACAGTAATTTGACTGCCGTATAGGCAATAAATCCCAATGAAATACCATGGGCAATTGAAAAGGTCAGTGGTGTCATCAATAACACCGTACAAACGGGCACTGCTTCGGTCATGTCATCCCAATCGATTAATTTAAGATTTTGTAACATCAAAACCGCTACATACAAAATAGCACCCGCGGTTGCATATGCAGGCACCATGGCCGCTAACGGGGCAAAAAAGAGCATCAGCAAAAAACAACAGCCAACCACTACGGCTGTTAAACCCGTGCGCCCACCCACAGATACCCCTGCAACAGACTCAATATACGACGTAGTAGTTGATGTGCCTAATGTCGCCCCTGCAATGGTGGCGGTACTATCAGCACTGAGCGCGCGACCTAGGCGCGGAATTTGACCTGAGTGATCAGCGATCCCTGCTTTTTGTGACACCGCCACTAAAGTCCCAGAGGTATCAAATAAATCGACAAACAAAAAAGCAAAAATCACACTCAGCATTGACAACTCAAGCGCAGCAGCAAAATCTAACTGCATAAAAGTCGGTGCCAGTGAAGGCGGCGTATCAATAAGGCCTGTATATTCCACTAAACCCAGCGCCAACGCGACCATAGTCACAAGTAGAATACTCAATAACACCCCGCTTTTAATATCTCGGTACAACAAAGCAGCGATAAAGAAAAAACTCGCAATCGCGAGTAATGGACCTGGCTGGGTGATGTCGCCAAGCTGCACGAATGTTGCTGGGCTTGCGACGATAATACCCGCATTTTTAAGAGCGATAAGTGCTAAAAAAGCCCCTATGCCGGTTGCAATAGCTAATTTAAGCACTGCTGGGATTGCATTGATGATCCATTCGCGCACTTTAAATAAGCTGAGAATCAAAAATAGACAGCCAGAAAAAAACACAGCAGCCAGCGCAGCTTGCCAAGTATGCCCCATGCCAAGTACCACACCATACGTAAAAAATGCATTCAGGCCCATCCCGGGCGCTAACGCTAATGGGTAATTGGCCCAAAACCCCATAATAAAACACCCAATCGCGGCAGCAATACAGGTTGCAGCAAACGCCGCACCTTGATCAATGCCTGCTTCTGCCAGCATAGCTGGGTTAACAAATACGATATACACCATAGTGACAAACGTGGTGATCCCAGCAATCACTTCTGTTCGCACATTCGAACCTAGTTCGTGAATTTTAAATATTTTTTCTAGCAACATAGTTTATTTTCTTAGGGGCATAAAGATGCAGAAGATACTACAAGGGAAGCCAAGTCTGAGCAACTCAGTACAGATAAAACGACAAGCACAAAAAAGCCTCACAAATGAGGCTTTATATAGCTAAATGGCAGTGAGCCAGCTTAAGCGTCATACCCTTTGGGGTTATTGCTTTGCCAATGCCATGCATCACGCATCATATCGTCAAGGGTTTGCTTGGCTTGCCAATTAAGCAGCGTTTTGGCTTTTTGCGGATCAGCGTAACACGTCGCAATATCGCCAGGGCGGCGCTCTGCAATCACATACGGGACTTTAATGTTATTAACCGATTCAAACGAATTAACGATATCTAACACAGAATAACCCGTACCCGTGCCTAAATTAATCGGCTCAAAACCTGTTTGACTGTCGAGTAAATTAAGGGCACAAATATGACCAAGTGCTAAATCCACCACATGAATGTAGTCTCGTACACCTGTCCCGTCATGGGTGTCGTAATCGCCACCAAAGACCGACAATTTTTCACGCATGCCAAGCGCTGTTTGCGTTACATAAGGCAATAAATTATTAGGAATACCATTAGGCATTTCACCAATTAAGCCCGACTTGTGCGCCCCAACAGGGTTGAAATAACGCAGCGCCACCACCGACCAATTAGCGTCACTTACACAAACATCGCCAAGCATTTGTTCAACTTGTAACTTATTTGCACCATAAGGGTTAGTGGTGCGCAGTGCACAGTTTTCATCAATCGGGAGTCGCTCAGGCGAGCCATACACTGTCGCAGACGAACTGAAGATTATTTTCTTTATTCCCGCTTTCTTCATCGCCTCGAGCAATCGCAAACTACCGCAAACATTGTTATCGTAATAACTAAGAGGCATGGCCACCGACTCACCCACCGCTTTTAAACCTGCAAAATGGATCACCGCTGAAATACTATGTGCAGTAAAGACGGCATCAAGCGCTGCGCTATCACGAATGTCGCCTTCTATAAAATGCGGTTGTTTACCTGTTATGGTTTCAATCCGGTTTAAGACCGCTAAGTTAGAATTCGATAAGTTATCAAACACCACCACATCGTGGCCTAAATTTAATAACTCAACCACAGTATGACTGCCGATATATCCGTTACCGCCTGTGACTAAAATCGCCATGAAATTCTCCTATTATCTGTTTGTGGGTATTTAAACACACGCGCAGCATCAACTAAACTAAGTATTGCAGTATTTTCGATACAACCAAGATTCTTTTTGTGTCTAAAGTTTTTTGCACCAGATGCAAATTTTACAAATGGTTAATTAGTGTGAAACTTTAACGGATCAATCACCACAAAAACAACGGTGTGGCGAAGGTTTTAAAACACTCCTGTCAGCAAGGAAACCTCAGGCACATTTTGAGCCACCACGTATTCATAAAATCCAACCATATTTACCTGAAAAATAAAACGCAAAAACGTACTTTCAAACCTATTTATCACATTTAAATTTGCTAAAAGTAATAAACTTCACTTTCTCTGTTTATCTCTCCTCAACAAACGTTTACACACTCGGGTAATTAATCTTGTATTTTTTCCTTTCGCTCAACGAAGAAAATTAGACCGCTGAGTTTCACCTGAGACTGATGACAACACGATAACACAGGAATTGAAACGCTAAAGCGCCTGAAAAATAGTCGGCTTAAGATTTTGGCCATAAAATGACCCCACTGAAATTAATGACAAGATCAAAATACCACTCTCGAACTATCGATTGTGCACAAAACTTTGTTTAAATTTTCGACAGCAACTTTACCAACCAATAAAAAATCAGCGAATCATTGAATTAAGGATCGCAAACTCATATTAAAATTGAAGCTTCGAAAATTCAAAGCACCTCCTTTTTTGTGAATAATCACGCTTATTGCTTATCCGTAATTCACCTAACTCATCTTAAAACGATGATTTAATCCTTTTGCTTAAACTGGCACCGCAAATTAGTGCTTACAGTTAAAATCTCGAAAGAATTTATCGCCCGTAACTGTCTTCAAAGCGAATAATATCGTCTTCACCTAAATAAGAGCCTGACTGTACTTCAATTAGCTCCAAATCGACCTTTCCTGGATTTTCAAGGGCGTGGATCACACCAACCGGAATGTACGTCGATTGATTTTCAGTTAACAAGCTCACTGTATTGCCGTTTGTAACTTTGGCGGTGCCTGAGACGACAATCCAATGCTCAGCGCGATGATGATGCATTTGCAGCGACAATTTCGCGCCTGGTTTGACGGTGATACGCTTTACTTGAAAACGCGCGCCGTTATCAACCGAGTCATATTTCCCCCAAGGGCGATACACTTCACGATGAAGTGTGACCTCAGAACGATTATCAGCCTTGAGCTGGTTAACAATCTCTTTAACTTGCTGAGATTTATCTTTATGTGCCACTAATACTGAATCTTTGGTATTAATAATCACTAAGTCTTCAACGCCGACTGTGGCGACTAACTTATCTTCGCCAAAAACTAAGGTGTTTTTTGTATCGACCGCTTTTACATCACCTTTGAAGGCATTACCGTTTTCATCTTGCGGTGACACTTGCCAAAGCGCAGCAAAACCACCCACGTCATTCCAGTCAGCATCCATTGGTACAACCACCACATCATCGCTATCGGGCTTAGAACAAAGTGGCTCCATCACCGCATAATCAATCGACTCACCTGGGCAGGCTTCAAACGCTTGTTTATCGACACGTATAAAATCTAAATCTTGATTTTGTACGGCCATTGCTTGCTCGCACGCAGCATAAATATCAGGTCGGTGAATGTTCAGTTCGCTGAGGTAACGGCTGGCTTTAAACATAAACATGCCGCTATTCCAATAATAATCACCTGATTCAACATAAACTTGTGCCGTGGCCAAATTAGGCTTTTCGACAAATTGATCAACAACAAAGCCATTGTTTAAAACATTGCCACGTTTAATGTAGCCATACCCCGTTTCTGGGTTATTAGCCACAATACCAAAAGTGACTAACTGGCCTTTCAGCGCACTCTTCGTTGCTTGTTCAATCGATTTTGTAAACGCCGTTTGCTTCTTAATCACATGATCGGCAGGGAGCACTAACAATAACGGATCATCGCCCTGTTCAATGGCTTTAAATGCGGCCAAAGCAATGGCCGGTGCCGTATTGCGCCCTACTGGCTCTAACATTATCCCGGAGTGCTCGATACCAAGTTGGCGTACTTGCTCAGCAGCAATAAAACGATGCGCTTCGTTACAAATAAGTATAGGAGCAGTATGGTTTAGGCCATTTAGGCGACAAATAGTTTGTTGTAAAAGTGAAGCCCCACTCTGATCGAGGGATAAAAACTGTTTAGGAAAATGGCCTCGCGACAGAGGCCAGAGACGGGTGCCAGCACCACCAGCTAAAATAACAGGAACAAGCATAAGAAGAGCCTATAAAGAAGAAGCAGATATTATAAGCATTTCACCATATCAGATAACAGCACCAATAACTGATTTTTAAACTTAAAACAGCCTCCACGTAACTTACCCACAAGATAAAGAGATATCAGCCTCCTTTGGAATATCACTTTATACTACTGGCGGTATACAACTCGTTAGTCGCATTTAGTCTTTCACAGTCATTTTAAATACGCACCAAGATCATTTCTAATCAGTATTCGTATCAATGACTTATAAAACCCGCCAGAGTTAGCCTGCCAATAACCTCTCAACAATCGCATCATTAAAACAATGCTATTATCTCACAGACTTACTCGCATTCAATAACTCACCTGTAAGTTACGATTACAATTAAACCATTTACAGTTTAACTTAAGTTATAGAATTATTAGTTTAAATCCATACCCTATTACAATAGCTTGAAATGATTTATAAGCTCTTTTCCCAAATGCTACCGCCAAGTCAAGCATTAAGTTTTGAACACACAATGACAGACCTGACGTCAACGTTATTAAAAGTAGGGCTTAAACTACATGTGAATAAGCATTATTACCAACTGGTCTATATAATCTCTTCATTGATAATTACATAATTCCACGCGTATCAATGATCACTTTCTTCACAAATTGTGTTTTATCCGCGGTTTTAAATTGTTTGTGGTCAACTAACACCACAATCACATTCGCTTTTTCAAGTGCGGCATCCAGTGTCACTAATTCTACATTGCTTTCTTGCATTTTGGCTGGTAACGCTTTGATATTTGGCTCTACCGCTAAAATCTCACCAATGTTGGCGCTTGCTAATTCTTGCACGATTTGTAGTGCCGGACTCTCACGTAAATCATCGATGTCGGCTTTAAAGGCAAGGCCTAAACACGCGATGACAGGCTTTTTGAACTGGTCAGCCGCTTGGGTGATTTGGTCAATGACGTAGTACGGTTTTGCATCGTTGGTTAAGCGTGCTTGGCGAATAATTTTTGCTTCATCGGGGCAGCTATCAACAATAAACCACGGGTCAACGGCAATACAGTGGCCGCCAACTCCTGGCCCTGGGTTTAAAATATTGACGCGTGGGTGGCGGTTAGCCAGTTTAACTAATTCCCATACGTTGATTTTGAGTTTGTCACAAATCACTGAAAGCTCATTGGCAAAGGCAATGTTGACATCGCGAAATGAGTTTTCGGTTAATTTGGCCATTTCTGCTGTGCGTGCATTAGTAACAATGCATTCACCGCGTACAAATGTTTCGTACAGCTCAACCGCTTTGGCGCTACAGGCTTTACTCATGCCACCGATAACACGGTCGTTTGATACCAGCTCTTGTAATACATAACCAGGTAAGACACGCTCAGGACAATGTGCCACCTTAATATCTGCTGCATCGCCTTGGTCTTGCGGAAAGCTTAAATCGCTACGCGCAGCGCTGAGCCATTTGGCCAGCTGCTCTGTTGCGCCCACCGGTGAGGTACTTTCTAAAATGACTAAGTTGCCTTTTTCAAGCACTGGCGCAATGGCATTCGCTGCTGCTTCGATATAGCTTAGGTCAGCTTTATGCTCGCCTGAATCACTGTGAATAAATGGCGTAGGCACGGCGACCATAAATACGTCAGCTTTTTCTGGCGTGGTGGTGGCACGTAAGTTACCCGTTGTTACCACTCCGCGTACTACAATGTCTAAATCGGGCTCTACAATATGAATGTCGCCGGCGTTAATGGTATCAACTGCGTGTTGGTTGACATCAACACCCACGACTTGCATACCACGTGATGCAATAACGGCCGCTGTGGGCAGGCCAATATACCCTAAACCAATAACGGATACTTTTTCGATAGACATCGTCTTTTTCCTTAAAACTTGTGATTGATACGCGCCGTGTTAGCTTCTGTGTTGGCTCAAACAACGCGAGCAATAAAAAATTAACTTGTTTTGCCTTTAACTGGTTGCCTTAGCCTTTGCGGCTGTATTTTAGGCAAAATGCTGTTTAATTTTCGCGACAATACGCGCGCAGGCTTGACCATCACCGTATGGGTTATGAGCGCGACTCATGGTGTCGTAATCAGCTTGGTTAGTCAGCAAGTTATGTACTTCGCTGACAATACGGTCTTTATCTGTACCCACTAATTTAACCGTACCTGCTGCCACTGCTTCTGGGCGCTCTGTCGTATCACGCATCACCAAAACTGGCTTACCTAAACTCGGCGCTTCTTCTTGCACACCACCCGAATCTGTCACAATAATGTGTGCTTTATTCATTAGGTACACAAACGGTAAGTACTCTTGTGGTTCGATTAAGTGAACATTGTTCACGTCTTTTAAAATACGATTCACTGGCTCGCGAACATTGGGGTTTAAATGCATCGGGTACAGCACTTGTGCCTCTGGATGCGCTGCGGCTATTTCGGCCAGCGCTTCACAAATGCGCTCAAACCCACCACCAAAGCTCTCGCGGCGATGTCCGGTTACTAAAATCAACTTTTTATTTTCATCAAGCTCTGGAAATTTAGCACTGAGTGTGGCTATTAAATCCGTGTCGTTTTGCACTTTTTCAACTACTTGTAATAAAGCATCAATCACAGTATTACCCGTAATGACAATATCATCGCCGTTGACCGCTTCATTCAGTAAATTCTGCTGAGAGGTTTCTGTCGGTGCAAAGTGCAGTTTGGTAATCGCACCCGTCAGTTTACGGTTACCCTCTTCTGGCCACGGAGAGCTTAAATTACCCGTACGTAAACCTGCTTCAACATGACCAACCGGAATTTGCTGATAAAACGCTGCGAGGCTCGTTGATAACGTGGTACTGGTATCACCGTGCACTAACACGATGTCGGGTTTGAATTCTTCTAAAACCGGCTTTAAACCCAGCAAAATATTGGTAGTAACGTCGTATAAACTTTGCCCTGGCTTCATGATATTTAGGTCGTACTCAGGTACGATTTCAAACAATTCGAGGACTTGGTCGAGCATTTCGCGGTGCTGAGCAGTGACACACACTTTGGCATCAATCCCATCTGCATCATTGAGTGCTTTAACTAACGGCGCCATCTTTATCGCTTCGGGGCGCGTCCCAAATACACTGAGTACCTTAATTGTCATTATGTTACCTGTTTTATAAATTTTTGAAACGTATCAATTCAATGTTATTACTGATATTTTGTGGTGCTGTTGCATACAAATTCGCAGCTGTTTTTTTAGTATCCAGCTTTGGGGATCGCAATTTTACGCCTGTACGCAGGCATATTTGGCATCCTCCTTATTTATTAAGCCTCACCAGTTTGCCTGCTGCTTACTTTGGCGTGTTCGATTGCCAACATGCTCTGTAGCCCTGCTTTAAAGTCTTCACCTAAGTTAGCGCATTGCATCGCGTATTCTACATTTGCCAGCATATAACCGAGCTTTGAACCGCAATCGTGTGACTTACCTTTTAAGTGGTAGGCTTCGATGGTTTCAAGCAAACGTAATTGGTGCAAAGCATCGGTAAGCTGAATTTCGCCCCCAGCCCCTGGAGGGGTATACTCGAGTAAGTCCCAAATTGCTTGCGATAACACATAACGGCCAGTAATCGCTAGATTACTCGGTGCATCTTTTAAAGCTGGTTTCTCAACCATATCAGATATGACAGCGCTGTCACCTTCAAAAATTACAGCGCCATTTAAATCGACCACACCATACTGTTCAACCAGATCTTGAGGCACCGATTCGACCATAATTTGGTTGGCACCCGTTTGCTCAAAACGGGCAATCATTTGCGCAAGGTTGTCGGTTTTTAAATTTGATTTGTATTGATCAATGATCACATCGGGTAACAATACCGCAAACGGTGCATCACCAACGATTGGGCGCGCAGCTAATACTGCGTGACCTAAACCCAAAGGGGCTGATTGGCGCACTGAAATAATGGTTACATCTTTTGGTACAATAGAACGGACTTCGTCTAATAGACTACGTTTAACACGGGCTTCGAGAGTGGCTTCGAGTTCAAAGCTGGTATCGAAATGGTTTTCAATGGCGTTTTTAGAAGCGTGGGTAACTAACACAATTTCTTTTATGCCTGCTGCAACGGCTTCGTTAACTACATACTGGATAAGTGGCTTATCAACCAAGGGCAGCATTTCTTTTGGCGTCGCTTTAGTCGCAGGCAACATTCGCGTGCCTAATCCCGCAACAGGAAGGACTGCTTTTTGTACTTTCATTTGTCACCTGTAATAATTTATCAACCAAGACAGGGACAATTTTCATCTAAAGTAACGAATATCCCTATTCTTTAATTGCTGAATATATGAGCGGTGCGAGCGTACCTGCCCGCAAAATAATGGCGGCAATTGTACGGAAACACTGCAAAAACAGCAACAAAAATTTAAGCTTTTAGTATGATTTTTTATTACACTGGATTACAGTATTTAATAAGTAATTTATATAAATTTATGGACATGAAATCTGTAAGTAATGAATTGTAGCGAAAAGGCTTAAACTAGTTAACAAATGCATTGCTGCTCAAAACGCAATTTTCTCTTGAGTCTATTAGCGCTGCTGCAGCAAAAACCTCTATTTTATAACACTCAACTAAACAAACTGATTAATAGCTAATTAATACAGGCATGCACTTGCATGCCATCTATTTTATGCGGTATATCACAAAAAAACAGCTTGAAAATTTCGAATTGACTGAAAATAGCTTACCTGATGTGAGGTTCAAAACGTAACGACAACAATTTTATTTTAATCTCAAAGCGCTAAACGTCCTATTGACCAATACATAAAACCTTTCTTTTTCATCCGAGTAGGTTCAAATAAATTACGGCCGTCAAAAATGACCGCTTCGTTAAGACGATGCTTTATTAAATCAAAGTCTGGGGCTTTGAAGTTTTGCCACTCCGTACAAATAATGAGTGCATCAGCGTTATTCAGCGCTGATTCTTTGGTGCCCATGAGACTTAAATCGGTCCGGCTACCATAAATGCGCTGAGTTTCTTCCATCGCTTCTGGATCATAAGCGCGTACGTTTGCCCCCGCAGCCCACAATTGTTCCATTAATACGCGGCTGGGCGCTTCGCGCATATCGTCGGTGTTAGGTTTAAAACTTAAGCCCCACAGTGCAAATGTCTTCCCTTTTAGCGCTTGAGGGTTATTGGCCAAATTGTAATGTTTGCTCACGTATTCGAATAGTTTATTTTTTTGTGCGTAGTTGACTGATTCGACTGCTTTGAGGATTTGTGACTCATAACCAATGCCATCAGCGGTGCGTACTAAGGCTTGCACGTCTTTAGGAAAACACGAGCCGCCATAGCCACAGCCCGGGTAAATAAACTGAAACCCAATGCGCGAGTCTGAACCAATACCTTGGCGCACATGCTCAATGTCGGCTCCAACACGTTCGGCAATATTCGCCATTTCGTTCATAAAGCTGATTTTGGTCGCCAGCATACAGTTAGCTGCGTACTTGGTTAGCTCGGCACTTTTTATGTCCATCACGATGATTTTTTCGTGGTTACGGTTAAACGGTGCGTACAGTTCGCGCATCAGTTCTTCAGCATCGGCGCTGTCGGTACCAATCACAATGCGGTCGGGGCGTTTACAGTCGTTGACTGCCGCGCCTTCTTTTAAAAACTCTGGGTTTGATACCACTGAAAACTCAAGGTTTGAGCCACGTTCATCGAGTACACTCTGTACTTGTGCGCGAACTTTATCGGCTGTGCCTACGGGTACCGTTGATTTATCAATAATCACTTTAGGGCTGGTCATGTGGGTGGCAATGGTTTCGGCCACTTTTAATACGTATTTTAAATCGGCTGAACCGTCTTCGTCTGGCGGCGTGCCTACTGCTATAAATTGTAAGTCACCGAACTCCACACCAAATTTGGCGTCGGTGGTAAAAGTTAAGCGTCCTTCTGCAAAGTTTTTTTCGACCAGTGGCGTTAAACCTGGTTCGTAAATTGGAATAATGCCCTTTTTAAGGTTTTCAATGCGGGTTTCGTCGATATCGACACAGCATACATCGTGGCCTGCGTCGGCCAAGACAGTTGCTTGTACTAAGCCCACATAACCAATGCCGTAAAATGTAACTTTCATACTCATTCCTTGCTGGTGTTATGCTGCCAGCTAATTACTGTATTTATTGTCTTCATCCAAATATGCAATACAGTGTAATATAATTTTATTAATGTAAATGCTAGCATTATATCTTTGAATTAACTTATAAATATTTATTATTCGTTAGTATGTTGCTTTTGCAAAGTTAAGTTTTGGCTCTAGGCTTATTTAACGAAGACAAACGTCTCGATTTATCGATCTATTCGCTACGAAAGTGAAGCATAATCAAGCCAGTTCTATTTGTTATCGTTGCTCGCCGATAATAATTGAGATAATGAATGGCACAGCTTCATTGAGTACTCCACGTTTCAAGCGCCTAACTCAACATCCAAAAACCGTCCTTTTTTGGATAATAATGAGTATATAGTCAACCCTACTGAAATACTGTGTCTTTCAGATAAAGTATGACTTTGCTAAGTATTTTTCTATATTGTGGTTAATATTCCTTAAGAAAAAATGTGCTGAATATTTGTGCGTCCACTAACTGCTTACTAACCTCATATGGTTCTTATTTACTTTGCAAAACCAAATAGTAACCTTATGGTACTCGACAATTTCGAGCAACGTATCAAACCCGCTAGCGACCATAAACCTATTTACTGTTTTAACGGGCAAGGTTTATTGATGGCAAAAGCTAAGGGCTTAGGTAAAAAAGTTAAAAACTCTAAGGGTGTTTCTGCTTGGCAACATCTAATGCAACAGTTTGAGCGTGGTGAAATGAACAACATTGAGGCGAGTCAATCAAAAGGAATCAGTTATGCCAAAATTTAATCACAAAGGGATTAGCCTTAAAGTTCAACTTTATGGGTTAATCATTGTGTTAGCCCTACTTTCCTTTGCTGGGCATTTATTAATCAGCGTTGACCATACGCGGGATTATTTAAATGAACAAATGGCCAGCCACTCTCAAGATGCCGCGACCAGTGTAGGGTTATCGATTTCTCCATATATGGATGATGAAAACTTAGTGATTGCCGATACGATGATGGCCGCTATTTTTGACTCTGGTTATTATCAGTCGATGAAGTTTGTTGATACCCATGGCGCAATTAAACTCAACAGAGAAAACCCAAAGTCTGTAGAGTCTGTGCCTGCATGGTTTATGAATTGGTTTGCGCTAACGCCTCCTACTGGCTCGTCGGAAGTTAATGACGGTTGGCAAATTGCTGGGACCTTGTATGTGACAAGTCACCCTAGCATATCCTATTTGCAACTGTGGGATTACAGTGTACGTGCTTTTTGGGGCTCCCTGGGTATTTTAGTGGCGAGTTTACTTGTTGCATACTTGATTTTACGAGCCTTATTAAGGCCCATTACCGCAATTACAGCCCAAGCAGATGCAGTGACTAAGAAACAATTTATTCAAAACCCCAAGTTTTACTGGACTAAAGAAGTCAACGTATTAGCTTCTGCCATTAATGCGATGGTGGAAAATGTGCAAAAAACGTTTGAGTCGATGACTAAACATGCTGAAACACTCACTCAAGATGCATATTTAGACAAACTAACCAAATTAGGCAATCGCCGCGCGTTTGAAAGCCAGTTTAAAGCTTTTCAACATGATTTAGACGGTCATACCGATGTATATTCAATTGGCCTAACGACTTTACCTTCATTACAAAGCATCAATCGTGATTTTGGCTATCAAGCTGGGGATGATTATGTTGTGCAAGCCGTATCCATTATACAGGGGGCTGTGAATGAAATTGAAGGCTCTAAAGTATTTCGCACTGCTGGTGGCAGCTTTATATTTATGTTGCCTTGCAGTATTGAAATTTGTTTAGAGCATGTTCAACAAGCTTATGAAACTTTGCACGCCCAAAACTCTAGCCGTTATCCCGAAGGGTTTGGTCAATTAGTCGTAACTGGTTTTACCCATGATGATGCTATAAGCCAACTGCTATCTCGCCTAGATACGATGATTACGGCCGGAACGGCCCAACTGGGCAGTGGTTTTAATACTGATAGTTTTCAGTCAAAGGCCTTTGAGCAAGGCCCTGCTTTGGGTTTACAAGACTGGAGCGCGTTAATTAAAGATATTATTGCAACGGGCGAAATTGAATTTTCTTTTCAACCGATAAAAGAAGCCAATAGCATTAAAATTATTTATAACGAGCTATTTGCACGTTTTAACCATAATGGAAATGTCGTGGCAAATGCACAGTTATTTGCCATGGCAGAGCGACTAAACCTCACAGCAGAACTCGATAAAAAGCTAATTTTGGCGCTGTGGTCCAATATTCAACGAGGATTAGATAAACCGATTGCCCTTAATTTGAGCCGCCAATCACTCCATAGTGACTCTTTCGCTCAGTGGCTTGATACGTTTATGCAAGACAAAACTGGGCAATTAGACAACCTTTATTTTGAAATTAATGAGACTGCATTAATCGATAACATAAATAGCGCAACTGCTCATATCAAAGTGCTTAAGTCTTACGGTATTAAATTATGTATTGAACACTTTGGTGTTAGCCTTAGTTCGTTTAAATATTTACGCGGTTTAGATATCGATTTTATTAAGCTTGATGGTAGTTATGTGCGTGATTTAATGCAGAACCCCGACAATAATTACTTTATTCAGGCTGTAACACAAATATGTCACGGATTAGGCATTAAAGTCATTGCATGTCACGTTGAAGACGTAGAAACCTATAAAAGTGTCACTGAATTACACTGTGATGCTTGTCAGGGGCAGTTTATTCAACCGCCGATGAGACTTTCTCAAGATTGTCTAAAAAGTGAGTGCAACGAATTTTTAAGTACTTTAAAAGTTATTAGAGATTTTTAACTCACCTCGAAACTAAAAAGGTTAATCATGAAACAATCTCAACTCCACTTTATTTAAGGTACCTTTATTATCGACTCTACATTCAGTTTGCTGTAGAAATTGGCCTCCCATTGACTCTACTGCTCGGCGCACTCATACTGTATGCGCTATTTAAAGCTTTATATATGATGGTTAAACGTAAAACGCCTCTTTATCAAGGGACTGCATTTGGCTGTGCCGTCGCAATTTTACATATGCTCTTACACTCAACCGTTGATTATTCTTTGCAAGCAGGAGCGAATGCGCTAACGTTAATCGTTATTTTATGCCTCGTCTTTATTAGCGCTCATTTACCGCCCCCTAAACGCCGGCACTCAGCTGATAACTAAGCGCAATATTCGCACTTAGCATATTTTCCACTAAGCTTTTCACTAGGATACCGTTACTTTTACGCCTAGTGAGAAGCTTTTATATGTCAAGTGAAAAAGATCCCCATTCTATTAAAGCTGAGTTAGAGATTGAACAGTCTACTACAGCTAAAGATCAGCCTGCTTTAGACGATGCACCTAGCACTACGCAAACCCAGTCATTATCAAAACTCATTGAAGAAATACCTGAAGATTCACCCAGTCAACCTGAATCTTCAACGAGTCAAAAAAAACATTTTAGCAATCTAAGCAAGCAGGCTGAAATACAAGATGCTGAATTAGCTGGCCAGGTTGATATTGATGACAACGAGCAGCAGCCTTTTGAAGGGCCTGATTTTGAGCTAGACATGGATTCTGATTTAGATTTTGATCCCGAACACGAGATAGAGTCTGAACTCGCGGTTGAACCTGAAATAGAGGCAGAACCTGAACTCGAGGTTGAACCTGAAATCGAGGTTGAGCCTGAAATCGAGGTTGAGCCTGAAATCGAGGTTGAACCTGAACTCGAGGTTGAACCTGAAATAGAGGCAGAACCTGAACTCGAGGTTGAACCTGAAATCGAGGTTGAGCCTGAAATCGAGGTTGAACCTGAAATCGAGGTTGAACCTGAAATCGAGGTTGAACCTGAACTCGATGTTGAACCTGAACTCGAGGCAGAACCTGAAATAGAGGCAGAACCTGAAATCGAGGATGAACCTGAACTCGCGGTTGAACCTGAAATCGAGGATGAACCTGAAATCGAGGATGAACCTGAACTCGCGGTTGAACCTGAACTCGTGGTAGAACCTGAACTCGCGGTTGAACCTGAAATCGAGGTAGAACCTGAACTTGAAGCAGAGCCTAAACTCGAAGTTAACCCGGAGTCAAAACCAGCGGCACAAGACAAAGCAGATAAATTTAATCTCGACTCCCTATCTTTACTTGAAATTGAAAAGAAGCTGCTCGAAACATTTATCAGTTTACATGATCTCTTAACTGAGCTTTCGACTCAAAAAAGTTTGGACAAAAACGACATCGACACTCCTTCAGCAAATCAATTATTTGCAACTGCAATTCATATGGCCAAGTCCAAAAATGATATTGGTGCAGCAAAATGGATGCGACGTGCGGCTATTTGCGGCCATGTAAAAGCTCAATATTACCTTGGCTTAATGTTTGCAAAAGGCAATGGCTTACCACAAAGCGAATATCACGCATTTACTTGGTTAAGCTTGGCTGAATCGCAAGGTTCAATAGAAGCAGTCGAAGCTATCGCGAAGTTACAAAAACACTTATGCGCCAAACAAATTAAAGATGCTCGAATTTATGCCGCATCACTGTACGAGCAAATCCATGACGCTAATTATGCTCCGTGACAATGTGTTTGTTTGAATAAACTCCCATTCTCAATTTCGCCCCAATCGCCTACTATTTAACGTAGGCTTTTTATGCTCTAAAAATAAGGTACAAGCCTATACATATCAACTATTTGCCTAGTCCGGAGCCGAATTTTCAAACATGTTCTGGTGTTTAATTAAACAAAATGCAAAAAAAACACTTGCGCCACACAACTGTATAAACTACTGTACATATATGAGTACTGTATAAACAACCAGTGAGATAATTATGTTACAAACAATTGATGTAAGACGAGTTAAAAGTTACCAAGATACCTGCGCAAAAACTCATTTACACTTAGTTGAAGTCGATGATGATATCAGCGCGACGTTTGAACTTTTAAAAATACTGCATCAATTTAATCAACAACCTGGTTGGACTCTACTCATTGCTCCTGACGCTGTGCCAAGCAAATCATTATTAGATTCCTGTTCAATCGATAAAGCTAAATTATTAGTTATAAGACAAAAGCACCTTTCTAATCTTGAATATGTTCTCAACTCTGCACTTTACAATGGCAATTTTTCTGCGGTTATCACTTGGACAAATATGCTCAGTTTTGAACAACTCAATCAACTAGCAAACCAACGCACTCTTAATAATAAAACAGCGCAACTTTATAGCTTTGTGCGAAATAAAGAAGCCGATACTAAGTATGCTGTTAATTAAGCCTTCGTATGTAAACAGCTAAGTGCGAGAGTTGAGAAATAGATAAAATAACCTAAGTATTTTTAGCAAAGAATCATCATTTTACGATACACTTTCAGCTTTAGAATAGTAGGTAAAATATTGTATGTGTTATTGTGGTACTGACGTCTCTTTTGAAAATTGTTGCCAGCCGTTTATAACTGGCCAAGCACTGCCAGAACACGCAGAACAGCTTATGCGTTCACGATTTAGTGCCTATGTGGTAAATAATGCAGAGTACATTCACCACACGTACGCCGTCGAAAAACGCTTTGATAATTCTATCGCTGATATCCGTGATTTTGCACAAAGCTGTCGATTTATCAAACTCGAAGTATTAAATAACTCTGAAAACGCTGATAGTGCAACCGTCGAGTTTAGTGTTCACTACTTTTACCAACAATTATTTTGCCAACTTAATGAGAAATCTCGCTTTGAAAAGCGCGATGGACAGTGGTTTTATATCGATGGTGATATCACTCCTACACCCGATATAAAAATCGGTAGAAATGATTTATGCCCGTGTGGTAGTGAGAAGAAATATAAAAAGTGTCATGCTACTGGTTAATGCTAACGAGAATATGACTTTGCAAATCGATAAGTGAGATACACTACTGTTTATGCCGAAATGACAGAGAGAGGGGTATGAAGGTTAGGGTTTTGTAAGTTATCATAAAATGCAGCTGCATTTATTTGCATATCACCGACTTGAGTATCTTGTTTAAAATAACGTTTTTTCACATTTAACTCACAATTATTTATAATTTCTGAAGAAATATGCGATGGGTCATCGCGTAAAGCAAGTGGCTCAGGTTTTAAATATTGTTTAAGTTTTATTTGCTTCAAGCCATCAGATGCCAATAATGCCCTGTTATCTTTTCCTATTAAAAAGTCGATTGGTTTTATCGCTAAAGGTTGTATAGGCCCCGCACCTAATTTAACTCTTAAATCAGTATTATCACTAATTTCTGGATAAGGGCTGGGTTGTTCTTCTTGAGGTAAATGAAACTGTGCGAAATCTGTCGCATCATGGGATAACATCGCCAATAATAGCGAAAAGTCTGATCGGCGGTTTTCATCAACCGAAACGGCCAGTTGATTACCCAACTGTGCTTCGTTTGTTAAAATTCCATCAATCTGCATTAAATATAACCACTGTTGTTTTCATTAACAAATTTATCGGCATGCCAGCCAAATTCTTTAATATTTTTCCTTTACATAAAGAACATTTTTGATATTATGCCCGCACTGAATTTGGAGGGGTTCCCGAGTGGCCAAAGGGATCAGACTGTAAATCTGACGGCTCAGCCTTCGGTGGTTCGAATCCACCTCCCTCCACCATTCTTTCAGTATTTACTTCAAACTTATTCACTTCTTATAGCTACTTAATTTAATATATTAAAATTCATCACAGTGACTGTTTGACTGTTTGACTGTTTGACTGTTTGACTGTTTGACTGTTTGACTGTTTGACTGTTTGACTGTTTGACTGTTTGACTGTTTGACTGTTTGACTGTTTGACTGTTTGACTGTTTCCAGTTGTGCTTAAAATATTTCACCAGTCAAGCGCTTCCTATATTTCAGCACACTCGAACTCACAACTTTACCAACTTGAACTAAAAAACATCAAGATGTGTATTAAACAGGCAAACAGTCTGAAAGTGTCATAAAACTTCTTTACACAGATCAAATTTTTGCTATTATCGCCCTCGTAGAAACGGAGGGGTTCCCGAGTGGCCAAAGGGATCAGACTGTAAATCTGACGGCTCAGCCTTCGGTGGTTCGAATCCACCTCCCTCCACCATCTACTCCTATATAAAATTCCTCTATCTTGTGTCTAATATATTCATCCTCTTGTTTAACCAATTTTGTGCATCACTCACCTGTTTGTAGTGCTCGTGAACTAGTTGCCAAAAATGCTGACTGTGATCCATATACCTCAAATGCGCTAATTCATGCACGATGACATAATCAATGACCCAAGTCGGTGCTTGCGCTAACAGTAAATTAAAACTAATCACACCTTTGCTCGAGCACGAGCCCCAGCGTCGACGATAATATTTGATCTGAACTTGTTGATAGTTTAACGCCATTAATTGCGAAAAATGTTTAATGCGATGCGCAATGTAATCGCTCAATTGTTGTGTGAATACACTTTCTAATTGTTTAATTCGAAAAGAGTCTGAATCTTTTACACGGCGAGCTGTATGAATAATAACTTTTTGCTCACTAATCATATGGCTGCTTTTATTGGCTGCTTGCCAGCACAGCTCATAGGGTTGTCCAAATATATCGATTGTCAATCGGTCAAAATGTGCTGGTTGAGCATGCGCACGTTGTTTTTCTAAATGATTGCTGATCCAGTGTTGTTTCTGTTGAACCAGTTGTGTTAGGTAATCAATCGAAACCCCGTAAGGGCTATGCACAGTGATCTGTTGGTTTTGAATTTTAATCGCGATTGTTTTACGTCGTTTGCTTTTTTTTATCGTGAATTTAGGTAACACCACAAGATAAGACCTTTTTAAAAATTAACCTGTATTTAGAGAAGGAAATACAGCAGCTTGCTGGTAAATAGTTTACTATCTAATAGGCAAAGACAACAATTAAAGGTTCATAAAATCGATTCTATGACAGCCAAACCACTCATTAACTATCAAGATAAAAAAATTCTCATAGTAGATGACCAACGATCATTTCAAACCATGATGAAAGGATTGCTGTTTAGTATTGGTGCACGCAATATTAATTTTGCCAACAGCGGAGAGTCTGCATTAGTACAATGCCTTGAGACAAAATTTGATTTACTGTTTATTGACTATAACTTAGGCCAAGGTAAAAATGGCCGACAATTACTCGAAGAATTACGATTAAAAAAATGTTTGGCTGTCGATGCTATCTATATGATTGTATCGGGTGAGAGTACCCGACCTATGGTGCTAGGTGCGGTCGAGGCTGAACCTGATGATTATTTAATCAAACCTTTTTCACAGGGGTTATTAAAGTCACGGATCCATCGTGTTTATAAACGTAAACAACTCTTAAAAGATGCGATGTTGGCTTTAGAGCAAGAACAATTTAGCACTGCAATTGAGTTGATTTTAGCTGTCAAAAAATCTCAGCCCAGATATCGCCAATATTGTGTCCAGCTGCTTAGCAATATTTACATCAAGCAAAAAGATTATGAAAATGCCCTGCAATTACTCAAAAGTGAGCTGGCCATTAAACGTGTGACCTGGGCGCTGATTTCGAGCGCTTCTATCTACTTACTCAAAAAAGATTACGAACAAGCACTTGAATTGTGCGAAGAAGTGCTTGATATTAATCGTTTTCGTGTAGAAGCACATGATATAAAAGCACGCTGCCAGTTAGCCATGGGGCAGCCTAAAGAAGCACTTAAAACAGTCAAGCAAAGTGTCAGTATTTCTCCCTTTTCATTTAGCCGACAATATTTACTCGCCGATATCGCAAGAGAAAACAAAGCTTATAACTCACTTATCAATGCGTGTCAGAATTTATTAGATATGAGCCGCCGCTCGATCCATCAAGATGTTTCGTATCAACTCAACTTTATCCGCGCTTTATTTGATGCTGCGCAAAATAGCGAAAATGAACCCGATAAGGAACACTACCTTAAAGAAACTAAAATTGCGTTACAAAAAGCCAAAGCTGATCAGCAGTTATTTACTGAAACACCCTTTGATGTTTTCGAAGCCATGTGTTTAGCTCGGCTAGAGGCACTAAAAGGCAACTTTTTACAATCTAAAAAGTCGTTAGGCGCGGTTCAAGAGCAAATAAACAAAAGCGAAAATGAGCTACCACTCGACTTATATCCAGAGTCTATAATGACATTACTGGAAATAGGCGAATTTGAGCAAGCATTTGAACTCTTAGAAGAATTTAAAGAAAGTAGCGATAGTAATACTGATTTTATCGAAGCGATAATGGCTGAACAAGCAGATAACGCACAACAAAAAATTGCCAGTTTTGAGGCCCATAATAAGCAGGGAATCGAACAATATAAAAAAGGTAACTTTAGTTTAGCCATCGAAGAATTCGAAAAAGCCCTTAATTTTGCCCCGATGAATACAGGCAGCGCACTAAACTTGATTCAAGCGCTTTTACAGGTCCTGCAGCATCCAGGAAGTGATACCGCGGCCTTGAAACAAAAATGCCAAGCAAGCTTTAAGCTTGTAGACGGGATCAGCTTACCAAAAGCGCATTTTGATCGTTGTGTTGAACTAAAAACCGAGTTCAAACGGATCAGCGCACACCTTAGCACTCAATAAAAACACTTATAAATGAGTTACCTCTTGAACCTAAGCAAGATTTTAGTGCTACCCTTAAATTAACTCAATTTGCACACGTACGCTTATGACTGAAAAACCCATTTGTAAATATTGCAGCCCCACCGGCCACGCGTGCCAAGAGCTTGATATGGGCACCGGTTTTTGTTTTTGGCATGATGAGAAATTTGATAAAAGCGGCCTCGATTTAAAAGATAAACTCGAAAGGTATGCCAATAATGGGGGTTTAATGCAAGGGCTGAAGTTAAAACGAGCTAATTTGGCCGGTTTAAACTTAGTCCGACGGGGTTCAAAAGACGGCTACGATTTATCTTATGGTGACTTTTACCGCGCTAACCTCCATGGCGCGCACTTATTTAATACCAAGCTCACCCACTGCTCGCTAATGAAAGCAGATTTGCGAGATGCGAATCTTCATTGTTGCAAACTGCAACACACGAATATGCTTGGAATAAAATTATTTGGTGCCCGTATTGATAATATGGCGGTGGGTGATGTCATCCAGCAAGAACGCTTTGCAAAAGAAGCGCTTCAACAAGGCAAACACGCCGATGCACTGGACTATTATGAACAATCAGAAGAAATCTATCGAGATTTACGTAAAGCAGCAGAACATCAAGGGTTGTTTGAAGTAGCCGGCGCTTTTACCCATAAAGAAATGACCATGCGCCGCTATCAACAGCCCAAATATTCCAAACGCCGGATTGTGTCTAAATTTGTTGACCTATTGTGTGGTTATGGTGAAAAGCCCACTAATGTGATTTTCTTTTCATTATCACTGATTTTGATTTCTGCTATTGCGTATTTTTTCTTAGGGGTCAATTTTGGCGACGAGGTAATCCAATTTTCTGCTCAACAAAGCACAGCCCAGAACATTTCTGCCTTTTTCAATAGCTTATATTATTCTGTAGTGACTTTTACCACACTGGGCTACGGGGATATTACCCCTGTTGGTTATTCAAGGCTAATCGCAGCCATTGAAGCCTTCTGTGGCAGCTTTACGCTCGCTTTATTTGTTGTTGTCTTTGTCAAAAAAATGACCCGATAACATTAAGCGCCTAGATGAATTTGGCTGATAATAAATAAACATACAAAAGCGATACTAATAAGCCTAAAAAAGAATAGCTGACTTTTTAAGCGACGAATTTCTTTACATTTTTTAAAAACTCTCACTTCAAGGGCGCGACAATAAGAATGACTTAACATAGCAATCTCCAACTGAGTTTCAACCCATTGAACAATGCATAGCCAATGCCACATTCATAAAGTTGTTGTAAAAACCTCTCAATTCATTCTCGTTCATTAATCAGCCTTGACGAACATAAAAGCTGATTAATGTTTTTGACTTTGCTTATTGTTGAAGTCGCTGATAAAGACCAGAGCTACGCGTCAAAGCTTTGCTCATTGCCATTTTTAACACTTGCGGCTGCGCAACAAGATCAAAATACTGTTTGGCTCGGGTGATCCCTGTATACACTAACTGGCGATTCATCCCGACTTTAGCCTGTTGTTGTGGCGGTAACATCATGACGGTATGCGCAAATTCTGAGCCTTGTGATTTATGAATTGTCATCGCGTACACTTTTTCATGGGCAGGTAATCTTGCAGGATAAAAATATCTAGCTTGCCCACCTTCCCCCATAAATACCGCTTTCAGCTGGCCGTCTTCATCAGGCATGATTATGCCGATATCACCGTTAAATAATTGCAGCTGATAATCATTTTGGCTGATCATTAAGGGCATACCCACATAATGACGATGGGAAGGCGTGATTTTCCCCATCCGCGCTAACTGCGCTTCAATTTCACTATTGAGTTTACTTACCCCATAATTTCCTTCTCTAACCGCTGCCAATAACTGATATTGTAGAAATGCCTGATGCACATCACCCGGTGCGGCCTTTTGCGCAATCAAGTCCAGATAAACACTGTAAGCCTGCGCACAGCGAATAATTGCGGCTTTATAATGAGTAGATAAATCATAAAATGTCAGTTCAGAAAACCCGCGCGCTTCTATTTCTGCCAATAAGGTTTTGTCATTACTATTGACTGCTTTAGCTAATTGACCAATACCGCTGTGTTGATCAAAACGATGACTTTTTTGTAAAAGAGCAATGTAATCAGCTAACTGATAATGGGTCGGTTGACTTTGTAGCTGCTCCTCACCTGCTTGGCAACATAATTGATTCAATATGGCGACTCGTTGTGCGGAATAGGCTGGCGGTTTCCCCAATTGTAAATCTTGGCAAATATCAGCCAAAACGTTGCCCGTATCGACTGAAGTTAACTGATCTTTATCCCCTAACAATATCAAGCGCGCATGACTCGGTAGCGCTTCGACCAATTTCGCCATTAATGCTAAATCAACCATTGACGCTTCATCAACAATCAATACATCTAGGTGTAACGGATTACTTTTGCTATGACGATACTTATTTGATTGAGGGATCACCCCCAGCAATCGATGAATGGTTTGCGCTTGCTCAGGAATAACATCAGCCAGTTGTGCTGTGAGCCCTAATTTCGCTTTGGCATCACGAATTGATTCACTTAAACGCGCTGCCGCTTTGCCTGTAGGAGCAACGAGCTTAATGCTAAGCGGTACTGATAAATACAAAGATTGTAAAATAGCCAATAACTTTGTGACTGTGGTTGTTTTTCCCGTGCCAGGGCCGCCGCTAATGACACAGAATGCATTTAGCACCGCCATCGCACACGCCACTTTTTGCCAATCAATTTGTTGTGTCGGAGCAAAAAACTGATCCAATAAACGTGTTAGGGCCTGTTTATCAATTGCAATATTTCGAGACGCCATGGCTAATAGACTTTCAGCTAAAGTCGCTTCATAGTCAGCGTAACGTGCAAAATATAATCTGTCTTCAACTAAGCGCAATGGCTTGCCTTCACCTACTGCCTCATGTTGCGCAAGGGCGTTTATACAACTTTGGCTATCAGCAAAAGGCGACCATGGCTCAGGCAAGTTAAATGGATTATGCCAATCAATTTCTGACAGAATTAAGCATGTATGCTGACGTGCATTGGTATTACTTAGCAATAGCACTATGTAAAAAAGCGGATCTGACTCATCCCTGATCAGCAACTGGGCTAATTCGACATCGAGCGAGGCGATTTTTTCTTGTTCTAATAATTGAATAAGCATGCTAGATCACCTCTTCACTTGCTGGTGCGTCGAAAATCGCATCGAGCTTTAAAATCACTGCTGTATCGACTTGTTTAAAGTAGATACCTTGCTGTGCAGGTAAGCCTCGTAAAAATAAGTAATACACGCCGCCCAAATCTCGTTCTATTTGATATCCCTTGATCCGTTGTTTCAACAATCGATGCAGTGCCACGCTGTATAATAAATATTGCAGATGATAATGATGAGACTGCATCACCTGCTCCATGTTCTCCAGATTATAATCGCTGGCCTGATCCCCTAAATGATTCGACTTATAATCGAGCACATAATATTGCTCTTGCCAGACAAAAATTAAATCGATAAACCCTTTGAGTAACCCGGTAATTGTTTCAAAGCGAAGGTTATTTCTAATTGCACTGTCATCGCTCACTAAATCTAGAATTTGGTTGATCTGCGAAGGCGCTAAACGTGTGATAGGTAAATAAAACTCCATCTCAATTAAACATTGGCTCATCGGCAATTGTGACAGTGATAAGCCTTGCTCATTAAGGGGACACGCTAAAATACTCTCGACCCAATTTATCGCTGTAGGCTGCCACTTCGCATCGATACCATATTTGTTTAATTGCGTTTCTACGACCTGCGCTAAATTTTTTGCTGGATCGGATGGATGTTGATGTGGTTGCTGAAAATCGATTTCTTCAAAAATGGCATGTAAACAACTACCCGCTTTCGCCCCTTTAGGAAAACTAAACTCATCCAATTGCAATTGTGTTTCATCCCCTTGCCAATCAAGCTCATGGCTTTCATCTTCACAACCTGGCGTGATGTGTTCTGATGCTTGATTATGCGTCAGTGCACTAAAGCTAGTGAGCCGCCAATCACGTTCAATTTTTCCTTTAAACTCTTTACGCTGATAAGACATCAGATGGTCGCTTGCAACCAATCCAGCGTGCTCATCAACTTCACTGAAGTAACGCACAGCCATCTCATCACTATGCTTGGCAACAAACGTATTGAGTTGCTCATGCCAATCTTCAGCTGATGCAAGTTCTTGGCCTGCAAATAACAGGTGTCCGAGTGCACTTCGCTGGATCATCATCCGTTTGGTATTCCCCACAGCTAGGTTATACATACCGATTACACATTGGTGAACAGGACGGGTCAGCGCCACATATAACAATCGTAAATCTTCAGCTAAACGCTCTTTTTCACTTAATTCGGATGATTCATCATCTTTTATTAAGTTATAGATAAGCTGATTATCTTGGTGGTAAATGTGTTCTGTTGCTTCGCGAAACCCAACTGCAAATGGCATAAAGACAATCGGGTACTCAAGTCCTTTAGATGCGTGCATAGTAACAATTTTAACTAATTTAGCATCACTTTCTAAACGAAGTTGCGTACTGTCGCCATCATTATCAACAATGCTTTGTGCTAACCACCTCACAAGACGTAAGCTCCCCTCAAGCTCTAATTGCTTTTGCTGCAATATTTCTGTTAAATGCCTAAAGTCCGTCAACCAACGTTCAACTGGCAATGCCATCGATTGCCACAGGCCAGCAAGGTTATTGCGAGTCAAGAGTCGCTCCATCATCGCCATCGCGCCTTTTTTATGCCAAATTTCATTTAATTGAGCAAACAAGCTGAGATAGTGTTGCCAAGCTTGCTCATCTTCATTTAATTGAAATATCTGTTGATAGCTCAAGTTGAATAGTGGCCCAGCTAACACGCCACGGTACGCAGCTTCATCATATTGGCCATGTAATGCAGTTAAAAAGTTAAGAATATGACCAGCCAAATCTGTACTGAAAATCCCATCTCGCGCTAAATACACACTGGCCACCCCAACGTGAGTTAAAGCGTGTTTCATAACCGATGCCTCTACCCGATCGCGTACTAAGACACAAATATCGGCGGCTTCAACAGGTTGCCCCGCGATTACTGCATGTCCTTGCTGTGCCTGCAGTAATAGTTGAGCAATCTTTTGGCTGAACTGTTTAGCTAACAATGGCATCGCATAGGCTTTGTTGGTCAAAGGTTTATCATGCTCAAGGACGCAAAACTCTAGTGCTTTAACCGGCTGATGTTCGATCAAAAACCCCTGCTCTGGGCTTTTACCTTGTGCTTGCACTGACAAAAATGGGATCGCTTGATTGAAGATAAAGCTGTTGTTGTGATGACTAAATAACGCATTTACCCCTTTGACAACCCCTTCACTCGAGCGCCAGTTTTTTGCTAATGTGTATTGCCGCTGTGAGGCTACCTCTTGTTTAGCATCAATATACGTAAAAATATCTGCGCCACGAAAACCATAAATCGCTTGTTTTGGATCGCCAATCATAATCAAAGTGGAGGATTGATTTAAAAAAATACGGCTAAAAATGCCATATTGGATCGGATCGGTATCTTGAAACTCATCGATCATGGCCACTGGGTAACACTGAGCAATATGTGTTGCTAATACTTCACCGCCGTCGCTCATCAAAGCTTGATAAAGATATGTAAGTAAATCATCAGGGCTAATTAAGCTCAGCTCTTGTTTTTTAGTAATTAACGCCTGTCTTATCCACTGCGCTGCATCTTGAGCAATCGCAAGCGGTAGCCCCTCTTTAATTGACTGGCGTAAACGACTTAACTCGGTAAATTGCTGACATAAAGGATGGCTAAAATACTGACCATTTTTTTTATACATGTCATCTTGTTCAAACATAGTGTGCGACCATGTTTCAAACGAATTTTTTGCACTGCCAAAAACAAAGTCTTGTTGATCGCTTTGACAAAACGCGAGTAACGCTTCAAGGTTGGCAGGTTTCGCCGCCGCTTTATTTTTCTTGATATCTGATTGGCTTATTTGCGCGGCAAAATCACTGGCTAAATAGTCTTGTTTAAATTGCTTTAGTGCCAAGTAATAGTCAGCCTGACATTGCCACATGTGTGCAAGGTTATACTGTGGGATCACGGTCGCGGTTTGTCTTGCCAACAAGCTAAATACTTTTTTATATAAGCTTTGTGGTGCCGGATAAAGATTTAAGACCGTTTGCGTTTTGTCTTTATCTAATTGATACACAAATACACGCCAATAATCTTTTAATGCTTCGAGTAACAGCTCCGATTGATCGAGAATAAAATTTAAATTAAACGCCACGCCCGATTCAAACGCGTGCTGTTTGAGCATCCGCTGGCAAAAACCATGAATCGTGAAAATGGCGGCATCATCCATCGATTTAGCTGCGGCATCGAGTAATGAATAAGCCAACTTGGCATCACTGACTTCTGCAAGTATTTCGGCTAAGAGTGGATCGTGACACGGGGCCCCCATTAATGCATCTCGGGCATCAATAATACGCGTTCGCACCCGATCACGAATTTCGGCGGTGGCGGCTTCGGTAAATGTCACCACTAAAATTTGCTCCACGCTCAGCGGCTGATTATCGGGCTCGCTGGTTTGTAATCCTAAAAGCTGACGAATATATAACGCGGTAATGGTGTAGGTTTTGCCTGTTCCCGCACTGGCTTCTATCAATGACGCGCCCGTCAACGGCATAGTTACAGGATTAAGCACTTGCATGTTTTGTCTCCGCTATTTTGTCGACTAAAGGTTTAAGTAACGTGTCACTCCAATAAATAAAAGCGTCTTGATGGGGGCTGAGATCACTAAAGTCCAGCGCAACATAGGGGTTATCGGCTTCACCCACCCCAATGTATTGACCACCTGAAAATTTACTCATTGCTTTGGCAAAGTCTTGCTCTTGGGCATACTGTAACGATGCCACAGGGAAAAATGGAATAGGCCGTTGTAAGCTTTCTCGGTAAAGCTCAAGCCACGGCTGCAAAGTTCGTATTGCCTCATCAGCATCAAGCGTTTCAAAGACACATTCGCTATCGAGCCCTATCACCCATGTTTGAGTTACAACTTGACAGGCGCTCGCAACTAAATGATACAGATACGCTTTTATTTTATCTTTCGCTTTAATGCTGGCACTGCGATAAAACACTTGTTTTGTATTAACAATCTGACTCAACCAACCTTGTAATCGACATTCGCTCAGCTGTAAATTGACCTCAACGGGCTCCTCAAACTGCGTCACTTGATGAGCCCGCAAACTAGTAATCATATTACTGATGCGATGCTGCATTTGCTCATAAGTTAATGCGCCCACGTGAGATAAAGGCAAGTCGCCACGCTGCAGGATTTGCTCACTATTGAGGGGGCGATCTTGCAACGCCGCGTCGAGCATTTCATCAAGATAAAAATAGCGTTGTAAATGATTAAGCGAAAAAGGTTCTTCGTCTTTATTGATTTCATCAAACTGAGCAATCTTCACACCCAAAGTATTGCGATAAAAGCTTTCTTGGACTTGGCATAATGCGCGAACAAATGCACTTAACTCGATTTCGTCCCCTATCGCCACCTTAATATCTCGCGCGTCAGCAGGAGTCTCATACGCTTGGATCTGCCAAGTTGGGTTATAACTTTTTGGCTGTTCAGGTAAATAATAAGCAGGGTTAAAAGGTTGCAAGTGATGCTGTGTAATCAAATTTTTTGGAAAAGTCTGCCCTGTTTGATTAGCTGGTTGATCAAAACTTCGCGTTAAATATTCGAGTAACTCACTGACTAAGACACTAGGCACTCGCTCTGTGTTATCAAAGCATGAGCGGCCAATATAACTGATATAGAGGTGTTCACGCACACTGAGTAACGCTTCTAAAAAGAGGTACCGATCGTCCAACTTACGCGAGCGATCACCTTTTTGCCGTTGGCTAAGTGGTAATAAGTCAAACCCCACAGGTTGCACGCTACGCGGATAGTCCGCATCATTCAGGCCGAGCATACACACAACTTTAAAAGGCACTGAACGCATCGGCATGAGTGTACAAAAGTTTACTTGGCCGACTAAAAAGCGCTGCCCGACCCCACTTTGGTTGAGCCCTTGCTGGATCAACGCCACGATGACCCGTTGCGACACAAGCCCTTGGTAATCATTATTTTCATAGTGTTTCGCTAAATCAGCAATCACGCTATCGAGCTGGAGTAAATCCCACGATTGTTCGGAGTTTTGATCATAAAAAGCCGTCAATAACTGCTGCAGAATGTCGGCTTTTTCGCCTAACGTTACATCGGGTGTTAAACGCTGTTTAAAATCAGCCAATGCGCGAATAAATTCTAATAACTGGCCCAGTAATCCTGCTGCCATCCCTTCCACTTCATCGGCGGGGTAAATCCCTTGAAAGTCACAGTCTTCGTTTCTTTGCACTACACCTAACAGCAAACGCTGCAGACCATGACGCCACGTATTAAATGAAAACTGCGGCTGGTCCAGTTCACCTTTATGATCGGCATCGAGCGCCCATTTAACCCCAACTTGCTCCAGCCAATAACGAATTTGATCAAGATCACTGGCGTTTATGGCAAACTTATCTGCAATACTGTTCACTTGGAGTAAGTCGAGTATTTCTGATACGCCAAAGCGGCTAAACGGCAAGCCTACTAATTGATGAAAGCTGGTCAGAATGGGTTTTTCCTGCGCAATTGCTAAATCAGCCAATGCATAAGGAATATAACGCTCTTGTGTGGCCGAACCAAAAACGGCTTCAATGTAAGGGCTATACGCGCCGACATCAGGCATCATCACAATGATATCTTTGGGCGTTAAGGTGGGATCAGCACTAAATAAGTCAAGTAAATGATCGTGTAGCACTTCGACTTCACGCAACGGCGTATGGCAATCAGCAAAGCGGACGCTGTTATCATTTTCAGCAACGGTAATTTTACCTTCATCACAAATATACCAACTGGGATCATCGGCTAATGATTCCCCTTTAAACGCTAGCTGGTAAATTTCTTGTTGGATAGCCCCAAGCAAATGGGTATTAGAAGGCTCGATAAACAAGTCATGCCACTGGGCATCTTGTTGCATTAATTGCTCAAAATAATCCCGCCCCAGTTTCCCCCAAGAAGAAAGGAGCGGATTACCGACAAAATAATATTGCTCATCTTGAGCTGTAATATTGGGTTTTTTTGCGTATTTAGCCTGTATTTTAGCTAAGGTTTTTTCATCAACAATATCGCCCCAATAGTGCTCACTGGGGTTAAAGAAATATAAATAAACTGGGATCCGCTGGGCTAAGGCATTAAACACGGCCAGTTGAGCGTTGGGTAACGCTGAAATACCAAAAATACTGACTCGTTCAGGTAATGCCGAACGAGGCGCTTGAGCGAGTGCTTCCAAAAGCGCTTCATGCATATTGGCCCGATGATAATGACTTTGTCCGAGATCTTGGGTGTATTGGACTAACTTACGCCATAAACTGGGTTGCCAAGGAGCATGACTAATCGACACATCAGGGAGCTCATCAATGCCTTCTTGCCAAGTGGCGAGCCAATGCGGACGGTACATTAGATATTGGTCATACACATCGGCAATTTTTTCACATAACGAGAATAACTTTTGCTGGGCGTTATCGTTTAATAAATATCGTTTCAACGGAGCAAATAATGGCTCGTCTAAACAAGTTGGCAGCAACGCAAACAACTTCCACGTCAAATTGCTTTTATTAAATGCTGATTCAGCAGGTACTTGGGGCAGCAATCGCTGATAAAGACGCCAAGTAAAACTCGATGGAAGTGGAAAATCAATTTGTGCCACTACGCCATGTTGCTCAGAAAAACTGACTTTGAGCCATTGCGCCATCCCCGGAGACTGCACCAAGATAATCTCTTGCTCAAACACGGTATTTAACGGCTCATCCGTGAGGACCTGCGCCAATTGTTGTTCAAGTACTTCGAGTCTATTTGATTGAATAATATGCAGCATCTAATTTGCATCCGTCACAGAGAGATTCCAAATGCCAGTGTAAATTAAATCCCTG
Organism: Pseudoalteromonas sp. J2K-J979; assembly: GCF_058169715.2. Classification (NCBI taxonomy): domain Bacteria; kingdom Pseudomonadati; phylum Pseudomonadota; class Gammaproteobacteria; order Alteromonadales; family Pseudoalteromonadaceae; genus Pseudoalteromonas; species Pseudoalteromonas sp. J2K-J979. The sequence goes on along the minus strand of NZ_CM200281.1, from coordinate 1,494,419 downwards.
AAAATCTTAATGACTTTTCGCATATTCCCTTACTTTTGTATTGCGATAAACACCCGAACATTATTTATTGGCCTCATAATTAATGCTATTATTGCGCGCTACTTGTCTTTTCTATTTCTTTTGGGATCCGCGAATGAAAATCATCTCGTTTAATATAAATGGCCTGCGTGCCCGACTCCATCAATTACAAGCGATCATTGACAAACATCAACCCGATGTCATTGGTCTGCAAGAAATAAAAGTTCACGATGAAGCCTTCCCTATTGAAGACGTAGAAGCGATGGGTTATCACGTTTTTTTTCATGGCCAAAAAGCACACTACGGCGTGGCCATGTTATGCAAAAATGCACCTATTTCTGTTGAAAAGGGCTTCCCAACAGATAGCGATGAAGCCCAGCGGCGCATGATTACTGTCACAGTTGAAGACGAACATGGTCAACCAGTCAAAATTATGAATGGCTATTTTCCACAAGGTGACAATATTAGCCATGAAACTAAATTTCCTTACAAACGACAGTTTTATAAAGACTTAATGACTTATCTTGCCAATGAAGATGCCAACAGTCAGCTTGTCGTGATGGGCGATATAAATATCTCTCCAACCGATTTAGATATTGGCATTGGTGATGTCAATGCTAAGCGCTGGTTAAAAACAGGCAAGTGTTCATTCCAACCAGAAGAGCGTCAATGGCTAAGTGATTTACTTAACTGGGGCTTTATCGACACATTTCGCGCCCTTCACCCTGATACAAGCGATCGTTATTCATGGTTTGATTATCGTTCAAAAGGCTTTGATGATAATCGTGGCCTGCGTATCGATGTGGTACTGGCTACCAAAGGACTGGCAGAACGCTGTATAGATGCGGGTATTGATTACGAATTACGCGGCATTGAAAAGCCCTCTGATCATGCGCCGATTTGGTCAGAGTTTAATTAATTACTATTGGGCGTGACATGTAATGCATGTTCGCGCCCAAAAAATGGTCATTCGCTATGTCAATCTTTGAATTATTTTGCGCATTGCTTTATGTCGGGTTCTTTGTAAGCACAATAAATAAAGCAACGTGGACACAAATATTGACTCACCCGACGTTGCAGCACAGTGTGATGGCCACCAGCACCATCATTGCAGGACTTTGGGCTGTTAAAGCTGGAATTTACCCACAACTTGATGTGCATCTTCTCGCTATGACAGCTGTTACATTGGTTTTTGGCTGGCGGTTTGCGGTGCTGATCAGCACGTTTGCTCTTTTGTTGTTAGTAGTTTTTGATATGGTTCCGATTTGGCAAGTCGCACTGTATGGTCTCACAACAGCCATTTTACCTATACTCATCACTTATGGCGTATTTTTGCTGTGCTACCACTTTTTGCCACGCCATGTATTTGTTTATATTTTTATTGGAAGCTTTTTAACTGCGGCGTTAACTGCAGTAGCGCATATTTTAACAAATTCGTTGCTGTTTTATGCCCTTGATCAATATGATTGGCCCACTATTTTTGATAATTACACCGTATTAGCAGCCCTGATTTGGTTTCCTGAGGCAACCATCAATGGCATGGTCATAACGTTGCTGATTATTTACCGCCCGCACTGGGTCAAAACCTTTTATGATAAGGACTATTTAGCACAATGACGATGGCTTACCGCTGCCCTATTTGCCAGCATCCACTTAAGTTAAACGATAAAACTTTACACTGTGAGAACAAGCACAGTTTTGATTATGCTAAAGAAGGGTATGTGAACCTGTTGCCTGTGCAACATAAAAAATCGAAAGATCCGGGTGATAATTTAGAGATGGTACAAGCAAGGCGTGCCTTTTTAGCCTCAAACCATTATCAGTTTTTACAACAAGCCATTGCTCAACAACTGCATTATTTACCTTCGGGCAGTACCATTATCGACCTAGGCTGTGGTGAAGGGTTTTATACGCAAGCATTAAAACAGCAAGCACAAGCTTGTCATGTGTATGGTGTCGATATTTCGAAACCTGCGGTAAAGTATGCTGCCAAGCGCTATCCCGATTGTCACTTTAGTGTCGCATCAATTGCTCAAACACCTTTTTCAGATGGCTGCGCCTCAGCACTAGTCAGTGTTTTTGCCCCATTGTTTGACAATGAATTAGCCAGACTCGCCCAAGTACCAGACGCACAGCATCCCGCCGGGATTTTATTGGTTGCAAGCCCAGGGCCTTGGCATTTAAAAGAGTTAAAAAGTATTATTTACCAAAATGTTGAGCAGCATACTCCAGTCGAGTGTCCGCAAGGGTTTATCCAAGTTGATCAGAAAGTGCTCACTCATCATGTCACACTTGATGTTGAGATGGCCAAACACTTGGTTATGATGACACCTTTTGCGTGGAAATTTCGTCCTGAACATTGGCAAGCGCTCTCACAACTTGCACATATTAATGTGACATTAGAATTTTACCTCACTCGATTTGAACGAACTGAAGAGGCCTCCCCTATTCTAGCTCCAGTGTAATAGACCGTAATAGTCCAATCGCATCTTTGTAATAAACTTGATCTTGCTTATCAAAAGGAGAACAAAGATGCAGTGTGACATCGCTTTATCCCATGATTTATTCACTTATCTTGAGTCACAAGAAACGACAATTAAACGCCATCACACCAATGTTAAACTGCCTTATTTTCTAGAACACCTTTGCATGAATTGGTATTGCCACCTCCATAAACAAGGTAACGCGACAACGATCGTGGCAATAGAAAAAACGAGCCAATACATACTAATTTTGCCTTTTGAGCAGCCTCCCTCTTTTGAATTTTTTACCGAGACTTTTATCAATGCATGGAAAGACGAACTCTGGTGGTTAATTATCTATGAAAATGTACTGACTGATTTAGGCCACCAACAATTTAAACTGTCAATCAGAACACAGCGCGTCACTTGCCAATTTTTACCAAGCGATAAGCCAGATTTGCCAGATACCCTCAAAGAAGCCGTGGCCGAAATAGCTGATGCATTACAAACCGCTCACGAGCAAACCTTAACTAAGCACCAACAGATTGAACTTACCTTTAAGCTCAATCAAACAGAGCGAACGGTACTCAAAAAAGGCGCTGTATGTCGTTTTTTTCCAAGTGTAAAACTGATTGAATTTGCCTTAGCGGGTTTTTACCAACATCACCAATCAAATATTAGTCAGTTGATGAATTCGCAAGGACAATTAAAAGAACCGATTAGTATTGCAGTAGATAATATTATATCGATCAAAGAGTATTTAAAAAGCGAACAGCTCAACACCAATCAGGGTTGAGCGTATAACGTTAGCGAGACTAAAAAATTTCTTTAGTGAATGCCTGATCCATTTTCTCGAACATTTCTTTTAGCAATTGAGCTAGTTCGTAAAAGCGAGGCTGCGCTCGAGTGACTGTCGGTTGATAGCCATTTTCTTGCATTTTAGACTGCAATTCTCGGTACCAAGAAGCTAACGAAGGCGGTAAAGTGGTGTTAGCGCGTTTGCCTAGCCAATATAAACCTTGTACTGGCATTGATAATAAAAACAAAGCAAACGTTAAAGCTTGTGGTAAATATTGACTGCCAAAAAATTGAATTTGTACAAAAATACTTAAAACAGCCAGCATGGGCATCACTCTGAGTGCCAGTTGAGTCGCCTTAATCACTCGACGCTCAGGAAAAATAGGTGCTAAAGCCACATTGTTTGGCCATATTTTGCTGTATTGCTGACCATCGTTGAGCTGAGACATAATACTTTTTTGCATAGGGACTCCTCAAATGATCCTAAACATTTAACCTTATGCGATAAGTTAGGTTAAAATTACCCCTTAGATAATTCAAGTGTACCATAGTCTCACAACGCTGCATGGAAATGCAGGCATCTCGTGGCTTTTTTTCGCTGGTACACCTCATTATATGGGATTAAACAAATGTTAGATCAACATGTCTTAGTACTCAATTGCGGCAGTTCGAGTTTAAAGTTTGCAATTTTAGAAGCGCAAACAGGAGATGAAATCATTACCGGGTTGGCTGAATGCCTCTTAAGTGAAAATGCTCGCTTGAAATACACTTACCAAAGCCAAAAACACATCGAGCCTTTGACCTCCAATGCCGGTCATCAACAAGCAATCGCTCGATTAGTCGAAATTATTAAACACAACGCCCTAGAACATTCGCTGATTGCTGTCGGTCACCGGGTCGTGCATGGCGGGGAACATTTTACACATTCAGTGATTATCACTGCACAAGTCAAACAAGTCATTGCAGATACAATTAGTTTGGCTCCTCTGCATAACCCTGCAAATTTACTTGGTATTGAAGCCGCCGAGCATGCTTTTGCTGACTTACCTCAAGTTGCCGTCTTCGATACCGCTTTTCACCAGACGATGCCCGAGCATGCCTATCTATATGCGTTACCTTACGATTTATACCGACAGCATGGGGTGCGCCGTTATGGCTTCCATGGTACCAGTCACCACTATGTTGCAAAACAAGCTGCAATGATTTTACAAAAGCCACTTAATTCACTGGCGTTAATCAGTGCACACCTAGGGAATGGCTGCTCTGTCACTGCAATCAAAAATGGTGTCAGTGTCGACACAAGTATGGGTTTAACTCCTCTTGAAGGAGTTGTTATGGGTACGCGAAGTGGCGACATTGATCCTGGGTTATTTAATTTCCTGACTCAGCAACTCGGATACAGCGCGGTTAAAATCGATACATTATTAAATAAGCACAGTGGTCTATTAGGGTTAAGTGAACTATCAAATGATTGTCGCACAATTGAAGATGCCCATCTTGCGGGCAACCCCCAAGCAAGTCTGGCTCTCGAGGTCTTTTGTTACCGTCTGGCAAAACAAATAGCTGCATATGTAGTACCACTGGGGCATCTCGATGGCCTGATTTTTACTGGCGGAATAGGTGAAAACTCGCAGTTGATCCGTGAAAAAGTTTTGGCTTTATTAAGTTTTTTTGGATTCCATTTGGACGAAAAAACAAATAACCAAGCGCGTTTTGGCCAATCTGGGCTGATATCAACGAATCAGACTGGTCCTCAAGCACTGGTTGTTCCTACCAATGAAGAGTGGATGATTGCCCGTGATGCCGCTACGCTAGCCAAGGAGAAGAATTAATGTCGCACCGTATTATGTTAATCCCTGTTTCAACAGGCGTTGGGTTGACATCTGTGTCTGTCGGGTTAGTGCGTGCATTGGAGCAAAAAGCCGTTAAGGTTAACTTTTTTAAGCCCATAGCCCAACCACGTGCAGGGGATAAAGGCCCAGAAAAATCAACTGAAATTGTCAAACGAGGCTCAAATATCAAACCCGCAGAACCACTTGATCTGCAATATGCCGAGCAAATGATTGGCGATGGAAAAAGCGATATTTTACTCGAAGAAGTTATCACCCGCTTTGAATCAAGCGCCAGTGAGGGCGGAGTCGCTATCATTGAAGGGATGGTGCCAACAAGAAAACAACCTTACGCTGGACGGTTAAACCGAGAAATAGCACAAGCTTTAGGCGCTGAAATTGTGTTTGTTTTGACTCCCGGCAATGATCCTGTGGAACAAATTGAAGATAGGCTCGAAATCGCTGCCAGCTTTTACGGTGGTTTAGAAAACGAACGTGTATTGGGTTGTATATTTAATAAGGTGAATGCACCTTTAGATGAAGAAGGTCGTGCTCGAGCTGATCTCGCTGATTTATTTGAACCCGAACACCTAGCCCACGAACTCACTCGCCTAGCCTCAATGCCATTATTCAAAAAACAGACGTTTAAGCTTTTAGGCTGTGTGCCTTGGGACTTTGAATTAGTCGCGCCACGAGTGTCGGATTTAGCTCGGTATTTAAATGCTGAAATTGTCAATGAAGGTGATATGGCGCATCGTCGCCTGCGAAGTGTGACATTTTGTGCCCGCACAGTCTCTAACATATTGAATCACTTTAACCCTGGTGTGTTATTAGTGACGCCCGGAGACCGCTCAGATGTATTAGTAGCAGCATGTTTATCAGCAATGAATGGCACCAAAATTGGCGCTATTTTACTCACTGGGGGCTTCAAGCCCGAGCCGCGAATTATCAAACTTTGTGAACAAGCCATGGCCACTGGGCTACCTATCTTATCAACTGACGCAGATACTTGGCGCACTTCTTTATTACTGCATAATTTTAATATGGAAGTCCCTACTGATGATGAACAACGCATTGAACGAGTTAAAGATCATAATGCCGCACATTTAGATAGCGATTGGTTACACAGCTTAACCTTGGGAGTTGAGCGAACACGCAAAATGTCCCCTCCTGCATTTCGTCATATGCTAACCAATAAAGCGCGAGTCGCCAACAAAACGATTGTTTTACCTGAAGGAACTGAGCCTCGAACAATTAAGGCAGCAGCTATTTGTGGCGAACGGGAAATCGCACATACCGTCTTACTTGGCGATCGCGGTGAAATTTTAAGAATTGCCGAGCAGCAAGGCGTTCAGCTGAACGATAAAGTCAAGATTATTGACCCTGATGATGTGCGCGAACACTATGTTACATCTTTGGTTGCATTACGAAAAAATAAAGGGATGACTGAGGTCATTGCTCAAGAACAACTCCTTGATAACACCGTTTTAGCGACCATGATGCTTGCCAATAATGAAGTTGATGGCCTCGTATCTGGCGCAGTCAATACCACTGCCAATACCATTCGCCCCCCTTTACAATTAGTTAAAACTGCGCCGGGATCATCATTAGTCTCTTCTATCTTTTTTATGCTGTTGCCAGATCAAGTGTTAGTTTATGGTGATTGCGCCATTAATCCCGATCCGAGTGCTGAGCAATTAGCCGATATCGCTATTCAATCAGCGGATTCTGCCATTGCATTTGGTATAGAAGCCAAAGTAGCGATGATTAGCTACAGTACTGGCACTTCGGGTGTGGGAGCGGATGTAGAAAAGGTCAGACTAGCCACACAGTTAGCACAACAAAAACGCCCAGATTTAATTATAGATGGTCCCTTACAATATGATGCAGCCATTATGGAGAGCGTGGCAGAGAAAAAAGCACCCAATAGCCTCGTCGCGGGTAAAGCCACTGTATTCATTTTTCCTGATCTCAATACAGGTAATACAACTTATAAAGCCGTTCAACGAAGTGCTAAGTTGATCAGTATTGGTCCAATGTTACAAGGCATGCGCAAGCCTGTTAACGATCTTAGCCGCGGCGCGTTAGTTGATGACATTGTTTATACGATTGCCTTAACTGCTATCCAAGCAACTCAGACAATTAACTGATGGAACCCCAAAGCAATAAGGTCGATTTATCGACCTTATTGCTTTAATTTTTTAACAACTGATACTCAATTTTTGTGCCAAACATAATTTAATATTAAAATCATAAAGATAGCTATTTAAAACAGACTAATTAACAAGGTTATCCACAGTTTTTGTGGAAAAGAAACAGGAAGTAATTCAGTTAATTAATAACGCTAACAGTATTCGTTAACCTAGATACCTTCTGTTTCTAGCGTTTAAATAATCAAATAGACTCAGGATAACTATTTTTAATTTTTTAGTCATCAATCTTTCATTATCAACCTGTGATTAAAAAATACTACAAGTCCGAAAGATCGTAAAGTTAATTTAACTTTCTGATAAATAATGTTTTATTAGAGTGAATATTTAATTTTTTATTTATTGCCCCTTGCGTGGCCGCAGTTATCGACGCACAATAATGATTGATGTCACTCAAGGATGCACTATGTCAAAACAAACGTTAGAACTCATGAATGAGACGTTCACCATTCACAGCTTTGACCCATCCCAACCGATCCCAAAGGCTGTGTACGATGCGCCGGTCTATTTCATTGCTAAAACCTATGATGAACTTTCGATAGTCTGTCCCGATTCAATCAGCCTAGACAGTAATGAAACTGAAACAGGTTGGGCAGCCCTTGAAGTGCTTGGCCCCCTTGGATTTTCATTGACAGGGATTTTATCGAATATTTCAGCCGTTCTTGCCGCTGAAAAAATATCTATTTTTGCGATATCAACCTTTGATACTGACTATGTGTTAGTGAAACAAACAGCAATCCGTTCGGCGGTCTCGAGTTTACGTAAAAATGGCTACAGAGTGACGAATGTCTAATGATGGCTGTCCACAAGCAGGTTTTAAAAGCCAATGAAAATCAAGTTCAAGGACTAGGGTTACCTGTGTATTCCCCAGTATCTGGCAAAGTATTCCCTCTGGAACACCACCCTAATGCGTTTTTTTCACGGGGAATCGTCGGCTGCGGCGTCATGATTTTAATGACCGGACACAAACTTTACGCTCCATTTGATGGCACAATTGAACAAATAAGAGCAGGTGGCACTGAATTTATTTTAAAATCTCGTCAAGGGATCCAATTACTCATATCTCTCGATGTAGATGAACGCTACTTACCTTTGAGTGGCTTACGTTACTATGTAAATGAAAAACAATCATTTACGGCGAAGTCACTATTATTTTATGCCGACTTCCGACAAATAAAAGAGCCTATCCATGTTGCTGTTACCGTAATCAATCACCCACAGTTAGGTGGAATTTATTACAGCCATCAACAGGTTCTCGCACCAAGCGATATTCTTTTTCACATTACAGCGAAACAACGACGCTGAGCAATTTTGGATTATTTATGACTTTAATGTATGGCATTGCCAACTGTGACACGATAAAAAAAGCAAAAAAATGGCTCGACAGCCACACTATCCCTTATCAGTTTCATGACTATCGGAAAAATGGCTTAACTGCTGAATTACTACAGAGCTTTGAAGCACAATTAGGCTGGGAGCAACTAGTGAATAAAAGAGGCACGACTTACCGTGCTTTGACAGATGAACAAAAAGCAAACCTGAACAAAGAGACCGCTTTAGCACTGCTCATCGAACACCCAGCCATGATCAAACGTCCGCTGCTTGTCCACCAAGGCAGCATGCATTTAGGTTTTAAAGCAGATCAATATCAAGAGATTTTTGCATGAGTTGCGTAATTGAGCTGGCACAACAATTAATCCAACGCCCTTCAGTCACCCCCTTAGATGAAGGTTGCCAAGAGCTTATGGCCGAACGGCTCAATGCTATTGGCTTTAAACATGAATCACTTTTTTTCGTCGACACTTTAAATATGTGGTCTCGCAAAGGCACACAAGCGCCGTTATTTTGTTTTGCGGGCCATACAGATGTCGTGCCTACCGGCCCTGAATCCGCCTGGCATTTGCCCCCATTTAGCGGCTTAATACAAGACGGTTATTTACATGGCCGTGGGGCTGCAGATATGAAAGGCTCGTTAGCAGCAATGATCGTTGCAACAGAACGATTTGTCAGTGATTACCCAGATCACCGCGGCTCAATCGCCTTTCTTATTACCTCAGATGAAGAAGGACCATTTATAAATGGTACGCCGCGTGTCATTGAAACCCTTGAAGCTCGCAATGAAAAAATTGATATGTGCTTAGTGGGAGAACCCTCTTCCAGCCATAAAGTCGGTGATGTAGTTAAAAATGGCCGGCGTGGCTCACTAACCGGTTTTGTAACTGTTAAGGGCATACAAGGCCATGTAGCCTATCCGCAATTAGCTAAAAATCCTATTCACCTCGTCAGTCCTGCCTTGACAGAGTTATCTCAGATTCAATGGGATAACGGCAATGAATTCTTCCCAGCCACCAGCTTTCAAATTTCTAACATCAATAGCGGGACTGGAGCTGGCAATGTGATTCCAGGTGAACTTGATTTGCAATTTAACTTTCGTTTTAGTACTGAAGTAACTGCCGAACAACTAAAATCGCGTGTAGTCTCTATTCTTGATCATCATGGCTTTGAGTATGACATTGACTGGACACTGAATGGCTTACCTTTTTTAACTCCTGCAGGCTCTTTAGTGGATGCGACTGTTAAAGCCATTGAGCACGTTGCACGTTTTAGTCCATCGCTAGAAACAACCGGTGGAACATCAGATGGCCGATTTATTGCACAAACAGGTGCACAAGTCATTGAGCTTGGGCCCTGTAATGCAACCATTCACAAAGTAAATGAATGTGTGAGTGTCGAAGACTTAGAAAAACTCACTGACATGTATTATCACATACTGACAGAATTGTTAGCGCCATGATCATGCACCTAGCCTGCGGTACCAGTGAAGGCCATTTAACTAATTTTCAAGGCCATCAAGTGCATCAGGCAATTATTCCTGATTTAACCCGTTTACGAAACGAAGCACAAAAAGCAGGGTTTAAGCTGGCGATTGCATCAAGCTTTCGCAGCTTTGAGCGACAATTACTGATATGGAATAACAAATTTACAGGTATTCGACCGGTATTGGACAAATATGAACAGCCGGTTGATATGTCTCAATTGTCCGATCACGAGCGCATAATGGCTATTTTGCTTTTCTCTGCCTTACCTGGGGCAAGTCGTCATCACTGGGGAACTGATCTCGACATTTATGATAGTAATGCAGTAAGCGCCGACTACCAGCTAAAATTAGAGCAGCATGAATATGAAAAAGGCGGCCCTTTTTATCAATTCAATCAATGGTTAGACGAACAACTCCCACAATTGGGCTTTTTTAAACCATACAGTCGAGACTTAGGAGGCGTAGCAGCTGAGCCTTGGCATATTAGCCACATCGCTCAAAGCCAGCAAATTGCAAAACAGTTAGATGTTGAGTTACTAAATCGCGTACTCAATCAAGCAGATATTGCTGGTAAAGCACAGATTTTACAGCATTTACCAACAATTTATCAGCAATTTGTCCTAAACATTAATGTGCCAAACACGTAAGTTGGCACATATTAGGTTTATTGACGATAGCCATCAAAAAACCTCGCCATTTGAGCTAAAGCGGGTTTGAGTTGATCTTGGTGAGGTAAAAAAACCAATCTAAAATGATCTGGCTCTGGCCAATTAAATGCACGGCCATGGACTAATAGTATTTTCTCTTGCATCAATAAATCAAAAATCAGCTTTTCATCATCATGCACATTGAATTTTGCTCGGTCAAACTTAGCAAAGGCATACAATGCCCCTTTTGGTTTAGTACACGACACACCATCTATCGCATTCAGTCCCTGCCAAACTATGTCCCGTTGTTGATATAAACGTCCTGTCGGCTTGATCAAATCATCAATAGATTGCACGCCACCTAATGCTTGCTGAATTGCAAATTGTGCGGGCACATTGGCACACAAGCGCATCGATGCCAAAATATCTAAGCCTTGAATATAATCAGTAATTCCTGACAATTTACCACTGATAACCATCCACCCCATTCTGAGGCCTGCAGCCCGATAAGTTTTGGCTAAGCCGTTGAAAGTAATAATTGGTAAGTCATCACATAATGATCCGATAGAGGTGTGAATTACGCCATCATAAAGAATTTTTTCGTAAATTTCGTCGGAAAAAATGAGCAATTTATGCTCTCTTGCAAGTCCAAGTAAATCCTGCAGCAAGGCCTCATCATAGACCGCCCCCGTTGGGTTATTTGGATTGATGAGCACTATCGCGCGGGTTTTACTGGTTATTTTACTTCGAATATCGGCAATGTCCGGAAACCAATCTTGTGCTTCATCGCACAAATAATGGACCGGCGTACCGCCAGCAAGACGCACTGAAGCTGTCCAAAGTGGATAATCAGGTGCCGGGATCAGTACCTCATCGCCCGAGTTGAGCAAAGCTTGAGTGCTCATTTGAATCAACTCACTCACACCATTGCCAATGAAGATATTATCGACATCGAGATTTGCGAAGTTTTTTTGTTGATAATGCTGGTAAACTGCAACCCGTGCAGAGTACAGCCCCTTAGAATCACAATATCCTTGGCCAGCAGAGAGGTTACGGACTATGTCTTTGTGCATATCTTCTGGCATATCGAATCCAAAAGCGGCGGGGTTACCAATATTGAGTTTTAGTACTTTTTGTCCTTCATCTTCCATTTTTCGGGCTTGCTTTAAAACTGGCCCGCGGATGTCGTAACAGACACCCTCTAACTTATCACTTTTTTTAATTATTGGCATAGTTGACCCCTATTGATATAGGCCTAGACTAGCCGAAATATACCTAGAGAAAAAGAGCCAGCGACTGAATTTAATTCAAGTTTATTTATTTATTAACCACGCCGTCATTTTTTCTTTTGTAGCAAGGATATGTGGCTCTAATTGCGCTAAAAATACGGCCGCTTCTGCCGATTTATTTTCTATTAATAAATGCTCAATATTTTTTGCTATCTCAGCCAAAGATACGGCCCCGAACTGAGCTGCATTGGATTTTAAACTATGAGAGTTTCTGATTGCTGTTTCGTTATCCGTATTGAAGCTGCTTGTTAATTCACTATGTAAGCGGTCAAATTCAGTGTGACAAAATAATAAAGTGGCTTCAAAGTGATCGCCCAATAGCGACTGCATACTGACTAATGCGCTTTCATCAATAGTTACCTCTGACATATCCGTATCCTTAATTCGTTGACTTGACTCTTAGTGTAAACAAACTCGAATAAAAACCCAATTTATCTTTAAAAAATTCCTAAACCAAGCTTATAAATTGGTATCTCTGTAAAAAGCTACTATAATCAGTAGCTAATAATATATAAAAATAACTTTTCCAGGCTATTCACGGATGAATAATTTGCAACTTTTTGACTCTCTTTTGTCCCATGCACAACATGGTGTATTGGTTGTTGATGCTCAGTTTAAAATTCTTTTCTTTAATAAATGGTTAGGCACCAGAGCAGGGATTGATCTGAGCGAGTGCCAAGGACACAGTTTTTTAAAAGTGTGTGGGCTAGAAAGTCATAGCTCTTTTGCTGATGCGGTATCTGAGTGCTTTAGAGGGCAACAGCCTATCAGTTTATGTCCGCCAAATGATACGTTCACTCTCCCTTTATTTGATAGTGTTAAATGCTTACCGATTTGCCAGCAACTTCATTTCTCTATTTTTGATTATCAATCTCAGCAATACTGCCAGATAGAAGTGTTTAATGTTTCTGATACACTTTACCGTCAAGAGCAATCTAATCAACGGGCACAATCACTATTACAAATGAGTAAAGCCCTAAAACAATCTGAAACTAAGTTACGCAACGTTGTCGATAACATTCACCAAGGTTTACTTACTTTTAATGAAAAGGGACTCATCCTCGACTATAACCAAGCGATTAAAAAAATTTTCACCGCTCCACTTATTGATATTACAGAGCTATTACCCGAATTAAATTTACGTGATTACTCGCTTAACACTGCACTTGAACAGCTTGGATTGAATCACAATGAACAATGGCTGGCTTTAAAGCATTGCGCAGCTTTAACACATTACCACTACGAAATATCCATTACGAGAATACCTCATCCCACAGAGCCTTTTTACCTTGCTCAGCTAAGAGATGTTACCTCGTTCAAACAGCAAGAAGCACAGTTATCTGAAATTGCTCGATTAGATCCGTTAACACAAATCCCCAACCGCTTAGTGCTAGAAGATCGCACAGAGCAAGCTTTAGGACGCAGTAAGCGAAATCAAAAATTTATGGCCATGGTGTTAATTGATTTAGATGAGTTCAAGCAAATCAATGACTCGTTAGGCCATCAAAGTGGCGATAAATTACTAAAAGTCGTCGCCAAACGCATTTCTGAAACAATCAGAAAAACCGACACAGTCGCGCGTTTAGGTGGCGACGAATTCTGTATTCTTTTTGAACAGATTGATTCTCATGAACAATGCCGAGATTTACTAAAAAAACTAGTTAGTCAACTCGAATGTCCTACCTTACTCAATGGCCATGAAATCATTCCTAAAGCCAGTGTCGGAGCTTGTATTACAAAAGGCGAAATTGACCAGCAAGAGTTGTATAAACGCGCCGATTCTGCGATGTATCAAGCTAAAAAGATGACTCGCGGCTCAATTAAGATTTATCAACACAATCAAGAGCAAAAACGTCACTCAACGTTACAATGTGAACTCGATAAAGGTTTGGATTACACAGAGTTAGAATTATTTTTTCAACCTAGTTTATCCACCTCTGAGCAAGCTTTAGTGAGTATTGAAGCGCTGTTAAGGTGGCGATTAAATGGTAAAGCCATGTTACCTAAACAATTTATTTGTGTAATGGAACAAGATGGTTGTTTTACCGAAATAGAGCGCTGGGTAATACACGAAGCATGTAGACAACGCAAAGCATGGTTACAAAAAGAATTGATCAACGACGAGGTCACTTTGGCAGTTAATATTTCGCAGTCATTTTTTTATCACCCAAGTTTAATTAAAATGTTGCGAAATGAGCTTAACCGATTTGAACTTGATGCCAGTATGCTCGAATTAGATATCAAAGAGTCTACCTTATTATTATCGAGTAAACGAGCCAGCAAAATCCTCAAAGACCTTAAAGATCTCGGAGTCAAAATTGCCATTGATAATTTTGGTATGGGGGTGTCATCACTCGCCATCTTACACCACCACCCGATTGATCGTATCAAGTTAGACAAGCAGTTATTCCAAAATAATGCCACTCACAGCCTGCCTCTTATCATAGGTATTATCGAGGCAGCTCGTTCACTTAATATTGATATCTTAGCCGAAGGAATTGAAAACAAAACAATGCTCGACTATTTAATTCAAGTTAAATGTGATGCTTATCAAGGGTATTTAATCGCTAAACCAAGCCGTAACGATGTGTTTGAGTCTTTCTTAAAAAGTACCGTATAATAACGCTCAAATATCACAAAGTAACTCAGTTATGTCACGCACATTATGCGAAATCTGCCATTACCCGATCACGCAGTGCCTATGCGATGCCGTCAATAACTTGGCTAATCGCACTCGTATTATTATGATGCAGCATCCTAGCGAAGTAAAAGCGGCCAAAAATACCGCCCGGTTACTCCTATTAAGTTTGCAAAATATTGAACTCTGGGTCGGTGAATCTCCTGAACACTTTTTGGCATTACAGACTTTAGATCAAACCAGCACGTATGTTGTTTATCCTGATAAGAAAGCACTGATGATCGAGAGCCTTTCGCAACCAACGACCACGATCAAAACCTTAATTTTTCTTGATGGCACCTGGAAGAAAGCCTTTAAATTATTGCAATTAAACCCATGGTTAGCCCAATACCCATTTTTAAGTTTTAATGTGTTGCCTGCGTCTCGCTATGCACTTCGAAAAGCACCTCGGGAAGATAGCCTGTCAACGCTTGAGGCCGTGGCGTATAGCTTATCCACCCTCGAGAAAATCGATGTCACTGCGCTATATACTTTACTTGATGCGATGATGAAACAACAATTTGATGCCATGCCAGCACATATTCGATCTCGCTATAACATCGATCAATGACAACAAAATTGACTCGCCTCCAACAAGGGTTTTATCGTCGAGGCCCGGATCATCGCGCAGGCAACGATGTTGATTTTTTACAAATTAAACATCTCTTCGGATTTAAAAACCTCACCGTAGGTAAATGGGTTGATAAGCAGGAAAAACAACTCGCTGCGAACTTAATTTTTGATGCGTTATCTGATTTAGCCAATTTGTTAAATGTGCCGCCTAAAGTTATTGGATTAAGACAGCAGCTGAGTTTGAGCTTTGGAACTGGGGGGCAACTAGGTGTGCAAGCTCATTATAATAGCCTCGAACGCTGTTTATACTTAGCTAAAAATGCCGGTGGCGGTGCACTGGCCCATGAATGGTGGCATGCTTTTGATCACTATATTTGTCCGTTTTTGCTCTCTCCAGACTCCCCGCTACAGTTTGCATCTAGTACTTGGTTAAAGCAGGCTGCCAATATTTCGCATCCCCTAAACGCCTTGCTTGATGAGGTCTTTCAAACCCTCTTATTAAGCGAAGATTTATGCCAACCAAGTGAATATGTTAATCACGCCATTTATTTAGATAAACAATTACAGATGAATTATTTCAGTTTACCTGAAGAATTAACAGCTCGAGCATTTGAAGCATGGATACAAAGCAGAACACAAATTAAAAACACTTACCTCGTCTCAGGTACAAAACAGAGCAAACTCGCTGCATTAAATGCTTTTCCAAATGTAAATATCCAGCAAAAAATTGGCGAAGCGCTCACTCAATACTTTGCTTTATTAGCCGATTTACTCGAAGTGAAAGGTTAAAAGGGGTATATCAAGCTGATTGCTTATAACGTTGTAACCATTGGCAATAATCAGCAAAGGGTAACGGTTTAGAATAATGGTATCCCTGCGCTATTTCACAACCAAATTGCCGTAATATTTTTGCTATCTCCTCACTTTCGACCCCTTCAGCCACCACATACGCATCAAGATTATTGGCCATTTCTATGGTTGTTTTACAGATAGTCTGATCGCGTTTATTGTGTTCTAGATTCATCACAAATTGTTTATCAATTTTAATTTCATGAAAACCAAGTTGGCTTAAATACGCCAGCGATGAATACCCCGTACCATAATCATCAATAGCAACTTTAATACCCATCTCTTTGAAATCATCGAGTATATTTTTGGCTTTTACTGTATCGCCTACAGTGGCTGACTCAGTGAGCTCTATCACCACTAAAGAAGGTTTAATATTGAGCTCTGTTAGCAAGGTCAACAACTGAACTGGCAGTTCTCGTTTATTAAGATCTCGTGCAGAAATATTGATTGAGATTTTATGATTTGGAAACAGACTCAGTATATTTTTTTGGTGCATCAGCGCCTGCTCAACCACCCACTCTGTTATTTCATTAATGATCCCCGCTGATTCCGCGACAGGGATAAACTCCTCAGGAGAGACAAATCCCAATTCTGGGTGCTCCCAGCGAAGCAAAGCTTCACTGCCATATATACTATTTGTTTTAAGATCAATCTGGGGCTGATGATACAAAGAAAACTCGTTGTTTTCGATTGCTTGGTGTAAATCCGCAGCTAACTTTAACCGTTTTTTCATCAGAGTATCGGTATCATTTTGATAAAGATGCCAATGCTCAGGTTGATTCGCAGCAAGCTGCAATGACTGTAAAGCACGCTGGATCAATAATTCTACCGACTCAGCATGTTCAGGAAAACGTGCCATGCCGATATCTACCTGCCCGACTAGAAATGTACCATCCAAATATACGCCTTGTTCTAATGAGGCTTTAATATTTGATACATACTGCTCAATAAGTTCAGAGGCAACTTCTGAGTTTATTACTACGGCAAACGTATCATCATTAAACCGGCAAATATAAACCGGTATACCAAGTTCACGTTGCTCAAATACCAACATACTTAAGCCATCGAGTTTAGTATTCAGCTGAAAGCTCAACTCTGTAATGTATTCGTTCGCGTGTAAAATACCAAAATTAGCCCGTGTACTTGCATATGTATCAGGTTTGAAGAACACGAGTGTATGCGCTTTTGATAAACTGTGTAACTGACTTAATGCGCGAGTCAATACAACATGATTAGGCAGGCCACAGACCGGATCATGGGTCGTTAAATATTTTTGCTTTTCTTCTTTCGCGCGGTAACGTTCAGCATGAGCAATTGTCACTAAACTCACTTGAACAATTAAGCCAATCATAAATGAGCTAACTACTGTATGTGAGTAGCTAAGCACACCATAGTAACTCAACGGAACCACAATCGCTGTAATATAAATAGGTAGCCAACTGATTAGATAAGTCTTAACCCAGCGTTGTTTCGCTTGAATATACAGGTACAGAACACCTGTCATCACGACATAAAAAAGAATCTGATAAACAAAAACCAAACGATTTAATAGTGATTCAGCAATAAAAAAGCTCAATAAAACAGAAGCTAAGCATAAGCCACAATACTGAAGCCCTATTGTAAACATGCGCTTGTTTGTTTTCTTAACATTCAAAAAGCGCAAAGCAAACTGAACAGCAAAGGTCGCCATAAGTAATTTAAACAGCACATCATGGCCAATCACTAGTTCAACAATTAAACTTGGTAACAGGTAATGAATAAAGCCATGACTTAATGCCGTAGTCATTAACGCACTGAAAATAAAGCCATTATAATAAAGAAAACTGGTGTTGCCCGTATTCAAATACAAAGAGATATTGTAAAAAAACATTAAGGCCAAAATACCCACAAAGGCTCCCCAAAAGGCAAATTCTAAATTAATTAACTGCTCGAATTCATTAGGGGTGTGCAAGAAAATAGGCGTATGCGGCAGACCTTTACCTTGAACTTTTATAAAAACTGTAGCGCTTGAGTTACTCTTCAACTGACTTTTTAAATGTGGGAATACATTAAGTGTTTTCGGCTCAACCTGTTTTCGGCTCCCAAGAAAATTAGTTTGCGTCACCACTTTGTTTTCTACTAAATAAAAATCGATATAATCAAGGGTTGGGTTTTCTAAATGAATCACAAAATCTTGTGGAGTATTTAAGCGATTTGTAAGTGTGATTTTCAGCCAAAGTGGCCATGAAGGTTTGACTAGTGCGACAGATTTATGCACTTTAAATGGTAACGAATCTACCGAAAGCAACAAGGCATCAATAGTAAGTTCACTGCGTTCATCATAGAGAGCTTCCACATCATAGTTAATAAGCGCTCCTTGCGAGTCCGTAATTTCAACCGCAGCACATACATGACTGCAGATTAAAAGTAGGACTATTAAGAAGGCGCTGTATCTTCCTTGAAAACTCATTCTTTTCTCCGCATCCTCAGAACAAGTTAAAGTATGGGTGAAAAAGCGTAAAAAGCTATGTTACTCGGGACAAGATTTGTTAGATTCTGTGAAAACAAGTCAATTTTCATTACGCTTATAAACAAAAAGCACCCGAAGGTGCTTTTTGTTTATCCGCTTAAACTCATATATCTTTATCATCGCTGATGCGACTCGCTACAGCTCCATCTTGGCCTTTGTATTTAGCATCTACGCGAACATTATATGGATTCTCAGCTGGACCTGACATAGTTTCAAAACTGAGAGCGCCTATTTTCATCAACGGACGTAATGCCAACGGCAATTTACCTGAGTTATAAAACTCAAGCACAATATTACCAGACCAACCCGGATCAATTCGATGAGCCGTCACATGCACCATTAAGCCCAGTCGAGCCAAAGATGAGCGCCCATCTAACCATCCAACGATGTCCGCTGGTAACGTGACTGATTCATGGGTAATCGCTAATGCTAATTCTCCAGGGTGAAGAAAAAATGCATCATTCCCTTTGAGGACGATTTCGTCACTCATGATCGACTCCATCGCGATATTTAGTTGCTCTTTTGGGCCACTTAAATCAATGTAAGGGGCTGCATGCTCTTGAAACACTCTAAATTTATTACCTAATCGTAAATCAACGGTCACACCCGAAATCATTTCAGCTGTCGGTGCTGGCGAAATCAAGATTCGCTGATCTGCGATGTATTTTTTTATATCTGTATCTGACAATCTCATGAATTAATCATCCGTTATGATAATTTCAAGCTGACTTTGCGTCGCATCTTGATAATAAAGCTGACTCGCCATTAATCTTGCAGCTTCTGCATATTGTTGACTAATAACGCTATTTTTTTCGAAACTAATACTTTTCCCAACTTCACTGGCTTCTCGAATCGCTAATTGCAACGGGATCTGAGCCAATAAAGGCACGCCATGTCGATGAGCTAACGCTTTGCCGCCATCATGGCCAAACACATGGCTTGTCTCACCACAATGACCACATACAAATGCACTCATGTTTTCAATCAAACCAATAATGGGCACCTTGACCTTGTCAAACATCGCGATACCTTTTTGCGCATCTGCCAAGGCTAAATCTTGCGGAGTGGTCACAATTAACGCACCACTAGCCGGCACTTTTTGACTCATAGTCAATTGTATATCGCCCGTACCTGGCGGCATATCAACAATTAAATAATCAAGCTCACCCCAATCGGTTTCAGATAACAATTGTGTTAGTGCTTGAGAGGCCATTGGGCCGCGCCACACCATTGCCTGCTCGTTTGGAACCAAAAATCCGATGGATTGAGCCTTTATACCATGGGCAATAAATGGCAATAATGTTTTTTCATCTTTTGCTTGCGGCTCAGCCCCATCTAACCCCATTAACATTGGAATTGAAGGGCCATAGATATCTGCGTCTAAAATACCTACCTGCGCCCCTTCTAATTGCAAAGCTGCCGCTAAATTAACTGCCGTCGTCGACTTACCGACTCCGCCCTTACCCGAGGCCACTAAAATAATATGCTTGATTGTGGAAAAACGAGGGGCAGTTTGAATGCGACATTGCAGGGTTAAATTAATGTCACAGGCTAATTGCTTTGATAAAAACGCACTGATTGCCGCTGTTTCACCTGATGCAGCAAAGGCCGTTTCAAGGGTTAAGGTTAAGCGGTCTTTTTGCCACTGCGATACTGATATTGTGGCACATTGACTCAATCCGGCAGGAAACGCCATCGAACGATATCGCTCGAGTAAGTCAACTAATTGTTGATTACGTTTTTTATCGCGATTAAAAAGTGATTTTAAAGCAAACATGATAAGAAATTCAGGTTTCTATAATGAAAAATGCCTCGGAATTATGTAACATTCACGCCATTAACACCAGCCCAATCCATCAAATTCGAATGCTGCCCCAATTTGTTCGGGCAAACTTATTGATTATTGATATTAATTAACACAATTAAGCATTATTATTGTCGCAAATAGTCGCTTAGAACACGGTAAATACATTTATGTTACAGAGAAAAATTCTCATCACTAGCGCATTACCTTATGCCAATGGTCCGACTCACTTAGGCCATTTATTAGAGTATATACAAACAGATATTTGGTCTCGTTTTCAAAAATTACGTGGTCATGAAGCCTATTATGTTTGTGCAGATGATGCCCATGGCACACCAATTATGCTTAATGCACAAAAACAAGGGATTACCCCAGAGCAAATGGTGGCCAATGTCAGTGTTGAGCGTCAACGTGACTTTGCTGATTTCAATATCGAGTTTGACAACTATCACAGTACACACTCTGAAGAAAATAAAGCGCTAAGCGAGCTTATCTATAATCGCCTCAATGATAAGGGCCATATTAAAAAGCGCACGATTTCACAATTATTCGACCCTGAAAAAGGCATTTTCCTGCCGGACCGTTTTGTAACCGGTACTTGCCCAAGTTGTGATGCCATAGATCAAAACGGCGATAGCTGTGACGCCTGTGGCGCAACCTATAGCCCAACAGAACTTAAAAATCCGCGTTCAGTAATGAGTGGTGCTGAGCCTGTACTCAAAGACTCAGAGCATTTTTTCTTTGACTTACCAGCTTTTGAAGACATGTTAAAAACATGGTTACATTCAGGGTCAATTCAAAGCGAAATGGCCAATAAGCTCGAAGAATGGTTTGCAGATGGCTTGCAGCAATGGGACATTAGCCGTGATGCCCCATATTTTGGTTTTGAAATACCAAACGCACCAGGTAAATATTTTTATGTTTGGCTCGATGCGCCAATTGGTTACATGGCGAGCTTCAAAAATTTATGTGATAAAAAGGGCTTAAACTTCGACGAATTTTGGTCTAAAGATTCAACAGCAGAACTGTATCATTTCATCGGCAAAGACATTATTTATTTCCACAGTTTATTTTGGCCAGCCATGCTTGAAGGTGCCGAATTCCGTAAACCGACCAATGTTTTTGCCCACGGGTTTGTGACGGTCAATGGCGCTAAAATGTCTAAATCGAAAGGCACTTTTATTAAAGCGCGCACCTATTTAGACCACCTCAACCCTGAATATTTGCGTTATTACTTTGCAGCGAAACTTAATTCTGGAATTACTGACCTTGATTTAAACCTCGAAGATTTTGCCCAACGTGTTAATGCTGATCTCGTTGGTAAAGTGGTTAATATTGCCAGTCGCTGTGCTAGCTTTATTACCAAGAAATTTGATGGCAAGTTAAGCGACACCGTTATGGAGCCGGCACTTATCAGTGAATTTCAAAACGCCTCTGAGAGTATCGCTCAGCACTTTGAAGGTCGCGATTACAGCCGCGCTATTCGTGAAATCATGGCACTGGCAGATAAAGCCAATCAGTTTATTGATGCACAAGCACCGTGGGTGCTAATCAAAGATGAAACCAAGCAAGAACAAGCACATCAGGTTTGTTCAATGGGCTTAAACATGTTCCGTCTATTAATGGTGTATTTAAAACCTGTTTTACCAAAAATGGCCAGCGATGTTGAAGCCTTTTTAAATACCGAGCTCGGTTGGGAAAGTGCACAAACAGTCTTAACCAATCACAGTATCAATAAATTTAAAGCATTAATGCAGCGTGTCGAAATGGATAAAGTGAATGCCATGTTAGATGATTCAAAAGAAAGCCTTGTGGCGACTCCAAGCATCGATCCGAATAGCCCACTCGCTAAAGAGCCTTTAGCCGAAGAAATCGAGTTTAATGATTTTGCAAAAGTGGATCTGCGCGTTGCAAAAATAGCCAAAGCAGAACATGTTGAAGGCGCAGAAAAACTATTAAAGCTGACCTTAGATTTAGGCGGTGAAACACGCCAAGTGTTCGCAGGTATCAAATCAGCCTATCGCCCTGAAGATCTTGAAGGAAAGCTTACGGTGATGGTTGCCAACCTAAAACCTCGCAAAATGCGCTTTGGTATGTCTGAAGGTATGGTATTAGCGGCAGGCCCTGGCGGAAAAGAGATTTATATCTTAAACCCTGATGACGGTTCACAGCCTGGTATGCGCGTGATGTAATTCATCACACGCATCATCAATCAGACCACTTAGCAATTGCAAGTGGTCTTTTTTTTAACGTTCGAAATACAAAAGATCGCGTTTTTTACCATCAACTCGCTGCATAGTTTGCGCATCGAACAATTGACCATTAATCATGGTATAGCTAACACGATCAGTCACTCTAATGTCGGTAATCGGATCGCCATCAATGACAATTAAATCAGCAAGCTTGCCTGTTTCAATCGAACCTATGTGCTTATCTAAGCCAAGGTAATACGCAGGATCAAGCGTTGCGGCACGGATCGCCTCTAAAGCGCTCATGCCACCTTGGGCAAACATCCAGATTTCCCAGTGAGCAGCTAAGCCCTCACGTTGTCCATGGGCGCCTAAATTAACCTTGACGCCTAAATCTTGTAGCTCAGCGGCGACCTTGGCATTATTGAAGTGATTATAATGATGGTCTGGCGCTTTTGTACGGCGCATTGAACGCGGTAATAATTGGTTTTTTGGCACAAATTTCGACAAACGCGGATGATTCCAAACATCGGTTTTATCATACCAATAGTTTTCACCCCAGATACCGCCATACGCCACGCCTAGTGTCGGGGTATAGCCGACATCAGTTTGTGACCATAATTGCTTAATGTCATCATAAACATGCTCTACAGGAATAGAGTGTTCAATACCGGTATGGCCATCTACAACCATCGTTAAGTTATGTTGCAGTAATGAGCCTCCTTCAGGCACAACCATCATGCCCAATTCACGACCAGCTTCTATCACTTGTTGGCGTTGGTTTCGACGTGGTTGATTGTACGATTTCACCGTAAATGCACCCACCTTTTGTAAGCGCTCTAAATGAAACTTAGCATCGTCTAACGAATCCACATGAGAGGTATAACCCGGGCCGTTGGCGCCGTACAAAATAGTGCCTGTCGAGAAAATTCTGGGCCCAACGATTTTGCCTGCCTTTTGCATTTCACTGGCAGCAAAAATTTCAGTAGTATCATTTGATGGATCGTGAATCGTGGTGACACCTAGTGCTAAGCTGGCTAAATTTTTCCAGTTTTGTTCTGGAATAATTTCATGACTACCTTGCGCGCCATGGGCATGCGCATCCACCAGCCCAGGCATAATGGTTTTGCCTGTCACATCAACGACTTTCGCCCCTTTTGGGATAGTAACTTCACCCAAAGCACCCACGGCTTTAATATGCTTACCATCGGTCAATACCACCCCATTTTCAATCACATTATCGCCTTGCATGGTGATGATTTTAGCGCCAGTGAGTGCAATCATGCCTTGGGGGGCTGCCATTTTAGCTTTAAACCCAATGTTTATACCATCGGCCGCTTTGAAGGTTTTATCTGCCGTTGTGATATCAAACACACCTGATAAATCAGCATGATATAACTCAGGCCCTAAAGACCAATACAAGGAATCAGCAGCCATGTTCCAGCTTATATTCTCCCCAGCACGAACCGATAATTGCTCAAGTGGAAATTGCTTATCTTTGGGGCCAATGTTGATGGTTTTACCGTTATTGATAAACGGCGTAACAAACACTTTAAAGCGTTCCGCAAACGCTAAATAACGGCTGTCTGGTGAAATTCTAAATTCTGTTGCAAGCTCTGACTCATAGAGTTTTTGCGCTTTTTGAGTGGCTAAGTCAATCACCGACAAGCTAGGTTTACTGCCAATACCTGACACATAAATCTGGTCATTATTCGCGCCAAACTGTGGTTGTTGACCCTGTTTATAAATAAAACTCGCTACCCCCCCTTTAGCTGGGACTTGATATAAGCCCGGTTTGATCGACCAATCAGGATCCAAAATGGCACTACCGCGGACTTTGCGAAATACAATTGTTTGCCCATCAGGACTAAACACCGGCTCAATAAACTTGCCTTTTTCTTTTAAGATCGATTTCCCTTTACCTGTGCGCGCCGACACCACATATAATTGGCTTTGCTCATCATCTTGCCAACTAATAAACGCAATCGATTTTCCATCCCGTGAGAACGTCGGGTAGTACTGAAATCCATCCGCTTTTTTAGTCAAGGGTTTAATTTTCTTGGAGGTTAAATCACGGATATAAATCCGGCCCATCGCCTCAAAAATCGCTTTGTCACCATCAGGAGAAATTTGCACATTGCGCAGCATTTTGACGTCAAATTCGTCGCTATCAATATTTTGAGCAAAACGCAGTGCGGTTTGCATTTTTTTCGTGGTGTCAACTTTAAATGGGATTACTGCCACGTTTTTGCTGGCGACATCTAGTTGATGAATTTTCCCGCCTGCCCAAAAGACAATTCCTTTATTATCGGGTGACCACGCCATGGTTGGATACACGCCATGAATCGCCCAAGTTTCTTGCATATCACGCTCCATGTTGCCATACAGCTTAGTATGTTGACCGGACGCTAAATCGTACAAATACAGGCTTGATTGGAAGTCATCACGCTTAATGTAAGCCAATGTTTTACCATCGGGTGATGGCGTAGGACGAATGGCACCACCCATGCCTGAAATAATCGTTTCTATCTCACTTGTTTGGCGGTCATAACGTTTAATCTTATAAATGCCATTGACGGAATCTTTCGAATAATGGAAGGTTTTACCAGGTGTGGCATCGTGTGAAAAATAAACATAGCGACCGTCAGGCGAAAAAGCAGGCTCCCCTAAATCTTTTTGATCGTTGTCACGTTTAGTCAGTTGAACACCATTGCCACCGGCTTTATGATAAAGCCACACTTCACCTGCGCCCAGTGAGCGACTGGCCGTAAAATGTTTACGGGCAATAATAAAATCGCCATCAGGGCTCCACGCCGGGCTATTGAGCAAACGAAAGGTTTCATTGGTGACCGCTTTGGCATTTTGACCATCCCGATCCATAACCCAAATATTGTCACCGCCATCAGCATCGGAGGTAAACGCAATATGCTGTCCATCTGGGCTAAAGCGTGGTTGCATTTGCCATGAAATATCTGCCGTTAATTGCTTTGCCTGCCCTCCTGAGATAGGCATGGTATAAATATCTCCCAACAAATCAAACACTAAAGTCTGTCCATCAGGGCTGATATCTAAGTTCATCCACGTCCCTTCTTCTACTGCAACATTGGCATCGAAGAATTCACCTTGTGGCGCATCCACTTGCCAACTGGCAGGGGTATCGGGTTGTATTTTATCTTTTGCAAAAATCGGGGGACTGACACTCACCGCAATTGCAAGAGCA
Organism: Pseudoalteromonas sp. J2K-J979; assembly: GCF_058169715.2. Classification (NCBI taxonomy): domain Bacteria; kingdom Pseudomonadati; phylum Pseudomonadota; class Gammaproteobacteria; order Alteromonadales; family Pseudoalteromonadaceae; genus Pseudoalteromonas; species Pseudoalteromonas sp. J2K-J979. Next base: position 1,468,527 of record NZ_CM200281.1, on the reverse strand, counting down.
AGGCTCGAATAACGCATCTTTTTCATGGGGTTGTTCCAATTTGTTATCATTATGTTGTCGTTCTATTTTGATTTGACCAGACTCTGTGCTTTGCGCCTAGATTTATGTGTTCAAATCACTCAATTCAACGATTAATGCCATTTTTTTGGATCAAATTGATAGTAATCACGCAACAATTGGTACAACTCGCTATCAAACTGGTGCAACTCGTTTGGTTTTTCAATAAACGTTTCTGTTACCACCGCAAAAAATTCCGCTTCGTTTGTAGCCCCATAACTGTGGATCGCGTGCGGCATTTGATAAGCAATACTGGCTTTTAAATTGGTATATGCCCGGCTAAACACCCGAGACCAATTGGCATAAGCTTGTTGATTTGCTAAAAGAGGGGTTCCTGTAGTTTTTCCCGTTTCTTGATCCAATTGATGAGCAAATTCATGAAAAACCAAATTATGACCATCACCTGGTAAGCGATTGCCTTCGAGCACATCATGCCAAGACAGCACCACAGTGCCTCCAGGCCAAGACTCGCCTTGGCGAATAACTTGATGAAAACTGACAAGCCCCGCGCTATCTCTGGCTTCTTGCCCGGCATAATAGGCACTGGGGTACAATAAAATTTGTTTAACGTTACGAAAAATTGGCCAAGGTTTTTCTAAAACAAGTAAACAGGCATCTGCGGCAACGACCCATTTCATTGCATCGGTGACCACTAAACCATCACGGCCTAAAAAACTAATATTGTCTAAAAACCAAATAATGTGTTTATCTAATTTGTATTGTTGTTCAACCGTTAAACGATTGTAAATTGGCATGACACGACTTATCACTTGTTTTTGCTGCGGGCTTAGCTGTTGTAGTTGATATTTGCGCTGCCAATAGTGACGTCTTATCACATCCCACTGCCAAAATGCCGCCACGAAGCACACTAACATCACGATCAAAATATAATTAATCATAGGCTTTCTCTTATTTAGATATCAATGCAATGGGACTCTGAAACAATAAAATCAAGTCATACGCGCCACTGAGAGTGAATTTCGGTTAAAATAGGCTTGATTTTGCCGCACAAAGACACTGTTATGACTTTACCCATCGATATACTTAAACCTACATTTGAAGCACAATTACCGCTATCACCACTCGTCGTCAGCGCACAAACAGGCTCAGGAAAATCCACCCGCCTGCCCCTTTGGGCTGCGCAGCAAGGTAGAGTGTTGGTCATTGAACCTCGTCGCATTGCCTGCACTTCATTGGCGCAGTTTCTTGCTGAGCAGCAAGGCACGGAGGTCGGTGAAAAAATTGGCTTTGCGATTCGATTCGAAACACAATTCACTCCCGATACTCGGATTATTTTCGCGACGCCGGGTGTGGTATTAAGATGGTTCTTCGAAGATAAACTGGCCGAGTTTACCACCATCATTTTAGACGAATTCCACGAAAGACGTTGGGACACGGACTTGCTGTTGGCCTTATTAAAACAACATCAAGGTCATCAGCTTGTTGTCACCTCTGCGACTTTGCACGCGCAAAAAATTGCCACCTATCTCGATGCCCGAGTTTTAAGGGCTCCAGGGCGTCAGTATGAGGTGACTGTAAAATATATTGCTAATGATATGCGCCAAATGCCCAGTGCCGAGCGGTTAAGTGAACGAATTAAACAGGCCTGCGAGTATGCTCTAGAATACGCACAAGGAGATATCTTAGTGTTTTTGCCCGGCAAGGGAGAAATTCAGCATGCCAAACAGGCATTGTCACACCTTGGTGTCGATCTTATCTCTTTGCATTCCGGTTCTGATCGTGCAACACAGCTATTAGCGCTGAACAAACAACTGAATCGGCGAATTATTTTAGCCACCAATGTCGCTGAAACGTCTTTAACAATTGCGGGCATTGATTGTGTGATTGATACTGGCTTAGAACGCCGCACCCACCTTCGTAACGGCCGGACTGTGCTCGATATGGATTGCATCTCCCACGACTCAAGCGAGCAACGAAAAGGTCGCGCGGGACGAACGCAAGCAGGCCTTTGCATTCGTTTATACGGCGAGTTTGCCCCGCTGATTGCCCAAACCCCGCCCGAAATCCACCGTGAAAGCCTCAATGAATTAGTGCTTAGCGCCGCCTGTGCCAGCCGCGGAATAGATAGCTTAGACTTCTTAGAGCCCTTGCCACAGGCCTCTTTGCAACGCGCAATTATTGATTTGCAACGTTTAGGGGCAATTGATGAGCAATTGTTAGCCACAGAACATGGCAAACGTCTTTATCCTTTACCCATTAATAGCGACCTTGCGCATTTAATCAGCCAAATGCCAAACAATTCATTACGCCAAGCCATGGCCGATGTCGCTGCCATTATCGGTGTACCAAAACAAGTTTATCAACTTAGTAAAAGCGCTGAGGCCGTTGAGACACTGAACGAATGTTTGCCTAATCTGTGTGATGTTGAGCTATGCATTGCCTTGGTACGAGGTCAGGTTTCTGAAGGGTTAGAGATTGACTCAGATGCACTCGGCGAAGCGAGAGCATTGGCAGAGCAAATTCGCACTGCGTTTGATTTACCTTCGTTGACCCATCCAGCTTCTTATCAGCGCGACGCATTACTCGATGCCATCATGGAACACCTGCCCTCATCAGTCTTTATTGCTAAACAATCTGGGCGTCAGTTTGCCATGAACAACGGCATGCAAGAAGTGCAACTAGCCAAGCAATCACGTGTCTTGGCATGCGATGCGGCTCTGGTGCTCGATACATTTGCATTGGCAGGTAAAGGTGTGAAACAAGCACGCACATTGGCGACCTGCGTGGCGCCCTTTGCCAGTAAGCGCTTAGTGCAACGACACCTTTGCGACGAATCACTCACCGCTGTTTATATTGAAAATGAACAGATAATAGCTGATATCACGTATTATTTTGCGGGTAAGGTGATCCAAACAATCAAACAGTCTGTGCCTCCCTCAGATCTCACTGAAGCCTTATGTCAGCTCATTTATCAAGGTGATTTATTACCAGGTTTGTGGACTAAAATTGACGAGCAATTTCAATCAGCGCACTTATTTTCAGCGCTGCATCAAATCGACCCACCAAGTGGTTGCGCCAACACTTTTATTCGTCGTTATATCGAAGAACTCGGGATCAGCGAGCTTGATGACATCGCTTTGCTTGATTGCAGCGATTTTGACTTGAGTTTTATTCCAGATTGGCAGCTCGATGAGTTTAATCAGCACTACCCGCGGCAGCTGCAACTCGCGGGGCTGAACTTGACCATTGAATATAGAGTCAATAACCGCACTGTGATTGCGCATTATCACAGTGGCTTAAGAAAAGAAGGGCCGAAACGATGGGAGCTTCCCACCTGGGCCAATTGGAAAATACGCTACAAAAAAGCCAGTAAAGTAGTCGATATTCGCTAAGTTTTCCTCAAATATACTTTGAAGCATTATCAAAATAGTGCTTCAAACGTGCCACATACTGCGCCACGTGAATACCGTCCATCAGCGCATGATGAACTTCAATCGACAACGGCATAATGCCGGTGCGCTTGTTGTATTTACCAAACACTAATTTTGGGATCCCTGAATATTCAGAATGATTACTGGCATGAGAAAAGCTGGTAAAGTTCAACCAAGGTAACACGGATATGTGCAGACAATTACAGGCTAATCCGGTGGAATAAAATTGTTCGGAGAAAAATGGCTGTGATTTGGCCAGTGCAATCGCTTGTTTTGTATGCTGACTAAAGAGCGAAAAATTTTCTTGTTGCTGTAAATAACTAAAGCGAAAGGTTTCGTCATCATTGAGCTGCACGACATTGGCATTTATTTGCTCAAACAGCCACACTTCTCCTTCAACTAAGCGCAGTGCAAACGGTTCAATATCGTTGGCCGCTGCCATTGCAAAATAAAGATAGCTGTTAAAAAATGAAATATTATTTAAGCGAGTAAAGTTAAATAAACTTTCAGCTTCTAGTTCGACACATATATTAAAGTACGGATCTGAAAAGTTTTTATAGAATTCGAAATGTTGTTGTCGCGGCCATTGAGATAATTCAATTTTCTTGGCATTTTCCATCGGGGTATACATCACTTAGCTTCACTACAGACTATTGGTAGCCTAAGTTTATTCGGCTTTAATCAAATCGCAAATGAACTTTGTATAACAAACAAAAATAGATCCAAAACTTATCCTATGCTACCGAGTTTACATACCATTCTATCCAAAACTTATCTGGACATGTCGGAAGCTTTCACTCTGTTTTTCATTGTTTTATATTAGCCCCGCGTGCATGTAATCACATGCTGATAGATGACCCGTTAAATTGGATGAAATATGGCTGAAGCGATAAAAAATATTGTAATTGTAGGCGGCGGTACAGCCGGTTGGATGACAGCGGCGAGCTTAGCAAAATACGTCAATAAGCGTGCTTCAATTACGTTAATTGAATCGAGCAATATTGCCACTGTTGGCGTCGGCGAAGCAACGATTCCAAACATCGTCCAATTTAACCATAACTTAGGGATTGATGAAGTCGAGTTAATCAAAGCAACTAAAGCCACTTTTAAGCTCGGGATCCTATTTGAAAACTGGACAAAAACAGGCTCACCCTTTTTTCACCCGTTTGCCGATTATGGTTTAACGATTGATAATGTGGATTTTCATCATTACTTACAACGTGCAAACCAGCAAGGTGGCGAACATCAACTCGATGAGTTTAGCTTTGCCTGCCAATTAGCACAGCGCGGCCGTTTTGCCCAACCCCACACCGAACCAAACAACCCGCTGGCCGATTATGCCTATGCCTATCACTTTGATGCTGGGCTCTATGCGCAATACCTTAAAGAATTTAGTAAAAATTTAGGTGTCAATCATGTCATTGGTACTGTCGAAAATGCATCACTCACTGCCGATACAGGCTTTATTGAGCATGTCACTTTAACCTGCGGTACTCAATATCACGGTGATTTATTTATTGATTGCAGTGGCTTTGAGGGGCTGTTGATTGAAAAAGCCCTTCACACTGGCTACGAAGATTGGAGTCAGTGGTTGCTATGCGATACGGCCATCGCCGTTCAAACCACCGCAACCTCAGAGCCCGAACCGTTTACACGCTCAATTGCTCAAACCGCAGGATGGCAATGGCATATTCCTTTGCAGCACCGCACGGGGAATGGCTATATTTTTAGTCGACGCCATCAAAGTGAAGAGGAGGCAAAGGCAGTATTAATGGGCAATATTCAAGGTAACCCGATCACCACTCCTCGTACTATTCGCTTTAATCCGGGTCGTCGCAAGCAAATGTGGAACAAAAACTGTGTGGCAATTGGCCTCTCCAGTGGTTTTTTAGAGCCGCTTGAATCGACCAGTATCTCGCTCATTCAAACAGCCATTGCCAAATTGTTAAGCTTTTTTCCCGATATGAGTTTTAACCCCGCAGATAGTGCCGAGGTAAACCGTCTGCATAACAGCGAGCTCGAACAAATACGTGACTTTTTGATTATGCATTACACAATGACGGATAAAAATGACAGTGCTTTTTGGCAAGCGTATCAAAACATTCCTCTCCCTGATGGCTTAAGTCATAAAATTGACTTGTTTAAAAGTCGTGGCCACATCGCGATGTATGACAACGAATCCTTTGAGCCGGCCAGCTGGCTGACTTTTTATCATGGTTATGGCATCACACCTGAACGTCTTGACCCTCGCGCTTACAATGTGCCCGCTGACATACTGCAGCAACGTCTGATACAGATGAAGCAATCCATTGCACACGCTGCTCAAGGTGCGCTATCCCATCAAGCTTTTATCACTCAACATTGTTTAGCCGAAATAGACTAGCGCCCTCACAGTCTATTCATTTTTGGCTATGAGAAGCCAATGAGAGTGATAAAACCACAGCGACAGAGTTAAGGCTTGTTAGCCGCACAATACTGTGAAATAAAAGCCTGATGACTTGGTTGTTTTGCAACCGCTTGGGCTAAACTCTGCCTACCTTGCTCCATGCTTTGCAACAATTTAGTGCTATCCAATGCATCAAGAGTCGGGTTGTAACTACGGGGTCTAACCTGCATGCCTTCAAAAACCGCATACCAGCTGGTACGCTGAAAAAGGGCTTCCGCTTCAGGAATAAGGCCTCCCGCGGTTTGAAAAAAGTCGATTTTATACTGCAAGCTCTCTGGGAGAGTCATTGTTTTACACCAGCGCCAAAACGCAGTGTCTTCGCGCAAAGTCGTACAATAATGCAGCACTAAAAAATCGCGAATTTCTTCATAATCGACCCGGACGCGGCGATTAAACTCGTTTTGTAATACGCTGTCACAATCTTTATTGGGGAACATTCGCACAAATAACGCTAAGGTTTTTGACACTAAATGGATTGCCGTAGACTCTAATGGCTCTAAAAAACCTTGGGCGAGCCCGAGTGCCAAACAATTTTTATTCCATGCTTGCTTTCGTACCCCAGTCAGAAATGGAATTATTCGCGGCTCAGAAACCGTAGGTCCGTCCAAATTAGCCAATAATGTGGCAATAGCCTCTTCATCACTGATGTATTTATCACAGAAAACGTAACCATTGCCCGTGCGATGCTGCAGAGGAATTCGCCATGTCCAACCTGCATCTTGCGCTTTGGCTGTCGTGTACGGAGTCGGTTCACTGACATTTTCACTTTGTACTGTCACTGCGCGATTACAGGGCAAGTACTGAGACCAATCGTCATAACCTGTTTGTAGAGTTTGTTCAATTAACTTTCCATGGAAGCCACTGCAATCAATGAAAAAATCACCTGCTAGCGTTTGCCCATCTTGAACTACTAACTCTGTGATAAATCCGTGCTGATTAGTATTGGCAACTTCGACATGGCCAACAACACGCTTAACCCCTATTTTTTCGGCAAAGCTGCGTAGATATTGCCCAACTTTTACGGCATCTAAATGCAGCGCATAATGCGCGCCAGCTAAGGGGGTATTCATCGCTTCAAAAGGTAAGTAAAACTTGTTTTGCGCTGATAACATGGCTTCTGGTGAGTGGGCCATCAGGGGCGTTTTATCCCCTTGTGCTTGCGCTTTTAGCCAGCATTGATAAAACTCATGGCCATCAATTGGCCGCCCTAATGCACCAAAAGGATGGAAATACTGTTTGCCCTTTTCACACCAATCGACAAACTCAATGCCCCATTTAAAGCTCGCTTGGGTTGCTTGAATAAAATCAGCCTGATCGATACCTAAACTGTCTAATACCGCTAATAATGGTGGAATAGTCGCTTCGCCAACACCTATGATTTCGATTTGCTCTGACTCAACTAACGTTATTTGCACATCACTGGATTTAAAAATATTCCCTATGATAGCGGCAGCCATCCAACCAGCTGTGCCTCCACCTAAAATAACGATTTCTTGAATTGCATTATCCACTGCACGCATATTGACTCCTTATTAAGCTGGCTCGGGTTGCTGGGATGGAGAATGAGTCAATTGACGCAAAAACTCACTGTGGCTTGGGGCATGCTCAACCGCATGTGTAATCCCTTCTCGCATCAATTTAAAACTCGTGCTTAAGTAATCTACCGATAACTTATCAACCAAAGGATCATACTGACTCGGGTAACAGCCAAATCCATCCAAAATAGCTAACCAGCTATCTGGGCCAAACATTTCCCACGGTAAACGGGTTAACGCACCCTGAGCTTGGTACTGCTGAAGTTTATCTCGCAAAGTATCTGGCAAAGTCATTTCCTTGCAGTCTTGCCACATCTTTCCTTGTTCCCGTTGATTCAGGGCATAATGTAAAATTAAAAAGTCTCGCACCCGCTCATATTCGGTGGCCGTTACTTGATTGAAACGCACGATATCTTGCTCGCTATACTCAGGAGCTGAAAATGTTTGAATGATTTTATCAATCGCCGTTTCAACTAATGCAATGCTGGTACTCTCTAACGGCTCTAAAAAACCGGCTGCTAAACCAACTGCAATGCAGTTTTTTTGCCATGCGAATGTTCTACGCCCTGGCGTAAATGAAAAATGGCGAGGTGGGTGTAAAACTTCCCCCTTAACGTTCTCTAACAACAACTGGGTTGCCGCCTCTTGCGACATATAATGGCTACTGTAGACATGCCCATTCCCCGTTCGTTGTTGTAGCGGGATGGTCCATTGCCACCCTGCTTCTTGAGCTTGCACCACGGTACGGCTAAGGGGTTCATCCACGCGCGAGGTTTGTACCGCAACCGCTCGGTCACATTTGAGCCATTGGCTCCAATTTTGATAACCTGTCTTGAGCGCCCCTTCGATTAACAGGGCTTTAAAGCCAGAGCAATCAATAAATAAGTCCGCACTTATCTGCTGTCCATTTTGCAATGTCACACTGCTTATTGCTTCTTCCTGGGCATCGAGGTTAACGCCAGTGATGATGTTATCAATATGCTCACAACCATATTTTAGGGCCACTTTTTTCATCAAATCAGCAAATAACGAGGCATCAAAATGCAGCGCCCAATCAAAAATGGCTAATGGCGAATTGGGGTTACTCACAGGAAAGGTGAATTTATTATTTTGCGCTAAACGCACACCATATGAATAATCAGACAACGGGCTGGGATCACCATGTTGTTTTAGTTTTAACCAGTAGTGATGAAACGCCACCCCATTGGCGGGCTGGCCAAATAAGCCAAACGGATGAATAAATGAACGGCCTGCTTGGTACCAATCTTTAAATTCAATTCCCAATTTACAAGTCGCCTGACAGGCTGTTAACACATCTTGATCAGTCAAACCTAATTTTTGATAAAAACGCCGTAACGTTGGAATGGTCGCTTCGCCGACACCAATTGTGCCAATGTCTGCAGAGTCAATCACCTTCACCGAAACATCTGCTTGGGCAAAATGTTGACTTAGGGCAGCGGCCGTCATCCAGCCCGATGTTCCCCCCCCTAAGATGACAACCGATTTTATTGTTGTTTTCATGCCACACTCTACTGCTAATTTTTAAATACATAAGCCACCGTATCAACATACGGTGGCTTATTAACACGATATTAACTAAGAAAACTTAATTAAAACGTCATACGTGCACCCAAAGTCCAGCGTGCTTCATACACATTTTGGAATGCTTTTTGAGATGAAAACTCTAAGTATGTTTGTTGATATTCTTCAAGAATATTCGAACCATGGACATACACACTGAAATCATCATTGATGTTGTACGTTGCGCTGATATCAAGTTGTGAGTAATCATCTTGATACAGTGATTGACCGCCCACTGCGCCTACAGTACCTTGTGTGATCAAACGTGGACTACGCGAGTTCCAAGCCAAACGTGTTGAGAAACTATCATCTTCATACCATAACACTAAGTTATAGGTATCTTCTGACATGCCTACAAACGGTAAATCGTTGCCTTTTACATCTTTAGCTTCTTGCGAGCTGTCGTTATAAGTGTAGTTTGCATCAAAACCAACATTTGCGAGTAATGCAATATCAGTAATATCACTGAATGCAACACGTGCACCAACTTCAAAGCCGGTTACATCACCACCGTTGCCTTGTACTTGAGTATTAAATGGCCATGGACCACGCTTGATACCATCGGCATCGGGCTCATCGATCATCACCACACCACCTTCGGTGAAGCTTTCGATATCAATCATATATGTTGCGAAAAACAACATAGAGGCATCGCCATTATACCATTCAGCTGAAAGTGAATAGTTATTTGAACGCCATGGGTCCAATCCTGGGTTACCTGTCAGAGTTCCGTTTACAACGCGAAGACAGTTACAGTCTTCATTGTTGACACGGCCCACTGTTTTACCACCACCTAGGCTAGCTAGGTTTAACGCTTGCATATTTTTAGAATACGCGGCACGTAAAATCACGTCTTCGTGAACAGCTGCATTCACATTTAGTGACGGTAAGTAATCGGTATAGCTGCGCTCTGTAACTACGTCACCAGTATCTGGACCTAAACCACTGTGTGGTAAGCTGGCACCGACTAAGTTTTGTTTTACGTATAAATCAGTTTCTACGACTTTTAAGCCGAAGTTACCACTGAAAATATTGTAATCAAAGTTTGCTTGCACGAAGTATGAAAACTCTTCTAGGGTCACATCATAACTCGCTCCCCCATTTTCAGTGCGCTGCACATTACCAAATGTGTCTAAATGAAATTGGCGAGGATCTTTAAAGTTGCTTGGGTCGATTGACCAAATACCCGGAATACCTGTCACGTTACCAAAATCAGTTTGATACGAAACCGTCGTATGGGTATCTAAGCGTGTTGGCGGTAAAATGGTGTAAGGAACCCAAGTACCCGCTGTCAGATCACCCACATCTTGTGTTAAGTATTCACCCGCAGCTGGGTTACCTTCACAACCAGCGGTATTCATGTATTGGTCAACCGCTTTCCATTGGGCGATATCACAGCCATCACCGAAGTTTGAAGTATAGGTAAACTGATCGTGATCCACGATTCGTTCGCTCATGCGAATACCAAAATCAACACTGGTAATGAATGGCTGATCATCAAACGCATAATTCCATTTTGTGCTAAAGGTATTAATCTCACCTTCATCGTCAGTATTGCCTTCAGATGAGAATGCACCGATGTGATAAGAATTAATGTCACCCATATAATCAGCAACAGAACGTAATCCATTGCCACCATTTACCAGTTGGTCAAACCCGCTAAAGTGTGGAAATTCACCACGTGCGTCATAGCTTAAGATAAACTCATCTTCAATACCACCTGGTGCAAAGCTGGCATAACATCCACCATTACTGCCGACGATTTCTTCACCGTTATTACAATGCTCGCCTTGCGCGAATTGTCCTGGACCTGTGACTAATGTGCCTTGATCAATGGATAAAATATCGCCTTCACCATAACCATGACGCATTTTTGCCGTCGCTTTAGCACGAGTGACACGAACCTGACCTGTTAGCGCACCGCCATTGTTATAGTCCAATTGTAAATTGAAGTTTTGTGACGTCTCTTCATTATTATTGACTTGGGTAAAAGTCTGTAAGCGGTATGACTTCATATCAAAAGCATTCACGCTTCCCCACGCATTACCGTCTTCATCGGTAAAGGTATCGCCTGTCCAACCATCAGCTGTTGGATACGCGTAATCATTAAACGTGTTCCAGCGGTTATTTTGTGATAAACCACGACGATTATTGAAACGATCTTGGTTGGTATAAAATGCATCAGCAGTTAAGGTAAACCCTTCCCCTAAATCTGCCTGAAAAGAGAACTGGAACGCTTGGCGTTCGCGCTCTTCTTGTTTATTAAAAGCGGCAAAACCTTGCGGAACCACATGACGTGTTTCTTCACCTCGAGGGTTTGCGCCCCAAGTATGGTTATTATTGGCTGCACCAATGCCGCCATTTTCTGAGGTGTCGAAATAACCGTTATAATCGGTCGCCAAGTTCGCTTCAGACACAACCGCTGTGAATAACACCCCCCATGAATCGCCATTATAGCTAAATAAGCCATTTACATTCGGATCCGTTTCATCGCTGATTGAACCGCGAGTAACTTCAGCACCGCCTGCAAATGTGTAGCCTTCTTCCATATCAAATGGGCGACGGGTGTGTAAATCGATTGAACCGGAAATACCCGCAGCTGAACTTTTCGCTTCACTCGATTTATAAACATCAATGCCTGAAAAAAGCTGTGAAGGTAAATCACCAAAATCCGCACCAGACGAATCAATGGTGGTCGCACTTAAAAACACTTCGCCATTCATCAAGGTATCAACTTGCGGTAAACCACGAATTGCAACCGGCCCACCTTCACCTGCTGTACGTTCAATTTGAACACCAGTAATACGTTGAAGTGAATCTGCGATGGTCACGTCAGGTAATTTACCGATGTCTTCTGCGCTAATACCATCTACTTGAGTAGATGCAAAACGCTTTGTATTGATACTGGCTTGAGTACTACCACGAATACCCGTTACTTCAACGACTTCGATCGCTTCTTTTGATTTTTCATTTTCTGCCGCAACACCGCTGATAGAAAATAAACACGCTGCAACACTCAATGCGACAGTTGAATGCTTGAAACGTGCACCAGACAAGACAGCGCTGTCTTTTGCTTTTAGAGCTCCCCTCATTATGAGCCTTCCCCTATTATGTTGGTTTAATTGTAGTTGTTAACATTCTGGTTCAATTACTTGTTTGAACTGTCCTATTTTGACTGTTTATTAACCCCACAAGAATACTCAACTCGCTAATCCCCATACTTATCTATCAGGGTTGTCATTCATTTGTTAACTTTTTGCGCTCTGGATCAAAAAACGCAGCCATTGGGCTGCGTTTTAAAAAAGGAGAGTACAGGTAATCATTACAAACCGTTTTCGATAATCTCTTGAGCTAGTTCATCAGCGATTAGGTGCGTTGATTTTTGCTCTGATTCTGAGCGCGAGAAAATTTCAGTCAAGGTATCAAAAATACCTTCTACGTGTTTTGTTGCTGCTTGCGCACTGTAACCTTCTGGGGCTGTTTCATAAAAAACATTGATTATCCCACCTGCATTAATCACATAGTCAGGGGCATATAATACGCCTTTTTGTCGCAATATTTCACCATGACGACATTCTGCCAGCTGATTATTCGCACAGCCAGCTACGATGGTCGCTTTTAAGCGTTCAATGGTATGATCGTTAATGGTTGCACCCAATGCACACGGCGCGTATACATCAACATCTAAGTCATAGATTTCATCAATTGACACGGCGGTCGCATTAAAATCCGAAACAACTCGATCAATCGATGATTGATTAATATCTGTCACTAATAACTCAGCACCGGCTTCGTGTAAATATTTACATAAAGTATAAGCCACTGCACCAAGCCCCTGAACAGCCACTTTAACACCACTTAAATCTTGATGACCTCGTTGATGTTGAAATGCAGCCTTAATCCCTAAGAATGTACCGAGTGCTGTAAAAGGAGATGGATTACCGCTTTTGCCTTCAAGCCCTAGCACATAATTGGTTTCTTTATTCATAATAGCAACATCCGCACAGGTGATATTGACATCTTCAGCAGAATAATAAGAGCCACTTAAACGCTCAAGTTGACGGCCAAATGCACGGAATAGCGCCTCTGATTTAATCGCTTTTGCATCCCCAATAATGACCGACTTACCACCACCAAATGGCAAGCGCGCCACTGCATTTTTATAAGTCATTCCTTTTGATAAACGAAGTACATCATATACAGCATCTTCATCGGATGCATAATCCCAAAGACGACACCCACCTACAGCAGGTCCGAGCTTGGTACTGTGCACCGCAATAATCGCTTTTAAGCCTGATTCTTTATCAGAGCAAAACACCACTTGTTCGTGATTATCAAACTCAACTTTATTAAATACAGCCACGCTTTTTCTCCGAAATAATTCACCTGACAGCAGGTATTATAAATACTGAATTTGACAGAACTCTATCACCAACTGTTTTAGCACGCCACATTTTGAGATGATAAAACTACCATTAACCACATTAAGAACAAAACAATTCACTAAAGTAAAATAAATTAGATTATTCATTCTAAAACGAGCAATCAATCAGCTATAAACACCAAATAAAGACCTGATGCAGCACAATAAGTTTACGTTAACGTAAAAGGAATCTAAAGTGTAATAAATTCTTTACAAAATCTAGCTGCTCGATTTTAGTAATCAAATGAATAAAGGGAATAAAACTGACAGAAAAAGCGGCTGTTATCGAGTAATAACAGCCAAAGAATTATTGTGCAAAATAAGGAAGGATCCGCACAGGAGTCGCGTTAAAATGGACTGTTTGTTGACTATTTTTCCACGTTTCTTTAAGAGTAATTCGACAGCGATAACCCTCACAAAGCCACTCATCATCACCGATTACTTGCACAGGTTGGGTAAATTCAACGGTGAGCCCTGTCATTGTCGGCATTAAAAAAGAAAACACTTTGGTCATAAAAAAACCAGACAAGTCATCCATTAAATTGTTTAACTCAGTAAAGGTGTCATATAACGCGTCTTGAGTAAGTACAGCCTGATAAGTATCAATCGCTTCAATCTGCATTTTAAGCTGACATTGCTCAGTATTGGTTTGTATCACAATAACAGCTTTATCTTTATCGAGTTGCTTTTCAAAAGGCAACAATAGTTGAGCTGATGAAGTAAAACTGAGAGGTTGCTCAGTTTTTTCAGTGACTATTTTCCCCGATGCAATATTACAGACCGCTTCAGGTTGCTTGGCATCGACTAAATAAAAACCGACCCGCGCTTGCAAGTAATCTCCTTTATTAACCACTTTCATTCGGTCATAAAAGCCATCGTAAGAGACGGAAAATTCTGCGGCCTCACTGACAAACGACAGTCCGCTAAGTAACACAACACTTATAAAACGCTTATTCACTAAAATATTCCTGATTCGATACTATCATCGCACTGATCTCTGCAACATAATGCTGGCCACGTTCAGAGTATGCATGTAGACCATTGGCCAAAGCGACAGCTGAGGGCAGTTGATTATTTTCACGAGCTTGGGCTCGCAGTTGTCGTAATGTCGCATAAGCTCGATTGGTGTTTAAGTTTCTAAAATACGCAGCCACGGCTTGTTGAACCGATTGATAAACAGCCACTTCGTGATGAGCGCCTTCATTTCGACCTCGGGGAACAAGCCCGCAACCTCGCCTGTAACACCACTGACCAAAGAAGTTCAGTCCAATGCGGGCAAAACGAGACGTCCCCCATGCTGACTCATTCGCAGCCTGCATCAATACCAATTCCTCAGGAACAATATCAACACGCACCAATGCACGAGTAAGCGATTCAACTGATATGGCTTGTTTAATTTTATATTCTTTAAATATCTTGCTTATCTTGCGCTGTTGTTGCTCAGACAATTCTTCGTCAAATTGCAGCATCATTAATGCAATTTCGAGTACAGCACGCTGTTGTTCTATCCGCTTATTTTGAGCCACAACATGTGGACGAATAAAATCAAAAAACTCGGACTTCTTGGCTTTTATATCAACAATGCTGCCAAAGTCTGGAAGCTTAACATCATGCTTTGGCTGTTCAATAACTACAACCGCAACCACGTCTTCGATGATTGGACTTGGTTCAGGGGAAGGTGTGGGCGTAGCTTGTTGATTAATAAATGGATATACAAAAATGTATACAATAAAAGTGATCGCAAGTAATCGCAATGCGCTTTTAATCATGTAATTTCCCTCAGTGATTAATCGACTGTATTACCCAATATCCGTTTAGTAATACGCTTTTTTAGGTGGCATATTATACAGTAAGCCACAGTAAATGCGAATTAAGGCATGTTGAACTCGGCTTGATCCCAATATATTGCTGCATTTAATGTGTGACTTAGAAGCAGATTAAACTGCTCAAATGAGTCAATTTGATGATCTTCTTGTGTTAAACACAACCAAGTATGACGATAACAATTTAGTTTCACGACATGGTAATCATAAAAATTAAACACTTCTTTTACCGCCTGTTGTTGTACCTCAGGAAAAACAAATGGCTCACCTCTTTGGTTACAAGCAACAAAAATGTGCTGACCACAACGGTCACTTAGAAAGCGCTCAGGTGAAACCGCGCGCACCAAACCACTACCGTGTAATTCAACAATCGTATTATCATCAATGACGACGGCCGTGTGATCAAAGGCCTGATAAACACAGCAACAAACGATACTCCCCGGTTGTGGCTTCACCTTAAATGAACTCGGGTAGACATCCGAAGGCCACCTTGCGATGACTTCATGGCCTAGTGAAGGCTCAATAGATAAACGTCGATTAGTATCTTGCTGTATTAACACCTTTTTATGTTGTGCGCTTAAATACAGCCCGCCTAAAGCACCCGCAATTAAAAGCAATGGGACGGCCATTCCCCCCTCCTAATTAAATTCGTGAGTATGCTTTTAATTTTATACTATTAAAATCATAATAAAATAATGATCTTAGACACAGTTGTTGCAAAATATGTGCGACAATTTCAAAAGGAGCAGTAATGGATCAACGCACTTGGACACAACGCCGAGGCCAGGAAAACAAACAACGCCCCGACGATCATCGCACCGCCTACCAAAAAGATCGCGCACGTATCATTCATGCTGCGGCTTTTCGTCGTTTACAAGCCAAAACACAAATTATGGGCATTGGCGTAGACGACTTTTATCGGACACGTTTAACTCATTCCCTCGAAGTGGCGCAAATTGGCAGTGGTATTCTAGGTCAACTGCGCTCTCAGCAACAATTTAATGCTATTTTGCCCTGTCGCAGTATGATTGAAACTCTCTGTTTAGCCCATGATATCGGGCATCCCCCCTTCGGACATGGGGGTGAAATTGCACTGAACTATATGATGCGCGATCATGGTGGATTCGAAGGAAACGGTCAAACCTTACGAATTGTAGCTAAACTTGAACCCTACACAGCCGGTTTTGGCATGAACCTCACACGCAGAACGTTACTTGGTTTTATAAAGTATCCACAAATTATCGATACGCTGTGGAGACAGCAGCCACGAGTTCATTCCAACGATACATTTATTAACTCTACAGATTGGCGACCGGCAAAAGGCATTTATCAAGTGGATAACGATGTCTTTGATTGGCTTTTATCGCCTCTGCCAGAGCACGATGCTGAGCTTTTACAAAGCTACCAACCTATGGATAAATTTCGCGAGCGCACTGTCTTTAAATCCCTCGATTGCTCAATTATGGAACTGGCTGATGATATTGCTTATGCGGTGCATGATTTGGAAGATGCCATCGCAACAGGCACTGTCACAGCCGCTCATTGGCACGAGTTGGCCCTCAATGATCTAGCACAAATTGAGCTACCATGGCTAAAAGCCAATTTAACACGCATTAGCCAGCAACTTTTTTCAAGCCAAGAGCCAAAGAGAAAAGATGCGATCGGAGAATTAGTTAATTTATTTATTACTCAAGCACACGTCAGTCAACAAAATGAGCAATTCCAATGCAGTTTGCTCCGTTATCAGGTCGGCCTGAGTGAGCCACTAGAGGCCTTTTTAACCCACTTAAAACGTTTTATCTATCATGTTGTGATCCGAAAACCCGAAATTCAGCAAATCGAATTTAAAGGGCAAAAGTTGATCATTGACTTATTCAGCGCATTTGCAAGCGATCCGATGCGCCTACTGCCTAGTAGCAGCCAAGCTAAATGGGCAGAAACACAAGATAAAACAGGCCAAGGTCATCGCGTAATTAGTGATTATATTTCGGGTATGACGGATGAATATGCCTATAAAGTACACCAGCGATTATTTTGTGCCCCATAGATAACATTCAATCTGTCTAGCTTGGGGGCACTTCAGTGTTTGAAGAAATAACTTGTTCAGGTATAACATTGACTGGCATACCTGTAGTGTGGAGCAGCAGCTGAGCGATATTTTCTGTCACAAGGGCTCGCAGATCCGCATTCTCTTGCCCTTGAATCAACGCATTAAACGCTTTTTGATAATATCCAGAGTGAGCAGACATCTTAGAATCAGATAACGGACTATGAATTTCAACATAGCGTGCGTTATTTGCTTCATAGCTGATTTTGACGGGCTGATCGATTATTCTCACCGGCGTGCCAATCTCAACCATTGAAAACAGTTCTTCTATATCGGCATCAAATAACCGCAAGCAACCTGAGCTCACACTCATACCAATGCCAAAACGCTGATTACTGCCGTGGATTAAATACTCACTGCTGCCAAGCCTCATGGCAAAACCACCCAGAGGGTTGCTCGGGCCTGGTGGAATAATATCGGGCAATTGAATTGCTTGCTCCGTAAAATACCGCAGCTTTAATGACTCGGGCACCACCCAACTAGGATCAACTCGTTTTTCACTAATTGTTGAAGTCGAAACCGGTGTGCGCAATCCTGGCTGTCCTATTCCTATTGGGTAGACAAAAACCTGCTGACCGGTGGGTTCAAAGTAATACAAGCGTAATTCAGGCAAGTTAATTACAATGCCCCGTTGCGGAACATTTGGCAAAATCATCTGTTTAGGAATAATTACAACAGTGTCAGCATTAAGATAGAGAGGATCAAGTTCAGGGTTGGCCGCCATTAACGCCAAAAAACCAACATCATATTGCTCAGCAAGATTTTGAAAGTATTCACCTTGCTGCGCATTATGCAAAATTGGCTCACCAATCAACCTTCCATTCTCTGGAAGCGTATAAACGGTTGCTTGCACTGGCAGTGCGAACAAAACAACGCCGCACCAGCGCATTAGCCAATCAATAACTGAATATTTTTCCATTAAAACGGATTAAGCGAATAGCCTTGTTGAGCTAAAGTAGCATGTGCTGTCATGGCCGATGTGGCCTGCTCCACTCCAGCGATTAAATCTGTCTGTTTAATATCTAAAAAAGCGGCCGATTGACCACAGAGGTAGATTTTTACATTTGCGTTAAGCAATTGGCTAACCAATGACGCACTGGGATTATTCCGTTGATATTCTTTTTGAAAACCACTGTCATTGAGTAAATCATAGCCAGCCTTATCATGCACCACCAAAGCTAAATCAATGTGTTCCAACGGCACCCCCGCATTCACATGCATATTGATAAAGCGGGCTAAATTATTGAAATAGCGATTTTCTTTTTTCGTTCCTGTTTGCTCACTCACATCAAATACCACTTTAAAACGTGTCTCTGAGCTTAAAGCCAAAGCCGAGTCAACAGGGTAATATTTACCGAAAGGCGTAATAACAGGCCCTGATTGTAATTTAGCAGCCGTCGCCTCAGCATTCGCCACAACAATCAAGCAGATGAAGCATAATATATATTTCACTTGAACATCCTTTAAAACAGTTAATCATTTGAGGATAAACAAGTTTATTGTTTTTGACGAATAAAAAGTTCTTATTTAAAAGAGCGAATTTTTTTATCAATAAAAAAGAGGCCTTCGCCTCTTATATCTAATGATGGCAAATTTTACTCGAAGTATGAGCAACAGTAATCTGTAATGGAATGCACTTTGACTTTAAAAGATTGGTTAGCGCCAATTTCAAACAACTCGCCCGCACTAATTGCTTTCCATTGCGTTTGCTCAGGCAATAATACATCCAGTTGCCCTTGTGTGATTTCCATCACTTCAGCTAACGCAGTCGAAAACTCATATTCACCGGGCTGCATAATTCCCAGTGTTTTACGACTCCCATCTTTAAACGTGACCGTACGGCTAGTCACTTGGCCATCAAAATATACATTGGCTGCCTTACCCACTGTGACAAGTTCAAACTGTTCCATTTTCTATCCTCATTCTCAATGTTAAAAAAGCAGCTTACCATACTCTATGAAACGGATAATATTGAGACGAAAGTCTATGTTTCTTCGGCTAACCGATACGATAAATGCTGAAAAAAGCGCAATATCAGCGCATCGCGCTGGGACTCTAAGCCAAGTGATAAGCTCAACTCTTTGATTAAAAAGCTCAGCTGATTCACAAATTTTCCATAGCCATTGCGCTGGATATCTTGCTCTGTCGCAATAAAAACCAAACTTAAACTATCCACCAGTTGACTGTCGTCCACATACACTATCGGCTGATTGGCTTGGATTGCATCTACACTCACATCCAACAACTCTCGGCGTTGCCCTTGAGGATCCTGAGAGGTTGCTCGAATTAAAGGGACTTGGCCGTTGGCCACAAGCACCCAATGCGACATGCCATATTGGTGACACAGTTGCGAAACTTGCGCTTGCACTGACAGGTAAAAGTCGCGATAGCGTTGTGTCTCATCAAATTGTTGGTGAATTTTTTGGCGCATCGTTAACGTGACAGGAATATTGATTATTGCATACGTCAAGTTGTTACTTTGCTGACTAATTTCAAGCCCTTGCTCCTGATACCGATAACGAAGCTGTCTCAAACCATGAGTCTTTGTTTGTTTATGCCCTCGCTCATGGGCATATAAGTCATAGGTTAAATGTTGATGATCTTTAACTTTAATCTGACTGAGCGGCACATTCATTAACAAAGCAAACTCAGCCATTAACGCCATAACTTGCTGATGAAATAAATAAGCATTCTCTCGAAGGTGCTCACCATTGGCTAAAAACAACAAATCAATTTTATCGACAGCCTTGTTTTCATCTACAAATAAATGATGCCCGGTGTGCATAGCTGGGTGGTAGAAAAAAATAATTTGTTCTTCGGTTTCAATATGCTGTTGCTCCTCACCATAGCGAACTCTTGCTAATTTACCATTGGCGATGATATGCGTATTATGTAATTCACTGCGTTGACATAATGAAAAGAATCGTTCACTAAATTGGCGATAATAATGCGAAACAGCCTGCTTATCTCCGGAATTCACCGTTGTCAGTGCCACATCTTCGGGTCGAAATGACACAAGTAAATAGTGATTATCTCTGGCATTATCTGGCACGTAAACTTTATTCGCACTGCTACGTGTATGAACAATAGAAGGGCGTTTTTTTAATCGTAACATGGTCTCTCCTTTACATTTGCGCAAAAGGTAACCTGATTCAATGGCATTTTTTTGACTTTTACTTGTCATTTTCATGACAATTACCCAAAAAGGGAGTGATAGATTTTGAGTTGTCTCTGCCGATGGATAGCAAAGTGTGAATCAATTGACTTTAATTGAAACAAAAGCGTGCAAGAGCCAATCGATTGCCAAAACACACATTGACTTAAAAAACATTCAAAAACTAATAAAATGAACTCACAATCAACAAATTAAACCAACCAAAATGCATAATTCATGACAATTTTCATTTTGAAATTGACTGATAAACAGAGAGTTAACAAACTAGGTTAATCAGAGAATACTCACGCTCACAACACACCAAAGTAATTGTATTAACGAGGCAATTTCCTTCCTTGATCCTCAGAGAAAATTAGCGTAATTTAGCATATGTCCCAATTATGACATTTGTATCTTAATTGTTGATTATTTGTTCTGGAAAGACGCTGTGCCCTATTTTCATTGAGTGTGCTTCTTCTCTAGGTTTTGCAGCATTTTTTTATTAAAAAAAACAAGTTATCAATTAAATTCATACAAACAGTCTAGCTACAATTTTTCCTATAAATGGTAAAGTATCTACTTGCGTAGAGGAAAACAATGACAACAAATTACCAAGATATAAAAAAAATCTGTGATGAACTCTTAATTGCAGGTAAAAAAGTAACCGCCGCCAAAATTCTCGCCCAGTCTTCAGGCCCGCAAGCCAAAATTTTAGGGTTTTATCAACAATGGCGTCAGGAATTACACGAACACTCAAAAGCTAACTCAGAGCCAGCAGGCCTAAGTGAAGGGTTTTTAGATGCGTTTAAAAACGAAGTCGAACGTTATGCCAAAGCGCTCAATCATGATCAAGATACCCAACTTGAGCAAGCATTAGAGGTCGAAAATCTCTCATTAAAAAGCCTAGATGAAGCCGAAACAGAATTAAGCGGACTTCGTCAATCTGTGAAAGACCTCACAGAGCAAGTAAAAGAAGATAAAGTCAACTTTGACAACACCCTGCATGATCTTGAACAAAAAAATCAGCAGCAAGTTACCGATCTTAAAAACCATTACGAAAAACAGATTCTAGCGCTCAATCACGATGCTCAAAAAAATATTTCAGAAATTAAAGATAGCTATGAAGAGAAATTAGCGAATTTAAGTAACTCTACAGCTGCTGAATTATCAGAGTTAAAACAAGGTTACGAGTCGTTAATTAGCGAACTAACGGATAATCGTAATCAAACGATTGCTGAACTCAAGCAAAATTACGATAAACATATCACTGATCTTACGCAATCAAACGAAAAACTCGTCAGTGAATTAACCGCGAAGCATCAAAGTGTCTTAACTAACACCCAAGAGCAGAGCGAACAACGGATCAGCGAACTTAAAAATGAGTTCGAAAACAAACTGGCGACCCTAGCCACTGACAGTAATTCGAAAATTAAGTCTTTAGTAGACGACCGCGATGAACAAATTTCAAAAGCCACTGCAGATGCAATAGCGAAAAGCCAATCATTAACAGAGCAGCTTGGCCAAAAAGCAGAGACCATTGTCGCTCTTCAAGCGGAAGTTGAAGCATTCACTTCGGAAGTCAGCACCTTGAAACAAAAGCTGAAAACCAGTGAAGCGCAGTTTGAGCAACATGGGAATGAACTTGAAGATTCGACATTAGCAATTAAACAGCTAAAACAAAACTTACAAGCTGCAGAACAAAGTATTGAAGACCTCAAAAAACAGAACATTGAAGCCAAGCGTGTCAACGAAAGTCAGCAAGAAACATTTAACAGCCAAAAAACGGAAGTGGAACAAGCCCGCGAAGAAGTCCTTTCTTCTCAGCAAATGATGACCGAACTTAGAAATGAAAACATTCAGTTATCAAAACAAATGAACTTCATTAAAAACAGTTCAACTTCGACAATTGAGCGCCTGACAACTAACTCCGAACAAGCGATAGCTAAAATAAAAGAACTTGAAAGTGCACTAATTAATGAACAAACAGAGGCTAAAAAAGCCGTCTCTGAAAACAAACGCATCGCAGAGCAACTTGATTTTATTAAACAAAACTCGACGACTACATTCGAGCGCCTGACCAATAGTGCCGAGCAAGCTCAGTCTAAAGCGCGTCAGCTTGAGAATGAGCTCAAACAAGTGCAAAGCCTTAATGAGCAGCTCAAATCTGAAAATGCCAAACTTAGCAATCAAAAGCAATTTGCATAATTATAGTTGGCCTCATTTTTGAGGCCTTTTATATCCCCTCCTCCAACTTTTTAATTATCAACTACATCTAACCAATTGATGGTAAAGCTTTTAAGTTATTTTAATAAAAGTTTTATTTTCGCGTTCTGCAGCTGAAATATAACTGTAACAAAGCTACTGTTTAATGCGCACAACACAGAGTGAGTGCGACAATTGCGCTGATTCATTTTTGACTTTGCAGGACGCAATAACACTTAAACAAGCCAGGCAGAAATGATGTTTGCTGTGGCTGAGACACTTTATGATGCATACACAACCTCGTTTACCTCAAAAAATCTTTAATTGGTTTTGCGTGGCGTTTCTTGTTTATTTGATGCTTGTCGCAGTCGGCACTGTCAGCAGTGGTTTTAAGCTTTTCTCTGGTGGCTCTGAAGGCGCAAAAGAAATTTTTGCTTTTGCTACCAATCCATTTGTAGCGTTATTAATGGGGGCATTAGCCACCGCATTGGTGCAATCATCCTCGACGGTGACTTCAGTTATCGTCGGTTTAGTTGCAGGAGGCTTGCCGCTCAATATTGCCATTCCAATGATTATGGGGGCAAATATTGGTACCACCATCACCAACACAATTGTCTCGTTTGGCCATGTAAGAGAAAAAGCCGAATTTAGACGCGCATTCAGTGCTTCAACCGTCCATGATTTTTTTAATCTCCTTGCGGTCATTATTTTCTTACCATTAGAACTGGCTTTTGGTTTTTTAGAAAAAATAGCAACCAGTTTGTCGCAACTGTTTATTTCAGATGCAAACTTATCGCTTAAAAGCATGAATTTTATGAAGGCTATGATCAGCCCAAGTGTTGATTTTTTCAAATCAGCTTTAGGTTTCTTAGATGGTAAAAGCCTCGGTATCGCTTTAGTCCTATTGGGAATTGGCTTAATTTTAGTCTCTGTAACTGGTCTTGGTAAAATTTTGAAGCAAGTCATGGTAGGTAAAGCCAAAGGTATTTTACACAGCGCGATTGGTAAAGGCCCGATTGCAGGGATCACCTCTGGTGCTGTCGTGACTGTGATGGTTCAGTCATCATCAACGACCACCAGCTTAATGATCCCATTAGCTGGCAGCGGGATGTTTTCAACTAAACAAATTTATCCCTTTACACTGGGTGCGAACATTGGCACAACCATCACGGCTTTACTTGCTGCAACGGCTATCTCTGGTCCCACTGCAGTGGTGGCATTAACAATTGCTTTGGTTCATGTACTATTTAATGTATTAGCTGTCGTGGTTATTTATGGTATTCCACTATTACGTGATTTGCCGCTTAAAGCCGCAGAACGACTGGCGGTGATAGGAGCTGAAAATAAATTGATGGCTCTCAGTTATGTGCTTGGAGTTTTCTTTGTCTTCCCAAGTTTAATTGTATTTGCTATGCGTTAAGCAAAGCCCATCCACTGATATAAAAGAGATTGGGCTGCTAGACACAGCCCTTTTTGTTATGTAATCGTTATCCTATCTTACAAAAAAGCATTTAATCGTTAAAAAATTGATTCTCGAAACATTTACACCTAATTTAATTCACAATTATTGATATAAAATTAAATTTGTTTGGACCTTTCATGATAAAACGCACTGTTGCTGCTGCCTTTTGTTTTTTAACTTTCCCATTGTTTGCTGCCGATAACATAAACATTCCTTTCATTGCAAAAAATGCCACCATTGATGGCGTATTAGATGAACCTCATTGGCAACTCGCCCACCCATTGACCGTCGATAATATTACTTGGCCTTATGAGAATATCCCCAGTGAAGAAAAAATGGATGTACTTGTTTATGAAAATGGCGAAATGCTCTATGTCGCCTATCAAGCCTATGATTCATCACCTGAAAAAATCCGCGCCTTTTATCGCGATAGAGATCGGGCATGGAATGATGATTTAGTAGGCTTAAAGATTGATTCATTTAATAATCAAAAACTGGCTTATCAATTCTTTATAAATCCATTAGGCGTGCAAATGGATTCAATTGAAAATGAGCTCACAAAACAAGAAAGCGATGCCTGGGATGGGATTTGGGAAAGTGCAGGTAAAATCACGCCACAAGGTTATATCGTTGAAGTGGCCATTCCTTTGCGTATATTAAACTTTGACGACAGTGTAAAAACGAAGCAAATGGCGATGGAGTTTATCCGGTTTATTCCGCGCAATGAACGCCTGCGTGTATCAAGCATGAAAATCGATCACAACAATAATTGTTGGATATGCCAAATGCCAACGGTCTCGGGCTTTGAGCAAACCCAGCAAGGCAATAACCTCACCATAGTACCAGCTTTAGTAATGGGAAAAAGCCAGCAACGTGATATGCGTACGTCCGCACCAGAATGGCAAGATGAGTCTAATATCGAGCCAAGCTTAGATGTAAAATGGGGGATCACTCCCGATATTACCCTCAACACCACAATCAACCCCGACTTTTCTCAAGTTGAAGCCGACGTTGCACAGCTAAGCATCAATGATAATTTTGCTTTATTTTATCCCGAAAAACGGGCTTTTTTTGCCGATAATGCTGATTATTTTGCTTCGCCTTGGGACTTAATTTACACCCGCAATGTGGCTGAACCAGACATTGGCGCGAAAGTAACAGGCAATGTCGGTCAACATAACTTTGCCGCATTTGTCGCTAATGACCAACAAAGTAATATAATCATTCCAGGCAACTTAGGTTCAACCATTGTCTCTCTCGATAATAAATCGAATAATGCGGCCGGTCGTTACCGCTATGACTTTTCTAATGACTTTTCAATTGCGGCCACCACTACTGCCAGAGAGTCTGACGATTACCATAATTATATGGTCAGCTTGGATACCAAATACCGCTTTAGTGACAGCGATACCTTTGTTTTTCAATATGCACAATCAGAGACTCAATACAGTGATGAGTTTGTCGATAATTTATGTGGCGCTCAGACATGCGATAACCCTGAAGAAACTGAATGTGAAATTGGCAATGACTGTGCCTACAGTGAACCACTTTTAAGAGTGCTATCGGAAACACCTTTGACCGATAACGCTTATCGTATCAGCTATGAACATAACGAAAAGCATTGGATGGCTTTTTCTAATTACAGCAATATTGGCGATGATTTTCGGGCCGATCTTGGATTTATGGGCCAAGTGGATTTTAATAAATTTGTCACTGGTGGACGCTACCGTTGGTACGGTGATGATAAAAGCTGGTGGAATCGCATGGAGTTTTACAGTGACTGGGATATTAGTCACAACGATAATCAAGAGTTACTCGAAAAAGAACTACAAGCCAGCTTCTCGATCAATGGCCCCTTACAAAGTTATTTACAATTTGAGATCATGCAACGCCAAAGAACTGGGCTTCGTCATGATAAAAGTTCTCTGGCGATCGATGGCAATACCACACTCTTTGATGAAGATTTAGTTGCCCTCTATGCTGAAATAAAGCCACTTGCAGGTTTATTCATGAGTGTAAATGTGTCTTCAGGGGATCAAATCGATCTCACCAACAATCGGATTGGTGAGCGTGTTCGAATACGCCCTGTTGTTAATTACAATTTAACCCGTCACCTGGAACTTAAGCTCCGCCACACTTATGAAAAAATGAATGCGGCTAATGCTCATTTATTCACGGCCAACTTAACCGATGCACGTATAACTTATCAATTTGATATTAAAAGCTTTTTACGTCTAGCATTTATCTATACTGATATAGACCGCAATACAGATAATTACCTCAAGCCTGTCAATGAGCGCTACCAAAGCTTTTCGACTCAGCTGCTGTATTCATATAAAGTGAATCCACAAACGGTCTTTTTTGCTGGCTATTCTGATAATGGCTATCGTGATGATGAAATTGAACTACTTAAGCGCGCTGAGCGATCTATATTTTTAAAACTCAGTTACGCATGGTTACTGTAAATTAAAGGGCTGCGGCCCTTTTTTATACCCAAAAAGGTAAGCTTAATTGATATATGTTATAGCCAATCCTTCCTTCTTTTTTTAAGCCATAATTGTATGCTAGTTTTAATAGATTCCTAATCGGATCAACTATAAGGAAAGCACATGTCTCAAATTTTTAATGATAACTCTCTGGCAATTGGTAACACACCGCTTGTTAAATTAAACCGTGTTACTTCAGGTAATGTTTTTGCCAAAGTTGAAGCACGTAACCCAAGCTTCAGCGTTAAATGTCGTATCGGTGCTTCGATGATTTGGGAAGCAGAAAAGTCTGGTGAATTAACTAAAGACAAGCAAATTATTGAACCTACTTCAGGTAACACGGGGATCGCCCTCGCATTTGTTGCTGCATCACGTGGTTACCAACTAACGCTAACTATGCCAAATACGATGAGTTTAGAGCGACGTAAGCTGCTTAAAGCTTTAGGTGCAAATTTAGTGTTAACTGAAGGTGCTAAAGGTATGAAAGGAGCTATCGAAAAAGCACAAGAAATTCAGCAAGCAGAGCCTGAAAAATATATCTTATTGCAACAATTCGAAAACCCTGCCAACCCTAAAATTCATTTTGAAACGACCGGTCCAGAAATCTTTGAAGCGACTGACGGTAATGTTGATTTCTTTATTGCCGGTGTGGGTACTGGTGGAACGATCACTGGGGTAAGCCGTTACCTTAAACTAGAGAAAGGTTTAAATGTTAAATCTATCGCTGTAGAGCCTGTTGACTCTCCAGTAATCTCTCAAAAATTAGCGGGTCAAGAAATCAAACCGGGTCCTCATAAAATCCAAGGGATCGGCGCTGGTTTTATCCCTGGTAACCTTGATTTAGAGATGATTGATGGTGTAGAGCAAGTGTCTAACGAAGAAGCCATTGCAACAGCACATCGTCTAATGAAAGAAGAAGGTATTCTGGCTGGTATTTCATCTGGTGCCGCTGTTGCTGCAGCAATCAGAATTGCTGAAAAGCCAGAAAATGCCGGCAAAAATATTGTCGTTATTTTACCAAGCTCAGCTGAGCGTTATTTAACATCTCCTTTATTTGCTGAAGAGTTTAGTGATCAAGAACTCGTCCAATAATCGGTAAGTATCTGAATAAGGGCACGTAAGTGCCCTTTTTTTTGCTTTGATGATAGGTTTGCGCATCCCTTTTGAGCTGATATAGTTATAAGGTATTCACAAAAACCAATATATATTAAAGGGTAACAATCTATGTCCTACGTACGTTCAATGCTCATGGCGACTTGTGCTTTATTTTTGATGGCCTGTGGGGATGATGGCCCAGATATTAAAGGTGACACTAACACCCCTGAATACGCCGCGATTACTTTTTTCCATGCCATGTATAATGATCAAGATTTGGCAAAAGTGATGGAAATGTCGACCCCTAAACTTGCGCGCATTATTCAATCTTATGGTTCAACTAAACAATTTGCTCGTAATGTCATCAATATGCAATTTGACAGCGTCAACCTTGAAGTCGATCAAACGAGTCGTTCTGTTCGCAAGATATACGGAGATAACGCCACGATTACACTGATTTTTTCTGGGCAACTCAATGGGAACAAAGTTGACGATATGCGCAGTATTAAACTAATAAAAGTAAAATCTACATGGTTTGTTGAAAAAATTATCGACGATCCTTATGGCAGATAACAAAAAGCCAACGTCATGTTGGCTTTTTTCATTTTAAATCAAACTGATCTATGCAGCTTTAGACTTTTTTGACTTGGACGATTTCGCTTTCTTTCCTTCAAGTTCACCCGGAGCGAAATTATCGACATTGATAGCTAATAAACGCAGTTCATTGGCTGCTAACATCGTTTCAGCTTCATCCTCACTAATAAGCTTACTAAATTTCGCTTTTTCTATTAGCTCTACAATTGAAACTTTGCTAGGAAGTTGCCCTTTATGCTGCGCTTTACTGAGTTTGGCAAACAAACCTTCGCAGCGATACATCGCTTGAAACGCCTGCTCCATCACGCCTGTGCCCGCATTATCATCGATATAACATAAATGTGTTAAACGGTTTCGCATCACGCCGGGCTGTTGCATATGTACACAAATTTGCTGCGCGGCATCATCACTTGGTTTTTTGTAACTATTACCGAGTGGGAACACTAAACGCTTTAACGCAAACCCGATAAACTTATTCGGGAAGTTATTACAAAAACCATAAATCGCCTGCCCAATTTCGTACAAGCTGTGTTCAATAGCATATTGAACAAACGGTAAATCTGACTGCTGACGCCCTTGATCTTCATAGCGTTTTAACACAGCAGACGCAATGTACAAATGACTTAAAACATCACCTAAACGAGCTGAAATCATCTCTTTTCGTTTTAACTCTCCCCCTAAAATCAGCATGGAGACATCTGTACAGATTGCCAGCGCACGGCTCATGCGACCGAGCTGTTTATAATATTTCGCGGTCAGACCCGATACAGGAGTCGAGTTAAAATGTGCCGCAGTTAATCCGTGGAATAACGCCATAGTGGCATTACTGCCTGCAAATAAAATATGTTTCACTAACAGTTCATCGAACTGTTTTAAGCCAGCTTCAGAATCTTCATTCGCCGCCGCTTCCATTTCTTTAAGCACATATGGGTGACAACGAGTCGCACCTTGTCCAAAAATCATCAAATTACGGGTTAGAATATTTGCCCCCTCAACCGTAATGGAAATAGGTACTCCCATGTAACCATGCGCTAAGTAGTTGTTATGGCCAAGTTGAATCGCCTTACCTGCATGAATATCAAATGCATCATTGACTACCGTGCGGCTCATTTCAGTCA
This sequence comes from Pseudoalteromonas sp. J2K-J979, assembly GCF_058169715.2. NCBI lineage: Bacteria > Pseudomonadati > Pseudomonadota > Gammaproteobacteria > Alteromonadales > Pseudoalteromonadaceae > Pseudoalteromonas > Pseudoalteromonas sp. J2K-J979. The sequence goes on along the minus strand of NZ_CM200281.1, from coordinate 1,439,052 downwards.
TGTGATATTTAGCAATCGCAGTGACAACCGACGGGCTCAATTTCATGTCTATTGCCCCCGCTGTCATTAAACGCATGGCTTCAAGTGCATAGGTATGACCACCAATACGCGCTAACGACTCTTGAACGCCTTCAAATTTCCCAATCGATAAACCAAATTGTTTACGTACATAGGCATATGCACCGGTCATACGAGCACTTAAATGACCTGTTGCACTGGCCAGCGCAGGTAATGAAATACCACGCCCTGCACTCAAACACTCAACGAGCATTCGCCAACCACGCCCAGCAAAATCAGGGCCGCCAATGATCCAATCTAGCGGAATGAACACATCTTTACCGTAGGTTGTACCATTCATAAATGCCATCGCCATCGGGTAATGACGCTCACCAATTTCAACGCCAGGATGGTCGGTTGGGATCAACGCACAGGTAATACCTATGTCGCTTTCACCACCAAGTAAGCCATCTGGATCAGACATTTTAAACGCAAGACCAAGTACCGAGGCAACAGGGGCTAACGTGATGTACCGTTTTGACCAATTGAGTCTCAGCCCAATAACTGTTTCGCCATTGTACTCACCTTCACACACAACCCCAGTATCAGGAATCGAACCCGCATCTGAGCCAGCTTCAGGACCGGTCAGAGCAAAACAGGGGACATCTTTCCCTTTTGCTAGGCTCGGAAGCCAGCGCTCTTTTTGCTCATCGGTACCGTAATGCATCAGTAACTCACCTGGGCCCAAGCTATTGGGTACCATCACGGTTACGGCTGCTGTTAAGCTTTTAGTGGCAATAGTTGACACTATGGTGGAATTAGCGATTGCAGAGAAGTCTTGGCCACCATAACTTTCTGGGATAATCAGTGCAAAAAAACCTTCATCTTTGAGGTATTGCCACACTTCTTGTGGCATGTCTTTGTCTTGATGAACAATTTTATAATCATCAAGCATGTTACATAATGTTTTGACTTGATTATCAAGAAAAGCCTGCTCTTTTTCTGATAGTTTTGGTTTGGCGTAACCGTGCAGCTTTTGCCAATCAGGTGTGCCTGTAAATAACTCACCATCCCACCAGATATCCCCGGCTTCCATCGCTTCTCGCTCAGTTTGTGAGAGCGGCGGTAACACTTTTTTAAAAAATTTAAAAGCTGGTCGGCTGATTAAACTCATGCGAATATCAGTGACCATGAAAATGACGATCACCGCCACAATCAAGAGAATTAAAATAGACATACAAGATCCCTTTTTAGTGAATACAAAATACTGCCGTTAAGTATAGCCTGATGCGCTGTAAAGTCTTGTTGTTGTCTCATTCGACTTCACACCCTGTAAAATTTACATGGCAAGAGGATAAGCTCGCTGCGTTTGATTTACATTATGCCTATCATAACTTAATAATTGTTTGTTAATACTAAGTTTTTTAAATATTTTTCGAAATCGGATTTCAGGATCAATCTATAGCAATTTACCCACCATCACTGCCCTGTTATGATGCAGACCACACAATAAAAATGTTTCGGGAAACACCATGAAAACAAAGATCTTTAAATTAAGCTTAACCGCGCTAGTGGTAAGCAGTAGCTTGACTCTCGTCGGCTGCAATAATGAACAAACGAGCCAGATAGCTCCTGTGGTAGCAACAAGCGTGACCGCTGATGACGCCAAACAATTTCTTATTACCTCAGAAAAAGAACTCAAAGCCCTCTATTTAGAGTCAAGTCGTGCCGAATGGGTTTATGCTAACTTCATCACCCATGATACCTCTGAATTATCTGCTGCTGTAAACGAAAAAATGACTGCAACTGTGGTTCGTTTAGCCAATGAAGCGGCTAAGTTTAACGCCCTCGAATTAGATGCTGACACACGTCGCAAACTCGAAAAACTCAAACAAGCTTTGACACTTGCTGCGCCTCAAGACGAAGCTAAAAATGCAGAGCTGTCAAAATTGATGGCTGAATTAGGTGGTTTATACGGCAAAGGTAAATACTGTAAAGCAGAAGGTGACTGTTTAAGCCTTGGCGATATGACAGCAAAAATGGCCACAAGCCGTGACTACGATGAATTACTCGATTTATGGCAAGGTTGGCGCCAAGTGTCTAAACCAATGCGTCCACTTTATGAGCAACAGGTCTCCCTCGCCAACGAAGGTGCTAAAGAGTTAGGCTATGTCGATACAGGCGCAATGTGGCGCAGTAAATATGACATGCCAGCTGATGATTTCGCCAAAGAACTAGACCGAATTTGGGGCCAAGTCAAACCACTTTACAACTCTCTCCACTGTCATGTTCGTGCTAAATTAGGTGAAAAATATGGCACCGATAAAGTGCCGCAAGATCAACCTATACCTGCACATTTATTAGGCAATATGTGGGCGCAAACTTGGGGCAATGTGTATGACTTAGTCGCTCCTGAAAACGCCGATCCAGGCTATGATGTGACTGAGTTATTAGCAAAGCATAACTACGATGAATTAACTATGGTCAAAGGTGCCGAGAAGTTCTTCACTTCTATGGGTTTTGAGCCATTACCTGCCACATTCTATGAGCGTTCTTTATTCACAAAACCGCAAGATCGTGACGTACAATGCCATGCATCAGCGTGGAACTTAGACAGTAAAGATGATCTACGTATTAAAATGTGTATTCAGCGCACGGGCGAAGAATTCTCGGTCATTCACCATGAGTTAGGACATAACTTCTACCAACGTGCTTACAACACCCAGCCTTTATACTATCAAGAAAGTGCTAACGACGGTTTCCACGAAGCCATTGGTGATACTATCGCGCTTTCTGTAACACCGGGTTACTTAAAAGAGATTGGTTTACTGGACCAAGTACCTGATGAATCAAAAGATATTGGTTTATTAATGAAAATGGCAATGGATAAAGTTGCCTTTATTCCATTTGGTTTATTAGTCGACCAATGGCGCTGGCAAGTATTTTCAGGCCAAGTTACGCCTGAGAATTACAACCAAGCTTGGTGGGATCTACGTGAAAAATACCAAGGTGTTAAAGCACCTATTGCACGTACCGAAGCTGACTTTGATCCAGGTGCGAAATACCATGTCCCAGGTAATACACCTTATACTCGCTATTTCCTAGCGCATATTTTACAGTTTGAATTCCACAGAAGCTTATGTGAAATTGCAGGCAATAAAGAAGCCATTCACCGTTGTTCTGTTTACAACTCAAAAGAAGCTGGTGAGCGTTTGAATACCATGCTTGAAATGGGTTCAAGTCGTCCATGGCAAGAAGCATTAGCATCAGTGACAGGTAAACCTGAAATGGATGCGACCGCAATTTTAGATTACTTCGCACCGCTGCAAACGTATCTAGATGAACAAAATAAAGATCGTCAATGTGGTTGGTAAGCACGACTAATTGCTAGCAACTTCGCAATAAAAAAGCTCGTTCAGTACTGAACGAGCTTTTTTGCTAGGAAATAACGAAAAAAGAGCGATTAATATTGGCCAGACACACCAATTTGAAACTGCTCTTGCTCATCTTGATAACTGGCGAAAATTGCAATGTGGTTATCAATATACATTTTCGTTTTAACTAACCATTCAGAGTCACTGACACCGACTCCCACAGACAGCGCTGGGTTAAAATAATAATTCGCTTCTGCACTAAAAACATCATCATAGTCTGTATGATGAATTGAGGCATCAAGGGCTAAAAATTGTTGCTCTGATAAAGCCGTAAAATAGCGCGCAGAGATTTGTTGCGCATCAAAATCTGTATCACTCTCAAGCGTCACGCCAACATAGTCTTTGCCAGTTAATTGATGGTTATAAGCTGCATTGATGTGAAACTGATCATCGGTATTATCACTGTCTGATCGAAAAACACTGAGCTTTAAATTGCTATTGAACAAATAGCCTAAACCAACACTATTCGCATCTGAGTTACCATAACGAGCATATGAACCATTAACGAAAAAATTTTCATTATAAAAGTACTCACCGCCAACTGATAACAGTTCGTCAGTACCTAAATTATTTAGCTCAGTGAATATTTTTGAGTCTGTATCGAGATAACCAAACTCATCCATCACTCCGCCAGTGGTTTGCGCTGCAAAATAATGTGTCGCATTAAATACAAACCCATCAGAACCAGAAGCTTTGCTGTCAACATAACTTAAGCTGGCAAAGGTCTGATAATCGGCAGCAACCGCTACCGGAGCGCTAGCAAAACAAGCTAACGCAATTAACTTTTTCATTCTTTTTGTTCCTTTCACTGAGCGCGTTAAATAACTTTGCTCACGTTCCTGATCATTACAATTATAAAATCAGCACAAAGCGAGTCATTTAAATGCCGAGTGCTGAGTGGTGGTAAGTTTATAAAACAAATTGCCCAAGCACACGATAAACATCATTGATGTTATCACCCGCTTTAAACTCTTTGACCAATGGCTGAGGCTCAGAGCCAATCCAAATTTTCAGTTCTGCGTCTAAATCAAAATGCCCAGCACTTTCTTTACTAAATTTAGTGATTTTGCTGTAAGGGATTGTCAGCATTTCAACTTTAGAGCCCGTCACACCTTGTTTATCGATTAAAATAAGTCGTTTATTGGTAAAAATAAACATATCACGAATCACTTTATAGGCTTTTTGAACAGACTCTCCTTCGACTATTGTGTCGTTAAGTAAAGAATCTAAATCATCCTGATCGACTTCGCTGGCATTTCCCATTAATCCACTTAATAAACCCATTTCGTTCTCCTACGTACTTTTTGAACAAGTATAAATTAACTTATCGTATTAACATGACAAGCACTGTGATTGTTTTTTATTCAAACAACTGATTTTCTAATGTTTTACCATTAACTAAACTGCGATATCGCCATTGATGTTGATGGCACACTTGTAAAATTTTAATATCGGCTTCATGGCACAACACAGTCGGTGCTAAGGTGATCAAGTATTCCCTGTCTTGTGGCATGGTAACCTTATCAACTTCTGGCATCACTTGTAATGTATCGATAAGCTCAGGTTGTTTCTGGCTCATTGCTAAAGTTAAATACCCTTGCGTGGTATCACTAGCCAATGTTTGATGTTGATGCATTTGGCCAAGTTCAAGATACAACACTTGTTGGCATAATCGTTCAAGCTCAGTTAAATCATGGGAGCTTAAAATAAAGGTAATATCTTGCGATAAATCAGCTACAAGTTGACGAACTTCACGAGCATGGATGGGATCAAGACCCGCCGTTGCTTCATCAAGCATGACGATTTTTGGCGAGCCGATCAATGTTTGCGCAATACTTACTCTTTTTCGCATCCCATGCGACAGTGCAGCAGGCTTTTCATTTAACGCCTCACTAAGACCCACTAAATCTAGAGTACGCATTGCCTCATGTTTACTTTCTTTGGCACTGAGACCTTGTAAACGCCCATAAAAGCTCAACTGATGGGCAATCGAAAAACGAGGATCCAATACAGCATCTTGCGGTAATGCCGCTAATTGACCAAACAATGCGGCACTGCCTGCTTTATGCCCGAGTATCTCAACCTGTCCAGAGCTCGCTTGTAAATAACCACACAAAATACTAAATAACGTGGTTTTACCTGCCCCATTTGGGCCCACCAACGCTACCGGTTGTCCTGCCTGAATATCAAAACTGACCTCTTTAAGTGCCTGTTTTGCTCCAAAGAAATGATTAAGTCCTGTTACTGTAATAAGTTGGCTCATAATGCACTCCTTTTCATTACATAGCTGGCAGCGGCTAAATAACACACAGTTTGGATAAACGGGATCAGATAGTTAGCAATTGAAAAGCTTTGTTGCCCGATTACATCATTAAGTTGAAAACCTGGATAGATATATAATAAATACTCAGAAAACGGAATGTAATGACTTAAAATAGCAATTAGTGCACTGCCAATACCATAAAACAGTACGCACATTACAATGGCCAATTTTGACGAACGAATAAAGCTATTCAGAAACGCCATCAAAGCAATAAAAGGCAACACAGCTAATACTAACTCTTTAAATAACAAAGCTGCTTTGGTTAAGCCCGGCACAAACATTGCGCCCTCTCTGTAAGTAGCCATCGTAACTGTTGCTAATAAAGTAAGCGCAATCAGTGCTGTTACTATCAGTAGCTGACCAAGAAAACGGCCAAAGACCACTTCATTACGGGTTGAACGCAATGTAATAAAACGCAGCGTACCCCGGGTTCGATCTGAGCAAGTCTGATCACTCGACGCAAATAAGGCAAAAACAGGAAAGGAATACAATGCCACTAACCAATAGATCGCGAGTTCGGGCACTTTCCAAGTCAGCAATTCAGATAACCCCAATACACCGAACATTTGCATTGCCATTTGCCGAAAGTCTTCTGAAGATACAATCGACACTGCCGAGTTCACGGGGTAACGTAAAATCACAAACCACACAGTGGCAAAAGCAGCGAGCGCTAATAAACCACGTTTAGTAAAAAATAACCGCACCACCTCAAAGGTTGCTAAACACCAAGTGCGGTTAATACTTTGTTGTATTAACATATTTTTTCTCTTTATTAGTTATCAATACAGACTAAACATTGCCAAGTTCGAAAGCGAGTCTTTATTTGTTAAAAAGTATTTTTTGTCCCTTTTTTATACAAAAAAGCCTGCAGGTGCAGGCTTGTTAGTATTCATTGTCTTTGCTTTTACTCACAGCAGATTATAAATGTGCCTGATACTGTGCCAGCCCTTGCTGAAGATCATCCAACAGATCATCGCAGTCTTCTAAACCAACATGAATGCGGATCACTGGGCCATGTGCCCAACCAGTTGCACTTCGTAGGCCTTCAAGCCCCATACTCGCAGTAATGAGTGATTCAAATCCCCCCCACGAATAACCCATTTTAAAATGATGTAAACCGTCAAGTAACGCATTAATCGCAGCTTGATTGCCCGTTTTCATTACAAAAGAGAACAAACCATTACTGCCTGAAAAATCGCGTTTAAAATACTCATGGCCCGGACACGTCTCAAGTGCAGGATGGCGAACGTGATCAACCAATGGGTGAGTGCTCAGCCAATTGGCAATTTTTAATGCACTTTTTTCATGTTGCTGAAGCCGAACAGATAACGTACGCAAACCTCTGAGCGCTAAATACGCATCGTCTGCCGAAGTGCACTGCCCCATTAAGTAAGAATTTTCACGCAATTGTGCCCAATGTTTTTCATTCGCCACCGCAACGCCCATCATCACATCGGAATGACCTACAATGTACTTAGTGGCAGCTTGAATACTGATGTCCACCCCGAAATCAAGCGGCTTAAAATGATAGCCATTGCCATAGGTATTATCGAGCATCACCACCATATTGTGTTCATGGGCAATACGGCTTAAAAGCGGCACGTCCTGGACTTCCATCGATATGGAGCCGGGCGATTCTAAAAACAGCAACCGTGTATTGGGACGAATTAAATCACGAATGCCTTCACCTATTAACGGATCGTAATAAGTGGTTTCAACCCCCATATTATTCAAAATTACACGACAGAAATCACGGGTAGGCTCATACGCGGTATCGACCATTAAAATATGATCACCACTTTTAACAAATGAGATAATCGCATTACTAATTGCAGCCGCACCAGAAGGATAAAGTGCGCAACCTGCACCATTTTCTAGCTCAGTAATCGCATCTTGCAGTGCAAAATGTGTGGTCGTGCCACGACGACCGTAAAACAAAGTCTTATTTGCGCGATTTTTAACTGCATCTTTCATTTGAGCAACCGAATCAAACACGATGGTTGATGCACGTTGTACGACCGGGTTGACCACCCCATGGGTGTAATCTTTTTTTCGCCCTGTTGAAACTATTTGCGTATCTTTTTTCATCAATTTCTCCCTTACACGTCTAGGCATGCTGGTATTAATCTTGTTGTCGCCAATGTTCTATTAAAAACCGCGAAATAGAATCTTCGCGCGGTAATTTAAACCCTTCAGTGTCTTGTTCCCACTCCGCAAAAGTGTCTAGTTGCGCTTTCGTGAACCACTGAGCATATTCGAGCTCATCTTGATCGACTTGAATTGTTTGTGAACTCGCCTTTGCAATAAAGCCCAACATAATGGATGAAGGAAAAGGCCAAGGCTGAGAAGCCAAATACTGAACTTGAGACACAGTAATGCCAGCTTCTTCCATGACTTCTCGTGCCACTGCCTGTTCGAGTGTTTCACCCGGATCTACAAACCCTGCAAGCGTAGACAAAGCACCCGCCGGCCAGTTTTGCTGCCGCCCCAGTAAGCACCGCTCTTCGCCATCTTCAAACACTGTTGTCACCAACATGATAACAGCGGGATCGGTGCGCGGAAAGGTTAAATGATGACATGTTTTATCAGTACAGCGCCTTGCATGACCAGCCTCTGCTAAGCGGTTTTGTGCGCCACATCGACCACAAAAACGATGGGTTCGATGCCAATAACTCAATCCACGTGATAGCGCCAATATCGATGCTTGTTCACCGAAAATAGTCCCACCATATCGTCGTAAGTCAACAAACTCGCCAAAATAACCAATGGCTTTTAATGTGGTTTCATCACAATCAGTCACATCCAAAGCAAAAAAGTATTCATCGTCTTGATGGCCTAAAAAAATTGCATGCGAAGTATCAAGAGAGCCTAAGCGCTCACGAGTTAAAAAAACAGGAACAGCCTGATCACATAGAAATAAGTTTTTATCTTGATACGTTAATACCCATTGACTGCCAGCGTGTTTTTTTTCTTCGAGCCAAGTGGCATCTTTACGCTGTTGAGTGGCGCGATCTAAGTTCATTTGGGCGTAATTAAACATCTTCACTCCTTGCTGTGAGCATCGATGCCCACTGATGTGACCAATCTGCCATGGGCTCAATCAATTTTGCGAGCTCTGAACCATGGGCCGACAAAGCATAGCCCTGCGATGTTTTCATCACTAATTGCAGCGCAATCAGCTCTTTTAACCGTGAATTAAGTAAGGTCGGTGAAATAGCTTCACAACGTAACTGCAATTGCCTAAACGTGGCATTTTCGTGGCGCAATTGCCAAACAATACCCAGGCTCCAAGTACGGCCAAGTAAATCAAACAAAGCCATAATAGGCTTACCCGTTTTAGAACCACGCACTGCTTGACCTGGGATGGGTAACGCCATAAACAGCCTCCAATTAATGAATAGGTCTGCCAGACTAACAAAATCAGCAAACTTTCGCTACACAATATGTAGCACCTGCAACATAAAAAAAGACCTTTCGGCCTTTTTTATGCTCAAAATAGCTTATAGCGCTGCTAATTGCGCCAATAACTTTTGGTTTTCAGCTTCGATGTGTTTGTAAAAATCAACATCGGCAAGTTTACTCGCCGCAGCTTCATCTATGACAATCACTGCATGTTTATGCATTTGTAATGCAGAAGCTGGGCAAGAAGCGGTTAACGGGCCTTCAACCATCGCTTGAACTGCATCAGCCTTGTTTTCTCCAGTCGCAAGTAACACAACTTTGCGCGAATCTAAAATGGTGCCGATCCCCATCGTAATCGAAAGGTGCGGTTGGTACTCATCTGCCGCAAAGAATCGTGCATTATCATCAATTGTTTCTTTGGTCAGTGTTTTTACTCGTGTACGAGACGTTAAACCAGATGAAGGCTCATTGAAACCAATGTGGCCATTGCGACCAATACCAAGTAATTGCACATCAATGCCACCCGCTTCGACAATTTTTTCTTCATACGCTTTACAGGCGGTAAGTGGATTTTTTGCATCACCTGGAGGTACAAATGTATTGGCTTTATTGATGTCCACATGATCAAACAATTGTTCATTCATGAAAAAGCGATAGCTTTGCGGATGATCCCCCGTTAAGCCTAAATATTCGTCAAGATTAAAACTGGTTACATTTGCAAAACTCACTTCACCCGCTTGGTTACGGCTAATCAGATTTTGATACAAAGCAACCGGCGTTGAGCCTGTCGCTAATCCTATTACTGAGTCTGCTTTTTTATTAATTTGATCAGCAAAGATTTGCGCACCATATTGTGCAACCTCTGCGGCGTCTTTCAGGATGACTATTTGCATATGACTGGGCTCGAGTTAGGAGTTGAGAAAAAAATGGGATCTATGATTAACCCGTCCGTGCAGTTGGATTAACCATAGATCAAAACCTAATCGGGATAAAACGACAATAGGTTTAAACCATTATGACAACGCTGTCATTATTGCGTTAATGATCTTTTTTGTAAAGACCATTAACGCGTTTTTTTACATATTTGTGTTTATTTCACCCTAAAGGAGCTTAAACACTAATCAAAATTTTACGTTTATAGAGCCAATGCAATACAAGTAATTGCACGGCTAATAAGGCAAGAACGGATAATATCGGCTGCCATGACTCTCCGCCTGCCCGGATTACGCCACCAAACACACTTTGCGCAATGTATTCCCATTTAACTAAGCTCGATGCTAAATAAATAATTATCGAGTTGGCACCTATGATCACAAATGGGTAAAAATATTTTTGTGTATTGAGTAAATCAACAACCGCATAAAAGCTCGCTAAAAATAGTAAACTCCAACCCACGGTGACCAAAACAAACGAGCTGGTCCATAAATCTTTATTCACCGGGAAGGCTAAGTCCCACGTCCAACCACAGACTAAGCTCACTAAACCCGCGCTAAATAAATATCCCACGGTTTTCCACTCGCCCAGTTCATTGGCTTTTGCAATTAATCGGCCAGCAAAAACGCCCATCAATGCATTAACGACAGCCGGGACATTCGATAAAAGTCCTTCAGGATCGGTTGGCCGATTTTGATAGCTAATGCCCGGTAACAAGTGCTGATCAACCCATGCATTCCATGTACCTGCCATTGTTAGCTGTCCAGCTTGTCCACCTGGTACCGGGATAAAGCACAATAAAACCCAATAGCCCAACAATACACCAACGGCAGTAATTATCTGTGTCCGTAAACTGGTATGCCACACCAGCATCGCGCAAATGAACCACGCAACAGCAATACGACCTAAGACACTCGCGTAACGGATTTCTTCAAGGTTTACTGGGATCCCTGTCCCCCAGCCATGATTATAAAGTACCCCGAAGCCAGCCAATAAAAATAACCGCTTCAATGCTTTAGCGTAATATATTCGGCGCTCAGAAAATGGCAGGTGATCGATACGTTTAGGCGAAAGCCCCATTGCCACCCCCGCTAAAAAGATGAAAAGTGGAAAAATCAAATCATAAAATGTAAAGCCATGCCAGTTACTGTGCAAGGTCTGTGCATGGGCAACTTGCCAACCCGTCCAGCCCGTTAAAATGAATAGAGCGGCAAAGATTTTTTCTCCACCGAGTATCCAAAACATATCCATGCCACGTAATGCATCTAACGACGCTAAGCGACGTTTTTGTGGTTTGTCTTGTGTTGTTGTCATTCTTATTTCTCTTATACTTAAAAACAAAAAAGCCCCGCTTATTGCTAAACGGGGTTTTTTATTCCAGGAACTGTTATCAAATGAGTTGGCCCGCAATATAGGTGTGTGTTGCATGCAAGGTTTCATCAAGCACAACAAAATCTGCGTCAAAACCTGCCAGTAAACGCCCTTTACTCGCTTGTAGCCCTAAATACTCTGCAGGATATAATGAAGCCATTCGAACACTTTCTGCGAGGGAAACATCAAGGGTATTGACCGTATTTCTGACGGCACTGGCCATATCGAGCACTGAGCCAGCTAACTCACCAGTCGTTGAATTTAAACGGTCGCCAGTACGAATCACTTTACGACCATCAAAGAAGTCAAACTCAGTTAAATCCGTACCCACTGGAGGCATAGCATCAGTCACAAGAAGTATTTTACCTTGTGCTTTTGTACGAATGGCTAATTTAGCCGCAGTTGGGTGAACATGGTGCCCATCAACAATCAAACCACACCAACTATTGTTATCCCAAAGCGCAGCCCCCACAACACCAGGCTCACGAGAAGTAAACGCTGACATAGCATTGAATAAATGCGTAAAACCGTCAGCACCAGCCTGCAATGCAGCTTGGGTTGTCTCAAAATCTGCATTCGTATGGCCTAAACACACTTTTACACCATACGATACTAAACGTTTAATATCCGTAACAGAGACATTTTCAGGGGCCAAAGTCACCATTTTAATACCGAGATCTTGACGCGCATACACTGCAAATTCAGCTTCTGAAATCGGGCGAATATATTGCTCACTATGCGTGCCTTTTTTAGGCAACGATAAATGGGGGCCTTCAAAATGAATGCCAAAAACACCAGCGACATTATCAGCAATAGCTTGTGCGGTCGCATCTGCGGCAGCTTGCATCACTTCAACTTTATCTGTGATAAGAGTGGGCATTAAACCTGTACTACCAAAACGACCATGAGCTTTAGCCATTTTATCTAAGCAGGCTGGCGTTTGTTCGGCATTAAAAAATGCCCCGCCGCCGCCATTGACCTGAACATCAATGAATCCAGGGATAACTAAACCTCGAAGCTGAGTCGCGTCACCAACAAAACCGGTTTCAATTGATTGAATTTTACCAGAGGCAATCGTAAGGGTAACCGTATCTAAAAATGATTCGCCATTAAATAAGCGCTCAACATGAAAGACCTGATCCATTTATTGCTCCTTGATTAAACCAAAAATGATTTTTCGGCGTAATAGACAGCGCCCATCTCAGGCGGCTGTTTTGGTGACTCAACTCGTGCTGCAATTTCTGGGCGAAGCCAGGCTTGTAACGGCTCAGCCAACCCGCCAATCATCGACAAACGAGGTGGATTTTTTTCTAATAATTTAGCGGCTAAATCACTGATATAACCTGCACCATCTTTCACAATTGCAATCGCTACATCATCGCCAGCATTCGCACATTCAAACACCCTGCGCGCTAAAGTAGCGTAAACACTCGACGGTTTACCCGCCATTTTTTCTGCAATTGCCATTGCATCTTCAGCTTGTAGTTGGGCTTTAACTGCTTCTGTAATCGCAGATTTTGGGCCAAGTCCATCTAAATCAAGCAAGGCCACTTTAACTGCTTCTAGCCCCATCCATGCACCACTCCCCTTATCACCTTGCGCAAAGCCATGGCCACCTAAATTAGTGCTTTGGCCATTAACATAAGAGAAACCACATGAACCAGTACCCGTAATTATTACAGCACCATCTTCTCCCTCGTGAGCCCCGATACAGGCGGTGTGCAAGTCTGTGGTAAGATACATTTTTTTAAACGGGTGATGCCACTCGATAATTTGCTTATACAGGCTCGGTAAATTAACACCAGCCAAACCTAAGCCAGCTACCATATTATTGACTTCGCTTAAGCTTAAACCAGCATTCTCAATTGCCAATTGAGTTGACACCATGATTGATTCTAACGTGCGGTCCAAACCATGAAGCGGATTTGCAGGTCCACCAAGACCGGTGCCTAACACACCTTGTTCGTGACTAAAAATTGTCGCGCGACACTTAGTTCCACCACCATCAATACCTATGTATAACTGGTCTTTATTTGCACTTATTGCAACCATCAAATGACCTCAATCTCTCTTGTTTTATTATCAGCTTCGGCTTTTTCTTATGCTACCGAGTCTAATATCCCTCGACCCATTGTTGATTTAATGTTACACAAATAATGACAGCGTTGTCATTAACTTTTTATAAAAAAGTCAAAACAAATCAATTGTTATTCTTAAGCAACTAATTTACATAAAAATTATCGATTTAGTTATGCTGTAACTCTAATTATGATTCTTAGACTATAACATTGAAATGCCTCACACCCAATCTTGGCATTTAGTCGTATATCTTTATATACAAGTATAAACCATCGCAAAAAAAGCAATCGTATTATTAGCAAAGCAAAAGCGTAAAAAACCGCTACGCTTATAAAAGTTCGAGTATTTTTATAACACAATGACGAACAATCAAAAATAGCTTAATTTTGGAGTGCTCAATGGAATCTATCAAAGTGATCGATTATCTCAATAAACGGCCTGTCACTTTTAAAGCCAATATGACAGTGGCAGAAGCAGCTGAACGCTTACTCTTGTCACATCAATCCGGTGGGCCCGTATTAAACGATGACAAACAGGTAATCGGCTTTATATCTGAACAAGACTGTATTAAACGCATGTTACACGATACCTATCTCAGTGAGTCTTATTTTACTGTCAAAGAAATAATGAGCACGCAGACGCTCACAGTGAGAACAGACCATTCAATCTTTGAACTCGCACAAGAAATGACCGAAAACAAACCAAAGATTTATCCTGTGGTCGATGCCGACAATCATTTACTTGGCACGATAGGTCGCACTGAGGTACTTAAAGCCATCGATATTCATTTGCATGCAATTTACGAAAAAGGTCATGGCCGATTTGTTTAAATTCGAGTTCCACCATCAGACACTGAACACCGCTATTTGCGATCTGATTACACCAATACAAGGTCGCAAAATCGGCTATAAGTCATTGATAACAGATTTTACAGTAATAATGTGTCATCAATGGCCACAAAGCGAGCGCTATTACGGATGAGCATATCTGAGGTTAAACTCGGTACTCCATACACATCGGTTGGTTTGCCAAATTTTGCATCGATACGATCAAGTAGCATTGCAAAATCGCCATCCCCAGAGACCAAGACTAATTTATCAACACTTTGCGCAATATCCATCATGTCAATCGTTATCCCGACGTCCCAATCTCCTTTTGCAGAGCCATCAGCTCGTTGGATAAAGGGTTTGAGTTTTATTTCGAACCCAATCGCACGCAAAATATTCTGAAATTGCTTTTGTTTATCATCATCACGTCCGATTGCATATGCAAAAGCATATTTAACATCAAAGCCATGCGTCACTTCTTGCCAAAATCGGTTGTAGTTAAAGTTCTGTTTATACGCTTGGCGACATGTGTAATAAACGTTTTGTACATCAACAAAAATTGCCAAAGTGGGTAAGTTTGCCATCAAGGTTCCTATGGCTGTTAAAATCATCCACCAGTATAACCACAAAGTAGCCCACTATGTTGGTTTAAAACGCCCTTAGTTGAGAGTTTGGGCGTTACTGACTCTAAAAGCTCACACTAAAACCAATGGAAGGACGCATCTCAAAATCATCTGTTTCTTCTTTTATAATCAGATCATTCACATTGGTGATTTTTTGATAATCCAAATCAATATGGCTGGTATTGTCTTGCCCATACACATTCATCACTTCGAGGATAAGCTGCGCATCTAAACCAAAGAAGTCGGTATCGCGTTCAAAACGAATATCTAAGCGATGGTACACATCAAAGCGTTCCGAGAAAGGTTCGCCATATACAGGCAAAAATCGGTCGTCATATTCTGGGTTTGCTTTCACTGCCACGATGGGGGTATAAGCTTGCCCACTGCGTGCTGTAAAATTAAACCCTCCATTCCAGCGCTCACTGAGTTGATAGTTAAATACCATATTCACCACCAGCGGCGTGTCAGCAAAATAGTCTCGAGTGATATCTTTGCTTAAATCGGTGCGCTCACTCTTAGCATAACTAATCGCAAACCATCCATACCAATTATCGGTTTTATTTTTATTAATTAATAAGTCCACACCATACGCTCGCCCTTCCACTTGATTACTGTATAAAAGCTCGGATTCTTGCAGCGCTAAAGGTAGATTTTCCATGGTTTTATAATACCCTTCAATTGACCAACTCCAGTCATTCGTCAAGTGCTGTGTAAACCCTAACGTAGCATGATCTGAACGCTGAGATTTTAACGCTGGATTACCAATTTCAGGGGCGATCACGTCTAAGTCCTGCATTCGGTTATACTGACCAAATTTAGCACTCACTGTGCTGTCCGCAGTCACATAATAATGAAGCGCCACGCGAGGCAGTAAAAACGACTCATCGGTGTAACGATTAGTTTGCCATTGTAGCCCGACATCTGATTGGAAGTTTGGATGAAACTGCCAAATATGACTGGCGGCAACAAAGTAATGATCGGTGTCAAAGGTATCGTGGCCAGAAATTCGCTCACCACGATTCAAATCACAATCAGGATCGAGTTCGGTACAAACATATTGAAACATATCATAAGAAAAATCCGACTCACTATCGAAATAAGCCGCATCGAACACCACACTATGTTGCGGATCAAAACGATAATTCAACCGGGCTTTATAACTGATTTGCTGTGTTTTCGCTTGTTCAAAAAAACCATCTGTTAGCGTGGCCAATTTACCGTATTCAAGACGCTCAGTTTCATTTAATACGCCAACGCCAACTTTAGCGTTGATATTTTGACTAACATGATCCCAAATTACACTTTGGCTATTAAAGTGACGATCAAATACAGCATCTCCCTGATACTCGGGGTTTTTGAGTGACAGCTCTGCTCGCTGATTAAAGTTTGCACCCGCTTTATCTTGAGCCCCTGTGAAAGAGAAAATAATACTGTTACGATTATCGATATCCCACAAAAATTTTCCTTGAAAATCATTGTCATCAGGTGCTTCATTAATCGTGACCCCAGTAAGTTCACCCTCATCATCTTCGAGCTCTTCCCCTTCGTCGAAAAAGAGCGGTAAGGTACTTTTTCGTGCTGACAGGTAAAAAGCCGTTGTATCAGTCAATTGGCCTTCAACAAATATCCCCGCGTTAAACATCGTAAAATCAAGCGTCGTTTTGATAGGTTGAAACTTAGGGTTACGTAAACTGACATCAAATACCGCGCCAGTGGCATTACTATAACTGGTTCCATAACCTGCAGAATAAAGTTTAAAATCTTGAATTAAATGACGATTAAAGATAGACATTCCAAAATCATGGAAAATATACCCAGCAGGCATAAAATCTACTTCGAACAAATTATCACTCGGTGAAGAGCCGCGAACGGCAGGATCACTCATTGAACCACCCGCAGCAACAACGCCTGGCAATGCAAACGCCGCTTGTAGCGGATCCCCCATTGCGCCCGGCATCGCGACTAGCTTTTGTGCATCTTCTGTTATTTCAGACATGATTGAACTACGCCGATGACGCACTTCAATCCGCTCAAACTTACTTTCTTCT
The DNA here is from genome assembly GCF_058169715.2 of Pseudoalteromonas sp. J2K-J979. Taxonomy (NCBI): domain Bacteria; kingdom Pseudomonadati; phylum Pseudomonadota; class Gammaproteobacteria; order Alteromonadales; family Pseudoalteromonadaceae; genus Pseudoalteromonas; species Pseudoalteromonas sp. J2K-J979. The sequence continues at coordinate 1,422,015 of NZ_CM200281.1, read as the reverse complement.
TTAACTTCATTGCTTATTGTGGGTGCTTTTTGTGCAGCATGGAGCACATGTGCCTGTAATGCTAAACACACTAAACTCAGTGGAAAGTAAGTCGCTGGTCGCATTTTATATAGTCCTTTAGGTTTGATAACACGCTGAAAACCAGACTATACAAAGTTTAGGTGTGTGAAACTGTATGCGATTGTTCGAATATGTAAGGAGCCGTTAGTTCGTTACTTCCTGTGATTCAGCTGACTTTGCATCACTTTCTTCCATAGCTTCAATATTGATAATTTCTGAGCGATTTAAGGTGATTTTAAATCGCTGCGCAGTAACCGTTTCGGCTTTATCTGTTTGGGTCACAACTAAGTTAATTTGATAACGACGTTCTACGGCTTGTTTAGATATTTTACGGTTTTCTGAACTATACAAACGTCCAGCCCCTTTTTTCAAATAACGGACGAAGGGGGTTAAATTAAACGTGATTGTTTCTTGGATTTCATCGTATCCAGGTAAAAATGCTTTGACCACCACTTTGCTATCACTGCGAAAGTGCAGCAATTGTGCATCTTGCTTGTTTTGCTGTCTGCGCTTTTGCAACAGCGCATCCGCCTCTGGTGGTAACTCTTTTGGTTTAATGTATTCGAGCCAAAGTGTTTGCACTATAGTGCGCTTTTTCGTGGCACTATTGGTGAAAACATTTTGCCATTTGGGTCGGCCGCGCTGGATCCAACGCCAAATAAGCTGCGTCATGTCATCTTTGAAAATTTCACGTAGCCCGTAAATAACCCCTAACAACGCCACGAGTAAAAAGGTAATTTCGGCAAAACTCGACCGAGCATTAAGCACTAAAGTCATCACAAAGGCCATCATTACGGCCGTCACCACCCCTTTAACTAGGCGTTTTAAATTATTATTTAGGTTGCGCGTTTCTTTTTGGAACACCACTCCAAATTCGATCAGGCGTTGTAATAAACGCATTTTATTAGTGATCCGATTCGGATCAGACAAAGTTACCAACGAATTATATTGGCTTGTTTCTCGATAAAGCTTTTCAGACTCACAAAATTCGAACAATGCATCGCGTTCAGTCGCAAAATCAGAGCTCTTTGGTCCACGTGAAAGCAACTTTAAAAAGGATTGTTCGATGTGCCAACTTAAATAATTATCAGCCGTTTCAAAAAATGAACTGAGCTTTTTATCTGGGGGCGTATAACGACGGAGCTTTTTTAACAAGCCCTGCGTTTGCTCGCTTATTTCCATCGCTGCCGCAAAAAAAGGCTCGGGCTCCTTGATTTTAAGAGTCTGTTTAATATCGATTTCTAACGCGATTTTAATTTGGTAACAAAACAGATTCAAATTCACTCGGTAATCGCTTTGTTCACCTTTTTGTTGACTGATAAAACGGCTTCGTACTAAAGGTAGGTGGAGTTGATCTGAGTAATACGCGCTGTGAGTCGAGATACTACTATGAAAATAATCTTGCTCTTCAAGAGTGCTCGGGTTGATCCCCATTTCAACAGGTAAAGAAAAATACAAGTCAGTACGAATAAAGTCTTGCGGCAATAATTGGTGACGCAATTTAAACGATAAATTTTCATCCTGACGAAGCTGAATTTGACTCACTAAAAAACGATTCTCCAAATATTATTTATATAGATTATAGCCTAACAGACTGAATTTATATTTGTTTTTTCAATAAAATCCGTACAAAGCTTTACACGACAAGTTCTGTTATACTAACTGGCCAATAAATATTCAGTGCGATCATGAACAAAAAACTCGATAAATTATTAAAAACGCATCAAAAACTCGTGCATTCAGAAAACCAAAAAGTAATATCGCATGTACAACGAGCTGTCGATGACTGGATCCTCAACACTATTATGATTGAAGGTTGCGAGGTCGCGTTTAAATTTCAGCGTAAAAAGAAATACAAATCCCTGTTGGGTGCGCAAGTTAATTTAACTTACTACCCTCAAATCGACACCGTAGCCGGATTTGAAATCGAAGTTATGAAGGTAGTTCGAATTAAAATCGCTTAAATGTTGTTATTCAAAAATCTCATGCATTATCTCAACATGCTCAGCGACTTCTTCAGTCTGAGAAAAAATAGCAATATGCATGAGCGCATCCCCTTCTTGCACCAACGGAATATTTAAACGGCCAATCACGATGCCCTCTTGCTTAGCTTTAATTGTTTCGACCCGTTGTCCATTTGGTTCATAAATTTTGGCGATTGCTTCGTCTTTTTGAACATGATCACCTAAGTTTTTCAACAATTGCACGATGCCACTTTCTGTGGCGCGTTGCCAAGAACTGGTACTGGCGACAAAGGGTGCAACTTTATGCTTTCGATTCACTTTACGCAACATACCTAAGTGGCGCATTACATCTAACACACCTCTGAGACCTGCTCGAATACACAGCTCATCAAATCTTAGTGCTTCTCCGGCTTCATACAATAAAATTTTCACCCCACTGTCGGCAGCCGCTTGACGTAACGAGCCATCACGTAAGTTTGAATTTAATAAAACGGGCACACCAAACGCTTCAGCCATCGCCAACGTTTCTTCATCTTGTAGGTTGGCTCTAACTTGAGGCAAATTACTCCGATGAATAGCGCCAGTGTGCAAATCAATGCCATAGTCACATTTTTCAACAATTTCTTTTAAAAATAGGTTAGCGAGTCGACCTGCTAACGACCCTTTTTGCGAACCAGGAAAGCTACGATTTAAATCTCGTCTGTCTGGTAAATATCGGCTTTGATTAAGTACCCCAAAGACATTGACCATTGGTACTAAAATAAGTGTCCCCTTGAGGGAATTCAGCGCATCTTGACTTTGCAAACGACGAATGATTTCAATGCCATTGAGTTCATCGCCATGTATGGCTGCACTGATAAATAGCGTTGGACCAGAGCGCTTACCGCGAATGACGGTAACAGGAATTGACATATCTGTCCCTGTATACAGTTTTGCAACAGGAATATTTACTTGAACCCGGCTTCCGGCATCAATTTGCGTACCACTAAATACAAACGGTTTTGGCACAGATTTATACCTTAAAAAATAAATAAAGAAGTTTATCGCTAATTTAAGCATTAACTAAAATTCTAGATAATACTTTAAGAATAAACTAGTTACAGTAAAACAAAGCAGAAGGCAAACATTATTAAATGCAAACAAACAATCCACTAAAACTAAGCTTGTTTAGTGAACAAAAATACAAAAAGCGGTGACCCGCACCGCTTTTTCATTCAATTCAAACAGATGTTATTTCACACCGAGCTCTCTTAATCGTTCATCAAGATAACTTTGCGCCGTATAACGCTCAGATAGCACCACATCAGGTCGAGGGTGTAAAAACAGCGGTAATGAAATACGTGATTTATCCGAAGCCTTACCGCTAGGGTTAATAACACGGTGGATAGTCGACGGAAAATAACCACCTGATACTTCTTGCAACATATCGCCAATATTGATGATTAAGTTACCAAAATCACACGGCACATCTAACCAACCACCATCTTGCGTTTGGACTTGTAAACCCGGCTCATTGGCTGCAGGCAAAACAGTGAGCAAATTAATATCACCATGGGCAGCGGCACGAATAGCCCCAGGCTCCTCATCGCCTGTCATCGGCGGGTAATGCAAAATACGTAACAAGGTTTTTTCACTATTGGCAATCATATCTTTCAAATCAATCGAAAAATGCTGACTGATGTCTTCTGGTGCATTTTCTTGCACCCAACTCAGCAATTGCGCTGCAAACTCACTGGCTAAACGGTAATACTCACGGATTTCAGCTTCTAATTGCGCAGGAACACGGCCGTTTGGGTAAACATGATAATATTCTTTTATGTCTTTTATTTGATGCCCTTTGGCAACTTCAGATACCGACGGCGGGAAGTAGCCATCTTGGGTATCTTTATTAAAGGTAAAGTCGTTTTTTTGTTCAGAATTAAAAAAAGCCTGCCAATTTGTATAAATCGATTGCACCAACTGCTGAGGGATCGGGTGATTTTTTAACACCCCAAAACCAGTATTACGTAAAGATTCAACAAATTGCTGCGCAGCATCGTCTGCAAGGTAGTCAACGGTAGGGAGTTGCATGAGAGTTCCACCAATAAAAAATAAGAGATAGTTTAAAAATCTAATGGGTAAATAACAAGCTTACTTCAGTTTGAAAAATAAGCTAAAAAAGCACAGAAACCATTCAACCATCTGATTTACTTAATGAAATTATCAAAACTAAATTTTAGTGTAATTACTTTAACTTGATATAGATCATCATTATAATCAAGTAAGCCATTAATACAGGCCCATTAGTTAACCGAATCATCAAGAAATTCACTCCTGCACTCGTAACTTGATAGTAAAACAGAGTAGAATATCGATCATCAACCGCCCATTAATCCAACAAGCACAAGGTGTTGAACACGTTTATGACTCAATCTGCTTATTCAGATCCACAAGCCACCATTTACTGGCACGACTTTGAGACCTTTGGGGCCAATCCTCAAAAAGACCGTCCGAGTCAATTTGCTGGGATCCGCACAGATTTCGATTTAAACATCATTGGTGAGCCCCTGATTATCTATTGCAAACCCGCTCCAGATTACCTGCCGCATCCGCAAGCATGTTTAATTACAGGGATCACCCCTCAACATGCGCAAAAACATGGCTTAATCGAAGCTGAGTTTATTGGCAAAATCCATGACGAATTTGCCAAACCCAATACGTGTGTGGCCGGTTACAACAGTATTCGTTTTGACGATGAAGTCAGTCGTTATGCATTTTATCGTAATTTTTATGACCCTTATGCCCGAGAATGGCAGCATGGCAACAGCCGTTGGGATATTATCGACTTAGTCCGTGCTTGTTATGCACTACGCCCTGAAGGCATAAACTGGCCGCGAAAAGAAGATGGCAGCCCAAGCTTCAAGCTTGAAGAACTGACCAAAGCCAACGGCATTGAACACGCTGCCGCACATGATGCCTTATCGGATGTCACTGCAACCATCGCTTTGGCCAAGCTAATAAAAGATAAACAACCTAAACTGTATGATTTTTTCTTTAAGCTGAGGTTTAAAAAAGCCGTCGCTGACTTATTTGATATCTTTAATATGGTGCCACTGGTTCATACTTCATCTAAAATTCCTGCCAGCCAAGGTTGCACAACATGGATAGCACCCATGGCGTTTCATCCTGTGAATAAAAATGCGGTTATTTGTTTTAATCTCACCCACGATCCAAGCCCATTACTTGAGCTCACTGCAGACGAAATTCGTGACAAACTTTATACAAAACGCAGTGAATTATTAGAGGGTGAGCAACCCATAGGCTTGAAACTGGTTCACCTGAATAAGTGTCCGATTGTCGCGCCAGCTAAAACTTTATTACCCGAAAACGCTGCCGCTATCGGCATTGATCGTGAGCAATGTTTAAAACATTTAGCTGTACTCAAAGCACACCCTGAACTGCGTGAAAAAGTCACTGAGGTATTTCAATCACAACAAGACTTTATAGGCAGCGATAATTGCGACTACCAGCTGTATAGTGGCTTTACTTCCAATGCTGACAAACACAAATTCGACATTATCCGTGATGCTCAGCCACAAGAGCTCGGTACACTGAATCTTGAGTTTGAAGATAAAAAATTCGATACCTTATTGTTTCGCTATCGTGCCCGCAACTACCCAGAAACACTGTCACCTCAAGAACTCGATCAATGGCGAAAATATTGCCAAAACAAACTTATGCACGGCGAAGACAGTCCATCTATTGACGCGCAAGAATTTATGATGAATTTAGAAAACCTCGTCCATGAAAACGAAGGTAATGAACGCAATATGAGTATTTTAAAAGCCCTCTATCATTACGCGCAAAATTTATAACTGCACAAAACCAACCTGCAAAAACAAAAGGTGCTCTCGGCACCTTTTATAATCGCTCGGACTTATTTACCACGGTTACGCTCTAAACGTGCTAACAAACTTGATGTATCATGACGATTACCGCCCATTGCTTGAACATCGGCGTAAAACTGATCGACCAATGCTGTAACAGGTAACGTTGCGCCGTTATTACGAGCCTCAGTCAATGCTATTCCTAAGTCTTTACGCATCCAATCGACTGCAAAACCGAAATCATAGTCACCCGCCCACATTGTTTTATGGCGATTTTCCATCTGCCAAGAGCCCGCAGCCCCTTTCGAGATGGTTTCCATTACTTTTTCACCATCAAGACCTGCAGAGCGGGCAAAATGTAACCCTTCAGCTAATCCTTGAACAACGCCCGCAATACAAATTTGATTGACCATTTTACATAACTGGCCAGCCCCTACAGGCCCTAACAATTGGCTAAAACGCGCATAAGCATCCATTACTGGTTGAGCTTGGTTAAATACCGCTTCATCTCCCCCACACATGATAGTCAGTACGCCATTTTCTGCACCCGCTTGACCGCCCGAAACGGGCGCATCCATAAACTGCACTTCTTTTAATTTCGCAGCCTCAGCCACTTCTTTGGCCACCTCAGCTGAAGTTGTGGTGTGGTCAACTAATACTGATCCTTTAGTCATGCTCGCTAAGACGCCCTGCTCAGCCAATGTTACGGCGCGTAAGTCATCATCATTTCCGACACACACAAACACAAAATCAGCTCCTAATGCGGCCTCTGCCGGTGTCTGTGCTACTTTGCCTTGATAGTGCTCGGCCCATTGCAGCGCTTTTGCAGTGGTGCGATTATAAACCGTCACACTATACCCTGCTTTAGTTAAATGACCCGCCATCGGGTATCCCATAACACCTAAACCAATAAAGGCGACTTTGATTGACATAATTTTGTCCTAATTGCTTGCTAAACTCTGATAATTAACATGATTATAAGGAGAACAGAGTCGTTTTCCTACCTATTATAAGGAAACCTAATGGCGTCTATTTTTGATTTTAGTGCCACACTTGCTACAGGTAAACAGATCGAACTCGCACAATTTCAAGGCCAACCACTCTTGATTGTCAATACCGCAAGTAAATGTGAGTTAACCCCTCAGTATGTCGCACTTGAACAACTCTATCAAAAATACAAAGCCCACGGCTTTAATGTGCTCGCATTTCCTTGTAATCAATTCGAAAACAAAGAACCAGCACAAAATGATGAAATAAAACAATTTTGTGAGCTACAATTTGGCGTCAGCTTCCCGATATTTTCAAAGGTCGCTGTCAATGGCCCTGATGCATTACCGCTGTTTAACTTTCTAAAAACAAACTCACGCGGTTTAATGCATGCTCGGGCAATTAAATGGAATTTTACCAAGTTTTTAATTAATCGCGCTGGTCAAGTTGAAGCTCGATACGCTCCGCGTACTAAGCCAGAAGCAATCAGTGCCGTGATAGAGAGTATTTTATAATATGAACATTGCGTTTTTTAGTGCCCAAAAATACGAACAGCCTTTTTTTATCGCCCATAACCACGCCAATCATGAACTACGGTTTTTTGCAGAGCCACTCAATTGCTTAACTGCAAAATTGGCAGAGGGTTGCGATGTGGTGTGTGCATTTGTCAATGATGACTTAAGTGCGCCAGTATTAGAACTATTAAGCGCTTTAAATATTAAGCTCGTCACCTTGCGATGTGCAGGTTTTAACAATGTGGACTTAACAGCGGCCAACGCATTGGGACTACCAATCACCCGAGTCCCTGCTTACAGTCCTGAGGCTGTTGCTGAACACTGTATTGCGCTAATGCTCACCCTCAGTCGCAAAACGCATAAGGCCTACAACCGAGTAAAAGAAGGCAACTTTGATCTCAACGGCTTATTAGGATTTAACCTACACAACAAAACGGTGGGGGTGATTGGCACAGGAAAAATAGGCCAAGCGCTGTGTAACATCTTAATCGGATTTGGCGCGAATGTGCTAGCTTATGACCCTCAGCCAAATGTCGAAGCCCTCAACTATGTGCCGCTTGATACTTTATTGGCCCGCAGTGACATCATTAGCTTACACTGCCCGCTCACTCCTCAAACTCACCACTTAATTGACGCATCAGCCTATGAAAAAATGAAAAAGGGCGTGATGCTCATTAATACCAGTCGTGGTGCCTTGGTCGATACGCTCGCAACCATTTCCGCGCTTAAAAACAAAACCTTGGGATACCTCGGACTCGATGTCTACGAGCAAGAATCCGAGTTATTTTTTAAAGATATGAGTGAAGAAATTATCCAAGATGATGAATTCCAGCGTTTACTGACCTTTCCCAATGTATTGATCACTGGACATCAAGGCTTTTTTACTCAAGAAGCATTACAAGAAATTGCGCATATCACTCATCTAAACATCAAACAACTCGAGCAAGATCAAACGCTTTCAAATCAAGTGCAACTATAAACCTTAATCATGTATACACAAAAAGCCGCAGAAACGACACGTTCGCTTCTGCGGCTTTTCTTTGATGTTACCGTTTAACCAAACGCGACGTTTAAAAATACCGCCGTCATTAAGATTGGGCATACAAACCGTACGTACTGAGCAAACCAATAATGAAAGCCACTCGTCACTTCGTGCAATTTATTGCCTCTGCGCCATAACCAGCCCACTGTAATAAAGTAAAACAACCCCATTAGTGGCAGCTGATACTGGGTAAATAATTGTATGACTAAGCCAAATAACCATTCAAAATTCAAAATGATGACGCTCGAACATGCAAAAATCACTAAGGTCACCAGCCAAGTGGCTTTAGTTCGCTCAACTTGATGATTTTCGACTAAAAACGCCACCGGAATTTCTGTCGAAGAAATGGTTGAAGTAATCGAGGCAATCGACATCAAGACAAAAAAGCAAAATCCAACCAGTAGCCCTATTTTACCCATAGTGGCAAAAAGCTCAGGTAATACCGCAAAGATTAAGCGTCCTTCTCCAATCAACTTGCCATCTTGAAACACTTCTACACCTTGCTGCTGAGCAACAAAAATGGCTGGAATAATTAATAAACCCGCTAAAAATGCGACACTGGTATCGAGCAATGCCACCGACAACGCAAGTTTAGGTAAGTTCTCGTTCGGTTTTAGATATGAGCCATAAATCATCATACAGCCGACACCAAGCGACAAGGAAAAAAACGCTTGCCCCATGGCTGCGATAATTAAATCGGGATCACTTATCTGTGAAAAATCAGGCACAAGATAAGCCGAAAACCCAGCCATCGCCCCTTCTAAAGTCCCAATATAGACAATTAAACCAATCAATAAGATCAACAACATAGGCATCAAACGCCGTGACCAAGTTTCAATCCCCGACTTCACACCTTGCAAAATGATTAATGCAGTAAAAAATAAAATCACAGGGGTAAAAATAAAATTACGCAGCATGGTATCGCTATTGAGAAAATCAGCCAGAGCCTGCCAACCCAAAAAGGTTGCGATAGGCTCAATGCTATAAGCAATCATCCAACCGGCAACAATCGAATAAAAACTCAGCATCACAATTGCGCCACTCAAACCAATATAACCTGCGGCCGCCCCCATTTTAGCGCTTTGTTCGACACAGGCTTTTTTCAATGCCACCACCGGATTTGCTTGGGCACTGTGGCCTAAATACAATTCAGTATATAAAGCAGGTAAGGCCAATAAAAAGATAACGATAAAGTACACTAATAAAAACGCACCACCGCCATGATTAGCCGCTTGTGTGGGAAATCCCCAAATATTGCCCAGCCCGACAGCCGCGCCGGCTGCGGCTAAAACAAACCCTAATCGGCTTTGAAAGCCCTCTCTAAGTTGTGCCATTTGCTGCTCATCTTTTGTTATTTTGCGCTATTAAACCATATTGAACGCGCTTCATATAGCTAAAACAGTACCAAGGATCACTTAGTTAGGTATAATTCATAACCAATTGAACCTAATTGCTGAGTTTTCATGCCAATTGACTATTTTGCCAACACATTGGCCTATCACCACACTGACAAACCAGATTTCACCTTGCCTAACAAACAAGTCAATATCTGGTTGTGTGATGGTTCAGAAGTGGATATTCAGGCATTGAATCTTGAGTACATATTGCACCCACAAGAGCGCTCTATATTAGCCCAGCGTAAAAAGCCACAAGCAAAACAAGAGTATTGCGTCAGCCGTTGCATTATCAAGCAAATATTGGTCAACACCTTTGGCGGTCATGCCAATGCTTACAAAAGTTGCTTTGACCCTGATTTACGAGAATTAAAACTTTGGCATAATGAACAACCACTAGCCATTACCGTCAGTTTATCGCATTCAAATGGGTACGTAGCCGTGGCAATAAGCCATGAAAATATTGCATTTGGCCTTGATTTAGAACGCACGAATAAACTTCGTGCTTTTTTAAAACTCGCCAAGCACTTTTATCACCCAGACGAAGTGGCACTGATAGAACAATGCGCGACCACTGAACAACAAGCCGCCTGCTTTTATCGAATTTGGACACTCAAAGAAGCGCTGGCCAAAACACTGAAAAAGCCCATTGCTCAGTTGCTGCGCCCTAACGTATTCGAACTCATTCATTCCAACCAGTTGCACACCCATAGTACGCAAGTTAATCAGTTTGATTTGAGCTTTATCATTAGTGACTTCGCAATATCAGTCGAAATACACCGTCTGTCGTGTGAGCAGCTTCAAGTTTAATCGTCGGACGCATGCATAAATATTTCTATAAGAATACAGAGAATTGTGATACCCACGTTTAAAAAATTAAACTAACTCACTGTAATTGATAATAATTTAAACTTGTACCCAACCAGATTACATTATATGCTCAATAACTACGAAAAAAACTGTACCAGTTTGGTACTGCGAATATTACATTTAAGGATAAAAATGAATAAGCGAATCACTGCAACAAGCGCACTGCTGTTAATGGGGCTGTCGACCCCATCTTTAGCCAACGATTGGTATGTGGGTGCAAATGCAAGTAAGCAGGAAGTCAAAGCACAAATCTTTCCGGAAAAAGATTTCAGCACATTAGGCTTGATTGCTGGTTATCACGTCAACCAATATGTCTCTTTAGAAGCGCGTTACCAAAGTGGTGTAAAAGATTATGAGGAAGATGTGATGACTCTTGAAGGAGAAGGTTCATACACCCTTGAAATCGATCGTCAAATAAACCTGTTAGTCAAAGCTTCATACCCAATTTATCAGCACGTACACATATTCGCATTAGCTGGCTACTCAGATACAACAATTACAGACACTCTAAAAACTAAAACACAAAATCCGGCCTCTCCTATCAAAGAAACGTTTGATGGGTTTACTTATGGCCTAGGGGTGAGCTATCAATTTGATCCAAGAGTCTCTGTTGCCATTGAGTATCAAATTTTGCCTGATTATAAAGTAGGTGTAATCATTAACGATGGCCTTCAAACGGTATCGCAAGACTGGTCATCTCTTAATCTTGGTTTTACTTATACATTTTAATACGCTGAAACAGGTTAAGATAAAGGCTTCAGCCTCTCTCAATTAGCCTGATAAATTAGCGTTAAGTCTAAAAAACGAGCCAAGCGGCTCGTTTTTTAGACTTATATAATTGATTATGCTTCGAGCAAACGACGATGAATCGATTGCACCACAGAATCAGATTCCGTTTGTTCAACCAAAAAGCACAAATTATGTTTGCTTGCACCGTGGCAGATCATGCGGATATTAAAATCAGCTAACACTTGCATCAAGTTCATTTCGTGCTGGCGTAATTGAATTTCTGAGCCAACCAACGCGACTAAGGTTAAGTTATTTTCAACCGTCACATGACAAAACTCACTTAAACGTTCAAGACACGCCTGATCAAGCTCAGGACGGCTAGCATTCGGGGCATTGTCTAACGTCAGTGCGACACTGATTTCTGAGGTGGTGACTAAATCCACCGAAATATTCGACTCTGATAGAATCGTAAATACTCGCGCTAGAAAGCCGCTGGCTAACAGCATTTCTGGGCTTTTTAAGGTCAACAAAATTTGATTTTTACGCTGAGTGACCGCACGAATGCCGGGATGCTGCGATTTTTCTTTTTCAATCCATGTGCCACCTTGATGAGGCTCACGGCTAGAACCTACAAACACACTAATTCCCGCACGACTAGCCGGTAAGATGGTCGCAGGATGTAAGACTTTTGCACCAAATGTCGCCATTTCAGCGGCTTCATCAAAACTCAGCTTTGCGATTGGGCGGGCTTTATCACATAAACGCGGATCAGTGCTGAAAATCCCCACCACATCGGTCCAAATATGGACACTTTTTGCAGCAACGGCCTCTGCCAATAAAGCCGCACTGTAATCAGATCCTCCACGACCAAGGGTCGTTGTGCGGCCATGTTGATCAGAACCAATAAATCCTTGTGTCACAATCACTGCATCATCAAGTAACGGAACAAGATGAGCAACCGCAGCTTCACGAGTGGCAGCCACATTCGGTGTTGCTTTACCAAAATGGCCGTCGGTTTTTAACACAGTGCGGACATCAAATCGCTGGGCGCTCACCCCTACATCGCGCAGCACTTGGCTAAATAAACACGATGATAAACGCTCACCAAAGCTAAGTAATTCGTCGTTATGCTGCTCGCTGGTGCTAGTAATCGCGGCGCATTGTTCAAAATCAGCTAAGGTTTGCGAAAACACAGTAGCTAAATCGGCTTCGAGAGTGAGGTGAGCTAAAATAGCCTGTTGAATGGCTAACACGCCTGAAATATGTGTTTGGCGCTCATCAGCTGAAATATTGCTTTGGCTTAACGCGACTAAATGGTTGGTTACGCCTGCACTCGCACTCACAGCCACCACTCGGACATTATTATCGTCATGAATAATTTGCGCACAACGTTGCATCGCGGGGTAATCGGCTAAACTGGTGCCACCAAATTTGGCAACAACATAAGATGAATTCATTGGGTCTCCTTATTTACAAGCAAAGCGAGTAAATGCTACTCAAGGAGAACTGCACGGCAAGGGTACGGAAGGTAATCGATGTAATCCACTGCCAGAAGCTCTCCACCATTAATTGGTGACAGTTCAGAGGATTCAGCCTCTAAAACCGAGAAAATAACACTGCGGTGCGCATTTTCCCTCGGCGAAGGTCCCCCTCGATACATAGTCACTGGACACCGCGTCCTCATATGCACTACCTGGCCTTCGCACCTCTTCTGTTATTGCTTATTTTAAATTTAAATAGGCAATAAAAACCCCACTCGAAAGCGGGGTTTTAAATCTAACGTTTAGACGTCTAGCTGTCAATGATTAATTTATTAAGCAAGCCGACTGATTTTTTAGACCGTCATTAAAAAGCCTGCGTAATATGAACCGATATAACCAATCGTATAAGCAATCAAAAGATACACACTGAGGCGTAAATAACTCACAAATGTCAACTCTTTCACTTTACTCATTGCAATAATACCGGCAGCAGAGCCAATAATCAGCATCGAGCCACCCACGCCCGTTGCATACGTAAAGGTTAACCATTGGCGTGCATCCATGGCAATATCAGCTTTTAATAAAGCAGCGGTAAGCGGCACGTTATCCACAGCGGCAGAGAGTAACCCCATTATATAATTTGCATATTCTGGCGCTAAAATTTCATACAAGAGGGTAAATTGTTTTAACACCCCGACTTCTTTCATCGCGCCGACGAGTAATAAAACCCCGACGAAAAACAATAGTGTGTCGTACTCAATTTCCCTGATGTAATCGATTATTTTTTTGTTTACGTCTTTTTTGCGCATTAAAAACTGTGCTACTAAAAACATTAAACTTAAACCAAATAAAAACGTCAGTAAGGGTGGCACAGAGTACATGACACTCAGCGCCAACGTGCCAAAAATAGTCGAAAGGAAAATCACCGCAATAGTGATATCCGTTTTTTCTATCCGACGATTGGTGTGTTCTTCAAACACCACAATGCCATTCATGCCCACAGATAGCATCGCGGCCAGTGCAATCACGCTGACAATAGCAGGCGCAATCAATAAAAGGAGATGACCAATAGTCACTTTGTCCGCTAAGAAAATCATCAAGGTTGTGACATCACCGGTGATTAACGATACTCCGCCAGAATTCACGGCAAAAATAATTAAGGTGGTGTATTTGATTAATTTTTTACTGTCTAGTTTTAACGACATTACTACCGCTAACGAAATGAGGGTTGCGGTGACATTGTCTGAAATAGACGAAAATACAAAAGCAAACCCCCCCACTAAAAACATCAATTTGCGTTCGCTGATTTGTTTAGGCATCACTCGTTGCACTAAATTTTGAATAAACCCTTTTGAGTTTAAATACGCAACAAAGGTCATCGCAGCCATCAAAAATAACCACAAAGTTGCGATTTCAAGGATGTTGTGATCAAGTTCATGTTGTATAGTTTCAGGGCTTTGGCCATGAATTGGGAAGATAAAAGCGATAATCCAACATAAAGTGCCAAAAAAAAGCGTGGTTTTGGCCTTGTTTACATGGATAATATCCTCTATAACGATAAGCACAAACGCGAGTGCAATTAGCGACAGAATGATACCAGTAACCATTTTTCGTTAACAACCTTTAATAGAAAAGTAAAATATTTGCGTTACAATCAAGCGGCGCGTAGTCTAGCACTTAAAAAGGCATAAAACTACCGCAGTGTACCTACGATCTGAGTCATCGTTATTCAAATTAGAATAGATATTAATCAAGCAGTGGATAGTTATGATCCCACCGAAAAAAATACTCAATATTTTGTCTGAGCATTGGCCTCTAATTGAGACCTTGATCACCCGTTTTAACATGGCCGATTTTAACATCCACGATGTGCAAGCCATCTTAAAAACAAAATACCCGAGCTGGACTGGCGAAAAAATCTTTAAAGAAGCTAATCGCCTCCTCACTCATGATATTGTTATTCCGCTTGCCAAATCTTCCCAGTTAGAACTCAATCGGTCGATCGCAGAATTTGCTCAGTACTTATTACAAGAAGAAAATTTAGGCATCGCTGAAGAAGTACATGTGTTGGTGCGTGATTTAGCCCGATTAGGTCAGCGATTAGCACAAGCAGGTCGTGATGAAGACATCGATGAACTTCGCCGTTATGCTCGTATTATGGATGAACGGGTGCGAAAAATAGTGAAGCTGTTTTACCATAACGAAAATGCAATTTTAAACATCGTCGAACAAGCCAAAGCTGATGAATCACATCGTTCGTTAGCCAAGCGCTATCAAGCGGTCATCGAAGCTTTTGATCAATATATTGAACCTATGCTCGAAATGATCGATATTGGAGGTGAATTCAAAGCTTGTTTTACCACCATTGAAACGCATATCAGTGATTTACTCGAACAAATCAGCCTGACGGGTAAATTATTTAGTGAAAAACGTCAACTTGAGCAATTACGAACGCGCATTTTAGATATGCACCTCAGTGGCCGTGAAAGCTTACGCAAAAGTGCTGATATGTTAATGCCCTTACGTGAAGAACTCCGTCGTAATACCTTGTTAACCCGCCAAGCAGCCAAAGTGCTCGGCGTGATCCGCAAACAAGGGGTGGATGCAACACTCTGTCATAGCCAACCTCATATTACGTCCGACCAACAAAAGTTTTCACTCGGACAGGCCCATCAGATGGTTGCCTATATGGCCCACATCGCGCAATTTGAACAAGATGAGTATCAATTGCCCGATCAGTCTCATGTGCCCGCCTTTATAAATCCAAATACTCCTGAATACAGTGCGGTCAAAACACGTTTTAATGCTCACCTGGCTCTATCCGGTGACACTGCGCACCCGCACAATATAATCAACTGGCTCGACACCGCCTACCCGGCCCTTGAAGCAGATGAAATACTTTTTCTGTATCAAAAATTAGCCAATGACGACCAGTTACACGTCGCCCATAGTGACGATGCCACCATTATTACCCTTGCCGATACACAATTTAAACTTCACCCGTATCAGGCCACTTTAAAAACTAATTAATATGACACAGATAAATTTAGCTGAACTTTCAGAGCTACAAACCATTAATAAAAAACTCGTCAGTGGTTACCATATCAGTGAGCAAGATCTGCAACTATGGCAACAGTTAGATCATTGCTACGAGCAATACACCGCGCTGTTTGAAGCCCTTGGCCATCAATTGATTAAAGATGGTCGCGGTTTTTATTACCTCGAAATCGAAGACAGCACGCCAAACATGGGCAAAATATCACGCGCCTTTGCTTTAACGACCTATGTACTCATCGAACATTTTGCCAACCAAGGTAAAGATCCCCTTCGCGCCCTCTTCGAACAGGTTTGTGATCTTGAGCTGATGCAAACTTTAGTGCAAAACAATAAACACTTGTTCGATCAACTGGAAATATTCTCTGGCTCTGACTTACGAAAAGATGTGTTTATGCGCATGAACCGCTTTGGCTTAGCTAAAGAAGTTGAACAAGGCTTTTTAGTGCAAACGCCCATTCATCGCTACCTCGATGCGTTAATGGCGATTAATCATTTTGACGCCGAGGAGGAGCAATAATGGAACAATTATTCGGCTTAACTAAATTAGCTCTGCTTAACACGGCAGGCTATGCAAAATGTGTTATTCCCCTTGATAAAAGCAGCTCAATTTGTGCGCCAAACAATACCGGTAAAAGCTCAGTGATAAACGCGTTACAGTTTCCACTGATCAACGATTTACGCCTCACTGAGTGGGATGGCCACGATTTAGAAGAAACCAGAAAGTTCTATTTTAGTTCGGATCAATCGTATATTTTACTCGAGGCTGAACTCCCTCATGGCCCAGTGGTGATTGGAGTGGCAGGCCTTGGAAAAATAGCCGGCTTTGCCCATCAGTTTTTTTGCTATAACGGCAAACTCAATATTACCGACTACACCCAAGGCAAAACCATCGTTAAATACACGCAGCTATTTAATCATTTAAAGTCACTGAGTTATTCCCCGTTTGAATTAAAAGCCCAAGAACTCAATGCACTCCTCACTGGCGGTGCCAGTCCGTTTGATAGTGAAATCAGCCTCAAAATGATTCCACTAAACAATGTGCAAGACTCTGCTATTTATAAAGAAATTTTCAGAAAAATTCTTAACTTACACAAACTTGGCGCGCCTGATGTCAAACGCTTTATGTTGCGGGTATTTGAACGCCATATGTCTAATTCTAAGGTGGACTTTTATGAAGTCTGGCGCCGCGCGTTTGATAAAGTGAACCGTTCGCGGCGTGAACTCAAAGCGCTCGAATCAATGCAAGAGCCCATTCATGCACTTGAATCAATGCTTGAAAATCAAAGTGTGCTTAAAGGAAAATTGGCCGCGCACGGGCCAAAAATAGATCAAGCCTTAATTGACTTTGACCACTACCAACAAGCTCAACTCGATGAGTTAGAATCAAACTTTTCTGAGATTGAAGCCCAAAAACACGACTTTGATCAAAAGCAAAACCTCTATGTGCAACAATTGCGTGATATTGAGCGTAAGTCGACACAATTAGAGCAATGGTTTAGTCAATTTACAACGCTTAAACACGAATTTGAATTAGCCAACGAAGCAACATTAAAAACCAATTTAATTCATATTAAACAACAATATGAGCAGCTTTCACACTCGATCACCAGCGCACAAGGAC
Organism: Pseudoalteromonas sp. J2K-J979; assembly: GCF_058169715.2. Taxonomy (NCBI): domain Bacteria; kingdom Pseudomonadati; phylum Pseudomonadota; class Gammaproteobacteria; order Alteromonadales; family Pseudoalteromonadaceae; genus Pseudoalteromonas; species Pseudoalteromonas sp. J2K-J979. Next base: position 1,404,429 of record NZ_CM200281.1, on the reverse strand, counting down.
AAAGCCTACATACGTTAGATTTTCGAATCAAAGACACCGAAAAACAAATTAAAAGTTTAAAACTGCAGCTCAAAAATCTCGAATACAACTTGTTTACCCGAATGAGAGAAGAGCTGTCCCTCAAAGAAGTCGAAGAAATTTCTCGGATTTTAAACCCTGATTTATTTAGCCTCGCTACCGGTAGTCAAGGCGATGTCTGCATTGATGATGAACAGGCTTTTGGTGAATTCCTTTCGACCTTGTCAGATGCAGTCAAAGGTGGCGTGCTCACACTGCCCGGTGCAAATATTAAACTGAAAAAACTGCCCGCCCTACAGATGCAAACGGGAGATGATAAACAACAGATCCAAGCTCAACTTGATGCACTTAAAGTCGCTCTGGTTGATTTTGCTCGCCAACGAGACGTCGCAGCAAATGTGGCGGGTAAACAAGCCGAGAAAGAAGCGCTTTATCAAGAACTCATGGCGATTGAAAGTGCACTAGAGCGCTTTGCCACTTACCAAACCATGCTGCAAAGTGAAACGGCTCAGGCAATGTTACAAGAGCAACTTGCAGCCGAACAAGAACAAGTCGCCGATTTACTGCAAGAAGTGCAACGCGATGCTGCTGGCATTGCTGATCGCCGTTCAATTGTTAAAAGTAAAAAAGAGCAATTACAACGCCAAGCTGACCGATTACGTCAAGTGAAATCGGAGCGAATTGATCACACCCTTGATTGCTACTCAGGTAAAGTGACCCCTTATTTAATTGATATCATCATCGACTTTGATAACTTGGCTGATTTAGTCCACCGCTTTAATAAAGACTGCCAAGAGCTGCGCAATTTTGATATCAATGTTCGTAATACTTACCTGCATATTTATAATGCAGGCATTACAAAATTTGATAATGAACCGGACGAAATAATTAAGTATCACAAGCTAATCGCTGCTTTTCATAACCTTGATAATGAACGCGAAGCAGTGGAACGCCAAGCAAGAGTGGCACTGACTGAGGTCGCTGCCACAATAAAAGGTTTACGAGAAGATCTCGACCGCTTGCGCCGTGAAATGAATAGTTTTAATAAAGGCATTAGTCAGCATCAGATCTCCAACCTGCAAGCGTTTAAAATTAATGTGTTACCTCGCAAGCAGTTAATTGACAGCATCGATACGATTATTGGTGCCGCTAACCTGTACGAACAAGGCGACACCCTCGATTTACTCTCAAGTGAGCCTGCCGATGAAAAAGTCGTCAATGCAGCCAAAGATCATTTAATACAGTTTGCCAGTGATAAAGCGGGTCTGACGCTCGCTGATTTATTTGATATTCGTTTTGAGGTTGTCAATCGTGCTGGTGATATCGATCACTTTGATAAAATAGATTCTGCTGGTTCAAATGGTACACGAATAACCATAAAACTCTTGTGTGGCATGTTGTTTATTCGCTATTTATTATCGGACCAAGAACAAAGCCGCTATCGAATTCCGATTTATATCGATGAAGCGGCAGATATCGACCCGCAAAATCAAAAAGCCATTATCGACACGGCTTTGAGCTTTGGGTTTGTACCTATATTTGCTTCTGTCAAACCGCAGATCAGCTGTGATTACATTGTACCTATTCGGACTGTTGAAAACGGTGCGCAAAACTGGGTTGATGAAAAAGATTGGATTGAAGTCCAACACCCTGAAGTAGGATAAATCGCAGTCACACACAAAATTCCCTTTATTGTGTGTGACTGGCCCTTGCCTGGTTACTTGTTTCATTAATTCGTGCCTTAATCCATTTACCAATACCCACTCGGCGTACAATCAGCTACTCTTTAGTTATTATTTATTAATAGTCAGCATGTTATGCGCTCCTTGAAATTAACGCTCCCCCTGTATTTATCATTATTTTGTTGCAGCACCGATAGCATGGGACACAGTATTTATATCTCCACATCCAAAACTGAACAATCAATGACCCTTCGCAACCAAATTATAGAATTCGACCCTGTTGGCTATAATTTAGGCGTTTCGTTTGATGTCACTCAACAGCTTTTTACTGCCCTTGACTACGCTAATTGGCAACAAGATCATTCGGTTGCCTCACGCTTTATCGCTCAGTTTGAAATCCATGCATACAGTGGCTTGATAGGTTATATGTTCAATGATCAATGGAGTCTGCTAGCCTCTCACTCTCAATGGCGTGATGAAACGGCTCTCTCTAGTAGCCAATCTCAGTTTGCGCCATACTCTCAGAGTACCCAATCGCACAGCACCGCTTTAAAGCTAATTTGGGGCAAAGAATTGGGTGATTGGTACATCAATAGTGCACTGTCTGTACAAAGTAACGAGTGGGAGCAAAAAACGCTCGATTTAACGCTTGATCAACTATCGCGACGTATTCAGCTCAACTCTGATTCGCAATTTGCCACCGTTACGCTAGACGCCTCTCGTTTTATTCATACCGATTCGTTTGTAGAGTTTATTGTCGGGGCCGAACTTGGTTGGCATCAACTCCTTAATGAAGATCAAGCCAACCAGCAAAGTATCCGCCTAAAAAGTGGCTCCTCTGGAGGACAGCGTGCACTTAGACAATCAATCCGCCGAGGAAACTCTCTCACGAACCATTATGCAAGTGACAGCTATGCGCATTTTGATCTGTATAGTCATTTTTTATTTGGCCCGAGTTGGAGTGCCTCACTCTCCTACAGTTACGATTTTGAAAGCGACTTTAATGGCCGCTCACTGGCAGTTGGGCTCAGCTACGGATTCTAAAACCCATTTAAGGGCGATTTTTACGTTGCTGTACTTGCTTTTGACGCTGTTTATTCTGCATTGCTCGTTTATATTGCTCTCGAAGCATTGTCTGCTTTTCGCGGGGCATTGCATTAAAGCGTTTATACGTATCGCGCAACTGAGACTGTGTTTTAGCGGGAAGCTTACGAAATTCATTATAATCTCGCTGTAATGCACTGCGTTGTTCAGTCGAGAGTGATTGCCATTTTTTAAAACCATTTGTGGTCTCTGTACGTTGCTGCGCTGACATAGTAATCCAGCGATCAGCTCCTTTAATGAGCTGTTCTTGCTGAGCCCCATCAAATTTAGCCCAATCATTTTTAACTGCTTGTAATACTTGTTGTTGCTCGGCAGATAACGATTGCCATGCTAATGCTGCAACCACATCGCCACTCATTAGGCTTAAACACAGCATCATACAGCTAACAAATTTATTCATGATTGCTCTCCTTGTTAGGCGCACTCGTCGTTAAAGACACATCAGGTTTTTTAGCTTCTGCAAGACTCTGGATAGTGGTTTTCATTACTTCTTCTGTCATTTCTAATGGCCCGATCAGCTCGCCATCGACTTCTGTCAATTGCGATAAATACAGTAAAAAATCGAGGGAGATCGGCGCTTGTTTTACTAAATCGACTGTCTCTTTAACGGGTTGAGTCGGTTCAGACGCCCAAACCGCACTATTTAAGCCCCCTACCAACACGAAACTATAAACGAACTTCATTTTCAGCCAACCAAGTTATAAATGCGAGATCTTCAATCATCGCGACTTCAGCATCTCCAATAGCGCCATAAAGTAATGTATCAGGCAACGGAGTTAATCGTTCTTCATTCCATTGGCCAGAGAAAATCAGCCCTGCAACAGAAAACACCACCACGCACGCAGAGCCATAAATAAAGCGCAAAGAATGTCGCTGCTTTGTATGCTGCGTTGCCGTTTCTATTGCTTGCATTCGTGCTTGTTGGAGCCGCGTCTGCTGAGTTTCAGTCAAATTGTTAGCTGCGTGCTCTAATTGTGCAACGACCTCACATTCATGGGGTTCTAATTGTTTAGTCATCTGTTACCTCCAACAATATTTTTAACTTCGCGCTCGCTCTTGAAAAATGGGTCTTTACCGACCCTTCTGAACACTTCATGATCTGTGCGGTCTCTTTGACCGAAAACCCTTCCCAAGCACGTAACATGAAACATTGCTGCTGTTTAAGCGGCAGTTGCTGCAATACCTCAAGCGATGCACGACTTTGCTGATCTTGACTTAACGATGCCTCAGGGTTACTCGCATGATCCTGCCCTTCTGGCAAAGTGATCTCATCTTCATCACGCCAAAACATTAAAATCCGGCGGACTTTTTGTTTACGGTGCCAGTCAATAATCAAATTTTGTACTATTCGATAAAATAATGGCTTCCATTGATCATTGGGTTTATCAGTATAAGTCGTCGCAAATTTAAGCATGGCATCTTGTACAATATCAAGTGCCTCTGTTTGATTCGCCACCGATATACAGGCCATTTGAAACGCTTTGCGTTCCACCTCAATCAAAAACTGATTGAGTGATAACCTGCGCTGATCGCTACTCATGGTGATGTTTATCACATCTACGGCTTGTGAATCGATGTTCCACCCCTAATCGATACAATATTTATACCTGCTATCTCTTATTAACGTATCTAAACCAGTATGGTTGACAAGTAGCCGTAAAAATAATCCATTTGCAATTAACCCGCATGAGTCGACATTTAAAAAATAAATATTTATTTATAATCCAATTACTTATATAAAAATTCGTAATTAAATTTATTTATTTGTCAACCAGAAGCAGGCTGAGGCGTTGTTACTATTGAGTTCATTAAACAGAGAGTCCCATTATGAAAACTTTAACTAACATAACGCTTGTAGCAACAGCTTTAACTTTATTGTTATCAAGTAATACTTTACAAGCCCAAGAACAAAAGAGAGAAAGAAAATCTGTAGTCATAAAGTTTAACCGTTTAGATACTGATAGCAGTGGCGGCTTAAGCCTAGCAGAGCTCACTGCCAATTTAGATAACAACGCAGCAAAACGCTTAGAAAAACTCGATACCGATGCCAGTGGCACAATTAACTTAGATGAGTATTTAACAGGTAAACGTCATACTGTTGATTTATCATCATTTGCTGGCGCCATTGTGCAATGTGTTCAAGATATTAAAGATGAGACAGGCAATGAAAATATCTTGGTTCCTTCAGCTGATAAATTTGCCGCGCCACAAGACAAATTTACAGCCTTAGACACTGATGCTAGCGGTGATTTAGACATCGACGAAGTCATCGCTGCGATGAATGCTCATGCACACGAAAAATTCACTTTAGCGGATATTGATATGAGCTCTGAAATTAGCTTAGAAGAGTGGTTCAATGCACACAAAATGAAAAAAGCCACAGGTCGAGCAGTAAAAGCGTGTATTGATGAAGTGGTTGATGATTCAGATCCAGTCTAATTGTTCACTTAACCAATTAACTTAAATTACAATAAAGAAACCCCAACCGTGTGGGGTTTCTTATTTATTTGTATTACTTTGTAAATTCAGCAATATCAAGAGTTACACGGCGATTTTTAAAACGCTCTTTGATATTCGTATTGTTACCAAACTGATCTGTTTCACCCACAGGGTTAATTGTCAGTTGTGACTCAGTCACACCTTGACTCATTAAATACGCAGCGACAGCGTTCGCACGACGAAGTGCTAATTTTTCATTATAATCGCTCGCGCCTAAGCTATCGGTATAACCCGTTAAGTTTGCTTGGGCTTGTGGGTAATTAACAAGGTGCGCCGCAGCTTGTTCTAACTCAGCGGTTACTTTTACGTCTGCTTTATCAAAATCAAATAATGCGTGCGCTTGAATCGCTTCGACCACAACTGGCGCTACAACAACTGGCTCAGGTGCAACTTCGTCAACTGCTGGTTGCTCTTCTACTGCTGGAGCTACATAAGCTGGCGCAGATTGAACCGGCGCTGCCGCTTGTTTTTGGCCAAAACGATAGACTAAACCAAGCGTGGTCAAGTGACCGTGATCCCCTGCAAACTCTCTGTCACCCAAATCGTGAATAAAGTTATATTCCGCACGAGCTTGCAAGCTTTGCGTAAAGTCGTAACTTAAACCTAAACCTAATAAACCCGCCCAACCTTTATCATCAAACGAACCAAAACGGTTTTTCTCTTCCCCGTCATAGTACATCGCACCTAATTTAGTGAAGATATTGACACGCTCTGCAACCGGAAGATTAACCACACCTGCAAGCTCATAACCACGCATGCTCGTAGTGGCTGTATTTTGCATTGTGTTGAACAGTGACGTTGTGCTGTAGTCACCTAAATCAGTGTAGCCAAATTCTAGTGCAAGGTTTTGCGTAAACTCATAACCCGAAAAAACACTCCAAGCACTATCACTGCTATCGCAGCTAATGAAAGCCGGATCACATAAATCATCTTGGCGTTTGCGGCCAAATTCACCACCAATATACCAATCTTTAAAATTAAACCCAGCTTCGCTGCTTGCCTCTGAGGCAAAAACAGAAGAAGAGAAAAGACAAATACTTAACACAGAAGTACCGAGCGTTAATGTGGTCGATAATTTTGACATGAATAAATAATCCCTATAGTAGGTAAAAGTAATGCTTAATTCCGATGGCAGGATTCTAGTGAAACTGGATAACAATAACAAGACAATCACCAAAATAAATCCACGAAATTACATCAAGTTAAATGATCAAAATTCACCCAGAACAAATTTAATTTTGTTTTGCATTGTTAAGTAGCTTGGCTTGTTCCCGTTTCGACTTTTAGATAGACTCTTTGCTAAAAAACGTCAAGGGTAGGACACGATGAAAAAACTCATATTTTGCTTTGATGGTACCTGCAACCACCCTTCAGATAGCGAAGACTACTTCTCCGATACCAGTGTGACAAACATCGTGAAATTACATTTGCTGTTAGCTGGCGCTCTCAACAACCCCACCACAGCGGATGAACACCCACAAACGAGCTTTTATTATTCGGGTGTGGGCACTTATGGCTCATGGTTAAGTCGTGCATTTAACTCCGTATTTGCGCCAGAATTTGCTGATGTAAAAACCATCTTGGCACAAGCACAACATGACTTAGCGTTATATTCTGAACACGATGTCGAAGTCTACATATTTGGCTTTAGTCGCGGTGCTGCGATAGCGAGACGATTTGCGGCTTCAATTTTTCATAGCGTGGCATTTTTAGGGGTGTTTGATACCGTTGCAGCCATTGGTCTCACTGATTTCAATGCTACAACCCGCCCTGCCAGTGATGTAGTGTTCGAAAATGGCTCATTAAGCGACAACGTACGCCTCGCCGTTCACCTTGTTGCACTGGATGAACGACGTTTAGCTTTTCAACCGACGTTATTTAATCAAGCAACTAATGTACTTGAAGTATGGTTTTCTGGAGCGCACTCAGATATCGGTGGTGGGTTTTGGTTCGATGGTTTATCAGATGTAACGCTGACGTTTATGATGCAACAAGCCCATCTTGCGGGTCTAAGCTTTTTACAACCCAGTGATATTGATTTTAGTCGTTTAAATGACACGTATGGTATGTCTATTTGCGCGGATGACATTGATATTGTGCCACTTATTGACGGCGTACTTCACGAACAGCAACGTTCGAAAAAGGTGGCAAGCCAAACATTATCACCACGGCAGCTATGCGTGCACAAAAATGACATGCCCACAGATGAGTTAACCCCTATTGTTCACTACAGTGTGCTCGAACGTATTAATGCAGTGACCGCATATCGGCCGGTTTCATTGCGTAACCAAGCTTATCAAATATATTTTCCTAATGGTGAATTATCGGAAGTCAAAACCGGCGTTGCAGGGCTGCGATTGCCCCGAGAGAGTGAGTACACAATAAGTAAACTTGATTTTGCGTTTACTAACTTAAAATATTGGCGAGATTATAAAAAATAAGGCGTACATTATATACGCCTTAATAAAATCAACCTGACGAATGACTGTTACTTCACTTGCCATTCAATTGTTTCACCAGCTCGGATAGGGACAACTTTATCGCCGCCAAGCGGGTAAAAATCAGGTACCTGCCAACTTGCTTTTTCGAGTGTAATCGTATCTGCATTACGCGGTAAATTATAAAAATCAGGGCCATTATGGCTAGCAAATGCCTCTAATTTATCCAATGCACCGGCCAATTCAAACGCTTCTGCATACAGCTCGATAGCAGCATGTGCCGTGTATGAACCCGCACAACCACAGGCTGCTTCTTTTTTATCTTTCATATGTGGAGCGGAGTCCGTGCCCAAGAAGAATTTTTTCGAGCCACTGGTTGCTGCTTTGACTAACGCATCTTGGTGGATATTACGTTTTAAAATCGGTAAGCAGTAAAAGTGCGGACGGATCCCACCGGCTAACATGTGATTGCGATTATACAATAAGTGGTGTGCCGTGATGGTCGCAGCAATATTGTTGCCTGCTTGACTCACAAACTCCACCGCGTCGGCTGTGGTGATATGTTCAAGCACGACTTTTAATGTTGGGAAGTCGCTTACCAGTTTTTTCAGCTTCGTTTCAATAAAGATTTTTTCACGATCAAAAATATCGATACTTGAATCAGTCACTTCACCGTGCACAAGCAATAACATGCCGACTTCTTCCATGGCCGCAAACACAGGCGCCATATTTTCAATGGATGTCACCCCTGAATCGGAATTGGTGGTTGCACCGGCTGGGTAGAGTTTGGCCGCAAATACATGCCCTGTCGCATGCGCTTTTTTGATTTCTTCAGGGCTAGTTTTATCGGTTAAATACAGCACCATTAATGGTTTAAAATTGCCTTGCGGCTGCTGAGCTAAAATTCGTTCGCGGTAAGCAAGTGCAAGTTCAGTATTGGTGACTGGAGGGACAAGGTTTGGCATGATAATCGCTCGGCCCATGTAACGGCTGACATCGCGAACCGTATCATTAAGCTGCTCACCATCTCTTAAATGAATGTGCCAATCATCAGGGCGGGTAATCGTAATACTTGTCATTGCTTTCTTTTCCATTGCGAAATTTAGACGATCATATTCATAGACGGCTAAACTGTAAAGCGGATTAGACAATTAGCCGGAAAAATACGAATTTTTAACCCTAGTTGAACGATCACTGGGCCGATCATCGAATTAGAGTCGTCAAACACGGCTTTTTATAGTACCTTTTCCTTTATTGACGTGTTCTTTTGGCTTGTGTTTTATGCATAAAAAACCCTTCGTTTCCGCCACACTTTCTAACGAGTTAACTCAGCTTCAACAAAAAAGCCAGCAATTAAGCATTATCAATCGTTTTTCGCTGTCACTCATTGAAATAAATGAACTCGATGAGCTGTTTCATTATGTCACCACCGAAGTGGTCAGCCAATTAGGTTTTGTCGACTGCGTTATTTATTTATGTGATTACTCTCAGCAAGTATTAACCCAAGTGGCTGCAATGGGTGAAAAATCAGCGGATGAAGACTACATTATCGCACACCAACAAATCCCTTTAAATACAGGGATCACTGGCTATGTGGCTAAAACAGGTCAACCATTACTAATTGATGATGTCTCAAATGATCCGCGTTATCTAGCCGACTCACGTCCTGCACTCTCTGAACTCTGTGTGCCGTTAATCTATAACCACCAAGTATTAGGTGTCATTGACTGCGAGCATCCACTTACACATTATTTTACCGATGAACACTTAGAAATATTGACTACTGTGGCATCGATGCTCAGTGCCAAAATCAATCAATGCCATACATTGATTGATTTAAAACAAACAGTGCGACAACTTAACCAAGCACAAACCCTAGAAAAAGGCATGCTACAAATTGCCAGCCTCACTTACGAATCTGCTGACGTTGACCTTTTTTATCAAGATTTGCACCAAATTGTAAAATCTCTAATTAATGCACAAAACCTGTTTATCGCCTTATATGAGAAAAAAACCGAGATTTTAGAAATTCCCTACATTGTTGAAGCTGGCGTGCGTAATACTTCGCAAAAGCGCTTCAATACAAAGCAATTTGGTAACACTGCCTCTGTCTATCTAATTAAATCAAATCGCTCCATGTTACTTAATCAGGCCGATTACCTTGCCCACATCGAGCAAGGGCATTTCGAGCTGATTGGCGGGTTACCCCACTCCTGGTTAGGCGTGCCATTTGAAGTGAACAATGCTTACAATGGCATCGTGGTGGTGCAAAGTTATGATCAGCAATATCATTATACTCAGCACGATTTGGATATACTCACCTACATCAGCCGCCAAATTAGCTTAGCCATCAACCGAGAACTCGCACGACAAAGCCTCGAGCATAAAGTCATGCACGATGAATTAACCGGACTTGCCAATCGTGCTTTATTGATAGATCGTTTTAACCAGGCTATTAGTCGATTTTCTAGGCAATCTAGCCACAGTATGCATGCATTACTGTATTTAGATTTTGACCGATTCAAAATAATTAATGATACCCTCGGTCATCAAATTGGTGATAAATTTTTAATTGAAATATGTGCGATTATTCAAAGCTGTATCCGTCAAATAGATACACTCGCGCGGCTAGGTGGCGACGAATTTGCTATTTTGGTTGAAGATATCCAATCGAGCAAAGAAGTCGAAAGCTTAGTTAAGCGGATTCAAGAAGCGCTTGAAAATCCCATAGAAATTGATGGCAATTTATTACAAGGTTCAACGAGCATCGGTGTCGCATTCGCGTGCCATGAAACCGACTTAGCATACAAGGTCTTACAGCGAGCCGATGCCGCAATGTACGAAGCCAAATCACTCGGTCGGGGCCAAGTCCAGTTTTTTAGCGAATCGATGCGACAAAAGCTAAAAGGGGCCGCATTACTCGAAACAGATATCCAACGCGCCATTCAACAAAACGAATTTGAACTCTATTATCAACCTATTTTTAGAATAAGCGATGAAACGGTGGTGGCATTTGAAGCGCTTGTCCGTTGGCATCATCCTGACAAAGGATTTGTCACCCCAGATAGTTTTATTCCCGTAGCTGAAGATACTGGTTTAATAATGCAACTGGACTTGCATTTGCTTGAACAAGCAGCAAAACAGCTACAGCAGTGGCAAACGACCATCCACACTCCATTTCGCATAACAGTCAATGTCTCTTCGCGACATTTTGCCAATCTCGATTTTGTGAGTTTTATTGATAACTTGTATAAAACATATCAGCTCAAACCTGGCAGTTTATGTATTGAAATCACTGAATCAGGGTTAATTGAAAACCTCGGTTTGGCAACAAAAATTATCGAAGGGTTAGCGCCACATCAAGTTAAACTCTGTTTAGATGATTTTGGCACGGGTTATTCCGCACTCGGGTATTTACATCAATTGCCTATTCACGTGCTAAAAATCGATAAAAGCTTTATCGATAATTTGAAAGGTGGAAAAACCAATCCACTAGTCGAGGCAATTCTAACTTTAGCAGTCTCTTTAGAGCTTGACGTTGTCGCTGAAGGGATTGAGTTTCAAAGTCAATTAGACGTTTTGAAACACACTAATTGTGATTACGGGCAAGGTTTTTTAATAGCCAAACCAATGCGTGCAGAAGAAGCGATCTTATACCTTAAGAATCTCAAGTAAAAATTAATTACAGGGACAAAAAAAGCGACTTTAGTCGCTTTTTTCAAATAATGGCGGTGAGGGAGGGATTCGAACCCTCGATACGTTTCCGTATACACACTTTCCAGGCGTGCTCCTTCGGCCACTCGGACACCTCACCATATTTAAACTGAGATAAACAATTCAGTTTAACGTGAAAAAATTCTTCACTCTATTAGGCTGCGTATAGTATGTAATCGCGTTAAACGCTGCAAGGCTTTTTTGCCGATTGACGTTTAACTGATGATTAATTATACGCTTAGACTCTATTAACCGTTTCTCGCCACTGTAATAGTTGCAGCAAAGTCAAGCATACGATTGAGCGAACGTAGTGCTCCTTCACGTAGTTCCATATCAACAAATACTTCTCGACCTTGCGGCTGTGTTAACGCTTCTTCAATCGCTTTTAGGCCATTCATAGCCATCCACGGGCAGTGAGCACAGGTTTTACAGGTTGCCCCTTCTCCTGCTGTTGGGGCTGCAAAAAACTCTTTCTCTGGACACAATTGCTGCATCTTATAAAAAATACCGCGATCGGTGGCCACGATGAATTTCTTGTTGTCCATCGTCTGCGCCGCTTTGATCAATTGGCTCGTCGAACCCACTGCATCAGCTAAATCGACAATCTCTTGTGGTGACTCAGGGTGAACAAGTACACCCGCATCTGGGTGAAGCGCTTTCATATCTTTTAACGCTTTAGTTTTAAATTCATCATGAACGATACATGCACCATTCCACATGATCATATCTGCGCCGGTATTTTTTTGGATATATGCACCTAAATGCTTATCCGGTCCCCAGATGATTTTCTCGCCCAGTTCATCTAAGTGTTCAACGATTTCAAGAGCACAACTTGAGGTCACGATCCAATCTGCACGCGCTTTGACGGCCGTAGATGTGTTGGCGTATACGACCACTTTGCGATCTGGGTGTTGATCACAAAAAGCAGAAAACTCATCAATAGGGCAACCAACATCAAGCGAACAGGTCGCCTCTAACGTTGGCATCACCACTGTTTTTTCTGGGGTCAGTATTTTGGCGGTTTCTCCCATAAAACGCACCCCTGCCACCACAATTGTTTTGGCAGGGTGTTTGCTACCAAAACGCGCCATTTCAAGCGAATCAGCTACACAACCACCCGTTTCTTCAGCTAACGCTTGAATTTCAGGATCAGTATAATAGTGGGCAACAAGAACTGCATTTTTATCGATCAGTAGTTGTTTGATACGCGCTTTATATGCAGCTTTCTCATCTTCATTTAAAGGCATTGGTTTGGGAGGAAAAATATAATCCTCAGGCATAATCTGTTCAGCTAGACTCATTTTCTCGACCACAAAGTCCACATTAAAAATTGTTGCGAATTATACGTAAAAGTAAGTGTAAAAGACAGTATTGTGGCAAAAGTATGAATCTGATTGAAATAAAAAAGGAGTGTTTTGAAGAGTGGTGGGTCATGATGGACTCGAACCATCGACCAATGGATTAAAAGTCCACTGCTCTACCAACTGAGCTAATGACCCGCTCGAATGTTTCTATTTATATCCCGATGAAAGCGCTCGGCCGCTTAGTTAAATACGTAACCAAGAACGTGGTGGGTCATGATGGACTCGAACCATCGACCAATGGATTAAAAGTCCACTGCTCTACCAACTGAGCTAATGACCCGCTCGAATGTTTCTATTTATATCCCGATGAAAACGCTCGGCCGCTTAGTTAAATAGGTAACCAAGAACGTGGTGGGTCATGATGGACTCGAACCATCGACCAATGGATTAAAAGTCCACTGCTCTACCAACTGAGCTAATGACCCTCAAGGTTGTTTCTATTTATATCCCGATGAAAACGCTCGACTGCTTAGTTAAATACGTAACCAAGAACGTGGTGGGTCATGATGGACTCGAACCATCGACCAATGGATTAAAAGTCCACTGCTCTACCAACTGAGCTAATGACCCGCTCGACTGTTTCTATTTATATCCCGATGAAAACGCTCGGCCGCTTAGTTAAATACGTAACCAAGAACGTGGTGGGTCATGATGGACTCGAACCATCGACCAATGGATTAAAAGTCCACTGCTCTACCAACTGAGCTAATGACCCTCAGGGTTGTTTCTATTTATATCCCGATGAAAACGCTCGACTGCTTAGTTAAATACGTAACCAAGAACGTGGTGGGTCATGATGGACTCGAACCATCGACCAATGGATTAAAAGTCCACTGCTCTACCAACTGAGCTAATGACCCGCTCGACTGTTTCTATTTATATCCCGATAAAACGTTCGGTCTCTACGTTAAGCACATAATGTAGATATGGTGGGTCATGATGGACTTGAACCATCGACCAATGGATTAAAAGTCCACTGCTCTACCAACTGAGCTAATGACCCGATTTAAGTATTAATAACTCAAACTGGCGCAGTCATTTGTTAAGTAACTAACTAGCGGCTGCGGGCGCTTATAATACTTATTTAAATATTGAGTGCAACCTAAAAATAGATTTTTCTTTAGTTTTTACACTTGGTTGACTAATTTTAGACCGCTTTAGCTAAAAAGCAGTCTAAATTAGGTTTTTACAGGTTTGTAATCCGATCGACCGCTAATTTTGCGGCCGTTGAATCTGGGTATTGCTCGATTAAACGCTGTAAGAGTTTTTTCGCTTCAACTAAATTATTTTGCTTTTGATGGACTGTTGCGAGCTTTAACATCGCATCAGGGCGTTTGTTTGAGTCAGGGTATTGCTCAACAACAGCAGTAAAATGGTTCTTAGCTGTGGCATCATCACTTTTCATTGATAGTAATTGACCAAGCCAATAATGTGCATTTGGCACATATACAGAGTCAGGATATTGAGTTAAAAATGCCTGAAACTGTGGGATTGCTTGTTCATAGCGTTTGTCTTTCATAATCATTTGAACAGCCCGATCATAGGCTTCATTTTCTGACAAGTTACTACTAATTGGCGATGCGTTGGTATCTACAGGCTCAGATGTAACTATAGTTGGCTGACTGTATGCACTAGAGACACGCTCTTCGATTTCTTGATAAAGCTCCCGCTGACGCTGCAGCATCTTCTCTATTTTATACCCTTGCTCTTCAGTGGTTCCGCGTAATTGATTCACTTCATCTTGCAAGATTTGGAATTGTTGTTGCAACTCAACTTGTAATAGGTTGCGTGATTTAATCATGTTTTCGAGAGCGGCTAAGCGTGTTTCAATATCACTTGGACTGTTTGCAATATCAGAAACAGGAGCGGGAGCAGCCCATGCTTGGGTGCTCCCGCTCAAAAGAATAGCCGCCAAAATAATTTTTGGCTTCATCATCGCTTTCTTATTTATTAGTAAACTAAAACCGCACGACGGTTTTTAGCGAATGCATCTTCTGTGCGAGATTTAACTAATGGCTTTTCTTCACCGTAGCTAACAACAGAAATTTGGCTTGCTGATACACCTAAGCTTTGTAAGTAAGTCGCAACAGCATCACCACGTCGCTCTCCAAGAGCAATGTTATACTCTGGCGTACCGCGCTCATCAGCATGACCTTCAACCAAAACTTTCACAGACTGATTAACAACTAAAAAATTGGCATGTGCTTGTAGTAAATCCATATATTCATTACTTACGGTTGCTTTGTCGAAATCGAAATAAATGATTTGCTCTTGACGAAGCGCTTCATATTTTTCACGTAATTTCTCTTCAGCTGTTTTCTCACGCGCAATTGTTTCAACCTGAACATTTTCTATTTGTTCTACTTGATTAGTTTGCTCTTGTTGCACAGCCCCTTCATCTACATTCGATGAAGAGCTACACGCTGCTAATGTCATTACTGGCACTGCAATGAGCAGACCTTTTAAAATTTTATTAAGTTGCATTGAGTTAGATTCCTTTATTAAAAATGAAACCAGTACCTATTATTATAAAAATGGCGACCAAGCTGGTGCTTTAACCTGTCCGTTTGCAACGGGCAGACGTGCTTTGAAACGTCCATCCATCGAAACAAGAGCCAGGACCTGCTTATTATCGTGTAAAGTACTATAAATTATCATCGAGCCATTTGGCGCTATGCTCGGTGATTCATCCAGTCGAGTTCGCGTGAGTACTTGAAAATCGCCTGTCTTGAGTTCTTTTTTCGCAATATGGTAACGACCCGCAGTACGATTTACCATAATTAGATCTTTTCCATCAGGTGTTATCGAACCTGCAAGATTCATATCACCGTTGAAAGTCAACCTACGCGTTTTTCCAGTTGCTAAATTTACGCTATAAATCTGAGCATTACCACCCCTTTCGGATGTAAAAACAATTTCCTGACTATTTGGATGCCAACTCGGTTCTGTATCTATACTACGATGGCGGGTTACGCGTTTTTCTTGGCGAGTTTTCAAATCCATGACATACACTTCAGTCGCACCACCTTTATCTTTAGATAAAACTAAGGCTAATTTCTTTCCATCAGGCGAGAATTTAGGCGCACCGTTAATACCGCGATGAGAAGTCAAACGTTCGCGTTTTCCGGTGTAGATATCTTGGATATAAATTTGGCTTTGGCGATTTTCAAAAGTGACATAAGCCAACTTAGTGCCATCAGGTGACCAATCAGGTGACATTAATGGCTCTTTGGAGCGCAACAATACTTGTTCGTTATATCCATCATAATCTGCAACAACCAATTGGTACGGCATCGCTTCGTCATCGCGAACAATCACATAGGCCACTTTGGTTAAAAACGCACCGCGCTCGCCTGTTAATGATTCATACACTACATCACTAATTCGGTGACCATAGCGACGAAAACTCTCACCTGTAATTACCGTTTGACGCGCGTCCAACACATGATCTTGATTATTGACTAATTTCCCGTTGGTTAACATTTGTGTTTGACCGCCTGTTAATTGGCCTCTTAATACATCAATTAACTCATAACTCACTAAATAACGGTCGCCACTTTGTTGCTCAACTGTGCCCACTACAACAGCCTCAATCCCTTCAGCAGCCCAAGCGCCATAATCAACTTCACTGTCTTTAGAAGGCCGTTGCGGCATGTTGATCGCAGCAATCGGATTAAACTTCCCACTACGACGCAAATCTGCTGCAACAACGTCTGAGATACGGCTCGGCATTTCACCTGCGCCAATATATTTAAAAGGCACAACACCGATCGGCCTTGCTGAGTTAACACCTTCAGTAATGAATATTTCAAGTGCGGCAAAGACCTGCAAACTTGAAAAAAATAAAGCAATGAATGTGACATTTTTTAAACGGTTAAACATACGACCTCTTATAGCTCAGGTTTAAATGTTAAATTAATATTCTTTAGCTGCTCAAATACATCTTTATCTTTAGAGACGGGTAACGTATCAGCCATACGAATGGCGCGAATTACCGCTTCGCATACCAGTTTATCTCCACCAAGCGACTCTACTTTCGTAACAAATCCAGATGAAGCAAGACGGATGTTGACCTTACACTGTTTACCTTTCATTTTCTCGTCTTGGAGTAAGTTTTGTTGAATACGTGCTTGAATCATTGCTTGGTATTTTTCAACTTCAGTCAATACTTGTTGGCGACGAGCCCGATTACGCGCAGCTTGCTCTTGTGCTAATTGCTCTTGCATCATTTGCTCTTGCTGTGCTTGAAGACGTTTACGCTCTGCTTCAGCTTTAGCAGCTTGCTCTTTCGCTACACGCTCTGCTTCAGCTTTTTTCAACGCTTCTTCTTGTTTCTTTCGTTCCGCGAGGGCATCTTTAGCTGCTTGTTCGGATTTTTTCTTTGCCTCTTCGGCAGCCTTTGCTTTACGTTGCTCTGATTCTTGTTTCTTTTTTGCATCCGCGGCCGCTTTATCAGCCTTTTGTTTTTCGATCTCTTTTTGTTTGCGTTGTTGCTCAAGCTTTTTAATTCGACTCGCTTCAGCTTCGCGCTGTTTTTTCGCGTCATTTGCACGTTTTTCAAGATCGCTAATACGCTTTTGCTCTAAACGCTTTTGTTCTGCATCCTTGTTTTTTAACTCTTCAATACGCTTGGCCACCGCTTTTTGATCCACAGAAATAGCTTCAACGGCCTGTTTATTGTCGGGCGTTGCAGGCGAATTCAATTGTACTTCTAAAACTCGGGGTTCAGGTGTAGGAAAGCCCGCACTTACAACCAGAATCACAATAATCGCTACATGCAGCGCGGACGATTTCGCTAACGATGGAAGTATCTCTTTAAAAACCACAACTACTCCCCAAAAGATTCTGTCATTAAACCCACAGATGGTACCCCTGCTTTTTTCAAGAAGTCCATTAATAACAAGACTTCTTGATACGACACTCGTCCATCACCTTTAAGCATCACGGGAGTTTTTGGATCTTTATCTAGTGCTAGTTTCACTTGAGCAGCAATATCAATCGCATCCATAGGGGCTTCAGGGTCAATCCCAATACTGGCAAAATATTGGCCTTGTGCATTGATTGACACCACAATCGGTGGCGAACCATCACTTTCAACCAACTCAGACTGATCCATTTGGGGCAGTTCGACTTTTACACCGTGAGTAATCAAAGGGGCTGTCGCCATAAAGATAATCAACAGCACTAACATCACATCGATGTATGGCACAACATTAATTTCCGACACAGGGCGGCGTTTTTTACGCTGGTACATTACGCTTTCGCCTCATTTTGCGCAACCGCTTGACGGTGTAAGATATTTGAAAACTCTTCCATAAAGTTTCCATAGCTTGATTCAAGTTTTTCTACTTTATGTGCAAAACGGTTGTAGGCAATAACGGCCGGGATTGCAGCAAATAAACCAATAGCAGTTGCAATCAACGCTTCTGCAATACCTGGGGCGACCATTTGTAATGTTGCTTGCTTGACTTGGCCCAGAGCAATAAAAGCATTCATGATCCCCCAAACGGTTCCGAATAAGCCAATATATGGGCTAATAGAGCCAACAGTGGCTAAAAAAGACAGACTCGACTCTAATTTTTCTATCTCGCGTGATAAAGCCACTCGCATCGCTCGGTGGGTGCCATCCATAATTGTGCCCGCAGCCGTGAGATTACTTTTAGATAGACGGGCAAATTCTTTAAAGCCTGAGCAAAATAAAGACTCGAGTCCATCAGGTGTTTGCGTACGAGCAGACAATTCAGTATAAATTTTGCTTAAATCAGTGCCCGACCAAAATTTATCTTCGAATTTTTTTGCTTGGACTTGGGCTTGCTTTAAGGCTTTATGACGCTGAAAAATCATGGTCCAAGAAATCACTGACATCGCCACTAGCATCAACATCACTAATTGAACTAAAAAACTGGCCTTTAAAATTAAATCGATAAATGACATTTCTGATCCCACTACTTTCTTCTCCAGTTCGCTGTAGTTTTTATATGATAATTGGCTACTTAGTTATAATGATTGCGATATAGTTCAACAAGGGATGAATTTAACTCGCCAGCCTTTTTTGTGCGCTCTAGTGTAACTAGCGAATGAGTTGCTGACAATGGCTTACAAGACGAATGACTGTTTTTTAACTTAAAAATCACTGACTTTTTTGTAATCGATTTAGATTGTAATAAATATTGAGAAAAACAACATAAAACTCGTGTTTTATGCATTTTAAATGCATAAGTGAGCAAAACTACAAACATCACTCATAGTCACAATACTAAATCTAATTTATAAAAAGGATTAAACACTATACTTTTTCATTAAAAATCAGTGGTATTTAATATAGGTGCTGAAAAGTTAATCAGAAATCCAGCAAATAAAATACCTCACCCATTAAAAAAACTAATGTCAAAATTAAATTTTTCTAGTTTGATAAGCGCCCTTCTCAGCTGTATTATTCACTCTGTACTGAACGAACACACTTGTTCTTAAACAGTTACTAGTAAAGTGATTCTGATTTTTCATTTTACTCGACATTAAACGTCAGACATTTAATGTTCCCTGGATACTTCCTTCAACTTGTTGTTTTGCCCGCATCAATATGCGGGCTTTTTTTTGTCTGTAGTTTGGCATAAAAAAAGCCGTTAACACGGCTCTTCCACATTTTAGCTAACACTAATCTGCTTTTGCTAATCCAAAATGAGCGTAAGCACGATCAGAAACGATGCGTCCACGCGGTGTACGTTGAATAAAACCTTGTTGGATTAAGTAAGGTTCAAGCACATCTTCAATTGTTTCTCGTTCTTCACCTATGGCCGCAGCGATATTATCGAGCCCAACAGGGCCCCCCATAAACTTTTCAATAATCGCTAAGAGATATTTACGATCCATAAAGTCAAAACCATGTTTGTCTACATCGACCATATCAAGGGCTAAACTAGCGATCTCTTGATTGACATCACCATCGGCTTTTACTTGCGCATAATCACGAACACGTCGTAGTAATCGGTTTGCAATTCTCGGCGTCCCCCGTGAGCGCATTGCTATCTCAATGGCTCCTTGTTCATCCAAATGCAAATTTAAATATTGTGCCGAGCGTTTCACAATACTTGATAAGTCAGCAACTGAATAAAACTCCAAACGCTGGACAATCCCAAAACGATCTCTGAGGGGCGACGTTAACGAGCCTGCACGTGTTGTCGCACCAATTAAGGTAAATGGTGGTAAATCGAGTTTAATTGAGCGTGCTGCTGGGCCTTCACCAATCATGATATCGAGTTGATAATCTTCCATGGCCGGATACAATATTTCTTCAATATGGGGACTCAACCGATGGATCTCATCAATGAACAATACATCGTGTGGCTCTAAATTAGTTAGCATCGCGGCTAAATCCCCAGCTTTTTCAAGTACAGGTCCTGAGGTGGTTTTAATGCTCACCCCTAACTCGTTTGCGACTATGTTAGCTAAGGTCGTCTTCCCAAGCCCTGGAGGCCCAAAGATTAAAAGATGATCAAGTGCTTCTTCCCGCGAGTTTGCGGCTTGAATAAAAATCTCCATTTGCCCTTTAACATGGGGTTGGCCTGTGTAGTCAGCCAGCATTTTAGGGCGAATTGCCCGATCAATAATATCTTCATTGGCTAATTCACTTGGCGCAATTAAACGATCTGCTTCTATCATGGGATTCTCTTGTTCAATTTACAGCATCGATTTCAATGCTTCGCGGATCAAGACCTCAGAGGTTTTGCCCGGGGCGCGCAATGCTTTAACGGTCTTTTCTGCTTGAGCTTGTTTATACCCTAAGGCAACCAGTGCCGCAATGGCATCATCTTGTGCATTATCTTGACTTGATGGGGTTGATTGCATTTCAAGTACCAATTCTTTACTTGAATCACTGAACAAATCCATGCCCCAATCTTTCAGACGATCTTTCATTTCAAGTACCAAACGTTCGGCCGTTTTTTTACCGACACCAGGTAGCTTTACTAAAGTCGTGGCATCTTCATTGAGTACACATTGCACAAATTGCTCTGCAGACATCCCCGATAAAATCGCTAAGCCTAATTTAGGCCCTACGCCATTGGCTTTTAATAATTCACGAAATAAAGCACGTTCAGTTTTATGGTTAAATCCATACAATAACTGCGCATCTTCACGAACCACAAAGTGAGTATATAAAGTTGCTTGTTCACCTTCTTTAGGCAAGTGATAAAAACACGTCATTGGTAAACTAATTTCATAACCAACACCGTTTACATCAAGTAGAATTTGTGGCGGCTGCTTTTCAATTAATAGCCCGCTTAATCGTCCAATCATTATTGTATTACCTTAATCTGCCGCGTACTGTTTTTTTCGCTTTTCCGGCAAGTTTTATTAAATTTTGTTCAGAGTGGCCATGACACATAGCAATAGCCAACGCATCGGCGGCATCGGCTTGCGGCATACTTGGCAAAGCAAGCAAGGTTTTGACCATGTGCTGCACTTGCTTTTTATCTGCGCCACCATTGCCCACCACAGCTTGTTTTACTTGGCGCGCAGAATATTCGCTTACCATCAAGTCACTCATTGTTGCCGCGACAATTGCAGCACCACGAGCCTGACCTAACTTTAATGCCGAATCAGGGTTATGAGCCATGAACACTTGTTCTATAGCGAATGTATCAGGCTGGTATTGCTCAATTATTTGACTCACGCCCAAATAGATCGTCTTGAGTCGCTCCGCTAGTAGTTTTTCACCTAAACGAATACAGCCACTGGCAATATAGGAATATTTTGCACCTTGAAATTCAACTAAACCATAGCCCGTTAAACGTGAGCCGGGATCGATCCCTAAAATAATGGCCAAACAGCACTCCATAACGTTGTAGCTTATGTCGCCATAATGCCTTACAACTGTATAAATTACCAGTGCACTTTATTTGAATTAGCTTTTTTGCAATAAAAAAGCGGCCAATGGCCGCTTAATTCTAAAAAGAAACAGTTACTCTTTTTCTTTTACTGCAATAGCAAGTTCAGTCAACGAATCAGGGTTCGCTTTGCTTGGTGCATTGGTTAATAAACAACTGGCTTGAGTCGTTTTAGGGAATGCAATAACGTCGCGAATGTTTTCAGTGCCACACAACAGCATCACGAGGCGATCTAGGCCAAATGCTAACCCTGCATGTGGCGGTGTGCCATATTTTAGAGCATCAAGTAAAAAGCCAAATTTATCTTGTTGTTCTTTTGCATCAATACCTAGAATCCGAAATGCCGCTTCTTGCATATCGCCATTATAAATACGAACTGAGCCACCACCGACTTCATAGCCATTTAATACCATATCGTATGCATCTGAAATCGCACCAGCTGGGGCTGCTTCTAATTCAGCCGCAGAAATGCCTTTTGGTGCAGTAAACGGATGGTGTACAGCATGTAATGTGCCTTCGTCATCTTCTTCAAACATTGGGAAATCAACAACCCAAAGTGGCGCCCAAGCATTTAAGTCAGTGAGCTCAAGATCTAAGCCAATTTTCAAGCGCAATGCCCCCATTGCTTCGTTCACAACATTTTTCTTATCTGCGCCGAATAGAATGATGTCACCCGCGTTTGCTTGCGTACGTGCTAAAAGTTGCTCGACAATTTCAGGTGGTAGAAATTTAGCAACGGGTGATTGTACACCTTCAGCACCTTGTGCCGGATCGTTGACTTTCATCCATGCTAAGCCTTTAGCGCCATAGATACCGATAAACTTGGTATAATCATCAAGTTGTTTACGTGAAAGCGCCGCACCACCAGGTACTGTTAATACAGCGACACGGCCTTTTTCGTCATTGGCAGGACCTGAAAAGACTTTAAATTCAACGTCTTTCATTAAATCAGCAACGTCTATCAATTCAAGCGGATTACGTAAATCGGGTTTGTCTGAACCAAAACGAGTCATCGCTTCAGCATAAGGCATCACTGGAAACGCCCCTAGGTCTACTTCAAGTAATGATTGCCACATTTCACGAACGAGCCTTTCTGTCACCTCACGCACTTGATCAGATGTCATGAATGAGGTTTCAATATCTATTTGCGTAAATTCAGGTTGGCGATCAGCACGTAAATCTTCATCACGGAAACATTTAACGATTTGGTAATAGCGATCAAACCCTGACATCATCAACAATTGCTTAAATAATTGTGGTGATTGCGGTAACGCGTAGAAACTGCCTTTATGAACACGACTAGGCACTAAATAATCACGTGCACCTTCTGGCGTAGCTTTAGTTAACACTGGTGTTTCAATGTCTAAAAAGCCTTGTTCATCTAAGAAGCGACGTACAAAACTGCTAGCTCTAGCGCGAAGCTTAATGCGATCACTCATTTCTAAACGGCGTAGGTCTAAATAACGATATTTTAAGCGCATTTCTTCTGAATTTTGCTGATTAAAATCAAGTGGTAACGGCTCAGAGCGATTAATAATTTCAAGGCCTTGCCCTAAGATTTCGACTTCACCCGTTGCCATATCGCTATTAATTTGGCTTTGTGGACGAGCGCGAACAATACCCGTTACTTTGACACAAAATTCATTACGTAATTGATTGGCAATATCCATTAAGCCCGCAACTTCTGGGTCAAATACCACTTGGACTAACCCTTCACGGTCACGTAAATCGATAAAAATAAGGCCACCTAAATCGCGGCGTTTGTTGATCCAACCACAAAGCTCAACCGTTTGTTCTACATGTGTATTATTTAGCTGTCCGCAATATATAGAGCGCATATTTATCCTGTGTATGTCACCTCAAGCCACAGTTTTTGGCGAGGTAACTCGATTCATTTAACAAATTAATCGCCAATTATATAAAAATCACAGTTAATGTCATCACGGGATGCACAATCTAAGCAATTATTTTTAAACACGGTGAATTTTTCATATCGAGATATGCATATACTTCGCCTTGCTGTAACAGCTTTGTTATTATTTTCCTTTATTTATTCGGTGATTAAATTGTTATGCTTTATTTAGGTTGCCCACAATGGGGCTCTTCGCATTGGCGCGGGCGATTTTTTAGTGCAGATTGTAAAAATGCCGACATGCTGCACCAATACAGTCAAATATTTAATTCTGTCGAAGGGAATACAAGCTTTTATGCCGACCCCACCCCAGAAACATTACAGCGCTGGCTCAAAGCCGTCGGTCCTGATTTTCGTTTTACCTTTAAAGTACCGAAACGAATATCTCATGATGCAGCCTTACAGCATATTGATGCAGAGTTTGCGAAATGGTGTCATTTATTCAGCCCTTTATTTTCGCAAATAGGCAGTGTGATGTTGCAGTTGCCCAGTCAATTCGCTCCATATCATTTACCTTTACTCGAAAATTTTTTGAAGCAAGTACCTGATCAGTTGCCTCTTAGTGTGGAGGTGAGGCACTTAGATTTTTTCAAAAAAGACGACAATGAGACACACCTTAATCAATTGCTTATTAAGTACAAGGTTGATCGCGTAATGATGGATACCCGGCCGCTTTTTAATGAACCCGCAACGACTGCTGCAATTATTGATGCACAACAAAAGAAACCCCGTGTGCCCTTGCATGTCATTAGTACAGCCAGCACCCCTATTATCCGTTTTGTAGGCTGTAGTCAGTTAGAAAATAACCGTACTTTTTATCAACCTTGGTTAAACAAAATAAAACACTGGCTCGATGAAGGTAAAACACCCTATGTATTTTTTCATACGGCTGACAATCATGACTCCCCTTTGCTCGCCAGACAATTTATGCAAGATCTTCAGCTGCCTCACCCTGTATTAGCGCCTTTTCCTGCTGAAAAACAAATGCAGCAAAACAGCCTTTTTTAGCGCTACTTTGGCCGTAAAATTTGGTAAACTTTGATTTTTACAGGGGTATAATTAATGAGTGACAAGCAGTACTTTTCAGGTTATCCACCAGCGATTCAACAACAAGTTAGTCAATTGATTGAACAAGGCAAGCTAAAGCAATATTTATTAAATAAGTATCCTAGCGCTCATCAAATCACCTCTGATAAGGCATTGTTTCATTATACAAATGAATTAAAACAGCGCTATTTGAAAAATACGCCTGTGATCAATAAAGCGCTGTATAAAAAGCAAAAAGATCTAGTCAAAAATGCACTCGGCACCCATACATTCAGCAGCAAAAATCACGGTGGAAAACTCAAAATCGCTCATGAAATTGCCATCGCAATGCAATTAAAACATGCTCCTGAGCCACTTTTAAAAGTGCTAATAGTACATGAATTAGCCCACTTTAAAGAAAAAGATCATAACAAAGCATTTTATAATTTATGTGAGCATATGCTGCCGCAATACCATCAGCTTGAACTCGACTTACGTTTGTTTATTTACCAGTGTGAATTTTTTGAAGGGTTATATTAAAAATAAGGCGCATCCAGCGCCCAAAATCTAAGCTTACAGCCCCAAATCGGCCATAAAATCATCATCAATATCTGTCGGTTCAGTTGCTTTGGCTGACTTGCTTTCTTGCTGCTTTTTAGTTTCAGCAATAATGGTATCAGGATCTTCATCTTCGACGATGTCAAAGTCATGCAGTTTTATAAACTCTGTTTTATCCATCGCCAATTCTAGATAAAAGATATTTTGGTTACCCGTCGTAAAGGTGACACGACGCGCTTGTGGACGATCCATATTAGTATCAACTGAGATTTGCACTTGTTTATTGATTGCCATCATTTTTGGCTGATTTTGGGTAATTGAGGTATGTAATTGAGAGCGTACTTTACCAGTAAAATCACCCACAATCTGATTCATGAGTTCTCCCATAACATTGGAGACATCATCCGAAAGGTGACTATGAGCGATTTCCGATTCTGGCATGCCCATATTTCGCATATAATCACCGTAAATCTCCATAGCAGCTTGTGATGTGAAGTTAGTAATGACCAACCCAGTAAACCCTCCATCAAATAACACAAAACAACCAATGTCAGGTCGCATACAGGTGCGTGTGATTTTTTGTACCATGGCGGAATAACCTATTTCATTGCCACTGGCAGAGGATAAAACTTCCGTCACGGAATTACATAATGTTGATAAGATGGCTTCTGTGCTAATTACTTTATTTTTCGTCATTTTTTTCACTCTTAGAAAGACTTATTCTTAGTATAGAAGTGATAATTTTTTTTGCCGAACTTAACGTCATCACAATTTAACACTGACGAACGCGATGAAAATGCGTAAAATACGCCAATTATTGATGGATAGGTACAATAGCGTGAGCAATAAAGACAACATTTATGCCACCACGCAGGCTGTAGAAGATTTTACTTTTGATGCCAAAGTGGTTGAGGTTTTCCCTGATATGATCCAGCGCTCAGTGCCTGGTTACGCCACAATTGTCAGTACAATGGGTAAATTAGCAGGGCAATTTGCACAAAATAACTCAAACTTGTATGACTTAGGCTGTTCATTGGGGGCGGTTACTTTATCAATGCGCCGCAATATTGATAAAGAAAACTGTGCCATTATCGGAATTGATAACTCCGCCGCGATGGTTGAACGTTGTAAGCTGCATTTAGGTGGTTTTCGCTCGCACGTCCCAGTAGATATTCGTTTAGGTGACATCACAGCTGCTCAAATCGAGAACGCGTCGGTCGTCGCTCTGAATTTTACTTTACAATTCATCCCACTAGAAAAGCGCGAAGCATTACTGACAAAAATTTATCAAGGCCTAAAACCTGGTGGCGTGTTATTACTCAGCGAAAAGTTTCGTGGGAATGACGAACAAGCTGATTCATTATTGATTGACTTACACCACGACTTTAAACGTGCCAACGGCTATTCCGAGTTAGAAATAAGCCAAAAGCGCACTGCAATTGAAAACGTGATGCGACCTGAATCACTTGCGCAACACTTGACTCGCTTGCAAACGATTGGATTTAATCAAACACAAGTTTGGTATCAGTGTTTTAATTTTTGCTCAATGATCGCGATAAAATAGAAGAGAAAGTATGAACAATTGGTTTAATCAATTTTACGGCCAAATTGCCGAATCTCCGCTAAGTGCTTGGCTCGAAACCCTACCCGCTCAATTGGCACATTGGCAAAAAGAAGCGGCACATGGTGATTTACCTAAATGGCAAAAAGCACTCAAAAACTTGCCTGTGTCAACCACTAGCCATATTAATATTACTTCTAAAGTCGAATTTGGGTTTGAAGATGAGCTCTCTGATGGCCAAAAAAAGCAAATGGTGCACCTTTTAAAAGGGTTAATGCCGTGGCGAAAAGGGCCCTTTACCCTCCATGGCGTCGAAATTGATACCGAATGGCGCAGCGATTGGAAATGGGATCGGTTAGTTGAGCATATATCACCCTTGACCGATCGCACTGTGCTCGATATCGGCTGTGGATCTGGCTATCATTTATGGCGGATGCGTGGCGCAGGTGCAAAATTTGTGGTTGGGATCGACCCTTCTGATTTATTTTTATGCCAGTTCCAAGCAATCAAACATTATAACCCCGATCCCAATGTACACTTATTGCCATTAGGGGTTGAAGCGCTACCCGAATTGAAAGCATTCGATACGGTATTTTCAATGGGAGTATTGTATCATCGTCGCTCACCCATCGATTTTTTAGCTCAACTTAAAGCACAATTGAAACCTGGCGGCGAGTTAGTTTTAGAAACACTGGTAATTGAAGGGGATGAACAAGCTGTACTTATGCCTATTGACCGTTACGCAAAGATGCGTAATGTCTGGTATATCCCAAGCTGTGATGCACTGACATTATGGATGGAACGTGTAGGCTTTAAAAATATCAAAGTAGTCAATAAAGATATTACTTCATTAGACGAGCAACGAAAAACATCATGGATGCCAACTGAATCGTTAAGTGACTTCCTCGATCCGCTTGATCCGACTAAAACTATTGAAGGATATCCTGCACCACTTCGTGCAATTTTCATCGCGACTGTATAATTATTATTGAAATCGGTTTAATAAGACAATTTGAAGGTCATATTCTGGTATGACCTTCTGCAGTGTTTTACCTATTGCTCAAAACCCAGCACGATTCATGCAAATTCCCTGATAACCTCCCGTTTAGTCCTAGCCGCCCCCGCGAATTTCATGTAAAATGCGCCAGTTTTCTATGCAACCCACATGCAACTGTTAAGGAAATTCTGTGAGCGAACAAAAACAGTCTCTAAGTTACAAAGACGCCGGTGTCGATATCGATGCAGGCAACGCACTGGTTGAACGCATTAAAGGCGTTGTAAAAAAAACCAGACGTCCTGAAGTTATGGGCGGAATTGGTGGTTTCGGCGCTCTTTGCCAATTACCAACTGGTTATAAAGAACCCGTACTCGTAGCCGGCACTGATGGTGTTGGTACTAAACTTCGTCTTGCAATTGACCTTAAAAAGCACGATACCGTTGGTATTGATCTAGTTGCTATGTGTGTCAACGACCTCATCGTTCAAGGTGCAGAACCACTGTTTTTCCTTGATTATTACGCAACGGGCAAACTTGATGTTGATACCGCAGCGGATGTTGTCACTGGTATTGGCGCAGGTTGTGAGCTTTCAAACTGTGCATTAATTGGTGGTGAAACTGCTGAAATGCCTGGTATGTATGAAGGCGAAGATTATGACATGGCTGGTTTTTGTGTCGGTGTTGTTGAAAAGTCTAAAATTATCGACGGTACAAAAGTTGCTGCGGGCGATCAAATCATCGCATTAGCTTCAAGCGGCCCTCATTCAAACGGTTACTCGTTAGTCCGTAAAGTTCTTGAAGTTTCAGGTGCTGATACCAATGCAGAGTTTGAAGGCAAAACACTTGGTGAACACCTACTTACGCCTACTCGCATTTATGTTAAGCCAGTTTTAGAGCTATTAAAGCAAGTTGATGCACACGCATTATCACACATCACTGGTGGTGGCTTCTGGGAAAATATCCCACGTGTACTTCCAGAATCAGCAAAAGCGGTAATCAAGGGTGACAGCTGGCAATGGCCTTCTGTTTTTAACTGGTTACAAGAAAACGGAAACATCGAAACTCACGAAATGTATCGTACATTCAACTGTGGTGTGGGCATGATTATTGTTGTTCCTGCTGCTGATGTTGACAAGAGCTTAGAGATTCTTAAGGCTGCAGGCGAAGATGCATGGCACATTGGTGAAATCCAAGATGCTGCAGCTGGTGAAGAACAAGTTGAAATCACGAGCGCTAAATAAATGACCCGCACTCGTATTGTGGTTTTAATTTCGGGCAGTGGTTCGAATTTACAAGCCATCATCGACGCGGTGAAAACGGGTGATATCCAAGCCGAATTATGCGCTGTGATCAGTAACAGACCCAATGTGTTGGGTCTGGAACGAGCAGAAAAAGCAGGCATTACTACCGTGACTCTTGATCATAAAGAATTTGAGTCACGCGATGCATATGATGCCGCTTTGATGAATAAAATTGAGAGTTTTACACCAGATTTGGTTGTATTAGCTGGTTTTATGCGTATTCTAACCCCAAGCTTAGTGCAAAAATTTAAAGGAAAAATGTTGAACATTCATCCTTCTTTGTTGCCTAAGTATCAAGGTCTGAATACCCATCAAAGAGCAATTGATGCTGGTGACAGCGTTCACGGTGTAAGTGTGCACTTTGTGACAGAAGAATTAGACGGCGGTCCTGTCATAGTACAAGCCAAAGTGGATATTCTTCCAAACGATACAGCAGATACACTCGCGCAGCGCGTTCATCAACAAGAGCATATTATTTATCCTTTGGTGGTCAAGTGGTTCAGTGAACAACGACTAACTATGGAAGCACATTATGCTGTTCTTGATGACAAAGAACTTCCTCCTGAAGGCGCGCAATACAATTAAAAACAATCAAAGTGCTCTTTCTTTACTGTTGAGCGCTTTGATTATTTCCCCTTCTTTTGCAACTCAATTAAACCAATACACAGCTGACTACGATGTAATGCGTAAAGGCGAGCGTTATGGCAGCGCGACTCGTTCGCTGACACAACGTGATGATGGCCATTACGAAATTAGCTATAAGAGCGATATCAGCTGGATGGTTTTTTCTGATAAACGCACGGAATCATCTGTGTTTTCTTATCAAGAAGACCAAGTATCCCCTATTAGTTATCGCATGCTCCGAGAAGGTACGGGGAGAGACAAAGACTATCAATTGTTTTTTAATACCAATAAAAAGCAAGTGATTAGCAACCAAGAAAAATTTCCACTCAAAATTGAATGGAATGAACTTTGGCAAGATAGTATTTCATATCAAGTACAGATGCGCCAAGAGCTTAAACTGGGTAAAGAAGAGTTTGATTACGAACTAGTCGATAAAAAAGGCAATGTTCGTCATTATAAGTTTAAAGTACTCGGCAAAGAAACGATCACGCTACCCATTGGTAATCTTGAGGCTATAAAAGTCGAACGCGTCTACGATAATGACAAGCGCCAAGCAATCGCATGGCTGTGCCCTGAAATGGATTATTTATTGGTAAGGATGTGGAAAGGCGAAAAAAATGTCGAGCAATTTGATGTTCAACTTAAATCTTTTACGCCCAAGCAATGAGTTAGCATAAATTTAAACGTCTCCTGCGGAGGCGTTTTTTTTATTGTATTTCACCTAACTTAAAAATCACCGACTCACCGGGTGACATTTTGTGCCATTGTTCATCATTAGTCAGTGGACGAGTGGCTATCACAGTCACAATGTCGTTGGGTGTGGTTTCTTTTTGAAAGTCGACGATCAAATCAGCGTCAATTAAGGTCGCTTTACCAAAAGGTGCACGACGAGTGATCCAGTGCAAATTATTAGTACAATATGCAAGTACATACACGCCATCTGTTAGTAACATATTAAACACCCCTTTTTCTCTGAGTGTATGAGCTAACTTTGCGACATACCGAAACACAGTTAACATGCTGTTGGGCTTAGTTGGGTATTTTTCTCTTACTTTATCTAGCAACCAACAAAACGCCAGTTCAGAGTCTGTATTGCCAACTGGTCGATAAAATTCAGGTTTTAAGTCTTGATAGTTAGACAGCTGGCCATTATGAGCATAGGTGATTTCTTTTCCCCATAACTCGCGGGTGAAAGGATGTGTGTTCTCTAGACATGTTCGCCCACGATTTCCTTGACGAATATGGCTTATAACGGAGCAGCTTTTAATTGGGTATGCTCGGACTAATTTGGCTATTTCAGATTCACAACTTGGTAGCGGATCTTTAAAAGTTCGACATCCTTTTCCTTCATAGAAGGTAATTCCCCAACCATCACGATGTGGGCCGGTATTGCCGCCTCGCTCTAATAAGCCAGAAAAACTGAAACAAATATCTGTCGGCACATTTGCAGACATGCCAAGTAACTCACACATAAAACAAAACTCATACAACTCCAACTTACAGGCAGTTTACTTAAGCCATTTAAAATAGCAATTTCGGCGCTATGAATTATTATAAATTTCACTACTTGCAACCAATTTCACAACACGCTACTCTTACAAGGTAGTGGTCAGACCTCTAATAAGGAAAATAAACATGACAATTATCTTGGTAGCCTGCTTGCTAACTTGTTTAGCAATCGCCAGTTATCACCGTGCAAACTGGCATACCTGTGTCGGTATAGGTATCGCATTTATGCTCATGGGCAGCATTCTCGGTGCATTTTCAACATTCAGTTGGTTGATATTTTTGGCAATCGTACTGCCACTGTCTGTAACGAGTTTACGTCAGCAGTACATAACTAAACCTATTTTTGCGGCATTTAAAAAAGTGACGCCGACAATGAGCGAAACTGAAAAGTCTGCGATCGATGCTGGTACGACTTGGTGGGAAGCTGATTTATTTTGTGGTGATCCTAATTGGAACAAACTCCACAAGTACCCTGTTCCTCGTTTAAACACTGAAGAACAAGCATTTATGGATGGTCCTGTTGAGACTGTCTGTAGCATGCTTGATGATTGGGAAGCAACCCATGAGCTTACTGACTTACCAGAAGATGTTTGGCAATATTTAAAAGACAATAAGTTTTTTGCCATGATCATTAAAAAAGAATACGGTGGTCTTGAGTTTTCAGCTTTTGCGCAATCGTGTGTACTACAAAAGCTGACCAGTAAATCAACTTTGCTCTCATCAATAGTGGGTGTACCTAACTCTTTAGGTCCTGGTGAATTATTACAACACTATGGAACTCAGGAGCAAAAAGATCATTACTTACCTCGCTTAGCGAGCGGTCATGAAATCCCCTGCTTTGCATTAACCTCTCCAGAAGCCGGATCTGATGCCAGTAGCATTCCAGATTATGGCGTTGTCTGTAAAGGCATGTGGAAAGGAGAAGAAGTATTAGGTTTAAATCTAACATGGAACAAACGTTACATTACCCTTGCCCCTGTTGCGACAGTGCTCGGTTTAGCATTTAAACTCCGTGATCCTGATGGCTTACTTGGTAACAATAAAGAACCTGGGATTACCTGTGCCCTCATTCCTACAGATACACAGGGTGTTGAAATTGGACGTCGCCATTTTCCACTTAACGTACCATTTCAAAATGGTCCGACCAAAGGTGAAAATGTATTTGTGCCAATAGATTACATTATTGGTGGTCCAAAAATGGCTGGCCAAGGCTGGCGTATGCTGGTCGAATGTCTATCTGTTGGCCGTGCTATTACCCTGCCTTCAAATTCTGCCGGTGGCGTAAAGGCCATTGCTCTTGCCAGTGGCTCATATAGCCGCATTCGTCGTCAATTCCGTTTACCTATTGGGCATATGGAAGGTGTTGAAGAGTCATTAGCCAAACTGGCCGGTTATGCATACAGCTCAGATGCAGCTGTCAGCATGTCAACGGGTGCGGTCGATCTCGGCGAGAAACCATCCGTTGTATCTGCGATTATCAAATACCACCTCACCGAGCAAATGCGTGACTCGACTCTACACGCCATGGATATCCACGGTGGCAAAGGCATCATGCTTGGGCCAAACAATTACCTTGGACGTGGTTATCAAGGCGCACCAATTGCGATAACTGTTGAAGGAGCCAATATCCTCACACGCAATATGATCATTTATGGTCAAGGTGCCATTCGCTGCCATCCATTTGTACTTGATGAACTTGCTTCTTGCAGCATCAAAGACAAAGATGAAGCACTACGTGCATTTGATACTGCCTTAATGGGCCATATTGGATATACGATCTCTAGCTTTGTCCGAACCGTCTGGCTAGGCTTAACTGGTGCTAAATTTGCGAAAACACCTTTCAAAGATGAAACGGCAGAGTTTTACCAAACAGCGTCACGCTTTAGTGCTTCATTAGCACTCATGTCAGATATCTGTATGGCCGTATTTGGAGGATCATTAAAACGTAAAGAACGTATTTCTGCTCGTTTAGGCGACTTGTTGAGTTACTTGTATTTAGTGTCTGCCACTTTAAAACGTTATAACGATGAAGGTCGTAAAAAAGAAGACTTCGCATTAGTGCAATGGAGCTGTCAAGAGCACCTGTATCATTGTCAGCGTGCTTTAGCCGACTTAATCAATAACATGCCATTTGCACCTTTGCGAGCAATCTTAAAAGTGGTTCTATTCCCATGGGGCCGTCCGGTTCGTAAGCCGACTGACTCACTTGAGCAAAAAGTTGCGCATTTATTACAAGTGCCTAGCGCTACTCGCGATCGGTTAGCAAACCATATTTATTTAACCAATGAGCCAAACAACTTAATCGGCCGTCAAGAACAAACACTCAAGGACATTTTAGCTGTTGAGCCTATCTTTGATAAAATCTGTCTAGCAAAAGCTGAAAAGCTGCCGTTCTTTGCTTTAGATAAAGTCGCCGCTATGGGGCTTGAACTGAATGTGATCAATGAGCAAGAAGCAGATATGCTTATCAAAGCTGAAGCTGCACGCTTGCAAGTTATCAATGTTGATGACTTCGATCCTGAAGATCTCAAAGCCGGTGCAGCTAGGAGTGGCAAAAAAAGTAAAGCAGCTTAAATAAATAAGCCGCCAACCAGACATATTCCCCAAACCAGAGCGCATAGCTCTGGTTTTTTTTCTGCCAAATATAAACATACGAGACTCATACACCAAAATGATACTGCTAATTTTGCTTGCTCAAAAAGGTTAATTTGAATTAGCGTCATCAGTGTTATTAGTATGAGAGTATTCAAAAGTCTAAATCGAAAAAATGGTGTTGTTTGATCGATAGAACAAAAAAAGAGAGAATATTCATCTGTTATTTTTTTCACTTCAATGTGCAATGTCAGCCAAATTAATAGCGAAAAAAAGCCACTTAAGTAGCTCGCCAAGTAACTCATATCGTCACGCTCAGAAGCCAAAATCCCCATCACTGACATTATCAGCACTGAACAAGCAATTCGCCATACTAAAACTTTATAATGATTGAGATAAAAACTGAGCCAAAATCGCATTTGACCAGTTACAGAAATCGCAACGTTTACAGAATAAGAAGGCATAAGAGCACAAAAAAGCAATAACACTCCCCAAGCCAGCATAATCGACAGCATTGACTGATCTAACCAATAAATGCTTGTCAGCGCGGTCAACAAACAAAAAACAACACTTTGTTGCATACGATAAATCGACAAACCAGCAAGACTGATCTGCAATAAAATAAAAACAATAAACGCACTATTTTGTATAAGCTGGGCCGTATTCATCGTGAACAATAAAAACAATGAACACCACATAAAAACATGCGATAAGAGTAAATTACGTCCGTCGCAGATCCAGATCCACCATGGCTTTTGCGCTAAACTAAATTGAAACATTCTTTGCTGATTATTTAAAATAGCATGGCGAAGCGCATATAGTAACACGGTTTGGCCTGCTAAAAAGCACCAAGCTGCACCCGCTTGAATACTACTTCCCCCTTGGGCAGTGATCACTTTACCTAAGCCCATAAAGATCAATAGAAGTATCCCTGGGACTGCACTGGCAAAAACCAAAAATACCAACCCTAAGATCTGTTTCAATTGCTCTGATAATAGACGAACTTCATATTTAAACGCCTGGTTACGATACCGATAAAAAGACTTAAACATTTTTCAATTCCTTGAGTTCAAATCCTACTTCAATAAATGGCTCAGGTTCATGACTGGTTATAATAATTTGCCCATTTCGCTCAGTAAGGAACTGCAGCAAAAAAGCCAGGCTTTCATGATCAAGTGCCGCACTCGGTTCATCTAACAGAGTTAAAGGCGTCTCGCGTGCCAGTGCAGTGATAAGCTGTAACTTTTTCAAGCTACCAGAAGATAAATTTTTAATCTTAGTGCTCAACTGAATATTAAAGGCCAAACCCACAAGAAGAGATTCAGGCCAAGGGCATCGCCAGCAAGCACAAACTAACTCAATAACTTGCTTTGCTGTCAGAAAATTGGGAAAAGTAATTTTATCAGACGCTAACGATACCTGTTGATTTGCTTTGTCTAAAGGCCGGCCGTTAAGCATCAAGCTGCCAGATTGCACTTTAATAAGCCCAGCAATAATTGCAAAAAGCGTGGTTTTTCCCTGACCATTGGCTGCTACTAAGCAGGTTTTATCCGCCGATAGGTCAAGCGAGTAATCTTTAAAGATAGGTGTACTAACAAATGAATGATTAAGGTTGGTAATTTTGAGCATCTGATTCAATAAAAATGGCTTTTATAAATATTACCAATCAATTATTGAAATGACATTGCTTAAATTAAACAAGATATTATTGAGTGTTTTTTCTTTATAAGGGTGGAAGGGTGAATTGATAAATCAAGTGGCGGAGTGGACGGGACTCGAACCCGCGACCCCCGGCGTGACAGGCCGGTATTCTAACCAACTGAACTACCACTCCGCAGTGGTCTATAACTTGATGCTTAATATCTGTTGGCGGAGTGGACGGGACTCGAACCCGCGACCCCCGGCGTGACAGGCCGGTATTCTAACCAACTGAACTACCACTCCGCAGAGATATTAATGCTATTTACTTGTTGGCGGAGTGGACGGGACTCGAACCCGCGACCCCCGGCGTGACAGGCCGGTATTCTAACCAACTGAACTACCACTCCGCTGTAAGTAAATTTGCTGAATATATTAATTGGCGGAGTGGACGGGACTCGAACCCGCGACCCCCGGCGTGACAGGCCGGTATTCTAACCAACTGAACTACCACTCCGCAGTATTAACGCTATTCAACTTATTATCTATTCGATTGGCGGAGTGGACGGGACTCGAACCCGCGACCCCCGGCGTGACAGGCCGGTATTCTAACCAACTGAACTACCACTCCGCTAAGGAATAAATAATAATCTGCCTTTCGGCAATGTAAGTGTGTGGCGGAGTGGACGGGACTCGAACCCGCGACCCCCGGCGTGACAGGCCGGTATTCTAACCAACTGAACTACCACTCCGCATCAACTTACGGTTTTGGAATTTGGCGGAGTGGACGGGACTCGAACCCGCGACCCCCGGCGTGACAGGCCGGTATTCTAACCAACTGAACTACCACTCCGCTGTTTCCAAATGCTGCTAGGCCATGCCTTGGCAGCGGCGTGAATAATACGAATGAGACCCCTATGAGTCAATAGTTTTTTTCAGTTTTTCATGGTTTTTTAGTCATCCGGCATCGAAAGGTTTAAAATTTCACCACCATCGTTTGGTTTTCGAGCATTTGTTGGATCTTCTGGATTTTTCTCAGAATTTTCTGTTGGTGAAGTTTTATTCTTTTTAAAACTAAACGCGAATTTAGGCAGCCCTTTTTTCTGTACAAAGACTCGGATCACCAGCCAACCAATTAACAGAATCATTAAATTACCTAAAATAACAGCAACTATAAATACGGTTGGATCGGCTGGAGGTTCTTCTATAATCTCAGCAGGATCATTTTCCTTGCTCAGTAACTCACTTTCATCAATAGGAGGGACTATTTCAAGTGGCTCTTCGATTGCAAACTCAAAGTTATCGAGTTTTGCCATAAATTCACGGCCATTTATATTATTACCAAACATCGACAACTCTAGGCGATATCGACCCCAATCATAATTATTGAGTTTTATCTCTCGTTTATTACTCGGATTCGCTTCAATTGAAAAAGCCTGTTCTTCATTATTCGGATAAAAAATACGCCCTTGAATTAACACACTAGCAGGATCAACTTTTGACTCATCCAGTGTTATTTCAACGTTATGTTGATCCAGTTTCTCTTTTGCCAATGTCGTTTCGTAACTAATGGGAGCCCGTACTAAATGAATGAGGTCATGGACGAGTTTACGCTCAACTAAAGGCGTGATCAGGAAAAATTCCGGTTGCCACACCCCTGCAGCAATATCGAGCTTAAATTCTCCCGTAAAAACAGCATCCCCTGGCCGCTCATCAAATCCTTTACCATCATCTCGAAATTCAGCTACTCGTACTGTCGAGGCGCCATAATTATCATAATCACTGTCATTAGTACTTACAAAATCAACATCTAATGTCACCACATCACGAAACTGCCCTGCCGTGATTGGCTCTCCACCATTGGTCAAGCGACCAGTTAACTTAATGGTTTCGCCTTTAAACATTAACGGTGGCAGCGGATCGACCTCAAGTTCAATATCAGTTAAAATAAGAATACGGCTTTCAGGGAGAATATTGCCGACTGCTTGCCAAGGTCCGGGCATAGGGTTCTTGATCTTAACAATGTCGTAAGTTAAATCGTCATACCATTCATACTCCCCCCCTAACTCTTTTGATTGCGTGGCGTACATTTTAGAGCCGTCAGGGCGGATCAGAATTACGGGTGCAGAGCCACGTTTACGAAAAAATAACAGCGTAATTTCATCAACTTCATGATCAATTCGAAACCGATTATTGAATAACTTGATTTCATTCTCACCGGCTTCACGCTGAATTATCGTCAGTGGATCACTGCGCTCATTAGCCCAACACAATTGACACATCATCAAACAGGACAGTACCGCTACTATTTTATTCATGCTCCGCCTCTATTATTCAGCTAACCAAAGACATTGCCCGCCTTTGCTTTGCACTAAGTCTAAACGCTCTTGATGGGCCTGTTGCTCCTCATCGGTCGCCATCACTACTTTTAGTGGCGCTCTATCTGCATTTAGACGTATGATTTCGCCTTGTCTTTGTCCACTATTTTCCCCCTGATGCTGGCTATTAAGGTTTAGACTGACCTGCCCTCCCGTCATGGCAAGGTAGACATCAGATAAAATCTCAGAATCCAGTAATGCTCCATGCATTGTTCGCTTGCCATTATCGATATTATAGCGACGGCATAACGCATCAAGATTATTCTTTTGCCCCGGGTGCAAGTCTCTGGCCATCTTTAATGTATCGAGAATAGTGCAGACTTCCGCAGTCTTTGGAAAACCCGCTCTAAGACGGTGAAACTCCATGTCCATAAAACCCACGTCAAACGCTGCATTATGAATGACTAGCTCAGCACCTTGAATGTAGTCTAAAAACTCTTTAGCAATTTGATGATACTTAGGTTTATTACGTAAAAACTGGTTAGTAATTCCATGGACATCGATCGCTTCATCTTCAATATCGCGCTCGGGATTGATATAAACATGAAAGTTATTCCCGGTAAAACGGCGGTTGATGAGTTCAACACACCCGATTTCAATAATTCGGTGACCTTGTTTAGGATCGATACCGGTTGTCTCTGTATCTAATACTATTTGTCTGCGGTCCATATCACCTTCTGCATGATTCTGATATTTTGTAATGGTTATTTTCATTGTACATAAATTAAAGGTCAACTGTGCGAAAAAGCGTTGCTATTTATACTGATGGTTCTTGTTTAGGTAACCCGGGTCCCGGCGGCTATGGTGTCGTATTAAATTACAATGGCCACTGCAAAGAACTTAGCCAAGGATATTTACTCACAACGAACAATAGAATGGAGCTACTGGCCGCGATTGTAGGCTTAGAGGCCCTGACACAAGTCTGTGAAGTCACCTTGACGACAGACAGCCAATACGTCAAACAAGGCATCGAATCTTGGCTGAGCGGGTGGAAAAATCGGAATTGGCTGACCGCTGCAAAACAAGCTGTTAAAAATAAGGACTTATGGCAACGTCTTGATGCCATTAATCAACGCCACCACGTGCAATGGCGTTGGGTAAAAGGCCATTCTGGGCATGATGAAAATGAGCGCTGTGATCAACTTGCCAAAGCAGCCGCCCAAAGTACGTTACTTATCGAAGATGCTGGCTACCAACCCTAGCGAAGATCTGCTTGAATTGGTTTTTAATTACTTTATGATATAAGTTATAACGAAAATCAGAGTTTACAAATGACTGTTCAAATCCATCATTTTTTTCATCAGCCATCATCAACATTTACCTATGTGGTTTACGACAGCGCCTCTCTAAAAGCCATGATTATCGATCCTGTTCTCGATTTTGATTTAGCTTCAGGCACTGTTTCAACGACCTCAGCTGAAACTATTTTGGCTTTTATTGATTCCCATCACCTCGATGTAGAATGGATTTTAGAAACCCATGCCCATGCTGATCATTTAACGGCTGCCCAATATTTTAAACGACAATTTGGGGCAAAATTAGCGATGGGTCAGCACATTATCCAAGTCCAACAGCATTTTGCTAAAACTTTAGAGCTCGAGATTCAGACCGATGGTTCTCAATATGACCATTTATTTCATGATGGAGAAACATTTAACCTCGGTCAATTACAGGTTCAGGTGATGTCGACACCAGGCCATACAAGTGACAGTGTGTGTTATATAGTGCAAGGAAACGCTTTTATTGGCGATACGCTTTTTATGCCCGACAGCGGCACCGCACGTTGTGATTTCCCTGGCGGAGACGCGAATCAGTTATACCATTCTATTTGCCAAATTTTTGAATTAGGTGACGAGATGAACCTATTCATGTGCCATGATTACCAACCCAATGGCCGAGAGTTATATTGGAAAACCACTGTCGCAGAACAAAAAAAATATAATATCCATTTAAAAAATCACATCTCTGCACATGACTTTGTGCAAATCAGACGCACTCGGGATGCAGGATTAGCCGTACCAAAACTGCTCTACCCTTCAATACAAGTCAATATCAATGCTGGTCTCATTCCACTTAAAGACTCGCAAAATTGTTATCTAAAGATCCCTTTGATCCATGATGCTATTTTTTCGCCTCCACAGAGGAATGTTTAATTGAACTACGCAACCCTGCTTTGACGGCAGGGTTAAACTGAGGTCGAGCGTGCCATTTTGGTTTTATTGGGGTCAAAGGTGTAACACGTTTTCTGGCAACAATTAAATATACACTCCCTGTTGGTTTTAAATATTGCTTACAAAAACGCTGCCATGCTTCAAAGCGAGATAAGCGTTTTCCCCTCGCTAAAGATGAGAAGATAAATCGCTCGTCTTCAAGAACTTCAAACCCTAACAAATGAAGCCAATCTTTAACGCGTGCGGGTGTAAAAAAACGACCACTCCAAGGCAGTTTTTGACGGCTAAATGGCAATAAACGCGCTAAACCACAGGCACTAAGCGGATTAAATCCACTGATGATGATATAACCTCCAGGAATTAAAGTCCGGTGCGCTTCGCGCAGGATATGATGTGGGTCGCTGTAATACTCTAAGCAATGACTTAATAAGCAAGCATCGACAGAATGCTCAGAAAAAGGAAGCTCATCGATATCAGCAATGACCCCTGCATAATCACTGTAAGGCGCCACACAGACTTGATGTTTAATACAACAGGCAGAGGTATCCGTTAAACCGCTTAGATTCCCGAGCTTTAACAAATGATAACCAAAAATGCGGCTCAACCAAGGGGTTAACTTACGTTCAATTTCACTTTGAATGTAATCACCATGCGGAAATTGCTGCCAATTTTCGGGTTTTGGCGCATATCGAAAGCTCAACGCTGGTTTCAATTTTTAGTTCCCTGTTTATAATGCCCATATCTCTAACATACAAAGCTAATGACTATGCTGCAAGTGAAACCTATTCCCGCGTTCGATGATAATTACATCTGGGCGATAATTAATGCAGAGCAAAAAATGTGTGTCGTGGTCGACCCGGGACAAGCAGAGCCCGTCCAACAATTTTTAGCTGCCGAGCAATTGCAGCTCAGTGCAGTCATTCTCACTCATCATCATTGGGACCATACCAATGGCGTCGCATCGCTGGTCAATGAGAATCCGAATTTAGCCGTTTATGGCCCATCTGAAAGCCCTTTTAAAGGCATTCGGCAACCTTTGATAGATCAGCAAACAATTAGGTTTGAATGCATCGGTTTGAGCTTTCAGGTTATAGCGACCCCTGGCCATACGCTCGATCATATTTGCTACTACACGCCTGAGCTTAATTGGCTTTTCTGTGGAGATACCTTATTTAGTGGCGGTTGTGGGCGATTGTTTGAAGGTACACCCGAACAAATGCACCAGTCATTAACCAAACTTAAGAAATTACCTAGTAATACTCTCGTCTTTTGCACACATGAATACACGCTCAGCAACTTAAAGTTTGCGCAAGCTGCCGAGCCAAATAACCACGCGCTGATTAGCTATAATCAAACAGTTATTGAACAACGAGCAAGTGGCGAGTGTTCACTACCAAGCAACATAGGGTTAGAACGCGCGATTAATCCGTTTTTACGCACTGATCAACCACATTTAAGCCAACATCTACCCGCGGACTACGCGACGAGGTCTCATTCTAGTCTTGATGTTTTTACATCCCTACGCCGCTGGAAGGACCACTTTTAGGTAAAAATGGCTTAATACTTTTGTTTAACAATTTGCAATTGGAATTCCAACGAATTTAACGGTAGTATCATTGGCTGTTTTTGAGCAGTGAATAATTAAAATGATAAAAAGATCGACCGCCTTAGTTGCAGCGCTATTTGTTTCTGGCTGCCAAATGACTGAAGAACCTCACATTGTTGAGGTTAACGAGCAAACTCCTGCAGGTTTTCCTGCAGCGCAGCCCTACGAAGTCGTCAATGCACTTACGCTTGATGCGTTATCAGAGCTGCAAGTTGATCAAGAGGAAGCTCCGGTATTTGATGATGTATGGGAGCGTATTCGCTATCAGCTGAGTATTCCTG
The DNA here is from genome assembly GCF_058169715.2 of Pseudoalteromonas sp. J2K-J979. NCBI lineage: Bacteria > Pseudomonadati > Pseudomonadota > Gammaproteobacteria > Alteromonadales > Pseudoalteromonadaceae > Pseudoalteromonas > Pseudoalteromonas sp. J2K-J979. The sequence continues at coordinate 1,362,572 of NZ_CM200281.1, read as the reverse complement.
TGCCGCAAAATCGTCCTATTGTTTCTGAACGTAATTACTACAATAAACATCAACGCTATTTAGATCGCATTTCAAAACGTGCATCACCCTATTTATATTATATTGTCGAAGAAGTCGAAAAGCGCCAAATGCCTATCGAATTAGCGCTATTGCCGATTGTAGAAAGTGCCTTTGATCCATTTGGTTACTCACATCGTTCAGCATCTGGAATTTGGCAATTTATGCCTGAAACCGGCGAACGATTTAATCTAAAACAAAACTGGTGGTATGACGGGCGACGCGATATCGTTGAATCGACTCGCGCTGCGTTAGATTACTTATCGTACTTACACAAAACCCTTGAAGGTGACTGGCTCAACGCCATTGCCGCCTATAACTCTGGTGAAGGGCGCGTTTCTCGTGCGATCCAAAAAAATCGTAAAAAACATTTACCCACTGACTTCTGGTCTCTTGATTTACCTAAAGAAACAACTGCATATGTGCCTAAATTATTAGCACTTGCTGACTTATTAAAGCGCCAAGATGAATTCAAAGTAAAATGGGATCCAATTGTAAATGCTCAGGTTGTTGATGTCGTCGATGTCGGTTCACAAATTGACTTAGCACTTGCCGCTGAAATGGCTGAGATGAATATCACTGAGCTTTATCGCTTAAACCCAGGTTTTAACCGTTGGGCGACCGATCCTGAAGGCCCGCATACTTTGCTCTTACCACTAGATAGTATTGAGCAATTTAATCAGCGTCTTGCCAACACAGATCACAAACAACGTATTCGCTGGCAACATTACACCGTTCAAAAAGGCGATAGTTTATCAGTGATCGCAAGCCGCTTTGATACCAGCACACAATCTATCCAAACACTCAATGAACTTCACTCTCATATTATTCGTGTCGGTCAAGAGCTGTTAGTGCCTTTAAGTAATGGCAATATCGATAACGAACAACTCACTGCTAAAATGAACAAAGCAACTCTCCCTGCTAAAAAGAAAACAGTGCATTATCGCGTCAAAAAAGGGGATACGCTTTGGGATATTAGTAACGCTCATGACGTGACAATCCAGCAACTCGCAAACTGGAATAAGCTTTCTGCGAATGCCATTTTAAAACTCAACCAAAAATTAGTGATTCATAAAACATTGCAAGATCACCAGCCATCGCGTTTAGCACAATCAGCTCGATCGATTACTTATAAAGTAAGAAAAGGCGATTCGCTTGCAAGAATTGCTTCAAAATTCAAGGTTTCTGTCGAAGATATCGTGAAATGGAACAACATTGATACACAGAAGTATTTACAACCTGGTCAAAAGCTTAAACTTAATATTGACGTAAAGCGTACCTAATCCTGTAATACTCATCACACTAAGCGTTGTAAAAACGTATCGAGCCAGACCAACGCAGGTTTGTCTGGCTCAAAATATTCACAAGCATCAATTTCTAATCGTGGCACAACCCGCCGAGCTGCTAATTGTTCAAATAGCGTATCGACTTGTCGCCCAGCACCACAATAAGTCTCACCATAACTACTATCTCCCATCCCTATCACCGCGAATTGCTGCAATGATAACGACGGGCGTTGCTGCTGAAGCTGTTCAATGAGCGGTGCTAAATCATCTGGGATGTCCCCACAGCCTGTGGTCGACGTGACACATAACAACACACTTGCAGCTTGCACCGTGTCAATAGAGTGAGCCTTTGCAATCTCAGCGACATGACCTCGTGAATTTATCACTTCGATTAACTTTTCACTTAAGCCAAGTGCACCACCATAAACAGTCCCAACCAATACAGTTATTGCCGCCACGTACCTCTCCTATTTATCTATAGGCATGTTCTTCATCAGGCCATCCTAATTGCTTAAATACAGCTAAAGCAGCTTCGCCTATCGGCGCTTCAATGTTTATCTGTTCGCCAGTGTAAGGATGGACGAAACTGAGCTGCTGAGCAAATAACATTAAGCGTTGCAAATTAAAATGCTGCCAAAAAAAATGATTATGCTGATTATCCCCATGGTTAACATCCCCAATGATTGGGTAGGCTAAATAATTTAAATGACGACGAATTTGATGTTTTCGTCCTGTTTTTGGCCAGCATTCAACTAACGAGTAACGAATTGACGGGTATTTACCCAGTGGAATAGGCAACACTGCTTGCTGTAAACAATGAAATTCCGTTTGTGCGGCTTGCGGGGCTTTATTTTGATCGGCAAATTTATCTGCTATTTTGTCGAGCTCCTCCTTAAGAGGCCGATCAACAACTTTATAAGCAGGGGCAAACCCCCGTACTAGAGCCAAGTATCGTTTCGTCATCTGATGATTGGCAAATATCTCATTCATTTTTCGAGCAGATTCTGAGCATAACGCAAACAGTAACACGCCTGAAGTAGGGCGATCGAGACGATGGATAGGAAAGACATGTTGTCCTAATTGGTCTCGAAGCATTTGCATCGCAAATTGCGTTTCATGTTTATCTAAAAAGGATCGATGCACCAATAAACCTGAAGGTTTATCAATTGCAACATAATGTTCATCTTGAAAAAGAATGGTTAACATTAGGGCACATCCCCACAAATTGCGTTATCAAGCTGCGCCACTATTGCCATTAATTGCTGATGGCTTTGCGAAAGAACGGGCCAGCTTTGTTCTGCCATGGGCAGTAATGCCATACTTGTCGGTAATGGCACATTTGCGGCTATCAATAAGCGCATTTTTTCAACAAAAATAAACTGCAACCATTGAGAAAAAGATAAAGTATCACAGCAAAATGGTGCACTTGAGAGTAAAGCCTCTGCCGAAGGTGCCTGAGGCTGCCATAATTTTGCAGCTTTTAAAGCTGACTCTAAGTCATTTAATAACAATGCGACTTGCTTTTCTTTCAAACTGTAAACTCGTTGCTGGAATGCGATAACATTATTATACCTTTATTCTGATCCGCTCAATAGCCTACTGATATTAAAGAGCCTTGGTTATCAAGCGTAAACTCTTTATAATTCGCTCATAATTGCTTACATAGAGTGTGAAATGGATAAAAATATCGCCACTTTGGCCCAATTACTTGATGCAGCAGGTACACAATGGCGTGTCTATGATATCGGTCGTCGTATTGCAAAAATTGATAAAGCGACTTTCTCCAAAATAGAAAATGCTGAAATCGCATATCCATACCCACTGCAACAACATGCTTTTTTAGCCTTTCAATTTTGGGATCCAAAAGCATCGAAAGAACCTTATATCTGGTTTTTAAAATTGCCTTTAGATGAACAAAGTAAATTAATACAAGCGAGTAGGAACCATTTTGCGTCCATGGTGATTGAAGCTTTAGGGACTCAATTGACAGGTGATGATCAACAAGCAGGTCAACTCGATAACAACCCTTACGTTTTTACACCAAATGCCAATAAGCGTGCTGCCTTTAATGCATTGATGAAAGTTGAATTAAACCAAGCTGCATCCATATATTATGAACACGCCCAACTGTATTTCACTGGGAAACTTGGTTTTAATGATTGGCAAAGCTTAGCTGTTCAAGGCCTTGCTGACTTTGTAATGCGGCTGGATAAAGACAACAACGAAGCCAATTTGATTGCCGCTCTTAAATATATTCCTGGAGAAGTCTTGGCCCCTCTTTCAGCGTTACTTGAACATGTCGCTATTTCAACTCCCTTAGCAGAAACATTGCTTGAATTAGGCAAAGAAGCAGTAAACAATGAAAATGCATCATTTGCTATTCATTATTTAAGGGCAATTTCAAATGCACCTGCTTCTGGTTTAAGTGCACAATTAGTCGACTGTATTTTAGCGAGCCCACTTGGCCAGTTAACTGACCTACAATTAACCATTGCGGGACGATGTTGGCTGCATTTACAAAAACCAGAACGCCTTCATTTGTATATGGATCTCGTCGCCAAAAACAAAACTGAATCTATGCTATTCGCCGGTATTTTTGCCGATTTAGTTGCGATTAGTACACTTAGACCCCATGTATTAGCTTTATTAAGGATAGAAAATCGCAGTGAACAGTTAGCACGTGCGATTGGGAGTTTATTTAAATAAATGTTTACTTTATGGATGTTAATGCTCAGTGCCGCTGTCATATATTTTTTTTGGCAAAATAGAAAAATAGCTGAAGCCGCTTGGCACCATGCTGAGCTACAAGCAAAGCAATTGAATGTTCAGCTACTCAGCATTGCCTGCACACAGCGTCGCATTGGTATCCTCAAAAGTGGCAAGCCAGGCATAAAGAGCCTGTTTCTATTTGAATTTTCAAGTGATGGAGAAACAAAATACCAAGGGGAGCTTGAATTTGAAGACATTAAATTAGTGAAAAGCACCATTCCCCCCTACCGAATGTAGAAGCAGTCGCTACTCAGACTGTCTGAGTTTTAAAAAATGCGGGGGTATCTAACTTATATTGCTGTTATTTATTGTGTGAATGGTGATGAATATGACCATGCTATGACATTTCTTCATGGCACAAAAAACTAAGGCGTAACCTCAGTTACGCCCCAATCTTAGACATCATTCCATGATTCAAAGATACATCCTGTATCTGTGGCAAAGCCTTCCTATTTATCGCCCTGATTGGAGCCGTTCTTGGTCCCCATCGGTATCATCCTGATACGGTCCCTGCTTCTATCCTGAAGTGTTCCAAACCATCCTTGCCTGTCCATGCTCATTGAGTCAACCTTAACTCATCCAATCACATCATGTGATCCTTCCTTAGCATCCTGCTATATACTGAATCATTCAGTATGCACTCATCCATGCATCCTTGTCCCTGTATCCTAGACACTCCTGCGTCATGCCATCATCCTTTTTATCCTTGGCTTTCGGTCATTTCCTATGACCTTCGTTTTCCTTACATGACTAAGTTTAGAGAATTCAGCGAATAAGAAAATGACCTTTTTTTAATTAAAGAGGGAGTCATACAATTGAAACAACCAATAAAATAAGCAATAACATGAGCTTATATATTTTTATGGGTGATAAATAGTTAGTTTTGCCTCAAATGCGCACATTCATGTAGGATATTTCGCACAGAGTGAATTCCATAATGGCGGTAATTACCGATGTTTAAACAACAGCTGACCACTGATCCGGTTAAATTCCAAACGCTTGAGGTTTACAAAACCCTCAGAAGTAAATAAACCAGCTAACTCGTCGCGTGTTACATAGACTGCTACACCACTCGAATTTGCCGTGCTTGCAACTAAGTCATCGAGCGCTCTTAACAAATAACGTCCATAACCTTGTTTTTGAATGCCAGGTGCTACGGCTATAAATGCTAAATAAAAATAATGATCATACTGGGCCAATTCATTGCGAATAGTTTTTTCTTTTTCGATCAATTGTTGAGTAGTGAGATAGCCGGCGCTTAACATTAACTTCAATCGCCAATGCCAGTAGCGTTTAGCTTGCAGATCTGTATCTGATTTAATCATACACGCGACAGCTTTGAGAGTGTCGCCCTTCATGATGCCAATCAATGGTTGATGGCCTTGCCAAAAACTATTGAGCTCTTCGCGGATCAGTGCCCTCAGCTTTTTTTCATAACTTTGCGGATCGCTTGATTTTGCGTGGAGGATATCTTGCAGCAGAGGATCATCATGGTAAGCCTGGTAGAGCAAGCTAGCTGCAATATTAATGTCTTCTGCAGTTAAATAAACGGCTTTAACCACCTCTTCGAGTGCAATTTCGGGCATTTTGCTTTCCTTCTTATTATTATAGTCGATGTAAAGATGCGTATTTCAATGCAAACGCTGTATAACTTATAGGATGTAAATGGCGTTTTAGGCAACTAAACACCCCAAAGCCGAGCAATAATTAAGTTATCTTTAAATCCACGCAGCCAATTTGCAGAACGATGAAATACTTTTAGAGTGTTTTGATGTAATCAAATCAGGATAAACGTACGTTAGTTACACTTGTGAATAAATAATTAATAAAATCTAGGACACTCAAAGACAACTAAAACTGTGTAGCTAGTCTCTTGCTGATAATTACGTTAAAATTTAACAAATTTCTTCTATTGATATGATTTATGCAAGACGCTGTCATCAAGGCCATTAAACAACTGGTTGCTCACAATAAAACGCCAACTGTCGCCCTCATCAAAGGCAAACTCATCGAATCGGTACCGATGCCCATCATTATCAGTGTATTAAACCAGTACAAAAAAGATCCACACAGTATTATCGCAACAACCTGTGAGCCAGAGGCACACCCTGACGTGCCAAATTTAGACTCAAGCACACAGCTTGATCGTATCGAAGCGAAGCTCGACCGTCTGATACAATTACTCGAGAAGAATTAATTATGTTTGTTGCAGATTTAACCTTCGATTGTTATGAAGAAACCACATTAGCCGCCGCAGAGAGTGCGATTATCCGTTTAGTGAATGCTCTGCGTTTTAATGGCCAAATCATCGGTGAAGAGTTCCCGACGGTGCTTAAAGATGGTTTTTTTGTCACGCGTGTTATGTGTCCTGAACAAGACTCCTTACATCCGCTTAATCATAGCCCTTTCGTAAAACATAGCCTTGAAAAACTCAATGAAGTAGGCCTCTTGCAACCCAAAGTCAAAATTATTGGCCAAGACATTCATGCAAATGGTTCAGATTGCTGTAACGAACCGTCTAGTTACATCCTCTACACCACTTATGTCCACACATGTAGCCCTTTATATTGCGGCGATGATTTTTTACCCGTCCCTCTTTATAAAATCCCTGCCATTGCCAATGGAGATTACAAAACACTTCTCAAATGGCAAGAAGATTGGCAAGCCTGTGATCAAATTCAAATTAATGGTGCAACACGTTGCGAGTTTCCAGCTTTAGTAGAATTATCAGATGTAGACAGTGACTTGTATCGTCGAGGCATGGATATTTGTAAACGCATTACGTATCTAACCAAAAAGCCGGTTTATTATTACTTATACCGTGTCGGAGGGAAAAATAAAGAGCTAGAAAGCCAACGCCTTTGCCCTAGTTGTGGTGGGCAATGGCGCTTAGAGGAACCTTGGTTTGATTTGTTCGACTTTCGCTGTGATACCTGCGCGATTGTATCGAATATGTCTTGGGACTATCAATAACGATAGTCTGCCTCACAATAACTTAAAAAATCAGCTAAATCGTGTGTTAAGACCTTATGCGGCTTTTTACCCACATATTCTAAGCACACATCTCCACTACTGCAATCAATTGACAACAACTGATCTTCTTCGTTTGTTAAGCCTATAAACACGGTCGGTGCTTGTTTTAATTTTAGTTTCATCAACACATGGCCTGTGATATTTTGCTGTAATCGCGTAAAGTCATCTTCACTCCACGCTTGTAACAGTTCAAACTGGCCAAAATGAGACGTCACCGGTAAATTATTACTATAAAATGAGCCATAAAACTGAGCTATACTCGGATGAAACGTCACTTCTAACGCCTTGGCCAGTTGCTCAAATTCTCCGGGGATGTCTCTTTGAACAGCCTGCCATTGAACCCAGCCATCGTTTTCAGACGCCATAACCTCACATGGACTCGGCCATTGTTCGTCATGCTCAATCAGAGGAGCACTTCCTGTGTGTGCAATGGCTTTATCATGCCATTGTGATAATAATTGTTTTAATACTTGTTGTACTGCCATGCTGTACTAGTTCTCGAGTTTCGCTACAATAAACGCGATTGTAACCACAAAATGATTATTATGACAGATTACGAAAATTCGCCTGAACTTAAAGGCACCTTACTTGGGCAAACAACAGAGTATAAAGATCAATACGATGCCAGCTTACTTTTCCCAATCGCCCGTAAATTAAATCGCGATGAACTCAATATTGATGAATGTGCTCTTCCTTTTTATGGAGAGGACACTTGGACCGGCTACGAACTCTCTTGGCTGAACAGTAAAGGAAAACCGCAAGTCGCTGTAGCTGAGTTTGTTTTCCCATGTCAAAGTAGTCATCTTATCGAGTCAAAATCGTTCAAGCTTTACTTAAATAGCTTTAATCAAACTCGCTTTAATTCCCTAGAAGCTATTCAAGAAGTGCTAGTTAAAGACTTAAGCGCGGGTTGTAACGCCCCTGTCGTAGTAAAAATATATGGCCCTGAAGCATTTAATTGCATCGAAAACACACCGATGCCAGGGATCTGCCTCGACAATTTAGATATTGAGGTTGATTGCTACGACTTGGATAAACAATTACTCCAACTTGATGGACGTCAAGAGTACGTCACAGAAACACTGCACAGCCACTTGCTTAAATCAAACTGTTTAATCACCTCACAGCCCGATTGGGCCAGTATTGTAATTCGCTATACCGGAAAGCAAATATGCCACGAAGGTTTACTGCGCTACTTAATTTCATTTCGTAATCACAATGAATTCCATGAACAATGTGTCGAGCGGATTTATTGCGATATTCAGCAACAATTAGGGATCAATGAGTTAGAAGTGTATGCACGCTACACTCGCCGTGGTGGACTGGATATCAATCCCTTTCGTTCAAGTAAGCAAAACAACACGGCTTTTACACTCAAAATTAACCGCCAATGAAACAATAAAAAAGCCACTTAACTTTGTGGCTTTTTTCAATTTTCAATCAATACAGGTTAGTTTCGGCTATTTTTTGGCAAAAGGACGAGAAGGAACTGATACAGCACACACATCCGTATAATTGGGGGTTTCAATAAACCAAGCTCCCGGTCGATTTCTACGCGCTTTTATCAGCTCTTTAAATGATGCCGAGTCTGTTTTCATTACTTCATATTTTGTAGTTAAATCGTTCACATCTGCGGCGACACGCATATTTGTGATCGGATTAAACGCGCGAGCAGCCGCTTTTGAAGCGTTATCAGGTTCTCGACTTAAACGCTGCAAATGTTCCATACCATCAATTACGCGCCCAAAAGCAGTGATATTGCGGTCGAGGTAGCGCAAAACTCCCAAAGACACATAAAACTCAGTCCCACCACTATTTGCCTCATTGCTGCGAGCCATTGCAAAAGTCCCCACACAATGTGTTTGCCACGTCTGGGTACTTTGTTGATTTTGGGCAACTGCAAATCCATTTAAAAACCCTGTTTTATCTGCGTAGCCATCTTGCGGATCCACCAGCGTCATAGCTAAAGGTGTGTTGGATGAATGGTAAAACTCAGCGTTTATCGATTTTTTAGCGGTCGTAATCTTTTTCGTTTCATTCGCATCACCTCCTTGTGCTACAAATCCCTCAACAAAACGATACATATTGAGCCCTTGATAAAACCCTTCTCGAGCGAGTTTCTTTATATTCTCAACATGGTTAGGTGCTAATAAAGGATTAAGCTCTATAACAACCGTACCCGTTGCAAGCTCAAGTAACAGTGTGTTATCTAAATCAAGTACACGCCAATCAGAGTCTGGGGCTTTAGCAATAATTTCACTTGGACTTCTGACTTTATCACTCCCAAGAGCAGTGCCTACATTTAAAGTTGTGGCTAGGCATAACACATAGCTGAGTGTTTTAAACTGTGTTCTCATACAATTCTTCTTATTATTGTTTTAAATACCAATAAATGGCTTCATCTCGAGGTGCTGTACTGGGTAACGTTTCATTTTCTAAATTAATAATACGCCGCTCAGCCAAATGTGCATTTTCAATTAAGGTTGCAAAGTGCTTATCAAATAACTGCTGCCAACTGCCGTCTCTTACCGCAACGTTCAGGCCATTAGTTAATGCGCTATGAAGCGCTTTATTTTCATTTGCAACAAAGAAATAGGTTGCTGAAGGGTAGCGGATCAGCACATGTTCATCAAACATAATTCCAGCATCAAGCTCAGTATCATTGAGCTCTAAAACACTTAGCGGTAAAGCGTCAAATCGGCCAAGTGAAAGCATGTTAAAACGCTGGTTAATATCACTAATTTGCGTTGTTTTAATGCCGTTTTCTTTAAAAATGGCTAAATCAGCCCAGTCAAACCCTAAGCCAAAGTTAATATTACGCATATCAAAACGGCTACTTATATTTGCGAATAAATCAGGCGTGTCTGCACGTATTAATGCAATTCGATAACCCAACAAGCCCTTATCGATTGGAATTAGCACAGCTTTCGCTTGCTGCTCAAGTTCATAGTTTGTCACATGCCAAGATAAGTCAATACCATGCTCTTTACCTAACAATCGAATGGCCCGCGTTTGACTTGGCACATTTTCAACCGCTTCACAGTGGTACTGTACGCCGGATTTCTCTAAAGCTAAAACGACCAATTCGCCAATATAATCACTCGCAGGGGCTGAAAAACGAACCTGTAAAGGCTGTTCTTTTGCAACCGCGCTGATTGCAGACAAGCAGAACATACTTAAACCGAGACACGTTATTTTCAGCCACATAGATTAATCCCAATCGAATTTATACAATATATCCAAAGCATTGTTCACCCCATTCGTCGCTTCAATATACAGCTGAGGCATAATTTGATACCGAACTGCAATCTCCGTAATGGGGTCGAATATACCTATGCTGTATCTCACCTTCACGCCAGGTAATACATAACCACTAATTTCAACCTTAGTATCATCACCTGAGCCTGTTGAACCAACCGCGATATCTTCAATGCCTATTGCCTCACCAAAACGACTGACCATGCCTTCACTGCGAGATAAGCCCTGGGTAATGAGCATTTGTGTCAACAAACCATCATTCGATGTGTCACCCTCCCCCAGAGGACGGCCATTGAGTAGATACGATAACGACATTGCTTGATCCATACTCGGCTCTGAGAAAATTTCCAACTGTGGGGTCTCAATAGGGCCTGTCAATTTGACTCCAGCAATGACTCCATCAGCTGTCGTATCAGGGTTGCGGATTGCTTTAATATTTAAATAAGGTTTATCGAGCGCCCCATTAAAGCCTATTTGACCTCTTTGAATTTGCAAGTCCTGCGATAAAGCTAAATATTTGCCAGACACTAAATTCATATCCCCTACAGCTAACAGTGGACTAAGTGCATTTTTTTTAAGATTAATATGCCCTCTGACCTTAGAGTTTAAGCCAAATGAATCAATTCGCACATCATCACGGACGATTAAGTCCAAATCGAGAATGTAATCAAATGGTAAGGATTTCTGAGTTTTTATTTGCGCGTCGACAATCACCTCATCATCCGATACTTTAACCGCCCCTTTTGGTAACGTTTTTAATTCTATTCGACCGTAAGGGACGACGACTTCACCAGACAGATTAAATCGTCGCTCAGAAAATGCGATGTGTACATCAGGGCTTAATTTTAACTTAATTCCTGTATCAGGCTGGATTAAGAGCTGATCCCCTTTTGCCTTAAAGTGCCCAGCTAAGTGCTCCGCTTGCCAATCTAATTGCCCGCTCACATTGGCCTGACCACCTTTAGTATCATAAAGTTGGGCCTGAATATCAGCTTGTTGCTGATTAAACTCTACCATCACTTCACTTTTATCGAGAGCAATCGGAAATTGAGTCCCGGCAATAGCAACATCATGTGCAATAACCCGTCCAGTTAAGTCCGGTTTAGCCAAAGTGCCTGCGATAGCGACATCTGCCGAAACACCGCCTTTTAATTGATCAAACTGCTTTAAAAAAGGTTTGAAGTTACTTAATTGCGTCTGCGAAAGGTTCAAGTGACCCACCAGATTTCGAATCCCCATTAAATCCGAAATTGTTAACTTAGAATTAAGCGATCCTAATAATGTGGAGTCAAGTTGAGCTGATAGCTGCGCACTGTTTGCATCTGCCAGCGCGGTGACTTGCGTCATTTCGAATGGAAGGTTAAACGTTTGATCATCTTGTCGCAGTGTTAAGCCAAACTCTTCACTGCGAATAGTCGCATCAAGCGAGGTCAGTTTGCGTTGTCGCCACTTCAAATCTAAACGACCTACAAACAAGCCCATCGCAGTGATTTCCGAGGGTAACAGGTGGTCTATTGAACGTAGGTTGAATTCTTTTAACGCTAATTTTATATGGCCATCTTGTGTATCAGCAGCGAGCTTATCCACACAGAGTGTTGAATAAATTGACTGCCAACAATGAGCTGCAATCGTTAAAGCTTGTTTTGACCAATTGACCGACAATCGCATCGGCGTTTCAACCGTGAAACGTTTTACATTATCTGAGACAAACAATTGAGCTAACTCGCCTTGCCAAATTTGATCTTGTCGTTTCCCCCTCAATGAAAACCCACTGCTCAACCAATCTGAGTCCAAATTAAAGACCCCTGTTTGAGAATATTCATTACCTTTAAGTTCAAGTGTTAATTCACGGATATGCTTTTGCTCAAATATAATGTTTGCCGCATTCACGTCGATTGTCGCCTCAAAATGATTCGCAATATCAACCCGACCAACCGAATCAAAGCGCTCAATGGTGATGTCTGGAGCATTAAACTGCTCAACTTCGAATTGCCAATCAATAAAAGGAGAGGCCCGTAGCCCATTGACTGAAAACTCACCACGAGCTAAACCTGATATCTCTGCTGATATTTGTTGAGGCTGGTGTAACGAAACAACGCCTTCAAGTTGCCATTCATCGGTCACGTTACCAACTAATTGCAGAAAATTATCTCCGCTACGGACATTTACACCCTCAAATTGGGCATGTAAACGCTCATCAATTACTGCGGCTATGTCAACCGAAAGCGGAATTTCATTCACTTCACCTTGCACGTCAAATTTCGATACATCCAGCTGCCAATGCTCAGCTTGTTGCACAAATTTAACCCGGGCTTCACCCTGAAGCTGACTTGAATAACCCGCCAATACTTCACTTAAATCTAGTTGAGTTAACGCCAACGATGCATCGGCACTAAGATCATTTTGCCAGTCGACCTGACCTGCTAATGTAATGTCACTCTTGGGAGTTTTGATCTGCGCATGCTCTAATTCAAATTGCGTCAATGAACCCTTGCCAGCTATGGCACTAGTCAGTTTTGCATAACCATTCAACTGGGCTTGTGCGCTTAATGACAATTGATAGTTATTTGCTTGGCCATCCATCGCTACGCTAGCTTCTGAAATAAAAATAGCCGGTTCGATCATGGCCAATTGCCAATTATTTATCGTTCCTTGCAAAGAAAAGGGATAATTAACATGGGTCAAGTCTGCACCTACGGTCAGAGAAAATGGATACTGACCAGCGTTATTCATTTTCACAGATAAGTCATGTAATGGGCCTTGCACAACAGTACTTAACTGATTGCTTTCATTTTGGATATTCATTGTTAAGGACAGCGAATTATCAGCAACTAGCTCTGCTTCTCCCACAATATGCAATTGTCCTTGAGGATGACGTAACGACAACGTGTCAATCGCGAGCGCTTGTTCATGTAATTGGGCACTTAAATGAATGTCAGATATTGCAACTACTGGCTGCGGGTTCTCAAATTGAAAAGACGCTACACTGACATCCTTTGCCACCACTAACAGAGGACTATACAATTCAAAATTCGCCAGTGCTGGCAATTCAGTTAAAGGCGATGTGTCCGTTTTTGGCTTAGGCGACTCATCAACATAAATCAGCTCTTTTAGCCGAACATAACTAAGCGTGAGCGTACTTTGCTCAGCATGCAATTTCACAGCTAATTGCGCCGCTTTAACTTGCTTAAACTTGCCTTGTTGTAATCTAAAATGAGCAACCGTTAATGAATCAAGCGTTAAACTAAATGGTAGTTCAATTAACTCTGATTCAGGGATAATGACAATCGGTTTACTAGCAAGTGCCTGCGGTGTAGAAAAGCGTTCAATATCTTGCTCTACTTCAGGTGGGGAATCAGGTAATTGCACGACCAACGACTGCACACTGAGGTTATTTATACACACATCTTCGCAAAACCAATCTAAGCCCAAACGGATCTGAGATGCGTTAACCTGAACACCTTGGTGCTGATACCTAACAGAAAAAGGTTTGTTATCGAAAAATCGGGTATTTCGGATATCAATATGCAAACCAGCCACCAACTGGTTTGCAGACCAAGCAATGAATTGATTACCGGGAATGGTAAACAACACGCAAAATAAGAGAGTGAAAATCGTTACAACAGGCCAAAACAACCAGTGACGCAAACGGCGAAACCACAGACGAATCATATTTCAGGCCCTATGGTAATACTTAAGCGGGCAGGTTTATCTGGATCACTGACAGCCCATGCAGTATCTAGTCGAACGGGTCCTACAGGCGTTAACCACCGTAAGCCAATTCCCGCCCCCACGGAGAGATCTTCACTAAAATCATTGGTCGCTGTCCCGGCATCAACAAATACCGCTGCACGCCAACTTTTTGCAAACTGGTAATTGTACTCAAAGGTACCTGTAGTCAGATACCGTCCCCCCACTAATTCGTCATTTTCGCGCGGAGAAACCGATTCATATTGAAAGCCACGAATACTTTGATCACCACCTGCGAAAAAACGCATCGAGACAGGCACACTGGTAATATCATCGACCAAAATAGCCCCTAATGTCGCTCTTGAAAAAAACAAATGACGAGTATCGTAAGTTCTGAGAATGGCTGTCTGTAATTGAATTTTCAGTAAATCGGTGCTTGAGATCAGCTTTTCGCTACCCGCTTCCAAAGTAAAGTTTAATTGTTGCCCCCAATAAGGCGTCATGCCACCGCGCGCTTTCTTGCGAGCGTAACTCACCCCTGGTAATAACATTTCTGTTTTATCCGCTTGTTCGCCTAACATATAATCCTCGCGCTCATATTTCAGAAACGCAGTCCGGATCCAGTTATCGGAAGTTAACCATTGCCGCTGGATTTGTGTTGTTAATTTTGCAGTTGTTTTATTGATTTCTGGATTATCTTCTCGCAAATAACCGGCGACATAACGCCATACATCATCGATTGGGTTTGCAACTGGCACGGTGTAAGAAAAGCGGATTTCTTGTTCTATTTCGGATAGTTCTAAATTGCTGTCAATATAATGACCTCGTTCGCCATGCCAAGGACGACTCCATTTAAATCGAGCTTTCGCTCCTAAATCCGTCGAAAAACCTCCACCAACTTCATAACTATTGGCTGGTTTATGAAGTATTTCGACCACCACGGGAACAACTCCTTGGGCTCGTTTACTCACATCAGCATGCACACGGACACTTTGAAAATAAGGGGTGTTGCCCAAATCAAGGTTGAAATGCGCTAATTGTTCGGCTTTAAAGGGATCATTGAGTTTAAACGGTTGTAAACCCCGGATAAAATCCCCTGCTGGCGTGTCACTTTTTACCTGTACAGGCCCGAATTTGTAACGCACCCCACTCTCTAAATGTAAATGAATATGTGCGCTATTGGTCGCTAAGGTTACAGCCAGTTCAGATTGGCTCCATTGAGCATCAAAATAACCAAGCTCTAAGATAATACTTCTCACTTTGTCTTTACTTGCACTGTAATCACTGTGATTAAGAACCTGGCCTTGCACCAAAGGTAACGTTTTCACAACAGCCATAAATTCTGGATCGTGTTGTGCTTCCCCATTGATGACGACATCTATTCCAGCAATTCGAGTCACCGGCCCTCGGGCTATTTCAAGCTCAACAACCGTCGTCGTTTTTTTACTAACGAACTTAGTTTTAATGGTCGGCTGATAATAACCAAGCGCTTTAAGAGCATGCCTAGTTTGTTGCTCGATATGTTGCTTTATGTACGGTGAAGGTTCGGCTTGCAAAGTTTCGCTTAGGTAACTCAGCACATTTTCTTCAAGTGCGCTATCGAGCCCTTTAATTGAGTACTTTTCGATTGGCAGCTCACTCGCACTGATCGCCAAAGAAAAAAAACATAAATAAAACCAAGTGAGTCGCAACAAAAAAGCAATCCTTACAGAAAAACGAAGCGAAAAAACAAAACAATTTTATCATATAAAATCAGTAAAATGAGCCTTTTATGTTCGCAATTGTAATCCATGAAAAATAATCGATGCTTTTTTTACAACGACGCTTTTTATTTTGATTAAATTCTAAGACAATAGCGGCTAATTCGAATTACTGAGTACCTGAGATGCAATTTCCTGATGATGACAATGGGCAATTATTAGCCGACATGGCGGACGCAGGTTTAGACTTGGCACAAGTCCATACCGTTGATTTTTTTATTCTATTTGAGCAAAAGCCTGATGCCGAGTCTTTCATCACCCTTATCGAAACAGATGAGCTTGCGCCTAGTACTGCGTTGCAAAAATGCCCAGACACAGGGGTGTGGGAAGTGATTGCATCAGTCAAAATGGTGCCAGATCACACGTTATTGGGCCAAACTGAGCAATATATTGAAAGCCTCGCCAATCCTAAAAATGGCTACGGTGATGGATGGGGTATTTTGGGCGATGATTTAAACGAGTAACCTCAACCATCAATCTATGTAACCTCAGATCTGCATAAGAATTAAAGCCGAGTCACTTTTATACTCGGCTTTTTAGTCTGAAAAGTATAGGCAATTAATCCAGCCATTAAATTAACCATAAATGAGATGCAGCTGCGGTGCCTTGTGTGGTCTATTTGAGCCATATTTTTCAGCTGGTCGAAAACTGTTTCAATGATGAAACGCTTTGATAACATCGCTCTATCCCAAGATGATATTGGCTGACGTTTCATATTACTTCGTTGACCTGTAATAAAATCAATGCCTTGCTCAGCAAGTTCCGCTTTTAAGTTTGCAGATACATAACCTTTATCAGCGTATAAACTACCTGTAACATTATCAACCATATCTAATACCGGCTGTCTATCATCAACATTCCCAGCTGTCACTTTTACAGCTAATAAACCCCCTTCATCATTCATGATGAGGTGAAGTTTAAAGCCATAAAACCAGCCCATTGTTCCTTTGCCTCGTTTGGCTTCTCCCGCGAAAACTTGGTGACGAGGAATACGCATGTTGTGACACACCTTGAGAGAAGTGGAATCGATAAATGCAATGCCTGTTGGTTTATCAAAGCGCTGCTTCAGATAGCTGCACAGAGCAGGTAACGTGGCCTGAAGTAACTTCAACATACGTGTATAACTGACTAAATCAGGAAAATAATGTCGCCAATACTGATAAACAAATTTGGTGTAGTAAGTTTTAAAATCGCGATAACCTGATTGATGAAAAGCAATTAATATAGTCATCACTTCGCTAGAGGATAGTCGAGATGGCTTAATGCGTTGCTTTTCACCTGATTCTATTAGGTGTTTAAGCCATTGAGGTTCAAACAATAAACAAAAATCATCGACATCTACGTAAATTGCATCTAAGTTATTCATGCCCTTGCCTCGGTAATCTTATGTTTCTTGGTCGAAAGATCTGATCACCGCAAGGGCATTTAGTTCCATTTCTTATGTGCAGCTCAGGTTATGTAAGGCTCAGCGCTCTTGGTGAGCCTTACGGTATGCTCCCTCATAATCAAATATTTTTTCTGCTATTTTCCAACCAAACTTTGCTTTTCGAGCAATTACAAAATCAGGGGCAACTAGCGCCTCGGCGACTCGTAATACTTGAGTCACATCAGTAAACTCGACTGGTATTTGCCCTTGCCCCATTCGCTGACCAAATTGCTGATTAAAAATATACAATGCAGCTTTCACTGCAAAATTAAACACCTCATCACAACTGGTTCCTGCCTCATCAAAGTACGTGATTTTTATTTTATCCTCTCCAACAGCTGTGGCAGTAAGCCCCGCACAGCGTAAAACCAGTGCATCTTTCAAGTTAAGTGCTGCACGTAATTTATCGTCGGGATCCACCAACAATTCATGGCAATCATGGCAAACACGCGCTGCGATATCGTTTTCAGCTCCACAGTGATCACACTCTTTAAAACGAAAACGATAATCACATTGCTGACTCTGCTGTAACTCATCATCAATTAATAACCCTTGGCATCGGCGGCCAAAATGCTCGATGACTTGCCCCTTTTCGTCCGTTTTCCCCCAAAATGTATTGGCAAAGCCACAGCCTGGGCACATCACTTGTACCGGTTCGCTGTCAGTACTTGGTTTTTTTGCCCCCACTTCAGGATAGAATAAATCAAATCCATTACCTGCATAATCAATGACTAAGCAATCTGTTTTTCCCGGACTTAACCGCAGCCCACGCCCAACAATTTGCTGGTACAAACTGACTGATTCCGTCGGACGTAAAATCGCAATAAAGTCCACATGCGGCGCATCAAACCCAGTTGTGAGTACTGATACATTGACTAAAAACTTGATTTTTTTAGCCTTAAAATCAATAACAATCCTGTCACGAACGGCGTTATCAGTTTCACCTGTTACGAGCACCGCTTGATGGTTGACCAAATAGCGCATAATTTCTTTTGCATGCTCAACTGTAGCTGCAAAAATCATTACTCCTTGTCGCTCGTCGCTTAAACTGATCACTTGCTCAATAATGGCTTTTGTCGCTCGTTGATTTCCTTTGAGCATGCGGTTTAAATCTGTGCCGCTGATCCGTCCAAAACTATCATGTGGTAACGCCGCAAAGTCATAATGGCTAATTGCCGCATCTAACACCTCTGGGGGCGTTAAAAACTTGTGTTTAATCATATAACGTAACGGTAACTCATAGATACACTTCACAAACGGGCTTTGTGCTGTGCCCCTGACAAAACCGTGATAGTGATGGTGATAAATCCATCCCATCCCTAAACGATAAGGAGTGGCCGTTAAGCCTAATATTTTTAACTCTGGATTAAGTTGCTGTAGTTTTGAAATCAATCGGTTGTATTGAGTTGTCTCACTGTTATCAACACGGTGGCATTCGTCAATAATCAACAACGAATAGGGTTCGTCGAGTTGCGCTAGGTTCGCACTGAGCGATTGTACACTGGCAAAGGTCACTTGCGCTTTGAGCGATTTTTGTTTTAAGCCTGCAGAAAACACACTCGCTGTCAGGCCATAACTCTGATATTTTTCGCAGTTTTGTTCTACTAGCTCTTTAACATGAGCCAATACCAGTATTTTGCGTTTCGCTAAGCGTGCTAATTCAGCGATCACTAAACTTTTACCTGCGCCAGTCGGTAAAACTATCACCGCAGCATCATTGGTTTGCCTAAAATGGCTCAGCGTATTATTAACAGCTTCTTGCTGATAAGGACGAAGAGTGTAGATAATCTGACCTTTAGAGTTAAATCGTTCACATCACTAGTATATCGTGTCTCAAAATAGATAAAAATATCTAATCTGAATCAGCAGTTTAATTCATTTGTGAACAACGGATTATTAAAGGTAATCTGGTTAACCCTCTGATAAAAAAGGAACGAACATGACAATTAAGGTCCGTCACAGTGCCGCCAGTGATATCGATGGTATTTTTGCCATCATTTCACAAAAAAGTTGCTACAGTAATACCCTTCAGCACCCCTTTGCTAACAAAGAGAAATGGATTAAACGACTCACAAATATGCCCGATAACTGGTTAAGTTTAGTGGCTGAAATTGATGGCCGGGTGGTGGGTCAACTTGGCGCTGAGAACTACACCAACCCACGCCGACGTCATGCCTGTAATATTGGCATGATAGTGTGTGAATCAGCCCGAAACCAAGGAGTAGGTCATGCTTTATTAAGCGCCTTCATTGAACTCGCGATCCAGTGGATGGGGATTAGCCGAATCGAACTCGAAGTCTATACAGATAATGAAGCGGCTCTGGCTCTTTACGAAAAAAATGGCTTTGTGATTGAGGGCACCGCAAAAAACTATGCTCTAAAAGCAGGTGTCTATGTTGACTCATACTTAATGGCGCGCACGCTTTAGTGCGCACCGCACATCAAGGTGCAGAATCAAACCCCAACATACGCCAGAACTGATAATATCAGTTATTAATTCACTCTTACTCAATGAATTAACCACTTAACCGCTATTTTTACCGCTCATCATTTTCAATGAACGGCAAACAAAGAGGCTTTTATACTTGCGCCAATACTTAAGAAGCCAACCCAATAACAATAGTGAGTTAACAATGAAAAAATCTTCTTTACTAACCGTATGCGCAACCGCAGTTTTTTTAACCGGCTGCAATGTCACTGTAGAAACAAACACTGCACAATACGATCCTGAAATAATTGCCTCAGGCTCATCTGATTGGGAGTTCAATCCACAAACAGGCGAATATGAACTAACCAAACCGGTATTTTCGACCACAATTAAAACTCGCACCTTTGAGCTACCTGAAAACTTAAACACTAATCAACATTAGTTACGAAACAAAGAAACTAAACGAAGTTAACTATTGAATAAAGCCCGTATGATAATTATGAACTTAACTCGTCAATTCAAACCAGAGGTGCTTTGATGGAAGCCGATATTTTTCTTCAGGGACTCGGGCGATTTTTGCGATTTATCATCGTTGATCTCATTGTCGAAGCACTTTTATATTGGACTGGACGAGTTTGTTTATATTGCCTAACCCAAGGAAATCCCCCAAGAAATACTGAAAAACACGTTAATAGCTGTGTTTTTCTTGGCATTGTATTTTGGCTCATCATCATTACCAGTTTGGTCACATGGTTTAGCTAGCTAATTATTAAAAAATAAAATTGATAATTTAAACTAAATGATGTGCCAAAGCCCTTCCATAAACTCCCTTAAATAATATGGATGCTGAAGGCATGCATACGCCCTTAGGCATCTTTAGACATAATGTCTCGCTGATATTGAAAGACTTCTTCAAGTGGTAACTCAAACACCAGCGCAATTTTAAAGGCCACTTCTAAAGTCGGAGAATACTTATTCGCTTCAATAGCCATGACCGTTTGCCGAGTGACACCGATTGCGTCCGCGAGTTGTTTTTGCGTCATTTCATTGTGTAAAAAACGCAATGTACGAATTGAGTTGCTGATATTGCTACTCATAAATATTACCCGTCCGACCTTTATAAAGTTGTGTAGCGTAATTCACAATTTCAGCAATTATAAACGCCCCCACCATGATATGTAACGGTAAATGTGGGATGTGATACTCGAGCGGTGTGATGTTTTGTGCTTCAATTTGATACTGAAAAATGGCTACGCAGATCCCCACTTGAAGAATATATGCAGTGTATTTATAACCCACTAGACTAATTTGCTTTTCGCGCACATCAAGCGGATCGTTAAGCTCGTTATCGGTTGCAAACGCCAATAAAATATAACTGACCACCATCAAAATCACTGAGTAGATAATGACTTGGAGTAACAAACCTGAGAGCCATGTGGCTGAAGCGAGCTGCTCAGGCGTAGCCTTCAAAACGCTGCCAATATAAAAATAACCTATATACAGACACGCCAGTAAATCAACACTGAGGGTCACTTCTCTAAAACTGATGCTATTTAACCAGTCTTTGAACATTTCTTTTCTAGTCATTTATCTTTTACCTTGAGTTAAAAATTTTTAACATAGCCAAGCTTAGTTGCCTTACCACTACAGTGTCAAATATTTTTTACTTTAAGTGAAAGTTATTTAACTTTAAGTACCTGAATAACTCGTTTTGCTCATCAATGCCCTGCCCTTAACTGGGTATTAGAAGTAAAAGTAAAACGACTCATCAGCTATCTTGCATAAAATAATTCACTCTCCAAATTGCTTAACCCGACTTTATATTCAAAGTAAAAAATCACTAATTTATTTTTTAATTCAAGCGATTATATTGATGTTCATATTTGACCTATGCACAAAATTGGGTATTTTTAAACACATAGATTGATAAAACGAGTTAAAAGTAGATTGCATTTATTTGCCACAACTGCAATGATAATGATTCTCATTACAGTTGTGGCAAATGATTTATGACTAGTGAAAAAGCGTTTTGCTTATATATTCAACGACTGCGTTATTTTAATTTAAAATCCCGTTGTCCAGAACTCTGCGTGGCCAACTTCATTGAAGCAAGTTTATTGCTCGCGCGATGTTACGAAAAAGAACAGTGTATTTTACTGCAAGAGTTGTTTTTACGACGTACATTTTACGATTTACTCAATAAGTATTGTGATCCATTACAAACCCAACGGATGCGTAAACAGTGCTTAGACCAAATCTACAAGCCGATGATCGCTTTAAAACGGTTTTATTTGCGTAACGACACATCAAAACAAAAATACTTACAACTCGTACAAGAAATGCGAGTGCTCAGCCACGAATTTAACCCTTACTAAGGATCTCCATGAATAAGCCATTAACCCGAACCGAACACGATAGTATGGGCGAGCTGCAAGTCCCCATTGACGCACTTTATCAAGCGCAAACACAGCGTGCAGTCAATAACTTTACCATCAGCAAGTTGACCCTACCCCATACGTTTATTAATGCATTAGCTATCATAAAGTTATCAGCAGCCAAAAGTAATCATCAACTTGGGCTCTTGTCGCAAGAGACCAGTGTGGCGATTGAGTCTGCCTGTCAACAAGTACTCAGTGGCCGTTTTTATGATCATTTCCCAGTTAATGTGTTTCAAACCGGATCGGGTACCAGCAGTAACATGAATGCTAACGAAGTCATTGCAACGTTAGCAACACAGCACAGTGGTCAAACGGTGCATCCAAACGATGATGTGAACATGGGTCAAAGCTCAAATGATGTGATCCCCACGGCCATTCAAGTGAGTGCTGTTCTTGCCATCAACGAACAACTGAAACCTGCAATCGAACAATTAAAACAACAACTCACAAAAAAAATCACTGAGGTCGGAGCTATAATCAAAACAGGTCGTACCCATTTAATGGATGCAATGCCTGTTAGTTTTGCCCAAACATTAGGCGCCTGGCTGACACAAGTCGAACAAGCCGAAATCGGGATCGACCACTCTCTAAAGCAGCTAACGCAGCTTGGCCAAGGCGGGACTGCTGTTGGCTCTGGGATTAATGCTCACCCTGAATTTGCCAGTATATTTAATCAACATATAACTACTGTCACTGCCGTAAACTTTAGCCCCAGCAACAACTTTTTTTACAACATTGGCAGCCAAGATGCGATCGTCGCGCTTTCTGGGCAGCTGAAAGTATTGGCTGTGGCACTGACAAAAATAGCCAATGACTTGCGCTGGATGAATAGTGGCCCACTCGCAGGTTTAGGCGAAATTAGCCTACCCGCATTACAGCCTGGCTCTTCGATTATGCCAGGAAAAGTCAACCCAGTGATCCCTGAAGCTGTTGCTATGGCCTGTGCTCAGGTCATAGGTAATGACACCACAGTAACTATTGCGGGTCAATCAGGTAATTTTGAGCTCAATGTGATGTTACCTGTGATTGCCTACAACATTTTGCAAACGATAGAATTACTCAGTGGCAGTTGTCAGTCGATTGCTGATCAAGCCATTGCTGGCTTTACGGTCAATGAAGCTACGCTCAACCAAGCTTTAAGCCGTAACCCTATTTTAGTTACAGCATTAAACCCGATCATCGGCTACGAAAAAGCGGCCAGTATCGCCAAACATGCCTATAAAACAGGGCAAGCTATTATAGATGTGGCTGAGCAGCAAACTGACTTAAGCCGCGATGAACTCACCAACCTGCTTAATCCAACACAGTTAAGTAAAGGGGGGATCCAACAAAGTTAATTGCAATTTTAGCTGCTTATTAAGCTAAGCTGCAAAACAGATCAAAGCTGTATTTTCAACTTAGTGATCGTCTCAAATGTGGGTTAAGTAAGTCACAAGACGTATTTAACCCTTCTCTTTTCAAAGCGGATGCGTTTTATTGCCTTTTCATTGATTACAAACGCTATTGATACTGCGCAGAGGTAATAAACTGCTCGAACGTTTCGCACCAGACAATCACTGAGGTGTAATTATCAGGCGAGATATGTGCAGGAATTGTGACTAAAAAATCATTAAAAGTTTTCACGCTCGACACTTCAACCATCGTTGATTTCAAGCGCTTAAAATCCGTTTCAGTTTGCACAAATTGCGGTGAAAAGTACAACCTGTAATCTGGCCCAGGTGCAAGCGTGCCCGAAAACGCCACCGAAGTAGAGCTAATAAACAGCTCGCCTTCACCAAAGTGTAACCAATCGCTGTCTTGTAAACCTCGGACAAATTCGCTGCTAAAACGAGCGTTTTTTGTAACGTTTAAAAGCTCAGCTTCAGAGGGGGAAGCAGGAGCCATCAGTATAGGTAACGTATAAACTCCACTCGCAAACGCAATTACTGCCACAGTAATATGACTGAAAAATAATGCTATTTTGGCACGTTTACTCATTTGCTTCCTCCTAATCACGATCGGTGAACTCGTTAACCCATAGATATTTCATCTATTCATATTATACACAAAACAGAGCTAAGGATGTTTACGTCGACTTGGCTCAGTAAGATGCAAATAGCGCGTATACGTATCTTTTGGTCGCTCAAGTCCATGTGATGCTAACACCCGTGAGGCCATGCCTCGATGGTTACTGCCATGGGTCAGTAAATGCTGTAAAATTTCACTCACCGTGAGTCGCCCATGTTCGCCGTCGGTAAATTTAAACTGAATATTTCGCAGCAATTCTTGTGGACTGACTTGCAATGTGTAGTCAACAAGCCATTGATCATGCATACTCATGGTTTGTTGTAACTGATTAAGCGTTGGTGTTTCATCGGTATTATCACTCGTATAACACTCAGCAGCGCCACTTATTCGACTGATGAACAAGCTATCCACAACCGTTGTATGGTTTAAAATCCGAATAAAAAAGCGAGCCTCGTCTTGTGGAAGTTGCCCGATCTGCGGCTCTGCGCAGTTCAACAACTGCGAGTTAGCCCACTGTTTGTATTTAAATGCAGTAACAAAGTCCATTTCGCCTCTTGTATTATTGGTTTAGTTATTTTTATTTTATCGGGTTAACCTCAACACTGGCAATTCTATTTCTTGTCCAAATGTTTTAGCCAAAACGAAGATTAATTAACGAACCATCTTACTGATCTATCTCTAAAATACACCCTCTTTATCGATTTAACCCTTATTAAAAGTGAGCTTTTAGCAACAACAGTTTGAGTATTTACACTAACCCTCTTGAATTTTAAAATTTTCGACGTACACTTGTGCGCTGAAATTTAAGCTAACACTTGTACGCTCAAAATGAATTTATTAAATAAAATTACAAACACAACTGCAAAGATTTTGTTTCATACATCTTCACTGAAGGCGTATTTAGAACCGTTAATCCAGCAAATAAAGCCTGAATGGCGAGCTCACTATTACCGCGCAAAAGTGATGAAAATCGTACATTTACGCGCGCAGTGTATCAGCTTGGAACTCAAGCCTGAGCGTTGCTGGCCATCTCATCATGCTGGCCAACATGTGCTACTGACGGCGCAAATCAATGGCCGCTTAATGACTCGCGCATTTTCTATCTCGTCAAGTGAAGGCCAAGCCAATCATGAAAACCGCATTCGATTATCCATTAAAATCAGTGAAGAAGGCGCATTTACAGGTCAGCTATTAGCCCATTTAGATCAAGGTAGCTTTGTTAATATCAGTGCCCCACAAGGGGCATTCAAAATTGCCCCGCATAAGGCCCCACTCTACATGGTGGCTGCAGGCTCAGGAGTGACTCCCTTTATGGCTATGCTTCATAGCGTATATGAACGTCAAACAGGCACTCGGCGTCCAATTCATTTACTGTACTTTGCAAAACCAGATCAACACTTATTTGCCGATGAACTCACTACGCTCGCGTCTCAGCATAAAAGCTTTAATCTTAGATTGCTTGCCCGATTACAAGGCGATTCATTGGCTATTGCGCTAGAAGGTTGCGCGGCTTCAGATCAAGTAATGATTTGTGGTCCTGCAGATTTTAAACACCACGTTGATAACGAACTTAATCGACTTCATCATGATCCTGCACAGCGCCAAGCAGAATATTACCAGCCTCCTCTTATCACTTCTGACAAACCTAGCGATAGTTCGCGTATTGCGATCACTGTCAATCATGCTGGTAAACAACAACAAGTTCATACCCATACTGACAATATATTACTCACAACGTTAGAGCAGCAAGGTATAAAAGCAAACTTTGGCTGCCGGATTGGAGTCTGTCACCAATGCCAGTGTGTAAAAAAGTCAGGGGTTGTGAGACACCTTAAAACAGGTCAGCTATCTCAGAATGGCGAGCAATTAATTCAACTTTGCGTCAGCCAAGCCGTCACCGCGTTAGAATTGGAACTTTAGAAATGAAAGACATTAATTACCCATTGTTAGCGGATGAGCTCGATACATTGAAAAAAAACACCTTAGCCAAAGTAGGCACTCAAGATGCGCGTTATATCCGGAAAATAATTGCTTACCAACGCTTATTTGAATGGAGTGGCCGAGTTTTACTAATGCTGGGCTTCATTCACCCTATTTACTGGCTTGTTGGAGTTGTGAGTCTAGCAACCGCTAAAATTCTCGATAATATGGAAATTGGTCATAACGTTATGCACGGTCAATATGATTGGATGAACGACCCCCATATAAACTCTCGTCAATTTGAATGGGATATTGCCTGTGATGGTAAGAGCTGGCAGCGTATTCACAATTATGAACATCACACATACACGAATATTATCGGCAAAGATCGGGACTTCGGATATGGATTATTACGACTATCCAATGATTTTAAATGGCGTATAAAAAACCTCTGGCAATTTATAACTTATATTAATCTCAGTTTATTATTTCAGTGGGGCGTGTCATACCACGAACTCGCTGCTGAACGTGTGTTTATAGGTCGGAAGAAACAAGACCGCGATTCGAAAGTTCAACCTTCACAATTAAAACGCGCTTTTTTCTCAAAAGGCGGTAAACAGCTATTCAAAGATTACCTATTATTTCCGGCTCTAGCCGGCCCGTTATTTTTATGGGTTTTAAGTGGCAATTTAATTGCAAATTTACTACGCAACTTATGGACTTCAACCATTATTTTCTGTGGTCATTTTACCACTGATGTCCATACTTTTAATGCTAAGGACTGTGAAGACGAAAGCCAAGGACAATGGTATTACCGTCAAGCTTTAGGCTCATCTAATATCCAAGGAGCTAAATGGTTCCATATTTTAACCGGGCACCTGAGCTTTCAGATTGAGCATCATTTATTCCCTGATTTACCTTCCTCACGTTACCAAGAGATGGCGCCAAAAGTACAAGCCATCTTTGCTCGTCACGGTATCCCCTATAATTCAGGACACTTTTTTAAACAATATAGCCAAGTTCTAAAACGTATTTTACGCTATTCTTTTCCTTAATAAAGACGAGCAGTTATTTTAAGCAATAAAAAAGGAGCTATCCGCTCCTTTTTTATTGCACATTAACACTAAGCTTATACTAGGTATTGTTCAAGTAATACACCTTCAAACGCTTTAGGACGTTTTCCACGCCCAGACCATTCAAATGTTTCACCATCACGAGTAATGCGGTACTTTGCTTGTACTTTCGCACGTTTATCTTGTGCACCACTGTCTACTAAATCATCCACTGTTAATCCTTTTTCTTTTAACAATGCCAACACTTCCTGTTTAGCTTGCTCCTGGGCTTGACGCTCTCCCAGCGCATTTTCGATTAATACTTTTGCTTTTTCTAAATCGCTAAATGAAGCATCTTTAATAAATGATTTAATATCTTTCATTGTGACCGGCTACCTTTTAAATAATTTCGATGATTATAAGGTAGCTCTTAAAATAATAAAAGGTCAAATCTATTGACCTTTTATTACTAACTATTCTTAAATATTCTGTATTATATTTAAAATAACATTAACGCTGTCACTATATATAAAATAATCGTTAATCCCCCCGCGACTAAGGTATAAGGCAACTGAGTTTTAACATGTTCAATATGCTCGCAACCACTCGCTATTGATGCCACTATCGTACTATCAGAAATCGGCGACGAGTGATCGCCAAAGACCCCACCTCCAAGCACTGCTGCTACTAAGAATGCCGGCGGCAAACCTGTATGCAATGATAATGGTACAGCTATTGGGATTAAAATAGCAAAGGTTCCCCAAGAAGTACCTGTGGCAAAAGCCATAATACCAGCAGTTATAAATAGCAATGGGGCCAACCCTATTTGGGCAACCTCAACCGACATAATACCGCTCACATATATCCCCGTCCCAAAGGCTTTAACCGCATCTCCAAAAGAAAAGCTTAATACGAGCACCACCACCGCAGGAAGAAGCTGCTTAATACCGGCACTTGAGTAATTAAACCAGCTTTTAATAGTGACAACTTTATCAATAAATAATAATGCACTGAGCGTAATAAATGCCGTTATCACTGCCCACATCACTGAGAATGAACCCGAACCTCTGCGCAAATCGCCTTCGCCAGTGATGTATAACAAAATCAAGGTCACAATAACGATTAATCCCATCGGCACTAACATATAGCGAGTTTTGCCCATTGTTGAGACTTGTTGATCTGCTGTTTCTTCGACTTTGCTTGAAGCATATTTCAACGGGCCAAATACTCGCGTCGAAATAGCAGTATAATAAACCATAACCAACACGATAATTGGGTAAAAGTTATACCCTATGGTTTGGATTAAAATACCAACCGTATCTGTTAATGCATAACCATCTAGCAAACCTAAAACGTATGCACCCCAACCATTTATCAACAATAAAATACTCACGGGTGAGCAGGTTGAATCAATTAAAAATGCTAACCGAGCACGCGAGAGCCCATATTTATCAAATACACTTTGACTCGCGATACCAGCGGTAAACATGCTCAAATTTGAATCAGTAAAAATAGAGGTGCCGATAATACTCGGTAATAAACTGGCTTGACGCTTATTTTTAACCCAATGACGTTCTGATAATGCTGCAATAAAAGCATTGACGCCACCCGATTGTTTAATCAGCATTAATATTGCACCTATTAATAAACTGAAAATAATAATCCGTTGATTTGATGCGCCAGAAAACACCCCGATTAATGTATCACTGGTCGTTAATATACTTGCAACAGGATTGAATTGTGCTTGCATCAAGCCAGTTAATAGGAGCCCCACCGCCAGTGCTTGAATCGCACTTTTTCGCCAAATAGCGACAAAAATAGCCACGATGGGTGGCAACAATGTATAAATTGAATCTTGCATCTGGAATCTCGTTTTTATTGTTATGCATACAACAGTGCGCTTATTATTTCATAAGCGCGCGGGGGTCAAAACTAAATTGTGTTGGATTACCGAATATGACTCAAATAAGCTAGGTAATCATCATCTGTTTGGATATGCTGCAACAGCCATGTTGGATCATAATACGTATTTAAATAGCGTTCACCTGAGTCACAAATCAACGATACGATTGAACCTTGTTGACCATCCGCCTGCATTCGCTCGGCTAACGCAAGCACTCCGACCAGATTAGTGCCGGTTGAAGGCCCGACTTTTCGACCCAATCGATGATTTAGCCATTGCATCGCGGCAATACTCTGTCCATCGGGCACTTTTTGCATCTCATCAATCACGCCTGCAATAAAAGACGGTTCAACCCTTGGTCGGCCAATCCCTTCTATTTTACTGCCTGTTTTAGAGGTTATCGACACATCACCGTGTTGGTAGAAATCATAAAAAACTGAATGTTCAGGATCCGCCACCATTAATTGGCTGTTCAGACCCAAATAACGTATATATCGTCCTATGGTGGCTGACGTTCCACCTGTCCCAGGGCTCATCACAAACCACCGAGGTTCAGGAAAGCGTTCTTTTTGCATTTGTTCAATCATACTCTTTGCAATGTTGTTATTGCCTCGCCAGTCTGTAGCACGCTCTGCATAAGTAAATTGATCCATATAATGGCCACCAAGCTCTTCTGCAAGACGTCGTGAAGCCTGATAAATTTCGTTTGTATTATCGACTAAATGACATTGCCCCCCATAAAACTCGATTTGTTTTATTTTTTCTGCGGCCGTTGTTCTTGCCATCACGGCAATGAATTTTAATCCTAACATTCGTGCAAAATAAGCTTCTGAGACTGCTGTCGAACCTGACGAAGATTCAATAATTACCGTATCTTGATTAATCCAACCATTGCACAATGCATATAAAAATAGCGAGCGCGCTAAACGGTGCTTTAGGGAACCCGTGGGGTGAGTACTTTCATCTTTTAGGTAAATATCGATGTTGGGGTAACATGCTAAAGGTAAGACAATTAGGTGTGTATCAGCTGAACGTACATAATCGGCTTCAATTTTGGCTATGGCTTGATTTATCCAATCTCGTTTCATAATCCCTCTTAGCGCGTCAGTCAGCGCGGGTTCAGTTTAAAATAACTACTATCAATACAGCGTTAATATTTTATGTTATGTTGCTCTTATAATTACAGTTACAGTCAAAAGGAGTCGCTATGAAACATTTACTCGTTTCGCTCTGCGTTTTATTGTTAGCCGCTTGCGCTAAAACACCTGATTGGGATTACGACAAATCAGTTACCTTCTCTAATTATAAAAGTTTCGCGTGGATCCCTAATGCCAGCTTAACGAAAAACACCAATAATTACCAAATTAGTCCATTGATGGAACAACGGGTCAAAAATGCAGTTAATCAAAACTTAGCGGGCTTAGGATTAGCTAAAAGTGACGAACAAAACGCCGATTTATTAGTGAATTACCATGCTGCTGTTGATACTAAAGTGGAAGTCGATACTTTTTCTACAGGCTATGGTGCTCGCTGGGATTATTGGGGAATGGGCTACCAACATCATACACAAACCACTAATTATGAAGTCGGTACACTGGTTATTGATATTATTGATAGAAAAACAAACCAGCTAATTTGGCGTGGTGCAAAAGAAGGACGCTTGAAAAAGAATCAAACTCCAGAGCAACGTACTGCCACAATTAATACCACTGTTGCTGCTATTTTAAGTAATTTCCCTCCCCAATAAATCTCATGCACGCGCCATCATCTAGTGTGATGGCGTGTTCTGTTTAACTTGTCGCTTGCTCTAGCACAGTTAAGGTGTCTAACGCATAGGTTGGGCCTTGACCGCAAATAAAATCATCATTAGTAAACTGACTACAGACTTCAGGACGTTCAGGTTGGCCAAAAATCTTACATAAATTTCTATCATCTAGCTGAATACAACGCACTCCGGCTGGTTTTCCGTTAGGCATGCCAGGAATCGCAGATGAAATAGAAGGTGCGATACAGCATGCCCCGCAGCCCACGTTATGGCTAGACGAAATACAGGGAGACCAATCAGTAATGGCAATGAGTAAAGGATCTGAATTCATCAACGCACCTATTGTTAAACTGAGGCGCTATTGTAATACCCTCAACAATTTTTAGCTATGCATCAATCATTGAACTTGGCAGTGGCCAAGGCTTTGAATGATGCGCCAACTTCACATAACACCTCTTTTTAGCCCGTCATTTTTATTAAGAACCTAATCTAATTACCTGTTTTTAAAACAAAAATATCTATTCTTAATCCTCTTACTTTTTGCAGTAAAATAATTTCCCGTTCCTTAAACTCATACTCAATTTTAAAACACTATATAAATCATCACGATATAAATAGATGATAACTAAAAAGTAAATTTAAAATAAAAAAACAAACAGTTTGTTACAACTTCAAGCAGTTTGTAAACATCATATTGCTTATTATAAAGGGGTCATCAATATAAGTAATAAAGGAAGTCATCGTGGCTACTAAAAAACAAATTTTTATACCGCTGAGCATCGGTATCATCGCAATTGCAGTTGCGTCAACGCTGATTGCAATGAAAAAACCACCCGAAGAAAAAGAAGAAACAGTTATCTTGCCTCTGGTTAAAACCACTGCAGCAACGGTAGAAACGGTATCTCTTGATGTGCGTTCCCACGGCCTAGTCATGGCCAAAGACCAGACCAAATTGGTTGCACAAGTTTCAGGTCAAGTTGTCTCTGTGTCCCCTTTATTTGAGCAAGGTCGTTTTGTTAAAAAAGGGGAAGTCTTAGTTAGAATCGACCCCAATGATTACGAAGCCGCATTAACTGAAGCCGATGCGAGCTTAGCGCAGGCACGCTCAGCACTCGAAATTGAGCGAGCTCAGGCGCATGTAGCACAAAGCGAATGGGATCGTATTAGTAAAAATTCGAATGAAGCCATTCCATCTGAGTTGTATTTAAGAAAACCACAATTGGCCGAAAAGTTGGCCCGTTATCGCGCAGCCGAAGCAGCGGTCAAACGCGCTAGTCGTAATTTAGAGCGTACTTACATCAAAGCACCGTACGATGCGATTATCTCCGAACGTGATATCAGTTTAGGCAGTGTCGTCAATCAAGGTAGTACGTTTGGAGTCGTCAATGCGACACAAGTTGCTGAGATCCGTTTACCTGTACCAGACAAAGATCTACAGTACTTAGTCAATAGCGGCCTTGGTGCTAAGGTTCATTTATCAGCGAACTATGCAGGGCAATCCGTTACTTGGCCCGCCAACATTGTTCGCAGTGAAGGCGTTATCGATAACAAAAGTCGCATGACTTATCTCGTTGCTCAAGTCAACGACCCCTACGCGCTGACAACAAATGAGCAAAAACCACTGCGCTTTGGGGCGTATGTCAATGCCACCATCGAAGGTGTAAAAGTAGAACAAGCCACTCGCATTCCTCATCATCTGGTAAAAAATAACCGAGTTGCTATTCTCAATGCGGATAATACTTTGAGCTTTCGAACCGTCGATATTGTGCGAGAACAAAACAATATGGTTATCACCCAAGCGGGCCTACAAGCAGGAGAAAATATTATCACTTCCGCTCTAGAATACCCGACAGAAGGGATGAAACTGGATCCTGAATTCAATAAATCATTAGAAACAGCCAACACTACGCAACTTGCCATGAAGGAAGATTAACCATGAGCGCCCAAACAGAAAAAGGCATTATAGCCTGGTTTGCTCGCAATCCTGTGGCAGCCAACCTTTTAATGGTGTTCATATTGCTCGGTGGTTTACTCACTGCGATGACAATCCGCAAGCAAATGTTCCCACAATTCCAAATCAACTGGTTAAGTGTACAAGTTGCATACCCAGGAGCAGCTCCTCAAGAGGTTGAAGAAGGGATCACCATTAAAGTTGAAGAAGCGTTAGAAGGGATCCAAGGGGTCAAACGCTTAATCACGTATTCAAACCGCAGTAGCGCCAATGCCTGGATTGAAGTCGATGAAAGCTACAATGTGCAAGATGTACTCGATGAAGTCAAAATGCAGGTCGATTCAATATCGAGTTTTCCAGCCGGAATGGAGCGCCCTATTGTTGCACAGGAGAAGTTTGAGCAAGAAGTCATGGTGTTGGCTCTCTACGGGGATTTAAACCGTCGTGATTTACGCGAACTTGGCAATAAAGTTCATGATGAAATTCAAGCCTTACCCATGATCAACATCGCCCGCTTTAATGGCGGACTCAATTACGAGATAGGCATTGAGGTCAGCCCCGACCAACTGAGAGAATACGGTTTAACCTTCCGTGATATTGCCAATGCCGTGCGCGGATTTTCGGCCAATATGTCAGCAGGACAAATTAAGGCAGAAAATGGCTATATTTCGATGCGAGTTGAAAACCAAGCTTATACGGGTCGTCAATTTGAAAACCTGCCGCTTATTTCACTGCCTGATGGCACCCAAATTTTCTTAGGTGACGTTGCCACTGTTAATGATGGTTTCCAAGAAGGGATCCAATACCATAAATATAATGGTCATAATGCCTTAACGTTTGATATTCGCGCTTCAGAAGACCAAGATATCACCAAAGTCGCGGCCGTGGTCGAAAAATATCTGGCAGAAAAAGAATCCACCTTACCTGATGGCGTCAAACTTACTCCCATCGTTGACCTCACATATTACCTTGAAGGTCGCCTAAACATGATGATTGATAACATGGTTTGGGGTGGATTATTGGTGATGGTAATCCTGGCATTGTTTTTACGCGCTCGCCTCGCTTTTTGGGTGATGATGGGTTTACCCGTTTCATTTTTGGGTGCATTTTTATTCATGCCGATTGGCTTTTTAGATGTCACAATAAATGTTGCATCACTTTTCGCGTTTATTCTCGTACTTGGGATTGTCGTCGACGATGCCATTGTCATTGGCGAATCCGCCCACAGTGAAATCGAAGAACATGGACATTCATTAGATAATGTCATTCGTGGCGTAAAACGCGTTGCCATGCCTGCGACATTTGGGGTGCTAACCACTGTGGCCGCATTTTTACCAATGACGCTATCAACAGGCCCAGAGTCAGCATTTGGTAAAGCGATAGGTGGCGTCATTATCTTATGTTTGTTGTTTTCATTGGTTGAATCTAAGCTGATTTTACCGGCTCATATCGCAAAAATGAAAATGACACCACACAACCCACGTAATCCAATGCACCGTTTACGCAATCGCATCGATGGCGGGTTAAAAGCATTTGTAGAAGGCTACTATCGCCCTTTTATCGTCAAATGCATTCATTATCGCTATGCGGTGATAGCCAGCTTTATCGCAATATTAATCATTAGTGCCGGGCTGTTTGCTGGCGGTTTTGTAAAGTTTGTTTCTAGCCCTAAAATTCCTCATGATTTTCCTGCTGTGCGTATTGAGATGAACTTATCTTCGTCTGAAAAGGCGACTCTTGATACTGTTCTAGCGGTTGAAAAAGTCATTTTAGAAGTCGAAGAACAAGTAAAAGCTGATTATGGTATGCCAATGATCAAAGACTTGTCTGTTAGTTTAAATGGCCGTACCAATGCACGGATCATGGCAGTGTTGGTCGATCCCGACTCTCGCCCTATTGATACATTTGCGCTGTCAGATTTGTGGCGTAAAAATATGCCGCCATTACCGGGCATGAAATCAATGACTATCCAAGACAGCATTTTTGGTGGTGGACGTGATGATGGTGATATTAGCTTCCGTCTCGAAGGTAAAAATGTGGCTGATTTACGCAAAGTAGCGCAAGAGCTCAAAGACAAACTCAATACCATAAAAGGTGTGGGTGACATAAATGATTCAATGCAAAATGCCACCGATGAGGTCCGTTTAGATCTCAAACCACTGGCATACAGCATGGGCCTGACGTTGTCTGATGTCGCATCACAAGTCAGCTTTAGTTATTACGGTTTGGAGGCTCAACGTATTTTACGTGATGGTGAAGAAGTTAAAGTCATGATCCGCTACCCAGAAGAGCAGCGTAACTCCATCAGTGAAATTAACGATACCCGTATTATTACGCCTACTGGTGCAGAAGTCTTACTATCCGAAGTTGCCCAAGTCTCTCTGGCTGATGGCGTGAACCGTATACGCCGTGAAAATGCGAAACGGACTATCAATGTGTGGGCATCGGTCGATACAAACCAAGCTCAGCCATTCGAAATAGCTAAAGAGATCCGTGATGAATACCTCCCTGCACTGCTTAAAAACTATCCAGGGGTACAAAGTAGTGTGGCAGGTCGTATTCAAGATGAAATGAACAGTGCTGCCGAGCAAATGCGTAACTTTGTTTTATCGATGATTTTAGTCTTTGCCTTACTGGCTATTCCACTTCGCTCTTACTCACAGCCGTTATTGATTATGTCGGTTATCCCTTTTGGGGTGATTGGTGCGATGTTTGGCCATATGATTTTAGGCATGACGATGAGTAGTTTATCTATTTTCGGTATCATTGCCGTGGCCGGTGTTGTTGTAAACGACTCACTGGTGATGGTGGATTTTGTTAACCAAGCACGTAAAAAAGGCACGTCACTCAAACAAGCCGTAGAAGATGCTGGTTGCCGACGTTTTCGGGCGATTATGTTAACGTCAGTGACGACCTTTATTGGTCTCATTCCCATCATCACAGAAACAAGCTTACAAGCTAAAATAGTGATCCCGATGGCGGTTTCACTGGCATTTGGTGTATTGTTTGCCACATTTATCACGCTTATTTTGATTCCATGCCAATACGTCGCCTTGGAGGATTTAAAACGCGTACTCAAGCGCAATAAAACAGCTAAAACTGACACGCCTACGGCTGAAGTTTCAGTAAACTAAGTGTAATCAATTGACGAGCCAGTGGATTTTTTCGCTGGCTTTTTTATGCCCAGCTAAAAAATGATCTGTCTAAGTTATTAAAAAGGGTAGTTAAAGCAAGCCAACAACGCTACAAATGAGCAAAGGGCTGAGAGAATTGCCAATCCGATATACCGTAGCGCTTGAGCAGTTGATCAAGTTGACCCGTTTCACGCAACTTCACTAACCCCTCCTTTAAATAAAGCTGTAAAGTGGGTAGCTGAACCAGATTCGGATTAAAACCAATATACAATGGAGAGGTGATCCCTTCTGTGCCAGCATACACTACATTATCAATTTTTTGTTGATGCAAAAAATACTGCACTGTATTTTTCGTATCGAGGATCACTGAAAGGCGACCTTTTAGCAGCATATTAATATTCTGTTCTAAAGGAGAGCGGCCATGAGCAATATGCACTCTTTGCGGGTGTAATCGAATAAAAGCATCGAGGTTCGCACCGTATTCGTAAGACTCAATTACACCAAGGCGTTGATTTTTTAGTTGATCAATATTCTTGAATTGAAATGAATGGTTAGATAACACAAAAAAATCATTGGCATAATCACCTACAGTTACTTCACTTGCGATTAGTCCATGCTCCTTAATATGCACTTCAGTCAGTGCCAACACAATATCAAGGCGATTGTGTTCAATTTCTAAGAATGCTCGGCCTAATGGCATGACTTCAAATTCGATTTGAATGTGATGTAACGCCATTACTTGCTTTACAATTTCAACAACATAACCTGGTTTGTCTTGATCATCACAAATGTAGGGACACCAAGCATCTGAGGCAATCTTGAGTGTCGATACCTGCTCTTGACCCAAACTGGGTAATGAGGCTAAAAATAAAATAGAAAATAATAACCGGTTGCGCATTTTTTACCTAAAGCAATGCAAGGACTGCAGAGTTATTACGGATCCAAGGCTGTTCGATTTTCACCGACTCAGAAAGAATAGCCAATGCAGTGTTAGCTTGCTGCCAAGTTGAAAAAGAGTCGCTAATAACTAAATACGCACCTTCTTGCGCTAATGGCAAAACGTTTACTGAGTCTAACAAACGGTATTTTTTTATAAAATGGTCAACCCCTGCCTGGCTATGGATTTTTGCAAACTGAATAACAAAACCCGATTTAGGTAACCATTGTTCTGATGACGTAGTCACTAAGCCCTCAGAATGAGATAAAGGTTGAGTATCATTCGATGAGGCCGATGCAACTGTGAGGATCGATTCTGGCTGCTCTTTTACAGGCTCAGCTTGAGCGATTTGCTCTATCTGGGTGTCATTCGCCATTAACTGTTGTTCTTTTAACCTGAGCTGCTCAACTAATGCCAAAATTTTTCCACTTGCTTCTTGGCCATTTGCAATACTCATTTTCGCATAATACTCGCTTTTATCGAGATCAATAGCGACTTTTTCACCTTTTAGATAAATAGACGCGAGGTTATGCATCGCGTAATTACTGCCATTTTCTGCTGCACGTTCATACCAATGTAATGATTGCTCAACATCTCTATTCCACAACAAGGTTGCTAAGGCAAATTGTGCTTCCACTTCCCCCTGTTTGGCAGATTTTTCTATCCAGTTTAACCCTGCTTCAATATCTTTAGGCACAACTTTGTCTTGCAGCAAGATAGCACCGAGTTTAAGTTGCGCGTATGACTCCCCTGCTTCTGCGGCTTTTTTGTACCATTCATACGATTGCTTCCCATCTATCACTGTACCTTTGCCCTTTTCATACATTAACGCCACTTTACGTTGTGCAGGAATAAAATCGGCCTCGGCTGCACGGACATACCAATCAAATGCGTCAGATGAACTCTTAAGTACGCCTTTTCCTAACTCAAATGCGACCGCTAAATTAAACATGGCTTCAGGGTGAGATAATTCAGCAGCATGTGTGAGGTAAGAAATCGATTGATCAACATTCGGGCTGACACTTAGCCCTCGCGCGTAAATTTTAGCCATAATAAAACTAGCTGCAGCGTTATTGTCTTCGCTGTCTTCTCGGCACAAAGTAAATGCTTCGGAGTAATTATTGGCAGCAAAGGTTTCTTCACAACTAGCTCCTAACACAGAAGGTTGAAATAAGACTAAGGGTGCAATTGTTATTATTCTTGTAATGCGCAATTTTATCTCCCTAAAAAAAAAGCCCGGTACATACCGAGCTTTTATTGTAGTCTTGATTGTTAAATATATTCAACTGCTGTGATTTCATATTCAACCTCACCTTTGGGTGTGGTTATTATCACTGCATCATCAACCTCTTTTCCTATCAGCCCTCGCGCAATTGGCGAGTTAACAGATATTAAATTAGCTTTTATATTCGCCTCGTCATCACCCACGATGCGATAGGTCACTTCTTCATCTGTCTCAACATTGATGATTGTCACTGTCGTACCAAAAATAACCTTGCCCGTATTAGGCATTTTGGTGACATCAATTACTTGAACATTTGATAATTTAGCTTCAATTTCTTGAATACGGCCTTCGCAAAAGCCTTGTTCTTCACGGGCCGCGTGGTACTCAGCATTTTCTTTCAAATCGCCGTGTTCACGAGCTTCTGCAATATCAGCAATAATTCTTGGACGTTTAACTGTTTTTAGTTCGTTCAGTTCTTCACGAAGAAGTTCAACACCACGAACAGTCATCGGTGTTTGTTGCATAAAATCTCACTTATATACCCTAGCGACTTCGTCACTAGGGTATCTATTTTTTATTTTACGCGACGGTGTAACTCTTGTAATGAATTTACGGTAGAGCGATCGTCCGCAGCATTGGCTTTACAATTGGCAAATGCAGCGTTAAGCGTAGTGGTATAGTTTGTTTTGTGCTGAAGTGCTCCACGACGAAGAACTTTAGAATCTTCAATCGCTTGACGGCCTTCAGTTGTATTAACGATGTAGCTATATTCGCCATTTTTAATACGGTCAAGAATATGTGGACGACCTTCGAACACTTTATTCACACGACGTACTTCAATGCCTGCAGCCTCAAGAGCCGCAGCAGTGCCACCTGTTGCATCCAGTTCAAAACCAAGTTCTGTCATAATGCGTGCAAGTTCGACAATACGCTTTTTATCGCCATTACGCACTGATAATAAAGCACGGCCACCACGAGGTAAAATGTTTCCTGCACCTAATTGCGCTTTTGCAAACGCCTCGGCAAAGTTATCACCCACGCCCATGACTTCACCCGTTGAGCGCATTTCAGGGCCACGGATTGGATCCACACCTTGGAACTTAGCAAACGGTAAAACAACTTCTTTAACGCTGTAGTATGGAGGAATTGTTTCTTTAGTAATTCCTTGAGATGCTAGCGATTGGCCAGCCATACAACGCGCTGCAATCTTAGCAACCGGCACACCTGTCGCTTTAGAAACAAATGGGACTGTGCGCGCTGCACGTGGGTTCACTTCAATTAGATACACTTCACCATCTTTAACAGCGAACTGAGTATTCATCAAACCAACAACACCTAACTCAAGTGCCATACGAGTCACTTGGTCACGCATGCGATCTTGGATCTCAGGGCTTAACGTATATGGAGGTAATGAACAGGCCGAGTCACCCGAGTGAACACCCGCTTGTTCGATATGCTCCATAATCCCGCCAATGATTACTTGCTCACCATCACAAATTGCATCAACGTCGATTTCAATTGCATCATCTAAGAAATGGTCAAGTAAAACTGGTGCTTCATTTGAAGCTTGCACTGCTTCGGTCATGTAACGACGTAAATCATCTTCGTCGTATACAATTTCCATCGCACGGCCACCGAGTACATAAGATGGGCGAACAACAAGAGGGAAACCTATTTCTAACGATTTAGCCATGGCTTCTTCAGTTGAAGTCACAGTAGCGTTATGCGGCTGCAACAAGTCTAAACGTTCGACTAACTGTTGGAAACGCTCACGATCTTCAGCACGGTCAATCGCATCTGGTGAAGTACCAATAACTGGCACACCATTCGCTTCTAATTCACGCGCTAGTTTAAGTGGTGTTTGGCCACCGTATTGAACGATGACACCCTTTGGCTTTTCAACACGAACAATTTCAAGTACATCTTCAAGTGTAATCGGTTCGAAATACAAGCGATCTGATGTATCGTAATCCGTTGATACGGTCTCTGGATTACAGTTGACCATAATTGTTTCATAGCCATCTTCGCGAAGTGCGAGTGCTGCATGTACACAACAGTAATCAAACTCAATACCTTGGCCGATACGGTTTGGACCGCCACCGATAACCATGATTTTGTCTTTATCTGATGGATTCGCTTCACACTCTTCGTCGTAGCTTGAATACATATAGGCTGTATCAGAGCTAAACTCTGCAGCACAGGTATCAACTCGTTTGTAAACAGGGTTAATACCAAAGCTATGACGTTTTTTACGAATTTCAGCTTCTGAGACACCTGCAATTTCAGCAATACGAGCATCCGCAAAACCTTTACGCTTAAGGCGACGAAGGAAATCTTTCGTCAAACCAGCCATACCGCCTGATTTTATGGTTGCTTCATCTTTTAAGATGTCTTCAATTTGGACTAAGTACCAGCGATCAATTTTGGTGTATTCAAATACATCGTCAACAGACATGCCGTGACGCATAGCATCAGCAACGTACCAAATACGCTCAGCACCTGGCTCACGAAGTTCGTGAATAATCTTTTCTTTTGCACTTGGATCATCTAGCGCGACAATTGGGTTAAAACCTGTTGCACCCACTTCTAAACCACGAAGTGCTTTTTGTAATGACTCTTGTTGGTTACGACCAATCGCCATCACTTCACCGACTGATTTCATTTGCGTAGTCAAACGATCGTTTGCACCCGCAAATTTTTCAAAGTTAAAGCGTGGAATTTTTGTCACTACATAATCGATAGAAGGTTCAAATGAAGCAGGTGTTTTACCACCAGTGATATCATTTTGTAACTCATCTAAGGTGTAACCTACTGCTAATTTTGCAGCGATTTTTGCAATCGGGAAACCGGTTGCTTTTGACGCGAGAGCTGATGAGCGTGATACACGAGGATTCATTTCAATGATAACCATACGACCATCGTCTGGGTTAACACCGAACTGAACGTTTGAACCACCTGTTTCAACACCAATCTCACGTAACACAGCCATCGAGGCATTACGCATGATTTGGTATTCTTTATCAGTTAATGTTTGCGCAGGTGCAACTGTGATTGAATCACCGGTGTGCACGCCCATAGGGTCAAAGTTTTCAATCGAAC
The DNA here is from genome assembly GCF_058169715.2 of Pseudoalteromonas sp. J2K-J979. Taxonomy (NCBI): domain Bacteria; kingdom Pseudomonadati; phylum Pseudomonadota; class Gammaproteobacteria; order Alteromonadales; family Pseudoalteromonadaceae; genus Pseudoalteromonas; species Pseudoalteromonas sp. J2K-J979. The sequence continues at coordinate 1,321,434 of NZ_CM200281.1, read as the reverse complement.
AGACGATGATACAGTTGTCGTTTTTGTCACGAACTACTTCCATCTCGTACTCTTTCCAACCAATTAAAGACTCATCGATTAGAAGCTCACTGGTTGGTGAAAGATCGAGACCACGCTCACAAATTTCTTCAAACTCTTCCAGGTTGTATGCTACACCACCACCTGTTCCACCCATAGTGAAAGAAGGACGGATAATACAAGGCAAACCGATACGCTTAACAATTTCTTTCGCTTCGTCCATTGAGTGTGCGATTTCAGCACGAGGACATTCTAAGCCGATATTTTTCATTGCTGTATCAAAGCGTTCACGGTTTTCTGCTTTATCGATTGCATCAGCTGTTGCACCAATTAGCTCAACACCGTGCTTAGCCAGTACACCGTACTTGTCTAAATCAAGCGCACAGTTTAACGCTGTTTGGCCACCCATAGTCGGTAACACCGCATCTGGCTTTTCTTTTTCGATAATTTTTTCAACGACTTCCCAATGGATTGGCTCAACATACGTTGCATCGGCCATATCCGGGTCTGTCATGATAGTCGCAGGGTTAGAATTCACTAGAATGACACGGTAGCCTTCTTCGCGAAGCGCTTTACAGGCTTGTGCACCCGAGTAGTCAAATTCACAGGCTTGGCCGATCACAATTGGGCCGGCACCTAGGATAAGAATGCTTTTTAAATCAGTACGTTTTGGCATTGTTACTCGGTCCTAAATTATTGTTTACGTGCTTGCATCAAATCGATGAAGTGATCAAATAACGGGGCTGCATCATGCGGTCCAGGGCTTGCTTCAGGGTGACCTTGGAAGCTAAAAGCTGGTTTATCAGTACGATGAATACCTTGCAATGTGCCATCAAATAATGATTTATGCGTTGCACGCAATGTGTCAGGAAGGGTTGCTTCATCTGCTGCAAAGCCATGATTTTGTGCTGTGATCATGACGACGCCACGATCAAGGTCTTTAACTGGGTGGTTACCACCATGATGACCAAACTTCATCTTAACTGTTTGTGCACCAGAGGCGAGTGCCAGCAATTGGTGACCTAAGCAAATACCAAAGATAGGGGTATCTGTTTCGAGGAATGCAGTAATTGCGTCAATTGCATAGGTACATGGTGCTGGATCGCCCGGTCCATTTGATAAAAAGATACCATCAGGATTCAGAGCAAGTACGTCTTTTGCACTCGTTTGTGCTGGTACAACCGTTAACTTACAGCCGCGGTCAACTAACATACGTAAGATATTGCGTTTCACACCAAAATCATAGGCAACGACATGAAACTTTTGCTCTTCCTCAGCAAGGGTTTTAAAACCTTCGCCTAACGTCCAGCTTCCTTCGTTCCACTGATACTGTTCAGTTGTCGTAACAACTTTCGCAAGATCCATCCCTTTTAAGCCAGGGAACGCTTTTGCTGCTTCCAATGCTTTTTCTTCGTTTATCTCACCGGCAATAATACAGCCATTCTGCGCACCTTTATCACGTAAAATACGTGTAAGCTTGCGTGTATCGATGTCTGCAATTCCTAAGATATTACGAGCTTTTAAATATTCATCTAATGATTGCTCATTACGGAAATTACTCGCTAGCAGAGGCAAATCACGAATTACTAAGCCTTTAGCCCAGATCTTATTCGCTTCTTCGTCTTCGCTGTTAGTGCCCGTATTACCCACATGCGGATAAGTCAGGGTTACGATTTGTTCCGCATATGAGGGATCAGTTAAAATCTCCTGATAGCCTGTCATTGATGTATTAAACACTACTTCACCGACTGAAATACCTTCAGCCCCAATAGCAGTACCGCGGAACACTGTGCCGTCTTCTAGGACTAACAAAGCGGATATAGTCAAGTTAACCTCCTAACAGTAAAAAACGGGTGTAAAAACTGACGATTTACGACCCGCTCAAGGCGTTTGGAAACACGCAAAATAAATTTTGGCAAATTGTGCTTATTCTAGAATAAAAAGCGTCGCAGGTCTAACCCTAATTATAAAAAATATAAAAATAGCGCCTTTCATATAAAAATTAAGCCAAACCGCTAAAAAAAAACCTTTTCTACTTAAAACCTAGCACATCTTGCATATCATAAAGTCCCGCAGGTTTATTTTTCAACCAAGCTGCAGCCCTTACTGCACCTTGCGCAAAGGTCATTCTTGAACTCGCTTTGTGCGTAATTTCGAGCCTTTCGCCCATAGATGCGAAATAAGCCGTATGTTCACCGACTATATCCCCAGCTCGCAACACTGAATAACCGATTTCGTTTTGAGATTTTTCAACATGATCATGGTGACGTTCATAACGTGCCACCTCGTCATGCTGCCAACCTTTCGCATCTGCAATCGCCTCTCCAATCGCTAATGCAGTGCCTGATGGGGCATCTATCTTATGACGGTGATGCGCTTCAAACACTTCGATATCGATATCATCTGATAACGTTCTTGCGGCGGTTTGCACTAAGTTAAGGAGTAAATTAATCCCGACACTAAAGTTACGAGAAAACACGATGGGAATAGTTTTAGCAGCTTGCTCTAATTTAGCAAACTCCGCAACTGTTAACCCTGTTGTGCCAATAACCATTGGGAGTTTATGAGTGACAGCAAAAGCTAAGTGCGTCAACATTCCTTGTGGTAAGGTAAAATCAATCAATACATCGATTGAGCTGGGCTCTGCGCAATGGTAATCACTAAAGGCTAAATCACACGCCGTAGCGCCAATTATTGGCCCTACGGAAATTTGATAAAAGGTCGAGCTTGGTCGTACAAATGCGCCAGCTATTTGACTCTCGGTCGATTTTTCTGTTGCTTGTAATAAAGCTTGTCCCATGCGGCCATTAGCACCAAAAACACCAATTTTATTCATATTATTCTCTTTATTAATAAGTGGTTAAATTAAGTCTGCTTAATCTTATTTGTTTAATAAAAAAGCAGATAAAGACTTTTTAACCAGCGATTATTACGATATGTTAAGTTTAATGTTTATTTATCACAGATGCACCAAAGGGATTTCTTGAGGTTAATAAACATCAATTGATGGGCACAGTGTAACAATAAAAATTTGACAAAACATCTAGCCATCTATACATTCGCACTTCCTTAGATTTAAGGCGCCGATTTGGTCTTTGGCTTGCGGGCGCTTGAAAAATGCAGCTAAAAAAGGAACTCGTGGGCTGCGTCGTTATTTATTAAGAGGTTAATATGCAGTCTACCTACAGCAAATTAAACGCCAAGTTATCTTTGCTTCCATTACTCAGCTTTGTCGCTATTTTTTTAGGCGCAGGTCTATACCTCCAATCACAAGGGGTCGATTACGCGTTTTATCAGCTGCCTGCTCCAGTTGCGATTTTGCCCGCGATATTACTCGCTTTTTTCTTAAATAAAGCATCAATTAATCAGTCTGTTGATACCTTCATCAAAGGTGCTGGCCATAGCAATATCATCACTATGTGCTTGATTTACCTCCTTGCAGGTGCTTTCTCTACTGTCGCGGGTGCAACAGGTGGTGTCGATGCCGTCGTTAACGCAGGGCTTGATCTAGTTCCACCTAGTTTTCTTTTACCAGGGTTATTTTTAATTTCTGCAATTGTGGCTACAGCCATGGGCACATCAATGGGAACCATCGGGGCAATTGGTCCCATCGCCTATGCGCTATCGCTAAAAACAGGAATGGATCCCGCTTTAGTTGCTGGTGCAGTAGTTTCTGGTGCGATGTTTGGTGATAACTTATCCATCATTTCAGATACCACTATTGCTGCTACCCGTACCCAAGGCTGTGAAATGAAAGATAAATTTCGTGAGAACTTTAAAATTGCCGTTCCTGCCGCGATTTTAACGGTAATTTTATTATTTGTGCTCACTCCAGAGCCTGAAGTCATTGAGGTGAAAGAGTACGATTTATTATTGGTATTACCGTACGCATTTATCTTAATTTTAGCTGTAATGGGCTTTAATGTGTTTGTGGTGCTATTCAGCGGTATTGTATTTGCTGGCTTAATGGGTTTTACCGCAGACTATCAAGGCAGTGCCTTTATAAAAGATATTTATGAAGGCTTTAGTGGCATGCAAGAAATATTTTTACTTTCAATGCTGATTGGCGGTTTATCTGAATTTATTCGCATCAATGGTGGGCTTGATTATATTGCACACAAAATCCAAACGTTGACACTAGTCATTGCTAAATGGAATCGAAAAGTGGCTGATCAACTCGGGATCGCGGCATTAGTATTAACATCAAACTTATGTATCGCTAATAACACCGTCTCCATTATTGTCGCAGGCCCAATCGCGAAAAAACTCGCTGAGGATGGGCAAATTTCCGCCAAACGTTCAGCCAGTTTGCTCGATATTTTCGCCTGTGTCATGCAAGGCTCATTGCCCTACGGTGCACAAGCGCTTTTACTCGGCGCCACTTTTCAAATTTCACCTTGGCAAGTATCAACATCTTCCTATTATTGTTTCATTTTAGCCTTTACTGCGGTCGGCGTCATTTGCCTCAATCGACATAAAGCCTAAGTGCCTCATATAAAAAATGCAGCTGATATGCTGCATTTTTTATCTATATCCACTTTCCCTCTCATTTTGTTCTACACTGAACACTACCTTTGTTCAATAGCGTAACTCTATGAAAAAACTGCTAACCCTGCTGCTGTTAATCTCTGCTAATACGTACGCAGCCACTTGGAGCCAAACCCAATTTCATTTTAATCAAGGTGATTTCCTTAATCCCTTTACCCATCACGATGCAAAAACCAATGTAGCGACCTTACAGCACAGTTCATCTTATGACTTAGGCGATAACTTTTTTTTCGTTGACTTTATCAGAGATAATCGCAGTGATGGCTATCAAGATAATGATTATTATGGTGAGTTTTATTCAACCATTAGCTTTTCAAAAGCATCCGCGAACACTTACTCATTTGGCGCAATTAAAGATATTGGTGCAGTAATCGGTGTCAATGCTGCAGGAGATGCAAATGTAGTCAAATATCTGCCTGGGTTAAAACTTTACTGGGATGTACCTGGGTTTGCATTTTTTAATACCCTTATCACTGGGTATCTAGATGATAATGGCGGACTTGTCTCAGGTGGTGCACCTTCAGAAACAGATAGTTGGATGATTGATGCTGCTTGGGGGCTACCTTTTACTATCGGCAATCAACGCTTTAATTTTACCGGCCACATTGAATACATTGATGGCCGAAAAAATGAGTTAGGCAAAGAAGTAAATAGCTGGATTTTGGCACAACCTATTTTACAATGGGATTTAGGCCACGCACTTGAGTTTGAAGAAAACACGCTATTAATGGGTGTTAAATGGCAAGTATGGCGTAATAAGTTAGGGACTGACAACAATGAATCAGCCCCACAAATCCATGTCGCATGGACATTTTAAGCCATATTAAAGTTACTTAATTATGGGGGCTTATTTTATATCTCACAGCCTGGAGTTTTACCCGCCCCGACTGCTGCATGATGTAATTTCATCACTGCTGGCATCTGGTTTCGTAATTCGCTGATCCTTGTGGTTGGCGAAGGATGAGTAGATAAAAATTCAGGTGTGCCTCCGCTGCCAGCAGCACTCATATTTTGCCACAATGTAATCGACTCTTTTGGGTTAAACCCTGCTTTTGACATCAGCTCCAAGCCTATTTCATCAGCTTCAGACTCATGTGTGCGGCTAAATGGTAACGTCACACCATATTGAGCCCCCACACCCAGTGCCATCATTATTGCACCTTGGTATTCATTTTGAATACTTCTTAAGCTCGTGTCGGCTGCTTGCATACCTAATTGAATGGCTGAGTTTTGTGAAGCCCGCTCATTTGAATGCTCTGCGATCACATGCCCGACCTCATGTCCCATCACTGTGGCGACTTGATGCTGATTAATAGCGACTTTCAATAAGCCGGTATGAACACCAATTTTACCGCCAGGTAATGCGAATGCATTGGCTGAAGCCTCCTCAAAAACAACCACTTCCCATTGCTGTTGCGCATATTTACCGGGCAACACTGCAATGACATTATCAGCAATACATTGGATATAACGATTCACTTTCGGATCTTTATTAATCGGCAACTGTTGCTTCAATTGCTCAAAACTTTGTTTCCCCATCGTATTCATCTGTCCATCTGAATATAACGCTAATTGAGTCCGGCCCGTTGGCGAGGTCTTGCAGCCCACTAAAACCGTGGCGACAGATAAAGCAAGAAGTACGTGTTTCATGTTGTTCCTTGATTAAAATCCACAATTATCAGTATTCTAATCTAGCCCCTGGAGATTTAATAGCCTCAAATAGCTAGGCGCAAATTCACGCAAGGAATTTGGCCTAATTAACTTGTTAAAAATCACTAAAGACATAGACTATACCTCCCCTTTCTCATTGAGCGTACTTAATGTCCCTGTCAATTAATAGACGCCTTCTGTTACCCTTATTAGCCAGTATTGTCGCTATCACGCCGCTAGCGGTTGATTTGTATCTACCCGCGATGCTGCAAATGGCGACAGATATGGACACGAGTATCAGTTTGGTTCAACTTTCTTTAAGTACCTATTTAGCTGGGTATTCATTAGGTATGCTCTTTTTTGGCCCATTAGCAGACCAATTAGGCCGTCGGCTACTAGCATTAATTGGCTTATCTGGGTTTGGATTTTTTTCTCTATTGCTTGTTTTTTGCCAAGACATTCAGTGGTTTTTAGTATTTCGCGCATGCCAAGCTTTTTTTGGCGCAGCTGCAACAGTGGTTGTACCGGGTATTATTCGACACATCTATCAAAAAGACACTGCAAAAGGCATGTCATATGTGTCGATGATAATGATGATAGCTCCTTTGTTAGCGCCAAGTATTGGCAGTGCCTTAATGATGTTCTGGCATTGGCAAAGTATATTTATCGTTTTGTGCATTTACAGCTTTACGATTTTATTACTCGTGTGGCGCTATTTATTCAATATCCCAATCTTTCAATCAGATCACCGTGGGCTGGCTTTATTTATTGATAGCTATCGTACCGTTTTAAGTTATCGGCCTGCACGTTTTGATATCTTAACCTCAATGTTTGCTTCATTTGCATTTTTCTGCTTTTTAACGTCAGTCCCTTTTATCTACCTCGATTATTTTTCAGTCAATGAACAGCTGTTTGGTGTGTTATTTGCCTGTAATGTTGTGGCATTGATGTGTGGTAATTTTCTTAATACCCGCCTTGTGACAAAAATAGGCTCGCGCAAAATGCTCTATTTTGGCCTTGCTTTAGCGCTGATAAGTGCCACTGCGCTTGTTTCATTAACCGTGTTTTCCCCTAATTTAGTTGGCTTTGTGGTGTGTATGGCCCCCCTAATGATGAGCTTAGGTATTATGGCTAGTAATGCAGATGCATTGATTTTAATTGAGTTTGAAAGAAAGTCAGGCACAGCAACAGCCGTTATTGGCACACTGCGATTTGGTAGTGGTGCGTTAGCGGGGCCATTATTGGCTTTTTTACATACTGAAAATGCGGTTGGTTTTTCTGCATTAATGGCAGTTGCTATCGTAGCTATTTTTGTGTGCCAAACTTGCAAATGGTTACAGATAAAAAACGACATTAAGCTTTAAAAACGATAATGCCCTTATTTCTTACAAAATAAAGGCATTATTAAACGGCGTGCTTCGTAATGATTACTCGGCGGCTTTAGAGACCATCACCATGGCAGGGCGCAGTAAACGGCCATTCAAGGTATAGCCTTTTTGCATAACAGCTAGCACTGTATTGGGCTCTACATCAGCACTTGGCTGTAAAGACATGGCTTGATGGAACTCAGGATTGAATGCTTCCCCTTGCGGATTAACAACTTCAACACCAAATTTACTCACGGCACTGACAAAACTTGAAACCGTCATATCAATCCCTTCTAACAAAGGTTTTAAGGTTTCATTTTCTTTATCTGCAAATTCAATTGCACGCTCTAGATTATCAATTACTGGCAGTAATTCATTTGAAAATTTTTCTAATGCAAATTTGTGCGCTTTTTCTACATCCTGTGCAGCACGACGACGAACATTGTCAACTTCAGCTGCTGCACGCACAACACTGTCTTTTTGATCGGCAATTGTTTGATTTGCTGCTTCTAATTCTGCAGATAATAATGCAATCTCAGCTTCAGGGCTCATCTCTTGCTCTGGTTGAACATCTTGCTGTACTTCTTGTTCAGCGGCTTGTTCATTTAATTCTGCTTCCTGTGAAGCCTGATTTGTTTGTTCTGACATTATTTCTGATCTCCAATTCTTTACAACTGCGGTAATTATGGGGATGGAATTTTTGCTTTCAAGAGTTAATTAATCAAGAAATGTAAATTCCGTTAAGATTGCAGCTATTTGTGCTGACTTTTTGCAAATAATACAAAAACGACCTTGGTAGCCACCGTTTGAAAAGTAAGGCACACTCACTATCATCAATTGCTCAAAACCATGAAAGGGAATGTCATCACCGAAGATAACTGACACCCCCTGAGTAAATGCTAACTTCTCCTCAACAAAACTCAGTAAGGGCGTGCCAATACAAGGCTGTTCAGAACCTTGTAATGATTCATACAGGTAACTTTCGCCTACGACGATAGAATTATCTGACCCTAATTTATCAAATAAAAGGCGCGTCCATTGTGTCAGTGAACCATGACAAAACATCGGCGCTGTCTTCGCCATGGCTCGCATTCTCTTTAACCCTTCTAACAAAGGCTGCGCAGAAAAAACCGTATTCAACCAAGCATTAAACTGTAACCGGATTGCTTCATTGGCTTCGAGTGGTTTAGTAATCACTACATTTTGGCTTTGCCCCTGGCGGTCAAATAATAAAATCAGCCAACTTTGCTGATCAAAATCCAGTACTTCAACGCGAAAAATAGCCTGTGATGTCACCGTTGGTAAACCAACACAAGCGCATAACTTATAGCGTTGGCTAATTGAATGAGTAAACTGAATTAACGCCTCTTGGCTGGGCTGCCAAAAAGCGGCAATTGATGAAAGATCAAATAATTCATTCAACCAAAATTGATACCCTTCTTTAGTCGGCACTCGTCCTGCAGAGGTATGCGGCGAGTAAATTAACCCCAACTTTTCAAGTCTAACCATTGCATTGCGGACAGTCGCAGAGCAAACCGCCATCCCCTTTTGTTTTGCAATTAATGCCGAAGGCACAGCGAGTCCTGAACCATTGCAATGCAAGTCCATCAGTGAGGTAAATACTTTGAGATCACGAGGATTTAGTTTCATAACGAGTTTATGTGGGCGCGCTTATTTATTTTCAAGTAGCAGAGCTTTTGGATATACTGAAATTATATTAACTTTCAGTCAATAACCATGAATAAGACTTTCTCCACCATCGGCCTGATTGGCAAACCCAACCATGCTGGCGCAAACTTAACCTTAAAAAAATTGGACAGTTTTCTGGATGCTTTGGGTTACACAGTATTGATCGAACAACAAGTTGGTCTAGAAATGAAGGTTGATGCCTCACGAACGGTAGAGCTAGTTGATCTGGGCCGCCAATGTGATTTAGCCATTGTCGTCGGTGGTGATGGAAATATGCTAGGGGCTGCGCGAGTATTGTCTCGCTTCGATGTGGCCGTGATTGGAGTAAACCGGGGCAATTTAGGTTTTTTAACTGATTTAGACCCTGATAATTTTGAAGCCGATCTCGAGCAAGTTCTCAGTGGCCATTATATTCAAGAAAAACGCTTTTTGTTGGAAGTCGAAGTGTATCGCCACGAAAAGCTCAAAAGCACTAACTCAGCGGTCAATGAAGCCGTTTTGCACGCAGATAAAGTCGCACATATGATTGAATTTGAGGCCTTTATCAATGACGATTTCGTATATTCACAAAAATCAGATGGGCTAATTGTTTGCACGCCAACGGGGTCAACGGCCTATTCCCTTTCTGGTGGCGGGCCTATTTTAACCCCTGAACTTAACGCGATGGCCTTAGTCCCGATGTTTCCCCATACATTATCTAGTCGGCCGCTTGTTGTCGATGCAGACAATGAGATTCGCTTAAAACTCAGCCTAAAAAATGATGATAATCTGCAGATTAGCTGCGATAGTCACATCGTGATGGCTGTGATGCCAGGTGATGAAGTTGTGATCAAAAAAGGCGATAAACCACTGCGCTTAATTCACCCTAAAGAGTATTCTTATTACAACGTGTTAAGGCAAAAATTAAAATGGGGCAGCCAATTATATTGATTTATAAATTTGCATAAAAAGAGTGTTTTAATTTTGTTGTAGTTTCAGTATGCTGCAGCTGTTTTCAGTGCCAATTTATTAGGAAAATAATAATAATTATGACTTATGTAGTACTTTTATCTGTAATTTTATTGATCGCGCTTTTCTCAACTTATACAGTGATAGAAAAAAACCGAAAAAAAGCAGAAGCCCTCAAGAAACAATTATTCAATGAGCGGGTCAAAATCGTCACTGATAACTATAAAAAACAACTCAGTTATTTTAGTGAAGCCAAATTACTCAGACCAAAGCACTTACCAGCAATGCAAGCCATTGCGAACAATTTTTTTGTTGTGCAAGCTCATAATGATAATAACCTAATATTAATGGAAGCATGCCTAGATAATCTCTCAAACGTGTTAGCCAGTGAAATGGCTAAAACCCACGTCACAGGTCACAAAGATGAGCTTGCTGAACGGATATTAAACTTCGCGACTGAGCTGCCTTCAGGGCGCGGTTTTAATAAACTATTCTATGAAGAGCAATTACCTGCTCTGGTATTCACTCTGAAAAGCCCTGACATTTTACCTTCAACCGAAGATGAAACGCCCGACCAAGCATCATCAGAAATACACAATGATGATAAAGAAGCTGTTATTTAATCAGATTGAGTCATGCATTATTGGCTTAAAAGCAACATTAAATAATTAAAAAAATATTTGCGCAATTTACAAATACTGTATAAATTAACAGTTAATGAACTGGATGGATAAACAGTATGTTAATTGCGTTAGAAGTTTCAAATTTTGCTATTGTCAGCCAACTCAGCACTGAGTGGTCAGCAGGTATGACTACCATTACAGGTGAAACCGGTGCTGGAAAGTCTATTGCTATCGACGCGCTTTCTTTATGTTTAGGTGAACGCTCAGAAGCTGCAATGGTACGCCCAGGCGCTGATAAAGCAGAAGTCACCGCTCAATTTGATATTCGTCATTTACCCAAAGCTAAAGCATTTTTAGCTCAACATGATTTGCTAAGTGATGATGAATGTATTTTGCGTCGGGTGATTAGCCATACTGGACGCAGCAAAGCCTACATTAATGGCTCAGCAGTCACTGCAAGCCAACTTAAATCCCTCAGTCAATTATTGATTGCTATTCACGGGCAGCATGCCCATCAATTGTTGAGCAAAAATGATCATCAACTCCAACTTCTTGATGAATATGCCGGTCATTTTGACTTACTGCTCGCCACCAAAGACTTGTTTAAACAATATCAAAACCTTAAAAAAGAGCATACGCAATTACTGCAGCTTCAACAGCAACAGCAAGCCCAACAGCAGCTTTTAGAGTATCAGGTCGCTGAATTAGACGATTTTGCTTTGGAGCCAGGTGAATACGAAGATGTCGAATCTCAACATAGTTTATTAAGCCATACTCAAACATTACTTGAGTCAAGTCAGCGTGAACTTCAGCATCTCTATGATGAAGATAACGGCAACGCATACAGTATGGTACAACATAGTGCCAATAAGTTTGCTGAACTTGCTCAAATCGATCCTCAGCTCAGTTCAGTGGCCGACTTATTGTTTGAAGCAGCTGTGCAAATTGAAGATGCATCGGCTCAAATTAGACGTTACCAAGAGAAAACAGAGTGTGACCCAAACACATTAAACGAAGTCGAAGAGCGTATGGCCAAAGCTTTAGAATTAGCGCGAAAACATCATATTCGACCAGAAGAATTGCCAGAGTTTCATACTCAGTTAGTCAATTCGTTGACTAAAATTAGCCATGATTCGAAGCGATTACACCAACTCGATGCTGAGATTGAGCATACAAGAGAAGCATACTATTGCAATGCTAAACAATTAAGTGATAGCCGCAAGACCGCAGCCACAGAGCTAAACACATTAATTTCTAACAGTATGCACACACTGTCAATGGAAAATGGCATTTTTGAAATCGTTCTAAATTTTGAAGCGAATGCGACGCCTAGTGCGCATGGCGCTGATAAAATTGAATTTATGGTTTGCACCAACCCTGGTCAACCCATGCAGCCTTTAGCAAAAGTGGCATCTGGCGGTGAACTTTCACGTATTAGTTTAGCGATTCAGGTTATCATCGCGGCTAAAGTGACAACGCCCACCCTTATTTTTGATGAAGTGGACGTGGGTATTTCTGGCCCGACAGCATCTGCGGTTGGCTTACTGTTACGCCAATTAGGTCAGTCAACACAAGTGATCTGTGTAACCCATTTACCGCAAGTAGCTTGCAGTGGGCACCATCAATTCTTTGTTGCAAAATTCAGCGATGGCAAGCAAACGCATACTCAAATGCGCCACCTTGACCAACAAGGTCGTGTTAATGAAATTGCCCGTTTACTCGGGGGCAATAATATTAGTCAGACCACTCTGTCTAACGCCCAAGAACTACTCGAAGCGTGTGCCTAGTTTGAGTGCGATATCGAACAGTTTTTACCTCATATAAATAAAAAAGGTAAGCAAAGTGCTTACCTTTTTTATTCGTTCATGCTTGTTATTGAACTTCTAGATAGTCCAAAATTCCTTCAGCTGCATTTCGGCCTTCAAAAATAGCTGTAACCACCAAATCTGAACCTCGTACAGCATCACCACCAGCAAAGATTTTCGGGTTGGTCGTTTGATGAGTGTGTCCCGAACCTTGTTCTGGTGCAACAATTCGGCCCCATTGATCGCATTCGACACCAAATGGTTCAAGCCAAGGCATTGAATGTGCTTGAAAGCCAAATGCCATAATCACTGCATCTGCAGCTAATACATGTTCCGAACCACTCACTTCTTCGGCTCGGCGACGCCCTTTAGCATCCGGTTCACCTAATTGTGTTTTAACCATTTGCACACCGGTGACTTGACCTTCAGAATTTAAGATCATCCCTTTAGGTTGTACATTAAACTCAAAACGTACCCCTTCTTCTTTAGCATTTTTTACTTCACGGGCTGAGCCAGGCATGTTTGCTTCATCGCGTCGATATGCACAGACAACATCACTGGCACCTTGTCGAATTGACGTTCTCACGCAATCCATTGCTGTATCACCCCCACCCAATACCACGACACGTTTGTTCGCCATATCTTGATAAGGGTACGCTTCGTTATCAAATCCCATTACTTTATTTGTGTTAGCAATTAAGAAAGGAAGTGCGTCAAACACACCATGCGCCTCTTCATTTTCTAGGCCACCACGCATGTTTTTATACGTACCTACCCCAACAAAAACAGCGTCATATTCTGAAAGTAATTGCTCGAGTTCAATGTCTTTTCCAACTTCAGTATTTAAGCGAAATTCAACACCCATATCAGTAAAAATTTCACGGCGCTTTTCCATGACTGACTTTTCTAGCTTAAATGACGGAATACCAAAAGTAAGCAGACCACCAATCTCTGGGTGACGATCAAAAACTACTGGCTTAACACCGTTTCTCGCCAAAATATCAGCACACCCCAATCCAGCGGGACCTGCGCCAATAATAGCCACTTTTTTATCTGTCCAAACTACGTAAGAAGTGTCAGGTTTCCATCCCATCTCAAAAGCAGTATCCGTAATATACTTTTCAATATTACCTATGGTAACCGCACCGAATTCATCATTGAGTGTGCAAGAGCCTTCACAAAGTCTATCTTGCGGACAAACACGACCGCATACCTCTGGCAACGAATTTGTTCGATGCGATAATTCAGCCGCTTCAATAATTTTGCCGTCTTTAATCAGTTTCAGCCACTGTGGAATATAATTATGAACCGGACATTTCCACTCACAATATGGATTACCACAATCCAAACAGCGGTCAGCTTGAGAGTCAACTTGCTTGGCTGAAAAAGGTTCGTAGATTTCTACAAATTGTTTTTTACGTGTCGATATCGGCTTTTTACGAGGATCTACTCGTTGGACATCGATAAATTGATATACATTCTGTGCCATTCTACTTCTCCTTTACTGAGCCTGCACTCTAAGCTCAGCACTACTGCGAGCACGATGACCAAGTAAACTTTTTACATCACTCGATTTAGGTTTGATCAATCTAAACTGAGTTAAATAGTGTTCAAAATCAGCAAGAATCATTTCTGCTCGGCAGGATTTCGTTGCTTCTAAATGTTCAGCTATCAAGCCTCGAAGGTGTTCATGGTGAATCACTAAGTCATCCATTTCTACCAATTCAACTAATTCTGAGTTGATGCGTTTTTCAAAGTCATTTGCTTCATCTAGCACATAAGCAAATCCACCCGTCATTCCGGCTCCAAAATTAATTCCGGTACGGCCTAAAATACACACCACACCACCAGTCATATATTCACAAGCGTTATCGCCCGCTCCTTCAATGACCGCAATGGTGCCCGAATTCCTAACAGCAAAACGTTCACCCGCCTTACCAGCAGCAAACAGTCGTCCACCTGTTGCACCATAAAGACAAGTATTACCAATTATACTGGCTTCATGACTTGCAAAAGATGAGCCCATTGGTGGTGTGATACTAATTTTACCACCTGCCATGCCTTTCCCTACGTAATCATTCGCATCGCCAACGAGCGCCATTTCAAGACCACCAGCATTCCACACACCAAAAGATTGCCCTGCAGTGCCAGATAACTCTATTCGGATCGGATCCGCAGCCATTCCTTGATTGCCATGACGTTCAGCAATGTATCCAGAAAGCTGAGCGCCAACTGAACGATCTGTGTTATTGATTTTTGCGCGCAAGACTTTGCCCGATTTACTATCAATCGCTTCTTTAGCTTGGGCTAATAGCTGATCATTTAATTGACCTTGATAGTGCGAGGTATTAGGAGCTGAACAATACAAGGTTTCTCCTGACTTATTATTCGGCTGATACAATAAACCTGACAAATCAAGTTTACTTTGCTTAGCCGTATTGCCTTCAATCGCAACCAGTAAGTCAGTTCGGCCAATTAAATCAACCAGACGAGTTACCCCTAAGCTCGCCATAATTTCACGAGCTTCATGGGCAATAAACTTAAAGTAGTTCATCGCCATTTCAGGCAGTCCGTGATAATGATTTTGACGCAACTTCTCATCTTGAGTTGCGACACCAGTAGCACAATTGTTTAAGTGACATATACGTAAGTATTTACACCCGAGCGCAACCATAGGACCGGTGCCAAAACCAAAACTTTCTGCGCCTAAAATGGCGGCTTTAATAATGTCGAGGCCTGTTTTTAAGCCTCCGTCAGTTTGTAAACGGATACGATGACGTAAACCATTTTCAACCAAAGCTTGTTGAGTCTCAACAAGACCGAGCTCCCACGGAGAACCTGCATATTTCACTGAGGTCAGAGGGCTTGCACCCGTTCCGCCGTCATAACCCGCTATAGTAATTAAATCGGCATACGCTTTTGCCACACCAGTAGCGATCGTCCCCACACCGGGTTCAGAAACGAGCTTAACCGAAATCATCGCATTTGGATTAACTTGCTTTAAATCAAAAATCAGCTGAGCTAAATCTTCGATTGAATAAATATCATGGTGCGGTGGTGGTGAAATTAAGGTCACACCCGGAACAGAGTAACGTAACTTTGCAATATAAGGTGTGACCTTTTCACCAGGCAGCTGACCACCTTCGCCCGGTTTTGCCCCCTGAGCGACTTTAATTTGTATGACATCTGCGTTAACTAGATAATGAGGTGTAACCCCAAAGCGACCTGATGCCACTTGCTTTATACGTGAGTTTTTCTCGGTTCCGTAACGCAGAACATCTTCACCACCTTCACCCGAATTTGAGCACCCGCCCAAACGGTTCATCGCAATCGCTAATGCTTCGTGGGCTTCAGGAGATAATGCACCAATACTCATCGCTGCTGAGTCAAAGCGTTTAAATAGCGCTTCAGCAGGTTCGACTTCATCAAGTGCAATGCCTGCATCACCGATTTGTAGTTTCAGTAAATCCCGTAAGTTAGTGATCGGTCGGTTATTAACTAAATCAGCGTATCTTAAGTAATCGTTATATTCACCAGAGCGAACAGCGACTTGTAATGTTTGAATAACATCAGGGTTGTACGCATGGTATTCGCCATCATGGACATACTTCAATAACCCACCATGATCTAGGGGTTTACGTTTGATCCATGCCTTACGTGATAGATTGACCAGATCTTGGTGGAAATCTGTAAAGTCAGCACCTTTAATTCGGTTAACGACTCCTTTGAAACATAGCTCAACGACTTCATCAGCTAAACCGACAGCCTCAAACAACATTGAGCAGCGATAGCTCGCTACCGTGCTAATCCCCATCTTCGACATGATTTTGTACAGGCCTTTATTAATAGCATTTCGATAGGACACAGTAACGTCACTGTGCGATTTCTTAATGCTGCCTTTATCACACATCTGTGTCAGAGTTTCGTAAGCTAAGTAAGGATAAATAGCCGTTGCGCCAAAGCCAATTAATACAGCAAATTGATGAGGATCACGACAACTCGCTGTTTCAACGATTATATTAGTGTCACAACGTAAATTATTGACGACCAATCGTTGTTGAACTGCTCCCAGAGCCATCGCAGCCGGAATAGGAAGCTGAGCTGGAGTTAAACCTTTGTCTGATAAAACTAATAAAACAACACCATCGGCAGCGGCACGTTCTGCTTGGTCACAAATGCGATCCAGCGCCGCTTTTAACCCTTCTGCAATATCATAATTAAGCGAGATAATCTGCGACGAATAGTGCTCTTGATCAGCTTGTAATAACTGCACCATATCTGAATACATTAAGATAGGTGAAGAGAACTGTAAGCGCTTAGCATGACCCGTCGTCTCATTGAAAACATTTTGCTCGCGGCCAATACACGTCGCTAATGACATAACGTGATTTTCGCGTAATGGGTCAATGGGCGGGTTCGTTACCTGCGCAAATTTTTGTCTGAAATAATCATAAATTGGACGCTCTTTCGAGGAAAGTACAGCAAAAGGCGTATCATCACCCATTGAACCCGTTGCTTCTTGTCCAATTGCCCCCATCACTCGTATAACTTGATCCAGCTCTTCGTTACTATAAGCAAACTGCTTATGATAAACAGCAAGCATCGCGTCATCTAACTCTCTTTGGCCTGGTAAGTCCGTTGCTAACTCTTCAAACGGTGTCAAACGCTGAACATTTTCTTCAAGCCAAGATTTATAAGGGTGACGTTTCTTAAGGTCGTTATCAATTTCATTTGAATGCCAAATTTTACCGTGCAATGTATCTATCACGAGCAACTCGCCAGGGCCTACACGCCCTTTTTCTCTGACCTCGTCAGGGGCGTAATCCCAAATCCCAACCTCAGATGCCAAAGTCATGAGACCATCTTTCGTGACTACATATCGTGCAGGACGAAGACCGTTTCGATCCAAATTACATGCTGCAAAACGGCCATCCGACATTACAATACCCGCTGGGCCATCCCAAGGTTCCATGTGCATAGAATTAAAGTCATAAAAAGCACGTAAGTCTTGATCCATTGCTTTATTTTTTTGCCATGCAGGCGGTACCAGCATTCGCATGGCACGAAAAATATCCATCCCACCCGCCAAAAATAGTTCAAGCATATTATCTAAACTAGAACTATCTGAACCTGTTTCGTTAACAAACGGCGCTGCAGTTTGTAAATCAGGCAATAAAGGTGAAGAGAATTTATAAGCCCGGGCTCGAGCCCATTGACGATTTCCTTCAATGGTATTGATTTCACCATTATGTGCTAAATAGCGGAAAGGCTGCGCCAATGGCCAGCGCGGCTGAGTATTAGTAGAAAAACGCTGATGGAAGACACAAATAGCCGACTCCAAACGCATATCAGCTAAATCGAGATAAAAATTCGGTAAATCTGCCGGCATAACCAGTCCTTTATAGACGGTAACCAAACCAGATAAACTACAAATATAAAAATAATCGTCATCAGCAACGCGCTGCTCAATCCGGCGACGTGCAATATATAAACGACGCTCTAAATCTTTAGGACGCCAACCTTCTGGTGCAGATACAAAAATTTGTTGAAACTGGGGCAACTGCTCAATTGCAATCGGGCCTAATGATGCAGGATCGGTTGGCACATCACGCCATCCAACAATAGTGAGCGTTTCTTTTTCGAGCTCTTGATTAATAATCTGACGGGTCTTTTTAGCAATATCTGGATCAGGGTTTAAAAATATCATCCCTACTGCGTAGTTTTTACCTAAATGCCAACTGTGTTCTTGAGCAATGCTGCGAAAGAAGTTATCTGGTTTTTGTAATAATAAACCACAGCCATCGCCGGTTTTACCATCAGCGGCAATTCCACCACGATGCTGCATACGGTCTAACCCAGTAATAGCCGTACGCACTAATTTGTGGCTGGCAACACCATTAATATGGGCAATTAAACCAAAACCACAATTGTCTTTTTCTAGTTTTGAGTCATATAACATGAATGAACTCCTCTCCCTTGCTACTGCGCCAGAGTTAAAGTGCAGATTAACCGTTAGTGGAAATAAGAACTCTAGCTGAGCATAGAAGCTACCCATAAAAAAGCAGAGAGTCAACAAATAATGAATACATATTCAATAATGTGAATATATTTCACGTTAGCGCACCAATCATAAATCTTAACAATCACGGTTAAAAATTAGATTTTAGACACAATTAAACACAATGACACCGGTGACAATTTGCAAAGTTGTAAATAAAAGCCATTCTCAAACAACGTTTACGTAAACGTAAACGCCACACTAAAGTGAATATTTATTCATCCAAAGTTCACCGCAAGCCTTACTTTACTTAGCGCGAACTCAATAGAATCAAGCTTTCAGCTTACTGACCAGTTACACAGGTGCATAAATACGCATTTGTTACTACATTTTCTCGAAATTAGCTGTGATGAGTATACGAATAAAAATACGTCATGATAGTTGATTGCTAGATGCTGGTAACGGTTAGATCACCTAGAATTACTGAAGAAGATGACCATTAGATGACATCTTTATAATAAAAATTGTGGGTATGAAGGAATGTTCAACGGAAAAGAGTGAGAAGAAAAAAGGAGAGCCGCATTTACAGCGCTTCTCCGCAATACAAAAAAGCGAGCTAAGCTCTAATGCCAGTCAGTTAAGCTGACTGGCATTTTTCTTTTTATTAGGATACTTCGATGGCTTCGGTTTTATGCACCGTGGGTATCGCCTATCTTCCCTCCTTGCGGGCAATCTGAATAGGGCGAGAGTTTTAAGTAAATGTTCCCAATGCATGGGAATATTCCCAGGGCTCATAATTGATATTGAGGAGAAGTATTGGATTACTGCCATAGAGCAGCTCGAAAAACTCAGCTGGTTAGGCCATAACCCTTGAGGCGTTGCAGCCATCGTCATCAGCCGTCGAATTAAATTGTACGCTAAAAGTACGCCCCATATTTCTTGTCTAACCATGTCAGGGCGTTTACTTCTCAAGTGGTATGAACTATCTAGCATCGTTTGTTTTATTTCTCGATAACCAAGTTCGATTTCCCATCTATGGCAATATAAATCTACGATTTCATTATTTGGGAAACGCAACCTATCTGTCATAGAGGTTAATATTCGATAGGTCTTACCCTTGATAGTTTTACTCACTAGTCTCGCTTCAATAACCTCTGGCACATCCGAGAAATTCTTTTGGGCATGCTTAGTGGTTTGAAGCGAAATAAGTTGGTCGTTTTTACCAACAGTTGAGATAACCTCATATTGTAAATCTGACCGTGCGGGAATCAACCAGTGTCTTTCTTCACCAGCCTGGTGCCATCGGTTTAACAGGCCAAGCGAATAATACCCCTTATCGAACATCGTTACTGAGTGGTTTGGCGTTCTATCGATTAGGCGCTCTGCAAGCTTCATTTCATTGGTTTTATAATTATCAAATTCACTCGTAATAAGCTGATGGCTGGTAAGTTCCATATGACAAACCATTCGAATTTGTGGAAAGCCCGTGTCACCATATTGATTGTTGGCTGATGAAAAAGCCTCTCGGTTTTCTGGTGAGTCATGTGTTCGCCAAACAACGCCATCAACAGCCAATAAATTCAAGCCACACCACGTTTCAAACTCTTCCTCATGGTACATAGCTTTGGCAGCTTTATTAAATACTTGTTTAACCGATTCTTCACCTAACCGCTGACGCGCCTGAACCATCGCGCTAGGTGCAACTAACTGATTTTTTCCTGGTAGCATAATGTCTAATTTAGTTGCTATATTCCAGACAGATTCTTTACGAAACAATGCCATACCAATGACTGACCACAGCACAGCTTCTAATGGCAACCGACGCTTTCTAAGTGTAGCTATGCCTGCTTGTTGGAAGCCTTGCTCGATTATTTCTGGCGATAGTATTTCATTTAGTTTTTCAAATGTATGGTAGCGAGTGCTTTCTTCAAAAGTTGTATGCAGAGCTTGTTCTATATTCACAAAAAAATCCGTAATCAGTTACCTGATTACGGATTTTGCATGATCATTTTGATCGGTCAACCGATCTGTTACTTAACTGATCGGCATTAAGCTAAGCTCGCTTTTTAATTATTCTGCATTTTGCTCATCGCTTGCTTCTTTATTACGAGCCGCTGCCTCAGCGATTAATGGCTGTAGTTCACCTCGCTGAAACATTTCAATAATTATATCGCAACCACCAATTAGCTCACCTTCAATCCATAGCTGTGGGAAAGTAGGCCAATTAGCATAATGGGGTAATTCTGCGCGAATATCTGGATTTAATAAAATATCTACATAAGCAAATGGTTCGCCACATGACATCAAAGCTTGTGCAGCTTGAGATGAAAAACCACAGTTTGGTAACTTAGGCGAACCTTTCATGTAAAGTAAAATTGAATTTTCTGATATCTGCTGTTTAATCTTGTCTATGGTTTCCATGGTCAACCTCAAAATGCACCACTTTTGGCACAAACACCTCGTCTATTCGAATCTGTTTATAACCAAAACGTTGTAAAAATAATTGAATAAAATAGTACGCTTTCAATAATCTGATAAGCTTGGCATTGCTGTTTGGCAAAACTTGAGTAAAATACTCGGGATTATAGTAACACTATAATCCCATTTAACAAAAGTCGATGGAGATATAAAAATGGCATTTGAACTACCGTCTTTACCGTATGCAATAGATGCATTAGCACCACATATTTCACAAGAAACGCTAGAGTTTCACCACGGTAAACACCACAATACCTATGTAGTTAAACTAAATGGTTTAATTGCAGGTACTGATTTCGAAAACAAAACTTTAGAAGAGATTGTATGTTCATCTGAAGGTGGCGTCTTTAACAATGCAGCGCAAATTTGGAACCACACTTTCTACTGGCACAGCCTTTCACCAAATGGTGGCGGTGAACCAACGGGCGCAATTGCTGACGCAATCAACGCAAAATGGGGCTCTTTTGCTGCTTTCCAAGAAGCATTCAATGACAAAGCAGTGAATAACTTTGGTTCAAGCTGGACTTGGTTAGTTCAACTTGCTGATGGCTCTTTAGATATCGTTAACACTTCTAATGCAGCAACACCATTAACAGAAGCTGGCGTAACACCACTCATCACTGTTGATTTATGGGAACATGCCTATTACATTGATTATCGTAATGTTCGTCCAAATTACTTAAATGG
Source organism: Pseudoalteromonas sp. J2K-J979 (assembly GCF_058169715.2). Taxonomy (NCBI): domain Bacteria; kingdom Pseudomonadati; phylum Pseudomonadota; class Gammaproteobacteria; order Alteromonadales; family Pseudoalteromonadaceae; genus Pseudoalteromonas; species Pseudoalteromonas sp. J2K-J979. The sequence continues at coordinate 1,299,623 of NZ_CM200281.1, read as the reverse complement.
TTTTTGGGCGCTTGTTAACTGGGAATTTGCGAACGCAAACCTAGCTTAATCTGTCATTATTGACTAAGGCGCTACGGCGCCTTTTTTATTTTTATCTTCATATAGTTTACTTCTATTCTCAACTTCTGCTGCCAAAAACACCCCGTCCAGCAATACACCTTTAGGTGTAGGATTGCTTTTAATTTAACTACCCCAACCTTTATTTATCTAATTGCAATAATCGTTTTTTTTTCTTTAAAAATCGTTGCTTTAAACAAGCATATTCCATAATTGAGGCTAAGCTTAACAATATACCTCACACCGTTTAATTGGGGTTAGGTATGCATTTTCTCGGTCCATTGGAGGTCATTATGACAATATTCGATCATTACCAAGCACGATATGAAGCAGCCAAAGAAGAAGAATATACCATTGCTGAATTTTTAGAAATTTGTCGCAATGATAAAACCGCATATGCAAGTTCAGCAGAGAGGCTCTTAGCTGCAATTGGCGAACCTGAATTAATCGATACAGCTAAAGATCCGCAATTAAGTCGAATCTTTAGCAACCGCGTTGTTAGCCGCTACCCTGCTTTTAATGAATTTTATGGCATGGAAGAAGCTATTGAACAAATCGTGGCCTACCTTAAACATGCAGCGCAAGGGCTCGAAGAACGAAAACAAGTTTTATATTTATTAGGCCCAGTTGGCGGTGGTAAATCTTCATTAGCTGAAAAGCTAAAATATTTAATGCAAAAAATGCCCATTTATTGCGTTAAAGGTTCACCTGTTAATGACCATCCTCTGGCGTTATTTGACCCTATTGAAGATGGCGAGTTGCTTGAAAAAGAGTACGGTATCGATCAACGTTATATCAAAACGATTATGTCTCCTTGGGCTTCAAAGCGACTTCATGAATACAACGGCGATATTACCCAATTTAAAGTGGTCAAACGCTACCCTTCAATCCTTGACCAAATTGCTATCGCTAAAACAGAACCTGGTGACGAAAACAACCAAGATATCAGTGCCCTTGTTGGTAAAGTTGATATTAGAAAGCTTGAACACTTTGCACAAAATGATCCCGACGCCTATGCCTACTCTGGCGCTTTATGTAATGCCAATCAAGGATTAATGGAATTTGTGGAAATGTTCAAAGCCCCCATTAAAGTCCTCCATCCATTACTCACAGCTACGCAAGAAGGAAACTATAACGGCACTGAAGGCCTTTCAGCATTGCCTTTTGATGGGATTATTTTGGCTCACTCAAATGAATCTGAATGGCAAACATTTAGAAATAACAAAAACAATGAAGCTTTTTTAGATCGAGTTTACATTGTAAAAGTGCCCTATTGCCTACGCGTATCTGAAGAAATAAAAATTTACGATAAACTATTAGAAAACTCGCAATTAAGCCATTCACCTTGTGCACCTGGCACATTAGAAACTCTAGCCCAATTTTCTGTCTTATCGCGAATGAAAGAACCTGAAAACTCAAGCATCTATTCAAAAATGCGCGTTTATGACGGTGAAAGTTTAAAAGACACTGATCCAAAAGCTAAATCTTATCAAGAGTACAAAGATTATGGAGGAGTTGATGAAGGCATGAATGGCTTATCTACTCGATTTGCGTTCAAAATCCTCTCTCGAGTGTTCAATTTCGATCATTCAGAGGTAGCCGCTAATCCTGTGCATTTGTTTTATGTTCTTGAGCAACAAATTGAACGAGAACAATTTTCTCAAGATGTACAAGATAAGTATCTAGAGCACCTCAAAGGGTATTTAATCCCGAAGTACGTAGAGTTTATTGGCAAAGAGATTCAAACCGCATACCTCGAGTCTTATTCTGAATACGGTCAGAATATTTTTGATCGGTATGTCACCTATGCTGACTTTTGGATTCAAGATCAAGAATACCGTGATCCTGATACTGGTCAGTTATTCGACCGTGCAGCACTCAATGCTGAATTAGAAAAAATCGAAAAACCAGCCGGTATTTCTAACCCAAAAGATTTCCGAAACGAAATCGTCAACTTCGTACTACGTGCTAAGGCGCATAATAACGGAAATAATCCAACCTGGACGAGTTATGAAAAACTCAGAACAGTCATCGAGAAAAAAATGTTCTCGAATACTGAGGATTTGCTCCCCGTCATTTCATTCAATACAAAAACATCCACTGACGATCAGCAGAAACATGAAGATTTCGTTAACCGGATGGTTGAAAAAGGATACACCCAAAAACAAGTTAGGTTACTGTCCGAATGGTATTTACGTGTTCGTAAATCGCAATAATTTCCTGTATCAGCGGAGGTAGTCTATGGCTCATTTTATTGACCGCCGCTTAAATGGTAAGAAGAAAAGTACGGTGAATAGACAAAAGTTTATTCGCCGTTACAAACAGCAAATTAAAGAAGCTGTCTCTGATGCCATTAGTAAGCGAAGTGTAACCGATATCGATTCAGGAGAAAGCGTCTCTATTCCTCATAAAGACATCGGCGAACCTATGTTTCATCAAGGAAAAGGAGGTAAACGTAATACTGTTCACCCTGGCAATGATCAGTTTTCGACAGGTGATAAAATTAAACGCCCTCAATCTGGGCAAGGTGGTGGTGCTGGCGAAGGCGAAGCGAGCGATAAAGGAGAAGGATCCGATGATTTTGTTTTTTCAATTTCTAAAGATGAATATCTCGATTTATTGTTCGAAGATTTAGAATTGCCGAACTTGCAACAAACTCAACTTGATCGCTTAGTACAAATGAAAACTCACCGAGCTGGATTTTGCCATGATGGTGTCGCGTCCAATATAGACATAGTTCGCTCTTTACAAGGTTCATTAGCTCGAAGGGTTGCAATGAACGCAGGTAAAAAACGTCGATTAGCCGAGGCTGAAATAGAGCTTGCCCAATTGAAAAGCGATCAAAAGTCAGATCCTACACTCATCGCACAATTGAGTGATGAAATAGAAACGCTTAAAAATAAAATTGCAGCCACACCTTTTATTGATACGTTTGATTTACGCTTTCGAAACTACGAGAAACGCCCAGAACCCACCAGTAAAGCGGTGATGTTTTGTCTGATGGATGTATCAGGCTCAATGGACCAAGCAACGAAAGAAATGGCTAAGCGCTTTTATATTTTACTCTATATGTTTTTAACTCGAAGTTATAAAGACATTGAAGTGGTATATATTCGGCATCATACCCAAGCAAAAGAAGTCGACGAGCAAGAGTTTTTTTATTCTCAAGAAACTGGCGGAACTATCGTATCTAGTGCGCTAAAGCTGATGGATGAAATTATTAAACAACGTTATGACAGCTCTCAATGGAATATTTATGCAGCACAAGCCTCCGATGGTGATAATTGGGCTGATGATTCCCCTAACTGTACTGAGCTTCTAATGAAAAAGCTCCTTCCAGTTGTACGGTATTACGCCTATATAGAAATAACAACTCGGGCTCATCAAAGCTTATGGCGAGAGTATGAAAAAATTGCCAAGGTGCATGGGAACTTTGCACTGCAGCACATTCGCTCAGTCGAAGATATCTATCCAATTTTTAGAGAGCTATTCCAAAAAAATAAGCTGCAAAATAAAACAGTCGCATAACAAATCTGCGAGGTAAGGATATGACAACAAAAAGATTGCCAGATGGCCCTGATTGGACATTTGAATTACTCGAGCAATATCACACAGAAATTGCACGCGTTGCAAAACACTACAAATTAGACACCTACCCAAACCAAATAGAGGTAATTGCAGCTGAGCAAATGATGGATGCCTATTCAAGTGTTGGGATGCCGATTGGTTATAACCATTGGTCCTTCGGTAAAAAATTTATACAAACAGAACAAAATTATAAACGTGGTCAAATGGGACTGGCTTATGAAATTGTTATTAACTCTGACCCATGTATTGCTTATTTAATGGAAGAAAATACCATGACCATGCAAGCACTTGTAATGGCGCATGCATGTTATGGGCATAACTCTTTCTTCAAAAACAATTATCTTTTCAAAACATGGACAGATGCCAGTTCTATAATTGATTATTTAGTTTTTGCTAAAAACTATGTTGCTAAGTGCGAACAAAAATATGGTATTGATCAAGTCGAAAGTTTATTAGACTCTTGCCATGCATTAATGAACTATGGTGTTGATCGGTACAAACGCCCCCATGAAATATCATTATTTGAAGAACAAAGACGCCAAGAAGAGCGAGCCGATTACTTACAATCTCAAGTTAATGAATTATGGCGAACCATTCCCCTTCAACAGCAAGAAGCTAAGCAAAAAAAAGTTCGCTTTCCTGAGGAACCCCAAGAAAACATTTTGTATTTTATTGAAAAGCGCGCGCCATTACTTGAACCATGGCAACGTGAAATAATCCGTATAGTAAGAAAGGTATCGCAGTATTTTTATCCGCAAAAACAAACACAAGTCATGAATGAAGGCTGGGCGACATTTTGGCATTACACTATTTTAAATCATCTCTATGATGAGGGAAAAGTCGGTGATGCTTTTATGCTCGAAGTGCTCCAAAGCCATACAGGTGTAGTCTATCAACCCCCTTATAACAGCCCTTATTATTCTGGCATAAACCCCTATGCATTAGGTTTTAATATGATGGTCGACATAAAGCGAATTTGTGAAGAACCAACAGACGAAGATAAATATTGGTTTCCTGATATTGCTGGCAAAGATTGGTTAGAGACTTTACATTTTGCCATGCAAAATTTTAAAGATGAAAGCTTTATTAGCCAGTTCTTATCACCAAAATTGATGCGTGATTTCAAGTTATTTTCGATTTTGGATGATGAAATGCAAAATCACTTAGAAGTCAGTGCAATCCATAATGAACAAGGATATCGAGCTATTAGGCAAGCTCTTTCGGAGCAATATAACCTCAGCAATTTAGAGCCTAATATTCAAGTATACAACGTAGATATAAAAGGTGACCGCTCACTAACATTACGCTTTGTACCTAACAAAAATGTACCGTTAGCTGATTCTAAAGATGAAGTAATCAAGCACCTTCATCGACTATGGGGGTTTCAGGTAAAGTTAGAACAAGTATCAGACTCGGGAGACATTGATATGATTGCGTGCTGTCCAAAACAGGAGTTGAAAAAAGTAAATGAGTTGAGTACTTAGCTATTTTAATGTGAAATAGATAAGCGAGGTTGAACTCGCTTATCTATTTCAGGTTATCTCTATGAGACCTCATCTAAAACCGTAACACGATTGCGGCCATTTTCTTTAGAAAAATATAAAGCCTTATCTGCATCAGCAATCCATAATTCGTGCTTGGTATAACTCGGTTTATAAGCCGCTAAGCCAAGGCTAATGGTGAGTTTAATCTCATTCTCATCAAATAAAATTGTTGATTCTGACATGATTTTTCTGACTCGTTCGGCAAATATTTTTCCGCCTTCTATATCAGTATCGACTAAAGTAACCGCAAACTCTTCGCCACCAAAACGGCCTATTACATCGGATTCGCGAAGTGTTTTCTTAAGTACATCTGCGATGTGACGAAGCGCAACATCACCGCCACTATGCCCAAATTTATCATTTATGCGTTTAAAATGGTCGACATCCAGCATTAACAAGCAACTACAACCTGCACTGCGCTGCATACGTTTGAATTCTTTTTTTAAGTTTTCTTCCCAAAATCCGCGATTATATAAACCTGTTAAACGATCCGTTCTACTCAAGCTTTCCAGCTTAGCATTAGCATCTTCCAGTTCTTTTTTATTAATTGCTTCATCTGTGACATCGTAAATAATGATACAAATATGAGAAACTTCGCCCCGTACATTACTCAATGGAATAAACGTCGAGTTTTGATACATATGATCCGCTTTGCCTGTAATCGGACGATAGTTTTTAAATTTAAAAATATAGGGCTGTTGCTCCCAAATAGTGAAGGAGCGATTTTTCAAAACAAACACTGATTCAGCTTTACTACGGAACCATTTTTCATCGATACTTGGGTAAATATCACAGACATTTTTATCTTTTACTGCACTAGGTAATAAACCAGAATGGTTTTCCATAAATCCATTCCACACACACACACGATAGTCTCTGTCCAATACCACAAGACCAACATCTATAGTGTTAAACATATCCATCATCCAATGGATTTCATTCATCTCAAAATCAGCAGCAGGCATAGGCTTAATCTTCTAGTAAATACTGAACTTTATACTTCAGCGTTTTTAATGAGTCTTCAGTAAATAACAACATTAAATCACAGTTGATATCATGATTTTCAATTCCATAACTAATCTCAATAGCCAGTGTTCTTTGCCATCTAGATTTATTAGTGCGAACTAAATCATGAACGTCACAGTGCTGTCCCATTACCACAGGGTGTCCTTGGCTAAATGGCATATCAAGTTGTCGAGATAACCCCGTTAATACAGCTCCGATAAGGATATTGCTGATATCCATCAACAGTTCTAATTCATTTTTACTATTGAGCTCTCCTTCAAAATTCATTAAAGAAGCCACTTCTTTAAAACTCGAGTCATTTAAAAGCAACAATGCTTCGCCTGACACTCCTCCTCCAATAAAACCCTGGCAGACACCCGAGGTACTTGCGTTACTATCAATCGATTGTAACGCCATATCCAGTTCACTGACTTCAAGTACGTTAACATTAGGAATAGGTAATTTGACAAACACATTCAGTAAACGAGCTAGTAGGTCTCCTGCTTGACCCATCGCAACATTAGTTAACTCTTGGTAAATATCTCGAATATCAGGATCGAGTTGCTCACCCAATGAGTTGGCTAAGCGCTCGCGTATTGCGCGGTCTTTAATACCGTGCTTTTCGATGATTTCTGCTAATTTATTAACATCACAAGGTTTTTTTATGAAATCAATCGCACCTAGCTCTATTACTCGTTGGTGCGCAGTTGGCTGTATATCCCCAGATACGACGACGGTCAATACATTTAAGTCTTGCTCTTGGATAGCTTGCAAAACCTCATAGCCATCCATTTGTGGCATGTTTAAATCTAAGAAAAGAATTTCAGGATTAATTTTACGAATTTGCTCAATACACTGCAGGCCGTTTTCGGCATATTCTATTTGGATATCCCAATCCTCTGGTAAAGAGCGTGCAAGTTGACGACGAGCGAGTCGAGAATCATCACATATAAGAATCGGGGTAGCCATAAACAATCTCTTTATATTTTATAATTACTAGTTTAGAGCAGAACTTAATGAAATTCACACATTCTTCACTTCAAGGTTAAAACATAGCAAACTTTGTAAGCGCTTTGCCACTAAAACTAATATTCAGAGCTATTTATTCTCATTTTTCATCGATTATTTATAGAAGTAGGGTTTTTCTTTACAAATATTTGATTCCATAAGATGCTAATAAAATATTCATTTTTTGGAGCAAAACCATGTTACGTATCGCCCTTTTTTCTCTTTCTTGTTGTATCACTTCTGCGGCTTTTGCCTCTTCATCGCCTATTAATCAGCTCGATGCCGGTCATGTTATTGCCGGAGAGAAACCCGTGGTATTGCTTGGTAACGGCGTTAAGCAAGGTGATACAGCACCTAACTTTAAAGTCGTTGATGATAAGTTTATGCCTATTGAGCTATCTCAATTTAAAAATAAACCAGTGTTGATTAGTGTTGTGCCAAGTTTAGATACAGGGATTTGTAGTTTACAAACGAAACATTTTAATGAAACCGTTGCGGCACAATACCCTGATGTAGAAATGTTAACGATAAGTGCGGACTTACCTTTTGCTCAAAAACGTTTTTGTAAGGCCGAAAATATAGATAAAGTGACCACGTTATCAGATTCTGTTTGGCACGACTTTGGGGAGAAATACGGGCTAATTATACAAGATATGGGATTACTCAGCCGCGCAGTTTTTATACTCAATAAAGAGCATAAAATAATCTATAAGCAGTTAGTGCCTGTTTTATCGAAAGAGCCTGAATATACTAGTGTGGAAGCAGCCCTTAAAACTCTATAAATCGACATAAAAAGACCCCCAGTAATTGGAATGTCCAACTATTGGGGGTCACTTCAAATTCTGAGAGCTTTTTTGTACTTTAGCACTTAACCTAACAACGCACCTAATTGCGCGCTCACAGCTTCAACAGCTTGTGTACCGTCTAATTTATGGTATTGAGTATTGCCAGCTTGTGCTTCTGCTTGATAATAATCAACTAATGGCTTAGTTTGCTCATGGTAAATCCCTAGACGCTTACGCACTGTTTCTTCCACATCATCAGCACGAATAATTAACTCTTCACCAGTAACGTCATCTTTACCTTCTTCTTTTGGTGGATTATAAACCACATGGTAAACACGCCCAGAGCCAGGATGAACACGACGACCACCCATGCGCTCAACAATCACTTCATCAGCAACGTCAAACTCTAAGACATAATCCACGACTACACCATTTTCTTTCATTGCATCAGCTTGTGGAATCGTACGAGGGAAACCATCAAGTAAAAAACCTTTTTCGCAATCAGCTTTAGTTATACGCTCTTTAACTAAACCAATAATGATATCGTCAGAGATCAATTGACCTGCATCCATCACTTTTTTTGCTTCTAAGCCAAGCGGCGTGCCTTCTTTAATTGCAGCACGTAACATATCACCCGTAGAAATCTGTGGAATAGAAAACTTCTCCATCAGAAATTGAGCTTGTGTACCTTTACCCGCACCTGGCGCGCCTAAAAGAATAATGCGCATATCACTGTCCTCATGTGTCATGATTATTTAAGAGTGGGAATTCTTCCACAAGCGCTGTGGATACTCAATAGCCTATAGCCAAAAGTTTTAGACTATTGAGAAGTTAAATAAACAAAGCAGGTATTTAACAACATTTATATCTGATTTTCGCCCAATTGCATCATGTAAACTGATTAAATAAACTTTCACTATTGTTCTTTAAGCTAGTGGGTGACGCATTAACAGAACTTAACAAACAACTGATTTTTAAAATACATAATTCTGGTATAGTTTTTTTTGCAAATTACGCTTAATACAAAAAAATAAAATGAGAACTTTATGATGATAACGAGTCAATATGATTACTTAATTGTCGGTGCCGGTTTATTTGGTGCCGTGTTCGCACGTGAAGCGACGGATAAAGGAAAGAAAGTACTAGTGATTGATAAACGTTCGCATACTGGCGGTAACATTTTCTGTGAAAATATCGAAGGCATCAATGTGCATAAGTATGGTGCGCATATTTTCCATACCAGTAATCAAGAAGTATGGGACTATGTGAACCAATTTGTCTCGTTCAATCATTATGTCAACTCACCCGTCGCGCGATTTGAGGACAAGCTTTACAATTTGCCATTCAATATGAACACCTTTTATCAGTTATGGGGAGTCACCACCCCGCAGCAAGCCAAAGAGCGAATCGCTAAAGAACGTGCTCCTTATGCAGACTTAAACCCTAAAAACTTAGAAGAACAAGCGTTGTTCTTAGGGGGTCGTGATCTGTATGAAAAACTCATTAAAGGTTACACGGAAAAGCAATGGGGCCGTCCTGCGACCGAAATTCCGGCGTTTATAATTCAACGATTACCGTTTAGATTTACATTCGATAACAACTATTTTAATGATTTATATCAGGGGATCCCGATTGGTGGGTACAACAGGCTAACCGATGCTTTGCTTGATGGTATTGAAGTAAAAACTGGCGTAAATTATTTTGACAACACACACACCTATAATCAACTAGCCGATAAAGTCCTGTATACTGGAAAAATTGATGAGTTCTTCGATTGTCAATTTGGCGCGTTAGAATACCGAAGTTTGCACTTCGACACACAGGTCCTTGATGAAGAAAACTACCAAGGAAATGCGGTTGTTAACTATACCGAAAAAGACGTGCCTTTTACCCGTATTCTGGAGCACAAACATTTCGAATTTGGTACACACAATAAAACAGTGATCACCAAAGAATACCCACATGAGTTTAGTCAAGATAACGAGCCCTATTACCCCATCAATGATGAAACCAACAACCAACTCTTGGCTCGTTATCAAGCTCTCGCAAAAACGGCTCCTTACGCGGATAAATTTCTCTTTGGTGGGCGCCTAGCAAATTATAAATATTATGATATGGATGACACCATTGAAGCCGCATTAGCTCTCACAGCACAGGAACTAAAATAATACGATGAATAAAGTCTATATTGCACGCAATTACCGTTCTAAATTTGATGCTGCTGGCAAAGCAAAAATGGACTGCGAAACCATTTTGCAAAACAATGGTTGGAAGAATATCGGTTTTAAACAAACATGGATTTCCAATTCAATCTTAGGTACTTTAATCAGCGCGCTCAGTGTTACTTGGGGAATAATCCGCCTCAAAAAAAGCAGTACACTTTGTTTACAATACCCCTTTCATAAATTCTATGGTTACTGTCTTTGGGGTGCAAAATTAAAGCAATGTAAAGTACTGACCGTTGTACATGATGTGCGCAGCCTCAAAGGTAAGTACGGTTTCTCGGAAAAAGAAATCGCGATCCTCAATCAATCGGATAAATTAATTGTCCACAATGATAAAATGCGAGCATGGTTTGACCAGCAAAACATCCAAGCGCAGATCGCTAATATCGAAGCATTTGATTATTTACATACCGATCAGCCAGATGCTAAACGGACGCCTATCGATTTTAAACAAATCAGAGTGGTATTTGCTGGTAACATGGGTCCCTTCATTTATGAGCTTGATCATTTAGAACGCGGGAATTTTAAATTCGATCTTTATGGTGTTGGCTTCGATGTAAATAAAGTGCACGATAGCAAAAATACGCGCTTAGACTACAAAGGGTGTTTTCCTGCGGATAAAGTCATTGACTTCATTGATGGGGATTTTGGCTTGGTGTGGTACGGAAATTCTCTCGATTCTTGTGATGGTGAGACAGGTCAATATTTGCAATTCAATAACCCTCATAAGCTCTCTTTATATTTACTTTGTGAAATGCCTATTATTATTTGGGATAAAGCCGCAATGGCTGATTTTGTCGAAGCTGCCGGGATTGGTATCAAAATAAGCTCACTCAACGAGATTCAATCACGCTTAAGTGAATTAGCGCCTGAACAAATAATGCTAATGAAAGCCAATGTACTGAAAGTCAAAGCCGACTTACAAACGGGTCAATATTTAACGCGGGCGCTCACAGCACTCGGTTGCTAAAGCGATTTTTAAATACTCTTATTTAGACACGTTACCCCATCAATCGATGGGGTTTATTTTTAGATAACAACCACCACATTGAATAGTTTAGTCAATTTAATTATTCCGAAATTCCCCCCGACCTACCTCCTTATTTTAGTCGTTTTTAATTTTACATCACCACACTAAAACGTAAAAAGGAGAGCTTAGGCTCTCCTTTTGCAACTAAAAAACAGCGTATTATTTGCTTAAATCTAGCATTAGTTTGTTTAAACGACTCACAAAACCGGCAGGATCTTTTAAGCTACCGCGCTCGGCAAGCAACGCTTGATCAAGGAGTACTTCTGACCACTGGGCAAACTTTTCTTCATCTTGTAACTCATTTAGATGAGTAACAAGTTGATGCTCAGGGTTTAATTCAAAGATTGGCTGAGATTCGGGCATGGCTTGGCCTACTGATGCCATTAATTTCGCCATCTGAGAACTCATATCGTTTTCATCTGTCACTACACATGCAGGTGAATCAGTGAGTCGATGAGTAAAACGTACTTCTTTGACTTTATCAGCTAATACTGTTTTAACACGCTCAATTAAACCTTCGACCGCTTTTTCTGATTTTTCTTGCTCTTGCTTGTCTTGTTCATCATCAAGCTTACCTAAGTCAAGATCACCACGGGTTACTGAGCTTAGTTGCTTACCATCAAACTCAGTTAAGTGGCTCATCATCCACTCATCAACCCGATCTGAAAGCAACAAGACTTCAATACCTTTCTTGCGGAAGATCTCTAAATGCGGTGAGTTTTTCGCAGCGCCAAAGCTATCAGCTACCACGTAGTAAATTTTTTCTTGGCCCTCTTTCATACGAGAGATATAGCTTTCAAGCGAAACAGTTTGCGTACTTTCATTTGAATCAGTTGAAGCAAAACGTAATAACTTGGCAATGGCTTCTTTATTCGCCATATCTTCGGCTGGGCCTTCTTTGATCACTTGACCAAATTCATCCCAAAATGTTTGATACTCTTCTGGGCGGTTTTTACCCATACGCTCAAGCATTTTTAATACACGCGACGTACAGCCTTTACGGATCGCTTGGGTGACTTTGTTATCTTGTAAAATTTCACGCGACACGTTAAGTGGTAAGTCATTCGAATCTAATAAGCCTTTTACAAAACGTAAGTAGCTTGGCATAAATTGTTCGGCATCATCCATAATGAAAACACGTTGTACATACAGTTTTAAGCCACTTTGACGTTCACGATTCCATAAATCGAATGGCGCTTTTTTAGGGATATACAATAAGCTGGTGTATTCTGTTTTACCTTCAACTTTGTTGTGTGCCCAAGATAAAGGCTCTTCCCAATCATGGCTCACATGCTTATAAAACTCTTTGTATTCTTCATCGGAGACTTCTGATTTATCACGCGTCCACAGCGCCGTTGCTTTGTTGATTGCTTGCCATTCACCTGGTACTGCTGGAATTTTTTCTCCATCAGGACCGTCTGACTCAGGTGTTTCGTCTTGCCACATTTCAACAGGAATTGAGATATGATCAGAATATTTAGTTATGATGCTTTTCAAACGGAAATTATCAGCAAACTCGGTTTCTTCTTCGCGAAGATGTAAAATAATTTCTGTACCGCGAGTTTCTTTTTCTACTTCTTCGAGGGTGTATTCACCTTCACCTTGTGAGTGCCATTCAATCGCTTTATCTTCACCCGCTTTACGCGTGCGAACTGTTACTGACTCTGCCACGATAAATGCCGAATAAAAACCCACACCAAATTGGCCTATTAACTGTGAATCTTTTGCCTGATCACCGGTTAAATTTTTGAAAAATTCAGCAGTGCCTGATTTGGCGATAGTGCCTAACGAGCTAATGACCTCATCACGGGTCATACCAATGCCATTATCAGAAATAGTCACTGTCTTTTTATCTTTGTCAGCGCTAACACGTACTTTTAAGTCAGCATCACCTTGATATAAATCACCATTTGATAAAGCTAAAAAGCGTAGTTTATCTGCAGCATCTGAAGCGTTTGACACTAATTCACGTAGAAAGATTTCTTTGTTTGAATAAAGTGAGTGGATCATTAGGTTCAAAAGTTGCTTTACTTCGGTTTGAAAGCCTAATGTTTCTTTTTGAGTTGCTGTCATTGCGTTCTCCATTTAAATGCGATAACCAAGTGGATATGCACTGTATATGGGGGTTGCGAAACAGACTTCAAGGGGATTTTAAAATTCTGTACACAGAAAATATAAAAAGCCAGCTGGAAAGCTGGCTATTTAATTTACTTTCAGCATGTTCGCTTAGTCCACAGCGACCACTTTTCTACCATTGAAGGCATGAGCTAGTGTTTTACCATCGACCAAATCAAGCTCACCACCTACCGGGACCCCGTGGGCAATCCGAGAGGCTGAGATTTGATACTTTTGACACAACTCTGCAATAAAATGCGCCGTAGTTTCACCCTCGACAGTCGGGTTCGTGGCTAATATCACTTCTTGGATATCGCCTTTTACAAACTGGCGTTCGAGCTCATCAAGGCCTATTTCATTTGGGCCAATACCATCAAGCGGAGACAAATGCCCCATTAGAACAAAATACCGGCCTGAAAACTGCGCAGTTTGTTCTATCGCCAACACATCAGAGGGCGATTCAACAACACACAGTAAACCAGAATCAATCCGTTTCGGGTTTTGACAAAGTTCGCAGATCGGCTCTTCACAAAAAGTCCGACATGTTTGGCAATGTCCTACTTTCTCCATGGCATGGGTCAATGCATGACCAAGCTGAGTTCCTCCCTCGCGATCCCTTTCTAAAAGGTGAAAAGCGATACGTTGCGCAGATTTAGGGCCTATGCCGGGTAAACAGCGTAGGCTACTGATTAATTGAGTCAAGTTTGCTGAAAGTTTCATAAAATGCTCTTAGAACGGCATTTTGAAGCCTGGTGGCATTTGCATTCCACCGGTCACTTTCGCCATACGCTCTTTGCTTTGTTCTTCCACTCGGCGCACGGCATCATTTACCGCTGCAGCGAGTAAATCTTCAATCATGTCTTTGTCGTCTTCCATTAAGCTTTCATCCAGCTCAACACGGCGTACATTGTGATTACCTAACATGGTGACTTTAACAAGGCCTGCACCAGACTCTCCAACGACTTCCATATTAGCGATTTCATCTTGGGCCTTTTGCATGCGATCTTGCATTTGCTGCGCCTGCTTCATTAGGTTACCCATTCCACCTTTCATCATAATTTGTTCTCTCTTTATCTAAGTTTGATCTGGCCAAGATAATCACTTCGTCTGTGGATTACAATGCCCGGATACTATTTTCATCAATACTCGCTGTAAAACGCTGCTGAAATTCGACCGTGATAGGGTCTTCCTCAATCACTTGCTTTGCATGATGCCAACGCTTTTCATCTAAGTCTTGCTGAATACGGTATGGTGTGTTTTCAACATTGTCGATAAAGTCTACCTGCAATGCGATCGGACTTTCAAGGACGTGACTTAAAGACTGCGTTAATTGCTCACGCATTATTTGGCTATCTAAGTGCTGCTGAATGACGTCAATATGTAAATAAACCTGATTTTCATTCCGTTGGTAAGTGCCATGCAGAGCAAATTGACGTATCCGCCCACCTAAAGCCATATTTTCGATCAATTGTGCCCAATGATCTTGCTGATGTGCAAATCGAATGGACGTCAAAGGGCTAATAAATCCCTCTGGGGTCTCGATCACTTCTGGTTCATCTTCTTCTGGCTCGGGTTTTTGTTCACTAATTTGAACAAGTAACTCTGGCGCTAAATTAGCCGGATCCATTACATGGCGAGATTTTAAGTCAGCTCTTTTTTTCACTACAGGTTGCTGGGTTACTACAACTCGCTCTATTTGCTCTTGGCCCCCTTGATGGGGCTCAGTCTTTTTTACCTCTGGTGTCACCTGTCGTTGAGGAGTTTCAATACTTTCAGGCTGCATGCTGTGGAGCTGCCCTGTACCTGACACATTTCGGTTGCGTAAAATAGCCGCTATCGCCGACTGTGCACCTGACATTTGACTTTCAAGCTGTTCAGCTGAATTTTTACCTGTTGCAAGTAAACTATCTGTGGACTCTGTATCAGTCGCGGTTTCAGCTGAACCATCCGCAGTATTGTCAACACTACAAGAATCACCTTGCATTAACGGCTCGAGTACTAAGTCATCAGCTTGAGGCACCAGCTCCGATTGCGGTTTTATCACAGTAGCTTCTTGTTCTTCTAAAAAGGGCCGTTGCTGAACAAACTGTTGCTCTGACGCAGCTCGTATCGCATCTGCTTGACCCATGACATCAGTAAACTGACTTGCGAGCTCCGAATTATCCACCTCGCTTGTTAAGGGATCGCTGGGCGTAATGTGTGAACGGGTCAGTTCTGTAGAAGGCATTTCAAATACTGGTGTACTTGCGGGTGAACTCTTATCTAATGCTGATTCAGGAGGAAGTTTCGGGCTATCTGCACTGGATGATTTCGCTAAAAGTTGTCGAATATTACTCATTGCGCCAGATGAACCCGATGGGGCTTCGGAAGCTGCAGCGACATGATTCTCTGTTGGAGATGGTTGAAAAGCTAATAGTCTTAGCAACACCATTTCCAAACCTAAACGCTCATCGGGTGCCCACTGTAAGTCTTTTTTACCGCCTAACAGGAGTTGATAGTAAATTTGAAGCTGTTGCGATGAAATAAGTTGACTCATTTCGTGAATAAATGGGCTATCTTCATCACTCAAGGATGCGGCTTCTGGCACCAATTTCGACAATAGCAACAAATGTGTCAAACTCAATAAATCATCGAGTACAGACTTACTATTTGCATTTTGTTTTGCTAAATCAGCGACTAATTCTAAAAGCTGCGCGCCTTCGTTCGCGACTATACTCAGCAATAGACGTTTTGCCCAGCTGCCATCCATCAAGCCAAGCATCGCTTTAACTTGACCGGACATGACTTGACCATTTGTCTGTGCAATAGCTTGATCGGTTAAACTAAGTGCATCACGCATACTCCCGTCCGCAGCTTTTGCTAACAAAGCCAAAGCTTGCTCATCAAATGCAATCTGCTCTTGCTCAAGCACGTGCTTGAGCTGGGCGCCAATTTCAGTGCGCGATAATGCACTTAAATTAAATTGTAAACAACGCGATAAAATCGTGACAGGTAACTTTTGTGGATCGGTGGTGGCGAGCAAAAACTTAACGTGTTCAGGCGGCTCCTCAAGTGTTTTAAGCAAGGCATTAAAGCTATGCTTTGAGAGCATATGCACCTCATCGATTAAATACACTTTATAACGACCACGAGTCGGTGCATATTGCACGTTATCGAGTATTTCTCGGGTATCTTCGACTTTAGTACGTGATGCCGCATCAATCTCTAATAAATCGATATAACGCCCCGCTTCAATATCTTGGCAGGCACTACACACTCCGCAAGGCGTGGCAGTAATGCCGAGTTCACAATTGAGACTTTTAGCAAAGATCCTTGCGATGGTGGTTTTCCCCACGCCACGTGTACCAGTAAACAAATATGCATGGTGCAAGCGTTGTTGGGTTAGCGCATTGATTAATGCTTGTTTAACATGCGTTTGCCCCACTAACTGGTGGAAATTTTGTGGTCGCCATTTACGTGCAAGGACCTGATAACTCATGGCTTATTCGCCTTCAAACTCAACTAATTTCAAAATATTGATGCCTAATTTTTCAATACGTTGCTCTCCACCTA
Source organism: Pseudoalteromonas sp. J2K-J979 (assembly GCF_058169715.2). Classification (NCBI taxonomy): domain Bacteria; kingdom Pseudomonadati; phylum Pseudomonadota; class Gammaproteobacteria; order Alteromonadales; family Pseudoalteromonadaceae; genus Pseudoalteromonas; species Pseudoalteromonas sp. J2K-J979. Next base: position 1,282,714 of record NZ_CM200281.1, on the reverse strand, counting down.
ACTCAGGCAAAGACACAACAAATGCTGCATCAGAGGCATGACCACCTAAACGCTCAACTAATTTATAGGTCGCTTCTATCGTACCACCCGTAGCTAATAAGTCATCCACTAATAACACTTTGTCACCAGCAACAATGGCATCAGTGTGGATCTCGAGAACATCTTCACCGTATTCTAGTTGATACGCTTGACTAATCACTTCTCTGGGCAATTTCCCTGGCTTACGCACTGGAATAAATGGGATCCCTAACGCAACAGCCAAAGGTGCGCCAAAGATAAAACCACGCGACTCTGTACCTATGATTTTGGTAAAACCTTGATCTTTATAGGCTGCAATAAATAAATTTGTAACTGCTTGGAAAGCTTTAGGATCTGCAATTAAGCTCGTAACATCACGAAACATGATGCCCGCTTTAGGATAATCAGGAACAGTGGCGATGCTGTTTTTAATATAGTCTAAGGTAGACTGTGACATGTTAATTTTCTCATTCTTTACTAAAGGGCAATTATACAAATTTTCTGCCAAATAGGCAGCTTTGAATAATTTTTGGCATTAAAAAAGGCCGCCTAAGCAGCCTATGGATGCGATGATATTATGCAGATAATACCTTAACCCATCCTAGTATCCCATTCAAACAACCAATGACTGCAAAAACAATCAAAAATGCTAAAAAGTATTTAACATTAAATGGGTCTTTAAATTCACCTTTATGTGCCATTACGACTACCTCTAGATTAAACACGACTACGCGGGCGCAATAATAGAGCAAGCGACGAGGTTAATAAAGACGATAACTCATTTTTTCTAGCGGGTGACGATAATTTGTCTTGCTCCTAAGTCAGTGATTATGGCCTTAGCACCTTGTAATATCACCTCAATACTCAGATGGGTCGCTTGATGGTGGATCTGGCTAACCACTTGATCTAACGCCAACCCCGGGTGCTGCTCAATAATTTGTAGTAACAATGCCGTCATAACATTAATAGCAATAAATTGGATGTCATCCTGATCATCGCGATAAACCACAATATAATTACCTTGCTCAACTATATCAGGGCTAGAATTACTTTCACTGATAAACTGCACGGGATATTGATAACTCAAGTTCCACGCTAAATGACTTAAAAACAAAGGTGTTTTGTGCAAATTGCTTTCGTGGAGTAATTTCTCAGTGACATCCTCTTCTTCGATTGACAGTGCTAATTCAACCCACTCGTAATGGGCTAGTTCGAGTAAATAAACTGGATCGTTTTCTGTCTGCTGATAGCTTTGTGAAAGGAAATCTAAAAACTCTTGGGCGATATGTAAAAAGTATGGGGACTCACATTGATGCAGCTTAAAAAACTGGCGCACTATTTCGAGCCACTGATCGTGAGAATACAATGATTTCAAAACCGGGAAACCTGAGCTAATAAACCCTTCGATATTATTAAAAAACAAATCTCGGTAAATAGCCATACGGCGATCTTCGATACCATCAGGTACTGAATGATTTTGGGGATCACGAATATGTGCCATAAATTGTTGTTGAGTATGTTGGAAATTGCTCATTACACTTGCTCTAACTGACTGGCGGCTGATTGAGTTTTTCTTATTTTATTCACTTCTTCTAAAAGTTCATTGATTGTCGGTAAATTAAAGTCCCTTTCCAACAAAGTCGGGAATATACCATGATGCTGATACGCTTGAGTTAATAATTGCCAGACAGGCTCAATCACATCATCACCATGTGTATCAATAATCAAGTCTTCTGCTTCATTATAATGACCAGCGATATGCCCATACGCAATACGCTGACTTGGTAATGCTTTTAAAAACGTCGTCGCATCGTAGCCATGATTAATAGAATTTACATAAATATTATTCACATCTAGTAATAAATCACAGTCAGACAACTCAAGCACTAGATTTGTAAAATCAATTTCGGACATTTTTTGATCTGGAGCTGCATAATACGAAACATTTTCCACAGCAATGCGCTGTTCTAAAATGTCCTGTACTAACTTTATTCGATCAGCGACGTAGTGAGCAGATTCCTCAGAGAATGGGATCGGCATCAAATCATACATATGGCCATTGCCTGAACAGTAACTCAAATGCTCGCTGTAGATTTTAATATCATGTTGCTTAAAAAACACTTTTAGCTGTTTTACAAAGTTGATATCTATAGGATCAGGTGATCCGAGTGATAAAGATAATCCGTGACAAACGAACGAATTTTGCTCTGTGAGCGCTCTGAACTGTTTTCCGAATTTCCCCCCCAATACGAGCCAGTTTTCAGGGGCGACCTCTAAAAAATCAGGACCATTATCGACTAACGCCAACATGTCATCGAGCATTTCTCGTCTCAAACCTAGCCCTGCATGACCAATCGAATTTACTTTACTCACATCAACACCTAGCACAAACAAAAAATATATGGCCAGTTAAACTGGCCAAATTGAGCGTGAAAATTATGGGCTTATTTCATACCACCACATTTACCTTCACCGCACTTACCTTCTTTGTGAGCTTTTTTAGCTTCGCCACATTTACCTTCACCACACTTTCCTTCTTTGTGGGCTTTTTTAGCTTCGCCACATTTGCCTTCACCGCACTTGCCTTCTTTGTGGGCTTTTTTAGCTTCGCCACATTTGCCTTCACCGCATTTTCCTTCTTTGTGGGCTTTTTTAGCTTCGCCACATTTACCTTCACCGCACTTACCTTCTTTGTGGGCTTTTTTAGCTTCGCCACATTTGCCTTCACCGCACTTGCCTTCTTTGTGGGCTTTTTTAGCTTCGCCACATTTGCCTTCACCGCACTTGCCTTCTTTGTGGGCTTTTTTAGCTTCGCCACATTTACCTTCACCGCACTTGCCTTCTTTTTCAGACTTTTTGGCTTCACCACATTTGCCTTCGCCGCATTTACCTTCTTCAGCATCAAGTTGATAACCACTAACCATTGCTGACATTACGAATGGATTCGCTTCAGCATTAACAGAAGTTAATGCTGATGAACCAATAACAACTGCACCTAAAGTTAAAGCGACTGAATTTTTTTTCAAGTTTTTCATAACGGACTCTCTTGTTGTTAATACTGCATAATTAAGCTGACTTACTAAATAAGACCAGCAAGGTTTTTATTTTATTTCATAGTTTTTTATTTTATTTATAAACAAGCATAAAACTATGATATTAAATACTATTTTTTTCAAGTGAATTGATAAATTAGTGATTAAACTTATTAATATTCAATCTACTAAAAATAAAAACGCGACATACTGCTATCTCTAAACGGCTTAGGTATAATGCGCCCTCTTTTTTATTGATAGCACATAGAAACTATGAAGTTAATTTTAGCCCCGATGGAAGGTGTCGTGGATTTTCAGATGCGCCAATTTCTAACTGGTTTAGGTGGATTTGATCTATGTGTCACTGAATTTATTCGTATCGTCGACCAATTGCTGCCTTCTCGGGTTTTTTTCCGTTATTGTCCTGAGCTCCATCAAGAGGGAAAAACTCACTCTGGTACACCTGTACGTATTCAGCTTTTAGGACAAGAACCACACTGGCTCGCCGAAAACGCAGTAAGAGCAATTGAGCTCGGATCTCATGGGGTAGACTTAAACTTCGGATGCCCTGCTAAAGCGGTAAACAAAAGCCGTGGCGGTGCTGTGTTACTCAAAGATCCTGAAATCATCCATGCGATCGTCAAATCTGTTAGAGAAGCCGTTGATCCTGCCCATGAAGTAACGGCAAAAGTTCGTCTAGGATTTGATGATGACAGTTTAAGCCAAGAAATTTTTGATGCTGTGGCCAGCGCAAATGCTACAAGTATCGCCATCCATGCTCGTACTAAGAAAGATGGCTACCGCCCCCCAGCCTATTGGGAAAAAATCAAGCCCCTGAAAGCACGAACAAATTTACATGTTGTCGCAAATGGTGAAGTTTGGTCTGTTGACGACTACCATAGATGTAAGCAGCGCAGCGGCTGTAGCGATGTAATGCTTGGTCGAGGTGCACTAGCGCAACCCGATTTGGCCAAAGAAATCGCTATGAGCAATGCGGCTCAGCCATATCAAGCTCTCGAATGGAAAAGCTTACTGACACAAATTATAGAATCAGGTATGCATAGTTGCGGTGATAAAAATAGTCAATATTTTGCATCGCGAACAAAACAATGGTTAGCCTATCTAAAATTGACATACCCTGGAGCTGTGAGCTTATTTGAAGCGATTAAGCGTCATCACGATAACACGACTGTTCTTGAGATAGTAAAAGGTCATGCTAATATCGGCTAAGTTGATTCAAATCATGCTGAATTAAATCTTCACCTCCTATACTCCATTTTATAATATAGGAGGTGCCACATGGCTCATGCGTTAAACTCATTAAAAGCACATTTAATAGTACAATTAAATCGCATCCAGCAAGACTTACTTGAGTGTCTTGCCAATTCAACCATTTCAGCTGAGAGAAACTTGGCGCAGATGCTGCGAACCCACCCACAAACAAGCTGGGTAGAATTATTAGAGTATAATGTCTCACCCGATCATAGTGATCTCGTCAGTGAATTAACACAAGTTGAAGCTGCATTATGCCAATTTGATATTGGTCAATATGGCTACTGTGCCGATTGTGAAGAACCCATCCCAATTAAAGATCTAAAGAAAAATCCAACAAAGCAACGTTGTCGACACTGCGAACGTTAAAGATATAAGTGAGCTGCAGGTGCCATCAAAACAGCTGGTTGCAGCACAATAAACTGTATTACTGACTTCGCATGTTGCTGATCAAATTCCAGTTCACTCATCAAAAATTGTTCTGCGTGTTGATAAGACCAAGATTGGTAATGAATCCCTAGATCAACATTAGCCAATACAAGTGCGACTTTTCGGTGGGCAGGCGTCAAACTTGTAATGTTTATTTCTTTAAATGCAGCAACGACATCAACATAATTGGTGCGCCAATCTAGCCCTTCGTGTGTAATGGGAGCATTGAAGAAGTGGAGTAATTCATTAATACTTAACCCATTTTTTTGATGAGAAAAAAACTGAGACCATTTGATTAATTGGCTCTCAGGCCCTTCATTTAATGCTGAGACTATACTATTTAACCAGTGGTTAGGGCTCTTAGAATAACCGGAATAATAATTTAGTTTTGCTTGATACCAACTCGAGCCATTTGGCTGTTGGGAGATACTCAGTGCTGATCTTGGCCTATAATTAGATAAAAATGCATTAAAATGTACTAACTGCTCTTTTAGTTGTGAAGTTGACTGTTGAACGTCATTAGTTATTTCAAGCTGTTGTAAGATGGTCGCAGCAAAATCATTGAGTTGACTAAGCTCAATACGATTCAAGGTGAGTCTATCGTTTCGATTCTGCATCAATGTATTTTCGACGAACTCTAGCCAATGTTGAGCTTTAGAGTTCAGTAACTCAAATTCACTTCCTCGTTGATTCTTTAATAGCGGTAGTAAAACATTTACTATTGGCGGCCAAGGATAAAACCTTTCTGCAAAACGTTCTTCAATTATCAAGTATTCCAATTGCTTTTGAATTAAAGGGCTATGAGCAAATTGTTGTAATTGTTTATACAATTGGTGGCGTGTTTCAAGGTATTGCTCGTTAAATGGCAAGGGAGTATTAACAAGCTGCTTCTTTTCAACTTCTAACAACCAGTTATTATTGAGTTTTAAACGTTCGATTACCTGTGCTTTAGAATCGGTGGTGTTTGACACAGGCTCAGAACAGCCTACTAAATTAAATATGATTAATATTGATAATAACAGAGTAATTTTAGACAAGTTCATCTAACCTTAAAGTGTGAAAACAGCATGAGAGGTAGCAAAATGATTTTTTCGTTTCAAAATGCATCATTTCGAGATCATGACACAGGATTATACAATCAAGCATATTTTATGGAAGTATTTAACCGAGAATGGCATCGATTAATTCGCGATCAAGATTCGCTTACTGTGATGTTAGTTAATCCTCATGTAAATCTAATAGATGAACAACAAAAAATTCTATTCATTGAACTTGCAAAAATTCTTAAACTTCAAACATACCGGAGCACTGATTTGGTTTGTCGCTTTAATGATAGCTATTTTGCTTTAGGGTTATTTGGATTAGATCAAGATGGGACTAATGTAATAATTGAAAGGATTCAAGGGGCTATTAAATTGGCTTTAGATGAAAGCTTTGGGGCAGTCAATATTTGTTATGGTGCAGTTAATGTACATCCTAATGATACTGTTAACATAGAGGAGTTTTTTAAAGAAACTGTCGAAGTGCTTCATGCTGCCGAGCTCAATGGTGTCAATAGCTATAAAATTACTACCTACACAGAACATTAGATTTTAGGTAAAAAAAAGCCCCTTCCGGGGCTTTTTTAAAACAAAATTAAATCTTCACACCTTTACGAGCTGCTTTGTCTTTAATAAATACAGACCAGCCTTGCGCAAATTTACGTGTTGAAGGGTCTTCCATTGCTTTTTTAATTGCAGCGTAAGCTTGCTTATACTTTTCTTGGTGATAATAGGCTTCAGCCAAATCAGTATAAGTTGTCCCTTCTTTCTTAGTGCCTAGCTCAAGAGCTTTGTTTAACGCTGATACAGATTGCGCATACTTCTCAGTTCTAAGAAGAATTGAACCTGCTTTGCGATAAAGTTCAGCGTCATTTTCAAACGCCCCCGCTTCTTGATAATACTTAGCAGCTTTAGAAATTTCTTTTGCTTGATGGAAGTAACTAGCCATTGCATTAATATTGTCTTTATTACGCTTAACTTTGTCATCTTTCAATGCCTTTTCAAGCGTTAAACCCGCTTTCCAAGGAATATCGTTAAGTGAATAAAGGCTCGCTAAAATACGATAGTCAGTTTCTGAGTCAAAGTAATCATTTTTATAAGCGATTTCCATAGTAGAAAGACCTTTTTTATAATCTTCTACTTGCATATAGAAACGACCTAATAAAGTCCAAGACTTTGGCTTATCTGGCCAAGTTTTTAAAACTTCTTCGGCTACTTTGACAGCACTTTTAAAGTCTTTTAACTCACTGTATGCACCAATCTTCATATCAAAAGCCTGTTTATTTGGCTCTTTATTTCTAAGAAGATCAATAGTGCGATCAGCAGGAGCAATAACTTGCTTATACTCTTTTAACTCATAATGCACATTGGCAATACGAAGATAAACTTGTGGATCTTCTTCACCAGTGAAGTCGATCCAACCTAAGTATAATGCTTTAGCTTCTTTATACCTTTTATTACTAAGATAAATATCACCTAAAGTACGCATTGACTGTGCATGATCTTTAAAGTTCAAAGCATCTGCATCAATGGCCAATTTTAAATGTTTAGAAGCTAAATCATACTTCTCGATCTGAGCGTACATCTGACCAAGATAATTGTTTACCGTAGCGGCATCAAATTTATCAGAAGGATCTAGCTCAGCAAGAATAGCAATTGCACCTGGAATATCTTGTGGCTCGGCTTGGAATAGTTCAAAAGCTTTCATCACTTTTTTACCTACTCGCTCACCCATCACTTGAGTCTTTGCTTTTTTGCGCTTTTCAATTTCTTCGTAATTAGGCTTGGCTAATACAGAAGTTGTTGTTAAGCCACCACCAAGAGAAATAAGCAGTGCAAGAGCTGTTACTTTAGATAAGTTTTTCATTCCATTCCTCCTTAATTAATCTTGGTTAAGTTTAAAGTCAAGCTGTACTTGTAAACCAGGCTGTTTGATAGGTTTACCATCAACAATCTTAGGTTTGTACTTCCACTTCGACAGTGCGCGTCTCGCTTCACGGTCGAATAGACGTTTCGGTTCTGCTGCAATAACTTCAATGTCATCAACACCGCCTAGCTCGTTGATTGTAAATGAAAGTTGAACCCAACCTTCTTTACCATCACGCGCTGCTTGTGGTGGGTACTTAGGTTCGATACGAACTATCGGAGTCGCATCTCCATCACGGCCAAAGGCACCAGGGCCAGATAAACCTGTAGATGGACCACCCAAGTTAATTGATGGCATATTAAATGTTAAGCCAGCATTTGGATTACTATTTTCCGGCTGAGGCGGCTGCGGTTTAGGCGGCTGCTTCGGCGGTGGTGGCGGCGGCGGCGGAACGCGCTTTCGCTGCTGCACCTTGGATTCAGGCGGATTCGTCATAATTTCGACTATAATCTGCTCTTGTTCATTTTGTGCGCGATCTGCTCCACCGGAGATAAGATACGCCATGAAAAAGAACAAGCCGAAAGTAACTGCCCCACCTGCTAAAAGTGAAAACAGAAAACGAATCATCACTGGTCTCCAGCTATTGATATTCTTAAGTCACCAGTAGCTTTAATTGCATCCATTACTTTTACAACAACACCATGTTTTGCTTCTTTATCCGCTTGGATAATAACAACATCAGTAGGTTGCTCTGCAAGTAAACTTTCAATTTTAGCTGCTACACGCTCAACATCGACTTGTTGCTTGTCAATCCAAATCTCACCGTTGTCACGAATGGCAACGAAGATATTTGCATTTTTTTGCTTGCTAGCCTGAGCTGCCTTAGGTTTATTGACTTCAATACCCGCTTCTTTCACGAATGATGTCGTCACGATAAAGAAAATCAGCATGATAAATACGATGTCTAGCATCGGTGTCATATCTACTGCTGCGTCTTCGTCTTCACGGAAACGTTGTTTACGTGCCATATTAAACTCTCTCTCTAGTGATGAGGCAAACTATCTACAAGTTTTGCTTTAGCGACTTTAGCCTTGGCTTCAAGACGAGTACTAAAGAAAACACCAGATAATGCCGCAACCATTCCAGCCATTGTCGGGATAGTAGCCATTGAAATACCAGCTGCCATTAATCGTGCGTTACCTGTACCTTGATTAGCCATCGTTTCGAAAACAGCAATCATACCGGTTACAGTGCCAAGCAGACCAATTAAAGGACAGATAGCAACTAAGGTTTTTATCAACAACATACGCTGATTTAATTTTTCAGCCGCGTCAGAAATCCATGCATCACGGATTCTGTGTGCATACCAGGAAGTTGTATCCTGGCGGGCGTCCCAACTTGCAATAATCGATTTTCTCATACGAGGAAATTCTGCAGTTAAGAACCAATAACGCTCAATCATTAATACCCACATAAGAAAGAGTGCTATTGCGACCACATAAAGAACTTGGCCGCCTGTTGCCACAAAATCCCTGACAGATTCCCAAAGCTCTATCAGGAATAGCATTAGGCTTTCTCCTTCTCCGCGTGAGCAGCGATGATGCCTGCACTTTGTTCTTCAAGAACGTGAACAATTGACTTGCTACGACCGTGAACAACAGCGTGGAATAAAATTAATGGTAATGCGGCGATCAAACCTAATGCAGTTGTTACAAGTGCCATAGAGATTGAACCAGCCATGATCTTAGGATCACCAGTACCAAATAACGTAATTTGTTGGAACGTATCGATCATACCAACAACTGTACCTAGTAGACCTAGTAACGGTGCAATTGCAGCGAAAATCTTGATGATGTTAATACCCGCTTCAATACGTGGTGTTTCACGTAGAATCGCTTCATCTAATTTAAGCTCTAGATTTTCAACATCTTGGTGTTTATTGTCATGGTAAACTTTTAAGATACGGCCAAGCGGATTGTTTTCGTTAGCAGCACCTGGGTTTTTAAGTTGAGCTTTCATTTTGCTTGATACTAAAGAAAGGTCAATTAAACGCACTAACGCGATAATGAAACCAATTACTAGTAAAACAGCAATGATGTAACCCACTTCACCACCTTGATGGAAGCGATCTTCAGGAGTTGCTTTTTGCGTGTTGAGACGCAAGATTGAACCACGAGTTGGATCTACGAAGAAACCAACGTAGCTACCAGCTGAAGCAGAACGTAATTCGTTTGCTGCATCGGTAATGAACGCATCAGGTTGACGACCTAGCGGCTGAACCTGTTTTGTTTCAGGGTGATAAATTAAATAACCATCTTCACTAATCAAGTTAAAAGTACCGATACGTGTTACAGATTTAACACTAGTAGCACCGTCAAGCTGTGCAACTTCAACATCAAAAGTAGACACTTTTGCTGACTCAGTCATTTCAGTTTGAAGACCAATCCATAACTCTTCTAGTTCACGAGTTGTTGGAAGTTCTTTAGCTGCAGCTAATGAACGAAGTACTTCATCACGGTTAGGGAATTGAGCACTTACTACAGATGCTTCAATTGAACCAATTGTTTCAGCTGCTGCACGACGTACAACACCAAACATCTCACCTAACGTTCCTTTCGCTGTTTCAAGCTCAGTTTCTTTAGCTGCTAGAGTTAGCTCATTTTGCGCATATTGCTTTTTAAGCTGCTCACCGCGTGCTTTTTCAGCTGCAAGTTCACGTTTACCTTTATTTAATAAAGCTTGTTTATCAGAACGTGCAGATAAAAACTCTTGCTCACGTTGCTGATTAATTTTGCCTTCAGAAATACGCTCTTTTTTAACTTGATCTAAGATTTTATCTAGTTCAGCTGTATTAGCGTGAGCATTTAACGCAGCGCCTGCAGAAACAGATAACGCTGCAGCGACAGCAAAACCTTTAAAAAGTTTCTTCATTAATATTACTCCGCGCCAAAGATTGGTAGTTTAACAAGATCGTATGACGCTTGTTTACGTGACATACGGATCATCTCTTTCACAGGCTTAAGGTACTCTTCACCTAATTCATCCCATGACTTAGAAGTATTATTCCATACCCAAGCATGTTTCATATCTAAAGACTGAGCTACGTAAGCAACACGGCCTACACGACCGAAGTCAACTGTAATTTCACGGCCATCTAACTTCAACGTACCTTGACTAGATGCAACGATAGAGCTGTAGTCTTTTTCAACTAAGTAAGCTTCTAAAACTTGACGGTATTTTTCAGAAGTCGTAACTGAAGAATTAACCATTGTTTCACGAAGTCTTTCTACACGCGCTAAACGTTTTTCTGTCTCAAAAGGAACGTCCGCTTTGATGAATTGCTCAAGCGTATCGATCATGCGATACATCAAAGGCACAACGTTTTGTTTCGTTTTGTCGATAGTCGCGATTTGACGATTAAACGATTCAATACCAGCATTTTGGTCTGCAACCAAATTTGCAACATGATCGTTATAAACTTTTAAGATCTCTTTTTCATCTACTACTGAACGGTATTCAGCTAGTAATTCTTGAGTTTGCTCAAAAGCATTATCTACTTTCGCTTGTGATTTTACAGCAGCCTTGTGAATTTGCGCTTCAGCTTTGTGAAGTTCATTCAAAGGATCTGCCATCACGTTACTGCTTGCAAATGCAAATGCGCCAACCAACGCTGTTGCTACAAGACTTTTTCTGATTTTAACAGACATAGTTCCCAACCAATTAAGTAATGTTACTTTTTAGAATTTAAAGCTGATTAAAACTCAACCAGAACCAACGCTTTTTATAAAAGCGTCAACTCACCAATAATGCTAAATGCTGCAAGCTCTGTCAACTCGATGTTTGCCCTATCTGCCATATTTATCTGCTAACATAAAAATCATTACATTACATTTACATATAAAAATATTCACCTAGCATATATTTTCGGGTCTAAGCTATCAGTATTTAATTTTTTGTTAATTAAAAGTACTTTTATTTTTATCAGAAAACTTGATAATTATTCATTAGATTTGAAATATATTTTTAAAAATAAGGAAAGATTTAATTGTAGTGATTCTTATTAACGTAGTTTATCAATATTTAGCTTTTGTAAAATAGACTTCTCAATATCAAAATTTATAACATTGTTAAGATGGCGCTTAGCCTTTACTATTTCTTCTTCAAACTCTTTCCTAATCGCATAATATCTACCTTCTCTTATTTTTGAATTGAAAGCCTCATTTGGAGCTTTAGCATTCTTTTTTAAGACTTCAGAATTTAATATTGAACTCATATCCAACTCAGTTAATTTTAAATCTAAAAACTGGTTGAAATCACTCAATGACTGTTTGGGGTTTTCAAAGAATGTTTCGATATTGGTTAACAGAAGTCTGCTTTTAATAGTGACAGGTAAATGAATAAATTGATCTAAATGAAAGTACCAAATCAAAATACACGCTTCTATATGTGATAACTGATCAATCTCGAGTTTCTCTAGCCACTTTTCTTGTCTAGCTTCTCTACGGAGAATTTTAACGAGCAATGGCATTTTATTCTTTGTTTCTTGTGACTTGTTTAAATTTGAAAGTATGAATTGATCTAAATCTGTATAGATAAACAACCCTTTAGCATGCCGACAGCGGCTAAAAATATCTTCTATAAGGTTATTCGCCACATTGGTTGGTTTTATTAATATTGACTCTGATTCAGAGTAGGTTTTACCCAATAAATTTACACAATTAGTAACAAGGTCTTGCCATAAATTAAGGTCAAAATTACCTGTATGTATGAGCCCTCTTTTTGTATCTGCTAACTTGCGTAATATCCAGGGTTCACGTAACGAAAAGACCTTACCATCAACATTTAGACACCGAGAAATCAGAGTTGAGGCAACAAATGAAATATGGAAAAGATAGTTTGTCGGTATAACCCCCTTCTTTTCCTCTGCTATGATCTGATTTAGTAATGGCATATTAACCTGCCATGTTTCCCCTGTTGCTCCCTGTATTCTCGTATCCAAAAAACTTGAATTGGAGTATGAATATTTATTCACCTTTATAAAGGTGTACTCATGTGAAACTAATGTTAAATCATGTAGTAAGTAATCAGGGTTAAATAATAAATCACGCTTCATTATCTTAGTCCTCAATTGCCATAAAAAAAGGCTGCAAAAGCAGCCTTATTAGATATTTTTATCTACAAACTAACAATTAGAAAGTTTGAGTTAAACGGATGAACCAGCTACGACCAAATAAACGATAGTTACTTTCATCTGTATTACCGTTGAATGCAGGCTCGATGTACGGAGGCTGTTCGTCTAGTACGTTAGTAATACCGGCAGAAACTACAGTACCTGTATCAAAGTTATAAGTTGCTGTAACATCGTGGTACATGAATGAATCAACATTGTACACGTGACCATCAGTAGTACCCCAGTATAATAACTCAGTGTACTCAAGCGCACCAATATAGTTAGCACCGTATGAAATTGTTAAATCATCCATAGAGTAACTAGCATTAAAGTTTGCTTTATCTGTAGCGTAGTTTGTATCGTTTTCGAATAAACCGTTAAGATCTTTCATTTCGAATTCAAACGACTCAGAGTTATAGATTTGATTCTCGCGCTCTAAGAAGTGAGTCCAAGAAAGGTTGAATCTCCAATCACCACCTAATGCTTCCATTGAGTAGTTAGCTTCAAAGTCAATACCTTTAGCTGTCATGCGACTTAAGTTGCTGGCTTTAGCACTTAAACGTGAGATTTCACCATTTGTACGCTCAACGTTATCACAAAGAGACTCGATTCCGCCTAAGTAACACCCTTTAAGTGAATCAAATGCACCTACACCATCGATTACTTTTTCGATCTCAATTGCCCAGTAATCAACAGTAATACCTAGGCCTTCAGCAAACTCTGGAGAATAAGCAAAACCTACTGTGAATGTATCACCTTCTTCAGGTTTAAGGTCTGGGTTACCACCTACACGTGCTAACTGCTGACCGTCTAAGTTGTTAGAACCACCTGCAGGTACACCGTCAGCTTGGCAGTAACCTTGTTGTGCAGAAGTTAAACTACCCCAGTTTGCTGTGCTACATGGATCTGTTGCTGAAGGGAATGAATCAGACTCTGGACCATATAAAGAACCAATACCTGGTGCACGGAATACAGTACCGTAAGTACTACGCACTAGTAATTCATCAATAACTTTCCACTCTGCACCTAATTGATAAGTTGTTGAATCACCGAATGCGCTGAAATCGTCGTATCGTAAACCAACTTTAAGGTCTAAGGACTCAGCCATTGGAGCATCAGCAAGTAAAGGAATACGGAACTCAGTGAATAAACTTGTTACATCAAAGTCACCATTAGTGCCTTTCGATTTATTACCTGTAACCGCGCTCATGAATTTACCAGAGTCAACTTGCGCTTCAGCTTCTTCTTTACGATATTCGAAACCAAAACCACCAGATACGATACCTGCTGGTAATTCAAACACATCACCACCAACAAAAGCAGTTAACGTTTGAACTGTATAGTTACTTGCATCTACAAGCGGTGCAGTTACATAGTCAAGCATCTCTTGAGTAACAGAGCCCGGTCCGCCGAATACGTTCATAGATACACAGTCAGCAATTGGTGCTGCTGCAGTACCACATACGATGTTACCATTTGCATCTTTGAAAGATGGACCCATTGCTTTAGCAAGGTTAGGACCAAACAATTGACCGAAGTCTGTCGATGTATTTTGAGTATAACCGTAGTTGTAGTTTACATCGTAGTACCAATTATCATTGATTTCGCCTTCGAAACCGATAACTTGTTGGAAACCAACAATGTCTTGCTCAAAGCTACGACCACCTTCTAACATACGACGACGTGAACGGAGCACATCTTCACCAAACGGGTTATAGAAGTTATCTTTTGATACACCGTTAAAAGCAACCATTACCTGGTTACCTTCATCATCTAATACTGGTGTGCCGTCTGCATTTGTTTTGCCATAAGTACCAGAGTAACCCGGATCAAAACGTGTATCATAAGGAACAGCTGCTAGCTCTTGACGAGAAGTACGCTTATTGATGCGTGTTTCAGTGTAAGCACGAGTTGAATCATTAATTTCCATTGAACCTTCAATGAAAATGTTTAATTTTTCATAAGGTGTTTGAAGATAGTTAACTGGTGCGTAGTTATAAGTATCATTGTTTGGACCGCCACCTACGAAATCGCGCATGTCGCCAGGTGCTGCAATGCCACCATCACACTTACCATTTGTTTGGCTTGGACCGTGTTGCAAATAGAAGTTACCACAAGGAACTGAACCTGAACCTACTTCAATAACATTCGCATTATCACCTGTACCAATTAAACCATTCTTCCAGAAAGACTCTTCAGCATCTGAACCCCAAACCTGCCAAGGGTAGTTCATGAAGTCGATCGGTGTATCACCTTGGTAAACAGCTGATTGATCAACATAATCAAGACCGACTACTAAGTGGCCTTTATCAAACGCTTTACCTAAAACAAGGCTGAAACCAGTTTCGTCATTTGTGCTTACATCAAATGAACCTTTAGTCTGAAGTGTTAATTCAACACCTTCGAAATCTTTACGAGTAATGATGTTAACAACACCCGCTACCGCATCAGCACCGTATGTAGCAGAAGCACCATCTTTAAGTACTTCGATACGTTTAACCATTGAGCTAGGAATTGTTTGGAAATCACTGCTTACTGGACGACGACCATTAACAAGTACTAGAGTACGAGCAGAACCTAAACCACGAAGTTCAACTGAAGTTGCACCAGAACCACCATTATTTGTTGTAGTCATTGCTGGAGAACCAGACATTACAGCACTGCTTTGTAAGAATTGACCAACATCTTGGATACCTTGAGCTTTCATTTGCTCTGCAGTAATCACTGTAACAGGAGAAGCTGATTCCATATCTGTACGTTTAATACGTGAACCTGTTACTTCAATTCGCTCTACTGCTTCTGCACCTTCTTCAGCTGCAAAAACGTTCGATGTGAATGCTGCTGTTGACGCAGCACCAAAAGCAATCGCTAGGCGAACAGCTTTTGAGATTTTATTATTTAACATTTAGATTTCTCCCTGGACCACACTCTTTGGTGCGATTTAATTTTTTTTGTTAATTAATGTGAACTAATTAACGATTTTCGAGTCAAGCTCATTATCCGAGGCAAATATTAAACATAAGGGGAAACATCGGTCAACAAATGTTTATAAAGAATTAACAGTTTAGCAGCACATATTTCAAAACAGACACACAATGACACATATATATACATCATCACCGACCATTAAAAAAAACCTTAACTAATTGAATAAGAAAAACTTTCAGTTGAATTTCACTTCTAACAACCTCTGTAACCAATCTATTACAAAAAATATTTATTATTTTTAGAACATTTCCTCTTGACCGCTTAAAAAACGCTCAAAAGTTAAGTTTATGGTTGGTAATATTGATTCAGCAATCGGCCTAAGCTGCTTTTCAAGGTAATGTTCTAGATCAGGGATAACCGGCTTTTCAGACACCATAACAGGGCCATTTTTCGATATTATGTATTGTATCCACTGGCCACGTTGGAAGCGTTTATCCGGATTATCGAGCTGAAATTTTTGTGCCGCTTGTGCGTGTGGTGGGATATTTTTAACATATTCACTTAAATTTTGGCCAAGGCGCTTTCGGTACACCAAAAGATGATTCAACTTCCCCGCCATTAAGGAAGTAATTATCTGTTTTATATACTCTTCTACCGATTCACTCGCAAATATCCGTTCAAAAAGTTCTGACTGAAATACACGGGCCAACTCAGTCCAATCACTGCGAACGGTTTCCATGCCTTTGAACACCAAATGATTGCCGCCCCTCCCTTTTACTTGTCCAACATAACGCTTTTTTGACCCTGTTATACTGCCCCGGATGGTGGGCATAAAGAATGGACTGTAAAGAGTTTCAAATTCAATCTCTAAATAGCTGGTTAAACCATATTGTTTTTCACAATAATTTTGCCAAAAATTATTGATATGTTTCTCAATTTTGCTGCCTGTTTGTTGACAAGTTTGAGCATCATAGTCATCCTGCAATGCAACGAAAGTAGAGTCAGTATCGCCATAGATCACACGAAACCCAAGCCGCTCTATTTCTGCGCGCGTTTTAAGCATAATGTCATGGCCTCTCATTGTAATCGAGCTCGCAAGCCTTGGATCATAAAAACGGCATCCTGATGAGCCCAACACACCGTAAAAGCTATTCATGATGATTTTTATCGCTTGAGAGCGCATTTGATTTTTTTCCGCTTTAGCTTCATCGCGCGCTTGCCATAAGTGGTCGATCAACTGAGGTAAATGATGTTTTGTACGCGAAAATAATGCATCGTGATAACCTGGTACCGCTTCATTAGGATCGTTCAAGCCTTCAATCAAGCCAATAGGATCGATCAAAAAGGTACGGATAATCGAGGGATACAAACTTTTAAAGTCTAAAACAATCACATTTTTATATAAACCTGGCTCGGAGTTCATCACATACCCCCCTGGACTTGAAAAATTCACATCTTGATCGCCAAGATTGGGCGCTACATAACCACTGCGGTGCATCAAAGGTAAATACAAATTTACAAAAGCCGCAACTGAGCCTCCTTGTCGCTCGATATCTAAACCTGTTAACTGTGTGCGTAGTAATGCAAATTCGAGCAGTTTTTCTTGTTCAAAAATGTTCCAAACAAGTTGACAGTCTTTTAAGTTGTATGCGGCTAGTGCCAACTTATCATGTTTAAATTGCCACTCAATCTCAGATAATTGGTCATCAGAATCAATTAGTTTTTTTTCACCAAGCAATTGGTGAGCAACATTCGCTAAACTAAAAGTCGAAAATTGGTAAGTGGCATTTTTTAGGGTGTCAATCCCATCCAGTACAACGCGACCCGGTACCAATAACTTGGCTACTTTCGAGTCTTTTAGTTGAACTTTTTGTGCACCACGGCCAAGTCGTAGCTCCAACCCTAATTGCTCAGCGCGACGAACCAATAAAGTAAAATCAAAATCAATCACATTCCAACCAATAATGACGTCCGGATCGTACTCACTAATACAAAGTTCAAGTTCAGATAAAAGCTGAGTTTCATCTTTGACCCAAATAATTTCTTGAGTATCAGTTTGTGACTCCCCAACCATAATCACTTTGGCAATGTCTTTACCAAAAAGGCCTACAGAATATAAAATTCCTTTACCACTGCATTCAATATCAAGAGATACCATTTTCAGCACAGGAAGATAATCACAAGACTTCATTTTAGTATGCGTTAAAGTCGAAAAGAATTGACCTCGTTTTAGTTCCCCTCCCGCCTTTACTGAACCACGAATAAAGCGTTCCATTAAAAAACGTTCACTGTGGCGAATATCTCCTTCCAAAATACGAATATGATTCGCCGTTAAATATTTTTTTGTATCATAAAAGTCAGTTAATGAACGAAAATACAACGCAGCCACAACCTGCTGTTGGAATGTTTTTAATGACAAGATCTGTGTTCTTGGCCTGATGCCCCGCTCAGACAAAACATTTATCACCTGAGGTAAGTCCGACGCTAAAATAAAAAACACCGCTTCTTGTTGATCAACAATGGCGCGGACAGGCCCGTGCTCGGTCGCAAGCCAATAACACAGAGCAAACCCTTCTCGAGTTTTAAATTGTTGCTTAGTGAGAACAAACCCACTGAAGTATTCATAGTTAGAAGTTGACACGCTCACGCTCAATTGGCTACACGAATATAAGTTTGTGAATGTTTTTTATTGTACGCACTTTCCTGACACTCTAAAATGCGTTTTTTAATCTGTGGTCAAACAGAGTGTTTGACTCATTTCTTTTCCTTATTTTAGGCTTGTTTGATGCTTTCTGATGCGCTAAAAAAAACCATACGTCACATACATCAACAAGTGGCCGACAACCTCTGTGACTACAAACCACGAAAAGGTCAAAATTACCTGGTTGCTGAAATTGCTAAAACCCTGAGTGGCGAATACCACAAAACTCAGCGAATTTGCGTTATGGAAGCTGGAACTGGAACCGGTAAATCGCTTGCATACTGTTTAGGGGCACTTCCCTATACATTTAGTAAAAACAAGAAATTAGTCATCTCCACCGCAACAGTAGCACTGCAAGAACAATTAATTGAAAAAGAATTACCTTTTTTTGCCAAACACTCAGGCCTCGACTTTAAATTTGATTTAGTAAAAGGTCGCAACCGGTATATATGCGCGCAAAAACTGGCTATGGCACTCGAGGAGTCACCGCAACAGCTTGAGTTCATTCCCCTTAGTTCAACCCCGCTATCAGATATGGAAAAAAAATGCCTACTGCAATTACAAACGGCTTACCAAAAAAACCAATGGGCTGGTGATCGCGATAGTTGGGCCGACACCATCCCTGATGCGGTTTGGCACCTCATAGCCAGTGATAAACACTCGTGTCAACGTCAGTTAAGCGGCCATCAACACTGTCCATTTCACCAATCACGGAACCGCCTCAATCAAATGGACGTGCTGGTTGTCAATCACAGTTTATTATTGGCTGATCTTGATTTAGGTGGGGGCACCATTTTACCTGAACCTGATAATTGCGTTTATGTTATCGACGAAGCGCACCATTTGCCGCAAATCACTCGCGACTTTTCATCTGCCTCGGGCACCATCAAAGGCACGCTAGAGTGGCTCGAAAAGTTGCTTAAGTTCAATCAAAAGTTAGCTAACGCTATTTCGTCACAACGTGCGATAGGCCTAAACTTTAAACTAGCCGATGCCATTAATGATGCCAACTCGTTACTCAAAAAAGTGCGTGATTTTTTAAGTGAAACACCATTTGAATTTAATGAAGATAATGTCTATCGCTTCAAAGATGGTGAGCTTCCCAAAACGTTATCGACTCTCAGTAAAGACCTCAATGATGCCTCATTACTTATTTTAAAACACCTCAGAAAAATGCATGACGCACTCACGCAAGATTTAAGCGATGGCGATGTCAAAGCTCAAGTAGCCGAACCCATTTTATCCGAAACAGGCGTATATCTTCAGCGCGTTGAAAACTTCAATAAGCTATGGTTTAACCTCACCCATTCGAGCCAAACTACCCCTCATGCGCGCTGGTTAAAACAACTTGAATATAAAAACAATCATGATCATCTCTTAGCTGACTGCCCAATAGAAGTCGGTTTTTATCTCAAAGATAAATTGTGGAACGAGTGTGCTGGCGCTGTTTTATGCTCCGCCACACTTACTGCGTTAGGGAATTTTGATCATTTTTCGTATGAATCAGGCCTTGCCGGCGAAGAAGGGGTGAAGTACTTAAAAGTGCCTTCCCCCTTTGATTACCCGAACCAAGGACTTATTCATATACCCAAAATGGATTGTGAGCCGACCGATAAAAACTTTACCCAAAACTTAATTCGCTGTTTACCTGATTTTATAAAACAAGATGAAGGTAATTTAATTTTGTTTTCATCTTATTGGCAAATGGGTGAGGTCGCCAAAGGCTTACGCTCAAAAGGCTTGAGTTTACTAATTCAAGGGGAAGCTTCGAGAGAATCGTTGTTGAGTTTGCATAAAAGTAAAATCGATGGCGGCAATGGCTCAATTTTAATGGGCACACAGGGGCTTTCTGAAGGGCTAGATTTGCCTGGTGCTTACTTAACAAATCTGATCATTACTAAATTACCTTTTGCTGTGCCCACTTCTCCTGTAGAAGAGGCTCAAGCTGAGTATGTTCAAAAGCGCGGTGGTAATGCCTTTTTGTCGATAACTGTGCCAGATGCGTCTAAGAAGTTAGTGCAAAGCTGTGGTAGACTGCTGCGAAAAGAACGTGACTCAGGCCGAATTGTCATACTCGATCGGCGCCTCATTAGTAAACGTTACGGTAAAGCAATGCTTGACTCTTTACCCCCGTTTAAAAGACAAATAGACTATTAATGTTAGAACTCGCTCTGGACCCATCGACTTGGGCCATTTTATGTGCAGTTGCTTTTGCTGCCGGATTTATTGATGCTATTGCTGGCGGTGGCGGTCTGCTGACTGTGCCTGCTTTACTCACTGCTGGTCTGCCACCACATTTGGTTCTCGGCACCAACAAATTAGCGGCCAGTTTTGGCTCATTAACGGCCAGCGTCACTTATTATAAAAAGCAATTATTTACCCCCAGCTTTTGGAAAAAATCCATCGCCGCCACTGCAGTTGGCGCGCTATTGGGCACTTTAATAGTCGATTATCTTTCAACAGATATGCTAAATAAGTTATTACCCCTTATTATTATTTTAGTCGCTATTTACAGCATTTTTGGCCGTCTAAATCACGGTGAAAGTATCAAAATGCCTGATAACATTCCGCATTTAGACGCAAAACAAGTCGGACAAGGACTCAGTTTAGGCTTTTTCGATGGTCTTGCGGGCCCAGGTACTGGCGCTTTTTGGACGGCTAGTAATGCGTATTTGTATAAAATGAATTTGCTACTCAATTGTGGTTTAGCGCGTTCCATGAACTTTGTCAGCAATGTCGTCTCGTTAGCAGCATTTATCGTACTGGGTCATGTCAATTTTTTATTAGGCATTACCATGGGCGCTTTTTTGATGTTTGGGGCATGGTTAGGGGCCCATTCTGCAATTAAATTTGGTAGTAAATTAATTAAACCTTTATTTAATACTATGGTTATTTTA
Source organism: Pseudoalteromonas sp. J2K-J979 (assembly GCF_058169715.2). Taxonomy (NCBI): domain Bacteria; kingdom Pseudomonadati; phylum Pseudomonadota; class Gammaproteobacteria; order Alteromonadales; family Pseudoalteromonadaceae; genus Pseudoalteromonas; species Pseudoalteromonas sp. J2K-J979. The sequence continues at coordinate 1,261,360 of NZ_CM200281.1, read as the reverse complement.
CTGGCTTCAAAACTGATTTATGAGGCGTATTTTGTATGAGTTTAACGGTTCTAGAGCGACTCGAAGCACAAATAAATAAACTCAGACACGACGCAAAACAATTCGATAACGCGAAGCTGCTCGATAAAAACCGCCATTTTCGCCACAAACAACAATTGTTCGATCCCCACTTGTTTAGTAGTAAAAGTTTACTTTTGGCTGACTATGTAGATGAAATTTCCGACGCCCTCGCCTGTATGCCTGCGATGACACAGCGCAACAGCTACACTTTTGCGGTCGAAAAAATCTCTTTACAACTTGAAGCAATCGTTCGCGTATTAAAAGCCACTCCAGTTTGGGCAAAAGAAAACCAAGCCACTCGTAAAAAATATTACAAAAAAGCAGTGCAACATGTAATGCAATCGTCCCATGAGTTATACAAAGAGCTATCTGAACACCATGAATTCGAACGACGATTAAACGAAATGGTCTCACTGCGCCGTTTGCAACTCGATAAAGCTTCTACTGAACAAGCCAGTAAGATAAACCTCGAAATTCTTGCTTTACACGGTCGTTTAGGCCGCTGCCGAAAAGCGATCAGCGCCATCGAAGAGAAAATTCAACGAGCCGAAAAATCAAAATGACACCGTATTTCTTTTATCACCCCGTTTATTCTGACCTACCTCTTGGCCCTAAACACCGCTTTCCAATCAAAAAATATCAGTACTTGTTCGAAAAATTATCTCATGCTTCATTAGATGTCTCGATTAGTCAATATTCACTGCCCGCCACGATAGAGCAGCTGCGGCTTTGCCATGATCCGCAATACATTGATGCATTTATTACTGGCACACTTTCAGAGAAAGCCATTCGTAAGTTGGGATTTCCTTGGACACCACAGTTAGTAAAACGGACATTTCAGTCCATAGGTGCGAGCATCGCCAGTGCAGAAACGGCATTAAGCCATGGCTTAACCATCCATCTTAGCGGCGGTTATCACCATGCGCATCGTGAGTTTGGCAGTGGTTTTTGCATTTTCAACGATCTAGCCATTGCTGCTGCGCATTGCATTCAAGCACAAAAAGCTGAACGAGTCCTTATTTTTGATCTTGATGTACACCAAGGAGATGGAACCGCACAAATTGCTCAACAGCACCCCGAAATCATCACTTGCTCTGTTCATTGTCAACAGAACTTCCCCGCACAAAAACAAATCTCGGATCTGGATTTCCCGCTTAATCGCGGTTGCACTGATGAGGAATACCTTGAAACAGTGCAGCAAGCCTTAGAATTGAGCATCCGACTCTACCAACCCGATTTAGTGCTCTACAATGCTGGGGCTGATATCTATCAAGGCGATGAACTTGGCTACCTCAATATCAGTTTAGAAGGCGTTTATCAACGTGATCTGTACGTAATAAATACATGCCAACAACTAGGCTTACCGCTAGCGTGTGCGTTAGGAGGAGGATATCAACGCAATGTCGAGCAACTAGCTGAGGTACATTGGCAATTAATCAAAGCCAGCTTGACGAGTACATCACCTACTTAAAGCTAAATAAAGAGTAAAATATCAACGAATTAATTCTCATAATGAGCAGTTAAGTGTTACATTTATAATCAGCATAAACACACTGACCGTGTATTTTATATATTGGAGAGCGCTATGAAACTACATGATGACATTCACAATTATTATGAAAAACTCATGTTAGATGAAATCGTCAAACAAAAAATTGATAAGAAATTCGACGATGACACTTTGGCCGACTTTTGCTGTACGGTTCTCAATCACCTTCCGACTCGCTACATACGCTTTGAAGTCGACATGGCGTTTTATTCGCCGCAAAAAGAGCGGATAGAAATGGAAGCCAAAGTAAAAGAAGCAATCAAAGTCGCTCTCAACTTAATTGCCAAACGCAATACCCATGAGTGATATTAGCGAGCAATTAGCGAGCGCACCGCAACATGTGCAACTCGCCATAGATTTGATTATGCTGCTCGAGCAGCATGATCTGGATCCTGCTGATGTACTCGCCGCACTCGATATCGTCAAAGATGATTTTACTCGCAAGCTCCAAACGCAAGACAAGAACAATTAAAATAACTTAAAAACAATAAAATTCATGACATCCCCTTATCACACGCGACTTCCCCTCCTCGACGTATTTCGAGGGTTTGCCATTTTTGGCATATTTTTTATTAATATCACCATCATGAATTGCTTGTTTATCAATCAAGATGCATATTTCGCCAACTTCAACGATCCAGTGAGTCTGGTTATTAATCGAATTCTTCAACTGTTCTTTTATAATAAATTTTTTCCGATTTTTTCTTTTTTATTTGGTTTTGGTTTAGCTATGCAAATGCAAAAAAAGCGACTAAATAACGAAGCGTATTTTGGGTTCTTTTCGCGCAGGATGTTGATACTTTTTTGCTTTGGTATCGCACATATCCACTTCTTATGGTCAGGAGATGTGCTGCATTTATATGCAATTTTAGGTTTGCTTTGTTTGTTATTTATCCATGTAAAGAAAGAAAATCTCATCTTAATTGCGACAATACTGTTGTTCTTTCCTTTCTATGACAATCTGTCTCAGTATTTTACCGAAGTGATACCATTTTCATTCGATGCCGCGCTATTACAGTACTCTGAACAAGGCATTATTCACGTTTTACAAAAAGAGAGTTATGGTGCAATCATTAATCTCCATTGGCATGAATATCTTGCAAATTTCCCCATGCTGCTTTTTTACTTAAGCCCGATGGCTTTATCAATGTTTTTACTGGGCATTGCCGCTGGTAAATCCTCGCACATCCTAGGTAGTCAAGATTGGGTCACCTATCATCAAAAAACCGCGATTTTAGTTACCTTACTTGGCGTGATTTACAAAGTTTCATTTTTATTTATCTTACCTCACACCAGTTTGTACACTCATGAAGTCTTGCGACCTATTTGGTTCAAAGCCATGTTTCTCAGTGATGTCAGTTTAGGCTTGTGTTACTTATGGGGGTTGGCATGGCTATGGCAAAAAGGTATTGCGAAGCGAGTTCTTATGCCTTTTGCTTACGTTGGAAAAATGGCACTCACCAATTATCTACTGCAAAGCCTCATCGGGTTATTTTTATTTTCAGCAATCGGATTAAGCCTTTATCAAACACTGAGTCCTGCAGCGTGTTTTATCATTGCTTTTATCATATTTACGCTACAAGCTTATTTTAGTGCCATTTGGTTACGTTACTTTAAATACGGACCCTGTGAGTGGCTATGGCGTTGTGGCTCTTATAGGCAATATGTGCAGTTAAAAATACATAAATTCAATAATATCAGCTAATAACACCCAAAAAATGAGCGATTTAGCTGATAAAACCCCTTTTAACTAAAACACGAGAGTGGAAGCCATACTTTTACACTGACTCCCCCATGTGAGCGATTATAAATACTTATTTTTCCTTGATGCGCCTCGGCTATTTCACGACACAGTGCTAAACCAAGTCCTGAGCCACTCGGCTTAGTTGAATAAAAAGGTAACAAAGCATTGTTCATCACAGTCTCTGTCATTCCTTTGCCCTGATCATTGATACTAATGAGATGACCTGGTTGAACACCTTCGTTTGTTAAAGCAATACTTATTTCAATGTCTTCAGGCTTAGAACCTGATTCATGAGCATTTTTTAATAAATTGATTAAAAGCTGCTCTAACTGAGCGCGATCGGCATACCCTGAAGCTGTTGGGACATCACCACAAAATTGAAATGGCCATTGTAGTTTTAATGTATTAATAAGTTCTTGCCACTCAATACTGGCAGGCTGTGGAGTCGGCAGTTTTGCAAATCGACCATAACCTTGTATAAACTCACTTAAATGGCGGATCCGACCATCAATCGTGTTAAATACACGTGCTAGACGAGGCTCGTCGAGTTTCCCCGCCAATACTTGACCACTGTGTAGCATCGACGAAATAGGGGCCAGAGAATTATTCAATTCATGACTGATAACACGGATGACTTTCTTCCATACAGCAACCTCTTGACGGCTAAGCTCTCGGGTTAAATGCTTAAATAAATATAAGTGATGGTATTGATTATTGAGTAAAAAACGCCCTGTCGATAAATGCCAAGTTTGGATATCATTCTCTGCCACTTCAAAACTAAATAAACCATCTTTGCCATGAGTAAGCGCAATCCCTAAAGCCTCAGGAGCCGTTGCTAAAATATCAGTAAGTAATGAGCCTTCAAGCTTTTTACCGTGTAAAAATAACTCACGTGCAGTTTGGTTCGAATATACTAAGTGCTGACTATCATCTATTAATAATAATGCTTGAGGCGAGCTTTGCAGCACCTTATCAAGCATCAGCTCCCGCTGATAAATCCATTGCTTATCTTGACGAAGTTTTTGGGCGGTATCATTGTACAATCCACACAACATCCCTAACTCATCTTGCCCTTGATAATTAAGTAATGTCGAAAAATCACCATCTTTGAAATTCAATAACCCCAACTCTAACGCATCTAACCCTTGCATAGTCGGACGTATTAGACGATAAGCGAAGAATACACTCCCCATAATCGCAAATAGCATCAGAAATGCACTCAAGCCAAAAGGCCAGGACTGTTGCCATACCAGTAAGCCGACAGGCGCTGCAGTAGTAAATGCCACTAACGCTAATAATTTTGTTTGAAGGGAGTGAAATCCTAGCATTAATACTCAATCTCAAATTTTTGTAAACGCCGATACAATGCTTGACGGCTTAAACCAAAATGGCGAGCCACTTTTGCGATCACTCCGTGATATTGATGCATTGCCTGTTCAAGCTCTGACTTATCAGGCTCTTGTACACGAGTTGTTGCTATTTTCTCAGCAACATTATGCCTTGCCAACGCAAAGTCTTGCGCTTCTAACTGACCATGCGGATTGAGAACCGCGGCTCGTTTACAGGCATTTTCAAGTTCACGGACATTTCCTGGCCACGGATGCGCCAAGAGTGCTTGTTCAGCCATCACGCTTAACTCTCGGTTAGGTAAAAAATGATGAACTAATGGGAGAATATCATCAACGCGTTCATTCAAGGCCGGTAGCTGCAGCTCAATAACATTCAAACGGTAAAATAAATCTTCTCTAAAACGACCGGCCGCAATATCCAAACGCAGATCTGCGTTTGTGGCAGAAATCACTCTTACAGAGACCGTTTGCGTAGCAACTGAGCCTAAACGCTCAAACTCACCACTTTGCAATACTCGCAAGAGTTTCATCTGTCCAGACAAAGGTAAATTACCGATTTCATCTAAAAAGAGCGTGCCGCCATCAGCGGCTTCAAAACGTCCGACTCGTCGGCTATTGCTGCCAGTATAAGCCCCGGCTTCAGCACCAAAAAGCTCAGCTTCAATCAGGTCTTGTGGTAACGCCCCAGCATTGACTTTAATAAAAGGCTGGTGCGCCAAAGCTGAGTTGGCCTGAATAATATGTGCGATACGATCTTTGCCGCTACCATTAGGACCGGTAATAAGCACTGAGACATCTGATTTAGCTAATTGTAAAGCCATATCAACGATGCGCTGCATCGCAGTGCTTGCATAAACAAGACCCACTAAGTCATGTTGTTGATGAACAAAAGTGCGCTCATTTTGTTGCCTAGTGAGGGTTTCATTTTGATTAGTCGCATCACCCAGAGCAATAAGATTTGCAATACTGACCAATAACTTATGATCATCCCAAGGCTTAGCAAGATAATCAGCTGCGCCAGCTTTAACTAGCTCAATCGCAGTTTCCAATTCTGTCCAAGCTGTCATTAAAATAATGGGTAATGTCGGATTAATAACCCTTAAATCATGAAACAACGTCACACCTTCTTCGCCAGAAGTGGTGTCAGCACTAAAATTCATATCTTGCAGTACCAAACTAACTCGCTGATAGCGGACAATTTGCAGCGCTTCAAATGGCGTTTTAGCACACACTACTTGGTAATCATGAATTTCGAGTAATAAAGCCAGCGACTCTAAAATCGCTGGATTATCATCAACAATTAAAATTTTACACATTCTTTTTGTTATCTTCCTTAATGGCGTGTAATAACTAATGGCTTATTTCGCTGCTCAGAGTTTGTTTAGACAGTACGCGTAGCAATGCTTGGCGAAATATTCGCCGCGCGCTTTGCTGGGCCATACACTGCCAACATACTCATGGAAAAAATAAATACAGACGTGGCTACAATAAACCACGTATTCAGCTGTGGTAACGAATAAAGACTCATCAATTGTTTGCCTAGTACGATAGCTAACAATGCCCCCAATACCAAGCCAACGGCACTAATTAATCCATTTTCAACCAAAAAGTAACTGATTATATCGGACTTTTTTGCACCCAGGGCGCGACGGGTACCTATTTGTTTGGTTCGTTTACTGATATTGAACAAGGTGAGGCCAAAAATCCCCATAGCAGTTACAATCATTAAAATGACAATTAAGATAATTAACATGTTCATCATTAACCGATCTTGAGCAACATATTGCGCTTTTTTTTCATCCAAACCGGTTAAGTCAGTAATAACACGTTGAGACTCGAGACCAAGCAGCACATCTTCCACTTGATTCATGACTTCCTCGCGCATCCCAGGTTCGGTTCGTACAATAAACTTACGAATTGACTGACCAATTGCAAAGGGAATGATCACCACATTATTTGCCTTTGAGTCACTCAGCCAAGGTCCAGTCATATGATCCAAGATACCAACCACAGTTAGCGGGTTATCGCCATAATAAATTATTTCACCGAGCCCTGATGAATCCATAAACATATCGTCAGCAAATTGTTTACTCACTAACGCCACAGTGGGAAATTTAGAGTAATCATTGCTCATAATGACATCATCACTACTAAAGTTACGCCCAGCGATTACTTTAATCCCCAGAGCATCAGAAAAATGTTCGTCCCCCATAAAAAACGATGAACGAACTGAAGGCGCAGGTTCAGAGCGTGGTTTTAATGCAAAGCCTGTCGAATCACCACTACCACTGATCGGCACTTGATTGGACATTACCGCATTAATCACGCCTGGAATTGTTCGGATCGCCGCTTCATCCAATTCAAACTGTTGGATGAGGTCAATCTCTTTACCAAAAGTTGTAACGTTAAATTTAAACAGGGTTTGTTCATCATATCCTGTAGGTTGATTTAAATAAGCAATCCGATCGTTGATCATAAAAGCCGCATTACTCACAATGGCTAGTGTTAAGGCGATTTGCACGATTAATAAAACCGCACCGACTCGCGCGCGCAGCAAAGAACTTATAATAGGTTTAATCTCTGACATTATCTGCATCCTATTGGCTTTTTAAATAAATGGCGGGGTTTGTTCGACACACTAACCAAGCGGGGTAAAGGCCCGCAAGTACACAAGCAGTCATTGAGATCAAAGGAGCACTCAGGTACATTTGGAAATCCATAACGGCAAGCCCCTCATAACCACTCCCTGAGAGGCGGATCCCCATTAAACCAAATTGTGCGATGATAATTCCAGCTATCCCACCGATAAACCCAAGGACTAACACTTCGACTAAGTGCTGAGAAAATATTTGGGTTTTACTCGCCCCTAGAGCCCTTCTCACGCCCACTTCTGGCGCTCTGCGCAAAAATTTTGCAAGGAGTAATCCTAAAATATTCGCCAAGCACACAGCTAAAAACATAAAGCTCAAGCCGACTAAAACTTTATTGTCTTCACTAATCACTTCATTATATTGCAGCCATTGATTAACGTTGCGAAGCTGCACGCGTGGATTGGCTCTTTTAAATCGGCCTAATTTTTTTTGCTCTTGAATATAATGACTTAAGAAAGTTCGATAGTGTTCGACATCTTGAGAACTCGGTAACTCGACCCAAAACTGTAACCAAAAAATTTCTGAATTAAGCTTATCTGCCGCTGTTTTAATGTCTTCATGTTTCCAACCATTATTGTTTCCCCAGCTTTCCAATTCTTTCAGTCTCACTTGAGAAAATGGGATGTAAACTTGCTCAGTTTCGTGAAATGCCCCATTATTTAAGTCATAGAATTTACTCGACAATGACCACGTTTGGATAATCCCCACTACAGTGTATATTTCATCATCCAAATAGAGCGTTTTGCCAACATTGTTTCCTCCACCAAACAACTTTTGATTAAGAGATTCACCAATAACCACAACTGAATCGCCTGTTTGGCCCGCTTCTTTAGACCATGTTGAACCATATAAAAATGGCACATTAAACATACTAAAAAAATCTCGGCCGGTTGCCCGTGTAGAATGCAACAAAGGCTTAAATGCAGGATTATTTAAATGCACTGCAAAGCCCGTTTTGACCATTGCGGCTTGTTTGAATGCTTGCGCTGCATACTGAAGATTTTCGCTGTCTTGAAATGTGAGCTGTTTAGGCATATTGTCGCTCGTCCACCAGCCATCACCATCATCTAATGTTTCCAATTGCACCATAAATAAACGATTACTTTTCGAGGGGATCGGATCCATCGACATCATGTGATAGACCGATAAACTGGTCATAGTCACACCAATCCCTATAGCAATAGCCAAAATCATTAAAAAGCTCACCAAAGGTGTGCGTTTCAAACTTCGCCAACTCAAATCCAAGTAATAAAAAAACATATTAGGCTCCTACCTTCAAGCTGGGGTGATTCATCGTCTCTGGTGAGCCTTGGTACAAAGTAAAATCTGCAAGTTGGCCATCAACCACCTGAATATTTCTTGGTGCACGACGCGCTAAATCAGGATCGTGTGTCACCATAACAATGGTCGCGCCTTCTCTATTGATCTGTTCTAGCAATTCCATTACTTGGCGTGCCATTAAGCTATCGAGATTACCCGTTGGCTCATCGGCCAATAAAAATCGGGGTTTACCCGCTAACGCTCGAGCAATGGCTACGCGCTGTTGCTGTCCGCCTGATAACTGTTGGGGTAAATGTTTTGCACGTGCCGCTAACCCCACCTGCTCTAAGCACTCTTCAATGCGGCGCTTTCGTTCGGCGGCCTTAATCCCCCGGTAGCGCAGAGGAACCTCGATATTTTCGTACAAATTTAAATCAGGAATTAGATTAAATCCCTGGAAAATAAATCCTATTTTTTCATTCCGGAGCTCAGCTAACGCATTATCATTTAAGATGCCAACATCGGTTCCATCTAATAAATACTGGCCAGATGTATAGGGCTCTAACATGCCGGCTATGTTTAAAAAAGTGGTTTTACCGGATCCTGAAGGACCTGTTACAGCGATAAACTCCCCTTCATTGACTCTTAAATTGAATTCACGTAAGGCATGTGTTTGTACTAATTCTGATTGATAAATTTTGCTTATATTATTCATTTCTAACATATTCTTATCCCTGCTGAACTTTTTGGTTGGTAAGTTGTTTGGTTGAAACAACAAGTATATTTAATTGGGTTAACGTAACAGAATGTGCTCAGCATTAGCGAACTGCTCATAACTTGACACGATGAGTGTGTCGCCTTCTGCCACACCTCTATTGATTTCTACTGCTGAAATACTGGTCGCTCCAATGGCAATTTCAATGCGTGATGCAATTTCACCTTCAACTTTATAGGCAACAAATCCGCCTTGTTGCATAAATGCACCACGCTTGACCATCAAGACATTTTCACGATTCTCTAATAAGATCCGAGCGGTTACACGTTGATTTTGTCGTAAACTTTGACTTTCTTGTCCTGAAAAACGAACGCGAGTGGTCACTTCTCGACCGCTCACTTCTGGTGAAATAGCTGACAATGTACCGATAATATTTTTCGCACCAACGCTGAGCTCCACGCTCATTCCAAGACCCAGTTCATTTGCATAACTTTCTGGAACCTGTAATTCAGCTTCAAACGCACTCAAATCAACTAGTGTCATCAGCGCTTGGCTGGCACTGACTGCAGCCTTTTGTTGCACAAGATGATTACCCACAATCCCTGCAACGGGCGCTTTTATTTCAAGATTTCGAACTTGTCGAGCAAGATCATCGACAACTAGCTGCTGGCGTTCAACATCACTTTTTGCTGACCTAAATTCAAATGCTAAGGTATCTTTTGCAAGATCGACTTCTTGTTTGGCATGAGCAAAGCTTAATTTAGCTCGTGATAAATTATCCGCCGCCGCTTCTAAATCTATTTGGCTAATTAAACTTTTTTTAATTGATAATTCAGCACGGCGGTTTTCACGCTCTGCAGCAGTCAGCTCAACTTGGGCTAAATCTAGCGTTTTTGTTAAACTTAATGCTTGGCGGCGCGCATTGAGTTTTTGGCGATCTAACTCTCCGCGCAGGCGCTGTAACACAGATTCTTGTTGCTTTAAGCTATTATTAAGTTCTGGACTGGCTACTTTAGCAATCACCTGCTTCTTGGCGACCTTATCGCCTGGCTGTACGAGTAAATCAACATACCCTTGCTCAGGACTGTACACTTGTGGCGCATTCGCAGCAACGATTCGGCCTGTTGCCGAAACATCTCGAATTAGGTCTCCCCGCTCAACTTGAGCAAACTGCACTCGGCGGCTATCAACTGAAAGCTCAGATGTTGAAACGTTCAAACCTTGCCAAGCTAACACGCTAAGCCCACAAGCAAACAACGAGAATACGAGAATACGGGCCATTTTTGGTTTAGTTTGTGTGATCCGAGTATCTTGAGCACTGGTATCTTTAATCATAACGGCTCTCCTGCGCTGACTGAATGTAAAAGTGACTCACACTGCGCAATAAAAACTGCGATCAAAATGACCATCATTGGCGCTGAAAAAAATAGCATTGTCAGTAGCATGTCTGTTCCTTTTAAACTGTACTGAGCTTAATAATTCGAAATGCGTGCCAACAACCAACAAAAATTAACCTATTGAAAATTAAAGGTATTTCTATATTAGTTCAGATTTATTACTGACCGCGGACACATAATAGCGTCCGCTGCGGACACTTTTAAAAGCCGGTTTAAACGCAATGGTGAACTTTAGGTGACAAGTTTGAAACTCTGAATGTGGATTTGCGAGCAAAAGCGCCACGAAAGATGGGGCAAGGCCTGTCTATATAACCTCAGATCTGCATAAGAATTAAAGCCGAGTCACTTTTATACTCGGCTTTTTAGTCTGAAAAGTATAGGCAATTAATCCAGCCATTAAATTAACCATAAATGAGATGCAGCTGCGGTGCCTTGTGTGGTCTATTTGAGCCATATTTTTCAGCTGGTCGAAAACTGTTTCAATGATGAAACGCTTTGATAACATCGCTCTATCCCAAGATGATATTGGCTGACGTTTCATATTACTTCGTTGACCTGTAATAAAATCAATGCCTTGCTCAGCAAGTTCCGCTTTTAAGTTTGCAGATACATAACCTTTATCAGCGTATAAACTACCTGTAACATTATCAACCATATCTAATACCGGCTGTCTATCATCAACATTCCCAGCTGTCACTTTTACAGCTAATAAACCCCCTTCATCATTCATGATGAGGTGAAGTTTAAAGCCATAAAACCAGCCCATTGTTCCTTTGCCTCGTTTGGCTTCTCCCGCGAAAACTTGGTGACGAGGAATACGCATGTTGTGACACACCTTGAGAGAAGTGGAATCGATAAATGCAATGCCTGTTGGTTTATCAAAGCGCTGCTTCAGATAGCTGCACAGAGCAGGTAACGTGGCCTGAAGTAACTTCAACATACGTGTATAACTGACTAAATCAGGAAAATAATGTCGCCAATACTGATAAACAAATTTGGTGTAGTAAGTTTTAAAATCGCGATAACCTGATTGATGAAAAGCAATTAATATAGTCATCACTTCGCTAGAGGATAGTCGAGATGGCTTAATGCGTTGCTTTTCACCTGATTCTATTAGGTGTTTAAGCCATTGAGGTTCAAACAATAAACAAAAATCATCGACATCTACGTAAATTGCATCTAAGTTATTCATGCCCTTGCCTCGGTAATCTAATGTTTCTTGGTCGAAAGATCTGATCACCGCAAGGGCATTTAGTTCCATTTCTTATGTGCAGCTCAGGTTATATAGGTTTAACAGTGATTGAGTGCTAGTCAGGTGAGTTTTATGCCTCATACTTTACAAAATAAAAAAGCCAGTGAGAGTCACTGGCTTTTTTATTATAAATTTAGTATCGGAATGTTACTTACAACCATATGACACTTTGGTTGTCGTAACATTGACTACAAAGTCATTGTAGTCGGCATCGCCACCTGCTGTGTCTTCCCAATGTTGCTGAGTTCCTTTCCAAACAAAATCTGTGGTCAGGTTATTTGCATTTCCATTTCGCGCCAATACATAAGTGATGGTTTTATCTAGTGGCACATCGAATGAGCCTGCTGGTCCATTTTCATCTAATAATTTGGTGTATTTATTATCTACTTTAATACCCCAATCATTATTCCACCCCGCATCTTCTCGGATATAACGATAATTAATTCGTGTGTATTCTGCAGGTATACAATCATTGTCGATAATCACGGTTTGTAACTGTGCATTACCCACTGCATTACTTTTCGCAGCAATACTAACTGTGTAAGTTTCCGAATCTTCATGAGTTGTATCTTGAATTGTAGGGACTGCAAACTGGATATAAGTCTGCCCTGCTGGTACAGTCATGGTCGTATTAGTGAAGGTATAATCACTGCCTCTAATGGCTGTACCATTATTTACTTTAACTTCGATTGACGCATCGTTTGAAATAGCTTGGTTGAGTACGATTTTATACGTTGCAGTTGCACCTTCTTCAACACTTCCGCCACTGACAGCAATCAATGAAACAGTCGCATTAATCGGCTTAATCGTTACATCAACATATCCCGAAGCGCCGCCACCATTACCATCACTTACTGTATAAGTAATTTTATCCGCACCTGAATAGCTAGCCTGTGGTGTATAAACTAACTGACCGTTTTGCCAAGTCACTGTACCATGTTGTGCATTGACGTTAGATATCGTTAAAGTATCGTTATCCGCATCTGCTAATACATCTGTAAGTGAAATAGTGTTACTTTGGCTATTCTCTAATACTTCAACAGCTTTAGGTTGAGCCGTAGGTCCATCATTGACATTTTTGACTGTCATTGTAATGACACCTTGGGCTGTCCCACCGTTACCATCACTCACTGTATAAGTGATCGTATCTTGACCTACAAACCCTGGTTTGGGTGTATAACTTAACCTTTCGTTATCGATAATTGTCACTACACCATTTTCTGATGCAGGATCTGATAAGGTCAGAGTATCATTATCAGAATCATCTAAATACGCTGAGACATTAACAACATTATTAGCACTGTCTTCATTGACAATTGCAGTAAACGGCGTAGCCGTTGGTGCGTCATTTTGATCGTCAACAGTAACAGTAACAGTGCTCGAAGCGCTGCCGCCTTGACCATCTGAAATCGTATAGCTAATTAAATCTTGACCACTAAAATCCGCTTTTGGCGAGTAAGTAAGTGTGCCATCTGGATTAATGACGACCTGACCATTTTTAGCCGACACTTCAGTCACAGATAAAACATCACCGTCTATATCTTCGTCATTTGTCAAAACAACAATCACATTATTTTGACTATCTTCAGATACTTTTGCTACATCAGGTTTAGCAATAGGGGCATCATTAACCGGTAAAACATTGACTGATACATAACTTGTGTCTTCTCCACCAAACTCATCAACAACCACATAAGTAATAGTCGCGACGCCATTAAAATTAGGGTTTGGTTGGAAGTTTAAGGTCCCGTTAGCATTAATTTGAACAGGTCCTTGCGCAGAAGTCGCGCTTGCAACCGTTAATGGATCGTTTTCAGGATCCGTATCATTACTTAATACATCAATATTTTTGGCTAAGCCGTCTTCATTTACTTCATCTACATCAGCCGAAGCAACTGGGGCACCATTATCTGTAATGGTTCCTGTAGCTTGCGCTGCATCTGAGGCCGTTGGTGTTGTCCAAGCCTGCAACATAAATTCTTCAGCTGACTCTCGTTCTGTATCACGGATCGTTGCTACTTTTACAAGGAAGCTAGAAGTTTGCGCTGGTACTTCAACGACATTAGGTAGCGTAGTTAATGACCAAGTGGCCCCACCATCAACGCTGATTTCTACTTGTGCTGAATAATCATTTTTTACTTGAGCTGTATCATCTGTCAGAGCTAAGCTCACCATAGTAGGCGCGTTAATCGCGTGTGTTAAAGTAACAGCAAAACTTGCCGCATCACCTTCTTTTACTGAGTCTTCAACAGCTCGAACTTGCTGCATCGTTGGTGCTTGCTCATTATCATTAATAAACACACGTAAAGTTTGTGTTCCAGAAACATTAGTAATACCTGTCACTTTTACATCAAAGAATTCAATTTCTTCTAGGTCTAAGTCATCAAAGGTAGGAATAAATAAACTGTAATCTACTTGTCCAGCATCTAATGTAAACGTATGATCAATCGCTAGGAAGTCTTCAACATTTTTAGCTGTGCCATCGATAATTTCAATACGGACATCCGCATCTTTATTCAGCGCTTGATTTAAGCTGACGCGTAATTCGACTTGCTCACCTTCAACCACGTTACCACTGACACTGTTCAATGATAATGTCGCTGTTGTGGTATCTGTAATTGTTAATTCTCGGGTTGCATAATCACTTCGATCATCCTGACCCCAAGCAGAAAATAATGTGCGTTCTGTTTGTTCTGAATCTGTGTCAACTTTTGTTGTGACATCTATTAATACGCTCTGCGTACCGATCGGTAACAATAAAGCTGTTTGCGATTTCAAATCAACACTTTGCCAAGTACTACCATTATCAAAACTAACAGCTGAGATGTTATCAAAATCGATACCATTCGTGGCTTCTATATCATCAAAATTCACATTCACAATGCTGTCTGCAATCGTCGTTGCATTTTCAAGTGATATAGTAATTCGCGCTATTTGGCCTTCCGCCGCTGGGTTCGGGTTAATCGATAAACGAGAAACATTCGGTAACGTTGAAGGCGTCGTGTTGTCACCATCTAAGATCGTAATATCTTTAATAAATAAATCAGATTTATCTGGAGATGCCCATGTGTATAACGAAAACTCCTCTGGGCCTTCATTTAAATCATCTGGCTTACCAAATACACGAACCACAAAACCAGCTGAACCTTTAGGCACATCGATCGTTACGACACCACTTGCATCGACAGAAAATAATTCAAACTCATGAGAATTGATATCTTTAATATCCACTAAGGTACTAAAATCGATGCCTTTCTTTGCTTTATCAACATAAGAAATACTTGTTTCAACTAGTTCAAACTTATATTGCCCATCACATTTCGCTTCAGAACGATATCCAACCTCAAAGTCCATATAGCCATCTTCACTAAACGGATTGGGGAGTGCAATTGTGTACATGACTCGCGGCAAACAGCTTGCAATTGCATCATTAATTGTAAATGTTTGTTCAATTGCAAATAAACCATCACTGGATTCTGAAATTGAAATAGACGCTGTTTCAGCACTTTCATCTACTGAATCATCTTTGACTTTAACTCTGAGCTTATATTCAGATATGCCTTCGTAAATTCGAGCCCTAATTTGCTCACCAACAGAACCTACTCCTTGCCAAGAAATACCGCGATTAAAACTAATTTCAATTTCAGAATCAAAGTCTTGAGAAAGCGCGCTTAACACTGGGTTTTCGCTGTTTGTATTTAGGCTAATAAAATGAGCAAATTCAGATTGAGTTACTTCTGATAACGTGACATCTGCGACCATGTAAACCCCTTCAGGGATGCTCTCAGAATTGAGCTCAACATGTGAAATTTCTGGACGTTGGCTGTTGGAATCAACAATGGTTAACACTCTTGATTTTTTGTCTGCTTGCCCTTCACTCCACGCTTCTAGAATAAAATTCTCATTACCTTCTGCATCAGTATCTTTGAAAGAGTGAATACGAATATCAAAATGCGTCGAACCTTCGCTTAAATCCGTACTTGAAATAGACGAAATATTTTTAACACTGGTCCATGTATTGCCGTTATCAAATGACAATTCGACAAAGCGGTCAAAATCAATGTTTTTATGAGCTGAAGCACTTTCAATATTTAAATAAGTAACTGTGTCACTCGTCAATTTCTGCTCAAAGTGAACTCGAGCATGTAACACATCGCCTTCTGCTGAATTGTTTTTAATTGCTTCAATCGATGCGACATTATTTTGCAAATCAGTACAATCTGGTTGGCTGATTGTCCGAGTGGCTAAGTCATTAATTCGATAATTGACGGTACTCAGAAGTGAAGGGTTAGCATTTAATAAATCAAGTGCATACAAGTCGGTCTTATTATTTCCTGCATTGCTTGAAACGAGCAGCTGCCCTTTACTATCAACCGTTGAACCCGTCACTTTTAAGTTATGCATCCCAACTTCGCGAACAGTGCCTGAATTTAAATCAACCGCAAATAATTTTTTATTCGTCACTATATGTAAGGTGTCATTGATAAAAACAATGTCACCCCATAGCTTATCTGATTGCGTGGCAAAGCCTGTTAGCGTCTTTTTATAACTTATCGAACCATCATTCACATTAATATTAAATACTTTGTCACCCGACGATGCCCAAAGTACTTGATCATCTGGAGAAAATGCTAATCGATAAGTGCCTGTTGTAGGCCCAACTTCAATATGCTGTTTGGTCGCCATATCAACATACACAAGACGTGGCTTACCATTTATAGGTTTTGTTACGTAATATAGGCGATCGGTTGAAGCTTGGTAAGCTAGCGCATCTGAATGCTGCAATACGTTAGAATGTAAATCAAATTGACCCGTTGATGGATTTACCTTAACAATACTTGATCCTGCATTAAGGTTGACGCCGTAAACTTCACTGTTACAGACTTCACTCGCTTCAACTTGGCTGCCAAGCGCCAATAAAACACCACAAGTTAACCTTTTTAATTTCATACCAAACTCCAAAGTATCGTAATTAGTCGATGTGCGAGATGCAGATTTAATAGAATCGCACTAAGTATAAATTGTATCCTAATAATGGCTAAATTTCGACCACCACAACAGATGTAGCCTTTTGAAGGACTCGTTGCGCAATTAGTCAGATATTGAATTTAATCAATTTGCTGATCTAAATTTTTGCTATTTCAATCATTTACTCTTAGAACAAAAATACTTTTTTAATGGCAATGCAGTAAAAAAATTTTTGACTCTACCCTCAGGATTGAATTAGAACGCATATATCGTTAATTTTTACCCACATTTGAGAGAGCACGCCAAAAAAATAAGCCTCATTAAGTGAGACTTATTGAGGCTTATTCACAGTTAATAATTGGGTCTTCGTACCGACATTTATCTTAATTAGAAGACTTCCCCCTCGGAAGCCTAAACAAAGATTGAAAGGACCGATCTGCTCTTTCTCTAAGTTGAGTTCACCAAATTCTAGTGCATGCTTGTTAATTCATTGAAAAAAACAACGCTAATTGCCCCATAACGGCTCTAGATATCCCGATCTTTTTTATGCATAATTATTTACAATTTAAGCATGTTGATTCTACAAAACCATATGGCGTCAATAATCTAAAACAATAAAAATAATTAACGGTGATCGTATGTCAAAATTGCTTTCCTTTCTTTTTGAGATGACTCAGTTAAACCTTGCCAACTCCTCAATTGACAATACAATCAACCAATTTCTTGCCCCTGTAGCGGATCTATTTACTCGTATTATTTTTTATTCGATAACGATAAGCGACACGCAAGTGCCATTAATCGTGCTCTGGCTAATCGCAGCGTCCCTGATTTTTACCCCTTATTTTGGTTTTTTGAACTTCAAAGGAATACGTCATGCCATTAAAGTGATAAAAGGCGACTATTCGAATTCTAGCGATCCCGGTGAAGTAAGTCACTTTCAGGCCCTCACTACGGCGCTTTCAGGCACTGTAGGACTAGGAAATATAGCGGGCGTAGCAATTGCGGTCTCCATTGGTGGACCTGGTGCGACTTTTTGGATGATCATTGCGGGTATTTTGGGAATGTCTACTAAATTTCTCGAATGCAGTTTAGGAGTCAAATACCGTACAATCTCTGCAAGTGGCCAAGTTCATGGCGGTCCCATGTTTTATCTGCGCGATGGATTAGTTCAACTCGGCTTTCGCAAAACAGGCCAAGCTCTCGCCTATTTTTTTGCTGTGTGTTGTGTCATCGCTTCTTTATGTGGCAGCAATATGCTGCAATCAAATCAAGCATTTATGCAATTTTCGATTACATTAGGCTCTGAACCACACTTTTTTACTGATAAAGGCTGGTTATTTGGCGTGGCTTTGGCTTGCATTATTGGTGTCGTTATTATCGGCGGAATTAAAAGCATCGCTAAAGTAACCGAAAAAGTCGTGCCCCTAATGGCTGGCGTGTATTTGGCCGCTGCGCTCTTTATTCTAATTTCTCACTTTGAAAAAATACCCTTGGCTTTTTCGCTCATTATTGAAGGTGCATTCGTAGCAGAAGGCGTGGCGGGCGGGATTATAGGGGTGATTATTCAAGGCTTCAAACGCGCTACTTTTTCAAGTGAGGCAGGGGTTGGCGCGGCATCGATTGCTCATGCCACCGCCGCAACAAAAGAGCCTATCCGTGAGGGCTATGTTGCTTTACTTGAACCATTTATAGATACCGTTGTTATCTGCACTATCACAGCGCTTGTGATTATTATCACCGGAAGCTATACCTCCGTTGAAGGCATCGATGGGGTCGCATTGACTTCTCGCGCGTTTGCCAGTGTGATTAGTTGGTTTCCCTATTTGCTCAGTGTTGCCGTACTGTTATTTGCGATTTCAACTATGATTTCATGGGCTTATTACGGTTCGATTGCTTGGGGATTTATCGTGGGCCATAGTCCAATAAAAGATCTCAGTTATAAACTTTTATTCTGCCTGTTTACAGCTGTCGGAGCCTCTGTCAGTTTAGAATCCGTGATTGCCATCTCTGACTCCATGTTTTTCTCAATGGCGATAGCCAATATTATTGGTTTGTATTTTCTAGCTCCACAAATCAAGCGAGACTTAAAACAGTATCAACTACGCTTCACCTCAACAGGTACTCACGTTACAACCGACGAGCAAGCTCAATGATGTGCTGCTTTTTATTTCAATCGTTTTACACCACCAAATTCGCCTTGTTCTACAGCGTTTAACATATCTAAAATAGCTTGCTTGTCACTTTCACTCACTGATGAGTCTTGTGGCAACGGCATTTCGCTCACTAAATTAAATGCTGAAATCTCTTCTTCAAGTGCCGCTTTTTGTTCCTGATGATTTGCCAGGTTTTGTTGTAATTGCGCAATAAGCGCAGCCGCTTCTGGATCGGGTAAATTATTGTGATCTGACACATGCTCTCCTAAAAATACATCATCTTCTATTGTCGGGTAAATGAATCCAAGCAACAGCGAATCACACTAATAACAAGACTTGCTTCATTATTGGTAGATATTCACATTGCCATCTGCGCTGAAATTCATGCTGTTTGCATGACCGATCAATCCATTAGCTCCATTGAGTTTTATTTTAACCCATCCAGAATAGCGGTTGCTAATTCTAGATTTAATAGTGCAACCAATGAGTCAGCACAGGCTATCACTACCAAAGCCTACCCTTTACTTAGCTTACAAAAAAGCCTTTAGACGATTACTAAAGGCTTTTTCCGTGAGTCGCTAAGTCAGCACAAGTTCAAACTTGTTACCAAGAGTGCCACTCAACTTTCATTTCTTTACCGATAGCTTGACTAATACGATCAATGATTGACTCTTGCTCTGCACTCACTAACGAGAATATATGACCGTGAATGTCTTTGGTTTTAACCGGCTCTGGTTTTTGAAAACCAAAACGCTCTGCGGTAATTTGCTGTGAAATCGATTGTTTGACTTTTTTGTCAGCCTCAGAGGTCTGATTCGTAGACAAACTTGTGGCTGTACGTGCTGTGCGCCCTGCACGGTGAATGTAGTCATTTGCATTAACCGGTAAATCATAGTTGATCACGTAATACAATTGAGCAATATCAACGCCGCGAGACACGATGTCTGTCGCCACTAAAAACGTTACCTCGCGGTCTTTAAATCGTTTTAAAATCTCTTGACGCTGTTTCTGTGGTACTTCATTGTGAATACCGATGCTTTTATGCCCTTTTTCATTTAGCAAAGCCGTTAAAAACTCTACATCTTTTTTGGTGCGAGCAAAAATCAAAGCGCGATCAAAATTCACCATTTTGATAAGCGTTAGCAAATTCTCCGGTTTGTGATCGCGAAAACAGCGGTACATGGTATGAATAATTTTATCGAGCGCTGGCTGCACATCATCTGTTTTGATCACTTTGACATGGTTTTGGTTGGCATCACTGAATTTTTGTAATGCTTTAGAATCCGTCGCAGAAAATAAAATAACTTGGCGCTTTGCTGGCAGTGCAGCCATAATTGCACGCAACTCATTCACGATACCCATACTCACCAACCTGTCTGCCTCATCCATCACAAAGTGTTGGATTTCCTCCAAGCTGATTGCTTTGAGTTTTAATAAGTCGACTAAACGTTTTGGTGTCGCCACAACAATATCGGCTCCGCGTTTAAAACGATTAACTTGCGAAGGAATGCGCACACCACCAAACACACTGATAGTCCGTAACCCTAAACCTTTACCATATTGATTTATCGACTCTTCAACTTGTTGAGCCAACTCACGGGTAGGTACTAAAAACAAAGCGCGGATGGGACGAACTTGCTCTGCGCGATTATCTGTGCGGCTGAGTTCTTGTAATGTTGGCAATAAATAAGCTGCTGTTTTTCCTGTACCCGTTGGCGCGATGGCATAAGTATCTGCACCTGACAATACAGCCCCTATCGACTGTTCTTGAATATAAGTGGGTGTTTTATAACCTAATGCTGCTACATTAGCTTGAAGGGTATCGTTGAGGCCGAGTTTAGGAAAAATTGTCATGAGCATACGTCTATTGCGAATAATCCCCTATTATCTCTCAGCTGAGGTATTTATACCAATTTAAATTGCTCCGAGAGTGCCATTTTATAAAATTGCAGCCTTGACCGCTTGGCTTAGTACATCCATCGCAGCATGAGCCGCTCGTTGCGCCGAAGCCTTCCCCACCACTTGTAAAGCTAATAATTCAGCACTAAGGGTATGCTGCTCATCTAACAGTTCAGCTTGTAACTCTTGCTCGCTGATTTCTCCTTCGACACGTAGCTGAGCCAAATCCACCAGCATTTGTTTGTGTTGACTCAGTATTTGCTGGACATAACCAGATGCAACTTGCCAATCATCATTTAAAGAAACTTGCATCGCTGCAAGCATATCGTTAAACACTTTATTTCCATCAAAATTCATTTTTAGGCCTTTTTTACACAACCTCTTAGCATTAGAGGTGGTGTGCATATTCAATTTAAAAGATTCTCACTCACATGCTTAACTAAACGTGTTAATTCATTGAGGCGATTGCTGTTTTTAGTTTAATCTCCCATGTGATTCATCTGGCATTTTTTTAGCTTCTTCTGAAACAATCATCGCAGTAAAGAGGCGAGTCATGCGTGCTCGGTGATTGTTAGCTAACACGGTTTTATAAGAATTTTTTTCTTGATGGGCCTGTTTATATTTGAGCCACTTATCAAGTGTGATCTGCGCTATTTGCACAGACTCTTCATTTAATGGACGGGTTTTATTTTGTAATACTAAACTACGCAAATTCACTTCTATTTCAATATACTGATCTTTATACATTTCATACGGACGACTCAACTGATCATCTTCGATTAAATGCCCATAAAAACGATCAACTTGTTTGGCCACGCTTAATGTTTGGGTAACGAGTGCTGCATCGTACTCAGCCACCCATTTAATCGCACAGCCTTGCACTAAGAAACCAAAGAAGAATACGAGTAAAAATGAGCATCGATGTTTCATGAAAAAATCGCCTATATAAATTCAATTAATCTTGCATTTATGAGTAGCTTGCAGGAAATAGAAAACAGACACAAGAAAAGGTAAGATTTAGCTTTATAAGACTTTAATCATTCACACTCTTTAACGACTTGGCCTAAATAACCCAAAGGAAGACGAAATGAGTAACAAAAAAGCCATTGTGCTCGGTGCAACGGGTCTTGTCGGCAGTGCCTTAGTCGAGCAATTAGTTGCAGCTGACTACCACACTATCATCACATTGACACGCCGCCCCTTGGTTCATAGCTCTGCAAAAGTGGTCAATCATGTTATCGATTTTGAACAATTAGATAGCTACCAAAATCTTTTACACGGCGATGTGCTTTTTTCTTGTCTTGGCACAACAAAAAAAATCGCCGGTACCATTGAAAAGCAACGTATCGTCGATGTTGAGTATCAATTTAAAGCTGCCCAACATGCCGTAAATAATAGGGTTGAGCATTATGTTTTAGTTTCGTCCAGTGGCGCTAATATCAACAGCCATAATACTTATTTGCAAATGAAAGGTGAGCTTGAACAACGAGTCCTTGATTTACCATTTGTCCGAGTCAGTATTTTACAGCCCTCACTGCTTTTAGGCGAACGAGCAAGTGGAGTAAGGCTCGGTGAAACGCTGGCAAGTTATTTTCTGCCAGTATTCTGCACCCTCCCAGGGCTTAAAAAGTACCGCCCAATATCGGCTGAGCAAGTGGCAAAAAAGATGCTAAACATTGCCACTCGCTCAGGCCTTGCCCAAGAGTATTTCACATTAGATGAACTGTTTTATTAAAACCTCTTTTGCCAAGTGATCAACTTACAGCTAGCCAGCCATTGTTGTTTTTTAGATTGAAGCGTATCTAACGCACAGATCAATGCAGGTATAAACAACAATACGCTTGCGATTGAAAAGACCATTCCAAAGCTCAGGCTAATTGCCATCGGCACTAAATGTAAAGATTGCGTCGATGTTTCAAAAAGCAACGGGATCAACCCAGCCGCCGTCGTAATAGCAGAAAGGATTATTGGTTGAAAGCGTGCTTGCGCCGCTTTTATCACCGCCTCTTTAGTGGCCATGTTGCTGCGGATGTTGGACAAATAAGAAAGCTGCAATAACATCGCGCCATTGATGATGACCCCCGACACGGCAATAATGCCGAACAGGCTTAATACATTCAAGGAATGACCCATTAAAATATGGCCAGCAATCGCCGCCGCTATTCCCAGTGGTAAAATTGTCAGCGTGATGCTCATCTGTAAATAGCTTTGAAACGTGAGAGTAAGCAATGCTGCAATTAAAACAAAGGCAAACAACACACCTTGGATCAGCTCTTCACTCACTTCTCGTTCTACTTGAGCTTCCCCTTCAAATGACACGTCTAACTCAGGATATGCTTGCGTCAACGAGGGAATTACCTCTTGTTTTATTTTCTCAAAAGTCACAATAGCGGCTTCTTTGCTCCTTAACACACTTGCCGTCACTTCTGTCACCCGCTGTCCATTGACTCGTTTGATTTCCAGCGGTGACATCGCGAAATCGAGCTTAGCTACTTGTTTTAAGTGCACATGTGTACCATTGGGTGCAACCAAGATTAACTTATCTAGATTTAAAGAGTTAGAAAGGTTTGGCTCATAGGCTTTTAGGAATACTTTCAGTTCTTGACCTTGTATAACTTTTCGATAAAGCTCTGTTCCCCAGTAATATTGCCTAATTTGCGTATTAAGTGCCGCTTCGCTAAAGCCCAGTTGAATGCCAAGTGGCGTGAGCTCAAATCGATACTCAGGTTTTCCAAATAATGTGGTTGATGTCACATCCGCCAACCCTTCAAGTTGGCTCAGCTGCTTTGTAAGCATCGTAATCGCGCCTTGCAAGCGGTTATTATTTGGGTGTTGCAACTCTAAAACGAGCTCCCTGCCACCGCCCGGTCCGACCATGTAATCAAAAAATAGCGAATGAACAGAAGGCAAATCTGGAATGTTTTCTCTCCATTTATCAACAAATTGTGCAATAGAAAATGTTCGCTCGCCTTCATCTAATAACTGAAATGTTGAAGACGCCCCTAAGCCTTCAATTTCCATTAAATGATGACCTAATCCACGCCCGCCACTTAAATCGTGCAACGCTGTGTCGCCAGCACGTTTAATGATGGATAGCAGAGTACGCTGCTGCTCTATGGATGTCATCGGGTGAAAAACAAGCTCAACATCGACACGCGTTGATTCATATTTAGGCACAAAACTCGTATCAACCCTGCCACTTAAAAACCAACTGAAGACAATTAAACTTGCACCCAAAAATAACGATAAGGTCACAAACGGTGAATCAATTGCTTGGTCAAGTAGCCTGGCGTAACGCACCTGTAATCGGCTCATTAAACCTGACGTTTTGCGCTGTTTCTTAGTCATATTCTTTAAGTGTCTGGGCAATATAAATAGTGCTTCGATTAAAGATACGGCGAACACCGCAATGATAAGCAATGCTAACGGTTTATATACTTGACCTATTTCACCTGGTATGAACAACAAAGGCAGGAACGCTAAAATATTAGTCATCACAGCCACGCACAGCGGAAGCGCCAATTGCTTAAGTGCAGTACTGACAGCCTCATGGTAGCTTTGCCCTTGCTGGTAGTTATCATAAATCTTTTCAGCAATGACCACGGCATCATCAACCAAAATCCCAAGCGTTAAAATAAACGCAAACAGCGTCACCATGTTTAACGGAATATCAAGAATGGGCATAAAGACTAAACTTGAAAGCAAAGTAATTGGAATGCTCATCGCAACCCAAAAAGCCACTGCACGATCTAAAAAGAAAGTTAAAATTAGCAGCACTAATACAAAACCCGCAAGGCCATTTTCAAGCAATAACCCTATTCGCTGTTTGTATGCATCACTCGCACTTTCGAGTACTTCAAGTTTAATGCCTTGCTCTAACCTAAGTGAATGATCTTCAATAAACGCGGTGATTTGACTGGCTAAATCAATCGGCTTGGCATCCGCAGCCTTGTAAAGAGCTAATATGGCGGCAGGATGACCATTCACTTCGACAACATTTGAAGTTTCTTCACTGCGAAAATCTATTGTTGCAATTTCGCCAAGCAACAAACTCCCTGAGCCTCCTTTTGTCGCTAACGGTATTTGAGCCAATGCTTGGGCATTAAGATTAAAATCGTGCGAGCGAAAGGAGGCTTTACTGCCTTTATCATCAAAGAGAGTCGTGGCTGAGGTATTCGTTTTATCGGTAATTAGGCTTGTTAATTCAGCCATCGAATAACCTCTGGCATGCAATTGATTAATATCAACATCGATCACAATTTCTGGTTGATGAGAGGAGATAATATCAATCGATGAAACCGCTAAGTCTGTTAACATTTGATTACGTAAATGGTGAGCAGCCTCATGTAATTGCTGATGAGAAGCGTCGCCATACAAGGCAATTTCCATAATTGACTCGCGCTCTAAAGCCAATGAAATTTCTGGTGTTTCCATGGCTTGGGGCAAATTTTTTATTTGATCAATTGCGCTTTTAATCTGTGAAAGCGCTAACTCACTTGAAAAACCACTCCTAATCTCAACAGAGAGTTCACCCACTCCTTCGCCAGCCACACTCGACACCTCTGAGATTGCTTCTAACCCAATGAGTTGATTTTCAATGGGTAAGAGGATTGACTCTTCTATTTCTACAGGGGTTGCGCTTGGATACTGAATCGAAATATCCACATTTTCGACCGTAAATTGGGATGAGGTTTCTTGCTTAATGAGTGAATAAGAGGCCGTTCCAGCTAGCAACATAACAAGCAATAACACCGATGATGCAACAGGCGACGTTGCAAATGCACGAACAAAAAACAAATCAAAAGTTATAGGCTGCTTCTTCATAATTGAATACTCGTCACCGTTGCTTGTTGCCCTTCTAATTGAATGGGTAGACGATGAGCAAGCAACCTAAGTGATGGATCAACATTTGCGCTTATCCACGTCATGTTTTGATGTTGCCACATTACATCAACCGGGATTTGCGCTAGCAAAAAATCATCGCCGAGCGCCCACATTTTTCCATCTTGAATAAGTTGAGCGGGCACCGCATATACTTGTTCTAATAAGGGCAAAACTAATTCAACGTGAACAAACTCATTGAGCTTGACCTGATTTTTATAACGCGACATTGCCACATATACATTGACCCGTTGATTAGCCTGATCAATGGCGTTATCGATGTGAGTAATCACCGAGGTAACCCCTCGCTTAGAGCTGGGTAAATGGATATTGGCTTTTCCGCCTATAGTTAAATGTTTTGCGACTTCAGATGAAACAGCGACCTTAAGCCAAATAGTATCTAAATATGCTACTTCTCCGATCGCTTGTCCCACCGACACATAATCTCCTTCGAGCACCCATTGTTTAGTTACAATCAAATCTTCACTTGCGATCAAGGTCGCTTTTTCGATATCACGTGATACTTTTGCTAGTGCTAATTGTGCGTGCTCTTTTTTTGCATGAGCGATAGTCAGTTGTGGCTGTCGAAGCATTAAAGGAGTGGATTGCCCTTGAACATTGATGCTGCTAGCCTGCTTAAATTGCGCCAAATTATTTTTTGCCAGTTGTTGTAGGCCTAGTTCAAGCTCTAAGTTTGCGCTTTCTATGGTTAAATTTGATTTCAACTGGGCTAACGAATCAATGTAGTCTTGTTTGTCGAGTTCATACACAATTTCATCTTTATTGATTAACGCCCCGGGAATAAAAGCGTCATGGAGTTTAGTTATTTCACCATCAACCTTGGCGGTCAGAGTTTGAACTTTCGCGCTTTCCACATAACCATAATACTGAGCCTTAGGCTCGTAATCACTCGATTGAACCGGTAATAAACTCACTGAGATACGTTTTTGATTATCGTGAGACAAGGTTGCTTGAGGACGCTGAATTAACACTAGCGCACACACACTGATCGATAGCCCCATGATCAGCGCAGGAAGGTATTTTTTAGCGGCTATCATTATTGTTTTCCCTTGAGACTTGGATTGCCAGTGATGATTTTTTTGGCAAAAATGAAATTCAAAAATAAAGAAAGAGCCACTCCAATCACAAAACTGACATTCAATGCCAACCCTAAAGACACAGCAAGTGAGTATGCAGCTAAGTTCAACAAACCAGTCCCGTGGCTCATGACAAAGAATTTAGAAAACTGGTAAGGCTGATTTGATGGACTGTGATGACGCGATGCAAAAGTAAAGTAAGTCTGGCCAATCCAATTGCAATAAATAGCCAAACAGAAGCTCACCCAACGCGCTAAATAGGGGTGTTCAATAAACTTAACCAATGTATTAAACAAGGCAAAATCGATGATAAAAACGGTTCCGCCAACTAAACAAAAACGAACAAACTTCACATTCAATCCATAATTAATATTAATGTACTGAGTGTTAAAATATCATCCGCTATGTCTAGAAACTGTCCCTAACGTAAATTGAAACACCACTTAATTAAATTTGATTGATGCTGTGCAACCCGCATTCATATTGCTGGTCAAAGAGAAGTGCCATTGATACTTGTTGCAGATGTCATTTACTATTTTAAGGCCAACGTTAAACCCATCGTAATGCCTTGCTTGAGTATCAAGTCCGACTCCACTATCAATGACATTAATTTCACCATCAGAAGCAAAAACATTGATGGTTCCTCCTACGGTGCTATTGAGGGCGTTATGAACTAAATTACTCACTGCAGCCGATAATAATTGATGACAACATTCAAGTTCAAAAGGATGCAAGAGTGAGATCGTTACTTCGACGTTATTGGCTTCAATCAAAGCGTCGAATTTACTCACAACAGAATCTAAAAGTGTATGATCGACCCACACCTTATCTAGTTCAGTTTGCTCGCGAGCTAAAAATAAAAAAGTTTGCGTCAAGGATTCCATTTCATCGATAGATTGTTGCAATAGTCCAACTTGTTTCAGCACTTTTTTATCTGTAGATTTACGCAGTACACTCACACTGCCTTTAATCACTGTCATGGGAGTGCGCAGTTCATGGCTAATGTAACGCGTAAAAGATTTTTCTCTGTCGAAAGCAGCGGCTATTTTAGCTCGATACAGATTAACCGCAGCTTCCATTTTAATCATTTCATCCGACAGGTTTCCCTCGACTTTAACGGGTTCGAACTCTTCATCTTTGCTAAGTTGATTGGCTAGTTCCGAAATCGGTTTGCTGATCCGCCGAGCACTTTGCACGATATAGGCACCCGCAAACAGTAAAAGCACCATGCCCCCACCTAACACTGTGGTCATTAAAATAATGACTTCTTCGTCGTTTAATTCTATAGCCTCTATATTTTCAACTGCATATAACACGTTTTGATCAGCGCCATTATCAAATGTTTTTGCCAACACATTGTATTCGATACCCAAATCATCAAAGTGAAAGGTCGAACTTCCCACCCATTCTTTGGAGATTTGCGTTTGCAGTAAGGCAGGTAGCACAGTGTAGTCAGTATAAACGGTGAGTAATGAATCAATCTTGACTGATTTTGGCTCTCCACCTTGGTATTTTTCGAGATAATAGTTGCCGACAATAGTCAGTCGCTTCATGCTGTTATTGTCTTCTGTTTGCAAGGTACCAAAATAAAAAATCACAGCATAAAAGATGATGAGCAACACCGCACCCAACAAATAAGTCCGAATTAATATTCCAGCAATCGAATTATCATGTTTCATTTATGAGTTTGTAGCCTATTTTTGGCACCGTTTCGATCAGCTCCTTTGTATAGGGGCCATCTACTTTTTTGCGTAGTTGATAAATGTGCTTTCGCAATATGTCTTGATCAGGTAAGTCATCCTGCCACAACTGCATCTCAATCTCTTGCCGAGTCACTACATCAGGACAGCGCTCAATTAACAATTTAAGAATTTTAAAACTGGTGGGTGACAGTTTAATTTCATCTGCATTGCGCCAAACTTGATGCGAAGCAACATTCAGCTTTAAGTCACCATGTACAAGCACTGTTTTAAACCCGGTCCCGGCGTATCTTCGTGTTAAACTGTGGATCCTCGCTTCAAGTAACTCTAACTTAAACGGTTTGACGAGATAGTCATCAGTGCCGCTGTTAAAACCAAGCAACATATCCTCGTCAGTATCTCTTGCAGTCAGCATAATGATTGGCGTATTGACTCCTTCCTCTCGAAGTAATTTGCACACTTCAAGCCCATTAATTCCAGGTAACATTAAATCTAAAACAATGCAGTCGTAGTAATTTTTCCTAGCTCTCTCTAGGCCCGCCGTGCCTGTTGTGGCGTAATCAATATCGAATTCAGAGTCTTCAAAATAGTCGAAAATAACTTCTGCGATATTGTTAGAGTCTTCAACCAAAAGTACTTGCAATGCTTTGCTCCTAATTGCACATATAAAGTGAATTTTTTCTAACCACTTTGCTCTGCATACAGTGATCTTTTACCAGCATGACCACCTCGTCAAATTTTGTTGTATTAATCACGAGATAAAAAGAGTTGCGATCAGCCAACATTGCTTCAAGTTGCGTGATATCAGTTAGCCGTTTTGCTTGCCCTTGTGAATAAAATTGAGCGCTAAAAGGGCGATGATGCCAGTAATAGAGTGGAAGTTTTTCAAACTGAGTATTGTGATAGTCTAATAAGGTTTTTTCTGTTGAGAGGGTTATTTTTCCTGACGTCAACAAGGCGGTTAAGACACATAAAATTAAACAGGTGACAGCACCTGCACTAATCAAACGCTTAGACAATTTATGACTGACAACAATTAGCACAGCCATGGCACTAAACCCCGGCATCACATAAATGGGCAAAATATTTCCTGCAAAAGAGAATAAAACCATCGGAGCACACATCCAAGCCACTAGATAGGGCTCAATCGCTATCTCGCTTTGTTCCTTTATTGTGGGCTGAGTAAAACGATCTAAAACAGTTTTAATCACGAAAAAAGACCAAGGAAATGCACACATAAGCCAATAAATCCAAATAATTCCTCGCGGCCTATCATGGGCACTGCCATATAAATCCCCTTCCCAGCCCGAGACCAAAAAGCGCTGAATATGTTCACCCACTAAAAAATATTCAAGAAAACCTGGCGTCCTCATCTCTGCCCATGCATACCAAGGAATGACGAGCAACCAAAATAGCGGAAAACCAGTTTTCCAAGGCAATGAGGTGACAGCTTTAACAAATTGCTTTTTCCACAGGCTCCAAATCAAAAGCGCTATCACCACCAGAACAACAGCAACGGGCCCCTTGACCAGCATGCCCAAAGCGAGCGCTGCAAAAAACACATGACCATTAAGCTTGGTATTGTAATCGTTAAAACTTAGCCAAAAACTTGTCATGGCCAAGGTATAAGCCAACAATAATGAACTATCTGTCATCACCATGGCGATGGCCAGAATAAAACCCAATGTCGAAGCTAAAACAAATACACAGAGCAACGCTCGCTGCTTATCGGCCACTTGAGTCACAAAGCGATAGACGACGAAGGCGGTCATCAATCCCACCAAGAAGTGCGGTAATCGGGCAAAAAACTCACTGACACCGAAAAGAGAAAAACTCGCGGCACTTAACCAAGTATGAAAAGGTGGCTTGCCCCAAAATGGCACGCCATAATCAAATTGAGGGGTCACCCAATTCTGAGTTTCAAACATGATTCTAGCTATTTCGCCATACCTTGCTTCTGTCGTATCAAAAAGTGGATACATTCCTAGCGCAGCTAATCGCAGTACAAATAATGAAAGCAGTAGCACTAATGCTACTTTAACAAGTGTCGCGGCATTCGCTAGGTTTTGCTGAGGCTGTTTACCCATGCTTTTGCTGCTCCTTAAGCGCTTGTTGTTTGCTTTCAATATCCATCACTAAATAGCAGGGACGACCTTTGACCTCAGTAAAAATACGGCCAATGTATTCTCCGCACACACCTATGGCAATTAATTGTGCTCCCCCCAAAAACAGATGGACCAACATCAAAGATGGATAGCCCGGCACGATTTCACCCAACCAGACTGTTTTTATAACCACCCATAATGCGTAAACAAACGCAGAGATCGACACCACCACTCCGGCCCACACAGAGAGCCTTAAAGGCTTAACACTAAATGCCGTAATACCTGATAGGGCTAATCCTAATAATTGAGTAAACGACCACTTTGTTGTGCCCGCTTCTCTTTGCGGCCTAGAAAATTCAATCGTTGTTTGCTTATAACCTGGCCATGACAAAATTCCTTTCATGTATCTGTTTTTTTCTGGGAGCTGTTTGATCCTGTCAACCACACGACGACTCAGTAACCGAAAATCGCCCACATTTCTTTGAATTGGAATATCTGCTAACTGATCAAGTAATGTGTAATAGGTCTTAGCAGACCATTTCTTAAACCAAGTTTCACCTTGGCGATCGATTCGCTTCATATTGACTACATCAAACCCCTTGCGCCACTGTGCAATCATTTGTGGAATGAGCTCCGGGGGATCTTGCAAATCAGCGTCCAGCAATGTCACCGTTTGGCCCTTACAGTGTTCAATGCCGGCAGTCATAGCGGCTTCTTTCCCAAAATTACGGCTCAGGTTAAGGCATTCGACCGCTGCGCAATGTGACGAAAGCGACAACATCACGTTCCAACTATCGTCAGTACTGCCATCATTGACATAAATAATTTCAAATCGTTCGTGAGAGATTGTACTGAGCACTTGCGTCAGACGATGATGAAAAGTGTCTAGCACTTCTTCTTCGTTGTAAACAGGAACAATGACACTTAATAACACGTCTTTTTTATGGGGTGAGTTGTCCGCAATGAGCTGCATTTGTAACCTCTCTAAATTAATTGCAGCAAGGTTACAGTGAGCCGCGTCTACGAAATGTCTACACAAAATAAACGCGTATTTTTATGACTTTTTAGCGCGGTGAAGAAAGCAGTCTAAGGTTAGTGAAAAGCCTAAGCAACCAGAATAATGGCGATTCAGATTTTATAGATTTAGCTCAGCTGGAAAATTTAAGAGATTAATAATAAAAGAAAGAAGGTTTTAAGAAAGCTAGTAATTTAAAAAATGGGTGGCAGCCTTACCAGCCACATCCCGGCACACAAATCACACGCTGTGGCTGCTCCCTTCCGGGCCTGACCAAGTTCACCTGCTATTGTTGCGAGAGGACCAATAAGACCACCATAGTGGGTCTTGTTAGACGCGGGGCAGATTATCGCTATTTTATCTGCCCAGCACAAGGGGTAATTAACAATTCGCGTTTAACTGCACAGTTATTGTTCACCTTGCGGTTGCTCTGGTAACTCTTGCTTAATACGTTTAAGTGCCGCTTTGAGTTTTTTCAGGTTTTTAGGTCCCATACGCAACAGCTGTTTTTGTGCTGCTGGTAATTGCTCCCACTCTGAATAGGCAAATTTATAGGTTACTGATTGAGCAATTAAAGGCACATTACCAGTTACAACGGGTGTTGTTAGGATAACATCTATAGCTTCACGCATCGTGCCTGTGAATGGCTTATCGGGATAACCGATTTCTTGGTAGGCTTCATCAAACAATACACTATATTGCTGATAAAGGGCTATCGCTTGTTTGGGTGGGATTTGGGTAAATAAATCAACATAAGCATCATAACGCTGATAACTTTGCGGGGAAATCGTCAGAATATCTTCTTCAACGGCCGTAAATGGCTCTATGGGTTTTATAAATGGCGTATGTTTTTGCGCTAATTTCCCTTGTGCAAGATTATCGACAAACACAACGACACGACGAATAATGTCATCATTTACAATCAGGTCCAGTAGTTGTGGCGTATAATATTTAGTGAGCGTTTGTTTAACAACCACATCACTTTCATCGAGTGGAGGAATGACTATCGCTGGCATAGGAACGTTTACAGGTTCAGGCTCAGCAGCTGGCTGTGCATCAACTGAAGTGATTTTAGGTAAAGAAATAGCTTCTGCTTCAGTTTCTGTTTTCTGGTTTATTACGTTAATTGGTGGAGCTTGCGCCTCGACAGGTTTAGCGATAACTTGTGCTGATTGAGCAGATTGCTCCTGCATACTAAAATAAAGATTAAAACTTGCAAAAATCAGCACAGCTAAAACTGCAACTAAGGCTAAACTATACAGGGTACGTTTTGTTTTTGCTGCTGGGTTATTTTCTGACATCATGTACTCACAAGAAAAGTAATTTCTTTTTAATTCAATATCTTCTAAATTAAAAACTATAAGAGTGATATTCAACTATAACTATGTATAAAAATCAAACACACACAGCTAGCCAACATACAGCATTGCTGTTAACCGGGGGTGGTGCTCGCGCAGCTTATCAAGTTGGTGTTTTAAAAGCTATAGCGAGTACGCTACCGCGCAACTCCCCATTACCGTTTAAGATTATTAATGGTACGTCTGCGGGAGCAATTAATGCGACAGCCCTATCGTGCTACGCCTCATGTTTTCATCTTGGCGTAAAAAAATTAGAGTGGGTATGGCGTAATTTTAGCACTAATCAAGTTTACCATACTGACTTTATAACCGTTTTTGGCCATATTATTGGTAATATGTTATCAAGCTTTCAATCTGATTATATTAATCATCCGCCTGCCAGCTTATTTGATAACGAACCCCTTCGAGGCTTGTTAAAGCATGTGCTCGATTTACAACGAATTGATCGAAACATCAGTTTAGGACATTTAAAAGCTCTATCGATTACTGCATCGAGTTATTCTAGCGGTGATTCCGTGGCCTTTTTTCAGGCCAATGACATCATCCCTTGGCAACGTGCTAAACGCCGGGGAGAAAATACCACCATTAATATTGAACATTTAATGGCATCGAGTGCAATTCCGATGGTGTTCCCAAGTATAAAAATACGCAAAGGGTATTTTGGAGATGGTTCAATCCACCAACATGCGCCATTAAGCCCACCCATTCACTTGGGCGCAGATAAAATTTTCATCATAGGTGTGGATCAACCCAGTGATAATAAATACTTTGGTTTTCAGCCTCAATACCCTGGCATATCAACCATTGCGGGACACCTACTTGATACTATCTTTTCTGATACTTTACGTGCCGATATTGAGCGCTTAGAACGTGTCAACCGAACTGTATCTCTTCTACCTGCTAGAGAAAAACATCAAGAGCTTAAACGCGTCGAAACTTATGTAATTAATCCATCTGAAAACTTCAACGCAATCGCAAATCAACATTATCAAGATATGCCATTTGCGATCAAAACCTTGTTACGTATGATAGGGGTTAAAAAACATTCAGAATCTAGCTTGGTGAGTTATTTGCTCTTTGAAAAAGCTTATACACGGCATTTAATTGATATCGGCTTTAAAGATGGATTAGCCAAACAAGAAGAAATAAAGCATTTTTTATCATTACCTTAAAGGAGTGACCAGCAAAGGAAGTTCTTAACCACCTTCAAGCAGATACCGCTCAATACGTTCAACTTGACGTGGTTTTCCTCGGATAATTAGAATATCTTGGGCTATTAATACGGTATCTGCAGTCGGGTTTTCTATTTCAGTATCATCACGGCGTAGCCCCATTACTTCAACACGACGTTTTTCAATATTGAGCTCACCTAAAGATTTATTTACGGCAAATGCATCATCAGTAATAGCGATTGCATGCATATACTCTAACCGGCCTATAGCTTGTGCACTTAAGTCGGTATTTTCACCGGGAAAATAACCATGCAAAATTCCGTATCTGTTTTTTCTTTCTTGTTGCACTCGCCTTAGGATCCGCATCACTGGCACACCAGACATAAAGAGTACATGGGAAACTAACATTAAGCTTGCCTCTAATGATTCAGGCACCACCTCAGTCACTCCCGCCTCTTTAAGTTCAGTCAAGTGCTGATCATCTCGCATCCTAACCAATATTTTGACATCATCGGATAATTGCCTAACGACACTGACAATACTCATTGCTTTGTTAAAGTCAGCAAAGGTAATAATGACTAGGCGACTTTTTGACACTTTTGCAGCTTTTAAGATCTCTTTTTGCCGTACGTGACCAAATTGCACGTTTTCACCCGCAGCTTGTGCCTCTCGCACTCTGATCGGATCAATATCTAAAGCAATATAAGGGATGGCTTCTGTTTTTAAAAAACGTGCTACTGTTTGACCAACTCGGCCAAAGCCACAAATCACAACATGATTGGTTAAACTCGATGAAAAAGTTGGGGCTGCGTTACGCTTATCAGTTGAGGTCGTTCCTCGAGATAACTTTTTAGCTAGCGTTTGATTATGGTCGATTAAATAGGGTGTCAATGCCATCGAGAGTACCCCGATTGAAATTAACAGCGACGCATATGAAGATTCAATTAATTGATGCTGCAACGCCAATGCAATTAACACAAAACCAAACTCACCCATTTGACAAAGCATGATACCAGCTGACCATGCATCCTTAGCAGTCTCTCCCATTGCGTGAGCCACTTGTTTAATCAACAAGGCTTTAACTAAAATTAAACCAACTACAGCCAAGACTATCCAATAGGCATTATAAACAACGTATGTCATATCAAGTTGCATACCCACAGTGACAAAAAATAGCCCCATCAAAATATCGCGAAAAGGCCGTATATCAGCCTCTAACTGATGCCGATACTGGCTTTCTCCGAGCATAATACCCGCTAAAAAAGCGCCTAATGCCATTGATAAACCAAATACATGTGTCAAGCCCGCTGCAAATAACGTGACAAGTAAAGTCGTGAGTACAAATAACTCATCTGTACGCAGCTGTGCAACCTCATTAAACAGTCTTGGTAGTAACCACTTACCTACAGCCCATAATAGAGCACATACAAATGCGCCTTTTGTTAATGCAAGCGCTAGAGCCAGCAGCAAGTTATTCTCAGCACCGCCTCCGAGTAACGGAATCGCAATTAATAAAGGAACCACTGCGATATCTTGAAACAATAGAATTCCAATAGCGAGCTGTCCTCGCCGAGTATGGAGCTCCCCTGATTCACTCAATTGTTTCACCACAATCGCAGTCGATGAAAGTGCTAATAACGTCCCGATACTAAACGCTGTCGGAAAGTGCGCGCTATAAAGCAATACAATTACTATGATCACACCTGAAGTGATCAGCATTTGTGCGGTACCAATGCCAAATACGATATGGCGCATCGCCATTAATTTAGGAATTGAAAACTCTAGCCCTAAGCTAAATAATAAAAATACAATCCCAAATTCAGCGACTAAATGAATCTCTTGATAATCGGTGATCCAACCTAGCGCGTGAGGACCAGCTAATACTCCCGCACTTAAATAGGCTAAAATAGGTGGAAGATTGAGCCGTTTGAACAGCCACACTAACACGACTGCAATAGCTAATAGGCTAAATATCTCGCTGAAAATCCCTTGCAATTGTTCCACCTCGTGATTCAGTTTTCATTCACTGCTGCTTATGTAAGGTGTGATTACTGGCTTTAGATGCCAAACCCCAAAACATGTGTCCACCTGTTCGTGGTTGCGCTAAGAATTTGACACTCAACACAACGGTACGCATTAAATATAGCAAGCAATTGTTTTAATTCTAGTTTCAAAATTTGGTATCAATTTTGCTTAATTTAGGTCAGAAATAATGTTGTAAGGACTTAATTGTGGAAAATGTACATGTATTAACACAACGAGCTTCAAGCCGAGGTGATTTTTTGCCTCTTTCGGCCGATCTTTACCGCCCTAATACAATAGAGCAAGCACACAATTTAGTGTCGCAATTGCAAAAAACATTAGAGCTAAACAAAATTATTAATATTTTTTCGATAGAAGCTGCAAAAGTGCTGCCTGTTTTAAGCCTACAATTCCACTGCACCGAAGGTGTCGTCGAGATGTCAGGTTCAAAACGTAAAGGACAAACCGTGGCATTTGAACTTGAGGTCGATGAAGAGCGCTTAGGTCAATTAATTTATTTTACCAAGCAGCCAATAACCGCATTAATTAAAGAGCAACTCCAGAAGCTGCACACTGTACTCGTTTACCCATTGCGTAATGCTTTATTATTCCATCGTGTAAAAAAACTAGCGACTAAAGACGCACTGACAGGACTAGGCAATCGAAGTCACTTCGATGATAGCTTAAATCGTAAACTAGAACGGACACGTCGCCATCACCGCAGCTTTGGATTAATGCTGCTTGATTTAGACAACTTTAAAGCCGTAAACGATAAACATGGCCATCAAGTGGGCGACCAAGTATTACGACGTTTCTCAGATCTTTTAGGCTTTAGTGTGCGAGGCACAGATACAATTTTCCGATTTGGAGGAGATGAGTTTGCAATTTTAGTTGATGATGATAATAAGTCAGTCTCAACCATTTTAGCAAAACGCATTCAAGGTGCTGTACACAAAGATTTATTACTCAGTCAGCACAAAGTGACAACCAGCATCGGGTTTACCCTTGCACAAACTAAAGATGATAACACGCAGATTTTTGATCGTGCTGATACCGCTTTATACAAAGCCAAAAATAATGGCCGAGATTGCAGCTTCGCAATTTAGGTCAACATCACCATTATTTCCAATAAAAAGAGCCTAAGCGGCTCTTTTTTGATATTGCCCGACAAGCACCAGAATCATTGAAAGTGCACAAAAATAGCCAGTAACCAGCTCAGCTAAAGCCAAAAAGCTAGGTAATTGAGCTAAAATAATCAACACCAAAGGGCAAAGTAAAGCGAAGATAAAAAAAATCCCGCCTTTACCTCGCCAATATAAAATTAACATCGCTGCACACAATGCGCCTGCAGCACCACTTAACAACAACAGAGTTGCCGTTAAGCCTTGCGTAAATTGAATGACGCCCAGCATGACTAAGGTCAATAAACAACCGATATGAGCCTGTGCAATAATTGACTGACCCACTTGAGCAGAACTTTTCATTTTCTAATTACTCTTAATATCATCAATAATCCACTTGCCACCCTCGAATGATTGATGAGCTTCACTGATAAAATAACCGACGATTTGAACTAACTCTTGATTGTAAAAAATAAGCGGCACTCTTGTGCGCTGCCAACTAGGTACTTTGACATCTTTTAACCAATGTTTGACTGTATTGCGCCCAGGTTTATTTGTTGGTTTAATCAAGGCTTTCATGTTGGCAAACTGAACGCTGACCACTTCATGTTGTAGTGCAGCTCTAACACCTATGCCATTCACCCATTTTAACAACCGCCCATCGGCTAAGTCGAGTTGTTCTCCCAAAAGGCACTGATTTTCAAGCTCAACGTCTGGTCGAACTAAATACAATTTCTGATTATAGCGACGGAGCGAACCGTGGCTTAACTGAATGGTCAAACTCGCATCTGCTTTAGTACTCGACAACTGAGAAAAAACTTGCTCGGTGATCGCTTTAGAGGGCATCAGAAAGCCATGCTGATTGAGCCAAAAACGAAACACATTACGTTGACGAGTCTCACTTAGATTGAATAACTCGTTTATATTTACTTCTTGGCCCTCAACCACACTTGCAAAATCCAAAGCCGCAATTTCATCGATCAATTGCTGCTGCTCTGATAATAATTGTGCACTGCGGGCAACGCAGTTATCAAAGCCAATAAAACGTTGATTTAACAAAGGCAAAACCTGATGACGTAAAAAATTACGATCAAAGGTCACATCGGCATTTGATTCATCTTCGATATGTTGCAACGCAAACTGCGCGCAAAACGCTTCAATATCTTTACGGCTGGTATGCAATAATGGTCGAATTAACCGCCGCCCATCGACAAAAGGTGTATCCATCGCCATCGCCGATAACCCAGCTAAGCCAGAGCCTCTTTTCAAATTCAAAAGAAACGTTTCGACCTGATCATCTTGATGTTGCCCCAGTAAAATGATGCTACCAGCTTTCGTTTGTGCTTCAAATGCACGATAACGATGCTCACGAGCTACAGCTTCAAGAGACTGACGGTTTTTAGGGTTTATATGAACCTGTCGACACGAAAAAGGGACATTCAACCGTGAACAAAGCGTCTCACAAAACTGTTGCCAGTCCATAGCATGTTCACTTAAACCATGGTTTACATGTAAGGCTTTGAGTGACAGTTGAGGAAGTTGCTCACGACATGCTGCGGCAATATGAAGCAGAACAACAGAATCAACCCCGCCTGATAACCCAACCGTGACTTGGCCCGATACATGACGCAGCTGGTTGAATACAGTTTGATACAATAAATGAGAGTGCATACAAAAAAGCCGCTTAACGCGGCCCTTTTAACTTAACAGTAACCAAAGGACATCAGTCTTTGATAACGCTGATCAAGCATTTCTTCTGTACTGAGCTCTTGCAGCTCAGCTAAATCACGCTTAATTTGTGCTTTGAGAGATTTCGCAATCGCATCATAGTTGCGATGAGCGCCACCTAATGGTTCTTCAACAATCGAGTTAATTAAATCAAGTTCTTTAACACGTTGCGCTGTCACACCCATTGCTTCAGCAGCTAGTGGGGCTTTATCAGCACTTTTCCACAAAATCGATGCACAGCCTTCAGGTGAAATAACCGAGTACGTGCTGTATTGCAACATATTCACACGATCACCCACACCAATCGCTAGCGCACCACCCGAACCACCTTCACCAATCACAGTGCAAATTGTGGGCACTTTTAACGATGCCATCACTTTTAAATTACGTGCAATCGCTTCACTTTGACCACGTTCTTCCGCACCGACTCCAGGATAAGCACCTGGGGTATCGATAAACGTGATAATTGGCATGTTAAAACGTTCAGCCATTTCCATCAAACGCAAGGCCTTGCGATAGCCTTCAGGCTTTGGCATACCAAAATTACGCTTTATTTTTTCAGCTGTATCTCGGCCTTTTTGCTGACCAATCACCATGACTGGTTGCCCATCTAAGCGCGCAATACCACCTAAAATAGCGGGATCATTGGCATAAGTGCGATCACCCGCCAGTTCATCAAACTCAGTAAAAATACGGTTGATATAATCGCGGGTATAAGGGCGTAACGGATGACGTGCAAGTTGTGATACTTGCCAAGCGCCTAAACCTGAGAAGATTTTTTCAGTCAGTTCAACGCTTTTTTCTTTCAAGCGATTAACTTCTTCTTCAAGGCCTAGATCTAATGATCCCGTACGACCCACATTTTTCAGTTCTTCAATTTTCGCTTCTAGTTCTGCAACTGGAAGCTCAAAGTCCAGATAATTGAGACTCATGCTCTAAACTACCTAATTAATTAGTTAAATTCTAAATCGATACGCTGCGCTACCAAGCGAGAAAGATTCGCAAGCAAATCATCACTTGGTGTCACACACCACTCTGTTCCTAACGATAACTCTGCAGCTATATCAGGTCGTTCGTATAATACTTTTACTGGGCATGTACCATATTTATACGGTTCAAGAACGTTTTGCAACTTTTCAAAGAAGTTAGCATCAACATCTTGCATCTTTACTTTCATTATTATGCTACGAATGCGCTTTTCTCGCACAGATTCGATGGTCGACACATCCCGAGCGGTCATTGTAATACCACCAGAGAAGTTATCAAAGCTGACCTGTCCTGATATTACCAATATATTGTTGTTTTGCAGCAATTCTTGGTAGGTTTCAAACTGTTCGGGGAAAAAACGCACATCCATTCGCGCACTTTTATCATCTAAAGTAATCAATCCCCATCGTTTTCCTTTTTTATTAATTAATACTCGGGTGCTGATCACCAGTCCTGCAACAGTCGCCATAACATCTCGCTCTGTTGGCTGCACATCAATCAAACGACCAGCAGTATAATGTTTTAACTCTTTACGATACTGATTGATCGGATGACCCGTGAGATATAAGCCTAATGTTTCTCGCTCTCCTTCTAACCATTCCTTGTCAGTATAATAAGGCGCGCGAATAAATTCTTGCTGCACATCATCGGACTCTGCGGCCAACAAACCAAATAAGTCAGACTGGCCAATAGCTTCTGCTTTATGGTGTTGCTCAGCAGATTTCATTGCATCTTTTAGACTAGCAATTAATATCGAGCGTGCACCCTGCTTATTATCAGGCCCTAAACTATCAAGTGCGCCAGCCATTATCAACTTTTCAGCCACACGACGGTTAACCCGCTTTAGATCAACCCGAGCACAAAAATCGAATAAGTCTTTAAATTGACCACCTCGCTGTTTTGCTTCTAAAATAGCTTCAACAGGCGCCTCACCGACCCCTTTAATCGCCCCAATACCATAGACAATCGCACCGTCAAGATTCACGGCAAATTTGTATTCACCAAAATTTACATCCGGTGGTAAGAGGGTCAACTTCATGTTTTCACATTCATCAACCAGGGTAACGATTTTATCAGTATTATCCATATCAGCGGACATAACCGCAGCCATAAACTCTGCTGGATAATGAGTCTTCATCCAAAGTGTTTGATACGACACTAATGCATAGGCTGCTGAGTGAGATTTATTAAATCCATAACCAGCAAATTTTTCTACCAAGTCAAAAATTTTCATTGATAATGGCCCGTCTACACCATTTTCAATCGATCCGGTTTCAAAGGTTGAACGCTGTTTTGCCATTTCTTCTGGCTTTTTCTTACCCATCGCACGACGAAGTAAGTCTGCCCCACCTAAGCTATAGCCAGCCAAAACCTGAGCTATTTGCATAACTTGTTCTTGGTAAAGGATGATCCCATAGGTCGGCTCTAAAATAGGCGCTAAGCTTTCATGCTGATATTGTGCATCTGGGTATGAGACTTCCTCGCGACCGTGCTTACGATCGATAAAGTTATCTACCATGCCTGATTGCAATGGACCTGGCCGAAACAGGGCAACCAGTGCAATCATATCTTCAAAGCAGTCGGGTTTTAAACGTCGAACTAAGTCCTTCATACCGCGAGATTCGAGCTGGAATACTGCCGTGGTCTCGGCCCGAAGTAATAATTCAAAGCTTTTTGGATCATCAAGGGGAATTAAGGCAATATCGATGTGTTCTTTCTGTTCTCGATCAAGGCGAGCGTTCGCCATATCGACTGCCCACTGCAAAATCGTCAGGGTACGTAACCCCAAAAAGTCAAACTTAACTAAACCCGCTGTCTCAACATCATTTTTATCAAATTGGGTAACTGGAAATTTACCTTCATCATCACAATATAGCGCAGCAAAATCCGTGATCGTGGTTGGAGAGATAACCACCCCTCCCGCATGCTTACCCGCATTTCGTGTACAGCCTTCTAAGATCCGACATTTATCAATCAGTTCTTTTACTTCATCATCGCTTTCATACACTTCAGGCAGACGAGGTTCGACTTCGAATGCTTTTTCGAGCGTCATACCAGGATCGCCCGGCACTAATTTCGAAATCCGGTCAACAAAACCATAAGGGTGACCGAGCACTCGTCCAACATCACGAATTACGGCTTTAGCGGCCATGGTGCCAAAGGTAATAATCTGAGAGACCGCATCTCGACCATAAAGTGCCGATACATGATCAATCACTTCGTCCCGGCGATCCATGCAAAAGTCGATATCGAAATCGGGCATTGAAACCCGCTCAGGGTTCAAGAAACGTTCGAAAAGTAAATCAAACTGCAACGGATCAAGATCGGTAATTTTAAGTGCATAAGCAACCAATGAACCCGCACCCGACCCACGCCCAGGTCCAACAGGAATATTGTTATCTTTACTCCATTGGATAAACTCCATTACGATCAAGAAGTACCCAGGAAACCCCATTTGGTTAATTACGTCGAGTTCTATTTTAAGACGCTCGTCATACTCTATACGCTGGTCAACCCGCTTAAGCGGATCGGGGAATAAAATTTGCAGCCGCTCTTCTAAGCCATCTTCAGATACTTTGACCAAAAAGTCTTCGATGCTTAAATTGCCAGTTGGGTAATCAGGTAAGAAATACGTCCCCAACTGAATCGTGACATTACACCGCTTTGCTATTTCAACACTGTTAGCTAACGCTTCAGGAATATCACTGAAAATTTCCTGCATTTGCGCTTCGGTCTTGAAATATTGTTGCCGAGAGAAACGCTTAGGTCGACGACTGTCGTCTAAGGTATAACCGTCATGGATGGCCACCCTAATTTCATGAGGTTCAAAGTCATCAGGTGAAAGAAAAACGACTTCATTAGTTGCGACCACAGGAATGCCAGTAGCATAAGAATGCGCTACTGCTTTGTGAAGATATTCTTCTTCGAGCGCTCGTTCTGTCCTTACGAGCTCTAAAAAATAATGATCTGCAAAATGTTGCTGGTAAAAAGCACTGACACTATCAATCAGTCCTTGGTTGCCTTTAAGCAGTGCTTTGCCCAGATCACCATCTTTTGCGCCAGAAAGCAAAATGAGGCCTTCTTTTAATTCAGCTAACCACTGCCTATCGACCATTGGACGATGCATTAGGTGACCACGTTGGTACGCTTTAGAAATTAATAAGGTGAGATTTTTATAACCTTGATTATTTTTTGCCAACACTGTCATACGACAGACTTCATCATCAAACTCAGGACTACGTAGCCAGATATCAGCAGCGACGATGGGCTTTATCCCTTCACCATGGGTTGCACCATAAAAACGCACTAACCCACATAAGTTCATTTGATCTGAAATAGCAAGGGCTGGCATTGCAAGCTCTGCAGCTTTAGCCACTATTTTTTTTGTTTTTGCTAATCCATCGACCATGGAAAAGTCACTGTGAACCCTTAAATGAACAAAACTCGGCTGTGGCATGGTGTCCTCATTCCTAATAACTCGGCAAAAATCGTCTCTCGATTCGATTTCTTATTTTGCTAATATTGCACTGACAGGTTTAAAGCTTTTACGATGGTAAGGGGTCACGCCATGTTCAGCAAGTGCCGTTAAATGAGCTTTAGTTGGATAGCCTTTATGCCCAGCAAAACCATATTGGGGGTATTGAGTATCTAAGGCTATCATCTCTG
This sequence comes from Pseudoalteromonas sp. J2K-J979, assembly GCF_058169715.2. Taxonomy (NCBI): domain Bacteria; kingdom Pseudomonadati; phylum Pseudomonadota; class Gammaproteobacteria; order Alteromonadales; family Pseudoalteromonadaceae; genus Pseudoalteromonas; species Pseudoalteromonas sp. J2K-J979. The sequence goes on along the minus strand of NZ_CM200281.1, from coordinate 1,217,511 downwards.
CATCTCTGGCGACTTTCGCCAAAATAGACGCCGCACTGATTTGCTCAACTAAACTATCTCCCTTTACCACAGCTTGGGCTGGTACTGATAAATTAGGTAAGCGGTTGCCATCGACAAAGACAAACTCTGCAGGAATACTTAAACCTTCAACAGCCCGTTTCATGGCTAACATTGTTGCATGAAGAATGTTAAGTTCATCAATTTCGGCAACACTGGCACGGGCAATACAAAAGCACAGTGCTTTTTCTTTTATTTCAATTGCTAGTGCTTGGCGTTTTTTTTCTGTTAATTTTTTAGAGTCAGCTAAACCGATTATCGGCTTAGCTGGGTCTAAAATCACCGCAGCTGTCACTACATCACCCACTAGCGGACCTCGGCCAACTTCATCAACGCCTGCTATCAATTTAAAATCTGGGTAATCAATTTGCATGAATTAACTCCAATACAGCTAGCGCGGCCTTTTCGCTGGCATTTCGACGTATTGCTTGGTGAATGTCGGTAAATTGCTGGATCAATAACTTATTATCACTCGTCAGCAAAGGATATAAAGCCTGTTCCAGTGCTTGCGGGTGGCAATCATTTTGCAATAACTCAGTTACTAAAGGCGCATCAGCAAGCAAATTTGGTAATGAAAAATACTTAATCGTAAATTTAAAAAAGGTATTATAAACCCAGTAAGACATCGGTTTTAACTTATAACCAACAACCATAGGTTTTTTATACAACATGGTTTCAAGTGTCGCAGTCCCAGAGGCTAATAACACCGCATTGGCACTTTTAATTGCGACATCAGCCTGACCATCAAGTAGAAAAAGCGCTAAATTTGGGGCTGTTTTAGTGGCAATTTGTTGGAATTGCTGTTTTCGAGCTTGATTGACTAACGGAACCACCACCTTCAAGTTTGGGATTTTCTCAGCCAACAAATTAGCCGCTTGTAAATAACATTCGCTAAGCAATCCAACTTCTGAACTGCGGCTACCTGGTAACAATGCTAAAACAGTATCTTGATCACTAAGTGATAATTGAGCACGAGCTGCCTGCTGATCGTGTTCAATGGCTATGTCGTCGGCCAGTGTATGACCGACAAATCGACAAGGCACATCATGTTCATCATAAAAAGCTTTTTCAAAAGGCAATAAAGAGAGCACCAAATTAGTAGCGGCAGCTATTTTAAAAATACGCTTTGGTCGCCATGCCCACACTGAAGGGCTGACGTATTGAACGGTGGTGATCCCTGCATTTTTAAGTGCCAGCTCGACACGTAAATTAAAATCTGGAGCATCGATACCAATGAAAACATCAGGCGGATTATCGATAAAATGCTGGATAATTTGCTTTTTGATACTCAACAATCGAGGTAAACGGCCTAACACCTCAAACAAGCCCATTACAGCGAGCTCTTCCATATCGAAGATACTCTGGCAACCTAATGCTTTCATTTTGGGGCCAGCAATCCCTTCAAAAGTAACATTTGGGTGTTTTTCTTGGATAGCCGCTATGAAGCCTGCACCTAAAATATCGCCGGAGTGTTCCCCGGCGATAATTCCTACTCTAAGTGGTTTACCCATACTTATCGTAAGATCCCACGCTCAGACTTACTAACGAAATCGATCATGGTTTGTACAGAAGCAAATTTTTGTGCATCATCAGCCATTTCTGCTAATGCTTGTTCTAAAGATAACGATTTGCGATACAACGTTTTATAAGCTCTGCGTGTAGCCATGACTTCGTCAGGAGAAAAACCTCGGCGTTTCATCCCTTCTGTATTTATAGCGACGGGACCTGCCGGAGTGCCGATTGTGGTCACAAAAGGCGGAACATCTTTATTAACACCTGAGTACATGCCTACAAAAGCGTGATCGCCGACTTTACAAAACTGATGTACACCAGAGTTACCCGCTAAAATGACCCAATCACCGATATGAACATGTCCAGCAACACTGGCATTATTTGCAAAAATGACGTTGCTACCAATCATGGCATCATGCGCCACATGGGTATACGCCATAAATAAATTATTACTGCCTATTTGCGTTAACCCTTGATCTTGAATCGTACCACGGTGGATTGTGGCACATTCACGGATGACATTATTGTCACCAATAACTAAGCGGGTTGGCTCATTATTGTATTTTTTGTCTTGGCATCCTTCACCTACAGAGGCAAATTGGAAGATATGATTGCCCGAACCAATCACGGATGGGCCTTTAATTACTACATGCGATTCAATGATATTGTTATCACCGATCACCACATCATTGCCAATATAAGTCCAAGGACCTATTGAAACATTTTCACCAATTTGAGCACCAGGCTCGATTATCGCAGACGGATGGATCACTATTAAAACTCTCTTCTTGCACACATTAATTCAGCAGAACACACCACTTTTCCGTCAACCTTTGCTTCGCCATAAAACTTCCAGATATTACGACGCTCTTTCACAAATTCAACATGAAGGTGCATTGTATCACCAGGATAAACAGGTTGTTTAAAACGTGCATTATCAATGGCTGCGAACAAGTATAGTTCATTCTCACTGGTATTTTCTGCAGTCTTAAAACCAAGTAAGCCAGTGGCTTGGGCCAGCGCTTCTAAAATTAACACACCAGGAAAAATTGGTTGATTTGGAAAGTGGCCAGTAAAAATCGGCTCATTGATTGATACATTTTTTATTGCATGCAATGACTTACCGACTTCATAGTCTAATACTCGATCGACTAACAGCATTGGATAGCGATGGGGTAATAACTTGGTGATCTCTTGAATATCAAAGCTGTTTAATTCATTAGCCAAAACGCTGATCCTTTCTATTATTTATTGTCAATGAGAGACGCTAACTGCGACTCTAACTGTTTAATTTTTTGATTCATATCGCCAATATGACGAAATTGAGCTATTTGTTTGCGCCACTCTTTATTATTCGCATGCGGTAAGCCAGAGGAATAAACCCCTGGTTCAGAGATTGACTTTGTAACCATCGTCATGCCAGTAAAAATAACCCCATCACACACTTCAATGTGACCGTTAATGCCACACAACCCTGCGATTTGGCAATATTTACCAATCGTCGTACTACCCGCAATGACACTGCATGCTGCAATGGCAGTGCCTTCACCGATAATTACATTATGAGCGAGGTGAACCATATTATCGATAATGACATTTGAGTGAATTTCAGTATTTTCAATCGCTCCACGGTCGATTGCCGTATTTGCGCCTATTTCAACTTTGTCACCAATGATCACCGAGCCAACCTGAGGAATTTTGACCCATTGGCCTTGCTCGTTAGCGAAACCAAACCCATCAGACCCGATGACCGCTCCTGAATGGAAAATACAGGAGTAACCTATCACCACATCATGGTAAATCGATACATTAGCCCAAAGCTTTGTTCCAGCTCCAACCTTAGCCCCGCGACCAATAAAACAGCCAGGACCAATTTCAACATTGTCTGCAATCTCAGCTCCATCTTCAATAACAACATTGGCTGCAATGGACGCTGAGGGACTGACGATAGCTGATTCAGAAATAACCGCTGAAGAATGCACTCCTTGGGCACAAGCTGGCGTAGTATCCATAAATTGCGCCAAACGCGCATAAGCGACGTATGGGTTTGCTACGACCACTTTATTGCCTGCGAAATATTCACAATCAGCTTCTGTTAAAATGACCGCATCAGCCTGAGTCACCTCGAGTTGCTTGCGGTACTTTTTCTGAGCTAAAAAGCTGATCTCACTTCGTGTGGCTTTATCTAAGCTAGCAATACGCGTTATCACGATATTGCCATCACCTATTAATTGGCCACCTAAGTGCTCAGCTATTTGTGCTAATGTATAACTTTGCATTATTTTAATTTACTAACTCTTTCGATAACTTTGTCTGATAAGTCTGGCACTTTCGCCGAATCGATATAGATAATGGTATCTTTACGCTTTACTTCATCAATTTTAGAAGCTTTAGCTTCTTGTTCAATCGCTTGCATAACAAGCGCTTGTACTTTGGCTAGCTCTTGGTTTTGACGCATTTTGATTTCTTGTTCAAGTGGACGTGCTTGATCTGCGAAATCTTGCTGCATTTTTTGAATCTTTTCTTTTAAAGCGTCTTGCTGCGCTTTGCTCATCGTTGCACTTTCACGTTGAAATTTTTCGGCCTCAAAACGGATATCACCTTGAAGCTTTTCAATCGCTTGACGACGATCAGCGAATTCAGTTTTTAAAGACTGCTCAACAGCGGCCATTTGCGGTAACTGGGTAAAAATTTGCTGCATATCAACTGTGGCTACTTTATGTGCGAAAGCAGCAGATGATGCCCCCATTAATAGGGTCGCTAAAATTGACATCGCTGTAGTTTTAATTGTTTTAGTCACAAAAATACTCCTTTAGAAAGTGTTTGCTATGTTGAAGCTAATGGTCTTAGTTTTATCGTCTTCTTCTTTTTGCAACGGATATGCAAAACTAATTAACATTGGCCCCATAGGTGAAATCCATTGAATTGATAAACCGGTTGAAACCCTAAAACGGCCCGCGTCCGAGTAATCAGCTAATTTAGCACGTTGATCAGGAGACAAATTCGAGAATTTATCTACATCAAATTCTGTATCCCATACGTTGGCGGCATCAACAAATAAACTCGTTCTCACTGAGCCACTGTTATCATCATCTAAAAACGGTGTCGGAACAATCATTTCCATACCCGCCATCGCTTTAGCGTTACCACCAATTCGTCCAGCTAATTGAATCTGGTCAAACTGTGGATCGCCGCCGATACCACCTGAAGAGCCATCACCACCCGGCGTACCTGGAAGTAGCTGCGGGCTACGTACAACCGCACGTGGTAAGATGGTATTGCGATCAAAGCCACGCAATTCTTGCTCTTGAATACGGAAGAACTCTTGAACAGGCAATACTTGGTCATAACCATTGGTCTCGCCATAACCATTACCATATCCTATTGCAGCACGCGATAAGAATGCCCATTTATGGTCATTACTAATTGGCCAATAGAATTTAGTATCAAAGTTCACTTTAAAATAAGTTAAATCTGAGTTAGGCGTAGTCGTTTTCAAGCTTAAGACTTGACGCGAACCGTCGGTCGGAAACAACCCTCGGTTACGGGTATCTCGCTGCCATGCTGCACTGAGTTCAAACTTAGTAAACTCGAAGCCTGCATCAGGATCTTCTGGGTCGAGAAACGTCTCACGCATGATACGGGTTTGTTCGTATTCTGATAGCTCAGACAGCGACTCTTCACTCCAAGTGATACCAAAATTCAGACGGTTATTAGCGTTGATTGGAAATCCAATGTTTGTGCCAACGCCATATGTTTTGCTTTTATAGTCAATCAATGAGAGTTTACTTGCATCATAATTGCGGTAAAAAATACTGCTACCATGACTGATACCATCTGGGGTGAAATACGGATCGGTATACGATAAGTTTATTTGCTCAGATCCTGCAGATGTATTGACGTTAAACGCAACCTGATTACCACTGCCTAAGAAGTTTGACTCACTGATACCAAAGTTAAACTGAATACCGTAGTAAGAACCATAGGCTAAACCTGCATTGAAACTACCCGCTGATTGTTCTTTAACAGTAAAATCAACATCAACCTGATCTTCAATGCCAGGAACTGGCGTGACATTAAAATCGACCGTTTCCATGTACATCAGACGCTGAATTTGAATTTTAGAACGCTCTAATGACTGGTTTGATAACCATGCACCTTCAAGCTGTGTCATTTCACGACGTACAACATGATCGGCTGTGTTCTCATTTCCTGATAAATTAATCCGGCGCACATAAATTCGCTTACCTGGATTAACTGATAAGGTCAGTTTGACCTCTTTGTTTTCTTCATCAACTTCAGGAATAGTGCGCACTTCAGCATTAGCATAACCAAAGCGAGCTAAGTAACTTTTAATAAACTCTTCTGATGAAGTCACCACTGAACCGTTATACAGCTCGCCTGCACGCAACGGTATAACTGCACGGATTAGCTCTTCTCGGTCGAGTAAATCACCAATGAAGTCAAACTCTTTAACCGTATATTGTTCACCCTCTGTCATATTGACAGTAACGTATACTGATTCTTTTTCAGGGCTAACAGATACTTGCGTCGAATCGATGCTAAATTTCAAATAACCACGGTCAAGGTAATAACTTCTAATTTTTTCTAAGTCACCTTGAATCGTTTGTTTTTGATATCGATCGTTGGCCATGAAATCCCACCAAGGTAAATCTTGTTGTGACTCCACTTGTAACATGAGTTCTTCATCAGAGAATAATTCATTTCCGACTAAGTTAATTTGACGAATTGAGGCAGCATCACCTTCTTTGAAGTTTAGTTTTAACTTCACACGATTACGTGGCAACTTAGTAATAGTGACATCAATGTCCGCATTGTATTTACCGATACCATGGAAAAATTCAATTAAACCTTTTTCAACACCATCAACAACAGTTCTATCAAGTGGCTCTCCAACCATGATATTTTGGCGTTGCAGCGATTCATTGAGCTGCTCATCTTTAATATCTTTATTGCCTTCAAACTCAATTGAGCTGATTGTTGGTCTTTCTTTTACTTTAAAGATGATTTTCTCACCATCTCGATACGCAGCAATATTGTCAAAGTGACCTGACTTATAAAGCGCTTTAATGGTTTTTGAAATGGTATAGTTATCGATATTATCGCCAATATTAATTGGGATATGAGTTAACGCAGCACCGAGTGCTACACGCTGAAGGCCTTCAACTTTTAAATCTTCTACGATAAAGGATTCTTGGCCACAGGCAAAAAAGCTCGCCCCTAATAAACCCGTTACAGCCAAATGTTTTTTTATAGCCATGTTATTATCTTATGTCCTTTACAACCGCATAAAATCATTGAACAGCGCAAGGCCGGTCAACAATAATAGGATCAATGCACCGATCCTAAAACCTAATTCTTGTGTCTTTTCAGAGACTGGTTTTTTTGTGATAAGTTCAATTAGGTAATACATTAAATGCCCGCCATCTAAAATAGGCAAGGGTAAAAGGTTAAAAACACCCAAATTGACACTTATCAAGGCTAGAAAGCTCAAAAAAGCAACTAAACCATAACTAACACTGCTGCCAGCTCCAACTGCAATACCAATTGGCCCACTTAAATTTTGAACAGATACTTGACCTGTCAGCAAGTTACCTATCATTTCGAAGCTTAAAGCAATCATTTGCCATGTTTTGGCAAAACCTTGACCAATTGCATCGATAGGCCCAAATTGTCTGCTGCTAATATACCCTTCTGGCCACGCTTCTACCACAGGTAAAACACCTAAATATCCTTGTGAGAAACCATCTTTTGTTGGTTTATTGTGAGGAATCACTGTGACATTCATAGCTTGCTCATTACGCATAATCGTAAATAACAAACTTTTATCTGCAGAGTTCTGAATAATCGCTACTAATTGTTGCCAAGTTTCTACTTTCACACCATCAACCAGATGGATGGAATCCCCCACCACTAAGCCTGCTTGTTCTGCGGCAGAGTGTTCTGTAACTTGCGCTAAAGTTAACTTAATTTGAGGACGATATGGCACAATTCCCACTGAGTGCAGTGGGGAAATTGCATCAGCATCAAGGGTCCACCCCGTTAAATTTAACGATTTTGTTTGTGTACCATCAACCGAACTGACTTCAACCGATACTTGCGCCTCACCCATATTTTGCATTAAAGCAAATGTCGCTTCGCGCCAATCATGGATAGCTTCATCACCAATTTTTGTAATTGTTTGCTCTGGCAACAAACCCGCCGCCGCTGCGCGACTGTTAGTTTGAACCTCTCCGATCACAGGCACAATACTTTTAACACCAACCATATACATAATCGCAAGAGCTGCAATAGCAAACAGAAAGTTAGCCATTGGGCCCGCTGCAACTATCGCAATTTTGGCATAAATAGATTTGCCATTGAACGATAAATGCTTTTTATCTTCGGGGACAGTCTCGACACGCTCATCAAGCATTTTGACGTATCCACCAAGAGGGATCGCCGCAATCACATACTCAGTACCTAATTTGTCATAACGACGAAATAAGACTTTGCCAAAGCCAATTGAGAAACGCTCAACAAATACGCCGTTTTTTCTTGCGACCCAAAAGTGCCCGTATTCGTGCACAGTCACTAAAATCCCTAAAGCCAAGATAAACGAGGCGAGGTTCCAAATAAATTCAAACATCACTTCCCCCCTTGCTGAATCAATTGATTTGCAACATATCTTGCTTGAGTGTCAATTGCCATAATTTGCTCAAGTGATACTGGCTCTTCAAGCGCTATCTGGTTTAATGTTTCGTAGTTAGTACGATAGATATCGGTGAACCTAATCTTACCGGCTAAAAATGCGGCCACGGCAATTTCGTTTGCTGCGTTAACAACAGTGGTGGCAGCTTGGCCAATATCACACGCATCGATTGCTAATTTTAAATTTGGATATCGTGCAAAATCGGGTTTACAGAAACTAAACTGCGCCAAATTACTAAAATCTAACGGCTCAACTCCCGCCTCTATCCGTTTTGGAAACGCCAACGCATGCGCAATAGGTGTACGCATATCTGGGTTACCCATTTGCGCGATGACAGAACCGTCACGGTACTGCACCATTGAATGAATAATACTCTGAGGATGGATGATCACATCAATATCTGAAGCTTGGCAATTAAACATCCATTTCGCTTCGATAAATTCTAATCCTTTGTTCATCATAGTGGCAGAGTCAACTGAAATTTTCTGCCCCATAGACCAATTTGGATGAGCCACCGCTTCTTCAACTGTCACCTGAGACAGTGTTGTAACATCGCGCTCTAAAAATGGCCCGCCAGAACCTGTTAATAATATTTTACTTACCCCAAGTTCTGATAACGTTTGTTCATAACAGGGTGTCTGAGCATTAAACGGCAAAGCTTGAAAAATCGCATTATGCTCAGAGTCTATAGGCAATAAAGTCGCTTGATGTTTTTTGACTTTCTCAATAAAGAGTTGGCCAGACATCACCAACGCTTCTTTATTGGCTAATAATATTTTTTTGCTGGCCTCTACCGCTGCAAGTGTTGGAGCCAAACCGGCAGCCCCGACAATGGCCGCCATTACAACGGTGACTTCATCGCAACGGGCTACATCACACAGCGCCTGAGGTCCAAACAAAACTTCAGTTTTGCAACCATGCCGCTGTAAATTACTCGCTAATTCCTTAGCCGTTGCTTCATCAGCCATCACTGCATAGCGTGGTGAGAACGCTAAGCACTGCGATAACATCAGTTGGTGATTGTAATGCGCAGTTAAAGCATAAACAGTCACATCTGGGTTGCGACTGATCACATCTAGCGTGCTCACACCAATCGACCCCGTTGAGCCTAATATACAAATTCGCTGTTGTTGACCAGAGTTGATCATATGGTCAGAGCCCACGCATAACAAGCTACAAAAATTGGCGCCGCTGCAGTTAAACTATCGATTCGATCTAAGATACCGCCGTGCCCAGGCAAACAAGAGCCGCTGTCTTTTAGCCCCGCTTCTCGTTTAAACATACTTTCTAACAAATCGCCAATGGCCGAAAATAAGGCGATAAAAATAGTGAGAAAAGCATACACAAACCATTTGTCATGTGGGACGTTTGCATAATAGCAAAATGCAATAGTAAACACGGTACTCGCTATCAAACCACCAAGTAAACCTTCAATGGTTTTATTTGGACTCACATTAGGCATCAACTTGTGTTTACCTAAGTTCTTTCCGGCGAAAAACGCACCTATATCAGCACTCCAAACGATACCTAGCACAGCCATGATCAACATGGAGCCAAATAACGTCGAGTCATCATACTGCGCACTGCGCAATGTATTTAAAGCGAGCCATAAAGGGACCAATGTTAAAAACCCCGCTATTGCACGCATAGCAATGCCTTTATTCCATGCTTTGGCCGCCTTCGGGTAAGACCATACCAAACATGTCGCAACCAACCACCAAGCGACGGATAATGTAAATACATAATTGACATCACTGGCGAGTTGTCCTTGCTGCCAAAGTTGGTTAATAGGCCAAAAAACATTGAGCACCGCTAACATTAAAGCCATGACACCGACATACCCCAAACGTGATTTGACGTTGTTTAGACCCATGAATGCTGACCACTCCCATGCCCCAAGTAAGACTATCCCCGCAGCAAAATAACTGAATAACATTAAGGGGGTGTAAAAAACCAATGCCAAAGCAGCTGGAGCTAACACCAAAGAGGTGAGAATACGTTGTTTTAACAAACTTTATACCTTCAACTGGATCACTTAACTTGCGTTAATAATTGTTTTATTTGTTCGCCAGTGCAGCCAAACCTTCGTTCTCGGCTTACGTAACACGCAATTGCGTTGGCAAACGCTTCATCATCAAAATCCGGCCATAACGTGTCACAAAAATAGAGTTCTGCGTAGGCGGCTTGCCATAATAAAAAGTTACTAATACGTAAGTCTCCACCAGTTCGAATTAACAAATCCAGTGGCGGTTGCTCTGCCATAGTAATATGTTCCGAAAGCATTTGTTCGGTAATATCACTACTTTGCAAGTTACCTTGTTCAACTTCTGCAGCGAGTTTTTGAGCTGCTTGAATAATATCCCATCGACCGCCATAGTTAGCTGCGATGTTTAAACATAATCCTTGGTTATCTTTCGTCAATGTTTGCGCTTCTAAAACACGCTGTTGTAACTTATCGGAAAAACGCGAAAGATCACCAATAATTTGTAATTTGACATTATTTTTATGTAGTTTTTTAACTTCCTTTGTTAAAACCAATAAAAAAAGCTCCATTAAGGTACTTACTTCATCAGCTGGACGACGCCAATTTTCACTACTGAACGCAAACAAGGTCAGTGATTTAATGCCTAAATTGGTACAAAACTGAACAGAACGCCTGACCGATTCAACACCTTTTTTATGACCAAACACCCGAGGTTTTCCTCGATTTTGCGCCCACCGGCCATTACCATCCATGATAATTGCAATGTGTTTTGGTAAAGATTGTTGATTCACGGTCTCTGAACTTAAAATCATCGAGCTTTGTACTTCCTCATAAAAAAACGCCGTCTAGTATATCCTAGGCGGCGTTTTTTGACTAACAGTTTAGTCGCTTAGATTTCCATCAACTCAGCTTCTTTGGCTGTTAATTTAGTATCAATTTCTTTAATGAACTGATCGGTCAGCTTTTGAATATCGTCTTCACTTTTACGTTGTTCATCTTCTGAAATTTCTTTATCTTTGAGCAATGCTTTAACATCAGCATTCGCATCACGACGAATATTACGCACCGCGACACGACCCGTTTCAGCTTCAGCACGAACCACTTTGATTAAGTCCTTACGGCGTTCTTCCGTTAACGGAGGAAGTGGAACGCGAATAATAGTGCCAGCCGACATCGGGTTTAACCCCAAATCAGAAGCATGAATCGCTTTCTCAACCGCTTGAGCCAATGACTTATCAAATACAGAAATAGCAAGGGTGCGTGAATCTTCAACACTTACGTTGGCAACTTGATTCAGTGGTGTGTCAGCACCGTAATAAGAAACTTTTAAACCATCAAGTAAACTTGGGTGAGCTCGGCCAGTACGGATTTTTGATAATTGGCTTACGAGTGCGTCAACACTTTTTTGCATGCGTACAGCAGCATCTTTTTGAATTTCGCTAATCACAATGAATCTTCCTAATCTATTTTTTACTTTTCTATTCAGGTGTATGCGAAGAAATCAAGGTTCCTTCATCTTCACCCATAATGACACGTTTTAATGCGCCAGGCTTGTTCATATTAAATACGCTAATTGGCATATTATGGTCACGGGCTAGCGTAAATGCAGCTAAGTCCATGACTTTTAATTCTTTTTCAATAATTTCGTTGTGCGTTAAATTACTGTACAAGGTGGCATCTGGGTTTTTAACTGGATCGTCACTGAATACACCGTCAACCTTGGTGGCTTTAATAACCGTATCAGCTTCAATTTCTATTCCGCGTAAACATGCGGCAGAGTCGGTGGTAAAGAAAGGGTTACCAGTACCCGCAGAGAAAATGACCACTCGGCCAGATTTTAATAAGCTAATTGCTTCGGCCCAATTGTAAGCATCACACACACCGTTCAGTGGAATTGCAGACATCAAACGTGCATTCACAAATGCACGATGAAGCGCATCACGCATCGCTAACCCATTCATAACCGTTGCTAGCATGCCCATGTGGTCACCCACAACGCGATTCATACCTGCCTCGGCCAAAGAACCACCACGCAAAAAGTTACCGCCACCGATAACTAAACCCACTTCTATGTCTAATTCTACTAACTCTTTAATTTCTTGAGCCATGCGATCAAGGACTTTTGGGTCAATCCCAAAGCCTTCATCACCCATCAAGGCTTCACCACTTAATTTAAGTAGAACACGTCTAAAAATAGGCTTACGATTTGTATTCATAGTCTTCCTGGCCAGATTGAAATGGATTTACAAATAAAAAATAACCGCGCTAACTTCTAGCGAAATTACTGCGCGGCTATTCTAAATAATTTTGTGCTACGACGCAAAACAAACTCAGTTTGAATTGCGTCGAACAAGGCGATTAAGCGCCTTTAGCAGCAGCGATTTGTGCAGCTACTTCAGCAGCAAAATCTTCTTCTTTCTTCTCGATACCTTCGCCTACTTCTAAACGTACGAAAGCAGAGACTGTTGCGCCTTTCTCTTTAAGAATTTCGCCAACAGATTTTTTAGGCTCCATGATGAACGCTTGACCAGTAAGAGAAACCTCACCAGTAAATTTCTTCATACGACCTTCAACCATTTTCTCAGCGATTTCAGCAGGTTTGCCTTCGTTGATAGCGATGTCGATTTGAACTTGACGCTCTTTAGCAACTAAATCAGCAGGTACGTCTTCAGGGTTTACAAACTCTGGACGAGAAGCAGCAACGTGCATTGCAACTTGCTTAAGTGTTTCTTCGTCTGCATCACCTGCAACTACAACACCGATACGCTCGCCGTGACGGTATGCAGACAGTGAAGTTCCTTCAATGTACTCTACACGACGTACGTTGATGTTTTCACCGATTTTAGTGACTAGTGCAACACGGTCATCTTCGAACTGAGCTTGAAGCTCAGCAATCGTTGCTTTGCTTGAAATTGCAGCATCAGCAACAGTGTTAGCAAATGCTAAGAAGCTCGCATCTTTAGCTACGAAGTCAGTTTGACAGTTAACTTCTAATAATGCAGCTACGCCACCTTCTTGCTTGATGATGATTGTACCTTCAGCAGCGATATTACCTGCTTTTTTAGCAGCTTTAGCAGCACCGCTCTTACGCATGTTTTCGATCGCTAGCTCGATATCACCGTCAGTTTCAGTTAATGCTTTTTTACAATCCATCATGCCAGCGCCAGTGCGCTCACGTAATTCTTTAACTAGGGCAGTAGTTACAGCCATTAGTAAATCCTCAAATTCGAGTCTGTTTGAAATAAGCGGGAGCAAGGCTCCCGCTAGGAAAGAATATCAAGCCTTCTTGACTGTTACATGAAGGCTTAATGAAGCTTATTATTCAGCTTCTACGAAATCGTCTTTCTCAGCTTGTACAACTAGGTTGCTTTCGCGACCTTCGATGATGTTGTCAGCAACAGCACCTGTGTATAACTGAATTGCACGGATCGCATCATCATTACCAGGTACGATGAAATCAACACCATCTGGGTTTGAGTTAGTATCAACGATAGATACAACTGGGATACCTAGATTGTTTGCTTCACGGATAGCAATGTGCTCGTGGTCAGCATCGATAACGAAGATAGCGTCTGGAAGACCGCCCATATCTTTGATACCGCCAAGGCTCTTCTCAAGCTTTTCCATTTCACGAGTCAGCATTAATGCTTCTTTCTTGGTAAGCTTTTCGAACGTGCCATCTTGACTTTGAACTTCAAGGTCTTTTAAACGCTTGATTGATTGACGAACTGTTTTCCAGTTTGTAAGCATACCACCTAACCAACGGTGATTTACGAAAAACTGATCAGAACGCTCAGCAGCTTCTTTCACTGCTTCGCTAGCTGCGCGCTTAGTACCTACGAAAAGGATTTTACCTTTGTTTGAAGCAACGTTACGTAAAAACGTAAGTGCGTCATTGAACATAGGAACTGTGTGCTCAAGATTGATGATGTGTACACGGTTACGAGCGCCGAAGATGAAAGGCTTCATCTTAGGATTCCAGTAACGTGCTTGGTGACCAAAGTGAACACCAGCTTGAAGCATGTCGCGCATTGAAACGTTTGCCATTTTAAATTTCCTTTAAAAGTTTAGGGTTAGGCCTCCACATATCCCATAGCACCAACATTTAAACCGCTAATTTGGTTCAAACGCACCCAAGTGTATGTGTCGATATGTGTGTGTGTTTAAAAAATTAATTAAGTGTTGTCTAAATTACAGTAAAATCAAAATATGAGATTTTATTTGTAAAAAGACGGCGCGCTTTATACCATATCCCCACAAATAACTCAAATGTTACGAACAAATTTCGGGCATTTTTTATACCTGATAAACACCAATTTGGAGCTAAAATGAGTGCTGTGATCAAAACCCCAGCTGAGATAGAAAAAATGCGTATTGCAGGTCGCCTTGCTGCTGAAGTGTTAGAGATGATCGAACCATTCGTCAAGCCTGGCGTGACCACCGATGAGTTAGACCAAATTTGTCATAAATATATTACTGAACAACAAGATGCGATACCTGCACCGCTTAATTACCATGGTTTTCCCAAATCAATTTGTACCTCTGTAAACCATGTTATTTGTCACGGGATCCCTAACGATAAACCACTTAAAGATGGCGATATCATCAACATTGATATCACCGTAATCAAAGACGGTTATCACGGCGATACCTCAAAGATGTTTTATGTTGGCACGCCAAGCATTCAAGGCAAGCGATTATCTGAAATCACCCAAGAAAGTTTATACCTTGCAATCAACATGGTTAAACCGGGTGTTCGTTTAGGCGATATTGGCGAAGCCATTCAAAAATTTGCAGAAGGGTTTAAATACTCGATTGTCCGAGAGTACTGCGGACATGGGATTGGCGCAGAGTTTCACGAAGAACCGCAAGTGATGCACTATGGCAAAGCTGGCACCGGTGAAGTCTTAAAAGCGGGGATGTGTTTCACTATCGAACCTATGGTCAATGCAGGTAAACGTCAGTGTAAGTTACTCAATGATAAATGGACTGTGGTCACGAAAGACCGTAGTTTATCGGCACAATGGGAACACACATTGTTAGTCACCGAGAATGGGGTTGAAATTTTAACCCATAGAAACGATGATACTATCGATAAAGTGATTACTCACGACTAAATAAAGGATATCCCTGATTAATGCCAGTCCCTGCATCGATTCTCATGTTGCTTAACGAGGCCAAGCAACTTGACGATTTCAAACACAGTGCTTCTGTATTTTATGACTGGCTTAATCAAGAATTTGCTCACCAACCCGTTGAGCGATTAGTTAAAGCGCGCTCAACTTACATCGATACGCTACTAATTTTACTGCTCAAACGGTTCAACTTGAACCAGCATGGTTTGTGCCTAATCGCTGTAGGTGGTTATGGACGGGGCGAGCTACACCCTTTCTCTGATATTGACTTTTTAATTTTAGTTGAGACCGATCCACCACAAGAATTGTGTGAAAAAATCAGTCAATTTATCACTATGCTTTGGGATTTAAATCTCGATATTGGTCACAGTGTCCGCACACTATCTCAGACTCTTGAGCAAACACAAAAAGATGTCACCTTTACCACGTCATTACTTGAATGTCGTTTATTGTTCGGTGAACCAGCTCAGTTTGATGCCATGCAGCAAGCGCTATTAGACAGTGATCATTGGCGTTCTGACACGTTTTTCATTGCCAAAACCAATGAGCAAGCATTACGTCATAATAAATGTAACGGTACCGCCTATAACCTCGAGCCCAACTTAAAAGAAAATCCAGGTGGTCTCCGTGATATTCAAACTATCATTTGGGTCGCAAAAAAGCACTTTAATGCACACACCTTGCAAGAGTTGGTTAATCATGGTTATCTGACCCATGATGAGCACCAAGAATTACTCGAGTGTTTGCAAAATTTATGGAATATTCGCTTTGCGTTGCATTTAGCTGCGGAGCGAAAAGAAAACAGGCTGCTCTTTGATCACCAACCTCTAGCTGCTGAACGACTCGGTTTTGGTTCCGACGGAAAAGCTTCAGTAGAGCGTATGATGAAGCGCCTGTTTCGAATTATGAGCCGTGTACGTGAACTCAACCAAATGCTTCTGAGCTACTTCGAGCAATCGATATTGCCCGACTCCACGACCCAGCACCCTGAGCCAATTAATGATGATTTTTATCAAGTTGGGCACCACATAAAAGTCAAAGATCCTTCTGTATTTTTCCGCAGAGAAAAAATATTTGAGTTATTTGAACTCATCGCTGAACATCCGCACCTGACACATATCTACCCAAGCACCATTCGCACAATTCGCCAAGTGAGGCGTCGTTTACTCGGCGATTTGCAAGATTATGCCGCCTGCAGAAAAGGTTTTCTAAGTATCGTTCGACACCCAAATGGTATGGGCCGCGCATTCACTTTGATGCACAAACATGGAATTTTGGCCGCCTATTTGCCGCAGTGGCGTAACATTTTTGGTCAAATGCAATTTGATTTATTTCATGCTTATACAGTTGATGAACACACTCATAAATTGATTCAGAATATTTATCATTATTCTCAACCTGAGTGCGCTACCACATTCCCTCTTTGCCGCGAAATATTTACTCGCATGGAGAAACCCGAGTTGCTTTATCTCGCAGGGATTTTCCATGATATTGCCAAAGGCCGCGGTGGCGATCATTCTGAATTAGGTGCCGTCGATGCGATCGCCTTTGCTAAACTGCACGATTTTTCTAATTTTGATGGCCGCTTAATTGCTTGGTTAGTCGAAAACCACTTGTTAATGTCAGTCACTGCGCAACGAAAAGATATCAATGATCCAGATGTCATTCGTGATTTTGCCACCCGAGTCAAAAACGAGAAACAGCTTGATTACCTCTATTGCTTAACATTGGCTGACATCCGCGCCACCAACGATAATTTATGGAATGATTGGAAAAGCACACTGCTACGCGAATTGTACTTGTCAACCCAGCGCGCGCTCCGGCTCGGTTTAGAAAACCCGATGGATTTGCGAGATCAAATTCGCGATAAAAAAATTGAAGTCAAACAAAAGTTAATTAAAAGTGGCTTCGATGAGCTGCAAATTAATTTTCTATGGGGTCGATTCAAAGCAGACTATTTTACGCGCTTTAGTGCCCTACAGATCCAATGGCATTGTCAGCATCTATTGCTTGCTAAAGATTTATCTCAACCACAAATCATGGTCTCTGAGAAACCGATGCACGGAGGAACGCAGGTGTTTGTCTACGCGCCTGATGAGGTGAATTTATTTGCTCGTTTAGTGAATGCTTTAGGCTCTAAAAAAGCCCACATCCACTATGCACAACTTATGTCGACCAAAGATGGTTACGCGATTGATAATTTTGTCGTGCTTGAAAAAGACGGTGAAGCCATCAGCAGCCATGGCCGCATTAATTCCATTCGCCGAAGCATTGAACAAGCATTAAAAGAAAGCGGGAAAAAAATTCGTTTTAAGAAAAATCGCAGTCGTCGTTTCAAAGGGTTTAATATTAAGCCTCAAGTTATCGTACGGCCACATGGAAGAAAAGATCGCACTTTAATTGAAATACAAGCAGTCGATATTCCAGGGTTATTGACAAAAATCGCCGAAGTATTTCAACAAATGTCACTTCACATTCACGCTGCCCGCATCACAACGGTGGGCGAGCGAGCAGAAGATTTTTTTGTTGTATCAAATAATCATTACCAAGCGCTCACCGAAGGTGAACAAGTAAACGTGCACCAAGCACTGATAAAACGACTTAACTCTGACGCTGAATAAGCCTCTCAAAAAAAGGACCAAGAATGTCAAACTTAAAACTCATTATCGAACAAGCATGGGAAAACCGAGATTCCATCAGCCCAGCAACGGTTGATACCGATATTAAAAATGCCATTATCGAAGTTCTGAATCTATTGGATTCAGGTGCAGCTAGAGTTGCTGAAAAAATATCAGGTGAATGGGTCGTGCATCAATGGCTTAAAAAAGCAGTCTTACTTTCATTTCGTATCCGTGATAACCAAGTGATGAACGATGGGGTTAACCAGTTTTACGATAAAGTCCCGCTTAAATTCAGTGATTATACCTCAGATGAATTTAAAGAAGCGGGGATGCGTGTCGTCCCTAATGCAGTCGCAAGAAAAGGTAGCTTTGTAGGGAAAAATGTGGTGCTCATGCCTTCTTATGTCAATATTGGCGCATATGTAGACGAAGGGACAATGGTTGATACATGGGCGACTGTCGGCTCGTGTGCACAAATAGGTAAAAATGTTCACTTATCTGGAGGCGTCGGCATTGGAGGTGTTTTAGAGCCCTTACAAGCAAATCCAACTATTATCGAAGACAATTGCTTCATCGGTGCACGTTCTGAAATTGTTGAAGGCGTGATTGTCGAAGAAGGCGCGGTCATTTCCATGGGCGTTTATATTAGCCAAAGCACCCGAATTTACGATCGTGAAACTGGCGAAACGCATTTTGGCCGGGTGCCTGCGGGGGCTGTAGTTGTGCCGGGTTCAATTCCTTCATCTGATGGTACACATAGCTTATATGCGGCAATAATTGTCAAAAAAGTCGATCAACAGACTCGCGAAAAAGTCGGGATAAATGCGTTGCTTCGTTCTGTAGAAATTTAACGTACCACTCAGAGTCATCTAGCTGTTGTTGTTAAAATTCCCCAAATTGAAGGGGTGAACACCAACTCTTTATAAGATGACTCAAACGGCTTAGCCTAATGGAATTGCCTTATGAAACAGCTACTTTTAATCAGCACTTTGCTAATCAGTTCATACAGCGTTGCAAATCCCTGTTTAGAAACACAACCTGCAATTAACTATGTCACTGAAGGTGAGCGATATGGCACCCTCAAAGTAAGTGAACTATCGGCACAACAGCATGCTGACTTAATTAACTTGATGGGACACCTCAAAGGCCAATGGCAAGGCGAAACCAGTGGCTTTTCATGCGTCGGGAATGACGCTTCTCCGGAACAGAAGTCATTTTCATACAACGTCATGCTCGAGTTTAACGCATTGGCCCCTATGCGCTTGCAAGCAAAGCTCGATGCAACCAATCAACAGCAACGGGCGATACGTCATAATCAGCTGACCTTAATTGCTGAAGACAATGTCCTGCGTATTGACGAAACAAACGATGCTGGGAATGTGCAAATTGATGTGTTAACTCACCAGCAACTCAATAGCTGGTCGTTAAGCCGCAGCGGCGTGGTGAGTCACGCTTTAAAACGAGATATCCAACTACAAGGCCGGCAACTGGTTATCACGACCACGGTTTATAGCAATGGACGTTTGAGCATTTACCACAAAAGTACACTCAATCGGCGCTAATTAAGCCTTTCGAATGCAATAAAAAAGGTGATATGACAATCACCTTTTTTATTGTTACTCAATTTGAATATTTATAACTTATGCAAGTAACGCATCTGTTTTAGCGGCACAAATAAAATCATTTTTGTGCAACCCTTTGATCGAGTGGCTCCACCAAGTCACGGTTACTTTGCCCCACTCGGTCAAAATACCAGGATGATGCCCTTCTTCTTCAGCCATTGCTCCTAACACGTTGGTAAACTCTAACGCTAATTTAAAATTCTTAAATTTATACACTCGCTCAAGTTGCATCACGCCATCACGAACAATGGGTGTCCAATCTGGGATTTCACGGATCAATACGGCTAATTCATCATCTGAAACCTTGGGTGCATCAACGTGACAGGCTTCACATTTTTGAGAACTTAATTCTGACATGGTTTGTCCTTTGTACTTGTTAACTTGCTAATTTTTCTTTTGGTTCGAATAATGGTTCATGCAAACCCAATGCTTTTGCTTGCTCAACCATAGACATTAAGTCCATTTTCGAAATTTCAAATAAATCATGTATTCCATTAATGGTAAAATACTGCGGCTGCATGATATCGATACGGTATGGTGTACGCAGCACATCGACCACTTCAAGCGGTTTGATTTTTGGCGTATCTGAATAAACGTATTGCGTTTCACCTGGGCTGGAAAGCACACCGCCTCCATAAATTCTGAGGCCTTGCTCTGTTTTCATTAGGCCAAATTCAATGGTGAACCAATACAAACGAGCTAGAAAGACCCGATCTTTTTTATCTGCAGCAAGCCCCAACTGACCATACTTATGGGTAAACTCAGCAAAATCTGGATGAGTAAGCATCGCACAATGGCCAAATATTTCATGAAATATATCTGGCTCTTGCAGGTAATCAAACTCCTCTCGACTGCGGATAAAAGTCGCGACAGGAAATTTTTTGTTCGCTAGTAATTCAAAAAATTTATCAAAACTGATTAAGGCAGGTACAGCAGCACACTCCCACCCAGTCGATTCACGAAGCACTTTACTGACTTCTTCAAGTTGCGGGATACGATCTGTTGGCAACTGTAATTTATCAAGACCAACCATATATTCATCACAGGCTTTACCTTCGATGCATTTTAGTTGCCGAGTAATGAGTTCAGACCAAATTTTATTTTCTTCTTCGCTCCAAGCGATCACACCTGATTCGTCAGGTTGCCTAGAGATGTATTTA
Source organism: Pseudoalteromonas sp. J2K-J979 (assembly GCF_058169715.2). Taxonomy (NCBI): domain Bacteria; kingdom Pseudomonadati; phylum Pseudomonadota; class Gammaproteobacteria; order Alteromonadales; family Pseudoalteromonadaceae; genus Pseudoalteromonas; species Pseudoalteromonas sp. J2K-J979. Next base: position 1,196,708 of record NZ_CM200281.1, on the reverse strand, counting down.
CTTGCTTTAGCCATTACGACAGGACCCTATTAAATATTTACAAAACCGTTTTCACAATTCTGACCATCCATTCATCATATTTAAAACTGTCGAATTAATTAAGCTTTTGCCATGCGAAGGGAATTAGCAAAAGCATTCAAATTGTACGTAAATACTTACAACGCCGTAAACAAAAAAACACACAAAACAAAAAAGCGCCCTACAAAGGCGCCTTACGTAACCAATGTTTTACGCGGTTACCGTTTTTCACGCATTGTCTTAAACGCTTGATCCAGATCCGTAATAATATCTTCGACAAACTCCAAACCGACAGAAATACGAATAAGTCCGTCGGAAATCCCTGCCGCTAAACGTTCTTCTGGTGTGTAAGGAGAATGCGTCATTGAGGCGGGATGCTGAATGAGGGTTTCCGCATCACCTAAACTCACAGCAATGCTGCACAGTTCAGTCGCATTAATGAAGTTCACACCATCCTTGATACCGCCTTTTAATTCAAAACCAATCACCCCGCCCGCAGCTTTCATTTGCGTCCCGATAAACTGATGGCCCGGATGCGAAGCAAGTCCTGGATAATACACCCGCTCTACTTCATCATGAGCTTCTAAAAACTCGGCCACTTTTTGAGCGTTTTGACAGTGTTTTTCCATCCTAACAGACAAGGTTTTCATGCCACGAATAATCAGCCACGCGTCATGAGGGCTCATGGTTGCACCTATATCTTTTAGTACAGTCAATTTAATTTGTTCGATGTGTTCTTGTGAAGCACAGACAAGCCCAGCAACAACATCTCCATGGCCATTTAGATATTTAGTCGCACTGTGGATCACGATATCAATACCAAATTGTTTTGGTTTTTGTAGCAAAGGCGTTAGAAATGTATTATCTATAACCGATAGCAATTGATGCGTTTGCGCGAAATTAGCAATGTAAGACAGATCGAGTACAGTGAGATTTGGATTAATCGGCGTTTCTGCAAACACCATTTTTGTATTCGGTCTTAGAGCGTTGTGAAGAGATGTACTATCTGTCATATCAACAAAGCTCACTTCGATACCAAATTTAGGTAACATATGAGCAAAAAAAGCAAAGGTGCAACCATAAATAGCCTTTGAGGCAATAAGGTGATCACCTTGCTGTAAAAAAGTTAACACCGCAGCAGAAACGGCGCCCATTCCTGTGGCACAGGCTGCAGCATCATCCATCTCTTCAAGCAAGGCCATTTTTTGTTCTAACTCGCGTGTTGTAGGATTGCCAAGTCGCGAGTATATATAACCTTGTTCTTCTCCAGCAAATCGTGCTGCTCCTTGTTCAGCATTTTCAAAAACAAAAGTAGAAGACTGGTAGATGGGCGTGCTCAGCGGCCCATGAGCGTGTTTATCTTTACCACCATGGATACATTGAGTGTGTTCATGCATGAATGCTTTCATAATACGTCCTAATCCTGTGAGAGGCTGTTAATTAATACTCTTCGATTAGACTGGCTTATCATTGTTATTATGCGAAGGTTGATAAAGGCCGCGTAATCAAGTGCTTCTATTTATACTTAAGCAAGTTAATCAACAGATATAAATGTTGGCTATAAAATGTTAGAAGTCGTAACGAAGTGCAAGCATGCCGGATGGAGAGATGTCTAAGATTGTATAAAAAAAACAAAAAAAGCGCTTAATCGGGCTTAAGCGCTGTTTTCTTGATAATCGCATCACGTAAATAACGACTCGTTTCACCTAATAATGAGTGTTTATTCGTCAGTTTCGCAACTGGCCGACTCAGTTCCATCGTCTTGTAGCCTAAGCGAGCAGTTAAAATACCAGCACTTAGGCCTTGCCCTGCTCTTGCAGATAACTTACCCGCTAATTCTGCACCTAAAGCTGTGGTGCCAATATCAGCAATTAGCTCGGCACTTCCTGCAAATAACATGTGCTTAAGTAGACTGCGATACAGAGTTATTCGACTGGCATACCCTAAAGGGATGCCATAAATCTGCGCTATTTGTTCGATCATTTTAGTCCCGCGCCATAACACGGCAGCCATATCAACAAATGCCATGGGGCTAAGAGCCACCAACAACCCGGACTCTGTCGCAAAACGATTGATTATTTTTTTGGCTTGCTGATCCTGCTTTAATAATAATGTTTGTTGATACAAGGCCATCACTTCTTTATCAGTATGATGATGATCAAGTGAAGCCTTGAATTGAGCAAATCCATCTATCGCACTAAACTTATCCAGTTTTGTTAACCACTCCAACGCCTCTCCAACTTGCTCACTGTGCAGTAACCGTTCAGCTGTCTGACGCTGAATATTATGACGCTTTAATCGGCTTAGTAACCGATACTCTCGCCAACTAACATTTCCTATCAACGCAATTGTACTACCAAATAAAGCAGTATACAGCCCGCCTAACCACACTGACTGGCTAAAACTTTCAACTAAAGCCAGCCCTGTTTCGACCGAAATAGCAGTGATTAGACTCACAACAAATAACTGCTTTAAACGTGATGGTTTGTTAACTTTTAAAGCTTGCGTTACGGTTTGCTCAAACTCAGTGTGATCTTCAGTCAGTACAGCTGATTCCTCTATTGGTTTTAAAGGCTGTAGGCTCGGGACAGCTTCATCTGGCGAAAGTGTGTTGATCACTTTCGCTTGCTGCAAGTTTATCGCTTCTTTCACTTTAATTTATCCCCTAATAAAAATTCTAAAACATGATCGAGTCGAATATGACGAATGCAGTTATTTGCGTCTCTATCAGGATAAAAAGCCGGAAATTGAAAACCATGCTGTGGCCATTCTTGAGCAGATAACGGCCGCATGGGTGGCTGAGCAGGTAAATAAGTCATTAACTGGTTCGAGGCGATTTCGCGACCGCGTATACAACTCAATCTCTCACCTTTTTGCTCAACCATAACGGGTTTTGTTGCACAAACGGACGACATCGCCATCGTATCAATTTTAATCCCATCAAAAATTAAATCATTTTTAGCGGCGCTCACGATGCTATCGAGTAGCAAGGTTAGATCTTTATGATGATGGGCGCATAAGTGATCAGATTTAGTCGCCGCAAATAGTAACTTATCTATTTTTGGTTGGAATAGCCGTTTAATAAAGTTACTTTTTCCGTAACTAAAGTGCTTAATTAATCGGTTTATCGCTTGAGTTTGCTCATCAAACACATCATGTCCTTGAGCCAGTGCATCCAATAAATCCACCAATATAATTTGACGGTCAAACTGGGAAAAATGTTGCTGATAAAAACTTTGTACGACGTCTTTTACATAGGCCTGATAGCGAGTCTGTACATGGTGGTACATAGAGCCTTCTTCTACAGATCCTATTTCAGGTAATGGAAAAAACGCTAAAATCGGTGCACCCGCTAAATCCCCAGGCATTAGCATACGTCCTGGTTGCAGTACACTGAGCTTTAATTCATCTTTAAATGTACGCAGAAGCCCTTGATATTCTAAAGCTAATTCAGCTAATAGCTGTTCATCGACCGTTCCTTGCCAATCGATTGCAGTGAGTTGTTCTAGAAACGACTCAGCATGTACTTGTCTTGGAGAGCGATTAAGTAATTCAAGCTGCTGCTGCGACCACTGTGCAAAAGTAAGCTCAAGCATCGGCAAGTCCATTAACCATTCGCCTGGGTAATCGATCAAATCGACTAATAAAGTTTGCGTATCACTTATTTGAGCGCGCAACCCACTGCCCGGTCTGTATTTGATGGCAATTCGCAAGGTATTGATCCGCTCAGTTGAGCTTGGCCACTGCCCTTGTTTTAGACTGCTTATCCCATCACGATAGGGAAAAGTTGAGATATCAAGTTCACTCTGCGGGACAGTTTTGGCCGCAATTAAGCGCTCAGACTGAACAATGGAGAAAAATGGTAAATTTTGTTTCGTCGCTTGCTCCGTCAAATGATGAACAAGTGCAGTTATAAACGCTGTTTTTCCACTTCGACTTAAACCAGTCACTGCGAGTTTGACATGTTGATCTAATCCACGCTGCAGCAGCTGTTGTGCTTGATGTTGGTATTGTCTAAAAGTCGCTGAATTTTTAAGAGATGAGAACATAGTTTAGCGGTGCTATCAGCTAAGAAGAGATAGCACCTTTAATTCCTATAGTTTATTAATTTCATGGCTCACGGTGAACTCCGGCGATGTTACATATTTTTCCATAGTTTGAATACGTCCATCAATGCGCGTGAGTTGCTCTTTTAAATCTTGTAACGCGCGACGAGGTGGCTCACCCGTTTGCCATACTTTAAATTTCACTTCCACTGGTCGTTCATCTTTTGCTGAACTTGTGCTCGCTTTTTTATAGCTACTGTCTGTGCCCGGCTTTTTGTCTAAAATAAACCAAGCAGCGACATATGCAACAACAAAGAAAGGCCCGCCGGTTAATAACACTGCTGAAATAAAAATGATTCTGACCAGCCAAAGTTCCATCGTAAAGTAATCACTTAATCCTGCACATACACCGGCAATCTTACCTCTACCTGGATCTCGGTATAACTCTCGTTTTTGACTATTCATCCTTTATTCCTCCATTGAGGCGCCTCTGCATCTAACAAAGACTCTAATGTGTGAATACGTTCAGCCATTTTTTCAGCTTTATCGGCTAAATCAACTAATTGACGATGCTCATGTTCGCTCAGCCCTTGGCTTACTTGTTTTTTACTGCGGTAATGTAAGATTAACCACAATGGCGCAACAAAAATCATAAATAAAACCAGTGGCGCAACGATAAATTCAAAACCGTTCATAGTGTTCTCCCTTGTTCCTGTTGAAAACTAAGTAACCGAAGTTACTTAGTTTTTTTAGCCATTTTTTCTTTTAATTGCGCCAACTCATCAGACACACTGTCATCACTTTGTAAATCTGCGATTTCATCAGCAAGTGATTTCTTACCTAAATCATACGACTCGACTTGCGACTCTAAGCCGTCAATTTTACTTTCATAGCGTTCAAAGCGACTCAGAGCATCATCGACTTTAGAAGTATCCAGCGCCTTTTTCACTTCTAAGCGCGATTCAGCTGAACGTTGGCGTAAAATAATCGCTTTCTGACGGCTTTTTGCATCAGCCAGCTTATCTTGCAGCTGTCCAACTTCGAGTTGTAATTTATTGATATGCTCTTCAACATGCGCTAACTCTTTCGCTACCGCACTTGCAGCATCGCTTACTTTTTTCTTTTCAATTAACGCTGCTCTAGCAAGATCTTCGCGCTCTTTTGACAACGCTAGTTCAGCTTTATCTTGCCACTCTTGCGATTCTTGGTTGAGCTGCTCAACTCGACGGCTTAATTCTTTTTTCTCGGCCAAAGTACGTGCAGATGTTGAACGTACTTCGACTAACGTATCTTCCATTTCTTGAATAATTAACCGTACCATTTTTTCTGGGTCTTCGGCTTTATCTAAAATTGAGTTGATATTTGAGTTAACAATATCTGCAAAACGTGAAAAAATTCCCATAATAACTACCTCTTTATAAAACGATATTGACTTAATTAGTTAGTTTACTGGTATCAAAATACTTGCCAACTTTTCACCTCACCTTAACCATTTGTTTTATATCAAATTTTAACTAAAACAACAAATACCTTTAGTTCTCACAACTTTTAAAATACACTACTTATTAGCGTAAATGACTAAGAGTTAGGGATAATGAGCCGCTTCAACCAACAAGACAATTTATTAGGCCAATCAAACAGTTTTTTAGAGGTGCTTGAGCAAGTTTCTCAATTAGCCCCGTTAAATAAACCCGTTTTGATCATTGGTGAACGAGGAACGGGTAAAGAACTCATTGCGGCCCGCCTTCATTACCTTTCAACTCGCTGGGATCAAAGTTATGTGACTCTCAATTGTGCCGCTTTAAATGAAAATTTACTCGAAAGTGAATTGTTTGGCCACGAATCAGGGGCATTTACTGGTGCGAGCAAACGCCACGAAGGACGCTTTGAACGAGCCGATGGCGGTACCCTCTTTTTAGATGAATTAGCTAATACTTCTGGCTTGGTTCAAGAGAAACTCTTACGTGTCATTGAGTATGGTGAATTTGAGCGTGTCGGTGGTAAAAGCACCGTTAAAATAAATACACGTTTAGTCTGTGCAACCAATGAAGATTTACCTGATCTCGCTGAGCAAGGTGAGTTTCGCAGTGATTTACTCGACCGACTGGCATTTGATGTGATTACGCTTCCTCCGTTAAGAGAGCGAAAAGATGATATTTTGATATTAGCCGAACACTTTGCAATCAATATGGCACGAGATCTCGAGTGGGAGCTGTTTAGTGGCTTTACTAAATCCGCACAAGAAACCTTATTAAATCACAGTTGGCCTGGTAATATCCGTGAACTCAAAAATGTGGTAGAGCGTAGTGTATACCGAAATGCTAATGCTCATATCCCAGTCCACAACATTATCCTTGATCCTTTTTCAAGCCCCTTTCGCCCAAAAAGCAGAGTCAAAACTCAAGATAGGATCAGTTCAATTGCGACTGATACAAAAGAACCAGCCAACCCGACGGTTTCCTCTGTCACAGCTTCGGCCTTGCCAGCAAACTCGGCGATCCGAGAGTTTCCATGTGACTTAAAAGAGTTGTCTAACCAATTTGAAATTGACTTGATCAATGATGCATTAAAATTTAGTCAGTTTAACCAAAAGAAAACTGCACAAATGCTTGGCTTAACGTATCATCAGCTAAGAGGCTACCTCAAAAAATATAACTTACTAGATAGTCAGCCAAAACAAGAGGTTTAATGGGTGAATAAATTCATCTTAATTATTGCTTTGTTTCTCCTTAACGGATGTAATGAAAGTGATTTTAATCAAGATATTAAGGGCTTAGTTTATTGCTCTGAAGCTAACCCTGTAAGCTTTAACCCTCAGGTTACCACCACAGGTTCAACCATAGATGTGATTGCTAACCAATTGTACAACCGCCTCATCAATATAGACCCTGATACGGGTGAGTTTACGCCATCATTGGCAACGAGCTGGTCAATGAGCGATGACCGAAAGAAAATCACTTTCAAACTCAGAGAGAACGTCAAGTTCCATACCACCGATTATTTTACCCCAACTCGCAATTTCAATGCCGATGACGTTATTTTTACTTTTAGCCGTTTATTTGATGTGTATAACCCTTTTCACTTTGTTGGTAATGCCCAATCTCCTTATCCCTATTTTCGCAGTATTGGTTTAGATCAATTAATTAAAGGAATTACCAAAGATAATAACTATCAAGTGACATTTGAACTCTTTAATGCCAATAGCAGTTTTCTCGCCAATATTGCCACTGACTTTTCTGTCGTGCTTTCTGCTGAATACGCTAAAAACCTTCAAGCGATTGATGATTTAGAAGCAATAGATAAATTTCCAGTCGGAACAGGGCCTTATTTTTTCAAAGAATTTAAGCGAGATATTTTAGTCCGTTACTATCGCCACCCAGAGTATTGGCATACATTAGGAAAGCTAGATCAGCTGGTGTTTGATATCACGCCAAACAGTACCACTCGCATCGCAAAAATGATGACCCATGAGTGCGATGTGACAGCCCATCCGAATGCGACCCAGCTTTCAATTTTAGCCCAGCGTGATGATATTAATGTGCAGAAAATTACTTACTTAAATGTTGGTTATTGGGCATTCAATACACGTAAAGCCCCTTTTGACGATCCTAGAGTCCGCCGAGCGCTTTCTCATGCCATTGATATTGATAAAATAATGGATTCTGTATTTCTTGGTACCGGAAAACGAGCTAGGTCACTCTTACCTCCGTCCTCTTGGGCCTATCAAGCACAAGCAAATTACCCAAGTTACAACCCAGAACTTGCGATGTTATTATTAGAACAAGTAGGCCTTCAACAGGGCTTTAAAATGGATTTATGGGCAGCACCGGTCTCACGAATTTATAATCCAAATGCACGAAAAATGGCCGAACTCATCCAAAGCGATCTCAAAAAAGTGGGGATTACAGTCAATATCGTTGAGTATGAGTGGAACACTTTTTTGAGTAAACTTGAAAGCCATCAACATGATAGTGTGCTCATTGGCTGGGCCGCAGATTCACCTGATCCCGATAACTTTTTTAGTCCCATTTTGAGTTGCTCAGCTGCCATTAATGGAAAAAATCAAGCAAATTGGTGTAACCCTGAGTTTGATCTACTCCTAACACAAGCGCTTGATACCACAGATATTGAGCAACGCAAGCAATTCTATTATCAAGCTCAGCAATTATTGATGCAGCAGATACCTTTGCTGCCCTTGGCGCATGGAATGCGTTTTCAAGCAACAACAAAAGAAGTGACTGGTATAGAACTAAAACCCTTTGGCGGTGTTTCACTCGCCAATGCGGAGAAACAATAATGCTAAGAGAGTACTTAATCCGCCGATTCACATTGTTGTGTTTTATGACGCTTTTACTGAGCTTATTTACTTTCTGGTTGAGTTATTTGTTCCCAGGTGATCCACTCGTCAACTTAAGTGGTATCCAAAACCCATCGTTTGAACAAATTGATGAGCTCACGATAAAATATCGTTTTGATGAAAATATCGCTGTCCAATATTTTGCCTTCGTTAACCGAATTGTTGCGGGTGATTGGGGGTTTTCTTTTGCATCCGGGCTGCCTGTCTTTGAGCAAATTAAAGGGCTCTTCCCTGCAACTTTAGAGCTCTCTCTGTATGCATTGGCTGTTTCCGTGATTATCGGCGTACCTTCAGGCATCGTTGCTGCAGCGTATTATAAAAAGTGGCCTGATAAATTGATCAATGCCGTGACATTAATGGCCTACTCAACACCAATATTTTGGTTAGCACTTATATTTATCATGGTGTTTTGTTTGCAACTTGGTCTTTTACCCATGTCTGGTCGCTTAAGCCTGTTATATGAGATACCTGAGGTCTCTCACTTTATTATCATTGATATTTTACTTTCAAATAGCCCTTATAAAGGTCAAGCATTACTCGATGCACTCCGGCACTTAGCTTTACCGACTCTTGTATTAGCGACTTACCCAACAACTGTATTAGTAAGGTTTACCCGAGATTCTATGTTGGATGTGTTAGAACAAAACTATATTAAAACAGCAAGAGCTAAAGGGCTCACTCGTGGGCAACTCATTTATCATCATGCGTTACGCAACGCGCTACTCCCTGTTATTAAGCAAATAGGTTTACAGTTTAGTACCTTGATCACATTAGCTATGGTCACAGAAGTGATTTTCTCTTGGCCTGGCGTAGGACGATGGCTCATTGATAGTATTTATCAACGAGATTACCCTGCCATTCAAGGTGGGCTATTAGCTGTTTCCATGTTTATCATTATAGCGACCATTATTGCCGATATGATGCACACTTTGTTTGACCCTATCAGTCGGAATCAAGCCCATGGCAAAATTTAAACTCTACGATGAAGAGCAAAACAAAGCACCGATCCGACAGCTTTGGCGCTCTTTTAAAGATAATCACATTGCATTAGTTGGCCTGTGGTTGTTTATTATTTTAGCCATATTAGCCGTATTAGCTCCTCTCATCTCGCCTTATGGTATTAATGAACAAAATGGCCAAGCACTTCTATTACCTCCTTCTTGGGATGAAGCGGGGAGCGTCCATTTTATTTTAGGCACTGATGATCTTGGTCGAGATATGCTCTCTCGCTTGATGAATGGTGCAACTTATACATTTGGTTTGTCTATTCTCGCAGCGTTAATTACCACCATTATAGGTGTCATGTTAGGGGTGTTAGCAGGGCTCACGCGCGGAGTCCGCTCTAGTTTCTTAAATCATTTATTGGATGTGACTTTATCTATTCCATCCTTATTACTGGCCATTATTATTGTTGCGGTCTTAGGACCTGGTTTGCTTAATACAGTCTGGGCTATTGTTTTATCTTTACTCCCTCAATATATTCATTCGGTCAGAAATTTAGTTGTTCAAGAGCTCAATAAGGATTACATCACTGCACATAAACTTGATGGCGCAAATAAATGGCAGATACTCATAAATGGGATCTTGCCAAATATCTATGAGCATATCGTCGTTATTTTTACAATGTCTCTTTCAACAGCAATATTAGATGTCGCTGCACTGGGTTTTCTTAAATTGGGAGCTCAACCACCGACAGCTGAATGGGGAGCGATTTTGGCACAAAATTTAGGTTTAATTTATCTGGCCCCTTGGACTGTTGCTTTGCCTGGTATTTTATTATTCTTAGCCGTACTTTCGACTAACTTAGTTGGAGATGGTTTACGTCAAGCCCTGCAAAAGCGGAGAGCGGCCTAATGCAATTGCTCGATATTCGAAACTTAACGATTGAACTCGAAACGGGTGGCACGGTCATTCGTGCCGTTGATAAAGTGAATCTGAGCCTCAAAGAAGGCGAAGTACATGCATTAGTCGGTGAGTCAGGATCAGGAAAAAGTCTCATAGCTAAAGCCATCGTCGGCGTACTAAATGAACGTTGGAAAGTGACCGCTGATAGGATGCATTGGCGAGGGATCGATTTAATGCGCTTATCTGCAGAAAAACGGCGTAAGATTATCAGTCAAGATATCGCTATGATTTATCAAGAGCCAAGCCGTAGTCTTGACCCCACCACTAAAATCTATGAGCAAATCGAAGAAAGCATTCCAACTGAAGATCTCAGTGGTTTTTTCTGGCAAAAAGCCTCACAACGTAAGCAGCGCTCGCGTGCCCTGTTGCATAAAGTGGGGATCAGAGAGCATAAAAAAATCCTCGACAGCTACCCACATGAGCTGTCTGAAGGGATCTGCCAAAAAGTCATGATTGCGATGGCGATTGCTCGTAAACCGAGTCTACTGATCGCAGATGAGCCAACCACCGCATTAGAGAGTACCACTCGAGCTCAAGTATTCAGGCTGTTAAAGAGCCTTAATTTATTGAAGAACATGTCAATCCTAATGATTTCTCATGAATTAGAAGAATTGGTGTCTTGGACACATTGCATGCACGTTTTATATTGTGGACAAATGGTTGAAGCAGGCCCGACGAAAAAGATTTTCAAGGCTCCCCATCATCCTTATACTCAAGCATTATTAAAAAGCTTGCCAGATTATAATATTGATTTGCAGCACAAAGGTGAGATTTATGCACTTAAAGGGACCATTCCGACCTTACACCACCTTCCCATCGGCTGTCGGTTAGGTCCTCGATGCCCACAGGCACAAAAAGCTTGTGTTGCCACACCATTACTCACTAATTACCACGGTCATAGCTATGCGTGCCACTTTCCGCTGATTAAAGAGAAATAATCATGCAACCGGTATTAAAAGTACAAGCGCTATCAAAAGAGTTTAATGTCCGATCAGGCTTATTTCGTAGTAAAAAACTTAAAGTATTAAGTGATATCTCTTTTTGTTTAAACGCTGGCCAAACGATTGCAATAATTGGTGAAACAGGATCAGGTAAAAGTACCTTAGCAAAAATTTTAGCGGGTGCTGAATCATGTGACACAGGACAGATTTTGCTAGAAGGACACGTTATTGAAGATGGTGGGCAAAGGCAGCGTAATTGTCGAGATATCCGATTGATTTTTCAAAACCCGGCCAGCTCTCTTAACCCAAGCAGCCCAATTGGAAAGATTTTAAATGAAATCCTTCTCCATAATACCGAGTTGAATGACGCTCAAAGAAAGGAGAAAATCAATACAACCTTGCTCAAAGTCGGTTTATTAAGTGAACACAAGCTCTATTATCCGCATATGTTTTCTGGTGGACAATTACAACGTGTCGCTCTCGCTCGTGCGCTGATCCTCGATCCTAAAGTTGTCGTACTTGATGAAGCGCTCTCGGCGCTTGACCCATCTGTAAGAGCACAAACTGTTAATTTACTTTTAAAATTACAACGTGAATCAAATTTAAGTTATGTGCTAATAACACATCACCTAAGTTTAGTTAAACACATGAGTGATAGCTTAGTCGTGTTAGATCATGGTCACATCGTTGAATGTGGAGGTACTCATGCCATTTTTGACGATCCACAATCACGAATTACGCAGCGTCTATTAAACTGCTGATATTAAACTGCTGATATTAAACTGCTAATTGTTTTAAATTTGACCCAACAAAAAAGGCGCAATTAAAATGCGCCTTTTCTAATGGGTCAACCATCGAGTTAGTTTTGTTCTGCTTCTGCAATAGTCGCAGCCGCTTTAACTTCGGCTTTTTGCTTAAGCGCATCAACAAACACTAAGTAATTACGGTTAATTTGCTCAACCGTAATATTCTCTGTCGCACGCGGGTCTAATGCAGACTCTGGCGCTTGTTTAACTGCTAAAAGTGATACCAGTGCAACATCACCATTAACCAGCGTAATACGCTCTAAGGTAGGCTGTTCTGCATCAGGGTGGCTGATTTGAAATACATCCTTAGCCATGCCTGGTGCAAGTGTATAATCACTACGCTTCACATCTCGTGCTTGTTCAACATTCAATGCTAATTCTTGCGCAATTTCTTGTAATGTTGAACCCGCTTGTAATTTAGCAAAAAGTTCTTCACCACGCGTTGCATTCAATTCACTGGCTTTTTGCTTCACTAATACCGCTTTAATTTGCTCACTGACTTCTTCTAAAGTCTTAGTGGCTGCTGGTTTGTGATCTTTAACACGCATTACAATTACATGCTCATTACCCAACTCAATGACTTCTGAATTAACTTTATCTTCAAGTAATTCAACTGAGAAAGCAGTTTGTAGTACTGAAGGGCTATTAACAGGTGCGGGAGCATTAAAACGGCTAAACAGTGGTGTCGATTGAACGGGCATTTCAACTGCTTCGGCAGCTTCAACAAGGGAGTCAGCAACTTCAAATGCTAATTCAGCTAAGCGAGTTTGCAACTCATAAAAATGCTCTGTTTTATGTTCTTGCTCTAATTGGGCAACCAAATCGGCTCTAACATCATCAAGTGTTTTCTCTTGTGCAGATTGAAGATCTGTTAACTTAATGATATGAAAACCAAATTCAGATTGTACAACCCCAGAAACATCGTTTTTGGCTGCGAGAGAAAATGCCGCATCTTCAAAAGCAGGATCCATCATATCACGGTCAATCCAATCTAAATCTCCCCCTACTTCAGCGCTGACAACATCATCAGATTCCGCCTGCGCAAGTTCAGCGAAATCTTCGCCGGCTTCGATTCGAGCTAATAAACTCGCAGCTTTGTCTTTTGCTGCGGCCTCATCTTCTGATGAATCAACTAAGATGTGAGCAACACGTCGTCTTTCAGGTTCAAGGTACTGAGCTTTATTTTCGTTATAAAGTGCTGTGATTTCTTCTTCTGTGACTTCTTTAACAACTGGAATTGAATCAGCTTTTAATTCAACATATTCAACAGCTACTTGCTCTTCAGATAAAAACTGACTTTGATTAATTGTGTAGTAATCAGAAATTTCTTCATCTGTGATAGTAATATCTTTGCTAACTTGCTCAGCTGTTAACAGCACATAATCTAAATCACGCAATTGCCCCTGCAGCTGTGTTGCGGCAGAAACTTCACTTGGTAAAGCGAAGTCGCTCGCGGCAACGGCCGATACTAACTGACTACGAGTCATTTCTTCACGTAAATAGTTACGGAAAGTATCGGGTTGGAAATTCATTTGACGAATGACTTGCAAATAACGGTCATTGCTGAATTGGCCACCAATATTAAAATATGGCAGCGTGCGAATTTCTTCTTTAATTGCCGCATCGCTGACTCGTAAACCGAGTTCGTTAGCCAATTGTGATTGGAGTTCTTGTTGGACTAAGCGGTCAATAACACCTTCACGAACTCGCGCCATGTACGCTGGGTCACTCGCGATTTGAGTGAAATACTCACCAAATTGCTGTTCTAAACGACTACGCTCATTTTCGTATGCGCGGGCAAATTTTGTTTGGCTAATTTTTTGGCCATTTACTACAGCTACAGGTTGATCATTAGTCTGCCCTAAGTAGCTGCCTATTCCTGCTAAGGCAAACGATAGGATAACTAGACCAAGAATAATCTTGGCAGTAAGTCCTTGAGAGCCTTCTCTTATTTTCTCTAGCATTATTAATTCTCTTTGGTCTGAGCTGTACTACATGTAAAAAAAGCGCATCTTAACAGATGCGCCTTTTTACTTAAAGTTTTTGGCATGATTACTAAAGTAAACTTTTATAACCTTTGCGCAAAACGCCAATTTGTGCCGAAAACTTTCGCCTGTAAACAGTGATTTAGTTTACAGAATCTTTCAGCGTTTTACCTGCTTTGAAAGATGGAATATTTGCAGCTGCAATTTCGATTGTTGCACCAGTTTGTGGGTTACGACCTGTACGAGCAGCACGCTCACGTACAGAGAAAGTACCAAAACCAACGAGTGCTACAGAGTCACCTTCTTTTAATGCATTTGTTACTGAGCCGATGAATGAATCTAGAGCGCGGCCAGCGGCAGCTTTAGAAATGTCAGCGCCAGCAGCGATTTCGTCAATTAGTTGAGACTTGTTCACAATATCATCCCCTTACATTGTTGTAGAAGCGAGCGCTTGAATTATTATTTTTTACAAACGCTGTTTTTATTATCCTAGATAAGGCACGCGAGCATGACTTTCTAAATTTAAATTCGTTGTAAGCCTAGGCCCTATAAGGGCTAGGCTTAAAAACCAGTGCCTAACTTAGCATACCTCTTCGATTTGAAAAGCCCTTTACAGCACTTTTTTCACGTTTTTTATGCTTTTTTTTCAGTTTCGATTGAAAAAGTATCAATTGGATTAACTAAAGCTAACTCAAGCACTTCATCAATCAGTTTAACCGGATGAATCGATAGGCCTTGTACGACATTCTGCGGGATTTCTTTTAAGTCGCGTTCGTTATCTTTAGGGATAATAACCGTCTTAATACCGCCTCGATGAGCTGCTAAAAGCTTCTCTTTTAAACCTCCAATCGGTAACACTTCACCACGCAAAGTAATTTCGCCTGTCATTGCGACTTCAGAACGAACAGGATTGCCTGTCAGACTGGAAACAAGGCAAGTAACCATTGCGATCCCTGCACTGGGACCATCCTTTGGCGTCGCACCTTCTGGTACATGGACATGAATATCGCGCTTTTCATGGAAATCTGCATTGATTCGCAGTTTATCTGCTCGACTTCTAACGACCGTCATGGCCGCCTGAATCGACTCCTGCATCACATCTCCAAGTGAACCTGTATAAGTTAATTTGCCTTTACCTACGACTGCAGCGCTTTCGATAGTCAGTAAATCTCCACCGACTTCAGTCCATGCTAAGCCCGTCACTTGACCAACGCGATCATCACCTTCAGCTTTACCATAATCAAATCGTTGAACACCTAAGTAGGTTTCAAGGTTTTCTTGATTAATCGTGACATTACTCACCCCTTTGGTCAGTAAGATTTCTTTCACTGCTTTACGGCACAGTTTTGAAATTTCACGCTCAAGGTTCCGCACACCTGCTTCGCGGGTGTAATAACGAATAATACCAATAATGGCACTTTCTTCTATGGTGATTTCTTTCTCTTTAAGGCCATTTCGCTTTATTTGCTTTGGCACTAAGTGCTGCAAAGCAATGTTGAGTTTTTCGTCTTCTGTGTAACCGGCCAACCGAATAACTTCCATTCGGTCTAACAATGGACCTGGAATGTTAAAGCTATTAGAAGTCGCAACAAACATCACATCCGATAAATCATAATCGACTTCAAGATAGTGATCATTGAATGCTGTATTTTGCTCTGGGTCTAAAACTTCCAGTAAAGCAGAAGCAGGATCGCCACGCATGTCTGATGACATTTTATCTATTTCATCAAGAAGGAATAACGGGTTTTTGACGCCCACTTTCGACATGTTTTGTACGATTTTCCCTGGCATTGCGCCGATATAAGTACGACGATGACCTCGAATTTCAGCTTCATCACGCACGCCACCTAACGCCATACGAATATATTTACGACCAGTAGATTTAGCGATTGACTGCCCCAGTGATGTTTTACCC
This sequence comes from Pseudoalteromonas sp. J2K-J979, assembly GCF_058169715.2. Classification (NCBI taxonomy): domain Bacteria; kingdom Pseudomonadati; phylum Pseudomonadota; class Gammaproteobacteria; order Alteromonadales; family Pseudoalteromonadaceae; genus Pseudoalteromonas; species Pseudoalteromonas sp. J2K-J979. Next base: position 1,180,735 of record NZ_CM200281.1, on the reverse strand, counting down.
ACACCAGGAGGGCCAACAAGGCATAAAATAGGGCCTTTGAGTTTGTTGGTTCGCTGTTGAACCGCTAAATACTCAATAATACGTTCTTTTACTTTTTCAAGCCCATAATGATCAGCATCTAGCACTTGCTGCGCTGCAGCTAGATCTTTTTTCACCTTAGAACGTTTCTTCCAGGGTACACCTATCATCCAATCAATATATGAACGAACAACTGTGGCCTCTGCAGACATCGGCGACATCATCTTTAATTTATTGAGCTCGGCACGAGTTTTTTCCGCCGCTTCAGCTGGCATCGCAGCTTCTTCGATTTTCTTGTTAAGAGTTTCAAATTCATCGGGTACTTCATCAAGTTCACCCAACTCTTTTTGAATCGCTTTCATTTGCTCATTCAAATAGTATTCGCGCTGGCTCTTTTCCATTTGTTTTTTAACACGCGACCGAATTTTTTTCTCAACTTGCAATAAGTCAATTTCACCTTCCATCACAGCCATTAAATACTCTAACCGCTCAGTAACATTAGCGATTTCAAGGACTTTTTGCTTTTCAGGCACTTTTAATGGCATATGCGCTGCCATTGTATCAGCTAGGCGAGCAGGCTCATCAATCGAAGAAACTGAAGTCAGTACTTCTGGTGGTATTTTTTTGTTCAGTTTCACATAGCCTTCAAATTGGCTAATCGCACTACGAATAAAAATATCTTGTTCTTGCTCAGGAATATCATCTGAGACTAAGAACTGCACATCAGCCATGAAGAATGTGTCTGTTTGTGTAAACTGATTTATTTGCGCGCGCTGCGTTCCCTCGACCAGCACTTTCACTGTGCCATCAGGTAATTTCAACAATTGCAAGATAGTCGCAATAGTACCTACATGGAACACATCGTCGCTTTGGGGTTCATCAATAGCAGCATCTTTTTGAGCTACAAGAAAAATTTGTTTGTCGTTTTCCATTGCTGCTTCTAAGCATTTAATGGATTTCTCTCGGCCAACAAATAACGGTATAACCATGTGTGGATAAACCACAACATCCCGTAATGCTAACACTGGAATCTCGACACAGTCCGTACGTTCTAGCGTCATTATTATTCTCTGGTACTTGGTTAAAAAATTAAGGCTACTTGAGTATATGGGGATATTATGCGTAAAGATCAACGATTTTATTAAAAAAGGAGCCGTCAGGCTCCTTTTTGATTAATAATAAAACAATTTATTCTGAAGCGGCTTTATCTTGATGAGTGTTTTCGTAAATCAAAATAGGATCTGATTCACCACGGATTACCGTTTCATCAATCACAACCTTGCTGACTTCTTCCATAGAGGGAAGCTCATACATAGTATCAAGCAACACACCTTCAACAATTGAACGTAAACCACGAGCACCGGTCTTGCGTTCCATCGCCTTTTTAGCGATTGCTAGCAAAGCGTCTTCTCTGAATTCAAGCTCAACATCTTCCATCTGGAACAAAGCACCATACTGTTTCGTAAGTGCATTTTTTGGTTCGCTTAAAATTTGAACCAATGCGGCTTCATCGAGTTCAGTTAACGTTGCAACAACAGGTAATCGACCAATAAATTCTGGTATTAAACCGTATTTAACTAAATCTTCAGGCTCGACGTCTTTAAACGACTCACTAATTGTGCGTTCTGCTGCCGATGATTTAACATCAACACCAAAACCGATCCCTGTATTTTTAGTACTGCGTTGCTCTATCACTTTATCTAATCCGGCAAAGGCACCACCACAAATAAACAAGATTTTTGAAGTATCAACTTGCAAAAATTCTTGCTGTGGGTGCTTACGACCCCCTTGTGGAGGAACAGATGCGACTGTACCTTCGATCAGTTTTAATAAGGCTTGTTGTACGCCTTCGCCTGATACATCACGTGTAATCGATGGGTTGTCAGATTTACGCGAAATCTTATCGATTTCATCAATATAAACAATACCGCGCTGCGCTTTTTCAACATCATAATCACACTTTTGCAAGAGCTTTTGAATGATGTTTTCGACATCTTCGCCAACATAACCTGCTTCAGTTAATGTTGTGGCATCAGCCATTGTAAAAGGAACATCAAGTAATTTTGCCATAGTCTCTGCGAGCAATGTTTTACCACTCCCCGTTGGACCAATTAGTAAAATATTACTTTTACCTAATTCGATATTTGATGAGCGATCTTGATTTTTCAAGCGCTTATAGTGGTTATATACCGCGACAGATAACACTTTTTTAGCATGATCTTGACCGATTACATAATCATCAAGATGGCTGCGAATTTCTTTTGGAGCCGGCAATTTTTCTGCCGTACTTGCTTTAGGTGCGATGTCTTTGATCTCTTCCCTGATGATATCATTGCATAACTCAACGCATTCATCACATATATAGACCGAAGGACCAGCAATCAGCTTGCGTACTTCATGTTGGCTTTTACCGCAGAAGGAGCAATATAATAGTTTGCTGCTCTTGTCGCCGTCAGTACGATTATCGGACATTAAGCTACCTCATTCATTGCTATTTACTATCCTATAGCAGTAAATAGTCTGGTTAACAAACTTACTTTAAATCTCGCTGAGTTAATACTGCATCAACTATGCCATATTCCACAGCTTGCGCTCCACTCATAAAATTATCGCGGTCTGTATCATTCGCGATAACATCGTATGGTTGGCCTGTATGTTCTGCAAGTAAGCGATTTAATTTTTCTTTTATCGATAAGATTTCACGGGCATGAATTTCAAAATCTGAAGCTTGACCTTGGAAGCCTCCAAGTGGCTGGTGAATCATGACGCGCGAATTGGGTAAACAAAAACGTTTACCTTTTGTGCCACCTGATAATAAAAATGCGCCCATACTGGCCGCTTGCCCCATACACACAGTGCTGACATTAGGTTTAATAAAATTCATCGTATCGTAAATTGCCATACCTGCAGTTACAGAACCACCCGGTGAATTAATGTAGATGAAGATATCTTTTTCAGGATTCTCTGACTCTAAAAACAGAAGCTGCGCCACAATCAAGTTGGCCATGTGGTCTTCAACTTGCCCTGTTAAAAAGATAACGCGCTCTTTTAACAGTCGCGAATAAATATCATATGAGCGCTCACCTTTAGCTGTTTGTTCAACAACCATCGGGACTAATGCGTTTAGGGGATCTGTCACACTATTTAACATTATTATAGATTTCCGTATTCGCTGAGATTATACCATTCATAGTAAAATGGCCCGAGTATCACCAAAACTAGTGTTACACGAGCCATTTAAACTTTTGCAGAGTTTTAAGTCAATGACTTATTGTGCTGCTTGCGGATTCATAATGTCATCAAATGCCGCATTTACTTCTGCAACTGTTGCAGCAGCAAGGATAGTCTCAACTGCTTGCTCTTCCATTGCTACATTTTGCATTTGTTGCATTAATTCATTATTAGATTTGTAATACTCAACAACTTCTGTTGGATCTTCATAAGCAGAAGCGACTGTCGCGATCAGTGCTTCAACTTTAGCATCATCAACTTTGATTTCATTTGCTTTAATTACTTGGCCTAGTAATAAACCTGTTTTAACACGCTTAGCTGCTTGCTCTTGAAAAAGCTCAGCTGGAAGCTCAGGCATGTTTTGAGCGTTACCACCAAAACGTTGTGCTGCTTGCTGACGAAGTGCATCAATTTCTTGAGATACAAGTGCAGAAGGTGCATCAACATCATTCGTTTCAAGTAAACCAGCAATCACTTGCTCTTTAACTTTACCTTTGATTGCTTGCTCAAGTTCACGAGTCATGTTGCGCTTAACTTCTTCTTTAAGTGCATCAACGCCGCCTTCAGCTACACCGAACAGTGCTGCGAATTCTTCGTTTAACTCTGGTAATTGCTGCACTTCAACTTTCTTCACTGTGATAGTGAATTGTGCCGCTTTACCTTTTAAGTTTTCTGCATGGTATTCTTCAGGGAAAGTAACATCAGCTACGACTTCTTCGCCTGCTTTCTTACCTAAGATATTATCTTCAAAACCTGGGATCATACGACCTTGACCAAGCTCTAATGGGAAATCTTCAGCTTTACCGCCTTCGAATACTTCACCATCGATAGTACCTACAAAATCAATTGTTACACGGTCATTTTCAGCTGACACTGCATCTGATTCAGCCCAGCTAGCATGTTGCTTGCGTAATGTTTCAAGCATTTTTGCAAGATCAGCATCAGTTACTTCAACAACTGGCTTTTCAACATTGATTTTTTCTAAGTCTTTAATCTCAACTTCTGGATAAACTTCAAAAGTTGCAGAGAATTCTAAGTCTTTACCTGCTTCTAATGCTTTAGGAGCAAAAGTAGGAGCACCTGCTGGGTTTAATTTCTCAGCGATCACTGCTTCGTAGTATTTACGCTGCATTAACTCGCCCGCCACTTCTTGACGAACTGCGGTACCGTAACGCTTATTAATGATTGACACAGGTACTTTACCTGGACGGAAACCATCAATGCGTTGAGTTTTTGATAGTTGTTGTAAGCGTTTTTTTACTTCAGAGTCAATGTTCTCAGCTGGAACAGTGATGGTCAGACGGCGCTCAAGGCCCTGAGTCGTCTCAACAGAAACTTGCATGATTTACCTCAATCTTCGTATTTTTGGCGTAGAAACGCCTTCCTTAAACACAATGGCAAGCACTGTGCTCACGCCCGATGGACGCATTCTTATTAAACAAATAGACGCGGCATTATAACGTAATATTTGCTTTAGTCGAGTATAGGAATTAATTATTTAAGCTAACTAGTTAAATTTTTGAAATATAGGAATTAATTAAAAAAGATACGAGAGATAGGAATAGATTAAAACTGGTCGGCGATGCAGGATTTGAACCTGCGACCCCTTGGACCCAAACCAAGTGCGCTACCAAACTGCGCTAATCGCCGAACATAAGGATATGATGAGAAAGTGGTCGGCGATGCAGGATTTGAACCTGCGACCCCTTGGACCCAAACCAAGTGCGCTACCAAACTGCGCTAATCGCCGAACTGAATTTTCATTTTAAAATGTTGTGTGAATGGGGTGGCTGATGGGGATCGAACCCACGACAACCGGAATCACAATCCGGGGCTCTACCAACTGAGCTACAGTCACCGCTACACAAAAATGGCGCACCCGGAAGGATTCGAACCTTCGACCCACGCCTTAGAAGGGCGTTGCTCTATCCAGCTGAGCTACGGGCGCATCTTACTTCGCAAGTGCTTAAAGTGGTCGGCGATGCAGGATTTGAACCTGCGACCCCTTGGACCCAAACCAAGTGCGCTACCAAACTGCGCTAATCGCCGATACTTCTGTTATAACTGAGCACTGCTCTGTGACAACGGGGTGCATAATAGTGATTTGGCTGGTTCAGGTCAAACACTTTTTCAATAAAAAAATTCAAGTGCTTAATTTTAAAGCAGAGTGCTGATTTTTTATAGCTTTTGTGTATTTAAACATCAAAACTTTTCATATCTACTTAATGCTAACTTGGCGTACAAGTCCTTTCATGAGAAAATGCGATTTGCTCTAGTAATAACCCAATTTTAAAAGGTCAACCATGACGGCAAACATCATCGATGGTAAGGCGATTGCAAAACAGGTTCGAACATCTGTTGCGCAACGTGTGGAACAACGACTAGCAAAGGGGCTTCGCGCACCTGGCCTAGCTGTTGTATTGGTCGGCGCAGATCCTGCGTCACAAGTTTACGTAGGTTCAAAACGTAAAGCATGTGAAGAAGTCGGCTTTGTATCTAAATCTTATGACTTACCCGGCGATACATCAGAACAGCAACTATTAGAGCTTGTTAATACTCTTAATACCGACCCAGAAGTCGATGGCATTCTTGTACAATTACCCCTACCTGCAGGACTAGATGCCGAGAAAATCCTAGAAAGTATTACACCTCTAAAAGACGTAGATGGTTTTCATCCATATAATATTGGTCGATTAGCACAACGTATGCCTGCTCTGCGGCCTTGTACGCCAAAGGGTATTATTACCTTATTAGATTCTACTGGCGTTCGTTATAAAGGTATGGATGCGGTCGTTGTTGGTGCATCAAACATCGTTGGCCGCCCGATGGCACTTGAATTATTATTGGCTGGTTGTACTACGACGGTCTGCCATAAGTTTACACAAAATCTTGAAGAGCATGTACGACGTGCAGATTTAGTGGTTGTAGCAGTCGGTAAACCCGCATTTATTCCTGGCGAATGGATCAAAGAAGGCGCAATCGTTATCGATGTCGGTATCAATCGCTTAGAAGATGGTAAATTAGTCGGTGATGTTGCCTACCAAGCAGCTGAACAACGCGCGAGTTTCATTACACCTGTTCCAGGTGGTGTTGGACCCATGACTGTAGCGAGTTTAATCGAAAATACATTAGAAGCATGTGAAAATTACCACAGTTAATTCTCATATCTAAATGAATAAAAAACGCGAATGACCTTTTTGGTAATTCGCGTTTTTTATGGCTCTATCGCTACGTTTCAAGACTAATAACTCGTCGTCATCACGTGTTTGGCATTTAATACCCCATAACAAATTGACACTAACGAGTTAATTTACTCATTAACCTTTCAGCTTCTTGTTGAACTTCTTCAGGCCCATTATTAATCACATCTTGCACCGCTCTACGGGCGTTTTCTAGATCTTCAATTTCAAGATAAGCGCGAGCTAAATCTAATTTGGCAGAAAACCCACCGCTCTCGTTATCAACATCTAATCCTTCTTCATCTGCAAGGAGCTGATCAAACTCACCCAGACCGACGTCCATACTCACTTTATCATATGGTTCCTCTTCCGGAATTTGATCGTCACTCTCTTCAAGTAGCTGTTCAATATCAAGATAATCCCCATCATCGTTCAGATCATCTTCAAGATCTGCTAATGGCTCATCATCGAGACTTTCCTCTGCTAATAGGTTATCAAAATCGAGTTCGAACGCTTCATTATCAATCTCATCATCATCGCCAAGTTCACTTAGCAATGAGTCAAAGTCTGCATGTTCTAAAGAGTCAATCAAATCGGCTTCTAGCGGGATCTCATCTAACTCATCCTCAATAAGGGGCGATTCTTCTACTGATTCATTCAGTAAGCTATTAAGTGCATCATCACGCTCGGTCTCGCTGTCACTCAATTGTTGCTCTGTACTTAGTAAATCGGCTTCTAAATCAGCAATTGATTGCCCTTGCTCTGCGAGATCATCAAATGCGTCTCCTAAATCGGTAAATTCATCGTCTGCATCTTCATCAAGCGCTAAATCGTCATCTAATTCTGTCAATGACTCTGGTTGTGCTAATGATTGAGCGAGATCCCGCTCCGTTTGTGAAGTATCAACCCCACCTATTTCTAATTCAGCTAATGCATCATCGAGCTCTAGCTCAGGGTATTCTTCTAACTCGATGCTAGGGGTGTCAGCATGATCTTGTTCTAACTGCTCATCGAAATTAAAATCTAAGTCGTTTTCAGTTTCTAGCTCAAGGTCAACATCTTCGAGCTGAATATCTTCATCGGCTAAAATATCATTCGCATCCAGAAGGGGATCATCGCCCAAATCAATATCATCAAGTTCAGCAGCTAATTCGAAAGAGTCGACATCTGTTGCTTCAAAATTATCTGTATTTTGATAAGGTGTTTGAGGTTCAAGGTCATTTAGCTCCCCCGTTGATTTTTCAGTTGGTAATTCTTCACTGCCATTAGCGCCATCCAACGGGTCATCTAAATCATCAGATTCTTCAATAGGATCTGGGGTGACTTCGGCAGCTTCTTCAGAATCGATTACATCATCAACATCTGAGCCTTCAATTTCAGAAGCCAAGTCGTCTAATTCGTCTGCTGGTTCAGCAAGTGTTTCATCTTCTGTGCTCGGCTCGGCACTGTCGAGATCTAAGCCATCCAACAGACCATCTAAATCGTCAGACTCATCAAAAGGCTCTGGGGTGACTTCGGCAGCTATCTCTTCAGAGTCGATTACATCATCAACATCTGAGCCTTCAATTTCAGAATCTTCCATTTCAGAAATTAAGTCATCTAATTCGTCTGCTGGATCAACAAGTTTTTCATCTTCTGTACTTTGTTCGGCACCGTCGAGATCTAAGTCATCCAACAAACCATCTAAATCATCAGACTCATCAAGAGGCTCTGGGGTGACTTCGGCTGCTACTTCAGAGTCGATTACATCATCAACATCCGAACCTTCAATTTCAGAATTTTCCATTTCAGAAATTAAGTCATCTAATTCGTCTGCTGGATCAGCTAGCGTTTCATCTTCTGTACTTTGTTCGGCACCGTCGAGATCTAAGTCATCCAACAAACCATCTAAATCCTCTGACTCAACGGAGGCTTCTGCAGCTATCTCTTCAGAGTCGATTACATCATCAACATCTGAGCCTTCAATTTCAGAAACTTCAATTTCAGAACCCAAGTCGTCTAATTCGTCTGCTGGATCAGCAAGTGTTTCATCTTCTATGCTCGGCTCGACACCGTCGAGATCTAAGTCAGCCAACTGATTATCTAAATCGTCTGGCTCATTAATAGGCTCTGGGGAGGCTTCGGCTGCTATCTCTTCAGAGTCGATTACATTATCAACCTCATCAGAACCTTCAATTTCGGAATCTTCCATTTCAGAAATTAAGTCATCTAATTCGTCTGCTGGATCAGCTAGTGTTTCATCTTCTGTACTTTGTTCGGCACCGTTGAGATCTAAGTCATCCAACAGACCATCTAAACCATCCGATCCTTCAATATCAGAAACTAAGTCTTCTAATTCGTCTGCTGGAGCATCGAGTGAATCGTCTTCTGTACTTTGCTCGGTACTGTTGAGATCTAAGTCATCCAACAGGCCGTCTAAATCATCATCTGCACCTTGCTCAACTTCATCCTCAGCTAGTAATGCATCAATGTCATTGAGTGCATCACTGGTATTTTCACTTTCTTTATCAGGTACCACTGAGTCAGGTGCACTATTGACTTCCGCAAGCATTGCATCAATGTCATCTAAGTCATCAAGCGCTGAGTCATCACCGTCAAAACTGCTATTTAATAAATCATCAACTTCATCATCTGACGCAATACCTTTAGTCGGGGCGCTATCAAGCAAAGCATCAATATCATCACCAGCGACCACGTCATTGGGCGCACTTAGCTCATCCATCAATCCATCGATATCGTCTTCTTTTACAGCATCATCTGGTTCGAGTTCTTCTGGAATATCAATTTCAATGTCGGTATCTGATGACAAATCATCATCAGCTGGGGTATCAAAATCTTGCTGCAGTAATGCATCAATATCATCATCGGCTAAAATATCAGTGCTCGCCTCTGCCTCAGGTAAATCAGGCACAAGATCATCTAATTCGTCTGAGCCATCATCAAAAACGAGATCATCACTTAACAGACCATCCAGTTCATCTTGATTCAGTAACGAGTCGCCATCCATATCGTCGATATCAAGTTCTGGCTCATCTTCCTCATATAGAATATCATCCGGTTCAGGTAGCATATCATCACTATCGAGCTCATCATCCAACCGAATAGAATCATCAAGCAAATCATCTAAACTATCATCCGTCAGATTATCATCTGTTAAGCTGTCATCCATCGACATTAAGTCAGGAGTAGAGTCAACTTCAAATGGCGGTGGAGGCGGTGCGGGTGCTAAAGGTGCGGGCGTATCAAACAATGGTTCAGGCTCTGACTCATCTTTGTTGCGATTACGAACAAACAAGAATCCCCCCACAATGATGAGAATCGCCGGAATACTCGAAAACAAAGCAATATAAAGTGGATCTGAAAACACTTTACCCCAATCAGTACCTTGCTCTTCTTGAGCTAACTTTGCCTTTTGCATTGCTATTTCTTCATTTTGCAATGCCAACATTTCACGCAGCTGTTGTTGAATTTGACTATCATTGCCAAGCTGAGCTTTGACGAGCTCTAATTCTTGAGAAATGAGTTCAAGTTGCGATTTTAGCTTGTTGTTTTCAGCTAAAATTGCTTCAGCATTATCGACAGAAGATTTAAATTTTTGTTGTAAGTCAACGAGGTTTTCACTTTGGGTTTGCTTTAATTCATTCAGTTCTTTTTTAATCTCAAGTTTGGCTTCTTCAACATCAGATTGTCGCGCTTGGGTAACTTTCTTTTCGACTAGGTTAATTTCTGATGATTCAAGTGTGCCACTTTTCTTTTTTTCCCACAGTTCATCGTCTTGATCTGACTTTTGCCTAGCAAGCTCTGGCTCGATACTGCGGATCTCTCCTATTGAGGGGATTTTTAAATAAGCACCATCCCGGATGTGATTAATATTTTTATCGAGGAAAGAGTCTGGATTTTTTTCATACAGCGCTTGCATCACCTGGTAAATTGTCACTGAGTTATCAGGTCTAATTTTAACTGCGATCCGCCAAAGCGTATCACTCGACTTTACCGGCCCATACGCTCGGCCCTGCTCGCCATAATCAACCCCTTTCGGGCCTTTTAAACGAGTGCTTTCATCAGCTGAACTTAATGGCATAAGTAATACTGACAATAAAAGTAAAATTGAGGATAAACCGCGCATGCTATTCCTTTACTTTCTAAAATATATTTATGTATTGAACTGAAAATACACAAACTTGGTTATTATAATTTTGCAAGCTTTGTTCCAATGTCAAACTATAAACCAGATGATCATGAATATCCATTGAAAGACTTTAAAAATGAACACGTTAGATATTAAATAAATATTTATAGAGCAAAAATAACAAATTAGCTTAACTGTCATTTTCATCCTACAGCGGCAATAGTTGGCACAACTTTAATTTTATGGGCCTAAAAATAATAAAACAGGCTCACTGGCCTGTTTTAATTTATTTACCCACAATAGGCTTAACTTAATGCTAAACCTACTCGATTTGAGTTAATTTAAAGGTATGCTTCTATTAACTTTTCAGCAATTTGTACACTATTGGTAGCCGCACCTTTTCGCGTGTTATCCGATACCACCCACAAATTTAATCCTTGTGGATGACTAATATCGGCTCTTAAACGGCCAACATAGACAGTATCATTCCCACTTGCATCACTCACTGCGGTTGGATAGTCCTGATCATCTTCAATCAACTCAACCCCAGGCGCATCACGTAATAATGACTTTACATGCTCAAGATCATACGGCATACGCGTTTCTAAATGTATCGCTTCAGAATGACCAAAAAATACGGGAACTCTGACAGCTGTAGGATTAACAGCAACAGTTGAATCACCGAGGATTTTTTGAGTCTCATTGACAATTTTCATCTCTTCTTTGGTGTAACCATTATCTGTAAATTCATCAATTTGAGGGATCACATTGAACGCGATTTGTTTCGGAAATACTTGATTATCCATTGGACGAGCATTCATTAGATTTGCCGTTTGCTTTGCTAATTCATCTACGGCCTCTTTTCCTGCACCCGAGACAGCTTGGTATGTGCATACATTAATGCGATCTATTCCATATACATCATAGATAGGCTTCACTACGAGCATCATCTGAATGGTTGAACAATTTGGATTAGCGATAATGTTGCGATTACGGTAGTCTTCTAAACTGTGCGGGTTCACTTCAGGAACCACCAATGGGATCTCAAAATCATTTCGAAAAGCTGATGAATTATCAATGACAACACAACCTGCATCAGCAGCGATCGATGCATATTTGAGAGAAGCTTCACTGCCAGCTGAAAAGATAGCAATATGTGCTTGGCTAAAATCAAATAACTCGACATCTTGCACTTCTATCTCTTGCCCTTGGAATTTGATATCTTCACCTGCGCTTCGGCTGCTTGCCAACGGGTATAACGATCCAACAGGAAATTTACGATCCGCTAAAGTTTCAATAATTTGACGGCCTACCAGGCCTGTAGCACCTAATATAGCTACATTGTATTGTTGAGACATAATGAAAATACCTTATTTTAGTAACGCTGCATTGCCAATAGTAAACCCTAACTCAGACAACATTAAAGCTTGCTCATTCGACGCGCACTCTAGGGTTAAAGCAGAAAACTCACGGCGAATGGGGTAATTTTTACGTAAGAAGTCAAAGCCCTTCTTTTGTAATTCGGCGCGCACAATACCATCATCTCGTCGAATATCATAAACACTATGCACTAACTGCGGCAGGTTTTTAATATCAAATGAGGGAGATAACGTCATATTGGTTATCGCGGTGATCGGTAAAAAATCTTTTAACTGTAATGGGGCTGGGCAGTCTATCAACTCGCTCAACGCTTGATACAGCATTTGAGTGCCCCGAGCTTTGCCTTCAAGGGTATGACCTGCAATATGGACTGAAGCAATCTCAACTTTATCTAAAAGTTGTTCGTTGATAATTGGCTCATTTTCCCATACATCGAGCACAACATGATGATCATGATCACCAAACAGATAAGTATTCAGCGCATCATTATCGATAACATCACCGCGGCTCGCATTAATAATAATCGCGTTCGGTTTAAGCAAGTTAAGTGCCTGCTTATTTAATAAATGTCTCGTCGCATGTGGACCACCTTTAATCAAGGGGACATGAAAACTAATAATATCTGCATGCTGATATAAGTATGTGAGTTCAACAAATTGAAGATCTGGGTGTTGCTCTTGTACAAATGGGTCACACAATAGCGTGTTTATTCCGATTGCCTTTAATTTCCGGTGCAAGCGAATACCGATATTCCCCAGCCCGACAATTCCGACAACTTTACTGTCTAATTCAAAATGATGCTGCTGAGACAAGGCACAAATAGCACTAATCACAAACTCAGCCACTGCGACAGCATTACAACCAGGCGCATTTGTAAAGGCGATATTACGTTTAGCCAGCGCACTTTGGTCTACATGATCTGTACCGATCGTAGCGGTACCCACAAATTTGAGCTGTTCAGCAAATTGCAGCATTTCTTCATTAATTGAGGTCACTGAACGAATAAGTAAAACATCAACGCCCTTTAGCTGCTCAGCCGTTAAAGAGCGACCATCAAAACGCGAAACGTCACCAAAGTGAGCAAAATACTCTTCTACCAATGGCATGTTTTGATCGGCTAAAATCTTCATTAAAATGTCCTTTATGTGAGTATCATGTCATTGTAACGGAGATAGGCAAACGACACAGCCTTTTAAATAACAAAAAAGACCGCTCTAGGCGGCCTTTTTATTGGTATAAAAACGCAAATTAGCCTTTATACTTTTGCATAACTAACGTGGCATTCGTACCACCAAAACCAAAGCTATTTGACATAACTGTGTTGAGTGCAACATCGCGTTTCTCTGTCACAATATCTAAACCAACCGCTTGTTCATCAAGTTCATCAATATTAATTGATGGCGCAACAAAGCCATTTTCAAGCATTAGCAGCGAATAAATTGCTTCGTGCACACCCGCAGCACCTAAGGCATGACCTGTCATCGCCTTAGTCGCGCTGATTGCAGGCGATTTACCACCAAAGACCTCTTGAATGGCACCTAATTCTTTCACATCACCTACAGGAGTTGATGTGCCGTGAGTATTGAGATAATCAATTGGGCCTTCAACATTCGCCATAGCTTGCTGCATACAACGCACCGCACCTTCACCTGAAGGTGCAACCATGTCATAACCATCAGATGTCGCGCCATAACCAACAATTTCAGCGTAGATGTGCGCGCCACGAGCAAGTGCATGCTCTAACTCTTCAACAACAACAATTCCGCCACCACCAGAAATAACAAACCCATCACGGTTTGCATCATATGTACGTGAGGCTTTCTCTGGGGTTTCGTTATATTTAGTCGACAGTGCACCCATAGCATCAAATTCCATCGCCAGTGTCCAGTGAAGCTCTTCACCACCACCAGCAAATACGACATCTTGCTTACCTAACTGGATTTGCTCAACAGCATTTCCAATACAATGTGCTGAAGTCGCACAAGCAGAACTGATCGAATAGTTTACGCCTTTAATTTTAAATGGCGTAGCTAAACACGCTGAAGCCGTACTGGCCATCGTACGCGGAACCATATACGGACCGACGCGCTTAACGCCTTTTTCACGTAAAATGTCAGCAGCATCTACTTGATGTTTTGATGAGCCACCACCTGAGCCAACCACAAGGCCGGTACGAGGATTTGAGACTTGCTCTTCACTTAAGCCTGAGTCTTCAATAGCTTGTGCCATTGCAATATACGAATATGCCGCAGCATCACCCATAAAGCGTAACGCTTTACGATCGACAAAATCAGCCACATTAATGTCGACTGCACCACACACTTGGCTACGAAGTTTGTATTGTGCAAACTCTTCGTTGTATTTAATACCTGAACGACCAGCTTGAAGAGATTCTAGTACTTGCTGTTTATCATTACCGATACTAGAAACAATACCGATCCCCGTAATTACGGCTCTTTTCATGGGAGTTCCCTTAGTTACAAACTCAATTGCGCGCTATTTTACGTGCAAATATATATTAAACTGGTCAGCTTTCCGCTTTTATTGACCATTAGATGCTAAAAGTGTTTCAAAAAAACTATTTTTTTAAAATTAAACTGCCTAATTATTTATTAATAAGTCTAATAATTCAAAGCACTTACTAAAATAATCATATTAAGAATTAAATTAAAGTAATGAGCTTAAAAAACTTAAATTATTTCTTTTTTCCTTTCCACTCGTCTGCGGTAAGCAACTTAAATCATCTTAAAAAGACCCTTGTATGTGAGTTTTAGCTGCGAGTCAACGTTAAAAAAAGTATCATAACGCTATTAACTGACTGATACTTATAGATGCACCTTATGATAAAAAACGCTCCTATCGAATTTAATGAACAAGGTACGCCCGTCTCGACCCAGTTTGATGATGTTTACTTTTCAAATGAAAATGGGCTACTCGAATCAGATTATGTTTTTTATCAGCAAAATGAAGTTTCAAAGCGAATCGTAAACCATGACAATACACGATTTGTTATCGCTGAGACCGGCTTTGGAACAGGGTTAAACTTTTTAAATACTTGGCAGCAGTTTAACCTTCAAAAAAATAAAAATGTCCAACAGCTGCATTTTATATCATTTGAAAAATACCCGATCTCTAAAACTCAGTTAATCGAAATTTTAAAACAATGGCCAACTTTAGCTAGCTATGCATGCCAGCTCACCTCACTTTATCCTACAACGCTGCAAGGATGCCACCGCCTTGAATTTCAACAAGGGCAGATTACCTTAGATTTATGGTTTGGTGATGTACAAGACGCGATTACCAATATGCCATATCTTACGCAAGGTTGGGTAGATGCTTGGTACCTTGATGGTTTTGCTCCGAGTAAAAACCCTGCTATGTGGCAGCAACATTTATTTGATGAAATGGCTCACCTAGGGCGCGCAGGCTGTACGTTTGCAACCTTTACTGCTGCAGGAGATGTTCGAAGAGGCTTAATCGCGGCCGGATTTTCGGTCTCAAAACGCAAAGGCTTTGGAAAAAAAAGGGAAATGCTCGTTGGTGCCCTCTCAACTCCAACATCTAAAAATAATGCAACTGCGTATTTTATGCGCCCAACAAGCTCACCAAAAAAAGTAGCCATTATTGGAGGCGGGATAGCAGCAGCTAATATGGCACTCTCTTTAGCCAAAAAAGGGGTTGAATTTGATGTTTTCTGCCAAGATAAAACAATTGCCAATCGAGCATCAGGAAATCAGCAAGGTGCTTTGTACCCTCATATTCAAGTTGATGTCAGTAATAGCAGTGAATTTTTTGCCCATGCATTTCATTATGCGCGGCGTACCTACGATCAAGTGCAAAGTTCTGGCTATCAGTTTGATCACCAGTGGTGCGGCGTTCTTCTTCAAGCAGTGAAACCGGCTAAACTTGCTTTTCAACAGAATTTGCTTACAAAGCAGCATTGGCCGACTTCTTTAATTTATGGCGTAGATGAAAAAGAAAGTGAGATTTTAAGCGGCGTTAGTACCCCTTATAGCGGTTTATTTATTCCTGATGGAGGCTGGATAAACCCACCTTCTCTCATTCAAGCGCTTTTTAATGCAGCCTTTAGTCTAATGCCCTTTAACCTTCATTTAAATTGTGAAGTTCAACAACTTTTCAATCATAATAATGATTGGCAACTTAAAACCGCCCAGGGCGGCTTTACTGGCTATTCAGATGTTGTCATTGCTTGTGGTGAGCAAAGTCATCAGTTTGAACAAAGTTCTGATCTGCCTTTAGTCCCTGTTCGAGGTCAAGTATCCCAAATAAAAGCGACGTCTCATTCAAAAGCACTTAAAACAGTCTTGTGCCATAAAGGGTATTTCACCCCACACTATCGCGAGCAGCATTGTATGGGCGCAACCTTTGATAAAGGTCAAAGCAGTACAGAAATTCGAGAATCTGATAATCAGCTCAACTTAAAACAATTTGATGACTTTTATTCTGAATGCGACTTTGCTCATGCGCTGGGCACGATCGAATCTGCAAAAGCGGCCATACGCTGTACAGTCATTGATCACATGCCCGTTGCTGGCCAAATTATCGATTGCGAACAGTTTGCCATGAGCTTTTCTCCCATCAAAAAGGGTCAATACCACAGCTTTTTACCCTACACAGCTCGTCATCCTGGATTGTATAGTCTTACAGCACTTGGAGCACGAGGCTTATGTAGCGCACCTTTGTTGGCCGAAATGCTCACTTGCGAAATGTTAGGCTATCCACTCCCCGTCTCAAAACGGGTCGCCGATGCACTTCACCCTGGCCGTTTTAATTTTCGACTATTGAAAAAAGGCAGCTAAAAAGTTGCGCTAAAACAATCCATCACAATTCAGATAGGCATATACTTATTATCTAACTTGCAATGAAGCCTCGATTTTAAGGAACCGCAGACATGAGTAATACAATCGCAGACATCATGACTTCTGATGTACTTAGTTTAAGTAGTACAGCAAGTATGTATGACTTGCATCAGCTGATGAAGTCACACAATATCCGCCATGTGCCAATTGTTGACGACACTCGGTTTGCTGGTGTTGTTACCCAAAAAACAGTGTTAGCCAAAGTAATGTATTTACTTGATATTCATGGTTCTTCTTGCTTGAGCAAAGAGGAAAAATCGATTAATGTGATGTCATTAATTGATAAAGACGTCGTATTCGCAAGCCCTGATATGCCACAAATAAAAGCGGCGGAATTCTTTGTTAATAACCGTCATGGTTGTTTGCCTGTGATCAATAATCAAGGTCATTTGCTTGGAATTGTGACTTCTTCGGACTTTGTCCGATTAGCGCTTAAATTATTACAATAGGTATCATTATGTTGAAGCGAGCTTTCATTCCTGTTTTGCTTTGCTGTGGGTTAAGTTTTACCAGTATGAGTAGTTTTGCCGACCTGACGCTTGTTCCCTTACCTGATAACTTTGATATTAGGATGAAGCTTGATGATGAATATCCGATGATCCTCACCGGCTATGTCAAAGCAAATGCTGAGCAAGTGATGCAGTTTTACTTTTCACAATTAGGCGACCCAATCAATATGATTGAAGACATAGGCCGCCAAACTCTGTTTTATAAACAACCAACCCAATCAATTAAAATCAGTATCTACCAACAAAATGACTGGACGGAAATCAATGTAATGGTCACTCAGTAAGCAAAGTTTTTGATTTACTGTTTCGCAATTTGAATGACAACTCGACGGTTCAACTGACGACCTAACACTGTCGAGTTAGGAGAAATATGTCGCTTTTCGCCAAAGCCTTCAACTTCTACTCGTTGGTCTTCGACACCCAATTCAGTCATGTAGTTTTTAATTGCTAACGCTCGTTTCTTAGATAACTCATCATTCAAATATCGTCCGCCATAGCTGTCTGTATAAGCTGCAATAAGAACTGACTCTATGTTCGGGTCATTTTTTAAGTATTCACCAATTTTATTGAGGCGTTTTTTCGATTGTTTTGTCAGTTCACTGGAGTTTTTCTGGTAACTCAACACCGTGAATGCAATATCTTCAAAGTTGTATCCGAGCATTTGATCTCGACACTGTAAAAACTTTAGATACTTATCTCGAAAGTTAACCGCTGATAGCGCGACTTTGACCTTATCTTGCTCATTTCGCCAGTCTTGATAATACAATGTCGGCATATTGCCTTTTTCAAGTTCAGATAACATTAACCAAGCCGTTTTGTTTTCAGCTTCGGCATCAAATTGTTGTAAGAGCTTTATTGAAGCCAACTCAGTGCTACGAAAACCTGGCTTCCATGGGGGAGGAACCGATTTTATCGCTGCCATACTGTACCCATCGGGCTGGATTAGCATGTCAACGGTAAAGTTTAATGGTTTCGCCTTACTTGCTTCAGTGGTAAAAATCACTTGGCCATAATACGGAATCGCATGAGCAAGCTCACACGATAAACGGGTTGTTTTTTCATTGAACCACGTAGAATTCTCTGGGTTAGCTGAATACGCCCGCACAGCACCTTGCGAGGCCACGCTATAAAATAACATCCCAATCGAGATTGAAAGATAACCAAACCGAACCATTTTCACCTGACCGTTTAATGTCAACATAAAATAAACTATACCTAATGACCTTTTACACTAATCTATTATGCAAATAACTTGCCGATTATAAAACTCGCTAAAACGACATTTCACACCAAGGAAAATTCGATGGGTCAACCTTCGACGCTATTTTACAGCCTCAAATGTCTAGTTTTAAGCATTGCTGGCCATAATTGATAGATTAACTGGTATTTGATGATATTTTTTTGACATAATGCCCCCCTATTTTTGCGCTAACAAAAGATAATTATGGCTGAAACTGAGCAAACTTTATTTTCTAAACGCTTTCGGGGTTTTTTCCCTGTAGTAATCGATGTTGAAACTGCTGGATTTAACAGCCAAACTGATGCCTTGCTCGAAATAGCCGTCACCACCTTAAAAATGGATGAGCAAGGGTTATTATCACTAGATTCAACGCTTCATTTTCATATTCAACCGTTTGAAGGGGCGAATATTGAGCAAGCTGCTATCGACTTTAATGGTATAGACCCATTTAGCCCCCTTCGAGGAGCAGTACAAGAAGTCGACGCCTTTAAAGAAATATGTAAATCGGTCAGTAAAGCTCAAAAAGCGGCGGGTTGCCAACGAACCGTCATTGTCGCCCATAACGCATCATTTGACCAAGGTTTTGTAAATGCCGCCCTCGCACGTACGAAAATAAAACGGGTGCCATTTCATCCCTTTGTGAGTTTTGATACCACCTCGCTGGCGGGATTGGCATTAGGGCAAACTGTGCTAGCCAAAGCCTGTCGCACGGCAGGCATTGAGTTCGATAACAGCCAAGCGCACAGCGCTGTGTACGATACGGAACGAACTGCAGAGCTCTTCTGCCATATTGTAAATAAGTGGCAACAACTCGGTGGTTGGCCTGTCATGGATGCCGAAGCGGATGGAGAAAGAGATACATCTTCTAAAACATCTGAGTGATCTTACCTTCCGTTACCCGCACTAAATGAGGCGGGTAAATCCTAGAAAAAGATTTAACATCTTTTGCGATTTGTAATTCAACACCAGGGTGCATTAACTCATTGATAGTGATACGACTTGTCTTAAGGAGTGTTGCTAATTTTCGCTTTAACGTTTCTTTATTGCGATAAACATGTTTTAACTTCATGATTATTTGCTCATCACTGGCGGCAATTTTATTTAAATAAAGCTGTTTTTGCTGTTTTGATGGTATCTTCTCAGCTTTTTTACGCGCTTGTTTCAATGCATTGGCTTTACTATTTAAGCTTTTCTCTAACTCGCTTAACGCTGATTGCTTGTCTCGCAATTCATGCCAATATTGTGCTAACTGTACATGCGTTTTAGTCCCCGAAGGTGCGCCTAATTCGCCCGTTTCAACCCGTAATGCATTGACAATTCGTCCGCCTATTATTTTTCCTCGGGGCTTGTCACCTTTACCCACTCGGATTAAACGACTCGATGACAACTCACAGTGAAGAGCTTGACGATCTATCATTAAATCTTGACCACTCGATACTTGTGCATACTGAGCATAACCAAGTGAAATCGTGCCTTGTGCTTTTACTATACAGGTAAAATCTTCACCCTCTTCTCGTTTTCGTCCTATTGCGCCTTGGACTATGGTGATAACAGATTCTGAGTCGAGAGAGGCTGACTCAACAAAGCCCAGCACAGTGATATCGCCTGTCGCTTTCACTTTCATGCCATCTTTTATATCGCCCGATACAATAACACTGCCATCAAACTCGACATGCCCAGTCGTGACATCGATATTGTCATAACAAATAACATCATCGACTCGCATACCTCGATTCAGAGCAACAGGCACCCCCACTGCATCAGCAACTAAAATATTGGGGTTAGTCGGATCAAGTGCCGTGCCATCCATTACTTGCAAAGCTAAATCTCGACCTGGTTTAGCAATTAGCGCATCGCCAAATACGCTAAAGCCATCCTCACCTGCAGTGGGAGGCACTCGCTGCATCAAAGGGGCCCCCGGATTGACGGTAATGATTGCACCTAAGTTTCGCATATCGACTTTGCCATCTGCTTGTACTTGAGGGCTGAGGATGCGATCCTGTGCTGTCGCACATAAACGCACAAACTTAGCATCATCACCATCTTTAGCTCGTCGTCCATGTGCAATTATCGCGGTATAGCTTTCTCCTGCAGCCGTTTCAAATTGACGACCTAAAAAATCTTCAATTGCACGACCACTAATTCCCTTTTGTACTCCAGCTTGCTGTAGTGCTGTTTTAACTGCATCAAAATTTGCAATCTCACCTCCTTGAGCCGAAATCAAGGTTGCTTCTGCGGTCATGTTCGTTTCATCAACGCGAATAGATACTTTAGCATCTACAGCTTTTGCTACGATAAAAGGAGGAAGAAGTGCTAGTTTCGCATCTGCAAATAACGCTCGAATAACCGAAATATCATACTCAAACTCACAATATGCAGAAGCATCAAGCGCCTCAATAAGCTGAGCCGCAGATGCAGGAAAACCTGATTGGACAGGATGTTGCAGTAACACAACCTGTTTGGATTGATCATCGAATTCAAACAAAGACATTAGCAACCTACTTCTAATACAAAAGGGCTAAATTGTTTTACAATTTAAAGTAGGTTTATTTGAGCACACCTTAATCAAAAAGTTAAGCGTTAGTTTTTGGGGTAATATAAAACAATAAAAGCGAGCTTAAACAATATGTTAAAAGCTCACTTTTAAAGAAGAAACAAGCAGTACTTTAGTTTGGGTTATAGCTCAAATTTCGAAGTCGCATCCAATAAGTTATCTGATAAAGTATGTAAATTCATTGCTACTTCTCTAACTTGAGATAAAGACTGCAAAGTATCTTCAAATGATCGGTGCATATTCGACACATTATCCACAACCATAGCCGCAACCGAGGTTTGCTCTTCCGTTGCCGCTGCTATTTGCGCATTCATTCCATTGATTGCTAGTATTTGCTCCGAGATTTTTTGAATTGAGCCACCCGTTTCTTGAGCTGCATCTGCATTATTTTTCGCCATATCGCGCGCAGTATTCATAGCACTGACCGATACATTCGCAGCCCCCGTCAAGGCAGTCAGCAACTCACGTATCTCATTGGTCGATTTCGCAGTACGAGAAGCGAGCTCACGCACTTCATCTGCAACCACAGCAAAACCTCGACCTTGTTCACCGGCTCGGGCTGCCTCAATGGCTGCATTTAACGCAAGTAAATTGGTTTGTTCCGCAATAGACGTGATTACGTTTAATATTTGGCTGACGTTTTGTGTATCATTCGCCAATTTATCGATCGTTGCTGAGGCACTATCGATTTCATCACTTAATGCTTGCGATGTATCCACTGACAACTTAATTTGTTTAAGGCTTTGCTCAACCTCCCGTTCTGCTGTTTGAGCCGCTTGAGCTGCACTGGCTGCAGAAGAAGAAATATCGCCAACACTTTGCTTCATTTCTTCCATCGATTGACGCACAACTTCTGCATCACTGGTTTGCTGGTTAGTGGCATTCTCTGCTTTTTCCATTCCTTGAACTAAACGAGTAGAGTTTTCCATTAAGGGCTCTACCACGGCCATAATATTTAAAACGGCGGCTTTTAAGAGTGCCATAAAACCATTGAAATTAATCGATACTTGGCCAATTTCATCGTGAGAACGCACCGCTAATTGAGAACTCAAACTCCCTCCACCATTTGCTAATAGCTGCAGTGAGCGCGCCGCATCACTGGCTGAGTGACCAATTCCTCTCGCAATGAAGATCGCTAAAACGACCAAGCCAACCAATAACACAATACTAATTATCAACATCATTATCATGGCATCGTGCGATCGTATTTGAGTACTCTGTACGAGTTCAATAAATCGGTCATCGGCTTTTGTTTGTATCGTTTTAAAACTATCTAACAAGGTTTCATATTTTTTTGTTTTCTGTTGCGCATCTTGCTGTATTTTAGAAAAGTCAGCGGTACCATCTATCATGCCCTTGGCGATTTTACCTGATATCATGGAATACTCTTTAAGCTGTTTACTTTCTTGACCACGGTAAGCGCTATCAAGGCGGGCTAACTCTGTTAGATTTTCATCAATTTTCGCGACTGTCTCCTCAGCTTGTGTCACTAATTCTTCATCACCAAAGGTCACCGCTTGAGTGTAAAGTTCATTAAGCTTTTCGAGTAAAAACTTATTTGCAGTGGCTAACTGCACAACTTTAAAGGTTGTACTTTCAAGCTCTTTAAGTGCTTTTTCATTATCTAACATTGCGGTGTAGTTAATTGAGAAAGAAATTAAAAAAACCAATACGGCCAAGCTGGTTATTGCATGTATTTTCTTTGTAATGCTTAAGTTGCTAAAGCTGAACCCAGATGACATAGAGTGTCCCCTCAATTTTGCCACTATAAAATTTATACTTTCATAAATGTAGCCTAAGTCATCAGATTTATTATAAAAAAGTCAGAAAATTTTAACTAATATTCGATTTTTATGAATTCTGACTATACTTCGAGGTGCGGATAGCAAGACATATTATCTAAATCGGGGATAAAATATGAAGACAACACTCGCAATTGCAATACTTGCAGCGTGCGCTATGCCACTGCATGCAGATGTAAATATTTCAGGCTTTGCCAGCGTTAATGCAGGTAAAGTATTAAGTGGAGATGGTGTCCCACACTATGGTGTGCCACCCACATTTTTAGCAGACTACCCTATCGTTAGTGCATATACCGAAGAGTTTTCATTCGAACCAGAATCTTTGTTTGGCTTGCAGGTAAAAGCAGATCTTTCCGAAGGACTTAGCGCAACAGCTCAAATTGTTGCTCGCGGAGCAGAAAACTTCGATGCTAAATTCGAATGGGCGTACCTATCATACGAATTAAATGATAATTGGACAGTTCAAGCCGGTAAAAAGCGCTTACCACTGTTTTATTATTCTGATTTCTACGATGTTGGTTACGCTTATGTTTGGATGAGGCCGCCAGCGGATAACTACACATGGCAAATATTTAACTACAACGGCATCAATCTACTTTATACAGGAGAAATCGGTGATTGGTCGATGACAGCCAATATTTACGGTGGTCGTGAAGATGATGAAGAGAACAAGTTACTCTCTGAATTTTTCTTTTTAGAGCCAACACGTGAAATTTGGAAAGACATACTAGGTGGTGTTATTAACGTCAGTAATGATTGGCTTGAAATTCGTGCTACTCATATGATGTACACCAACGAGCGATATAATGCCGCTGGCGAAAAGGTCACTTGGGATGGCAAAGACTACCGAGATGGTAAATTTTATGGCTTAGCCATGAATGCGGATTTTGGTAACCTATTTATTCTTTCTGAGTTGAACCGCCTCGATCTTGATGGCAATCTCGATACTTGGATGCTCAGTATGGGCTACCGTTTTGACAATATAATCCCCTTCATCTCATACGCAGATTTCAGCCAAGAAGGCGAAGACGGTGAAGATCACAATACAACTTCACTCGGTGTTCGTTGGGATTTTCATTCCTCAGCCGCATTTAAAGTCCAATATGATATCGTTAAAGATAATTCATTTGGGTTAGCCGTTGCTGGTGATAGTAAATCACTGACTTTTGGTGTTGATCTTGTCTTTTAATAGGAGCAAAAACATGAAACTATCATATTTAGCATTTGTTTCGGTCGCTTTAGTTAGCACGTCTGTTTTTGCTGAAGTCGCCGTTATCGTTCATCCATCAAACGCGAATGCCATTGATGCCAATGCCATCGCTAAAATTTACACCGGTAAAATGAAATCATTTGATGATGGCAGCAAAATCATCGCAATTGCCCAAGATTCTAGTAATCCAATTACAGATGAGTTTAATGAGAAGGCCTTGAAAAAATCATCAAGTCAACTCAAAGCTTATTGGTCAAAACTAGTCTTTACAGGAAAAGGCACTCCTCCCAAAGAAGTCAGTAACGACGCAGAAGTAATTAGCCTCGTTGCATCAAATCCAAACACAATTGGTTTTATATCATCAAGCGCGACTGATGGTTCAGTTAAAGTCATCCAAACGTTTTAAACTATAAAATAGGCGAGAAGCCCAGCTTCTCGCCTCCTCCTTACTTTAACGATTAAAATATCAGCAAACACTCACTTAAAATCAAATAAGCTCGCTAATTGCTTGTGCCTGAAAGAATTAGTGCGTTATACTCGCCCTGTCGAGTCATTAACTAACTATTTAGTTAAGTGGCAAACATCGAACTGAATTTAATTCAGGGGCTGATTAGGATTCGACGGAATTCATGAAGCCTTAGGTGCATGTCGAGGTGCGGTTTGCCTCGTTAAAAAGCCGCAATTTAAAGTAATCGCAAACGACGATTCTTACTCTCTAGCAGCTTAGGCCGCTAGCGCTCCTTCCATGTATTCTTGTGGACTGGATTTTGGAGTGTCACCCTTACACCTGATCGCGACGGAAACCCTGGCCGGGGTTGAAGCGTTAAAACTAAGCGGCCTCGCCTTTGCTTATCGTGTTCGTCCGAGATTCAAAGGTTAACTTATAGACGATACTAAACATGTAGGACCGAAGGTCGACGCTTTTCGGACGGGGGTTCAAATCCCCCCAGCTCCACCACATTAGGTTTTTAGATTGAATTTTAAGAACCGTTAAAGACCCGCAACGCTAGAGAAATCAAGCATTGCGGGTTTTTTTATGTCTTTTTGAATCCTGTAAAGTTTATTAGTAGCCAGTGTTTTTAATACCATGCTTGGTACCAAATGCACCTATCGACAAAATATTGTGGTACCAAAATCAACTCTGCCCTTATATCTAAAGGCTTCCAAGGCATGGTACTAAGAAAATATGGCTAAAATTGTAAAACCATTAAACGACAAGCAAATAAAACAGGCCAAAGCACTCGAAAAGGAATATAGCCTTTCTGATGGCGCAGGACTCCAATTGGTTATTAGGCCAAATGGTACCAAAACATGGCTATTTAAGTACTACAGACCCTTCTCTAAAAAGCGAACAAATATCAGTTTTGGTCAATATCCGCTCATTTCTTTAGCTGAAGCAAGAAAGAAACGCGAAGATGCAAGAGCATTACGTGCAAACGATATTGACCCAAAAGAGTACAAAGATAACGAAGTACTCAAACAGCAAGAGCAACAGCAAAATACCTTGCACTCAATAGCTGAGCAGTGGTTCGAAATCAAAAAAACAAAAGTAACCGAAGCCTATGCCGAAGACGTTTAGCGTTCGCTTTGCTTACATGTTTTTCCGAATTTGGGAGATATCCCAATTGATAAACTATCCGCTCAACTCACCATCTCCACAATAAAGCCACTTGCCGCTAAAGGCAGTTTAGAAACGGTCAAGCGTGTCTGTCAGCGCCTTAATGAAATTATGACTTACGCCGTTAATACTGGTTTTATATTTAGTAATCCGCTTGCTGGTATCAAAGCCGCTTTTGAATCACCGAAGAAAAAACACATGGCAGCCTTAGCTCCCGCACAATTGCCAGAGCTAATGAAAGCACTCAATACCGCAAGCATCAAACTCACAACACGTTGCTTAATCGAGTGGCAACTACACACGATGAATCGCCCAAGTGAAGCTGCAGGGGCTAGGTGGGATGAAATCGACTTTGAAAAACAAGTGTGGCTTATTCCTGCCCAGCGGATGAAAAAGAACAAATCACACGAAATTCCCCTCACCCCGCAAGCACTTGGTTTGCTTGAAGCAATCAGACCACTCAGTGGTCATCGTGAATTTATTTTTCCGGCCGATAGAAATCCACGCAGTCATACCAATGAGCAAACAGCCAATGCAGCCTTAAAGCGTATGGGATTTAAAGATCGGCTGGTGGCGCATGGCCTTCGCGCACTAGCCAGTACCACACTCAATGAACAAGGTTTTGATCCTGATATTATCGAATCAGCCCTCGCCCACGTAGACAAAAACGAAGTACGCCGTGCATACAATCGTTCTGCCTACTTAGAGCGCAGACGTAAAATGATGCAATGGTGGTCAGAGCACATCGAACAAGCAGCAACAGGCAATATGAGCCTTGCAACATCTTCGATTCATTTAAGAGCCGTTTAACATGGCACGCTAAATTCACCGATACTAGTGAATTTAGCGTAATGAATCATTCCAAATAGAATTAATCACCATTATCGGTGATTAATTTGCATGATGTGTACTTCAATGCTATTTTCACCAATATCGGTGATTTATAACGTAAGTAAGATAATGGCAAAATCAATTAAAGTAACGCATGTTCCAGACACATTAGTCATTAGTTCACCTGACATTTTAGGGCAACTCATTCGCGCTAAACGAACTAGTTTAGGATTAAGACTTGAGGACTGTGCATCGCTATGCGATATAGGGATCAATACCCTTTCGCGTATTGAGAATGGCAACAAAAACACAACAATCAACGCTATTTTTAAAGTCTTACAGGGTTTGGGCATCCAACTGACCAATAGTGATTCTTCTGCTAAAAAAATCAATGATCCTTGGGTGTAACGATGGCTTATTCTATCAATGCCTATTTTGGCGAGATTCAAATTGGTGAGCTAAAGCAAGATACCCACACAGGCTTGCTTAATTTTCAATATTCGACCCAATGGCAAGAAACAGGTTTTAGCCTATCGCCTGCCCTGCACATCAATCAGCCGTGCAAACCAACGAGTGTTTATGACTATATCGATAACCAATTACCCGAAGGTGAAGCGCGCAAACTGTTAGCCTTAGATTTAGGCGTAAGCGAAAAACAGTTATTTGCACAAGTAAAAGCAATAGGAAGTGATCTCGCTGGGGCCATTACTTTTGCAACGCAAAACCAGTCATCTAATACCTCCATTTTTCGCCGTATTTGCGAACAGGAAATGGTCGAACGTTTAAATAGTAAAGAGCAATTTGGTTTACTACATTGGGATGAAAAACCACGGCTCAGCGTTGCTGGCGTACAAGATAAACTCAATGTATTTGTTAATTCAGAAGGTGAAATAGGCCTTGCTGATGGCACATTATGCTCAACACACATTCTTAAGTTCGAGCGAAAAAACACCCCTAACTTAGTACTAAATGAATATATTTGCATGAAGTTATCTAAAGCGATTGGTCTGCCTACAGCAGAAGTGCGTTATGCCAGGTTTGCACATCACCCCGCGCTTTTAGTGACGAGATTTGATCGCAAATACGATGTAAAACAACAACGTGTTTATCGCAGGCACATCATCGATGGTTGCCAAGCACTTGATTTACCTAGAGACAATAAGTATGAACGCAATTTAGGTGATGGCCGCGATGTAAAACATATTCGTGATGGCGCGAGTTTAGAAAAACTTTTTAACCTTTGTCGCACCAGCAACCAGCCAATTAAAAACATGCACTGGCTAATCAATTGGCAACTCTTTAATCTAATTATCAATAATTACGATAGTCATGGTAAAAACGTTTCGTTTTATTATGGTAAAAATGAGTTTGAGTTTACACCCAGTTATGACCTCGTTAACGTAGCAATGTTTGACGAGTTTAAACATGTGCTTGCGATGGGGATGGGTGACGAGTTTGAGCCTAACAGCATCAATGCCTACCAGCTCGCAGATTTCGCAGAAGTGTGCCAAATAGATAAAAAGCTCATTACCCGATTACTCAAAAAACAATTAAAAGCGGTCAAACAAGCACTGACCGACAGAGCATTTATTAGTGATATTTTTGATGCTCAGTCAACGTTATTTACAGGCACCGATAGACTATATGCGAGTGAGTTAATAAACCAGCTGATACAAAACATTGAACATTTTTCAAAACAAGCTGAATTAATCACGACCCTGTAACACATTTTGTGTAACTACCAGTTTTAAATAAAATTCCTGATCTGCCTGTGTGGCAGTGAACAGGCTGGTAATGAAAACCTAAATTCACCTGCATTTCTGAGCTGCCTGTGCGGCAGTGAACAACGGTACAAATTTAAATCCTGTTCATATTATTTTCTAAGCTGCCTGTGCGGCAGTGAACTTTTTGAAGCGTAACGCGTGGCTGTTCTGCGTTTTCTAAGCTGCCTGTGCGGCAGTGAACACTTAGCATTAGCATCATATAACGCTGGGTTCTTTCTAAGCTGCCTGTGCGGCAGTGAACAAGAGCGCCAAACCAAAGACATTTCAAAGCTTTTTCTAAGCTGCCTGTGCGGCAGTGAACCGTGGTTTGTACGTTGGTTTCATAACCCATTTTTTCTAAGCTGCCTGTGCGGCAGTGAACCTGGTATTGATGCTGGCGCTTTTGAGTCTGGCTTTCTAAGCTGCCTGTGCGGCAGTGAACCTAACAATGGCGGTTGTATGGTGTCTTTTTCTTTTCTAAGCTGCCTGTGCGGCATTGAACGATAGATAGCGATATCAAGCGAGATGGTGATGCTTTCTAAGCTGCCTGTGCGGCAGTGAACGGCATAAAAGCCCCGTACATGCCAGCTAATACTTTCTAAGCTGCCTGTGCTGCAGTGAACATGGCGCTGATTTTCTAAGCTGCCTGTGCGGCAGTGAACATGACGTATTGCTGGCACGTTATAAAGAAACATTTCTAAGCTGCCTGTGCGGCAGTGAACTGGGCGAAAGTGCGCGCCACGCTAGCCAAGCATTTCTAAGCTGCCTGTGCGGCAGTGAACAAAGAGGACACAGAAAAAAGCGCATAATTACATTTCTAAGCTGCCTGTGCGGCAGTGAATCTAATTCTTATGCTGGCTCTTGTTCTGTTGGCTTTCTAAGCTGCCTGTGCGGCAGTGAACTGCATGGGTAAACACAGCTAATGGGCAATGCTTTTCTAAGCTGCCTGTGCGGCAGTGAACTTTCACTTGAGCAGCAGGGTTACAATGATAAATTTCTAAGCTGCCTGTGCGGCAGTGAACCATCATCGTATACATCACGACTTTTAGATCTCTTTCTAAGCTGCCTGTGCGGCAGTGAACGTAACTCAATGGAAAAGGCGGGTATATTTGATTTTCTAAGCTGCCTGTGCGGCAGTGAACATTGAGTTGAGTATGCTTTTGTTTCTACTTTACTTTCTAAGCTGCCTGTGCGGCAGTGAACCTAGTAGAGATGCTTACAAGTTTTACTATGACTTTCTAAGCTGCCTGTGCGGCAGTGAACAACTTGAACCTTCCAGCTGATAGCGGCCAACTTTTCTAAGCTGCCTGTGCGGCAGTGAACGCGGTTCTCAAGGCGGTGATGGTGATGGTATTTTTCTAAGCTGCCTGTGCGGCAGTGAACAACGGTCAGGACTCAATTACCGAGTTAATTGATTTCTAAGCTGCCTGTGCGGCAGTGAACCTATAAATTTCGCAACCGGTGCGGCTATGATTTTTCTAAGCTGCCTGTGCGGCAGTGAACGCTGCTGGCACGAGCTAGGGTTATGTGTAAGTTTTCTAAGCTGCCTGTGCGGCAGTGAACATGGACTGTGCTGATCCTCTGCAAACCCTTTATTTCTAAGCTGCCTGTGCGGCAGTGAACATGCCATAGATGTCATGCAGCCGTATTTTTTATTTCTAAGCTGCCTGTGCGGCAGTGAACAAACCACTAATTCGCCCCTCTTCCACCTTAGATTTCTAAGCTGCCTGTGCGGCAGTGAACTCCTTGGCGTCGATTACTTTATTGATGTTAGATTTCTAAGCTGCCTGTGCGGCAGTGAACATCTGACGCAGGTTTAAATCTCTGGCGTAATTTTTCTAAGCTGCCTGTGCGGCAGTGAACATTTAGCCGACCTTTTTAAGTTCAGTAGTAATTTTTCTAAGCTGCCTGTGCGGCAGTGAACCCCCGATACCAAACAGTTCTTGATAGATTTCATTTCTAAGCTGCCTGTGCGGCAGTGAACCAACAGAAAACGAATTGGACCGACTTAAAAAATTTCTAAGCTGCCTGTGCGGCAGTGAACCATAGAATTTCGCTCCCCCCCTATTAGTAAGATTTCTAAGCTGCCTGTGCGGCAGTGAACCAACTAATAACTGCAACTGGCAATGCGGGAATTTTCTAAGCTGCCTGTGCGGCAGTGAACAATAGAATATCAGGCAAAAAATAAGTTACAACAGGTAATTAGGTTAAAAATTAGAATTTAACCTTATAAAATTCGACCTGATGTAACTCACTGTTTTTAAGTTATATTTTTAAAGAGTAAAATTAAAAGGTTAAAACCAAGGTATAGTAGCTACTTTACTTAACCCATAAGAATCGAATGTGCCATCAATAGGTTCAGCTTTGACATCACTAAACTCAAAGAATTTGCGATGCACTTGTTCTGTTGAGCTACTAAACAAGTCTAAGTAAGGATTATCAAAACCTTGACTTAACATTTTCACCTTGTATCGCTTTTCACCTTCTTTATCGATATTACCTCTTGCAATTAAGCGCCTTAGCTTTGCCTTACTTAAATTGCTTCTTTTTTCAGAAATAATGCGATATTCAGTATTTTCAGGCACAAGTAAGATATTAGTTAGTTGACAATAGCCACTTAGTGGCCCTAGCCAGTCCAATCCTTGAAGGTCATTAAGTAAACTTGCTTCACCGTGAATGCGAAATATCTTACCAAGTTTTAAGTTCACTTGTGGGAAACTAATACCAATTTGATTCGTTTTTAGTTCTACCAATGCCTTATGAAACTTGGTAAACACTTTACTGCTGAGCTCTGCCTCACGCATTTCAGCATCAGGTTTTAAGCGTAGTTCAATGTAATAATCCATAGTTCCTCCTAAACTCGAATATTTGAAACATAAGCAAGGCCTTTTTTACCTAAGTAAAAACTCGACACGCCTGCATTTTCAATAAGTTTTTTAATTTCTTGCCCTTTTTCGCGATCAACATCAATAATAATTTCGAGCTGCCCACTGGCTTTAGTCATCATTGAGGCTACTTCGCCTTGCCCTTTTATTTTTTCCTTTTTAATAAAAGGATTACCCCAAATAGTTTTTTTAGGCCCAGTTGTATAACGGCCCATAAAGTCTTTTTTAGTAAAGCCTCGCTTTGAAATACCACTTATACCACCAGTTTTTGTTTTGGCGGAAGACATATCATACTGATTTTCCAATCTTAATAACTGTAAGTACAAGGCAGAGCAATAAAGACTAACAGTCATTACTTGCCCTTTTTTTGTAAAGTAATCTACTTCAGGAAATGATTTTTTAAGACATTCGACAGCCTTATTAACTTGTCCTTCATTTTCTTGAGGTTTTTCTTTATTAAGAAACTCTAAGCGGCTGATAATGCTGATCGGATCAAGTTGAATATCGCTTGTAGCCATGTCGTCATCAACTATAAAGCGGCAAAGTGCTGAGAGGTCCAGACCTAGCACTCCCCAAAATAGGGAAGAATACTCAGACGTAAAAACAGGGTCTGTCACTTTAATCATGCCAGTGAATGAGTTTTGATCTGTGCTGCCTTTCATATTACGGATAAATGTCATTTCATTAGTCAATTGTGGCTTATCAGTAAAAGTTACCTTACTTTCTAAATCTTCAAAATAATAAGCACTTTCATACAACTTGCTGCGAGCTTGATATAGTTTACGTTGATCACCAATTAAACGATTTAGTAACCCCATGACCGTATCTAGCGTACTTTCACAAACTTTAAAATTACCCTCTGCTTTAAGATTGGTCATAGAGCCGACAAATTCTCTTCCTTTTTTAGGCAAAGGTTCATTATTGGATCCGCCTAAAAACGAATTACGCCAACATGAATCATAATCAATTGTGATTTTCATATTGCCACCTATTTTGTGCAAAAATACTGGGCATATTGCGATTGTGGTTCGTTAACAATTTCGGATTCATCACGCTTAATACGCATCATTTTATGGCTATCGTTATAATCGACCGTGATTTCATCAACATACATATACCCCTTAGCTTGGCGGATACTTAAATCGGCAATGCGTGACAATGTGTGCTCAATAATCGTTTGTATTGCATCATCATTTAATAAAATTCCACACTCACCTTCTTCGAAAATAGTGCCTTTACGTACATAGTTGCTATGAAAAGTAGCTACTGGGTTTAATGATGGGTTTAATTCTTTGATAAAGCTTTGCACGGTCGTTGCAACTTCTTCACCTTGGCCTTCTTTAATGACCATGCTGGCGCGATCGAACTTTTTATCTAGCGAAATAAACTGTAATTGTTCAATGCTGATAGAGCCATATGATAAATATTCGGTATCACCGAAAGTCGTTTTTGAAAAAATAGTCGTTTTTTCACGTTTACCATTCTCATCAGTAGGTTTATCTGTTGATAACTGTTCAAAGTTTCCATTACCTAATAATTCAATAAAATCCTCAATGAGTAAGGCGCTAGTTCGTTTTAATTGACTTGATGGAACTACATAACCACGCACTAAACCAGTTGTTGATGCTAATAAATCTAAAATATTTTTTTCATTCGCAAAGTGAGAGTCATAAGTTTGTTCTTTAAAAAGGTGATGACGAATACAATTTTGACTTATGTATAGAGGTGTTTTTTTAAAGTCTATATCTGTTGCGTGTTTTTTATATTTGTAGCCATTTTCATCTTTAATTCGGCCACTTAGGTTCGAGTACCCCCTTAGTTTAGGGAGTGTATGATTTTCAAGCTCATTACCATCATCGCCTTGTAACTTTGTCGGTCCATTCCAATTCACAACGCCATGGCCTACTGCTTTAATTTTAAAATCAACACTTTTAATTCCAGTTACTTTTTCCATGATTTATTCCTCATCTTCTGTGGTTTGATTAATTTGTTTAATTGACATTGCGCCTATGGGTTGTTTATCACAGACTGCGTAATAAATAGCATGAGGGTGGCGTGCACTCTCACCGCCCACTGGTAGCAAATTGTTAGTGGTATAACTTAAATATATGGGTGCTTCAGGATCTCGAGCTTCATTTAATAATGCATTATCGTTATATGACTTAGTGCCGCCCATAATGTGGTGGTGTTTTTTGAACATGTGTGAAAGTAAGTCTTTATCACTTTGCTCAAAGCCTCGAATTGCATTTGTGGAGTAGGTCAAGTTATCAATATCGGTGACATCATCGAGCGGTATTGTGTAAGCATATTGTTCAAGGTATTGATACTGTGATTGGCTGAGGTCAACAACTGCCATTTGCACAAAACGGTTATCACCGCGCAATGAGCCTTTACTAATTTTACTGCGCTTTTTCTCTTTGTTCTTTTTCGGTGGTACAACAATCGGGTCGATGACCTTCGCGTTCATCTTCATGACACTGGCTTTTAATGCAGCCACTAAATCACTTTCGATATATTGTTTTGTATTTTCTAAATGATGAAAGTCTTTATAAAGCCTGTAAATTTCAGGTAAATTGAATGGTTTATCCTGTAATGAATTTAATAAAAACTGATACCATTCGCGCACAGACTTAAGCGCATACAGCTTAGCTAAAAATCGTGATGCAGGGCTATTGCCTTTTGATGCGGCGATAGATTCTGGCACTGCTAAGGTGTAAATATTTACCTTTTCGTTTTCACCAAATCTATCTAGTCGCCCTAAACGTTGAAGGCAATCTTCAGCATTGGTTATTTCAGCAATCATGTAATCACAACTGATGTTTAATGACGCCTGAACAATAGGGCCGCTTCGTAGCACTTCAAATTTACGTGTGCCACCTCGTTTGTATGATTCAAACACTTCCTCGAACCATTTTTGCTTATCACTTTTGATAAATTTAGAGTGCAGTAATACCGCATTTTCACTATGTTGATTTGTGATAAAACCATTTTGTGCGGTGAGTGCCATATTACTAATAACAAAAGTACAGTCACTTTGCTGAGTAATTAATGGGTTGCTGTTATCAAGCTTGGTATCGTCAAATATTTTAAAATTGAGTTGATAATTACTTTGATTAAACGATGG
Source organism: Pseudoalteromonas sp. J2K-J979 (assembly GCF_058169715.2). Taxonomy (NCBI): domain Bacteria; kingdom Pseudomonadati; phylum Pseudomonadota; class Gammaproteobacteria; order Alteromonadales; family Pseudoalteromonadaceae; genus Pseudoalteromonas; species Pseudoalteromonas sp. J2K-J979. The sequence continues at coordinate 1,146,382 of NZ_CM200281.1, read as the reverse complement.
CATTTCTATGATGTCATCGGGGTGAACACCAAGCAACTCTTCAACAAATACATAATGTGGGGTTGCTGACACCAATAAAGTATTAGCTTGCTGTTCTTTGATTTTTTTAGTCGCGATCAATTCTGCAAAAAGCAAGTTAAACGCTGGCATGTTAACGTATTCGTGAAATTCATCAAAAACAACATGGTTATTTAAAAAGTCGATAAGTGTATTGGCATTAGTGTGGCTGATCACAGAACCCAAAATTTGATCTATTGTGGTAATTACAACATCACCCGAAAAGTTTTCATCTTCAGGGATTGGATTATCCCATTGGTTGTGAAATTTAAACTCGCCTGTGTTTATTTCAATCGTACTATTAGGTAAATATTGCTCTGAGGTTAATTCATAAAACAATCCTTGGCAGACTTGTACTCTTGGGCAGACCCAGATAATACGTTTGGCGCCTTGAAGCTTTGCCCACTCCAACGCTATTTTGGTCTTACCACAACCTGCGGCGCCAGCTAATACTGCCACGCCCTCGGCGTTAGTTAACTGCTTAGCCATATCGCCTTGTTTAATACTGCGCTCACTGTTGGGATAAAACGCACTCAGGCAAGCTTCAATATCTGATGTTAGCGTAGATTCAACCTCTAGTAGGTCATTCACTTTTTCATCAAGTGTTTTCTGTAATATGGCTTCGTGCAATTCTGCCGCACTCATGGCTGAAATAATTCTATCTGCTGTGATAACGCATGTCCGTACAATATTATTCAATGCGTTTATTTTTACGTTACTGCGATTTGCTGAAACAGATTCTTCTAACTCATATTCTTTATAATTAGGCGTATGAAGAGAACTTGAAATGGTAAATTCCTGCTCTGTAACAGCTTCATTATTATAAGCTTTGCTTAAATCAGAGCCTGTTGCTGAACGATACCTTTTATCAATCCCCATAACTTGATTTAATAAAGCATGTGTTTGACCTAAAATATCATGCAGCAAAACACCTTTTTGGTTAGCTATTAATTTTTTGCCGATATCTTTATAAGTGGTAAAACTGCTTTTATCTTTACGATATGGCTTAGCATGATGCCAATAAATGGCATGTTTTATTGACTCTTTATTGCTTGGGTTGATTGTTTTTAATTCTACGCTGTCTAAAAGATGATAAAGCAATAGCGACACTTCATTGTGCCTAGGGTGCTTTTCAAAACTGAATTTTGCATCATCAATGTGCTGCCCATCTTCAGCAATAAAACTTTTCTTTTTAGGGTTAGTAACCCACTTTTGAAATTCAGGATCTATCTTTCCTAAATCATGTAAACAACCAGCGATAAAATTTACAATTGAAAATTGTGTACTTTCGGGAAATAGCTTTTTATGTAGTTGCTCTGCAAAGTACCCTACTGCAAACAAATGCTCTGATAAGGGCTGTAATTTTGTATTGGCATAAAGAACGCCTGCTTTTGGTTTGTCGGTAAAGACATCCATAAAAACCTCTTTTTCTGTTCTATTCACTGGCACTATGCCTTGTTCGTTAAATTTCAATCTGTTTCCTACAACCCACAATAACTGGCTGCGTGAGCGACTTCTTATCCAATGGCAACTCACTGCAGTACTGCGGCTGGCGGTTTTGCGTAGCATTTTTTTAACGGTGAGCAAGCCATCTTCGGTAATCAATGTTTGCCATGTGTTATCGCCAATTCGGTTGGCAAAGGCGTCGAGTACCCTGCGGGTTTTGGCGAGGGCGTTTTTTTCGCATTGGGAGACAAACGTGACCATCATAGGTTTTGTGCCTCAATGTCTTGTGTTGAATAATCTTGTAAGGCAATTTGCTTTACTGTATTGAACATAAAGTCGAGTGCTTTGTGGTCGGTAAAGGCTTGTAATACTTGCTGGCGAAACTCTTGTTCAGTGGCGTTTTCTTTGGCGCAAATAAACGCCCAAGGCAGGACTACGGCATCTTTAATTAAATCAGCGACATCAAACACTAATGCTCCACGGCGAGTTTTACCGTGCATAACCGCAAAACCATGGGGGATGCCAAGTACCCATAAACAACTCGCGGCTAAGCCATACGCTAAGTAGTTGCCATGATTTAAAAATTCATTAGCTTTATTGATACTATTTTTATCAGGCTGATGTTGGCGCTTAAACTTTGCTGCATTGGTATTATTGGCAGCATATTTATAAAGTACTTTAGTGAGTTGGGCTTCGGTCAACAGCAAGTCTGATTGTTTACTTGCTGCATCGGTACGGGTATGAAAGGTAGTTAATGCGTTTTGTATTTGTTCGCTATTAAAGTCAAACCCCTCGCCTTTTAAATCGCGGTCTTTTTGCCAGACTTTTTGTAAATAATTAATCCGCGCTTGTTGAAAGGTTTTTGCGGCCTTGAAGCGCTTTTCATCATCAAACCAAAATTGCAACCAGCCATGTAAATATTCGGTTGGGCGATATTCGCTTTGTGGGGTAAACCATTCGACTTCGCATGCCATATGTAATGGCGTACCTCCGCCACCAGCAAAGCCAACTAGTACACCCGCTTGGGCTAACATTCGCATTGCTGCTTGGGTTATTGATGTACCGTTACCTAATAGTAAAACGGTCGTGTTCGCAATCGGAATATTAAAATACTGATTATCTTTTTTGGCTTCTGTGAGATACAGCACACGGCCGTCTTTTTGCATTACCCGACAATATTCGAGGTAATACATGTTGGCACGTTTTGAATGTAAAATTGTTTTTAAATCTGAAGGCGAAAAGTCATCCATTACTGTTCTCTAAAATCCGTTTAGGTTTCGACTATATCAAAAAAATAACATAATGAAATTATTCGTTTTTTCATATGTAAAAGATCTTTACATACTCAAAAGAAAATGGATTTGATCTGGATTATTTATTCGATTCTTTTTATTTCTATTAGACTTGTCAATTGAGTGCCCACATTAATTTTATAAAGGTTTTTAAGGGTGCTTTATGTGACTCAATGAAAAAAGTTTATGATGTGTTTCGTGTGGTAACGACCAGTTAACTCGAAGGTAAGTCAGATATTTTTGTGAGGTCTACATGGCTTTGCCAAGAAATAGTTTAGCCTCGCGCTAGCCATCACCTTCCGGTAAAGAAAGTCAATTCTCACTATTGTCTTCAAAGCTTGTCCTAATTTTCCAACTGAGTTAGTCAAAACATCGCAAGCTCTAGCATTACTTTTTATTTTTCTACAGTGATTGAATCACCAAACGGTTTATTCGTCTTTGGTCATATCATTTATTAATCCCAATAAACACACAGTAACTTGCTACTTTTTTTTATAAGTAATCAATGTCAGATAAAATAATGCCGCATACGATAATTCATCAAATAATGCCTGCTATTGCTTTGCGACTGTTCTTAATTCCAAACAAGCACCCCAAAATTTATTGATGCTTAGTTAGCCGGCTTCATTAAATCATATACTGAATAGCGCTACGCTTTACGGTATTATTAGCTTTAGAGATTTTCATGATAGTTAAGAACTACAATGGCAAAGCAACAAATTGACCTACAACTTTCTATTAAACAAATAGATGCAGCTGACAATAACGCAATTAGTATAGAAGGCACCGCTCCTAAGTTATCCCCTCTTGCTGATCTAGCTTCAACTAAAATAGTGCTCGCCACAATTAATGCTAAGTATATTCACGCCAGTTTAGGTCTGCGCTATTTATATGCGAATTTAAAAGAGCTGCAAGGATGCTGTGAGATTAAAGAGTTTGTTATTCAAACTCGCCCGATAGACATTGTTGAGCAAATTCTCGAATCACAACCCACTATTGTCGGATTTGGTGTTTATATTTGGAATATTGTTGAGACCACCAATGTTGTGAGCTTATTGAAAGTTGTTGCACCTGAAATAAAAATAGTCTTAGGTGGCCCTGAAGTCAGCTACGAATCTGAGCAACAAGCTATCGTTCAATCAGCTGATTTTGTATTAACGGGCGAAGCCGATGTGAGCTTCTATCAGCTATGTAAAGACATCATCAACCAGACTGAACCACAACAGAAAGTACTTAAATCTAAGCCTGTTGAATTAAAAGACTTAGCACTCCCTTATGAATATTATACTGATGAGGATTTAAAAAATCGGTTACTGTATGTTGAAGCTTCGCGAGGTTGTCCATTTAAATGTGAGTTTTGCTTATCTTCTTTAGATACAGCCTCTAACCCATTTGAGCTTGAATTATTTTTAGAACAAATGGAAATCCTCTATCAGCGTGGAGCGCGAAATTTCAAGTTTATTGACCGCACCTTTAATTTAAATATCAATACCACTATGCAAATTATGCAATTCTTTTTAGACAAGATGAGCGATGAACTCTTTTTGCATTTCGAAGTGGTACCAGATCATTTACCAAGAAAGCTAAAAGAGTTACTTACTCAATTTCCAGAAGGGAGCTTACAATTTGAAGTCGGGATCCAAACATTTAATCCTGAAGTTCAAACCAATATCAGTCGTAAACAAAATAATCCAAAATCTAAAGAGAACTTAATGTGGCTAAAAGATAACACCCATGCTCACATTCATGCAGACTTAATTTTTGGCTTACCAGGTGAGACATTCGATACCTTTAGAGATAGTTTTAATGAGTTATACGAGTGCCGCCCACACGAAATTCAGCTGGGAATTTTAAAACGTTTGAAAGGAAGCCCGATCATTCGCCATACCGAAAATTTCGACTTACGTTTTAACCCATTACCCCCTTTTAATATATTGAGTACCGACCGCGTGGACTTTGCCACGATGCAATTAGTGAATCGTTTTGCTAGATACTGGGATATGATAGGAAACTCAGGCCGATTTAAGCATTCCTTAACCACTATTTTATCTCACAATCCGTTTGATGAATTCTTAGCAATCACAAACTGGTTGTTTGAAAAAACAGGCCAAACTCATCAAATTAACCTCAAGCGACTTTATGAATTGGTTTCTCAGGCTATCGAAGCTTTATTTCCTGACAAGCATCAAGCCGTAATAGATGCATTAGCACTCGATTTTGCCGCATCAAAACTCAAAGGCCAGTTTGATAACCTAGCCCTTTACTCAAAAGAGCAAACAGCCGTTGTAACACAGAACAAGCTAATGCAACGTCAGCAACGCCATCTTCAATAATCCTAGAACCAAAAAAAGCTCAAGTAACAATATCACTTGAGCTTTTTTGTCCGAGTAACATGTTTTAGTTAAACCACTTTACGAGAACTGGTCACCGTCAATTTGCTGCCACCCGCGATATCAACATTTTCGTAGGCAAAACGCATTTCACCTGTGCGTCTTTCAATAGGCTGAGGTAAGTGTGATGATTTTGGAAAAGCGCTCACTAACTGCTTTCTAAAACGGTAAATCTGAATATTAACATGCCCTTCATTTTGACCTAACATCTTGCATAGTAAATCTTTATCTAACCAACCTTGCTCAGCTTCAATGACCCCAGCTTCTTTATCTTCTAGTCGTTTCCTAGCAAGTAAGAGCAGTAAGTAATGATGATTTCGCTGTCCTAGATCATATTCATAACCGTCAAGAATAAAGCGTAATGATACATGCTCTTCATTTTGGCTGACGTCAAAAAAGATCCCCAATTGAGATGATTTTGGTAATTCAACTGACTCAATACGGCATGTTTCATCGCTCGCTTTGGCTTCGATAAATCGCCACTTTTCATCTGACGTACCGACCAAATCGCCTGTCGCCAAAACAGATATTCCTGATGGGCTTTCACATACCCAATGACCATTCGGTGATAGATATAAAGTAATTTCAGGGTTTTCTTCATCGGGCAGTACAGCTAACGACTCTAACTCAATCAATTTAAGCCCAGTAGTAATCGGCACTAACAAGCTTTTCGGAGGACAATCGCTTTCTACTTTCCAGCTGTCTGCATCCAAAGAGGCAAATTGAATCACATCATCAACATGAATGCGCTGTTTCGTACCTCGCTGAATGAGCTTACCATTAACATAACTGCCATTTGTACTCGAGTCTTGCAATAACCAATCTTCACCATCCCAAAAAATCGATGCGTGAGTACGTGATGCCTCAGGCATGACCAGCACTGTATGGGAGGTTGTCGGATGACGTCCAAAAATATGTTGTGTAAGTAAAGTCACACGTTCTGAAGTCGTTTGATTAGTAATGCGAGCCATGTGAGTTCCTTCTTAAATGCACGAAAATCCAATGATAGATTGCTTTGCTTTACTTGTATATTACCTATTATTACAAAATTATTAACAAGTACTTTTAAATTAATAAGTTAGCTAAGAAAAATCTGCGAGTTCAAAACCATTTTTTCCATTTTCTTTAGCTCGATATAAAGCTAAGTCAGCGCGTTCAAACAAAGTACTAATTTCATCTCCTTTTTGATAAGAAGCACACCCTAAGCTACAGGTCACTTTAAATTGAGCTAATAAACGCTCTTCAAGCACCGCACTTCTTATCCTATTTGCGATATCAGGAATACTTTGCTGGTTAGTTTGATTTAACAAAAGAGTAAACTCATCGCCGCCAAAACGAAACACGCCATCGTTGTCTCTGCTGCAGCGCTTTAAGACTTTGGCAAATGACATCAAGACTAAATCGCCCATTTGATGGCCAAATTTATCATTAACCCATTTAAAGTTGTCTAAATCAATAACCATCATTGCAAAGCTATTCGATTTATTTTGGTTGCTATGCACCATAGCTTTGAAAGACTTATCAAACTGATTTCGATTTGCCAAACCTGTTAAGCTATCAATTAAAGCCAATTTTTTCATGGCTTGATAGGCTAATGAGTTTTTTAAAGGATAAGCTAAAGCATTAATTAGAATAGTTAATACTTTTTTTTGGGCTCCGGATAGCTCTTGTTCAAATTCGATTTCGAGCGCTCCGAGCTCTTGGCCTTCGATAAGGATTTTATCAGTGACACACTCAACGCCATTTTCAAAAATAGCTGATGAAAACATCCCTCCAGGATGTGTAAATGTTAGTCCACAAATTGGGAGACAATACCTGACATGCTGATGGAAAATAGCCAATAGCTCATCCGGTTTCATCGTTGTTTGCAAATCGCTCAGTAACGTAACCGCTGAGCGTTCGGCACTACTTTGTTTAACCACAGAATTGAGAAAGAGAGGGTGTTTACGTGCCAAACTAAAGAATTTGTAGGGTAGCCAAGTATTTGCCGTCATAATCTTTCTCTAAATTATGCAGACCCTTAAAAGCACCTGCGAAACTTATTATTATTTGCTTATGACGGTGATACTACTGTTTATGAATGTGCAATAAAATTACAGCTTATTACAAACTTAGCAGCCGTAATTACGTGTCAATGTCAGTCTTTTTTCCAATTCGCATCATAGAAGTTAAAACTCATATCGCCATTATTATGACCCCAAATCACCTTCTTTTGCGTACCTTGCTGTTTATACCCTATCGCAATCGCCCCTTTAGCATGGCAATTCATACAAGAAGAACTTTGGTAATACGTACGATTGTCGATCTTCACATTACCAAGTTGAAGAAAAGTTTCTATCACTTCGTTGGTCAAAAAGACAGGATAAGGGCCATACCCTGAATAATTAACGATTTTTCCAGGTGATTGAGTCTGCTCTGCCGACGAAAAATCAGTGGTAAACTGCGTACCAACCAATTGATAAAACTGTAAAACAGAACCTTGCTCTGCTAGCTTCGCCTGCACTTGTTGGTTAATTTTTTGCGTAATAGGCATAATGGGATCCATCAATTTAACCTGTGTTTTACTCTTCCCGCCATTTGCAATATTCACCGCACACTCAGGGCATTGACGATTGAAAAACGACGGTGAATGACCACTTGACGGCTCAGTGGTTAAATTATCGACTTGAGTAAATGTCGAAAAGACCCATTTTGGTGACGAAGTCGTTTTTTGTGCGAGATGAAATCCCACAACCCCGAGCTTTTTTTGCACCACTTGACTGACATTGTTTTGAATTATTTTCACATCAGCATCCACACTGATATATCGGCTAATATCATCAGTCTCAGTAAGCACTTTCCACGCTATTTTTAACTCAACAGGCCCACTGGGATCATTGTTATCAATATCACGCATATTGGTCGCAGGCGTACAGGGAATTGAAGGGGCGCCAGAGGCATTTGGATCACGGTTGCATAATAGAAAACTCCCCTGTGCAAACGATACTGAGCCATGGCTATTAGCATAGGCTATTTGACCATCTAAATTATACAGCTCATTGGTTTTAATGAAGTTAAAGGCCACTGGATTAATGTATTTCTGGTAATAAACCGGGTTATTCTTTTGATCGATTAACACCCCTTCATTCGAGGAATTAATTTGGTGGTCAACGACCTGATGAATACTCGACACAGCTGGATTAAATTGCCTATTTTTGGTAAATGACCACTCTTTGGGTGTAGCTCCATCCTCTAAAAAGAGACTTTCTGTCGTTCTCCAATTTATCCAAACAGGTGTTTGTGTAGATTTCAGATTCTCATTAGTGATTGTGAATTGATTATCAACGGCTCGATTAACGGCAATAAACGCCGCCCAAGAAAAAATATTGTATTGCCAGGCTAAATAATCTAGCTGCTGCTCTCTTTTTATTAAAAGCTTAGGTGACTGCTCTGCTTGTGCAATGCTTACAACTGGCTTTATACCTTGACACAAATTACGATTGTAAGCCTCTGGAGGGTAATACTTAATCGAAACTAACTCTTCTGGAATGGTTGCTGGTAGCGGTTGCTCATAGGGGCAAGTGGTGGTTTCTAACCAAGGCGGGTAAAGACCGACTTGATTTGCAGCAGAAACGACGCTCGAACTGAGCATAAATAAAAAGAGAAAGGATTTTGTCATATTGATTCTTATAATTTGAAAAAATGAGTCGGCATCAGTTGGTGGTAATAATACACTTTAAGTAGCGGTTTATGACCGTATTCAAGTGTCGCCTTAAAATATAACGCAGCCTCATCAAGTTGTTTATTTTTATACCAAGCACGAGCTTTAAACAAACACTCGGGCTCAATATCAAAAAATTGTGCCAGTTGATCTGTGAAAGGCTCTGTTAAATAATGAGTCTGATCACTCAACCAGGGAAACTCTATTTCTATTCTCGGGGTAAGCTCTGCTTGAAATGACACGCTCACTTGAACTTCACTGACCCACTTTTCGAAATAACGATAAAAAAGTGTTAATTGCTGAAAATCTCCGGGCCAATGCAGTGAATCCAACAAATTAAAAAGTGCAGCTTGTGTTAATTTATAAGTAAATTTAAAGCGCAACTGAGCACGTGCAAACGTAATTCCTAAATGCTTGAGGTTATGTAATTCTCCCGCATTACAAACTTTAGACACTATGTATTGATACTGCTTGTCCACACTCTGATATACATCCTTAATCACTCGCTTGATTGAATTTTCATCATTAAAAGCTGGATGCTGCGTACTCAAGCAAAATGAAGGTAAAACCGGATACCCGCTCTCTTCCCAGTCAAAACTGAGCCAATATAACTTAACTGGCCAATATATATCACCTGTCTTGAGCTTTTTTATTAACAAAGTAAACCACTTAGCTCGTTCACTTTGTTCCTGTAATAATAGGTATTGCAGGAGTGCATTTAAATTGTTATCACTGGTTTTAAATCCAAGTAACACATCAAATGTCTCGCTATTTTTAACCTGAGTCTCGTAGCAGATGACTTTGGCTGTCCCAAGTTTAAGTGCTAAAAGTTGATCAACATGAGTTGAATATTGGTGAGAGAGTAAAGTAGGAAATTGGCGGTAAAGTTGTGCGTGTATACACGCTAATTCATTAGGCATGACTTAATCCTAAATGGCCTATGATACGTATCATAGGCCTTACATTAATTACCAACAGGTCGGTATTATATTTTCTACTTCACCACGAAGTGCAGCACAATAGTTTGCCCAATTAGCATCATTGACGCCTTGCTCTGCAAAACTTTTTACGACCGCTTTTTCTTCATTATCAAGTTCAAACAGAGCCATTGCTTGGTTTAAGTCATTGATAGCAAGCTTTTTCACTTCATCATTATTGTTGACATTATACGTAAATGATAACAAACCTTTTGGATAATTATTTTCACTCATTTTACTACTCCTTTTTATAAATTAACTTTTAACGTTTCTAATAAATTTTTGGTATACATTAATTGCGTGTCATTTTGATGATTACTCACTAAATCACAGCATTGTTGGGCAATCTCATTGCGGCCGACCGATAAAGCATGATGACCCATTACAATGAAGTAGAGGCCTCGATGTAAAAAATAGGCTGGAAATTTCGCTAAATTTTGCTCATAAACAGTTAAATCCCAACAACCGACAACCGGGTACTCAAGCACATACTGATGCATCGTGTTATAACTTAACCAAAACGGATTATTCACTTTTTTAGCCAACATTAAACCTTGTGTATTAACTAATTGTGCGTCTGTTAATAGTCGAGTTTTGTTTTGTACCGTCGGGAATTGTAATAGACTCAACCAATTGAGCAAACCACACACAGCTGACGACAGCTCATCGAGGTTAATCTGCGAAGTCTCTTGCTCTAAAGCTGCGATATACTGCTCAGCTTGCAAAGTCTTCCCCATTAAAATATTTGCCCCCGCTACAAATGCTTTAGAGGTTAAAGTCGGGACCGTGCCAAAGTTTTCCACACAAAATTGCGAATCAATCGGGGCAAGATTGAGCAACAATTCAAATTCATCATAATACTGTTGGGTTAATGCAAACTCACCTAAACAAAAACTTGTTTGTATCAACATTTCATAAATAATTAATTGAATCGAGATGGCGTACGTAGCTTTACGCTTATACAAGGCCAAGTTAATATCATGCGCCGTGACGATATTACCCTTTGCATACTCCATTAACCAATTACCTCTTATTACAGAGAATGATTTGAGTAAATCAACTTGCGTAGCTTGCTGTTCTTGGGAGTTGAGTAGGTGATTGGCTTTTTCTGATTGCCAGCCCTCTAAGGCAACAAGACAAGCCGCAACGGCATTGCGGATCTCATCTTCTGGGTAGGCATGTTCGGCACTTACAGAGTTATTAAGCTTCAAAGCCCGCTGATACTGCATGAGCGCATCATGGTATAAATACCGCTTAATGGCATCTTCTGCTGTATTGAGCGCATATTTTATCGCTAAAGGATAATCTTGAGCGAGCTCAAAGTGCTGAGAAATGTGTGCGCTTTCAGACTTTGTACTTTCCAAACTTTGATAAGCTCGCGCAAGTCGAGCGTGGACGTTAATCTTATGGCTAGATTGAATGCTTTCATAGGCCGCGTCACGCACGAGTGCATGTTTAAAAATGTAACTATCCCCTTCGACTTTCCGGTGCTGAATGATTAAATCAGCAGCAAGTAACTCATTGAGATCCGTTTGCGTTTGCTCCTCGCTGTGTACAGATGCCGCTTGTAACAATTGATAATCAAACTCACGCCCAATAGCCGCCGCTAGCTGAGCGGTTTCCTTCGCATAGACCAGAGAATCTAACTTTTGCTGCAATGAGTCCCTTAACGTACTTGGGACGTGATCCAGTTTATCAGGACTCACAAAATCAATAATACCATTGAGCTTATGCACTAAATGATTCTTTCTCAGCATATCCACTAATTCTTCAATAAATAAGGGAATACCATCCGTGCGGTTTATCAATAAGTCAGTCACATTAGGAGCCACTACATCATGATCAAATAAACTATGAATGAATAAACGTGTCGTCTGCGGAGAGAGTTGCGTCAAGTGTAAAGAAGAGTACGAACTAAGCGCCAATTTTTTATCAAGATCATTACGAGAGGTGGTCACAATTAAACATTTGCGAACATCTGCATTTTTCACTAAATACACAATAAAATCGCGGCTAATGGGATCAATCCAGTGTAAATCCTCAACAATAATCACTTGTTTCAATTCACTGTCCAGATCACAGAGAAGCAGCTGCGCAAGCACGGCAAACATGGCCATTTTTTGCTGCTCAATATTGAGCTTGGGCTCAGACAAGCCATCGGGTAATGGCAAGTTCAACCAAGCAAGCAAAGTGGCGATTCCCTCTTCGAAAGCTTTCATATCTCCCGAGATACATAACGCTTGTTCATATAAAAGCTTCGCCGCTTCTTCATCGGCAATATTTAAAAGAGAATATTTATACTGGACTAAATTTAGGATAGGAAACAAGGCATTATTTTGCTGTTCGGGTAAACATTGAGCGATAAACTGCGGATGAGCCACTGCGCTATCACGAAACTCAAACACTAAACGAGATTTACCAATCCCTGCTTCACCATAAATATGCAACCACTTTTCATTGTTCTGGAGGGCATTTTGCTGATCGGATTTAGTTTCTAATACCTGTTTTAACCGGTCTAACTGCGCAGCCCGCCCGAAGAACCCGTGATTACGTCGATGCCCACGTAAAAAACCAAATGCCTCAGCCTGCCGCTCGGCAGTTAATGCATAAGTTAATTCGGGCTCATTGCTGATCCCTAATCTACAGCGCTGTCTTGGTAAAAACTCTAAATAGCAATTTAATACCTGTTGCGACGAGTGCGAGCAGAGGATCTGTTCTGCTTGGGCGGCTGACGCTAATTCCAACGCGATATTGGCTGTTTCACCTTCAGGGCTTGCATCTGCATAACAGGTGACAAGACCTGTATTCAAACCGATTTGTGCTTTGGCTTCGATTTTTTGGCTAGTCCGTAATAACGAGCTTCTTTTTTGCAATAAACTCGAGATATCTAACGCTGCACGAGCAGCGAGTCGAGAGTCATTGTCACTGACAACAGGGTAACCAAAATAGAACAAAACGTGATGCCCTAAGCTCCCAACATGATGCGCACCATAACGAATTGCGATATCGATACATTGATTTTTTAAGTCATGATGGATGGCTTCAATCACTTCTGTATCACATTGCTCACCAAGCACTTTCTTGAGCCCGATCCGCAACGCCAGTGCGGTGATTTGTTTACGCTCAGTTTGCCCAGTATGAGTGAATACTTGATTATTAATCAGCGTATTATCCGATACTGTCGTATCGGTATACTCATAATTTTTCGTATCTGGGCGAGATAAATCGCCCACTAGGTTAGCAAAATTAAGTTGACTGACCTCAGTGTACAGTTCTTGGGCTGTCACTGTGCGTTCGTGCGCTTTTTTTTGTAATGCACGACGTAAAATGGCCGCAATTGGATGACCCACAATTGCTGCAGACAAAGGAACATTACTTTGGCTTAGTTGCTTATGAAAAATAGATGCAATACTGGAACCCGCCATGGCAGGTTGAGCCGTTAAACACTCGATAAAAACTAATGCCCAGACATAAATATCTGTTTTAATTGTAGGTGGCTCGCCTCGTAACTGCTCGGGGGCACTATAAGAAGGCGTGCCGAGTGTTTCTTGAGTCAGTGTAATACTTTTGTATTCGCCATGTTGAACTTCATTTATTAGCGTGCCGATCCCAAAGTCGAGGACCTTAACGTGTGTTTTAGCCCCCGTTTGCGTCAACATTATATTCGCTGGTTTAATATCTCGATGAATAACACCAAGTTGATGCGCATGCGCTAAAGCATCGAGTACTTGAATCATGATTTCGGCGGCTTCAACCGGTTTGAGTGCGCCCGATTGTGCAATAACTTGCTTTAATGTCAGCCCTTTTACGTATTCAAATACCGCATAGAGTAGGCGTTCGTTGCAACGACCTTTATCGAGTAAACGGACTATATTAGGATGTTGCAGCTTACTGACTAACAATGTTTCTCTTTCAAAGCGATCAACATATCGCTGCTTTTTATTCGCATCAAAATCTGAGTTTACATGCAAAAATTTAATCGCAACTTCTTGACCTGTTTTCAGCAAAATAGCCCGATAAACGGAGGCGAATCCACCTTCGCCTATTTTTTCGATTAACTGATAGGTATCTGACTGGAAGTGCTGAGTAATGAGATCTAAGTCAGAATTAATGTGTTCCATCTGCAGCTCGTGCTTATAAGTCAATTTTGCAATGAAAAAATACTACTTTAGTGTTCCTGTATTATCAATAAAATCAGTTCAGACACCATAAACAAGTGGATTAACTGCTGAATAAACACTCTAAATTAACACTTTAGGCTGAGGTGAACTAACTTTGTGATTCTCCGCTAACGACTAAGCGAATTTCGGTATGCTTTTCAACACGTTTACTATCTGGATTAAACAGTTCAAAAACAATTTTTGCATGACCCGCTTTTTTCATCACAAAACACCATTGCTTTACGCAGAATTCACCCACAGCCCGGATTGGCGGCTGAAAAATTGTAACTTGCTTTAATTCATAGACTTGACTGTTATCTGAAGCGATTCGCCAATGCTTGAGCTTTGAAGGGTTACATTCTTTTAAAAAAAACGCCTGCTCACCCACTGTCAGTTGGTTTTCGAAGAAATTATTTAATAAGTGCTGGGTAGATTCGATCATGCTAATTAAATTCTGTAATAAGTTGAATTTGATCAAGCTCTAAAACTTAATCGTTAGCATATCCCTATGAAGTCGCTTTATTCCTAACCTTTCATCATAGAGCTTAATTATTGTTTGACCATTACACGTTATTACAAGGCGCCCTGCCCGATTTGAATGTTAAATGTAGGCGATTAAAAAGCCTTCTCTGCTACTGCGAACAGAGAAGGCTAAATTTAATTCAACAAATTATGACTAACGACAACCTGCAGTATCAAAATCAACCACGATTGCAGCACCTTGTGGTGCACCCGATACTTTAATATATCCCCAGTAATTGCTCTGCGTTTGTAATGAAATACACTCGCTGTTACCAACATTGTAAGAGGCACCATGATGGTTTGAACCATTTGGCCAACCAGCATTACTATACTCTATAGTGAGATCGCCTGATCCATTAGCGGTAGTAATCGACATGCTACTATGTGCATTCACATCCGCAATACTTAACCACATTGGTTCTTGCTGACCCAGACAAACAACTTGACCCGCTTCTAATCGACCACTTGTGATTGGAGCTTGAGTCGCACACACATTAGGTAAACTATTGTTTTTAGGTGTTTCAAAACTAGCGGTCAAGGTCGTTTGATAAGCGTTATAACCACGAACCATCACATGATAAAGGCCCGCTTGAGCATTAGCGATGGTACAGGTTTCATTATTGCCACCGATGTAAGGGCGACAATCATACACATCTTGGGTCGCTTGCTCGCCAAATTTCACGTATAAATCCGCATCACCTGACCCACCCGCTATTTTAAAGCTTAGCTCAGAAGCCCCCGCTGGAACTTGAAGCGTATACGCTGTTTGCGAGTCTTGCGCACCTGAAATACTCAACGGTTGTTTATTTACTAACGCATTGCCAACAGGAGGCTCGATGATGTCACCGCGTATTGTAGCTTGTGCCGTGGCGGTTGAAACCGCACCTTGATTATCAGTCACCGTCAATGACACAGTATAATCACCAGCGGCACTATAACTGTGGTTTGGTTGAGGCAAAGAGCTAGTCGAATTATCCCCAAAATCCCATAAATAAGTGCTTATACTGCCATCTTGATCATAAGAAGCAGTCGCATCAAACACAATACTGATATTTTTATCAGCAGAATATGGACCATTTAAAACCGCAACAGGGGCTATGTTTTCCACGGGTGGGTTAGTCACATTCGTCAGCGATTGTGTCCATGTAGTAAATTCATTGCCATAGTTAGTCGCCCATGTATTCACACGTGCTTTATAAGCAGCCCAATCCCCTTTACGAGTATCTACAAGCATTAAATTGACTTCATCACGATGCTTTTCAAACATAAACCGAACCGCTAAGTAACCCCAGCGATATATGCGGTCTTGATCAAAGCCATCGTATGTAGTTTCAAACACAGTTGCTAATGAATACGTTGAGCCATCGTTAATAGTGTCGATAGCTGCCTGATTATCATTTTGATTGGCAACATATTCAGCAACACCTTCAGTCCACCAAACCGTACGCTCAGTTGGGTTGTTAAAATCACCATATAAATCAAAACGTCCATCAAGGTAATGCACATATTCATGTTCAAGATTCCAAACATAGTGATCTGGATTGGCATAACTTGCTTCATAAGCCACAAAGTTCGGAACATTATCAATATCAGCAGGATTCCCCTCTAAGTACATCCCACCATTATTAGTATCAATTCCAAAGATAGCACCGCCGTATTTACCGTAATCATCACTAGAATCAAAAATATTGACCTGTAATTGACTATTGTTGTCATCTGGGACTGGGGTATTGTTGGTTTGTAACTGGGTATGGAAAAAGCTTTCTTCGTAGGCCATCTTGTCACACGCTGCTGTTAATTGAACAGCTGACATCTGTTGAGCTCTAATACGAATTGTTGCACTACATTGATGATTTTGTGGGAACACTTTTGCGATTAATTGCTCCCCGTAACCGCAAATATTAAATTCACTGCAGTTGGCATAATACGTCGCGGTATCAGCCGCCCCTAGCCAAACAACATCGCCATAACCAAACATTTCATAAGTGGAAAAAATCTGTTTTAGTGCGGTATCAACATCGGCTTGAATAGCAGTACCCGAATAAGACTTTAAACGACCGAGTTCACGTGCTGCGTTAGCCACCATGAATTCTGCTTCAGTACCTAACATATAGTTACTCATTGCAAAGTCTTTTAAAATCGACACTAACTGACGATCATTACCCACATTTGCAACAAAGCTATTATTCCATTGGCCACGGAAAATTAACGTAAAGAAACCATTCACAGCATTTCGCATATTCCAACCAGCCGCATAACTTTCATTCCACCGACTTAACCAAGTTTTAGCGACTGAGATGTACACATCCTGTTGTTCTGAACTATCCATTGTGGTGATCACTTCACCCATGGTTTTCGCATGACCTTCGTTATTGTCATAAAAATGGCTGTTGTTTACAAACGCATCGATCGCCCCCTTTACAGCAGGTTTAACCCAAGTCGCGAAACTGACTGAATCATTATAAAATTCAACAAAGTAACCGGCACGCAAATATAAAAATAGCGCTTCAAGATCAACATCACCGCCACCATTATAGTTTTGCGCTAACGACTTGGCGTGATTAGCCACGGCGTGCATATGATTCGAAGTAAAGGCACTTGCTTGTACATTTGAAGAGGCACTAAATAAGTCATTAACACAGCTCGCACCTTGAGATTTAATACTGTTGATTAAACTCGTGCTATTAGTGGTAATGAAGGCATCCAAGTTACAAGTTTCTGCCATCAGCTGATCAGCTGCAATTTGAATATTTAAATCGTGCAATCGATGAGAATACTCTTTAGGGTTTTCACGTGTAACAGATTGTGCAGTAGGCACATTTAATTGGCTTTTTTTCTCTATCCCGTGATGGTGGTTTTTCTGCGCCGGAACGTGTGGAGCCGAGCTTGCCATAACAGTTTTAGCGCATAACGCTGCCGATATTGCGATGACTAATTTAGTTGTTTTCATAGTTATCTTCTTTCTAGTTGTGTGAGATTAAACACCTGCCATCTCTGCTCAAAAATAATACAGAACAACAAGGTGCAACGACTTTTTAACAAATGAACAACCAAATAGCAAGATATTGTATACAATATATTCATATTAATTAGGGACAAACAACCCGAAATAATCATAACCCATTGAATAAACTAATTTAAATAAAAACTCTATAATAATGCATTATTAAAGAAGACGCGCAGGATGTAACTGATAGGTTAACAACAATGAGAGACCGCCATAAAAAAACAATTATTTTATTCTAAAACAATCGTTTCAAAAATACGGAGTATTTATACGAGCATTGCCGGTTTGAACGCCTGTATTTGGTTTCTACCTTGCTCTTTGGCGAAATAAAGCGCAATGTCAGCGCGATGAATAAGCAGCTCAATTTGACTATCATTATCTAAAAGCGTTGTCATACCCACACTTGCAGACACGGATAACTTAGATAATTCAGGGCCTAAAAATTGAATACTCTCAATCGTCTGACGAATCAATTCCATTTTCTCAATGGCAACTTGTTCACTCACGTTGTTGAGTACAATTAAAAACTCTTCTCCACCTAAACGGCCAATAAAATCAGGAGAACTCAAACGTTGCTGACACACCTTAGCCACTTCAACTAGCACTGTATCACCGACTAAATGTCCATATTTATCATTAATTTTTTTAAAATAATCAATATCGAGCATACCTATCACTAAAGGTTTTGAGGTTTTTTTAGCGCTTGCGATATGCTTTTTCAATCGGCTAAGCGCACAGCGACGATTCGGAATTTGCGTCAATTCATCCGTGGTCGCTTGCAAGTGATGTTTTTTCGCAATCTGACGCACATAAAAAATCAAAACAATAAGTACTATCATACAAATACTAACAATCGAGCTCAGCCAAATAAGCCACTGGTTTTTCTCAGATATTTCATCCAAAAATGTTTGCTTTAATTCATTTTCAAGTCGCAGTTTTTGATTTTCTGCTTCTTGTATTTGCGTTTCCATTAGTGCGCGGCTTTGCTCTGCGGTTTTTGCTGCTGTATCACTGTATTTTTTTACGACTGCATCAATGGCTTTAAGAAATAACGCCATGCTCTGTGCATACTCTTTTTTATGATGCATAACGACAGCTTCTAATTCTAAAAGATACCCATCAACACGCAGCTTGTCAGAGCTGGCTAAAGCTTTAGCTTGTGATAAATGCATCTGCGCTTGCTCAATTTTTCCTAAGTGAAGTAATGGGTAAATTGAGTCTGCATAAGCTGCAAATACATAATCTCTGACGTCTTCTTGTTGAGCTAAAATGAGTGACTGTGAAAACCAATCGACGGCTTTTTCATAATCATGTTGTGAATGTGCCACTCGGCCCAGTAGAGTCAAAATTAAAACTTCGACATAGCGGTTTTGTTCTTTATTCGCTTGTCCTAAGGCGCGACCAGCATAGTCTAACGTGGCCTCTAATTGTTCTAATCCAAAGTAGTTATATGCAATATTGGCATAGATAACTGCGTGATTCACACCTAACTGCTTTTTATAGGCTAATGCTTTTTTAAATGCCTCTAACGCTTCATCTATATGACCGTATTCCGCCAATGCTAATCCCCGGCTATTTTCAAATGATGACCAAAAATCATTATTATCAATCTCCATCGCAAATTGGTGAGCCAAACTAAAATACTCCCACCCCTCTTCATTGCGCAATATTCTTAAAGCGCTATTCGCTGCATCGAGCAATAAATAACCATACGCTGTCAATTTTGTATTTTCGGGAGCCTGCCTAAGCAGCTCTTTGACTTGGTGATAATAGGCAAGCTCATCATTTTCAAATGAACGCATAAAAAACAACTGGCTTTTTAAAGAAAAAGCCAGTTGTTCATCGTCCACTTGCGGCAATAACGCATTCAATTGTGCAATTAAATTTGGGTAAGCTTGTGAGTTGTGTGCATTTAATGCGATGGCACTCTCAATAATAGCGAGCTTGGCTCTGAGTGTAACTGACGGTTTATGCGGAAAGTTTTTCTTTAATTGTTGATACTCATCAAAAAATAGTGAACTCGAAAAATCACTTTTTTCTATCAAGCGATCCAATTGTTGAGATGTGGTTACATGCCCCGGATCACCATAAACGGACAGCGTTAAAATAAAGGTGATAATGCACAGTAGATAGTTCAAAAGCTGCGTATCCTAAAAGTGGGCGGATCCTTTCGCATTCTAATCAAATACAGTATAGCGGCTAATTTCATCGACAATAGATTGACCCTATTGATTCACACATTGATAATCAAATGCATACTACTCAAATGAGATACTCGATGAAAAAGCTAAGTATATTAGTTGCAATCACCGCACTGGCGTTAGCTGGATGCGAGCAGCAAGAAGAAATAAAAAGTGAAGCCAAAGAAGTTAAACAAGAGGTCACACAAGCATTATCAGCGGCATGGAACGATGTCAAAGCCAATGCTCTAGAGCTTAAAGATGACTCTTTAACAGATTTACTCAATGAAAGTGAAGCGTTAACCAAAGCGCTAGCTGCAGAAGGTCAAATGCTAAGTAAAGATTTATTAGCTGAAAGTAAAACACTAATTGAGCAAAGCAAAACCCTTGCTAAGGATAGTTGGTTAGAAGGTAAAGAAAATGCCAGTGAGCTATCTGATGAAGCTCACAAAACAATCGACGAGTTAGCACAAAAAATTAAAGCTCACCGCAAGGCAATCGAGCAATCTAACTAACCTGAGCTGCACATAAGAAATGGAACTAAATGCCCTTGCGGTGATCAGATTTTTCGACCAAGAAACATAAGATTACCGAGGCAAGGGCATGAATAACTTAGATGCAATTTACGTAGATGTCGATGATTTTTGTTTATTGTTTGAACCTCAATGGCTTAAACACCTAATAGAATCAGGTGAAAAGCAACGCATTAAGCCATCTCGACTATCCTCTAGCGAAGTGATGACTATATTAATTGCTTTTCATCAATCAGGTTATCGCGATTTTAAAACTTACTACACCAAATTTGTTTGTCAGTATTGGCGACATTATTTTCCTGATTTAGTCAGTTATACACGTATGTTGAAGTTACTTCAGGCCACGTTACCTGCTCTGTGCAGCTATCTGAAGCAGCGCTTTGATAAACCAACAGGCATTGCATTTATCGATTCCACTTCTCTCAAGGTGTGTCACAACATGCGTATTCCTCGTCACCAAGTTTTCGCGGGAGAAGCCAAACGAGGCAAAGGAACAATGGGCTGGTTTTATGGCTTTAAACTTCACCTCATCATGAATGATGAAGGGGGTTTATTAGCTGTAAAAGTGACAGCTGGGAATGTTGATGATAGACAGCCGGTATTAGATATGGTTGATAATGTTACAGGTAGTTTATACGCTGATAAAGGTTATGTATCTGCAAACTTAAAAGCGGAACTTGCTGAGCAAGGCATTGATTTTATTACAGGTCAACGAAGTAATATGAAACGTCAGCCAATATCATCTTGGGATAGAGCGATGTTATCAAAGCGTTTCATCATTGAAACAGTTTTCGACCAGCTGAAAAATATGGCTCAAATAGACCACACAAGGCACCGCAGCTGCATCTCATTTATGGTTAATTTAATGGCTGGATTAATTGCCTATACTTTTCAGACTAAAAAGCCGAGTATAAAAGTGACTCGGCTTTAATTCTTATGCAGATCTGAGGTTAACTAGCTTTTGTTTAAAAGCCGCCACAACCTAGTCAATAAAAAAGCCAGTGCGCTGGCTTTTTTATTGACTACAAACGATTTATTCTCATTGAAAATAATATAACTGTTGGTTTATTCCCAACGAGTGTGCTGCTCTAACAGCATCATTCGACTTTGGTCAACGAGCTTCACATCTGTCAAAAATAAGCGTTCAGGTGCGTGATGGTTGCCATTTATCGAAAAAGGAAGTGCAAATAGTCCATCATCTTTTAACCATTGTGCGACCTCTATTGTTTGCAAAAATTCAACATGCCCCGATGCAGAGTACTGCGCTAAAGTTGCTGTGACAGCATACCGACCCGGATGGAAAATAGTGATAGGAAGCGAGATGTCAGCTGATTTCACCAATAATGATGATGGTCTTCCTAGTTGAGCAGTTTTAATGACGTTTGCAAAAGGTACCTTTATACTGCGTTTTATCATCAAACCTTCTACCACTTGCTCTGTGGTCATTTCCAGTTCGTAGAACCCTCGATAAGCTCCTACATTCGCTAAATTATCTGGTAAAACAACCAGCCCTTGCTGAAATTGAGCGGCGGTTTTTTCGCCTCTTGGGCTAATCAAGTTCACCGTAGTTTGTAATGGGTCAAGATGCTTGCCTGCAATTGAGCCCTCCAGCTTCAAGCCCTGACTCTGTGCTTGAAAAGTGTTGTCAGCTGTAATCTGTAGTTGATGTGGGCTGTGCTTTTCTTTTACATGCATCAGGTAAGTTGCGTTGGCGAGTAAGCTTTGTTGGCTTTGCATTATGAGACGACCCGCCCCTAATTGTAGATTAGTCGTTAATGCAATACTGCCATCATCGAAACCTGCCAAACTCATTTCTTGCTGCGACACAGCTTGCTCAATTGCTTGATACTGCACGTTCGGCATATCAGGTTTCAACCTTAAGAAATGTGCATTTAGCGGTTCACTTTGTAATACTTCCCCATCACTAAACTGAGCTTTGGGAGCAATGCGAATAAACGCCTTGTTAGAAGTGGTATAAATAGCCACACCAGCATTGAGCTCTGCACCGGTGACTTCTTGCCAATACTCATTACTATGCAACATTTGTTCGGTGGTCGCGACCGCACTTTGCTGCTGAGGCTTAGGCCATATATAAACTACTGCTTGAGTATTGTCTGCATGAGGATCTTCGAGCATCAACGAAGAGCTCGCCGTCACTTGATAATCGTTTAGTTCATTTGCTGTAGCATCCACATTGATTGAAAAAAACGCACACACGAAGAAAGGAAGACTGATATAGAGTTTAAAATGATTCATTCTGTGATCCTTCAAATGCGATTTTTCAAAATTGAGCCCAAATTGAAACAATCTCGGCGACTTTGTTGATGGCTAAGAGGCTCTCTGCCTCGTGTTTTTTGTTTATCAGTAAACCAAAGGGCTCCAGCTGCTGTTTGAGAGCTGCAATTTAAAAAGCCATCCGAGCAACTGTCTAACCAGTTTTGGGTCACCTCTAAAGCCACTTGGTATTGATACCCTGCACAATAGCTATCTCCATCCCAAATTGCTGAATCAACATCACTACCAACAACAACTTCAAACGTACTCGGTAAACTCGGCCTGTTTTCTGTGCCAAAAAGCCAATTAGCATTGTAATTGGCCATCCATGCCACTTGCTGCTGTTTTACGGCATCGGTTTTATACCCTAAAATCCAACCTAATGAAGATTCGAATGCATTGCCTGCTGTTACAGCATCCGCTAAAGGTGTTCCCCCGCTCGAAGGTGCAATGGCAATCGTTTGAGAAATCACATCTATCAGAGTAATAAAGCGACTGTCCCAGGTTGGGTTTGATAATATCCACCGCAATACATTTGCACCGTTAGAATGCGTAATCACTTTGAGCTCAGTGATTCCGTGTGCGGACACAAAATCCGTCAGTTGCTGAGCCAAACATCCCGAGGCTTGTGGGCTCCACATGTACTGGTCAAAGTCACAATTGATCACGGTTGATAAGTTTGAATCGTCTAAACCTTGCCTTACTTTGTTAATGAATTCTGGCGTCCAATAATCATTGTATGCATCGGTCTGATTTCCTGTGCCATGCACAAATGCTAAACCTGTTTTAGCGTGTACCTGCCAGCTCAAACAGCAAAGTAGCAGCCAAAATAATCGTATTTTTGTTGTCATAAATATGTCTCAATGTGTGTTTAAATTTAACTGAGGTTTGTCCTCAGACCTCCGATCTATGACAGAACAAAAAACAAACAGCAAATTAATTTTACATATTATTCACATTTATTCTAAAAACAGGGACTGATATAGCGTTTTTAACAACAGTTTTAACTGATTAAAAAACACACAGCCTTAGCTGGGTATTTATTATTACTATGATTAGCAATGATTGCTTGACTCTGAATTGATATAGGCTACACTGAGCTCTGTTTGAAAGTACGACCTTATTTATGCATACCATTTCGAAGTTTAGTAACTCGTCCTGTTTTTTATAAGTAATTGCAATACTTCCAGATCAACGGCAGTGTCATGTTGAGGCTGCTTATATTACTCAAAAAGAATTAGGATATTATTATGTCTACTACAACTACTGGTACAGTAAAATGGTTTAACGAAGCTAAAGGTTTCGGTTTCATCGCTCAAGAAAATGGTCCTGACGTGTTCGCTCACTTCGGTAACATCGTTGGTGAAGGTTTCAAAACTTTAGCTGAAGGCCAAAAAGTTGAGTTCATCGTAACTCAAGGTCAAAAAGGTCCTCAAGCTGAGAAAATCGTAGCTCTTTAATTGCTAACGATTTAGTTAACATTCGTTAACTGACTTACAGTTCTATGCAGAACAGAAAAAGGCGAAACCTTCGGGTTTGGCCTTTTTTAATATCTAAAATTCAGAACTAACAGTCGAAAAAAGGCACCATTAGATTAATGCCGATCAGTTAAGTAACAGATCGGTTGACCGATCAAAATGATCATGCAAAATCCGTAATCAGGTAACTGATTACGGATTTTTTTGTGAATATAGAACAAGCTCTGCATACAACTTTTGAAGAAAGCACTCGCTACCATACATTTGAAAAACTAAATGAAATACTATCGCCAGAAATAATCGAGCAAGGCTTCCAACAAGCAGGCATAGCTACACTTAGAAAGCGTCGGTTGCCATTAGAAGCTGTGCTGTGGTCAGTCATTGGTATGGCATTGTTTCGTAAAGAATCTGTCTGGAATATAGCAACTAAATTAGACATTATGCTACCAGGAAAAAATCAGTTAGTTGCACCTAGCGCGATGGTTCAGGCGCGTCAGCGGTTAGGTGAAGAATCGGTTAAACAAGTATTTAATAAAGCTGCCAAAGCTATGTACCATGAGGAAGAGTTTGAAACGTGGTGTGGCTTGAATTTATTGGCTGTTGATGGCGTTGTTTGGCGAACACATGACTCACCAGAAAACCGAGAGGCTTTTTCATCAGCCAACAATCAATATGGTGACACGGGCTTTCCACAAATTCGAATGGTTTGTCATATGGAACTTACCAGCCATCAGCTTATTACGAGTGAATTTGATAATTATAAAACCAATGAAATGAAGCTTGCAGAGCGCCTAATCGATAGAACGCCAAACCACTCAGTAACGATGTTCGATAAGGGGTATTATTCGCTTGGCCTGTTAAACCGATGGCACCAGGCTGGTGAAGAAAGACACTGGTTGATTCCCGCACGGTCAGATTTACAATATGAGGTTATCTCAACTGTTGGTAAAAACGACCAACTTATTTCGCTTCAAACCACTAAGCATGCCCAAAAGAATTTCTCGGATGTGCCAGAGGTTATTGAAGCGAGACTAGTGAGTAAAACTATCAAGGGTAAGACCTATCGAATATTAACCTCTATGACAGATAGGTTGCGTTTCCCAAATAATGAAATCGTAGATTTATATTGCCATAGATGGGAAATCGAACTTGGTTATCGAGAAATAAAACAAACGATGCTAGATAGTTCATACCACTTGAGAAGTAAACGCCCTGACATGGTTAGACAAGAAATATGGGGCGTACTTTTAGCGTACAATTTAATTCGACGGCTGATGACGATGGCTGCAACGCCTCAAGGGTTATGGCCTAACCAGCTGAGTTTTTCGAGCTGCTCTATGGCAGTAATCCAATACTTCTCCTCAATATCAATTATGAGCCCTGGGAATATTCCCATGCATTGGGAACATTT
This sequence comes from Pseudoalteromonas sp. J2K-J979, assembly GCF_058169715.2. NCBI lineage: Bacteria > Pseudomonadati > Pseudomonadota > Gammaproteobacteria > Alteromonadales > Pseudoalteromonadaceae > Pseudoalteromonas > Pseudoalteromonas sp. J2K-J979. The sequence goes on along the minus strand of NZ_CM200281.1, from coordinate 1,120,955 downwards.
ACTTAAAACTCTCGCCCTATTCAGATTGCCCGCAAGGAGGGAAGATAGGCGATACCCACGGTGCATAAAACCGAAGCCATCGAAGTATCCTAATAAAAAGAAAAATGCCAGTCAGCTTAACTGACTGGCATTAACCATTAGATGCCTTTTTATGTACGGTTATCGACCTCGCTTTTCTAAGCGGGCTGCAAATTCCGTCATGATATGCATGTAAAGCTCATTCCCTAAATATGCATCTTCAACTTTATGGTCAATGCTTGGGTTGTCGTTCACTTCAATCACGTAAACTTGCTTACCCTTTTGTTTGATATCAACGCCATACAGGCCTTTACCTATAATTGAGCAAGACTTGATCGCTGCATCAAGGACTTTTTTAGGCACTTCAAATGTCGGTAAAGTCTCAAATCCCCCCGAAGAGAAACGTTTCGAGCCATGATTATAAATTTGCCAATGATTGCGAGCCATGTGATACCGACAAGCATAAATCGCACGACCATTTAATACACCAATCCGCCAATCAAAATCGGTATATAAGTATTCTTGGACCAATACTAATGCAGTGTCTTTAAGCAACTCATCAAGTTGGAGGATTAATTCACCCCTATCTTTGACTTTAAATACCCCTTTAGAAAAAGCGCCTTCTGGTAACTTTAATACCATTGGGTAACTAAACGCTGTTTCTATTTGCTCAATACTGCCCGCTTCGGTGTTGATCACGACCTGTGTTTTAGGCGACGGTACTTTGTTATAACTAAATGCATCATGCAAAAATGCTTTATTACAACAACGCATTATTGAAGTTGAATCATCAATAACAACTAAGCCCTCTTGTTCTGCTTTACGCGCAATTCGATAAGTATGATGATCTATCGCCGTTGTTTCACGAATAAACAATGCATCATATTGTGCTATATGATTAGCTTCTTTGGCCGTAATAGTATGCGCATTTATCCCAACTTTTGCCGCAGCTTTAATAAAGCGGCTAATTGCATCTTTATCACTCGGCGGGTGACTTTCTTCAGGGTTGACCAAAATAGCCATATCCCAACGCAACTTGCGTTGCGAAGCCGATTGCCGCCACACTTGTTCAGTATAAGCATTCAATTTACTCATAAAGCGACTATGAAGCTCCAAAGGTAAGTCTGAATATGCACAGCGACTCACACTTAAATGTAACCCTGTCCCTTCAATGGTGAGGCTGAGTTTTACTATTGGCGCGGGATATTTATCATAGACACGACGAGCTAATTTTTTTAACCCATCTAGTTCGACATGACCAAAAAAAGCATAGACATCAAGTGGCTCATCCATTGCCAATTGAGCTAAATCAGAGCTAAACACTAGAGCACTGTCATTATTACTGGCCAAGTGCCTTAAATCGTTAATTGTGCTAACACTTGGTAGCACTTTATGCTGACGCGCTTCAGCTAACAATGAACAGTAATATCCTTGGCTTAAGTAATGCTCAGTGTCACACAAGTTTATCACTCGCGTTTTTGGTTCATTCTTTTTTGGATAATCCTGTAAATATTGCTCAAACGTGATGACGTCATAATTATCACCAGCTAGTACAGCATCAATTGATGGTGCAACAACTAAGGTTTTATACATTCTTTTGTTTATTCCTAGAATTTAAGGTTTGATAGAGCCATTAAGACTGTTAAAAAAGCGTGCACAGATTCCAAAGGCGCCGACTCTTCCATCGTGTGATAACCCGATGTAGGAATTTGCAACGTCGTACCATCCACGAGACCATTTGAAGCGGCAATAATTCGCCCCATTTCAGTTGACCCCAATGATGCAGGCTCTTCGCCTCTAGCAACACGTTGCTCATTTATAGATTCAACGTACTTATCTTTAAATTGCACCTGTAATTTATGCTTTTTACAGACTTGCACTAACTTTTTCGTTAAAGCTTGATTGAAAGGCGCATTGGCATCTTTATTCCGCAACACTAAATGCTGCAATTGAGCTGTCGCAAAATCTGGGTATGGACTGGTATCCACCACAATTAATTGATTTGTTGAACCACCAAACCGACGGAACCATTCTAATAAATAACGCCAACTCTTACCTGCCTCTTCTTGAGCGGTAAAAAATGCAGTCCCTTGAAAACCCATTTCAAATAAATACACTAACGCCGCAGCAGTTAACACGTTATCGAGCTGGCCGACCAATGCGCTGTCGGTAATTTTGAGCTTATCCAAAAAAGCAACCGGCGTGCCGGCGACTAAGTGTTCTAATCCTGCAACTTCAAAAATAAGGTTATTGCGATGCTCGCAAATATAAGTCCCCGTAATTTCGCCTTGGCCACGATAAGCGCCTGACCAAGGTTCATAAGCATACACCCCACCTTCGGAAAAGCGCTCGACAATTTTTTTCATCAATTGTTCACTAACAGAGTTACCAAGTAAATCTGAACGAGCGCCTGAGACAAACGCAGCATATTGGAATTCATTAGGTCCGGTGCACATTAATCCATGGCGATCAATATGCGCTGAAAACATGATACTGTGAGGATCATTGCCTTGGGCAACAAGTACACCTTCGTACCAAGTGACATTGGCACCACGCTCTTCTAGCTCTCGTTGCAAGACCCTAAAAAACGAGTGCTCCGCGCCCACCACACTGGGGTTGCGTAACAAAGAATTGAGAAGGTGAATGAATGAATCAGGTAAGCCATGATGATGGCTATCGTGATGACTCTTATGATGGGCTGAACTCATACTTATTCCAAACTATAAATAGGCCGCTAGGGTAATGCTTGCCACATCATTTCTGACGTTCTGAGCACCCCAACTTAAGGGGTTAAAACAGCTATATAACGTGGAAAATCAATAAAAGCAATTAATTATACTGATTTTTTTCAATGGGATATTTGCATTATCTTCACGATAAGAATAAATAATCAAATTACCACGCATCAAGACTTTACAAGTATTTTTTCAAAGCGCACACTTCGTAAAATATTTAGTAATTGATGAGCAACCGAAGTTGAGCTCTCCACTTTTTAGACCCGCTGTGATCAGTGATTTAACTGCACTTGAAACCTTAGAAAATACCTGTTTTAGCAGTGATAAAATTAGCCGACGTAGTTTTTTACGTTGGCTAAAATCGGGGAATAGCCTACTTTATGTCGCTGAACGCGAGCAAATGTTACTCGGCTATGGACTTGTATTACTACATAAAGGGACGCAACTTGCTCGCTTATACTCATTAGCTATTAGCCCAGACGCCAGAGGTTTAGGCATTGCTAAACAATTATTAGCACTTTTAGAATCCGCAGCAGCAGATTCAGGCCGATTATTTATGCGTTTAGAAGTGGCTAAACCCAACTTAGCTGCTATTGGCCTCTATCAGCAACTCGGATATAAAAAGTTTGGCGAATACAGTCAATACTACCACGATCACAGTGATGCCTTGCGCATGCAAAAGCGGATCAGAAATCTTATTCCGGCAAAGCAACCCAAGCCGGTTCCCTGGTACCAACAAACGACTGAGTTTACCTGCGGCCCAGCTTCTCTAATGATGGCAATGGCCTCTTTGGATAGCTCTGTGGTGCCTAACCAAATGCTCGAACTCGATATTTGGCGAGAAGCGACCACTATTTTTATGACCTCAGGCCATGGCGGTTGCCACCCATTAGGTTTAGCTATCGCTGCAAAACATCGTGGCTACGCTGTAGATTGCTACATCAGCCACCAGCGTGCACTTTTTATTGATGGTGTACGCAGTACACACAAAAAAGAAGTCATGCAGGTTGTCGAACAACAATTTCGCAGTAAATCAGAACAACTAGAGATTGGGGTTCACTACCAAGACTTTAGTCAAATGCAGGTCGAACAATGGCTCAGTCGTGGCTATGCTATTTTAATATTAATTAGTACTTACCGCATGGATGGGCGTAAAGTTCCGCATTGGGTTGCAGTTACGGCCATCGATGATGTCTGTTTATATGTCCATGATCCTGATCCTGATGATGAACGGCCCGACCCTCTCGATTGTCAGCATTTGCCCATTGCCAGGGCCGATTTTGATAAAATGTCTCAATTTGGCTCTGACAAACTGCGTACTTGTGTTGTACTAAAGCCCTGCCATATTTAGGCAATTTGCGTAATAAGCAGCGGTCGCAGGCCAATCAGAAAAGACCGCTTTAACACCTACTTGCTGAGCTAAGACATCCAGGACAATTAAAGTATCGCTTGGTTTTTTGATGGCCGATTGCACACTTTGGTAATACCACATCGACCCGCTTGGCGCCGAGCGTTCAAAAGTCCAGGCTATCAAATTTAAACCTGCGGCTTTAGCTGCTCTGGCATAAGCTGAAGGCATCACTTCACCTTGTTCTGACAATTGAACCAGCAGCCATATCGGCGGGGCTAAGTTTTTTAACCCGGTTTGTGCGAGTTCAGACATGGAAGGGCGCCAGCTTAAAGGATCATTGGCATCAAATCCCTCTTGCTCATAGCGTTCATCCAACCACACTATTTGCTCAGCTGGGATATCTGGATGCGCTAGCCAAAACTCAATATCAGAAAAAAGAAATGATTGTAGCCACACATCCTGCCATTTCACGCCTGCTTGCTGATATTCTTCAAGTAACATTGTTGCGTACTGCACTTGACTCAACCCCAAAAAAGGCATTGCAACCATTGGCTGTTTGAGCTCTGGGACCATTTTAACGCCCAATGATTGAAACAGTTGAATACTCTGCTTATGCGTCATCAGGGTACCTGTTTGCGCGTATAATTCAGTGCGCCAACGCTGAGTCCCTTTCACAAATTCAGCAACTGTTTTCGCCTTTGGATTCACCCCGTCCATTTTTCCTTTTAAACTTAAAAATTCATCCACTGTGATGTCGGATGTACAACACAAAGCTGAGGCTGATCGAGCGGTCGTTGCATCATATGGCTCAAAAGGCTGCCGACACTTTTTAGCCAATTCAGGATTCTGCAAAATATCAGTGGTTGCATGTAAATCACACTGGGAATGACGACATACCAATTGCGCATCTTTAGTAAATGTCACATCACATTCCAGCGCTCCCGCCCCCATTTTTGCCGCAGCCAAATACGACTCTCGAGTATGCTCCGGAAACTGTAAAGGAGCTCCTCTATGTCCAATCGCGAATGATTGCGCTTTTATTGGTGTGTGCTCGCAAGCATGCAACCTAGATTTAAGTGGCCCAGTTGCTAATTGATCTATCAGATAATAAGGCCGAACTCCCACAGATACATTCGCCAGACTTTGAAAGCTCAACAGACAGAATAAAACGCCACTTAGATAATTAAAAATACCCATAAATCACCTTAATTAACAATCAAGTACAGCCTAGCGAGAAAATATGACATTTTGACTGATCGACATTGTAATTAAGCTGTTAGATCACAAACATTCCTGATTGCAGCGACTAAAAGCACACAAAATACGCTACGCTTAATTGAACGCAACGTTTTACAAGGACAGTGTAAATGCAAACAGCACTTGAGGCATTTTTCCACTCGAGTTATATGCCCCATGGCCACTGCTACTTATGGCAGCCAGGGATTTTATGGGTCCATGTGATTGCAGACTTAATGATTGCCACCGCCTACTTTTCAATTCCTGTTGCTTTATGGGTTTTTATCAAACAACGCAAAGACTTAAGATTCAAACGCATTTTTATTTTATTTGCTTTATTTATACTGTGCTGTGGCATAACTCATTTGTTTGCTATTTACACTATTTGGCATGGTTCATATGGCTTGCATGGCATATTAAAAGCCCTCACGGCGATAATTTCTATGACAACTGCATTTGTACTTTTTAAGCAAATTAATACTCTGCTCGCTATCCCTTCCACACAACAACTTGAAGAGGCAATTAATCGCGCCGCGATGGAAAAAGCACGACGAGCCCATGCAGAGCAAACACAAAAGTCAGAGGCTATCTTTAAGTTTTCTTTAGAGCTTTTGCCGACAGGCTTGCTTGTTATTGATACCAACCAAACGATTCGTGTAGTTAATAATGCGCTGGCCAAACTCTTTGAATATGAACCAGATGAACTAATAGGCATGCCCCTTGAGGCATTACTCAATAATGACCAAGCCAAGTTTCATCATGTGCTAACGCAAAGTTATTTAAAGCAACCCGAGCAAGCGCATGCCATGGCTTCGGGCCGGACGGTCCGTGGAAAAACCAAGTACGGTAACGAAGTCTGGGTTGAAGTCAGCCTATCAATGCATGACTTTAATAATGAAAAACATGTTTTTGCCAGTGTTATTAATACCCAAGAAACAATCAATGACCTTAACTTTGTTTTTGAAAAATCCAATCGATTACAACGAGTTATTGATGCAACTGAAGATGGCATTTGGGAGTGGAATATTCAAAGTAATGATGTGTGGTATTCAAATCGTTTAATGCACATGCTCGGAGTGGATCCTGAGACAACTAAAGCCGACTTTAATTTATGGCGTGACCATATTCATCCGGACGATAAAGACAAAGTACTTGACGCATTAGAACAGCATGTTGCGCAGCAAAAAAAATACGACGTGACATACCGAGGACTTTCATCTACCGGACAATATCAATGGGTTCGTGCCAGAGGAAATACCATTTTAGATACTGATAACCAACCTTTGTTAATGTCTGGAACGCTAACAAATGTAAATTATTTAAAAGAGCTTGAAATAGAAGTCAGCGAAAAAAGTCGATTCTTAAATGCGGTTTTAAACAAGTCGCTGAGTGGTATGTTTATATATGATCTGCAACAACAGCGGATCACTTTTGTTAATAAACAGTTTTGCGAAATTACGGGCTATAATTTTAAGCAGCTTGACCTCATCCAAGATCAGCATGGTTTTGTCCAATTAATTCATCCTGATGATCAGCCTCTTTTACACACACAATTTACCGATTTGAGTCTTGATAAAAGCCTTGAGGCCAACTCACTGGAGTTTCGACTCAATCATAAAAACTCCCACTGGGTATGGTGCTTCTGTAAACAATCCGTTTATTCATTCAATGATATGAATATGCCCAAAGAAATTATTGGTACTTTCTTTGACATCACCGACCAAAAAGAACAGCAAGATAAAATTCGCTCTTTATCTCAAGACTTCTATACCACTTTTGAGCAAGCGGCTGTGGGTATTGCACATGTTGGTATAGATGGTTCATGGCTCAAAGCAAATAAAAAAATATGTGAAATTTTAGGCTATGATTTAGACGAATTACTCAGCCTTAACTTTCAGACAATCACCTTTCCTGATGATCTTAATGAAGATCTCGAGTTAGTGGCAAATTTATTGTCAGGAGAGCTAAATCAATACGCGATTGAAAAGCGATACATCTGTAAAAATGGTCAAATCATTTGGGCATATTTAACCGTCTCACTAGTGAAAGATGACCGAGATAACCCCAGCCACTTTATCTCAGTCATCGAAGATATAACCGAGAGAAAAGAAGTTGAAGGGGCACTCGCTGAGTCCAATTTAGCACTTGAGAAGTTCGCCTATTCCGCCTCTCATGACTTGCAAGAACCCTTACGAAAAATCAGCGCTTTTTCTGACAGTTTAAGTGAGCGATTAGTCGGCCAACTAAGTGATCCTGATGCCGTTTACGAGCTCAGTCGCATCACTGATGCAGCCAGTCGGATGCGAGGCATGATTAATAGCTTATTGCAGCTCTCTCGCTATTCTAAGCACCAGTTGAAAAAAGAGAAGTTACAGTTTTCTGATATTATCGCGCTGATCAAAGAAGACCTCTCCCAAGCGATTAAAGAGAGCCAGTGTACTATATTACTAGAGCAAGATTTTATTATTGATGCCGATTTGAATAGTTTTTTACAAGTATTACGAAACTTAGTCACAAACAGCATTCGGTATCGCGATAACGCACGAGCGCTGGTGATTACTTTTTCTAGCCAGGTGTTGAGCGATAAATTAATTTTGACTGTTACAGATAATGGTATTGGGTTTGATCAACAGTATGCATCCGATATTTTTCAGCCTTTCAAACGCTTAGCGTCAAATAAAATTCAGGGGTATGGCATGGGGTTAGCTATTTGCAAACAGATAATCAGAGCACATGAAGGCGATATAAAAGCAAAAAGTCTTCACACTCTGGGGTGTGAATTTATTATAACCCTACCCAGACAAGGGGTGCATTAATGACTGACCGCTTTAGAATTATTTTTGTTGATGATGATGCTGATGATCAGTACCTAGTAAAGCGCGCGCTAGCGAAAGTCTCTTATAACATCGAACTCGTATGTTTGAGTTCTGCCAATGAGCTATTCAATTACTTAAATGCGCCTATGGAGCCTCTTCAACAACTTATATTACTCGATCTCAACTTGCCTATGGTCAGTGGCAATCAAGCATTAAAACAACTCAAACAATCCAGCCAATTTTGTAGTACACCTTGTATTATTTATTCAACCTCTCAATCGAGTCGAGATATCGCAGATGCATACCGGCAAGGCGCAAACTCATTTATTATTAAGCCCGATACCTTTACCGAAACAGCCGATATTTTAGAACAATTGTGCGATTACTGGTTTAATATCGTGACATTAAAAGGAAGTGATTAAAATGTGCAATACTTTGTACTTATTCTCTCATAAGGATTTAAATCCATGCTAATTTCACCGACCTTAACCCTCGGACGACACGATTTTGATTTTAGCGTGTTAGTGATAGAAGATAACTTCGATGATTTTTATTTAGTTCGTCAAATGCTGGCGAAAGACGTACGCAAAACCTATGAACTTTTACATGCCCAATCGCTTGAAGAAACAAAACTCACCTTAGCTCACACTCACCCACACCTCATTTTACTCGATTTAGGTCTCGAACAAACTCAAGGGCTTAAAACCTTAGCTGAACTAAGAGAGTTCTGTACGGACTTGCCGATCATTGTATTTACTGGGGTCGATGATGAAGACATTGGCGAGAAAGCGATCAAAATGGGAGCTGAAGATTATTTACCTAAAGCTCAAGCGAACAGTGCCATTCTTTCACGTGCCATTTCCTATGCAGTAGAACGACATAGTTTATTAACAAAAATCCAGCAGCAGGCTTGGGTCGATACACTGACTGGCTTAGCCAATCGCCCTGCGCTATTCCAGTACTTAACGACCCAAATCAACAACTCAAACCGAAAACATCAATCAATTACTGTCGTAATGATTGACCTCGATGGGTTTAAGGTGATTAATGATCAACATGGCCACCAGGCGGGTGATGATGTTTTAATTACTATCGCACAGCGTTTAGAAGTCCATAAACGGGTCAATGATTTTATTGCCCGATTAGGCGGTGATGAATTTATTTGGGTTTTAATTGGTTGCGAACCAAAAGATAAAACGCTCGAATTGATTGAGCATAAATTGAGCTTAATAAATCAGAATATTCCCCTTACGCTAAATCCGCAAGCGTCTATAGAGGTCCGGGTTGGGGCGAGTATCGGCGTCGCCATGTGGGAATCAGAAATCGACCCGCAAGTATTAATAAATAGAGCCGATAAAGCCATGTACCAAAGTAAACATCACGGTAAAAATCAAATTCATTTTGCGGAGTAAACACTGATAAACTGCCACTTTAGTTTGCCCTCAAAATGCACTTATCTTTTCTCTTCCCTGCCACTGCCACTGTCAGTGGTCAAGTTTTACCTTTCTACTGACAGTGGGCATTAAAAGCGTTATGCTCAACGCAATAATTAGCTATCACTGTGTAGGGTACTGTGCTAAGAAATACGTTGATAAAAAAGCTGGTTCATTGCTGCCTTCTATTCCCTTTGCTTAGTCAAATAGGTTGTGTAGCTCAGGCAACAGTAAGCGAATACAACGATGTTAAAACCTTAACGGCCAATAAGCTCAATCACCATCAAGTCTATTTCAAATCACTTACCCACCTACCTCAAGCATTAAAAGAAACATCTGGGTTAGCGTTAATCAACCATCAATTGTGGAGTATTAATGACAGTGGTGATAGTCCAACTCTTTATGGTTTATCAACAGATCTAGGTAACATTGTTAACACAGTGACACTTAAACAGGCCGAAAATAAAGATTGGGAGTCATTAGCCAGTGATGAAAATCACCTTTATATCGCAGATTGCGGCAATAACTCTGGGGCGCGTAACCAGTTCACAATCTATCAAGTGCCATGGAAATCGTTAACTCAAGTCGATAAATTAACCGCCGATCCCTCTTTAAAGGTTGTGTTTAATTATTCAACTAAGCCTGCAATACTCAAAAAGTACCAACATAACTTTGATTGCGAAGCAATTACTTTAGTCAATGGCGCTATGTGGTTATTTTCTAAAAACTGGCAGAATTCGTATACTGATTTGTATCGCTTAGCCATAACTAACCAATCTCAATCCATTAAGTCTCAGGCAACCTACAATATTAAAGGACTAATTACTGCTGCCGATTATCATCCTGATACTCAAAAACTCGCACTACTCGGTTACAGTCAAAGCCGGATATTTGGCCATGCATTTGTGTGGTTTTTCGATGTGAAAGAAAACGAAATAGTGACTGAAACTGCCAAGTATTACCAATTACCGATATACGCACAATGGGAAGGGATTGTATGGCGTGATGCCAACAGTCTCATTTTGAGTTCGGAAAAAAGCCCTCTCTCAGATGCAACTATTGCGGAATTAATTTTGAAGTGAAATTGTGCGATTTGACTATGTTCTGTACGTTTTATTATGAGTTTCCTGATTGCAATGTTTGATTAATCACGTTGATTAAAACCTGACGCTCTATGGGTTTACTAATAAACCCGTCAAACCCTTCTTTTAAGTAGTCACTCGAAAATACGTCAGCCGTTAACGCAATAATGGGTGTTTCTATCTGAGCTTCTCGAATTTGCTGTAAGGCTTGATAACCCGAGATGCCTGGTAAATGAATGTCCATAAAGATACATTCGTATACCTCCGTTGTAGCAAATTGCACCCCCTCTTCACCTGTTATAGCCATCGTTACGATGCAACCTAGTGATTGGAATAAAGCTTGCGCAACCATCTGGTTGAGTGGATTGTCTTCTACTATTAAAACCTTTAGAGCAGGGCTTAACAGCTCTTTGTTAGTACTTGCTTGCTTAGTGGCGTTTCTTGAAGCCGTCCCTTGTCCAAGATAAAACTTTATATGAGTTCCTTTTCCTTCCTCACTTTGTAGATGTAAAGTTCCTCCCATAAGCTCAATAAAACCTTTGCACAGACATAAACCAATCCCTGTTCCCCCACGTTGATGATTACCAACTTGCTGATATTTAGAAAACAGTTTTGCTTGATCCGCAGCGGATATCCCGATCCCCTCATCTATCACTTCAAAACAAATTTCACAGGTCGTTGTCAGAGACACTTTTACAGTAATGACTTGGCCTGCATTCGAAAACTTAATACTGTTATTAATTAAGTTAACAAGTATTTCAGCCAGTTTTGAACGATCAACAGTCAAGGTAACAGGAAGTCTCTTAGCTAAATCTAATTTCAGCTTGATACCCGATTTTTTAGCTTCACTCTCCATCATACCGTGAATATCTTGTAAAAAGGTCGCCAATGTCACAACTTCGTTAGCCAGCTCCATTTTACCCGCTTCAATTTTATTTAAATCCAAGACACTATTGATTACAGATAATAAGTGCTGACCACTAAAGCTAATGTGACGAACATACTGCGCGGCTTCAGCTGGGAAGTTATAATCAGACTCTCGCTCAATCAGGATATTACTAAAACCGATAATTGCATTTAATGGAGTGCGAATTTCATGGCTAATACGGGATAGAAAGTCGGTTTTATTTTGATTCGCTTGTGCTAACGACAGCATTGTTTTGCGAAGTTCCAATTGTGCGATGACTTCACGACCTAAAATAATGAGTGCTTTTTTTTGCCTTTCACTGAGCTGCTTTGGCTGATCGCTAATTACACAAAGCGTGCCAATTGACTGTCCATTTGGCGCCATTAACTGGGTACCAGCATAAAAGCGGATCTGAGGGCCTCCTGTCACCAGAGGGTTATCTGCAAAACGTTCATCTTTTAATGCATCGGATACTTCAAATAAATCTTTTTGCAAAATGGCATGAGAACAAAAAGCAATATCTCGCACTGTTTCACTCACGTCTAACCCTACCTTTGCCTTGAACCACTGCCTATCGGGATCGACTAAGCTAATCAACGCAATCGGAGTTTCACAGATTTCTGATGCTAACTGGGTGAGTTCATCAAAAACAATTTCCCCATCGGTATCGAGAATATCGTAACTAAACAGTGTTTTAAGTCTTAGGTTTTCATCGGTCGGTTTTGCGGCGATTTGCATGGTTTACCCCGTACTTTCAATCTAAACAACTTCATTTATGGCTACGCAGAGCCTAGTTTGAAAAAGGCATTTTTCATAAGCTCAATATACTCCCAACTTCTTGCTGAGTTAAAGCAAATGGTGTACCAAAAGCCAGAAAGAAATGAACGCGACACTTATTTATCTCTCACCACAGACCATAACTCTAATAGTCAAACCTAAATGGCACGAACAGCCTAAATTGATGCGACTTATTAGTTTCAGTTTGGTTCAATTTTAACTTTTAGCCATATTTAAGCGGGGAGATCACAAAAAACGCCCATCAATGATGGGCGTTTTCAGGGAAAAATGAATCAAATATTGCGCGTTTAATTGACACTTTCGAGCAGTTTATTGGTGCCAATCGCGATTGTTCTAGGCTTGAGTGCTTCGGGAATCTTTCTCTCTAACTCAACATAAAGCAAACCATTTTCTAAATTAGCGCCCACGACGTTAACATGATCGCCTAATTGAAATTTTCGTTCAAAGTTTCGCTCAGCGATGCCTTGATGAATAAAGTTACGGTCTGGCATATCTGCTTTTTTGTCAGCTTTCACACCTGTGACTTTCAGAGTATTATTTTCGGTTTCAATGTGTAGCTCATTATCATTAAAACCCGCCACAGCCATGGTAATTAAATATTTATCTTCGGCAATCAGTTCAATATTGTAAGGAGGAAAACTCGGTTGCTTGTCGGTTCTCGCTGCTGCATCCATAAGCGATGCTAAGTGGTCAAAACCAATGAATGAACGATAAAGTGGTGATAAATCTACTGTACGCATAATGATATCCTCATATAAAGCGATATTAAATTGTCTGCCATTCACAATGAACTGGCATTGTATTGTTACCATTATTTTTTGGTTAGTAATGGTAAAGGCCCATCAGGCGCCTTCAATAAACTTAATATGGCCTAGGTTTTACTTTTCAATAAACAATTGTAAAAAAACACCAAAAACAATCACAATAAATTGTTTTAAAAGGATTTATTCTTTATTGGAATTATCTTACACCCTTTTATCCCCTCCCTTGTATTCAATCAATACTAAGAAACAGCGGATTCACCTCGCTTCTGCTGGTGAGTTGTTTATAGTATCGGGAGGCGGCTCATTTTATAAGAAGGTCCATCGTGCAAGACTCTCATCGCTTTTATCAACAGCTTACTGGATTTTCTGATTTTGAAAATTTAACAGACTCAAACCACTACCAACGTATTCCTGCAAATTGGAGTGTTGTGGTGACCGATGTAGAAGGCTCAACTCGCGCCATCGAACAAGGTCGATATAAGGAAGTCAATGCAATTGGTGTAGCCTCTATTGTGGCACTGCTTAATAACATTAAGCCAGTGAGTGTGCCGTATGTGTTTGGCGGAGATGGCGCAACTTTGTGTTTTCCAAATAGTTATATACCGCAAGTTACCCAAGCACTGTGCGCGGCAAAAGAGTTAGCCAAATCACATTTTGGCTTAACTTTACGTACAGGCATCGTCTCTATTGAAACACTCCGCGCTATGGATGCCGATGTCTTAGTCGCAAAATATCAACCCCACCCTGACTTTCAACAAGCAATGTTTAAAGGAGCAGGCCTGAGTATTGCTGAAACATTAATCAAAGAATCATCTGACACCAACCCCTATTTGATTGAAGGCGATGCACCAACCGATCATTCCTTATTTGAAGGGTTTGAATGTCGCTGGAATGAAGTTCCGAGCCCACACCAAGAAAACATTAGCTTGCTCATTCAAGTCACCGATAAATGCGTTGACCAAAGCCAATTATATAAGGAGATCATTACCCATATTCGTCGGATCTATATCTCCGAGCAGCATTATCATCCCTTGCGAGAAAATGATTTATCTTTAACCCACTCATTTAAATTATTATCCATCGAAAGCCGCATCAGAAACAGCCTCTCACAAAGGTGGCGAAGGTTGTCTTATTTATTTAAGTTGCAATACCTGCGCTTGATTGGCATATATGTCATGGAAAAAAAAGTCATCACTGAAGCGACTGATTGGGGTGCATACAAACATCGATTAGTGATTAACTCTGATTTTCAAAAGTTTGATGAAACGTTACGGATGATTATTTCTGGCACCCATCAACAAGGCGAGCAACTAAAAAGCTTATTGCTCGATTATCAAAATAATAATCAGATCGCTTTTGGACTACATCAAAGCCATGCGTCATTAATCACCTGCATGGTGAACAACTATGACAAAGATCACATTCATTTTATCGATGGTGCTAATGGTGGCTACGCTCTAGCTGCATTACAGCTTAAACAACAATTAAAAAAGATGGCACCTAATTGACTATGAGTTCCAACAAAAAACACACCTTAGCGCCTATGCGCAAAAAAGTACTGAGCGGACTAGGGCAAGGTCTGATTGTTCTGCTTGTTTATTATGCTGTTACGTCCTACCAACAACGGCATTTAATCTCATCGGGAGGACTCGCTCCAACGTTCCATTTACCGCAATTGCATCAAGAAAATGGGTTCAACAGTAATGAATTGGCAGGTAAAACCAGCGTGGTTTATTTTTTTGCTCCTTGGTGCCAAGTCTGTAAGCTGAGCGCCAACAATCTCAACGAATTAGATCACCAGAAAATGAATGTCATCATGATTGCACTCGATTATCCACATGTTGAGGACGTAATCGAGTTTACAGAAAAACTCAGCCTTTCGATGCCCATTTTACTTGGTAATGACACCATCAAAAGGCAATTTAATATTTCAGCTTACCCAACTTATTATGTACTTGATAAAGAGCGTCGAATCATCGGCCACTCCATGGGCTATTCAACAGAGTTAGGACTAAAGCTCAGAAGTTTACAATAACTTCCTAGCGTTTAACCTAGCCACGAGAGCGGCTTAATTTACTGCCTATTTTCTCAACCAGAGTCCTAGCTAGCAAACGACAGAAAAAGTGCCTTTAAACAGTATTTTTTGAGCGACCCTGTAGACATTCATATCGGTTCACTCCTTGATGTCGGCACCAGATCCATACTGACTTTTCTTATTACTCAGGATTCGTAATCGATAAAATTCGCACTTTTTTACAACCTCAATCAATTTTTACGAATTGCCCTATCGATTTAATTGAGTGTATTTTAAGCAGACTTTCAATAATACTGGCTTTATCAAATTCAATTACAGAGGTACTCATGTTTACAGTAATATTTGGCCGTGACGGCTGCCCATATTGTGTTCGAGCAAAAGAATTAGCCACAAAATTAAGTGAAGAACGTGACGACTTTTCGTTTAAGTATGTTGATATTATTAAAGAAGGTATTTCTAAAGCAGACTTAGAAAAATCGGCCGGCGTACCTGTTGAAACCGTGCCGCAAATTTTTTTAGATCAAAAACACATTGGGGGCTTTACTGATTTTGAAGCCTACGCAAAAGAAAATTTAAGCCTTTATCAATAAAAACGGGCGTTTGCGGCTTATTGTCAGTGAATTAAACAAGCACATGGTCGCTATTTCCTGTATACTACGCGCCTCTTTCAATTTGTGAGGCGCATTAATGTCCGAACCAGTCACTTTTTCATCCTTAAACCTTTCTTCTGAAATCTTAAAATCTGTCGAGAAATTAGGCTACGTTACCCCTTCAGAAATCCAAGCCCAATGTATTCCTATGTTACTAGATGGAAAGGATGTACTCGGACTCGCCCAAACAGGTACAGGTAAAACAGCCGCATTTGCTTTGCCTTTACTAAACAATATTGATGCCAGCATCAAACACCCGCAAGTATTAGTATTAGCGCCAACCCGTGAGCTTGCAATTCAAGTGGCTGAAGCGTTTGAGCAATACGCACAATTTGTGTCTGGTGTGAACGTATTAGCTTTATATGGTGGTCAAAGTTATAACGTACAATTAAGTGGTTTACGAAGAGGGCCACAAGTCATCGTAGCCACTCCGGGTCGTTTAATCGATCACCTTAATCGCGGCACAATTAAATTTGATACCCTAAAAGCATTGGTACTTGATGAAGCCGATGAAATGTTGCGCATGGGCTTTATTGATGATGTCGAAACCATCATGGCTAAGACCCCTAAAAATAAGCAAACCTGTTTGTTTTCTGCAACTATGCCACAACAGATTCAGAGCATTTGTAGCACGTATCTCGAAAATGCAGAGCACGTTAGAATCTCACCACGTAACAGCACAGTCGAAAGCGTCGAACAAGTCTATTGGCAAGCCAATACACATAAGAACAACGCCATCATTCGCTTCTTACAAGCTGAAACCTATGATGGTGCGATTGTGTTTGTGCGCACTCGAAACGATACAGTGCAAATTGCTGAATTACTCGAGCAAGCTGGTTTTTCAGCAGCCCCTCTAAATGGCGATATGAATCAACAAGCGCGCGAGCGCACCGTTGAACGCTTAAAAAATGGTTTACTTGATATCGTTATTGCAACCGATGTTGCTGCACGTGGTCTGGATGTAGAGCGCTTATCATTAGTCATTAACTACGATATACCTCAAGATTCAGAAGCGTATGTACACCGAATTGGTCGTACCGGTCGTGCTGGACGCACTGGTAAAGCGATTTTGTTTGTTAAACACAATGAACGTTATTTGCTTAAAAATATTGTTCGTCATACTAAATCAAACATCACCCAAGTGGGGATGCCTAGCACGGAGCTTGTCGAGAAAAAACGCATCGAACAACTTGCTGTTAAAGTTGCGGCCAGTGCAGAACAAAAAGATATTTTGTATTATAACGAGTTAGCAGAAAAACTCTCTGAGCAACTAGGCCTTGAAGGCAATGATTTGGCTGGTGCATTGCTGTACCTTGCCCAATTACCTGCGCCTATCAAAGTGAAAGAAGTGGCGATTCACCGTGAAGCGCGTAACGATCGCGATAATAAATCACGCGATCGAAACTCACGCCAAGAGCGTGAAGGCCGCGGTCGTCGTGACGAACGCAGTCCTCGAGCTGAACGCAGTGATAAACCTCGCGAACGTCGTAATAGCGATAACGGACCGATGGATACGTATCGTATTGATGTCGGTCGTGAGCATGGCGTACAAGTGAAAAATATCGTTGGGGCCATCGCCAATGAAGCGGATATTCCAAGCAAGTTTATCGGTGATATTCGTTTATTTGATGATCACAGTACTGTTCAGTTACCCCTGAATATGCCGCAAGATACGCTTAAGCACTTCCAAAAAGTCTTTATTTGTAAACGCCCAATGAATATGCAATTACATAAAGATCAGGCCTCACATCAAGCATTCGATAAGCCTAGAGAAACAGGCCGTCCTCGCAGTGCTGAAAAACGCGGCCAAAAACATCCGCGCAAAAACTAATAAAAAACCAGTCGCAAGACTGGTTTTTTTTGCCTAAAACTAAGCATAACAGCCCGCAAATGTGGGATCGCGTTCATAACAACGCATGAACGCATCCACCACATAATGGTCATAAATGATGCCTCGCCCTTGTACTAACACTTCAATGGCTTTTTGCTTACCTGGAGCTATACGGTAGGGGCGATCGTTACTCATCGCATCAAACGTATCAGCAACCGCAATTATTTTCGCTTCTAAACATATTTCATGTTCAGTGAGGCCATTGGGATAGCCACTGCCATCTAAGCGTTCATGATGCTGGCCGATCATATCTTTTATCGGCCACGGAAAGTGTGTATCACGAAAGATTTCTAAACCATGCCGAGGATGCGCTTTTAAAAGCTGTAACTCTTCGGCGAATAGCGCCCCTGGTTTAGTTAAAATAGAGCTAGGGATCAGCATTTTCCCAATATCATGAATGAGCGCGCCGACATATAACCCTATGCAAGCCTTCTCTTCAAGTTGCAACTCCTTGGCTATTTCTGTACAAATATAAGCAACATGCTTTTGGTGATCAGCCGTATAAGGATCGCGAAGTTCTAACGTATGGGAGATGGCTTTGAGCATTTCCAGTAAAATTTGCTGCGGGCCTTGTTGGAGAAATTCAGCTTCAATTAATTGTTCACGTACCTGTATTCGGTTGACTTTATGACCTACTTTTTGCCATATCGTATCAATGAATCGTCCAGTATTATGAATATCGTCATTTTGATAATCTGTACTTTTATTAGCAACCCCAATTACTGCAACTATCTTACCGGCTATAAATAATGGAAAGGCTAAGTGGTTTTGCAACTGAAAATGTCCTTCAGGCAAACCTTTCATCGCATTATCTGGTACATACTGATTATGCACCACCCAATGACGTTCTTGGATTGCATTAGCCCAAATCCCGGCTTCACTGAGAGGTGAATGAGTTTCAATGGTCGCACGGCAAAAGTTCAAAACTGATTTGGACCAAACCGTTAACCTTAACGTTTCGCTCGCCTCTTCATAAAGATGAAAGTAGCCAATTTCGCTGTCTGCAAAATTAACAACTAACTCCAAAAAGTCTTGATACACACCTCTCATCGTATAATAGTCACGATGTTCAAACGCCTGAAGCAAAGACACGTCCATACTCTCACCTCCAATGTACCAATAGAGTATAGACCTGTTTAAATAATATTTACGCTCGATGCCTATAATTTAAGCGGTTACATTGCACGCTCATCATCCGATAACTCATCGCTGTTTTTAATCTCTGGCAATCGAGTCACGAGTAACTGCTCTACTCGGATACCATCAATGTCTATTGCTTCAAATTTAAAACCATCATGAATAACATAATCAGCGCGTTTAGGAATCCGTTTCATCATATAAATTAAAAAACCAGCTAACGTTTCATATTGATTATCATCAGGAAACTCTTCGATTTCGAGCAATTTCATCACATCTACTATCGGGGTGACACCATCAACTAACCACGAATTAGCATCCCGTTGTACAATTTGCTCTTCACCATGAAATGTGACTAAATTCCCCATAAAGCTGCTCATCAGGTCTTTAACTGTAACCATTCCCACCACCAATGCATATTCATTGACCACAATTGCAAAAGGCTGCGCAGCCGATTTAAACGCATTGAGCGCTTCTGAAAGAGTCAGTGTTTCAGGTAAATAAAAGACGTCGCGATTAATCATTTTATCGTCTAAATGTGCGGTTTCGCCTTTGAGTAATTGACGTAGGATTTCTTTTGACTCAATTGAACCAATTAATCGGTCTAAATGCCCATCACAGACTAAAAAGTGATTATGGGGATGCTCAAGTATCTTCGCACTGATGGTTTCACTTGAATCATTGATATCAAAATAGACGATAGACTCACGTGTGGTCATCGCTGTGGGTAATGTCCGCCCTTCAAGTTCAAAAACATTACCAATTAAATGATACTCTTGCTGTTGTAACGAGCCATCTTGCGCCCCCGCTTCCATCATGGCAACAATATCTTCCGTGGTGACGATTTCTTCACGCTCTGTAGGAAGTTTAAAAATGCGCAGAATCAGATTACTAATACCGTTAAAGGTCATCACAAGAGGGGTTAACGCAAAGGTAATGCCATTCATTAACGTTACCACTTTGGCAGCCACGACTTCAGGCATGATCATCGCAATACGTTTAGGCAAAAGATCAGCAAACAAAATAAATAAAGAGGTGATCACTAGAAACGACAAAATAAAGCTAATCTGATCGGCTAATGGACCGACATAAATTAAACTGACCAGTTCAGAAGTATAAGGAGTCAGTGTTTGCTCACCAATAATACCACCTAAAATAGCAATCGCATTCAACGCAATTTGGATCATGGCAAAAAAACTGCCTGGTTGCTCTTGCAAGGTCATCACCGCTTGCGCTTTGCGGTTACCTTCATCAGCCATTACCCGCAACTTAATCTTTCGTGCCGCAGCAATGGATATTTCTGACATAGCGAATAACGCGCCAAAGAAAATTAAGATGCCAATGCCTATTAAGTCACTCATTTTATCACTCCAAAAAAACGTTAACACCTTGCTAACCAGTGCTTTTTAGTCAAAAAGCGAGCAATTATTATGGAATATCAGAGTAACAGCAATGCTTTTAATTAAAAATAAAAAATTAATTTTTAATTGTTATTTATTAGTGGGTTAGATTTAATTTTTAAACGTTGTAAGGTGAGTAAAAAAGATAAATCATGACAGAAGCTAAATTTAACCAACTTCTGCCATGGCTATTATTCGGCAAGCGCTTTAACTTGCTCCCAAATTGTCACAACATGTACTTTGTCTTCATCAGTTAGTTCACCATCACGGTAAGCCTTAACTAAGCTTTTCTCGACTTTTTCATTAAGCTCGTGCGCATTAAGCGCTAACTCTTCCACTTGCGCATACCCAACCGCTAAATCAAAATGGCCACGTAAATACCCACCCGCAAACAGTTCATCATCATTCGCTTTTTCGACCAATTGATCAAAAAAGTGCTGCGCCTGTTCTACATACTCTAAATAAGTCATTTCATTTCCTCAATGTGCCCCACGCGATACAACACGTGGTCATTAAATCCAGTTATTACATCTATGTAGCCACTAAGCGCATCGTCGAGCTCACTGTCGCCTGTATCAGCAATCAGAGGACGACCGTTTAGTGCCTGTAATTTAGTTTTGGTTGCCACCACAATAATGTTGTCTTTGCCAATGGCTTTAATCAGTGCCGGGCTTAACTGTTGATTGCCACGGCCAAAGATATGTCCTTGCCCACCAATCAAAGTAATGACTAATTTTGTTGGTTTTTTAGCCACATACTCGAGTAGTTGTTGGGCAGTTAAATCACTGGCGACCAATTGCTGATCATCAACTAAATCAACCCCCAATAACGTATTGTTTAGCCCCATTTCCGCCATGACGGCGCCCACTGTCGAGCCTGACCCCATAATATATTGCCAATCTTCATCCATCTCTGAGACGACGTACGCCGAAATATCAGCCAACACTAATTCATCTGTTTCTTTTCCACCATTTTTAACGGCTTGTACATAACGCAGCTCAGTCGGCACCTTCATTTCGCCATAACGTTTAGCTTTGACTGTGCCAGCCCGAAACGCCACTTCATCGATATCCATTACATCCGCTTCGCCGAGTGTCACAAGCTCACCATTGACCAGCATTTCGACTACACGACCTGCTGCCTTTGGCGTAATTGCATAGACGCCTGAATGAATCTTACACCCGGCAGGGATCCCAAGCACCGGGAGCGAATCTTCGATAATATGGCAAATATTTCGCGCCGTACCATCCCCCCCTGCAAACAATAATAAATCAACATCTTGAGCTTTTAATATCCGAGCAGCTTGCTCGGTATCATTAGGAGTCGTGATGGCTGCAGTCTGATGCACGACCTGACAAGTAAAGCCCAGTTCAGTCGCTAAACGCTCACCCATTTCACCACTGACCGTCAGCACTTCAATCTGATCTTGATATGCTTTGAGCTGCTCAAGCGCTGCTTTTGTGCGGATATTCGCTTTAGGTTCAGCGCCTAAAGCAATAGCTTGCGCGGCAGTGTGTTCGCCATCACTGCCTTTAAGCGCAACCGAACCGCCTAATCCTGCAACGGGATTAATAATCAAACCTAATTTAAATTTCATGGCATACTTCTTGTGGTTGAATTGTCAAATCGTCATGCCACACAAACTGGCTGGCCTCCATCGGCCAAGACGTCCCATAAAACTGTGCCAAAACACGTAAAAAAGACTGGGTGCGAACATTCACACCTTGCTGCAACAAATACATCACTCGTTGATGCACTTCACGTTGAAAACTAACACGACAGGGTTGAACGCCATTCAAATTGTCACAAGAAACATTGAACTTAAAACCCGCAGCTGCACACAGCATCCACTCTATCGCTTGCGGCTTTACTTCAACGGCTTGAAAGGCAGCTTGTTGGTGTTCATCACGGCCATCAGGGCAATACCAGTAACCATAATCTTCTAATAACCGGCGTTGCTCACCTGCAACCAACCAGTGCGCAATTTCGTGTAATCCAGATGAAAAATAACCATGAGCAAATACAATTTGATGAAATGGACAGCTCTGATCTGCGGGTAAATAAATGGGCTCGTCTTGCCCCTTTATTAGCCGAGTTTGATGACTTGTGAAAAAAGTCTCATCAAAAAGAGAGATTAAATCGGTGATGTGATGCATACAATTGCTTAGCGGCGCTGCTTGACTGACGATTACAAATTTAAGTGCGCCGATTGTACGGATTTTTGAGCTTAAAGTAAAAGCACTGTGCTAAAAGCCTACGAACTAAATACCCGCATTGTGATACTGTAAAAGCGAGCAATACAGGGCTCCACACAGTGAGCTAAATAACCATCATTCTTTAGATATCAACGCCAGCTTCATCTATGGCCACTATTTGCGTTTCTTTTAAAGCCGCGGCTATCCAGCGTTTTAAATCTGGGCATGCAAGTACATGACGCATATAAGCCTGACTTGGCGCTGACAGCTCAATTCCATAAGTGAGAAAGCGCATTACCACAGGTGCAAACATCATATCAGTGATAGACCAGTGACCAAATAACCAACCCTCAGTATCTTGAACCTGCATATTTTCCATACATTGACTAAAAATATCATCAATTCGGTTTATGTCCTTTTTTGCGTCAGCAGATAATTCAATTTTGCGTTTAGCACGAATATTCATTGGCATTTCATTTCGTAACGCAATAAAGCCCGAGTGCATCTCACACGCTAGTGCCCGAGCCTTGGCTCTGTCAATACGATTCTGCGGCCAGCCTTGGCCATTTAAATACGTTTCATTGATATATTCACAAATCGCTAACGAATCCCAGACCGTTACTTCTCCATCCACTAATGTCGGTACTTTTAATGTTGGTGTGACTTGCTTGAGCGCTTGATAAAAGTGCTCAGTATCGAGCTCAAGTTGAACTTCTTCAAATGAAATGCCTGATTTAGCTAACATTAACCAGGCACGAAGAGACCAACTCGAATAATTTTTATTACCAATATACAATTGCATTATCGACTCCTTTGATTGATTACTAAGTTAAAATAAGGCATTTTTATCATTACGACTAACTGATAATTTTGATATGACCCATTCGATTTTCGAATAGGTTAAAGGATAGTATGGACCTTGAAGCCCTACGCAGCTTACTCGCATTTGTCGAAACGGGCAGCTTTACTCGCGCAGCACTGCAAGTGCATCGCAGCCAATCGGCAGTCAGTATGCAAATGAAAAAACTCGAGGCTGATGTTGGCCAACGCTTATTTGAAAAACAAGGTCGAGACTTATTGTTAACACCTGCGGGTTTAGCACTCACGCGCCAAGCGCATGCTTTAGTGCAATTACACGATCAAACTTTAAAGCAGCTAAAAAGCAATCTACATAATACAGTGTTGCGCTTAGGCTGCCCTGACGACTATGCACACACGATTTTACCTAAACTGGTCGGTTTATTGCGCCAACATATTCAACCTCTTGATCTTCAAATAAGCTGCGCTTCAAGCACAGTGGTCCGCCACCAGCTTGATTGCGGCCAACTCGATGCGGCAGTGCTAACTCGCTCACCCGACTCAGAAGAAGGGTACTTTTTACAAAGCAGTCAAGGAAAGTGGTTTAAACAGGCTAATTTTGCAATAGATCATCAACAACCAATCCCGATTGCTGTGTTTCAACGAGACTGTAAATTTCACCAAACGGCCATTGAAGGACTAATAAAGCTTCATCAACCTTTTGAACTTATCGCTCATTGTGGTAGTGCAGTTGTTTTGAATGGGCTCATCGCACAAGGATTAGCTATTGGTGCCATGGCCGAAATCAGCAACATGCAAAACCTTATAGAAGTGTCTGCACCATATTTACCTATGTTGCCAGAAATCACTATCGTATTGGCAACCAATCAGTTTTCACATAACCCAATGACAGCTCAATTAGCCCAGCAACTCAGTCGCGCCTTCCAAGCCATTCAATAATTAGTATAAAAAAAGCGTTCAATGAACGCTTTTTTTCAACGTGATAAGTTAGCCTATCGAACCTGGGATCGGCCCATGGGCCAGTTTGACATGTGGGTTTTGCCCACGTTGACGCAGCAAATGATCCATTAAGGTAATAGCTAACATCGCTTCAGCAATAGGAATAGCACGGATACCCACACACGGATCATGACGCCCTTTAGTTATCATTTCTACTGACTCGTTGTGAGTGTTAATACTGTTGCCAGTAATCGTAATGCTCGAAGTCGGTTTCAGCGCTATAGATGCAATAATATCTTGGCCTGTCGAAATACCCGCTAACGTCCCGCCAGCATGATTTGATGTAAAACCTTGCGGGGTTAATTCATCACGGTGCTCTGAACCTTTTTGCTCAACCACCGCAAAACCATCACCAATTTCAACCCCCTTAACCGCATTAATGCTCATCAGTGAATGGGCTATTTCAGCATCAAGACGATCAAACACCGGCTCACCGAGCCCAACTGGCACGCCTGTGGCCACCACCATGACTTTTGCACCAATTGAGTCACCAGACTTTTTAAGATCTCGCATGTATTCATCAAGGGCATCAAGCTTGCTCGGGTCGGGAAAAAAGAATAAATTATTCTCAACTTCTGACCAATTGAATGTCTCAGCTTTGATTGGGCCTAGTTGACTTAAACACGCTTTGATTTCAACACCATGAAACTGCTTTAAATACTTTTTCGCAATCGCGCCTGCCGCAACTCGAATCGCCGTTTCACGCGCAGATGAGCGGCCACCACCGCGGTAATCTCGGATCCCATATTTGTGCCAATAACTATAATCTCCGTGGCCAGGACGAAACACATCTTTAATTTTGCCGTAATCTTGTGAACGTTGGTCGGTATTTTCTATCAACAAACCAATGCTAGTGCCTGTCGTTTTACCTTCGAATACTCCCGATAACAGCTTAATTTGATCGGCTTCACGGCGCTGCGTGGTATAACGACTTTGCCCAGGTTTACGGCGGTCGAGATCGACCTGTAAATCTGCTTCAGTTATCTCAAGACCTGCAGGACACCCATCTACTACCCCGCCTAAAGCCACCCCGTGACTTTCACCGAAGGTGCTGACGCGAAACAGCTGCCCTATACTATTACCTGCCATTTTTACCTCATTCCAAAAAATGTCATTACTAGAAACCCACTTGTTAGATGCAAGGGGACGAAAATTATTTCTCTACCTACGTCGATTAATCTTCAATGCTGCGAACCAGCGCTTGCTTAGAAATAACAAAAACGCCTAAGCCGCCTTTATCAAAATCAATCCACTCAAATTCTGCATTGGGATACAACTCTTCCATGTGTACCATAGAATTCCCAACTTCAACAAATAACAATCCGTTATCTGTTAGATGTTCAGCGGCACCCGCTAAAATTTTGCGCGTCACGTCTAAGCCATCAAACCCCGATGCCAATCCAAGTTCTGGTTCATGATGAAACTCATTGGGTAAATCAGCCATATCTTCGGCATCAACATATGGAGGGTTAGCAATAATTAAATCGTACTTTTGCCCTTCAACCCCACTAAACACGTCAGATTGGATTGGGAAAACCCGATCTTCAAGCTGGTAATCGCTAATATTGATATCAGCCACATCTAGTGCATCAGTTGAAATATCAACAGCATCGACTTGCGCTTCATCGAATTTTTCAGCCAATGCAATGGCGATACATGCAGAGCCGGTACACATATCCAAAATGCGGTGCACTGTTTGCTCTTCTGCTAGCCAAGGTGAAAAGCGTTTTTCAATTAACTCAGCAAAAGGCGAACGAGGAATTAACACTCGCTCATCAACATAGAAAGGGGAACCTGCAAACCAGGCTTGATTAGTCAAATAAGCCACCGGTGTGCGGTTATTGACACGCTCGGCAATCACTTCGGCTAACATCATTTTTTCTGAACGCGTTAAGCGAGTAAGCACTAACTCTTTTGGCGTATCAATAGGTAAAGATAACGTAGGTAAAATTAAGCTGACCGCTTCATCCCAAGCATTGTCAGTGCCATGACCAAAAAACAATCCAGCTGCAGAAAACTGGCTTGCACTCCAACGAAGCCAGTCATTGATAGTTTCAAGATCGCTAATCGCTTCTTCAAATTGATGGGCGGCAATATATTGTTCTGTCATGGTAAATACACTTTAAATAACTATGAATTAAGCGCCTATTGTAGCGCCAAAAAGCAATCGCGAGGTACTCATTCACCTCGATTTTTTAATTTTTTTTGTTTACACTGCGCGCTATGAAAAAACCCACCCCACTCAACGATGATGATTTAGCACTATTTCGCCAAGAGATAGGCCAAACCCGCGCCTTTGTTCAGGACAAAGCACATTTTTCGCGCCCACAGAAAAAAAAGGCCATAACTCGTCATTCAGAACAAACCAAACTTGAGCAAGCTGAGTTTTTCTTTTCAGATGAATACGAGCCCGATATCGATGGGCAAAAAGTACTGTCTTACGTCAAAGCTGGCCATAACAGCTTTTTGGCTAAACAATTACGCCGTGGTGAATATACACCAGAGCTGATTTTAGATTTACATGGGTTAAATAAAGAAGACAGTAAAGCAGAATTAATCGCGTTAATTAACGCGTGTAAAAAACAACATGTTCAATGTGCCAGCATTATGCATGGTATTGGTGAGCGTGTGCTTAAAAATAAGATCCCCCACTATTTGGTCCAGCACCCTGATGTGATTGCAATGCACCAAGCACCATTAGAATGGGGCGGAAAAAGTGCCATTTTGATCTTAGTTGATTTACATCTTCCCCACGATCCGAAATATTAAAAGTATTTGACCTAATCACGTTCAACAAATAAACAAAAAAAACCACCTACTAAGAGGTGGTTTTTTACATCTAAAAGCTTATTTTGCGTCTAGGTACGTAATGTCACCTAGATTCAGTGACTCTATTTCCGCTTTTATTTTCGCGACATCACCGACAATCACCCAAGTAAGCTGCTCATCATTGATTAACTCTTTCGCCTGTTGTTGCACACGCGTCAATTCTATTTGCTGTACTTTACCAGCATATTGCTCAAGATACTTTTCATCTCGACCTTTGTCATAAGCATCAGATAACGCACTCAGTAGAGACCATTTTTTCTCATAACTGCCAGGAATTTTAGCCACTTTATTACTGACGACTTTTGCTAACTCTTCGGCTGTAGCTGGCGATTGGCCCGTGTAACCCTTGAGCTCTTTTAAAATTTCAGAGATTGACTCTTTCGTTTTATCTGTTTGTACAGGCGCATAAACAAAGAACGGTGATTGACCTTCAGAATTAAACATTGCAGAGCGAGCGCCATATGACCAACCCTTATCTTCACGCAAATTCATATTTAAGCGTGAAGTAAAACTCCCACCAATAATGGTATTCATAAGGTTTAAGCTGATATCTTGATCGGCACCTAATTCATTGCGTGCCGGCCCTAATAATCCAGCAACAATCAATGATTGAGGCGACTCAGGTTTATCAAGCACAAATACGCGTGGTTTGCTTGGTAAAGCTACTTTTGCTAATTGTTTTTTAGGCTTGACGGATTTTGGTGTTTTCCAAGTACTTAACGCTGCGTTTAGCGTCTGAGTCAATTCGTCCATTGTGATATCACCGACAACCACTAAACGTGCGTTATCTGGGCGTAACCACTTCGCAGTATGAGCCACTAAATCATCACGAGTGAAACTCTTCACTGTTTGCTCAGTACCAGAGCCTGTTAGTGGCTGACTATAAGCATGATTATCACCGTATAACAATGGAGGTAATATACGTAATGCATTACTCATTGGGCGGGCTTTTTCTTTGTTGATACCATCTAATGCAAGGCTACGCACACGCTCAATATCACTGTCGTTAAACGCAGGGTTTAGTAAGACATCAGAAAATAGCTCAGCACTGCGCTGCCAGTTCACTTTCATCGCTGATAAGCTCAGATTTGAGCTATCTAAATTTGCGCTCGCAAAAATACCGGCGCCGATTGTCTCAAGTTCTGCTGCAAGTTCTAAGCTCGACAACGAAGTCGTGCCTTCTTTTAGCATACCCATCGTAAAATCGGCCAAGCCGGCTTTATCGCCAGGCGTCGCGGTGTAACCTGCATCAAAACTCAATTGCATGTTAACTGTTGGTGTATCTGTACGACGCGCTAACACCACTTCTAGGCCATTGCTTAGCGTGGCTTTTTCGACTTCAGGCAGCACCAGTTTTGGTAAAGTGGTCACTTCTGGTACAGCTGAACGATCAGCGCTGACGTCACTGTGGCTGAGCGTTTCAAATGGTGTAATTGTCAGTACAAAATCACCATCGGTTAACCAACGCTCACCTGCTGCTTTCACGTCTTCAGGACGTGCAGCATTTTGAATGCTTTGTTGCTTTTTATAAAAAACAGGATCATTGTGATACACCATACCTGACGCTAATACGTCTGATTTACCACCAAAGCCACCCACTCCTTCAACACTTTTCACCCAACTGGCTGCGTTTGAAAACTTGATACGGTTTAATTCTTCAACAGTCGGGCCATCGGCAATTAAGCGCGCGAGCTCTTCATCAATGATGGCTTCGATATCAGCCATATCTTGGCCATTGAGCGCATCGGCACCAATTAAAATTTGCCCAGCCATTACACGCGCATAGTTAAATGCAAACACGCTAGATGCTTTTTGCTCTTGATAAACGAGGCGCTGGTAGAGGCGACTGTTTTTACCACCCGCTAGCACATCAGCAAATAACGAGAGATACTCACCATCTTTTGAACCCAACTCTGCGGTATTCCATACTTTAATTAAACGTGGATTAGGTACGCGATCTTGCATCGACATACGCTTAGTGCCTGTACGTTTGGCTATCCAAGTATCCGTTTGCGCGACTGGTTTACCCGGTTTAATATCACCAAAATATTGGTTTGCCTTCGCTTCAGCGGTTTCAAGGTCGATATCCCCTGCCATCACTAACACAGCATTATTTGGGCCATAATAATCTTTAAACCATTGATGAACATCATCTAAAGACGCTGCATTCAAATCTTCCATCGATCCAATTACAGACCAAGAATACGGGTGGCCTTGTGGGAACGTATTTTCCGATACCGCGCCCCACATTTTACCGTAAGGTTGCGACTCACCTTGACGTTTTTCGTTTTGAACTACGCCACGCTGTTCATCTAATTTTTCTTGAGTAATTGCACCTAATAAATGGCCCATGCGATCTGATTCCATCCATAGAGCCATGTCTAAGGCTGAAGTGGGCACATTTTGGAAATAATTAGTCCGATCACTGTTGGTCGTACCATTTTGCTCTGTCGCTCCGGCACGTTCAAATGGGCCAAAATACTCATCATCGTAGTTTTCACTGCCATTGAACATTAAGTGTTCAAATAAGTGAGCGAACCCCGTTTTACCGAGCTTTTCATGCTTTGACCCTACTTTGTACCAAACGTTTACAGCAACAATGGGGGCTTTTTTATCGGTATGAACCACCACTGTCAAACCGTTATCTAATTTAAAACTCTCGTAATTGATATCAACGCTAGGAATTGCGACACCGGCGGTTTGAGAAGTAGGTGTTGAAGGAGAATTGGTTGAATTACACCCGACAAGTGCCAGAGATACAGCGACCGCAATGGCGCTAAGCATATTTTTTTTCATTATTGTCCCTTAAAAAGTGTTTAATCGTTTGAATACTTTCAAGGGATATAAAATAGTAATTTGGTATTAATTTCAACGCTTTTAAAGGAAAGATTGTAAACAATCGTACAATTAAGGCATCGCATGAGCCAATCTCTAATCGATTATATGAGACTTTCTTTAGGTGAGCTAATACCCACTAATGAACCCGTTAAACGACTTTCATCTAAATGGATTTCAGCAATGGCCGCAGTATTAAAGATTGGCATTTTGCCCGCACAAAGCTGATCAACCAAATAACTAACCAAGGGCATATGTGAAACCACTAACCAAGTTTTACATTCAGGGTGCATTTGCACTAAGGTCAATAAATAATCTGCCGCAAATTGAGCACACGACTCAGGGGTAAAATCTGCACAGGTTTCTTCATATTTAATGGCGGTGTGTCTGCGCTTTATTTGCTCTGCTGTTTGTTGGGCTCGTAGGTAAGGGCTGACGACTAATGCATCGATAGATGGTGTCCACAAACTTAATTTTGCGGCCATTTCATCGGCTTCGTTGAATCCATTCTCGGTTAAGCTACGATTAAAATCATCGGCTTTCATTGCTTCAGCTTCACCATGACGCATAATAAAAATTTTATACATTGCAGTCTTAACCATTTAAGAACAAAAAGATTTCGGTAACACTATAGCTATTATTAGTACAACTCAGCTATATTTATATTCACCTTTTAATTTTGACATTCAGGCAAGCTTGTTTTTGAATTAAGTTGTCTTGTTTCCTGAACCTACATCTTGCCTCACACTATGTTGAGTCATCACTAGGAGCAGCACTTGAATATCAGTCGCAATGATAACAGAACTTACCATCCACTAACACTGGACAATGGTCTAAAAGTTTTGCTGATCCAAGACATACACAGTGAAAAAGCCGCAGCCTCACTCACGGTTAATGCCGGTCATTTTGATGATCCATCTCATCGACAAGGCCTTGCTCACTTTCTTGAACACATGCTTTTTTTAGGCACTGACCGTCACCCAGAACCAGGGACATTATCTCAGTTTACCAGTCAACATGGTGGCAGTTGTAATGCTTGGACAGGAACTGAACATTCCAGCTATTTTTTCGAAATCGATCAGCCATTTTTTTACCAAGCTCTTGAGATTTTTAGTCGGTTTTTTATTGCCCCACTTATCACTGAGCAAGGAACGAGCAAAGAACGCAGTGCAATCGATGCCGAGTTCAAATTAAAACTTAAAGACGATAGCCGTCGTATTTATCAGGTTCATAAAGAAACAGCCAATCCGGCCCACCCTTTTGCAAAATTTTCTGTCGGTAACAAAGAAACATTGAGTGATGCTGACAAATCGATTTGCCATGAAATCCGTGCTTTTTTCGAGCAGCATTATCGAGCTGGATATATGACCTTAGCCATTTGTAGCCCAATAGATATCGCAGAACAAGCCGTGTGGGTACGCAACTTATTTGCTGGCATCGCACCTGCCGTTAACGCAAAGCCTGCGATCTCAGCGCCCCTATATTTACCTGAGCATTTGGCTAAGTTTATCGTCATCGAGCCCCATAAAGACATGCAAAAGCTGATAATCAGTTTTGCGATGCCCAATATCGATGAGTTTTACCGAAATAAATCGGTGAGCTTTTTAGCGCATATCCTCGGTTATGAAGGTAAGGGCTCTTTGTATAGCGTACTCAAACAACGCGGTTGGATAAACGGGCTCTCTGCTGGGGGCGGAATTAATGGTAGTAATTTTAAAGACTTCAATTTCAGCATTAATCTCACTGACGAAGGGACCAGCCATTATTTAGATATCGTTGAGAGTGTATTTGCCTTTATCAGATTGTTACACGATCCTGACACTGATTTCTCACTTTTGTATCAAGACAAAAAAACATTACTCGACATTGCTTTTGATAATCAAGAAAAGTCTCGATTACTCGATTGGATTAGTGGCTTAAGTGCAAACATGCACCATTACCCAGAAATGGAATACATTAGTGGTGATTTTTTAATGGAAGGCTTTAACCACGATCACTGGAAAAGTTTACTCTACTGGCTTAACCCGCAGAATATGCGCGTTGTTTTAATCGATCCCAATGTTAAAACCAATAAAACGACAGCCTGGTACCACACCCCTTATGCGATTGAAAATCTTGATGCGGTGTGGCTTAAACAACTCAGCACCATTACTCATGCACACCCAGAGATGGCGTTACCCGCCATTAATCCCTATTTATCTAACACAGTCGCATTACATGACTTAGAACCCAGCCCTACATTACCCATTAAAATCCATGACGAAACAGGATTTGAGTTTTGGTTTAAACAAGATCACACGTACCGAGTCGCTAAAGGACACTTTTATTTAGCGATAGACTCTGAATTAGCAGTCACAGACATTCATCATATGGCCATGACTCGTCTGCTCGCTGATTTATTCATGGATAAGGTAGCTGAAGAGTTTTACCCTGCAGAACTCGCAGGGCTTAGCTATCAATTAACAACACACCAAGGCGGGCTCACCCTTCATACTTCTGGTCTTTCGGCTAACCAGTATGACTTAGTGGATAAACTGTTGGTTCACTTGTATCAGTGTGAGTTTAGCCCGTTACGCTTTGCTGAATATAAAAAACAGTTATGCCGCCATTGGATTAGTGGTAACCACAATAAACCAGTGAGCCAATTATTCAGCCAGTTAAGCTCAACACTCTTACCTTGGAACCCCACACCCGAAGCCTTAGCTGAAACACTCACGACTTGTAGTTTTGCTCAATTTGAAACTTTCTGCCAAAAACTATTCAATAAAATTCATATTCAAGCTTTGCTCCACGGTAATTGGCAACGAAAAGATGCTCAACGTTTTGTGTCACTGCTACAAACACGCACGCAATCCAGCCAAGCCATGCCAGATCTAACCCGACCACTGGTTGAGGTAAGCGAAGCAAAAATATGTCACCACCCACTTCAACATGCCGATCATGCTTTAGTGGTCTACTTTCAAGCTCACAGCGATGATGTTGATGAAAAAGTATCTTTGATGTGCTTAAACCACATAATAAGCCAAGATTATTTTCAGTATATGCGCACTGATAAACAGTTAGGATATTTAGTCGGAACAGGGTATGCCCCCCTTAATAGTCGTGCTGGTATTGCTTTATATGTGCAATCGCCGACAAGTTGTAGCAACGAGTTACTTCGTCATCACGAGCAATTTACGCAGCAGTATCATCAACGTATTCGTTCCCTGTGTGATCAAGATTGGCACCAGATAAAAATGGGATTGATGACTCAAATAATGGAAAAAGACAAAAATTTGCGGGTGCGCTCACAACGATATTGGCTGAGTTTGAACAACCAAGATTTAAAATTTACTATGCAAGCCAGATTAAAAGCCAGCTTAAGTCACTTAACAAAAAATACCTTAGCTGATTTTTGCCAGCAACTGTTTGCCGACAATAGCGTCAAAACGGTGCTATTATCATCACAAAATGAAAAAGTTAGCCAAACAGATACAAAGCTGTCAAAGTCTCTTTGACAGCTAATCTCATTTGCATTAGTGTAACTGGGCTGAAGTTAACATTTTGTAAAGTATATGCAGTCAAATACAAAAAATGCTGTTGTTATAGCCTCTGGATTACTAAGTTTTTTCACCCCTTCATCTGCCCTCGCTCATGAAGTACTATTCAGTGACTCTGTCTATTTTTTACCTTTATCCTTAATTGCATTACTTTTGCCCTTTTCACTGTTTGTTATTTTTAAGCTAATACGTTCTCAGCGTAAATTACGGATCTCAGAAGACCGATTAAAAAGTAGCTTTTTAGGCAGTGGCGATACGTTATGGGACTGGAATATTGTCAGTGGCGAGTTAACCCGAATGAATGACGGTCAATTTATCGAACAAGATAAAAATGCCACCACGCCACCAAATAGAAAAAACATCCATCCCAGTGACTTACCTCGTGTTGAACTCTTACTCAAACAACATTTTTCAGGCCATACAGCATTTTTTGAAGCCAGTTATCGGACAAAAGATAATTTAGGCCGTTGGCGCTGGGTATTAGACCGTGGCAAGGTAATCGAAACGGACTCGAATTTAAAACCGACCCGCATGACGGGGACAGTCAAAGACATCAGCCGAATCAAAACAACTGAAGAGCGCCTCAATTTATTCGCCAAATGTGTGGAAAACTTAAGTGACGCCATTGCTATCTGCGATCGCAACTTTAAAGTAATTGATGTAAACCCAAGTTTCGTTACTTTTTTTGGTAAAAAAAGAGAGCAGTACATCAATACTCCTTTCAGCTTGCACGGATATAAGCCAGCCTATATCGAAAAACTCAAAACTCTATTAATTGAAAAAGGCCATTGGCAAGAGGAATTGAAATTACCTGGTGCAAATAACCAATTATTACCTATCGATTTATCGATAGATGTAGTAAAGAATAATAATGGGCAAGTTACCCATTTTGTCGTTTTGTATTCTGATATTAGCGAGCGCAAGCAAGCAGAATCTGAATTACAGCGTCTCTCAAATCGTGACCGCTTAACTGGGCTACCGAATCGAAATCAGTTTTTCACCAACCTCAAGAAGCTCGCGACACAAAAGTCACACCATGCACTTCTGGTGTTTGACTTAGATAACTTCAAAAAAATTAACGACTCGCTTGGCCACCAATTAGGGGATATGCTGCTGTGCCGCTTGGCTAACCGTTTAACAAAATTAACACGTCAACAAGATAGCTTTTATCGTTTGGGTGGGGATGAGTTTGCGTTGGTCATGGTGGGTACGAATGATATTCACAAAATTACCACCACTGCTAAAGAGTTTTTACAAGAAATCACCAACCCATTCCATATGTCAGGCCATGAGTTAGTCATTACTTCTAGTGTCGGCGTTGTATTATTTCCTGAAGATGGGAATACACCGGAAATTTTGCTAAAAAATGCAGATACAGCCATGTATCACGCGAAACAACAAGGCAATCGTTATTTATTCTTTAATGACACCATGAACCGTCAAGCTGTGAAACGTCTGCAAATAGAAAACTTGATGCGCTTTGGCTTAAAAGAAGATCATTTTTGTGTCTTTTATCAGCCAAAAATGAACACTGAAACAGGTGAACTGGTTGGAATGGAAGCATTAGTGCGCTTTATAACACCCAATAAAGGACTCATCAGCCCTGCACAGTTTATTCCTATTGCTGAGGAAACAGGGCAAATTATCGAAATTGGTGAAGTTGTTTTAGATAAAGCCTGTGCCGATGTAAAACGTTGGCTTAACTTAGGTTTATTTAGCGGACGCGTTGCCGTGAACTTATCGGCTAAGCAGTTCGCTTTACCTGATTTAACCGCACGGATTGATGCAATACTACAAAAACATGGCCTGCCTTCTTATTTTCTTGAGCTTGAGATTACAGAAGGGACTGTTATGGATGATCCAAAAGAAGCGATCTCAATAATGAAGTCGCTCAGTGCACGTGGTATTCATTTAGCAATTGATGATTTTGGTACTGGCTACTCATCATTAGCCTATTTAAAACAGTTTCCGCTCAATACTCTTAAAGTAGATAAAGCATTTGTCGATGATATGGCCACTGAGCGCGGGCGTAATATGGTTGACTCGATTGTTACAATTGCCCATAACTTGGACTTATCAGTAGTAGCCGAAGGGGTAGAATACGCAGAACAAATCGATATTCTCAGTGAATTAAATTGCGAGACCATCCAAGGGTATTACTATTCAAAACCGCTTTCAGCAGAGCATTTCGAAGAGTTTTTAGCAAAGCAACAAGGGCGTCAAACAAATAAGCTGACTTTAGTAAAAAGCTAAATTCCGTAGGCTATGCTCGAAAGAAACCACGTTTTTTACCCAATTGACGCATCCATGCACGACGATAATGCAAGTTAAACAAACACCAGGCAAAGGGCCCACACACCCCGCCTAATAAACTCCATCTTTTGGCTGGCATTCCTTTTTTAATCGCTAAAATATACAACCACAACGCACACACACCGCTTAAAACAAATATCATACCAGCCTACTTCAATTAAATTGCAATCATGACCCTGTCATGGGCGGCGTATTATAAACAAAAAAGGCTAAAAAACACACTCGCGTGTATTTTTTAGCCTAATGCTAGAATTTAAATAAATTTTCTTTATAACATATTAATAATAAAGTGCTTTATTTTCAGCCATGGTAACTAACGCTTCTGCAGGGGTAAACGCCGAGTTATTCTCTGCAAAAGTAGCTAAACGTGACGCAAGCTGCGCAGCACCCAGTTTATCCATGTAGCTAAATGGTCCACCTAAAAATGGCGGAAAGCCGATACCAAAAATAGCACCGATATCACCATCTCTGGCACTCGCAATAATGCCTTCATCTAAACAACGTGCCGCTTCATTGAGCATTTGGCTCACACAACGTTCAGCTATTTCTTCCTTATTGAGCTTTGGAGAAACCGTAATATCGAGTAAATCATAAATCGACTCATCCACTTTCTTATCTTTACTGCCATAAAGATAGAAACCTTTACCTGTTTTGCGGCCTAAACGCTTGGCTGAAATCAACTTGTTAAACGCATCAGGTGCTTTAAAACGCTCCCCAAGCTCATTTTCTAAAATAGGCGCGATTTTAGAGCCTATATCAATGCCGACTTCATCCAGAAGTGTTAATGGCCCAACCGGAAATCCAAATTCAACTAACGCTTGGTCAATTTTTTCGATAGGCTCCCCTGCTAACAATAGGTTCGCCGCTTCATTAACATAAGGAGCCAAAATACGATTCACATAAAAACCCGCTTTATCTTTCACGACAATCGGTGTTTTACCTTGCTTACGAGCAAAACTAACCACTTTAGCAATCACTTGCTCACTTGTTCCATCATGCGGAATAACCTCAACAAGTGGCATTTTTTCTACCGGAGAAAAATAATGTAGCCCGATGACGTTTTCAGGTCGTGCGGCTTTTTCTGCTATTTGATGGATTGGTAAAGATGAAGTATTACTTGCAAAAATAGTGTCTTCATTCGTATTTTCTTCAATATCAGCAACCATCGCTTGTTTAAGTGATAAATCTTCAAACACCGCTTCAATAGCTATTTGAGTATGTTTAAAACCACTATAATCAGTCACGCCCGTAATTCGGTTCATTTGCAGCTGTAATTCGGCTGAAGATAAAATACGGCGTTTTTGTTTTTTCGATAAGATCTTATAACTATAGTTGAGGGCTTTACTGATCCCATCAGATGCAACATCTTTGATCCTAACGCGGGCAGAAGCTTTACATGCACTGACATGAGCAATTCCTGCTCCCATTAAACCACCGCCTAAGACAGCAACATGGCTAATCGCTGACTTATCTTCAACTTGCCATTCTTTTTTCATTTCAGTGGTCGCAAAAAAGATACCACGAAGTGCTTTAGATTGAGAGCTCATACATAAATCAGCAAAACCATCAGCTTCTACTTGATAAGCACGCTGGCTATCCATTTCAACGCTGGCACGAATAGCTTTAATAATGGCGTAAGGAGCTGGATAATGGCCGCCTGTTTTCTTTGTGACATTTTCGGCCGCTTTTTTGAAAATGATATTACGACCAAACGGGTTTCCTTCAAGCAATTGACTTAAACGATCAAGTTTTGGCTTCACTGATTTAACTTTTGCTTTACTTGCTTGTTTAAGTGCAGTTGCTAACAAAATACTTTGTGGCACACATTGATTCACTAAGCCTGTTTTCAAAGCTTGCTTCGCGCGCACTTGTTTACCTGTTAATGTCCACTCTAGCGCTTTTTGTATCCCGACTAATTTGGGTAAACGCTGAGTACCACCACCACCAGGTAACAAACCAAGTTGTACTTCAGGTAAGCCTAATTTAGTAATGTCTGCATCAGAACACACGCGATAATCACAGGCTAAAGCAAATTCAAGCCCCCCGCCAAGTGTGGCACCATGTAGCGCGGCAACTGTAGTAAAAGGCATGTTAGCCATCTGAGCAAAAACATCGTGACATGTTTTTGACAAATACAACGCATCATCGCGAGTTTGCGCAGAATCGAGCATTTTAATATCTGCGCCGGCAATAAAGTTATCCGTTTTACCACTAATAAACACTAAGCCTTTAACTCGTTCTGAGGTTGCCTGTTGCAGTACATCATTGAGCTCATCGACAAAACTGGCTCGTAATGTATTCATTTTTTCGCCTGGTACGTCAATGGTTACCACTGCGATATCATTATCTTTTAGTTCAAAATTAAATACTGAATCCGTCATTATTCTGCCTCCAAAACAAATGCTGCGCCTAGCCCGCCCGCCGCACAGGCTGTCGTTAACGCCAAGCCACCACCACGACGTTTAAGCTCATTCAAGCTCTGAGTAATTAAACGCGCACCAGTTGCTGCAAATGGGTGTCCATACGCAAGTGAACCACCGTTTACGTTAAACTTAGCCATATCTATTGAGCCAATAGCTTTACTTAAACCTAATTGCTCTTTCGCAAACTTATCTGACTCAAACATCTTCATATTGGCCAACGTCTGAGCAGCAAAAGCCTCATGCATTTCAATTAAATCTAGATCTGCTAAAGTGATCCCTGCACGTCTAAGTGCAATGGGCGTTGAATGCGCGGGCCCCATTAGCATATCTTCATGCACACCAATCGCGCTAAATGCAAAGCTGCGTACATAACCCAAAATATCATAACCTAATGCTTTAGCTTTTGATTCACTCATCATTAACACTGCAGCGGCACCATCAGTCAGTGGCGTGGCATTAGCAGCCGTCACTGAGCCATGTTGGCGATCAAATACTGGGCGTAATTTCGCATAACCTTCAAGTGTCGAGTTATGGCGAATGTTATTATCTTGCTCTAAAAAGCCTTTATAAGGTGGAACATGAGCTGTCATCACCTCATCTTTAAAGTAACCATCAGCCCAAGCTTTACTTGCTAACGTGTGTGAGCGATGGGCTAAAGCATCTTGATCTGCACGGCTAATATTATGGGTTTTAGCCATTTGCTCGGCTGTTTGCCCCATAGAAAGCCCTGTTGAGTATTCGGCCACAGCAGGAGGAACAGGTAATAAGTCTTTGAGACGCAATTTTGAAAATATTTTAAGACGATCGCCTAAAGTTCGTGCTTTATTTAAATCAACAAGCGATCCCGCTAACTTTTTGCTCACTCCAATCGGTAAAACAGACGATGAATCCGCACCACCTGCAATCCCCACAGACACAGAGCCAGCAATAATCGATTCTGTTACATTAGCAATAGCCTGAAAACTCGTGGCACAAGCTCTTGATACCGAATACGCATCAATTCCAACTGGCATACCTGTACCAAGCACAATTTCACGTGCAATATTAGGGGCTTCAGGCATTTGCACCACTTGGCCAAACACAAGTTGATCAATTTCATTACGATCAAAATTCAAGCGTTCAAGCATTTCATTAACGACTAATTTCCCTAAATCCAACGCCGGAATATGGTGAAAGTTTGTCGCTTGTTTTGCGAAGGGTGTACGAAGACCACTAAC
Source organism: Pseudoalteromonas sp. J2K-J979 (assembly GCF_058169715.2). NCBI lineage: Bacteria > Pseudomonadati > Pseudomonadota > Gammaproteobacteria > Alteromonadales > Pseudoalteromonadaceae > Pseudoalteromonas > Pseudoalteromonas sp. J2K-J979. Next base: position 1,081,533 of record NZ_CM200281.1, on the reverse strand, counting down.
AATGGCAATTCGGTCGCCTTGGGCTGTTTTTAGTTTTATTTGCTCAGACATAATTAATTCCTCTTGTTACAGGTCAGACCTGTTAATGTTGGTTTGATTCTAAACAACCCAGTTTTTTTTGCCAACCTTTGTTTTACCTAATTTTTATATTTAATCTGAAAAAAAGAGAGATTTCTAATTAACCAGCTAATTTACATACATATAAATGCTTTTTGATTAAATATGCTGACATTATTCTTAATAATTAATTGTCAGAATATTCCTCAGTGACAAATGATTACATTCATTCACGATTTTACGCTACTTCATCACACGCTATTCGGTAACAATTTCTTTAACTTAGTCATATCACAGGATAGCTTATGAACTTAAAACTGACGCAATATATTAAGCAGCAACTCGGCCGAGAGTGGAGCATGAAAAAAATTGAAACACTGACAGACGGCACCCTCAGTAAACGCACCGCCAATAATTGGTATAATGGAGACAAACGGCCCATCTTAGATTTAGTACTCGATGGTATTAAATATCAAGCCTTGCAACAGGCTAAAAGCCAAGCTGTTGAAGGCTACCAAACCTTAAATAAAACTGAAGAGAAACTAAAAGCCTAATTTACCAGCTTTTCGCGCTTAACAAGCAGCCAACAGGCTATTTAATCATGATAACTTTCCAAATCAATCGATAAAAAACGACATTGGATGTTGTTTTTCATTTAAAAAGCCCCCATTTATTTTTCGTTACAACTTGTTTTCAATAAAAATGAACCTTATATCTACAGCGTAGTCTCAATGGGACAAAATGCTCCTCATCATAAGAACAAAGGATTTATTTTCGTTATGGCAGTTAACGCATTTCAACAATTACAAACTTATCTTGATACACAAATTATCGGCCAACCCGCTCTGACTCAATCTCTGTTGTTAGCTATTTTGGCTGATGGCCATTTATTAGTCGAAGGGCCACCAGGTCTGGCAAAAACGCGCGCGGTCAACTCACTCGCCAAAGGCGTCGAAGGGTCATTCCAACGGGTACAGTTTACCCCCGACTTATTACCAGCTGACATTACAGGCACCGATATTTATCGCCAACAAACCAGTGAGTTTGTATTTGAAGCTGGGCCGCTGTTTCATAATTTAATTTTAGCCGACGAAATCAACCGAGCGCCCGCCAAAGTTCAATCTGCGTTACTTGAAGCGATGGCTGAGCGTCAAGTCACTGTAGGCAAAACCACTTACCCGCTCCCTGAGCTGTTTTTAGTGATGGCCACGCAAAACCCACTTGAGCAAGAAGGAACGTACCCGTTACCTGAAGCCCAATTAGACCGTTTTTTATTGCATTTAAATATTGATTACCCTGACGCACAAAGTGAGCTTGAAATTCTACGCTTAACGCGAGGCGAGGCACTTGCCGAAGAAGCGGTTTCTGCACCAGAGATTTCTCAAGAAATGTTATTTTCAGCTCGAAAAGAAGTGCTAAAAATGCATCTAGCCGAACCGCTTGAACAATACTTAGTGCAACTGATCATGGCCACACGTAATGCGGCGAAACTCGACCCGACCCTTGCCAGCTGGATTGAGTATGGTGCAAGCCCTCGTGCCACCATTGCATTGGATAAGTGTGCTCGTGCCCATGCATGGCTCAATGGCCGAGACTTTGTCGCACCTGACGATATTCAAGCCGTTTTCCTAAATGCATTACGTCATCGCATCATTTTAAGCTATGAAGCTCAAGCCGATGGGATTACGAAAGATCAAGCATTACAGCGTATATTAGAACTCGTTGCAGTACCATAATCATGAGTGTGTCCAACAATTTAGCTTTGTGGTTGCAGGCTTGTCATTGCAATGGGGTTAATTTATCCCTCAAAGAGCTGATGTATTATAGAGCGAAAGCGGCTCTGCTCAATTTACAGCCCAAAGTCAATATCAAACATAAATTAGCCGGTCAGTACCTCGCACCACACAAAGGCCGAGGCATGGAATTTGCTGAGGTTCGCCATTATCAACAAGGTGATGATATTCGCTCAATTGATTGGCGTGTCACTGCTCGAACAGGTCAAGCCCATACTAAGCTCTATCAAGAAGAAAAAGAGCGCCCTGTGTTTATTTTTACTGACTTCAGTCAATCGATGTTATTTGGTAGCCAGTTTGTTTTGAAGTCCATTCAAGCTGCTCAACTCAGCGCACTGACAGCTTGGTCTGCCATAGGCCGTGGCGATCGCGTCGGCGGTTTGGTGTTTAACCAACAACAACACTTCGAACTAAAACCGGGCAGTCGGCAAAATGCGGTAATGAATCTTTTTCATAATCTCTTAACAAGCCATGAGCAAGCACTTACATTGCCACCACAAGATACAAATAGTGGCTTTAGAGATAACCTAAAGCGTTTAAACCAACTCGCCAAACCCGGCTCGTTGGTTTATTTGATTTCAGACTTTGTTCAGCTAGATGATGAAGTGCTAAAACAATTGCAGTTGCTTGCCCGCCATTGCGAAGTCATTGCCTGTCAAGTTTTTGATCCTTTTGAACTGGATTTAGCGACCAGTGATCACAATGTCAAAGTCAACGCAGGTAGCCAAACTTTCGCTCTGCCATTGGCAGATAAAAAGTTCAAACAACGCTTTACCAAACATGCGAATGAACAACAACATCATCGCCTGAACGCACTGAAAAAAGCAGGTATTCATCCGATCACATTCAGTGCTGCAACCCCTTTAGAACAACAGATTTTAGGAAAAGCATCCTCATGACTGCCTCTCCATTAGATAATCTAGAAGATATTATAGCTCCATCATCAGCTTCTATGTGGCCACTCGCACCTGCGTGGTGGGTCGTCATCGCATTGATAGTAAGTGCCCTCGTGGCTGGTTTTGCCTATTGGCGCTTTGTTTATCAACACAACCATGCAAAAAGAGCAGCTGTAGCACTCGCTAACACGCTCGACTATCAGGGCGCTGAACATTTACAACAACTCAATATGATTTTAAAACGCTTAGCCAGTCATTATTACGGAGCCAAAGCAGCTTCACACCACTCACAAGATTGGTGTCATTTTTTGCAGACTACAAGTCGCATAACCATTAACCACGAGCAACTGACGCTTATTTATCATCCATCGGTCAACCCCGAACACTATACGCAACTAAAACAACAATTACTCCAAGCTATTAAGCGCTTTAATACCCGAGGTGCGGACCATGTTTGAGTTTACTTGGCCATGGGCTTTTCTAGCGTTGCCCCTACCATTTTTATTACGTTTTCTTGCCAAAGCAAAACTGCAAGATGTGACACTACGTATACCCAGCTTTAATGCAAATCCTCTACTAAGCAGCACCAGCAGCCACCAACGCGCGCGTCCCCACTCATTAATAATGTGGTTATTTTGGTTGTGTTTATGCCTTGGCGCCGCCAACCCTAAATGGCTTGGTGAACCTATCAGCTTGCCAAATGAAGGACGGGATATCATGTTAGCCGTCGATTTATCAGGCTCTATGACCGAGCGAGATATGGCCTATCAAGGGCGATATGTTGATCGCCTATCGATGGTTAAAGCGGTACTCAAAAATTTTATTGAACAGCGTCAAGGCGACCGTCTCGGCCTGATTTTATTTGGAGATACCGCTTTTTTGCAAACCCCACTAACCCGAGATTTAAACACCGTGAGCCAAATGCTCGATGAAGCGCAAATTGGTTTAGTCGGGCGCGCAACAGCCATCGGTGATGCGCTGGGTCTTGCCGTAAAGCGGTTTTCACAAAAACAAGACAGCAATCGTATTTTGGTGCTTTTAACCGATGGTGAAAATACTGCCGGTAATTTAGCCCCTGAAGAAGCCCTGTTACTCGCCCGTGAAGAAGGAATTAAAGTCTATACCATCGGGGTCGGCTCTGATGGGAATAGCCGCTTTAGCATGTTTGGTATGAATACAGGCTCAGCACTGGATGAAGGCCTGTTAAAAACTATCGCAGAGGACACCGGCGGTCTGTATTTTCGCGCCCGTGATGTAGCCAGTTTGCAAGAAATCTACCAAGAGCTTGATAAATTGGAACCCATCGCAACCGACACTCAGACATTTCGCCCACAAACAGCCTTATTCTTTTATCCATTACTGGTTGCATTGGTACTCTTGACCTTTGCTAATGTGAGACCCTATCTTCGCTTACCAAAAAAGGAGGTGTTCTAATGGACTTTGAATTTATCCGCCCACAGTTACTGTGGCTTTTATTCCTTCTCATCCCATTAGCGGCCATCATCTACTTTCGTCAACATAAAGTGAATCGTCAGCAACCTTTAATTGCCTCACATTTGGCGCAGTTTGTCTTGACCTCTGGCGCAAAACAGCAACGTCAATCACCTTGGCTTTCTTTGTTATTCGTAACCCTCGCTATTATCGCGGCTGCAGGGCCAAGCTGGGAAAAACAAGCTGTGCCTGTATATCAAGCTAAGCAAGCCCGAGTATTAGTAATGGATATGTCATTGTCTATGTTCAGTGCCGATATCAAGCCAAATAGGCTCAGCCAAGCGCGATTTAAAGCCCTTGATATGGTTGAACTATTTAAAGAAGGTGAAACCGCTCTTGTCGCCTATGCAGAAAATGCATTTACGGTCTCACCGCTGACCACTGATGCACACACATTAGCTAATTTGATCCCAAGTTTAAGTCCTGAAATTATGCCAGGAAAAGGCTCAAATGTAATGGCAGGACTGACCGCAGCCAGCGAGTTACTCACCCAAGCGGGTTATTTAAATGGTGATATTATCCTCGTGACTGACGGTATTGATAGCGATGATTTATCGTCAGTCCAAGAGTTTGCTCAAGGCACTGGTTACACACTCAATATTTATGCGGTCGCGACAGAGCAAGGTGCCCCGATTGAATTACCCGAGGGTGGATTTTTAAAAGACCGCTATGGTCAAATCGTCGTACCAAAAGCCCAATTTACCTCAATGCGTGGTATTACCAAACGAAGCGGCGGCCGCTTTTCTGCCTATACAGCCAGTAATGCTGATATAACAGTGTTTACGCAAGCCGATGAAAATGCCGAAATTGGCGAAACCGAGCAACAACATACACTTTCTAGACTCGATGGGGGTGTGTATTTAATGCTCTTACTCATTCCATTAGCATTTTTATTAATCAAACAAAACCAGTTGTTAATTGGCTTATGTGTGTTTTTAATTTTGCCCACTGAGCAAGCCAATGCTGTTGAATGGTCATCTTTATGGAAAAACACTGATCAACGTGCTCTTGATGCGTATCAGCAAGGTGACTTTGAACAAGCACAAAACACCTCCAACTCTCATCTTAAAGGCGCGGCCTTATACCAGCAAGGCCAGTATGAAGAAGCTTTAGCGCATTTTAGTCAAGATGAATCTGCTACAGGCTTATTTAACCAAGGTAATGCCTTAGCTAAACTTGGAAAACTACCTGAAGCAATTGAAAAATATGAGCAATCATTAGTGCAAGACCCTAACTTTTCAGCCGCTCAGAAAAATAAAGAAATTATCGAAGAGTTATCGCAACAGCAACAAGATAATCAACCTGAGCAACAAAACCAAAATAATCAGCAACAAGACTCTGACCAACAGCAACAATCAGATCAACAGTCTGATCCAAATCAGCAGCAGTCCGAGCAACAAAACTCAGAGCAGCCCGATTCAGACGCTTCTCCAGATAAAAAACAAGGACAGCAAGGCGAGTCCGAGCAGCAAAAAAGTAGCAATACTGACCAACAAAATAAGCCTGAAATGTCTGCCGAGCCTCAGCAACAAAAACAACAATCCGCAGCTGAAGAACAGAGCCGTTCGGACTCGAAACCAGAAGAACAGCAAGCTGTAGCGCCAAGCGAGCCACAAACAGCCCAAGAAGGTGATGAACACACTCAGCAAACGGCCGTTTCCGCTGAGCCATTAACCGATGAAGAACGTGAAAAAGCTCAACAATTAAATCAGTTACTTAGAAAAGTACCGGATGATCCTGCGATCTTATTACGCAACAAAATGCGACTTGAATATCAAAATCGTGGCCGTAACACTAGCCCACAAGGAGTTAAAAAATCATGGTAATGCGTTGTATTTTATTACTGATTATTATCTGTAGCCCCAGAGTTTTTGCACTAACAAAACTCGATGCATCGGTGAATAAAAACCCAGTATTGCAAGGTGAGTATTTTGTATTAACTATTCAAGCTGACGATAACGTGCAAGCTGCACAACCTGACACTTCGGTATTATTGAAAGACTTTGTCGTCGGCCCGACGAGTGTCAGTAGTCACACCAGTATTATTAATGGCAGTATCTCGAAAAAAACAACCTGGCAAGTGGAGCTAATGTCACGCAAAAGTGGCCAATTTGCCATTCCCGCCTTTGAAATTAACGGCGTTCAATCACAGCCTTATACTTTAACGGTCGTCAAACAAGATCTCGACCAACAAAGCAATGATATCTTCATTAAAACGAGCATGACACCTGACAATCTCTACGTACAACAAGCCGGAGTTTACAATGTAAAATTGTATTTAGCGAAAGAGCTCAGAGACGGTCAACTCAGTGCTCCAATTATGGATAATGCACAAATTTCACAGCTCGGTAAGCAAATTGAAAGTACAGAGATTATCAATGGTAAGCGCTATTTAGTGGTCAGTCGTGACTACTTAGTGCAACCCCAAAAAAGTGGTGACTTTACCATTAGCGCCCCATCATTTAATGGTCGAATACAAGAGAATTACCGTGCGATTGCCGCCTCTGCCGTTGCAGAAGACACTCTGTTAACGGTTAAATCTATACCAGCTAATTATCAAGGGGATTGGTTACCAAGTGAAATGGTGTCATTACATGAACAATGGCAACCTGAAGAGGATCAGGTTGAAGTCGGCACGCCTTTGACACGAACCATTACCTTAACAGCATTAGGGATCACCAAAGAGCAGCTCCCTGAAATCAAACTCACTGAAATTGCAGGGATCCGCGCTTACCCCGACCAAGCTGAAAACAATCACAATGTACGCGATGGACGAGTTATTTCCCAACGCGTTGAGTCAATCGCTTTATTACCGCAAAAACCAGGCACTTACCAACTTCCTGAAGTTAAAATTCCGTGGTTCAATACAGTGGTCAACCGCATTGAATATGCGACACTACCTGCTCGGACTTTAACTGTTGTCGCTGCAAATAATTCAGCCAACAGCTCTGCACCTACTGTACCACCAGTACCGCTTACACAGCCAAGCCAAAAAAATAATGCAGTCAGCGCTGACATTCCTTCGCTCCACTGGGGGTTAATGGCCAGTGGCTATGTGCTGTGGTTGATTACATTACTTATTTGGTGGTCACAACGCACCCAACGTCCACAAGTGGCTAAACAAAATAAGGCGGCTCACTTACAGCCTGACGATAAAGAGTTGGTCGCACAATTAACACGCGCCTCGGCGTCAAACGATAATCATGCCTTTTATCAGCACACACTCGCGCTAGCGAAGTTGCGGTGTCATAACCCATCAGCTTCATTAGATGACTTAATTGCTCTCTATGATGATCTAGCATTGGCTACCCAACTAAACCAATTACAAGCAAGCTTATACGGCACTCAAAAAACAAATGTGGCGCTCACTTCGATATTAAATATCTTAAAATCGCCCCCTGAAGTCCAAGGTTCTGCCACTTCTGTACTCAAACCTTTGTACTAACTCGCCTTTCATATCTTGCACTAAGCTTGGCTTGCGCCTCGCTTGGTGCAATACTTAGCCCTATCAGAGCAAAAAGAAAAAAATCCCCTATGTTTGGAAAGAAAAATTCTGATCGTCAGGTCTTAATTGATATGGCACATAAACACAAACGATACGAAGCACTCGTGCAGGTTTATCATAAAGAACTTTACCGATTTGCTTATTGGCTATGCCAAGATCACAGTGTGGCCGATGATTTGGTACAAGAAACGTTTTTACGCGCATGGAAGTCTTTGGATGCCTTGCTTGATCAAAAAGCGGCGAAGTCGTGGTTACTCACTATTTTGCGACGTGAAAATGCACGTCGATTTGAGCGAAAACAATTTGATTATTCAGACGTCGAACAAGATAGCTTAGTCGATGAGCGCAGCTTCACCCTTGAGCAAAATATGGAGCAAACCATGATGCAACGCCAAATTATGGCTTTGCCAGAAGAGTATCGTGAGCCACTACTGCTACAAATAGTGATGGGTTGCTCAGGTGATGAAATTTCGACCATATTAGATTTGAACAAAAATACTGTGATGACGCGTCTATTTAGAGCTCGAAATCAGCTCAAAGACGCGCTGTCAACTTCAACACACCACCATAGAGGGGTTAAGTAACAATGGATGAATTAGAATTTCGCCGCCGCCTTTATGCGGATCCCAGCGAAGTCAGCGCTGAACTGAAACAGTTTGCCCAAAGCGATGATGAGCGACAACAGTTCTTAACTGATATTCAGCAACTTGACACACAAATACATGAGGCGCTCAATATTGAAGTGCCTGAAAACTTAGCGGATAAGATTTTACTTAACCAACGTTTTAGCGAACATAAACAACACAAACGCCGTGGACGAGTTCATTTAGCGATAGCGGCTTCTATTGCGTTTGCCTTTGGTATTATTTTTAATCTTTATAATCCCGCAGCACCACTTAATTTAGAGCAACATGCTTTAGAACATGTCTATCATGAATTAGCTTCACTCTCCAATACCAAACAACAGTTTGCAATTGAGCAAGTGAATGCCAAGCTCGCTTCGTTTGGTGGTCAATTAACGGATGTTCCGGGCGATGTAAACTATTTAACTTTCTGTAATTTTAAAGGCCAAAAAAGCTTACATATGGTACTCAATACACGAAGTGGTCCTGTTACTTTATTTATTGTACCTGCGAATAATCAGCGTGAATCATATTCACAATTTGCCGATCAGCGCTTTAATGGCACAATTTACCAATCCACCTCAGCAACTGTCATTCTGTTGGGTGAAAATAATACCGAATTGATGCCTTTGCAAAATCAAATCAAAGACAACTTAGTTTGGCAAATTTGATGCGTGCGCCGTTCAACTTAGTGAGTGAACGGCGTTAAAATTTACATTAAATTTAATCGTTTTTTAATCCTATTTAACTTTTTAAAAACAATGAGATATTTACAACACTTCTCATTGACTTCACTTTTTGAGCCCCTACAATCCTCTTTGAATTTATCACTTTATATAGGCTCAAACATGAAAAAGTTCTGTGTCATCTTTACGCTGTTTGCTGTGCTGTTCACCGCATCATTTGATGTCGATGCACGCAAAAAATTTGGCTCTAAGTCCAAAGGCAAAACTCAACAAACCTCGCAACAAAAACAACAAGCAGATCAACCCAACAACACAACTCAAACGCCAGCGAATGCAGCTAAAAGCTCCAATAAGAAAGGCATTATGGGGGGGATTCTCGGAGGGTTGCTGATGGGCGGCTTAATTGCTGCAATGCTAGGTGGCGACTTTGAAGGTCTACAGATTATGGATATGTTAATGATGGCACTACTCGCCTTCATTATTTTCAAAGTCATTAAAGCCGTGATGGCAAAAAACGCCATTAATAGAACCGTGACAGCAGGGGGTCCAACAATCAATCCAACTGAGCCTGCTCAGTACCGAAACTCAACCTCTTCAGCAAGTAATGGGTTTAACACAGCTGAAAACGACGTTCCTTTTAACTTACCTGCTAACTTTGACCTGAATGGATTTTTACAAGGCGCGCGCGATCATTACCATACATTACAAAAAGCATGGAATGAAAATGATTTGTCTACGATCGAAGAATATGTCAGTCCAGCACTTTTTGCTGAGCTAAAAGCTGAGCGTGCAGACGTAGCCGACGTTGCCACTGAAGTTATGTTCATTGATGCTGAATTGGCTCGAGCAGATAGTTCACCCATTAAATGGGAAATAAGTGTTCGTTTTAAAGGCAAGTACCGAGATTTAGCTGACAAACAAGAAGAAGCGATTCTTGAAATCTGGCATCTAGAGCGTGATATGCGTCAAGCGAATGCGCCTTGGCTGATTGTTGGTATCGAAGATCAAGCCGCTTAATAGCTGAACAGTAAAAAGCCTGCAGTTGCAGGCTTTTTTATTGATTGTTATTGATGATGAGTGAGCATCGCATCAAATTGTTCTTCAACCACAGGATCGTTTATCGTAGTCAGTTTACTTACAACCACAATCGCAATTGACGATAAGATAAAGCCAGGCACAATTTCGTACATCCACGCACTCAGAGTTTGTCCATCAATAGACAAAGGTGCATAAATCCAAATTAATACAGTCGAAGCACCCACTAGCATACCTGCCAATGCACCCCATGCCGTCATTTTTCGCCAATACAAACTTAATATAACTAAAGGACCAAATGCAGCACCAAATCCAGCCCATGCGTTACTTACAAGACTTAAAATAGAGCTCTCACGATCATAAGCTAATCCTATCGCTACCAGTGCCACTATCACTACTGAAATACGCCCCACGGTGACTTGCTCTTTATCTGATGCTTTATCATTTAAGAATATTTTATAAAAATCTTCTGTTAATGAACTTGATGTCACCAATAACTGTGATGAAATCGTGCTCATAATCGCAGCCAGTATTGCAGCCAGTAAAAAGCCGGCAATTAATGGATGAAACAATAATTGAGATAAAACAATAAAGATGGTTTCAGGATCATTCAATGTCATACCTGTTTTTGCTACATAGGCAATACCTACAAAACCAGTCCCCACAGCGCCAATGATCGATACAGTCATCCAGCCCATACCAATATTTCTCGCTGTAGGAATATCTTTCACTGAACGAATTGCCATAAATCGAACTATAATATGTGGCTGACCAAAATAACCTAACCCCCACGCCATTGCAGAGACAATACCAACGAAAGTTGTACCACTAACCAAATTAAGTAATTCAGGATTAATTGTCTGTACTGTATTGATAATTTCAGTAGTCCCACCCACTTCAGAAATGGCGACTATCGGTACTAAAATCAAAGCTAAAAACATAATACAGCCCTGGACAAAATCTGTCAGACTGACCGCTAAAAACCCACCAAACAGGGTATAAATAACCACCACACCAGCGGTTACATATAAGCCAACCTCGTAGCTTAGGCCAAATGAAGATTCAAAAAGCTTGCCCCCTGCAACAACACCCGACGAAGTATAAAGCGTAAAAAACACAATAATGACTAATGAAGAGACTAAACGCAGCATATGAGAACGATCCGCAAAGCGGTTTTCAAAGAAATCGGGCAGCGTAATTGAATCATTCGCTACCTCAGTAAAGGTACGTAACCGAGGTGCAACGACGAGATAATTTAATAAAGCACCAATCACTAAACCAACAGCAATCCATGTACTACTCAAGCCGCTAATGTACATTGCGCCAGGTAACCCCATTAACATCCAGCCACTCATGTCTGAGGCTCCAGCTGATAAAGCGGTCACACTCGGGCTCAACCCTCGACCACCGAGCATATAACCAGAAACATCACTGGTAGACTTGCGGTACGCATAAAAGCCGATACCTAACATCACGGCAAAATATATCGCTAAAGAAATGAATGTGCCTATCGCCACTCTAACCCCCTAAATGTTGTTATTGTTATTTCACTAACACTCAATTCAAACTTGGCTCAAACTCTGGGTGAAAAGATCACCATAATTTAAGACTAAAAAGGTACACAGATTGAATCACAGACACTAATATAACATGAGAGCCAAAAAAATGACTGGAAGTGAGCAATAACCCCCCAAAAGAATGAGGTTAAATAAAATAGTTAATGAAAAATGCCTGCGCATATTTTATATTACCTATTCTAAATAAGAATAAACCAATAGGAAAAAGGTCCACAGCTTATGTATTTTTATGCAGCTAGACAGCCAATACTCGATAAAGAAAAAAATTTATATGCATATGAATTACTGTTTCGAGATGGTCTAGACAATGTTTTTCCTGATGTAGATGGTCACGAAGCGACCACCAAACTGATTGCTGGTAGTCAGTTTGAGTTTGGTATTGAAGATTTAACCGCTAATAAACCGGCATTTATCAACTTTACACTCGAAACCCTGCTCAAAGGCTATGCGACTATGTGTGATCCTGAGCAAGTCGTAGTTGAGATTCTCGAAACAGTGCAGCCAGGAAAGCGCCTGCTGGCCATTGTCCAAGATTTAAAAGAAAAGGGTTATACCATCGCCCTTGATGATTACATACATAATCCGGTTTGGCGCCATTTTTATCCCTTTGTTGATATCATCAAAATTGATTTTCAAGTGCTCAATGAGGATGAAATCAAGCAAATTCAAGCCGAGACTAAAGAGTTTCCGCATATTGAGTTCCTAGCGGAAAAAGTTGAAACTCATAAACAATTTGAAACCGCACAAGCACTGGGTTTTACCTACTTTCAAGGTTACTTTTTTTCTAAACCCGAAGTCATCCAAAGTAAATCACTTGCCCCATCTGAAATGACGCTTGCTGAATTACTCTACGAAACATCAAACTCTGAAATTAATCTGAGGAAAATAACCGAGGTCTTTGAGCGAGATGTAAATTTATCCTACAAATTACTTCGCTATTCAAACTCTGCGGCTTTTAAGCGCCGAGCAGAAATCAGTACAATTAAACAAGCTCTTGTTGTGTTAGGTGCCAAAGAGCTCAATAAATTTCTGTCTGTATTGTTTGCTGCGCAAGTCTCATCTAATAAGCCGATTGAGTTAATGAACCTTTCATTAACCCGAGCACGTTTTGCGGAAAAAATAGCCCAGAGCCACGGTCAAATGAAAGATACCGCAATGGCATTCCTAGCAGGCATGCTATCTCTGATTGATGCAATTTTAGATGAAACCATGGAAAATGCCCTTGCTAAGCTGCCTTTATCAAACGAAATTAAAGATGCCTTACTCAAAGATGAAGGCGTGTTAGCCCAGTATCTCCAATTAGTAAAGCATTATGAAAAAGCACAATGGGAGTCAGCCAATACAATCATCGAGCAACTGAATCTCAATTCAAAAGAAGTTCCCGATGCTTACCACGAAGCTGTACAGTGGGCAAACATGCAGCTGGCTGCTATTTCTTAGTAAAATGACCCCCCTAAAAAAGCCGATGAAATATCATCGGCTTTTTTATTATAAGTTTTCGAGGAAATCTTCTTCGTATGTCTCCGGCTCTTTTTCAAGCGGCGGATTACCATCGTGTAATTCATACAACTGACGCTGGAAGTAGATATCTTTCATGAAAATATATGGATCAAGGGATTCATTGAGTAATGACTCTTGTGCAAATAAAGAGGCACGGGCTTCAAGTGCTTTAAAAGCAAAGATAATCAAGCTTTGCGGAGTCGTTAATGCGACTTGTGGCACAATAAAGTTATCAACAATATCCCCCGTAAAATTACGGGCTGTACTCGGGCCCATCGCGGGCAACATCAAATATGCCCCATCACCGACCCCCCAAACACCCAACGTTTGACCAAAATCTTCTTCTTCTAGCTCCAAACCAATCTCAGAGGCAACATCAAATATACCTAAGACCCCTACTGTCGAGTTAATAAGGAACCGAGCAACACTTACGCCCGCATTACTGGGCTTGCCTTGTAAGGCAGCATTTACACCGTCTACAGGTGTCTGTAAATTTTCAATAAAATTAACAATACCGTTTCTCACCGGTTGAGGTGTGATTGTACTGTAACCAACTGCAGCAGGTCGAAGCACATAAGCGTCAAGCACGTCCATGTTAAAATCATAAACTGGGCGGTTGAGAGCTTGAAGTGGATCGCGCTCATCTTGTTTTTCTTCTGGTACTTGCGCGCAGCCAACCAAAGAAAACCAAATTAATAACACTACTGCAGTTTTATACATGCTGTCCCTATTGAATAAGCTGATTAATCGTCAACGAAACCTCTGTTTCGGTGTTTAAGTCAATTACTGTACTTTGACCTTGTAACTCACCAGGCTGTACATCGACCTTATCATCTATCGAAATACGCGCCGTAACAATAACGCGATCAAACTGCGCCAACGTTAATGACGGCATCATCGCATTTGCTTCAGAAAGCAGTACCGTTTTTGATAAGTCAACACGTGCGAGCTTAACGACTGCTAATGGCATTTGGGGTCCTTGAGCTGCTTTTGCAAACACAAATAAAGTAGCCCCCTCAGGAACATTATTAGCTAAATCGTCAGAGATGCTAAGTCTGACCGTTAATTGCCTTGGCTGTAAAGCCATAGTTTGTGAGTTTTTGTTAACAGAGGCTTCTGAGCTCTCATTCAACTGCTGGTTTAACTCTGCGATTCGTTGTTCAATCAACGCATAGCGTGGATCGGCTTTTTCCATACTGCTTAACAACAACTCGAACGCAGCTTTAGCTTCAAGCCAGTCTTTTCTTTCGTAAGCGATTAATGCCAGAAGCGAAATTGCATCCATATTAGTTGGATTTTGTTGCAAAATTTTTGACAATTTTTTCGCTGCTTTGTTAATCGACTCCTCGGAGCCATCAACTAACAACGCTTGACTATACGCAAGCATTACATTTACATTATCAGGATTGATTTTAAGTGATTTTTCGAACGCCTGAGTGGCCATTGTTAAATCATTTAATGACATAGCCACTCGCCCGAGCAACATCCAGGCAACTTGATCATCCCCATTAGTCGACAGCTTTGTTCTTAACCCTAAAGCAAATTGCTGTAACTCGTTAGGCGTCAAGGGATCGCCCGTTTGCATGACGGCTCGCTGACCCAATTCAGGTAATTTATCTATCGCGTCTAACCAGCTTTGCTGCTGCTGATGACTCCCGCTAATACTGTAGAAAATAACCGAAAAGCTCAGCATAAATAACGTGCCTACGCATGCCAATACTAAGTTATTACCTTTAAGGTTAAATTGCTTTTCTGGTGCCAGTTCGTTTAGCAAACGTTTTTTTAGCTCAACGATGGCTTGCTGATACCCTTCATCTGATAAACGATCATCTTGCTGCTCTTGCGCCAATTCAGCAAGTCGCTGATGATAGATATCAATGCGCTCTGCATTCGTTCCTGGATCCACTGAAACTAACGTATCTTTTCGCATAAAAGGTAAGACCACGAAAACACAGCCAAATAAAATTAATATCCCTGCGTATAAGTAGAACTCTGTCATACCTGTTCTCCCTTACGTTGATATTTGTTGATTAGCTCATTGAGTGTGCTTTCATCTTGTTCAGACCAGCTTTGCGCTTGAGAAGCCTTCTTTTGACGAGCAATCACAGCACCAAAACCAAATAAAACAAATAACACTGGCAATACCCATAATACTAATGTCGAAGCAGTGACTGGCGGTTTGTAATGCACAAAATAACCATAACGATCGATCATAAATTCGATGATTTCGTCTTTGCCCTTGCCCTCTTCAACCAAGGCAAGCACTTTTTCACGTAGGTCTTTTGCAACAATCGCATCGGAGTCTGCAATATTTTGATTCTGACATTTAGGGCAACGCAACTCATGGGTTAACTCTGCAAAGATATTTTTTTGCTCAGGACTCGCGAATTGATATTGGTCTTCACTGGCATAAACAAACGAAGTAACGACTAAAGAAATTAAAACAAATAAATACTTCATGGTGCTAACTCTGCAATAACCGGAGCAAATTTCGCTCGCCAAACTCGACTATTAATATCACCAGTGTGATGTAATAAAATAGTCCCTTTACTGTCAACTAAGAAAGTTTCAGGAGCGCCAGAGACGCCTAAATCTAACAACACAGTTCGATTGAGGTCGAGCATATTGAATGCGTATGGATTGCCCGCTCGATTGAGCATGTCGGCCACTTCCATTTGCAATTCAGGCAGGCTAAATTGGTCGCCAAAATCAGCATCATAACCTTGCTCAAAATATAAGCCGACAATCTTTATACCTTGATTTCTTAATTCAGTTAAGTAGCCCAATTCAGCCACACATGTCGGGCACCAGGTTCCCCACACATTCAACAGATAGACTTCACCCAATAAGTCGGTATTTCGCCATTGCTTTTCAGGGTGCATTAAATCAGGTAATACAAACTCAGGCATAGTTTGACCGATACGTCCACTTTGCAACACTCGAGGATCAGAGAAAAGCCCTTTAAACAAGAAGACACTGAGCAATAAAAAAATCGCTAACGGTGTTAAAAACAATAGCTTACGATTCATGCCATCACTCCTTTACTATCATCACTTGTTTGAATGACCTGACGCCGACGATAACGCTTATCGAATAAAATCAAAAAGCCTCCGAGTGCAATGATAATCCCACCTAGCCACATCCAACGCACAAATGGCTTATGATAAATCCGTAAAGACCACGCACCATTATCAAATTGCTCGCCTAAAGCAAGGTATAAATCACGGGTAAAGCCATCATCAATAGCGGCTTCAGTCATAAATTGCTTTCCAATGGTATATAGGCGTTTTTCTGCATACAGCTCGACAACAAATTGGTTCTCTTTAAGCACAGTGACCACACCAGCATGACCTGTAAAGTTTTTACCTGTGATCGATTTAACACCGTCAAAGCGGTAATCATATTCATTGAGGCTTGCTATATCACCTGGGTTCATTTTGACCGAGCGGTCAACTGAGTAAGCTGACGTTAATGCCACTCCAGCTATTACAAACGCAAAACCAATATGGCCCAAAATCATTGCCCAGTAACTTAATCCTAACTTTTTCAATCCTAATGAAATCGATGCTGACTCAGCGACCTTTAACCCGATATCGACCATAGAAGTCACCACAATCCAGACAGCAAGCATCACTGCGACTAATGTTATAACTTTGACTTCATCATAACTCGAAAACAACCAAGCCGAAGAAACGATCACGCTTATTAACCCCGACAATGCATATTTATTAAAAACCAGTTTAAGTTTATTTTGCTTCCACCGAAGCATAGGACCCAGTGCCAACAGGCTAGCGAAAGGCACTAATAAAATTGAGAACATTTGATTAAAGAAAGGCGTACCAATCGATATTGAGCCTAACCCTAACTCTTTGTGTACCAGTGGTAAGAGAGTACCCAGCAGCACAATCAGTGTCGCAACGACTAAAAAGATATTATTGAGCCAAAGCGCTACTTCGCGAGAAAACAGCTGATAACGCCCTTCACTTCGTACTTCAGCCACACGCAGCGCGTAAAGTAATAAACTCCCTCCGACCACGACGAGTAAGAAAGCCAAAATAAAGCTTCCTCGAGCCGGATCAGTGGCAAAGGCATGCACTGACACAATAATGCCTGAGCGCACAATAAACGTACCGAGTAAACTTAATGAGAATGCCGCAATCGCTAATAGGACAGTCCACGATTTAAACACACCACGTTTCTCTGTAGCAGATAACGAGTGGATCAGCGCGGTTGCAACCAGCCATGGCATCAAAGACGCATTTTCAACTGGATCCCAAAACCACCAGCCACCCCAGCCTAATTCGGCATATGCCCACCAACTACCGATGGTGATCCCTAAGGTTAAAAAAGCCCACGCAGCCATCGTCCATGGGCGAGACCATTTAGCCCAGGTGTTATCAAGCTTGCCTGTTAATAAAGCGGCAATAGCAAAAGAAAAAGAAACCGATAAACCCACATAACCCATATAAAGCAAAGGAGGATGGATAATCATACCGGGATCTTGTAACAATGGGTTAAGGTCGCGTCCTTCTACAGGAAAGTAAGGTAATAGCGATTCAAATGGACTCGATAATAGTAGTGTGTAGGACATAAAGCCTACACCTAAAAACCCCAAAACACCTAAAACACGTGCACGCAATAACCAAGGCAGTGATTTTGACAACATTGCCACCAGCACAGTCCACAGGGCTTGAATAAGGACCCAAACGAGCATCGCCCCTTCATGGTTACCCCATGTCGATGTTATTTTATAATACCAAGGCAATACGGAGCTTGAATTATTCGCAACATACGCCACAGTGAAATCATCATGTAGGCTGGTATAAACCAGTGCTAAATAGGAAAGAAGTACAAAAACAAACTGGCCCATCGCTAAAGCTGGCGCAGCTCGCATTAGGCGCAAGTTACCAGTATGTGCCCCCCATAAAGGATAAATGCATAATAGAATGCATAATGCCATTGCAATCGTGAGTGATAGAAAACCTAACTCTGGGATCATAACTAATACCCCTTTGGTATGTTGTAAACAGGCTTTTCATGCTTAATGCCTTTAACTGCTTCTGCGACCTCAGCAGGCATGTATTCTTCATCATGCTTTGCTAGCACTTCAAACGCTTCAATGGTGTCTGGTGCGGTTAAGTGTCCTTGTGCAACGATCCCTTGCCCCTCACGGAATAAATCTGGCAAAATTCCCTGGTAGCGAACCGTAACTAACGGGCCTGTGTCGATAAGCTTAAATTCCACAAACAATGAGTCTTCATCACGAACAACACTTCCAGGTACAACCATTCCGCCAATTCTGAGCTTTTGCCCAACATAAGGCTTTTGTTTGTCTGGGCCCTTACCTTCAATTAATTCACTCGGGGTATAAAATAAATTAATGTTTTCTTGAAGGGCAAAAAGCACTAATGCAACAGATGTCCCAATACCAAAAATAATCGCGATAATGGCCATCAACCGCTTTTTTCTCCGAGGGTTCATGCTTTTTCCTCCTGCTGAGCACGTTTAATACGCTGCTCACGCGCTAGCTGATTTTTTATGTTATTCAGTGTTTGTCTATGCCCACGAACACTCGCCACCACAATCCCTGCTAAAAGTAAAAAGCAACTTCCATAAGACAGCCAAACAAAAAAGCCATAACCGCCCATCGCAATAAACTCTGAAAAAGAACTAAACTGCATTAGTGATCTCCATTAACTAGCGCTTTCACCCAGGGGCGGTGTTTTTCGCGCAACAAGATTTCATTTTTTAATCGAATTAGAGTGACGGTTCCGACCAAAGCAGCAAATGCAGCAATATTAACCATCAGAGGCCAGAACATAGACTTGTCGATGGCCGAGGAGTCAAATTTAGTGATGGTCGCACCTTGATGCAGGGTATTCCACCACTCCACTGAAAAGTGGATTATCGGTAAATTAACCACACCAACGATTGCAAGAATGCTCGCAGCTCGTCCTGCCGAGGCTTTATCTTCAAAAGCGTGATAAAGAGAAATCACGCCTAGATAAAGGAATAATAAAATTAATTCAGAGGTCAGCCGCGCATCCCAAACCCACCATGCTCCCCACATGGGCTTTCCCCAAGCGGCTCCGGTAATTAACGCGATAGCAGTAACGACGGCACCAACAGGTGCTATAGCGATAACTGCAAGCTCTGCATTACGAATTTGCCAAACTAACGCGATGAATGCAGCAATAGCCATTGACGAGTACGCCCCCATAGACAAAATTGCTGAAGGTACATGTATAAAAATAATTCGGTAGCTGTCTTTTTGTTGATAATCTGCAGGAGCAAAAGCTAATCCCCACACCCAACCAACAACCAACAATACCGCCGTAATTACGGCAAAGTAAGGCAAAAACAAATTGCACAAGCGATAAGCTGTTTCAGCTTTCGCATACGGATGTAACCACTTCCACATAATTAACTTACACTCACTTTCAATGCTGATGAAACGGCAATAGGTGCGAGTATCATTGCTGACGCTAACATCGCACCTAAAATTGCTAACTGACCATGATACGCAAGAGACATCGAACCGGTATCAATCGCAGAGGTAGCAAATATTAAAACGGGTATATACAGAGGCAAGACTAATAAACTTAACAAAATCCCCCCTTTTTGCAAACCAACAGTTAACCCTGCGCCAATCGCACCGATTAAACTCAATAATGGTGTGCCAATCAATAATGTTATAATTGTCGCTTGCCAGGCTTCACTTTCTAAATTTAATAACAAGGCAAACAGAGGAGAAAAAAGCACTAAAGGCAACCCTGTTGTCGTCCAATGAGCTGAAACTTTGGCAAGAACAACGAGAGGCATTGGATACTGGCTCACCATTAACTGCTCCAGTGAACCATCATTATAATCATCACGAAATAATTTATCTAAACTCAACATAGTTGCTAATAAAGCTGCAACCCAAATAATTCCGGGGGCCATGCGAGATAGCAATGCAGGTTCAGGCCCGACACCGAGCGGAAACAGACTGATAACAATGGTAAAAAACAACAAAGGATTAATGATTTCTGAACGCTGACGAAACGCTAAACGGATGTCTTTGGTGTAGACAGCGCAGAATAGGCTGCGGTAAGAATATTCACGAAGCATCAGAATCGATACTCCAAAGTCAACGTTTTCAAATTCTCAAATTGCTCAGTCAAATCTTGATGGCTAGTGAGTAAAATACTACCCCCTCTTGCTAACTGCATGAGAAATTGCTGCTGTAACAATGTCACCCCTTTTTTATCAACTGCGGTAAAGGGTTCATCAAGCATCCAAAGTTTAGCATCGGACACCCACAATCTAGCAAGAGCGACTCGGCGTTGTTGACCAGCGGATAACATCCGCACCGGGACATCTTCAAGGCCCACAAGCCCGAGCTGCGCTAATAAATGATAATAATCAATTGACTGGGTATAGCCATGTGTTTGCTGCCAAAATTGGATATTTTCAATGGCTGTAAGCTGTGTATTAACACCCGTTTTATGACCAATGAATAACAGCTGTCCTAAAAAGTCATCTTCATCTTTTGCGATATCTTCACCAAACCATAAGCGACGACCTTGCTCTGGTCGAGAGAAACCAGCCACAATACGCAATAATGATGTTTTACCAGCCCCGTTAGGACCTTCTAATTGCATGATTTCTCCTGAATTTAACTCAAAAGAAAGATTTTCAAACAAACAACGCTCTTGTTTGATGCAAGTTATTGATTCGACATTTAACAAAAAGTAACTTTCTCTATACCCCAAAGAGGCCAGTAGTCTATCATAATGATATTGCAAAGCGTAAGTTAGCTTTATCTTAGAAATGCTTAAATATTGATTTAAAACATAAATGCAAAATATTAGTGAAATTTCCCTAACAAACACGCAACAGCTTAAACTTTCAGCTGAACAGGCTCACTTAGCACAAAAATTGGTCATCAATCAAAGCTATCCAATCAAAAATGCTCAAAGTGATGGCCAAGTACTGAAAGCTGAAATCCAGATAAACGGCGCCTGGCAGCAGGTTTCGTTACCTTTAAGTACTGAACAAAAACAAAATAAATTTCTAGTCCAATCAGGTACACTCACTTTTAACTCTCAACAATTAATAACACTCAAAGAACACCTTTCTGTTGCAATTAAACTGCAGCCAAATGAATTATTAAGTTTACTTAAACTCTTTACTCCTGCATCAAATACTCAGTTAGGATCTAACTCAGTCTTGCTGCCTGTAACAGTCAACCCATCACTCAACAAGCTGTTTTTTCCGACATTAAAAGCTGCGTTACCGACCAATAGTTCAATCGCAGGTTTGCTCGCCAAAACAGACAACTTAGTCGCGACTATGAATTTCAAAAATGGTCAAGTCATGGCCAATATTAGCGCGCCTCCCCACTCAAGGATTATTCACTCTCAAGCTTTTTCGGCAGAGAAGTTATTGGGGTTGTTGAGTAAAGGACTATCGGAGGGAGAGATACGGATCCCGACCGCACAAAACCTTGAGCTAAAAGTGGCTAACAAGCATATTTCATTGCCGATAACGAGAGCGAGCAAAATTGAACCTGAATGGCATGCAATCAATCATCTTTCAAAAAACAAAAATGAGTTACATCTCTCTGTTGAGAAAGCCCCTATATCACTTCAGATATCGCTTTGCACAAAAGCAAATGCTAACTCTATGGATAACGCTATCCAAAACTCACAGTTATTCAATGAACAACAAAATAATCCTAAACAATCAGCTGTTTTAACTACTCCAAATCAACCTTCAAGTTCTGGCACCGCAACTCTTACAACCCTATGGCATAAAATTAGTCGTGCTGTTCAACCTGCAGCCCCTTCGGGGCCCACAGCTCAACCAGCGCAGCAGCTCAAACTAGAAACAACCTTCATTCAGCAAAATCTATCTGCAAACACAAGTACTGCAGGATCCGATTTAAGCCAAAAAATGGAGGGGAAAACGCTATTCCAAGCTACTGATAACCAGGTACAAAAAACGCAAACACTCACTTCAGACAAAGCCAACAATGGTAACTTGCCGCTAAAAATCGACACCCAAGCCTCCAATCGTATATTTAATACAGGAACCTCACAAAAAACCAGTCATACAAATTCACTCTCTTTAACAGACAAACCTCACGATAAGTTAGATTTAAACCAACTCGGTAAAGTGATTAATCGTTTATCGGAGCAAGGCATTCCCGAAGCAAAAGAGTTAAATAAACTGATACATCGCGCTTTTTCTCAACTAATTTCTGCCGAAACGCTTTCACCTAATAAGGTTCAAACAGAAGTAACACAAATAATACAACCTACAAAGCTTCCAACTGCAATTGCACCATCTGCGTTTGCTAATGCCATTAATCTATTATCTGTAGAACTTCTAACTCTAGATCTTGCTCAGCATCATAACCAGCAGCTAACTATCAATAATAAGCTTGAAGGGATACTGCAGCTTTTTTTTCCTAAGAATAAATTTGACCTGAATTCCCTCTTATCACAGCATTCAGCCAACCCTGTTTTACAAGATATTGGGCAGATTCAGTCAGCCTTACAAAGCAACCAGCTACAAAACACAACA
The DNA here is from genome assembly GCF_058169715.2 of Pseudoalteromonas sp. J2K-J979. NCBI lineage: Bacteria > Pseudomonadati > Pseudomonadota > Gammaproteobacteria > Alteromonadales > Pseudoalteromonadaceae > Pseudoalteromonas > Pseudoalteromonas sp. J2K-J979. Next base: position 1,058,800 of record NZ_CM200281.1, on the reverse strand, counting down.
CAACCTGATCTTCCCTCCATTTTCCAGTTTCTACTTCCGATGAAATTAGCAGCTGAAGCACAACAGACAGAGGTTAAAATTGGCCATTATGAGAAAAAAAATAAAGTAGACGGCGCGAGTAAGAAAATATGGTTTGTTAGGCTCAATTTTGATTTAGGTGAACTAGGGAAGTTGCAAACACATGCTCAAATTATGGGTAAATCTGTTAGTTTTGATCTTGTTGCATCATCAGAACAATTAACAACAAAGACCGAGCCGCACATTCATAGCTTAAAGCAGCGATTAAATGAACACGGCTTACATATCGAACAAATAACACTCAAACATGCGAAAGAATCAAGCTCATCATTTTTTGATCAGCATAGTATTATTAATATTAAGGTGTAAACATGAATGAACCATACTCAGCAATTGGATTACTCTACGATGGGCGCTCAGCTCCAAGTGTCTCAGTTAAAGGATTTGGTGATTTAGCAAAAGAGATTATCGCGCTAGCTAAAGAAAAAGATATCTTAATTCATCAAGACGAAAATCTAACTAAAACGCTACAGCATTTAGAGCTAGGGGAAGAGATCCCTAAAGAGCTCTATATTGTAATAGCTGAGCTTATTGCCTTGTCCTACGTAATCCAAGGGAAATTCCCTCCAGGCTGGAAAGGCCTTAACAATAAGCTCAACATCAAAGCTTAACTTTTTTGTTGATGAAGTGATAATAGAAGCTCAGCTTCAGCGCGAGGTAATTCACACTCTTTAATAATTTCGTCAAGATCAGCTCCAAGCTCAACCATTTTGACCGCTCGGGAGTACATTTTAGAGTCTGGATCAACAAATTTTAATTCTTGCTGATTTTGAAGCAACTCGTTTGTTGTCGTTTCTAATTGAAGCATCCTTTTCCCAATGCTTAATAGGCCACCACGTACTTCTTCAATTTCACTGCGAAGAATGGCATTTTGTTGAGATAATGCCTCTATTTCTTTTTGTTTACTCTCATCCCGCCCTTTTTGTAATGTACGAGTACGTAACATAAACCCTATTGCAAAAAACACTATTGCTAAATTAAGCAATATAAGTACTTCAAATATCATAATATAACGTGCTGCTCGGCAATAGTTAGTAACTAAAAGTTACTCAGTTCGTCCCACTCTTCGTCATTTAAAAGTTTATTTAAATCAACAAGAATCAATAACTCACCATCTCGATTTGAGACTCCTTGGATGAATTTAGCACTTTCTTCTGTGCCAATATTTGGCGTGCTGTCAATTTCTGAACTTCGTAAATAAACAACTTCAGCTACACTATCAACCAAGATACCTATGACTTGCTTATCAGCTTCAATGATTACAATTCTTGAATTGTCAGTAACATCATTACCTACCAACCCGAATCGTGCGCGCGTATCGATAACGGTAACAACATTACCACGTAAGTTTATTATCCCTAAAACATACGCAGGTGCTCCAGGTACGGGGGCAATTTCGGTATAACGTAACACTTCTTGAACTTGCATTACATTAATACCATAGGTCTCATCTTCTAAATGAAAGGTAACCCATTGCAATACCTCGTCATTATCAACAGCATTGGATGATAAAATTCGTTCTTGACTCATTTGTATGCTCCTATAGCAAAACCGAGAGTTAATCTTGGCTATCTAAACCTTTTTCAAGTAATTCAATTAGCGATGTAACATCAACTAAAGCGCACATTTTTTCTTTAATCAAGCCAGCCAGCCAGGGGCGCTTTCCTGAATGTTCACGCCATTTTACATCATCATTTTTCAACGTAATATTATTGACCAAATTTTCAGCTAACAAGCCCCAATGACTATCACCTAACATAATAAGATATTGATAGTTTAGTGCTTCTTTTAAGGTTTTGTCATATTTTTCTGGCATTACCCACTTAGCAGTATCAATAACGCTTAATTTTTCTTCGCGGTGGAGCATCACCCCTTTAAACCAATCAGGTTTACCAAAGATACTATTAATTTCACCTAGCTGATGAATACCACCTAATGACTTTAATGGCACGGCTAATGTCAAACCAGCTACATTAAAAAATAATGCTTGAAACTCACCATTTCTATAATCATCCTGATAAGTTCTGACAGGTGGGATAGCCGATTCATTATTTAATTGCGTTTCTAATTTTTTTGTATCGTCAATAGCTTGATTTACTGAAGATAAAACTTCGATAGTTTCTAATTTTTTTTCTTCAGATTCTTCTTTTTCTGTTATCAACGGTACTTGCTGTAAGAGTTTAGCGACAGGGTCTAAATTAACGGAGTTTAAATTAGGATCGTCCTCATTTAATAAAGCAGTTAAATACTGCTTCATTATTTTTTCATTCGCAAATAACTGTTTGCTCATGATTAATCACTATCCTTTAGTTTTAATAGGTATTTTAACAACGCTTCATAAGCATAGACACCACGTGCCTTTGGGCAATATAAACTTGGTACTTTCATCGCTAAACTTGCATCTCTAAACTTCGTATCAACCGGGATTACGCCAGGCCAAACTGCATCACCATAACTCGCTCTTAGACTTTTATATGCCTCAAGAGACGCCTTTGTTCTTTTATCATACATTGTAGGTACAATCGTATATTTATAGCTTTTTGATTGAGAGCTTTGCATAAGCTCCATCGTACGCATCATTCGATCTAACCCTTTTAAGGCCAGAAATTCAGTTTGAACAGGCACTAAAATTCGCTCACTTGCAGCCAATGCGTTGACCATCAGCACTCCCAAAACTGGAGGGCAATCTAAAATGGCATAGTCATACTCGTCATCTAACTTAGCTAGGGCCTTTTTTAAAAGTAATCCCATGCCATTTTTATTCCCCATACTTCGGTCTAATGTAGCAATAGCCATTGTCGCAGGGAGAATATCTAAGTTATCCATCGATGAAGGGCATAATGATTGAAGAATTTCTTCTTTCTTCATGTTTTTACCACGAGAAAAGATATCATAAACACTAATTTCTAATTCTTCTGAATCAATTCCAAAATAGTAAGTCAAAGAAGCATGAGGATCAGTATCAATTAATAAGACCTTTTTTCCCTGAGATGCAAGAATACCGCCAAGCGACACTGTCGTAGTCGTTTTGCCTACCCCCCCTTTTTGGTTTGCAACAGTCCAAATTTTCAAAATTATTCCTTACTACTGTTTTTCTTCTTCTCGGGTCGTAATACGAATGCCACCATTTGGTAACTCAATTACTTTTATTTGGTTATTTCTCACTTCATTATTACTATGAACATCTTCAATTATAACCGTTTTTTGAGTATTTTCTTGGCTTGAATTTTCAGACTCTATCACTGGCGGTAAGCCGTACTTTGATAAAGCAATAACAACTTTTCTATTTTCTGCTCGCCCTTCAGGGGTATCATTTGATGCAAACGGTGAAAATTCACCGTAACCTTCTACAGCCATTTGCGCAGGGTTAACGCCTAATGATTCCAATTCAAGTAACATCTGTGTCGCTCTTGCCACTGATAACTGCCAATTAGAATTAAAAAGCTCATTATTAATCGGTAAATTATCGGTAAACCCCCTAATTCTGATGTAATTATCTACACTTTTAATAATGTCATATACATCGGCCACTACTTTTTTAGCTTCGTTGGTAGAAACTGCGCTCCCACTACCAAATAACAAGCCCGAGCTTAACTCTATAGTCAGCCAATCATCATCAAGCTCTAGCTTCGCCTCTCCAGCCTCGATATGATCAAATAAGGCTGCTTGAAGATTTTGATTAAGAGATTCAAGTGGGCTACCAAGCCGTTTTTTCTGAAGATTCACTAAATCCCCAAATCCATCAAGAAGCTCAGGCCCTCTCTCTTCATTGATCAGAGCGTTACCATATAAATTAAATTCTGTATCAAGTGAGTTTTCTATTAATAAACCCTCACCTTTCACTCCTGAGCCTTGCTCAGAAGACTTCAGTGCAGATTTAACAAATACATGTTCAAGTGAAGTAGAAAGCACTTCAAATTCGTTCTCTTTTGTAATGGCCATCGAATAAAGAACAACAAAAAGTGCAAACATTAACGTCATATAGTCTGCGTAAGAAACAAGCCATCTTTCAGTATGGTTATTTTCAGAGGAAACTCTAAGGTCTCGGTATCGTCTCATATAGGAGCGACCTAGCTTCGGCCTGCAACGTAATGACGTTCGACCTTAAAAGCTGATAATTTTAGTTCAATACTATGAGGGCTATCACCCAATAAAATAGCAATCATTCCTTCAGTCAATAATTCGTGATACAACATTTGCTGCTCTATTAAAAAACGTAATTTATTCGCGACAGGTATAAAAAATAAATTTGCAAAGCCAACTCCATAAATTGTTGCAATAAAAGCCGTTGCAATACCGGCGCCTAAAAGCTCTGGTTGCTTAATAAATGTCATTGCTTGAATTAGGCCTAATACTGCCCCCAAAATACCAATGGTAGGACTATACCCTCCCATCGCTTCATAAATTTTTGCAGATTTAAACAAGCTTTCTCTTCGTAAAATGAGCTCTGTTTCCATAGCTTCTCGAAATTGATTCGTTTCGACTCCATCAATCAGCATGTTCAATCCTTTACTGATAAAATACTCGTCGCTATCAAGCGCTTCTTTTTCAAGAGATAAAAAACCATCTTGCCTTGCTTTATGAGACCAACGGGTAATTTTAGCGATCCCTTCGTCAATTCTTAATTTTGGAGGAATAAACACCCATTTTAGCATCCGCAAACCACAAAAAAACTCAGATTTAGGTGACTGAAGCATCACAGCCCCTAATGTGCCACCCAATACAATCAATAAAGCTGGCAAATTTATCAGGCTAGAAACTAATCCGCCTTCGATTTTGTAGCCTATCCCTATTGCAGCAAGAGCTACAATTACACCGACAATAGACAGTCTATCCACAGCCTACTTCTCTTGTAATCCTCGCTGCAACATCGCTTAACGCGATACTTGCTTCTGCTAACCCTGCATTCGCTACAGCTTGTGGCATTCCGTAAACAACACACGACTTTTCATCTTGGGCCCAAATTTTTGAACCTGCTTGCTTCAACATGCGAGCACCTTCACGGCCATCAGCTCCCATTCCCGTTAAAACAACTGCTAAGACGCTATCGCCATAACTTTTTGCCGCGCTTGCAAATGTCACATCAACACTTGGTTTGTAGGTGACTCGCGCATTATCATCTTCGAAAACCTTGAGCTTTTGTCCATTACCTCGGCCTTCGACCAGCATCTGTTTACCTCCAGGAGCAAGATAAGCTACACCAGAACGAAGTATGTCACCATTTTCAGCTTCTTTAACTTGGATTTTACATAAACTATTAAGACGAGATGCAAATGCAGGCGTAAAAGCTGCTGGCATATGTTGAATCAGCAAGATTGGATGAGGAAAGTTTGCAGGTAACTGAGTTAATATACTTTGAAGTGCGACAGGACCACCAGTTGACGTTCCAATTGCAACTAATTGATATTTTTTTCCGGAAGCTCTTACTTCAGCTTCAGTGATTTTTGGTTCAGACGGTTTCGTCGAACTAAAGCTTCGGTCAGGTTGTTTAACTGTTGAACTTCTTGCTGACGAAGGTGACTGCACAACTGGCTGAGCACGCGTGAAACGGCTCACTCTACGTCGACCAATTTCTTTTACTTTTTGTTGTAATAACCTCGTTGCTTCTTCTTTATCTCGAGCAATATCTTCAAATTTTTTCGGCAAAAAATCCAAAGCACCGGCTTCAAGGGCATCAAGCGTTGCTGATGCTCCAGCATGAGTTAATGATGAAAACATTAAAATAGGAGTTGGATTCAACTCCATTATTTTTTTAACTGCGCTGATACCATCTAACACTGGCATCTCAATATCCATTGTTATCACATCGGGTTTAAGCGCAGCAGCTTGCTCAATCGCTTCTTTTCCATTATTAGCAGTACCAATCACTTCCATATCAGGATCTTGATTGATTATTTCACTGACTCTACGACGAAAAAAACTAGAATCGTCGACAACTAAAACTTTAACTGCCATTTAGGGTTCTCACCATTATTTATTTTGTTTTACCGGCATAATGTTTAAGCATACTCGGTACATCAAGAATCAGAGCAATCCCACCATCCGACGTAATTGTTGCGCCAGCCATTCCTGGTGTGCCTTGCAACAACGCATCAAGAGGTTTAATAACAACTTCTTCTTGACCAATTAAAGAGTCAACTACAAAGCCAACTTGTTGTGTGCCTAATTGAACAATTACAACATGCCCTTGAGAACGTTTTTGATCATTGGATTGATAATTTCTGATCAACCATTTCTCTAAATAAAAGAGCGGAATTGCTTTTTCCCTAACAATTATTGTCAATTGACCATCAACAAGATTCGTTTTCGTTAAGTCAAGATGGAAAATCTCACTTACACCTGCCAAAGGCAAGGCAAACGTTTGCTTACCAACCATGACCATTAATGTTGGTAAAATAGCCAGAGTCAGGGGCACTTTTATTTCTAATGTGGTTCCCACTCCTTTTTGTGATTCAATATTAATTGAACCATTTAATTGAGTTATTTTTGTCTTTACAACATCCATACCCACACCTCGCCCTGAGATGTCTGATATTTCCTCTTTAGTTGAAAAGCCAGGGGCAAAAATTAAGTTATAAGCTTCAGTATCAGAGAGTCTAGCCGCAACATCTGCGTCTATCACACCTTTACCAATTGCAATATTTTTAAGTTTCTCAGGATCCATACCTGCACCGTCATCTTCAATCTTTAATAAGATATGATCCCCTTCTTGAGATGCAGACAAAGTCACGGTACCTGTTCTAACTTTTCCAGATGCCTCACGGTCATCTGGCATTTCAATCCCATGGTCAACAGAGTTTCTAACTAAATGAACTAAAGGATCTGCTAATGCTTCAACTAAGTTTTTATCTAAATCAGTTTCTTCACCGACGAGCAGTAAATTAATTTCTTTTTTCAAACTCCGAGCCAAATCACGAACGACTCGAGGAAAACGTCCAAATACTTTCTTAATAGGTTGCATTCGAGTTTTCATCACGGCGCCTTGCAAATCGGCTGTGACGACATCTAAGTTTGAAATGGCCTTGCTCATACTCTCACTGCTAACAGTGGCACCTAAACTAACCAAGCGATTGCGAACTAACACTAGCTCACCAACCATATTCATAATTTGGTCTAGTCGTTTAGTGTCAACACGAACTGTCGTTTCAGCTTGAGGTGCTGCAGCTTTAGGAGCCGGAGCTTTAGCAGGGGCCGCTGTTGGCTTTTCTGGTACTTTTGCTACAGGCGCTGCTGGTTTAGCAACTGGTGTAGGTTTTGCTGGTGCAGCTTTAGGTGCAGCTGGCACTTCTGCTTTAGCTTGAACGGAAGCTTGCTTTGAGCCATTACTGACAGCTTTAGGAGCTCCAGAACCATGAAGCTCATCAAGTAATGATTCAAATTCATCTTCTGTAATTTCTTCGTCAGAACTTGCAGCATTTGTGTCAACACTCGGTGGTGATTTGGGTTGCTCATTTGAAGCGCTTACAGCGCCGAACGATCCTGAACCATGTAATTCATCAAGTAAATTTTCAAACTCATCATCTGTTATATCATCATTATCAGAACTTGTTGAATCAGGGGATTGCTGTGCAGCCGGCCCTTGTCCAGAACCATGTAACTCATCAAGTAAGCTTTCAAACTCATCTTCCGTTATATCATCAATAGAATCTGAACTTGGTGAACTAGCTTCTGGTGTTATAGGATCTTCACCGAAAAAAATGTCATCAAACTCATCTTGTGATGGTTCTGATTCATTTTCAGGTTCAGGTTCAGAGTATGCTTCTTCTGGAGCTGTTTCTTCAACCTCCCCAACCTCATCTTCAGACTCTGGCTTACTTAACTTATGTAAAATATCGAGTAATTCTGGTGAAGCCGCATCAGGTTGCTCTCTATTTTGAATCTTTGCAAACATTTCATTAATAGTGTCGAGAGCTTGAAGAATGACATCCATTAACTCGGCAGTGACTCTGCGTTTGCCTTGACGGAGAACATCGAAAATATTTTCAGCCCCATGACAAGCATCAACTAATTCTGTCATTGCTAGAAAGCCAGCTCCACCTTTAACGGTATGAAAGCCCCTAAATATAGCATTGAGTAAATCTGCATCTTCAGGATTATTTTCTAATTCAACTAACTGCTCGGACAATAATTCGAGTATTTCACCAGCCTCGACCAAAAAATCCTGCAATATATCTTCATCAACTTCAAAGCTCATGCAGCTGCTCTCCCATTTAGAAGCCTAAGCTCGATAATAAGTCATCAACTTCATCTTGACCGGAAACTACATCATCACGCTCAGCAGCATCAATAATCGGCCCTTCAGCAACCTGATCTAGTTCAGTTGAACTTACATCGGCTACAATCGTATTTTTTTCGTGTACTTCTTTTGACGTTTCAACTGGAGAACCAAAGACAGTTAACATGTAAATTAAACTGTCTTCTACCTCTCGAACCAGCTCGATAACCCTTCGAATTACTTGACCTGTCAGATCTTGATAATCTTGAGCCATTAATACTTGAGTCATCAAACTATGAAGTTGTTGCGTATCTTTTTGCGTACCTTGAATAAAGTCATCAAGCTCAAGACATAACGTCTTAAATTCACCTAACTTTAAGTCCCGTGACATTAATCTATCCCACGAGGGCTTAAGATTATTAATATCGTCGTTTAACTTATCGGCGAGAGGCAAGCTAGCTTCAATGGCATCCATTGTTTTATTTGCAGCTTGCTCTGTCATTTCCATAACATAATTTAATCGCTGCTTGGCATCCGGCAATGATTCTTGTGTTAACGAAGAAAGCTTGTCATCTAACTCAAAGTTTTTAAGTGAGTCATGAAGTTGCCGAGTTAATTTACCAACCTCTGCAAATAGCTCAGACTGTTCATCTGAGCTTATTTGTAATAACAGCTCATTCGCTTGTTCTTGTTCGCCATTTTCCAAAAGCTCGACGAGCTGTTTGGCTTGTTCAAGTGTTATTTGTGGTATAGCGCTGGCCGACATGAAGCTCTCCTTCTTGTTTAACCTAAACGCTCAAACACTTTATCCAATTTAGTCTTCAGCGTCGCAGCGGTAAACGGTTTAACAATGTAGCCGTTAACACCCGCTTGAGCCGCAGCAATGATTTGTTCTTTTTTAGCCTCAGCCGTTACCATTAACACGGGTAAATGCTTAAGGTTGTCATCAGCTCTGATCGCTCGGAGCAAATCAATACCTTGCATTCCAGGCATGTTCCAGTCAGTTACAACAAAATCAAACTCTTGATTTTGTAACATTGGTAGTGCGGTGCTACCGTCATCAGCTTCTTGAACATTAGTAAATCCTAAGTCCCTAAGCAGATTTTTAATGATTCTTCTCATAGTTGAAAAGTCATCTACCACAAGAATTTTCATGTTTTTATCCAAAACATCCTCCGGTGAGGTTTAAACCCAAATTACAGTACTTCTAATTCAAATCCAGTCACTGACTTTTGCTTTTAGCTTTATCATTGCCTGGCCATGTATTTGGCTAACTCTTGATTCACTCACATCAAGAATTGCACCTATTTCTTTTAAATTCATTTCATCATTGTAGTAAAGAGATAAAACCAGTGCATCACGTTCAGGTAAAGTTTTAATTGCTTCCATTAAGGAGTCATTAAACCGCTCTGTTTGTGTATGAACATAGGGTGTGTCACTAGAGTTTAAATGTTCTTCGTTATGGAGCACATCTTCATCAACACCTAGATCTTCAATCCCCAAAATCCTACCGCTATTTACATCATTAAGAATATCATGGTATTCATTGAGCGTAATATCAAGTTTTTCAGCAACTTCTATATCTTTTACTTCTCGCCCTAATGAAGATTCCAATTCTGCAGTCGCTTGCGCAACCATTCTCGCATTTTTATGAACCGATCGTGGAACCCAGTCCCCTTTTCGTATTTCATCCAACATTGCTCCACGTATGCGGATTCCTGCATACGTTTCAAAACTCGCACCTTTTGAGCCATCGAAATTTTTCGCGGCTTCAATCAGGCCTATCATTCCTGATTGCACTAAATCATCCAATTGAACGCTCGCTGGCAATCGCGCCAGTAAGTGGTATGCAATGCGCTTTACTAACGTTACATGTCTTTCGATCATGTTCGTCATTTGATCTGCAGTGCTATACCCTATTACTTTATTCACACAGGATGCCTTAGCGATTTACAAGCTTTTCTATGAAGAACTCCAAATGCCCTGAAGGTTGATTTGGAATAGGCCATTTAGCCGCTTTTGTTGCAAGCGTTTTAAATGCAATTGCTGCGGGTGACTTAGGGAAGAGATCAACAATCGTTTTTTGTTTACGAATGGATTTACGCATATTCTCATCGAAGGGAACTGTCGAGACAAGCTCTAGAGAAACATCTAGAAAACGGTCTGTCACTTTAGAAAGCTTTGCGAACAACTCTTGGCCTTCACGTAAGCTGCGTACCATATTAGCGACTATTTTAAATTTATAGACACCATGCTCTCTACTCAATATTTTAATTAGAGCATAAGCATCTGTTATTGAAGTCGGCTCATCACATACAACTACGAGTACATCTTGAGCTGCTCTTGAAAAACTTAACACCATATCTGAAATACCAGCTGCGGTATCTACAATCAGCACATCATAGTCAGCATTCAATTCGCCAAAAGCACGGATGAGACCTGCATGTTCAGCTGGAGATAGTTCTACCATGTTTTGAGAACCTGATGTTGCAGGTACAATACGGATTCCGTGTGGACCTTCGACTAAAATATCTTCCAATTCACATTCGCCCGATAATACGTGCGAGAGATTTCGTTCAACTCTGAGTCCAAGCATCACATCACAGTTTGCCAACCCTAAGTCAGCATCAAGTACCAAAACCCTTTGGCCTTGTTGTCCCATTGCAATTGCCATATTTAAGGAGACATTGGTTTTACCCACGCCACCTTTGCCGCCTGTCACTGCAATTACTTTTACAGCTTGATTATTTTGATTCATTCTTCGCAGGCCACTTGCTTGATCTAAAACTGTATTAATCATACATCCCTACTGCATGAGACTCCAAGTTTGGATGTCTTTTAAATTGCGCGTTTGCACGTTTAGCGTACAGTTGCTCAGCCTTTTTGACTAGTTTTTCTGCATTAGCCACTCTAATGTCCTCTGGCACACGCTGACCATTAGTAAGATACCCTATTGGTAAGCGATTTTGAATCGCAATACTTATAATCTCTCCTAAACTTAAGCATTCATCAAGTTTTGTGAATATACAACCACTTAAGTGTACCTTTTTAAAATGCTTAACCGTCTCTTGCAATACCTCTAACTGTGCTGTTGCACTCAATACAAGGTAACTACGTATGTCCACTCGCGCATTTTTCATTAAAGTATTGAGCTGTTCGGTCAAACGTAAATCACGTTGACTCATGCCAGCGGTGTCAATTAATACTAGTCTCTTATTTCGTAAATGATAAAGCATTTCTGCTAATTCATTTGCATCTTTTACTTGTTTAACCGGACAGCCGATGATTCTGCCATAAGTTGCCAATTGTTCATAGGCTCCAATACGATAAGTATCTGTTGTAATTAGAGCTATTTTATCAGCGCCAAATTTTTGAGCTCCTAGAGCAGCTAATTTTGCAACAGTCGTGGTTTTCCCAACACCTGTTGGGCCCACTAATGCAAACACTCCGCCATTACGTAAAATTTCATTATTCGACGTATATAGTTGGCTTTGGACCATTTCTAGCAATGCTTGCCAAGCTTTTTTCTCAGAGACATCATCCGGAATAAAACAGGCCATTTGATCAGCTAAATCATCACCAATTCCCATACCTTTAAGTCGATCAACCATGTATGCTTTTGTAGGATCTCTCCTCGCTAAATCTTGCGACATTAGCCCTGATACTTGATGCTCAAGTAATTGACGAATAGCCAGCATCTCATCTCTCATCGCCTTAATTTCTTCATCATTTTTAGAGTGACTTGATTCAGACTGAGCGAGCGTTTGTTTGTGATTTTTTTCTAGAGATGAAAAATCATCTTCTTCAGGACCTTTATACCAATGCTCTGCTTTTGGTTTTTGCTGCTCTTCGAGCATAGCTGAGAAATTACTCGCTTGTGGCTTGGTAGCCTGACGATTCAAAAGGGCCTCTAAACTGTCAGCTATTTTCGCTTCTGGCTCTGCTGAGCGCTTGATGGCTTGCGGTCTAACCACTTGTTCATTGGTTACCCCATAATCTGACATTCTCTCACTGATCGGTGCTCTTACTTGTGCAGGAGGACGTTTTGCAGGAGCACGCTCATGATCTACCGCAGCGACAATTTCAACCCCATTGGCCATTTTCTTATTCGACATTATAACGGCATCCACACCTAACTCTTCTTTTACTTCATTCAGAGCGGTACGCATATCTTTAGCAAAAAAACGTTTAATTTTCATAAATTACCCCTTGTCCTGACTATTGCTGACCTACAGAGCTGACAATCTTAATTTGCTTTTCATCCGGTACTTCTTGATAAGACATCACCCTTAAACCGGGTAATGTATGCTTAACAAATCGCGATAAAACGGTTCTCAGCATTCCTGATGTCAACAATATTGAAGGTTCACCTGACATCTCCTGAGTTTGATGTGCTTCACTTAGCGAATTTTGTAGCCGCTCAGCAAGCCCAGGTTCAATGCCAGCACCCTCGTCACCTGCATTTTGAAGTGACTGATGCAACATCTGTTCCAACTCAGGCGCCAATGTTATGACAGGGATTTCAGGGGTGGCGCCAACTATATCTTGAACAATCAACCTACGCAGTGAAATACGCACTGCTGCGGTTAAAACATCTGCATCTTGGCTACGGGGCCCATACTCAACTAAAGTTTGCACAATCGAACGCATATCTCGAATAGGCACACCTTCATTCAAGAGGTTTTGCAGAACTTTTACAATCGTCGTTAAATGAAGTACATCTGGAACAAGTCCTTCCACTAAACGAGGGTGACTCTTAGTTAACATATCAAGGAGATTTTGTACTTCTTCATGACCTAGCAGCAACGAAGCATTATTATGCAGTAGTTGACTGATGTGAGTGGCAACCACTGTGGCCGCATCAACCACAGTGTATCCTAGTGATTGCGCCTCATCTTTTTGGCTAGGGCCTATCCAAACAGCTTCAAGGCCAAAAGCGGGATCTTTTGTTGGTGTGCCATCAATTGGTCCAAAAACCTGACCTGGGTTAATGGCCAGTTCATTACCATGTTTGAGTTCCCCTTCGCCAACAGCAACTCCCATGAGCGTAATCCGATAAGCATTGGGGTCTAACTCTAAATTATCACGGATATGCACTGGCGGGACTAAAAACCCGAGTTCTTGAGAGAGCTTTTTACGTACTCCCTTGATTCTACTTAGGAGCTCACCACCTTGAGCCTGATCAACTAGTGGGATCAAACGGTAACCTACTTCTAAGCCAATCACATCAACCTGTGAAACATCATCCCAACTCAGCTCTTTTTGTTCTTGTGCTGGAGCCGCAGTGACACCAGTACTGGGTTGCAATTCGCCTTTTTCTATAGCTTCTTTTTCTTTAATGGCCTGTTGCTGAGCATAAAATGCACCATACCCCATAAGTGCACCTAATGATAAAAATGCGAAGTGCGGCATGCCAGGTACTAAGCCCATCACAATTAAAATACCTGAGGTAATAAATAATGGCTTTTCATTCCCTAATTGTTTCTTTACTTGGTCGCCCATATTTTGTGATTCATTTTGACGAGTCACAATAATCGCAGTACCTATTGAAAGTAATAAAGAGGGGATTTGTGCGACCAAGCCATCACCGATGGTCAATAAAGTGTACACTTCCATCGCTACACTAAATGGTAAGTCATGTTGAATCATACCAATAAATAAGCCACCGGTAATATTGATTACCAGGATGACTATCCCGGCGATGGCATCACCTTTAACAAATTTACTAGCACCATCCATTGAGCCGTAAAAGTCAGCCTCTCGAGTTACCTCATTTCGGCGCTCTCGTGCTTGCTCTGCTGTAATAAAACCCGCATTTAAGTCAGCATCAATCGCCATCTGTTTACCCGGCATTGCATCAAGGGTAAATCGAGCGGTCACTTCTGAAATCCGGCCCGCACCTTTTGTGATAACCACAAAATTAATGATGATCAATATAAGAAATACCACAAAACCGACAACATAATTACCACCCATGACTACCGAACCAAATGCCTCAATTACTTGACCTGCGGCATCTCCTCCATTATGGCCTTCGAGTAAAACGACACGAGTACTGGCAACATTTAGAGCTAAACGAAGGATCGTTGCGATTAACAAAATAGCAGGAAAAGCACCAAAATCGAGAGGTTTCATGGTGTACACAGTAACGAGCAATACAACCAGTGCCAAAGCAATATTAAATGAAAACAACGCATCAAGCAGCATTGGAGGCATAGGCAATACGACCATCGCCAACGCCGCAAGTACTAAAATAGGCGTCCCAACCCCTTTTAAGTACTCCATTTTATCTTTATTGATTTGTGTTAATACAGCCTGAAGGTTCATACACAACTAATTTCAAAAAATTGACACTGAGTGAGTAAAAGCAAAATACATTCCAGTTATTAACTTTGAGAAAACAATAAAAATAGTTTTTAAAAATCAGCTTGTTAGTACTTTAACTCATCTGGGATTGGTAGCTTTGAAGACGGTTTATTCGGTCGTTTTCCACGTCCTTTATTAAATTGCTTAAGTTGATACACGTACGCTAAAATTTGCGCTACAGCAATAAACAACTGATCAGGAATTTGTTGTCCAACCTCTGTTGTGTGAAATAAAGAGCGCGCTAACATCGGAGATTCAAGTACTGGTACATCATGCGCTTGACCGATTTTTCTAATCTGCAGCGCAATTTCATCAATACCTTTTGCCAACACTATCGGAGCCCCTGCTTTTTCTGTGTCATATTTAAGCGCTACAGAATAATGAGTCGGGTTTGTAACAATGACATCGGCGTCTGGTACGTCTTGCATCATGCGCCGCTGCGACATTTCTCTCTGCGTACGCCTGATCCGCGCCTTGATTTGAGGATCACCTTCTGAATTTTTATATTCATCTTTCACTTCTTGCAGCGTCATTTTCAGTTGTTTATTGTGATTCCACTTTTGAAATGGCGCATCGACTAAAGCAACAATAACCAAAGTACAAGAGAGTGCTAAAAACATCCAACCGAGAATTTTCAATGCATGCTCGATATTACCGGGCATGGTTTCTAAACTAAGGTGCAAAATCTCATAAAAATACATTTTTATAAGCAAGACAGCCGTAAAAGCGACCAGTAAAAACTTGAGTAATCCTTTCACTAGTTCAATAACGGCCTGCGGACCAAACATCCGCTTGAAACCTTGATAAGGTGAGAGTTTATTTGCTTTGGGTGCAGCGGCTGACCAACTAAAATTAAAGCCACCTAAAAACGTATTCCCAATGAAGGCTGCAACTAAAATAACTAACACAAACATCGTCATACCAAACCAAAGTTCTTTGCCAATATCTCCCCAAACAGCGAACATCTTCGTGGTATCAAAAGCTTCATTGCGATTTAAGTTAAGCATCCTCGCCATCACTCGGTGTAAGCCTGCTCCTATGGTTGGCCCATAAATCAACAGCGACACCGCCGACATGATTAAAACCACAGCAGTGCCTGTTTCTTTCGAACGCGCTATCTGACCTTTCTTACGGGCATCACTGAGCTTTTTTTCCGTGGGTTCTTCGGTTTTTTCTTGATCTGAGCCTTCAGCCATTCTTTAACCTTAGCTTTTAAGGGCCACAGCCCGACACTTTACACATTAATTCAAGCATACGTTGCCATTGAAACTCGAATTGAACAACAAAGTTACCCATCGTAGCCCAAATTATGACTAACCCCATCATTAACGTAAATGGAAAACCAATAGAGAAAATATTTAACTGAGGTGCTGCCCGTGTCATCACACCAAATGAAATACTAGTAATCAACATTGCAGTCAACGGCGCTAAAGACAGCACTAACGCTGTCGCAAATAACCACCCCCCCCAAAGGGCCACCTCACGAAAGTTTTCTGGATCCCACCATGTTCCATCAATGGGCAGCGCAGTAAAACTATGAATCAACATTTGCATCATAATCAAATGGCCGTCGTACACCCAAAATAACAGCGAAGCTAAAATCAAATAAAATTGTCCTACAGCAGGCACATTTTGC
Source organism: Pseudoalteromonas sp. J2K-J979 (assembly GCF_058169715.2). Lineage (NCBI taxonomy): Bacteria > Pseudomonadati > Pseudomonadota > Gammaproteobacteria > Alteromonadales > Pseudoalteromonadaceae > Pseudoalteromonas > Pseudoalteromonas sp. J2K-J979. The sequence continues at coordinate 1,042,505 of NZ_CM200281.1, read as the reverse complement.
CCATTGGTTGGGTCGATTATTGATGCAAAACCAAGGCCCGTTTGCATGGCCAGTATTTGTCCTGCTAACACAAAAGTGTTAAGCATTAATACCGATGCAAAGCCCATAGCAACACCAATCAAAATCTGCTGTAAAACCACTAAGACCATTTCAAACGAAAATAAATTAGTAAATGGAACAGGTGGCAACATTGGCACAGCAATAAAGGTTATTGCCACGGCTAAGCCGGTTTTGATACGTGTAGGAACGGTTCTCACACCGATACCCGCCATAACCATCAGCATTGACGATATCCGGGCGAGTGGTAATAAAAAATCCGCTAACCACTGCATTATGATTGATAGCGGAAACTCCATTAACCAACCACTTCAGGTATTTGCAGCACTAAACCAGTGAAGAAATCCATCAGCTCTTGTGTCAGCCAATGACCTCCAATAATCAACGCCAGAAGCGTAACGATCAGACGGGGTAAAAAGCTGAGGGTCTGCTCATTAATTGAAGTCGCAGCTTGAAATATTGACACAATCAAACCCACAATCAAGCTAGGTACGATGATCGCTGCCACTATTTTAATCACTAAAAAAAGTGCATTGCTCAATACTCCTACAAAGACTTCAGGTTCCACTGTTAACTCCCTAAACCAAAACTCTTAGCCAAAGTGCCCATGACTAAACTCCAGCCATCTACCAGCACAAACAGCATTATTTTAAATGGCAACGACACTATCATTGGAGAAAGCATCATCATACCCATCGCCATCAGAACAGAAGCAACCACTAAGTCGACGATGAGAAAAGGAATAAAAAACATAAAACCAATTATAAATGCCGTTTGCAATTCGCTGGTAATAAAGGCTGGAATAATCACAGTAAAAGGCGCATCCTCAGGTTTATTAAGCTGATCAATTCCTGCAATTTGTGCGAATGTTTCTAAATCTTTAATTCGGGTTTGTGAAAGCATAAATGCCTTAATCGGCTCTTTTGCTTGTTCTAGAGCAACTAATGAGGTCATTTCTTCATTTAAATATGGCTGGATTGCTCGCTCATGCACTTGGGTATAAATCGGTGTCATTATAAAAATACTCATAAATACCGACATCCCCACCAGCACTTGATTAGAAGGTGTTTGCTGCAATCCAATGGCTTGGCGCAAGATAGCTAAAACCACAATAATGCGCGTAAATGACGTCATCATAATCACAGCTGCAGGAATAAAACTGAGCGCCGTCATAATGGCTAATACTTGCAAGGTGACAGAGTACTCTTGCGTGCCATCGGCATTGCTCGTGACAGTTAAAGCTTGCAACCCCTGCTCTGCGCTAAGTGATGGCGAAACTAAAATTAAAGCGCTCAATATGATCCATTTTAGCATATTAAATTTTCTTATTATTTGGATTTAAGATTTGGCTAAAAGACTTCGCTAACGCGGGCATTTCTTTTGCGCTAAGCGGCCTCTCTAATTCATAAAGATAGTTGATTGAGTGAGGCGTGACCCCTAACAAATGCTGCTTTTGATCTATTTCTACAACCAGCAACCTTTCTTTTGAGCCAAGCGGAATTGAACGAATTACTTTAAACTCATCCATCGTCGGCATATTGGGTGAAAAACGTTTAACTAAGACAGCTAAACAAATAATAATTACAATCACCAACATAAGAGACATTGCTACTGACATCAAATTTTGCGCCGGTGCACTTTGCGCCCACACCGGCCAACATAGCACGCCTAATAATGCGACAAACAGTCTCATCGTAATTTTTTAATCCGTTCGATTTGGCTAATTACATCGGTTAACCGAATACCAAATTTATCGTTAACTACAACCACTTCACCATGTGCGATCAAAGTGCCATTGACTAACACATCAAGCGGTTCACCGGCAACACGGTCAAGTTCAACAACAGAACCTTGATTCAATTGTAATAAGTTACGGATACTAATTTTTGAACGGCCGACTTCCATCGAGATAGTGACCGGAATATCCAAAATTGTATCGAGTTTTCTTTTCTCTTCTTGAGTAATTTCTGCAGGCTGATTAGATAGTTCGTCTAACTCGGCCACTTCGACATCACCGCCTTCTCCTGCGTCACCATCTTCAGCTTCAGCTAGCGCTGCTGCCCATTCGTCCATTGTATCTTGGTCATCACTCATAATTTTTCACCTATAAACATTCTGATAATCACTCTTACCAATCTAAATCAACCCCAGTGGACAGATGCAAATCTTCTTCAAGCTGTTCAAGTTCAGCATCCGAGTCCAGTTTTTTACCACCTTTGGTGAAGACATGCATCTCAGATTTAACTGAATCTGGACGTTTAATTTTTTCACTAATTTGCAGCGCAACATTATCACGAGACCGCCCCATTTTTGCGCGATATGTGGGTAAATCTTCGATAAATACAGTGATATGTTCCGGCATTTCGACAGGAATAATATCCCCCTCTTTGAGATTCATGATTTGTTCTAATGATAAATCGACTTCAAGCATGCGTGTCGATAAGTCAACCTCGACATCCATAATTTCGTCACGAAGCGCTTTACTCCAGCGTAAATCAGTGTCTTCAGTGTCTGATTGCACACCTGCGTCGAGTAACTCACGGATCGGCTCGAGCATAGAGTAAGGTAATGCGATATGGAAATCACCTCCTCCGCCATCGAGTTCGATGTGGAAAGAGCTAATGACGACCACTTCGGTTGGACTCACAATATTAGCCATAGCCGGATTCACTTCAGAATCCAAGTATTCAAACGACACATCCATCACTGGAGCCCATGCTTCTTTATAATCTTCAAAGATAATTTTAAGCAGCATTTGTACGATACGACGCTCTGTAGGGGTGAATTCACGACCCTCAATTTTGGCATGATAGCGCCCATCGCCACCAAAAAAGTTATCCACGAGAATAAAGACCAGCCGGGCTTCCATGGTGATCAACCCCGTCCCTTTTAGTGGTCTGAACCGCACCATATTTAAACTAGTCGGTACAAATAAAGTATGGATATACTCGCCAAACTTTATCATTTGAACGCCGTTAATTGACACTTCAGCTGTGCGACGCATCATATTAAATAAACTGATCCGCATATGCCGAGCAAAGCGCTCATTAACAATTTCAAGGGTGGGCATCCGACCACGAACAATACGATCCTGAGACGAAAAATCATATTGCGAGGCGGAGGAGCCACTGCCATCTTCGCCGTCGTCTATCTCATCTTCTTCAACGTCATCGACACCATGGAGTAAGGCATCTATTTCGTCTTGGGATAATAAATCGCTCACCCTCTCTCCTTACTACTGCATGACAAAACCGGTGAACAAAACTCGTTCAACGACTTTGTTGCCTTCAATCTCAATTAATTTATCTTGCACTTCTTTAAGCGCTTTTGTTCTGAGTGACTCTTTACCTGCACTGGTACTCAACTCATCAGCATTTGAAGTCGCAAACACCCCTAAAAGCGCACCTTCGATCAGTGGGATATGTTTTTTGGCTGTTTCTTCATTGGCATCGCCGCGCACTAACAATTGCACTTTTATTTGCACTAAACGGTCACGACTTGCCCCAGGTACATTAAATACAAATGGCCTTGGCATACCAACATATAAAGCTGTGCCCATTTCAGCCGAGGCCGTATTCGCAGAAGCCGCAGTACCTTCGGCAGGCGCGCCACCGGGTTCGGCCAATGTCTCTTCTGCGGCCACTGGCTCATCACCAGACATCATAAAAAATGCGCCGCCACCAGCTGCCGCTAATACAACCACAGCAATGATGATAAACAGCATTTTCTTACTTTTACCACCACCTTCTTCTATTTGTAGATCTTTTTCGTCAGCCATAATGATATCTCTGTAATTAAACTCTTTATATTATTGCTTTGAATTCAGGATAATAGCAATTATTGTTATGCGTAAAAATCAACGCCACCGAGTCGACTGCCTGCAATTCGAGCACTAATGTGCGAAGTTTGTTCAATTTCTTCATCTGAATCAGCGCCTTGCTTACCTTGTTGGGCATCTGAGCCATCATTATTGTCATCTTTAGATTCACTGTGTTGTTCAATACTGCTTTCGCCTAATTGAATCCCTTGTTCTGCCAACATTTCACGTAACCGAGGCAAAGATTGCTCGAGCGCTTCTTTTGCTTGTTGGCTTTGAACGACAAAATTGATTTGAGCTTGCTCGGCATCACTGCGAACTCTAATTTGCATACTTCCAAGCTCTGGTGGGTCTAAACGAATTTCCGCTTCTTTTTTGTTGAGTCCTAACATAAACGTCACCCGATCATGCAACTCTTTTGCAGCTTCAGAACGAAGAATGTTCAACGGCTGCTGCAATTGCGCTTCGATTGGTCCTGTCTGTATTTGCTGAGTTCGCTGTTGCGTGAGCTGATTTAAACTGGCAGTACTATACAGGTTGCTCAAGGCATCACCCTGTGTATCTGCCGTTGATGAAGACGTAAATTGACTCAATGCATGACTTTGATCTTGATTAGGCTGTTCTGCAAGCATTTTATCTATCAGACTATTCAGCGCTTGCTCGAGTTGTTTCGGGTCTTTGTGTGATTGCGTGGCAAAGCCTGCCAATAAAGCATCCGTTTGAAATTTAGGAGTCGCTTGAGATTCAATATCAGACATGTCCACGGTTTGAGCATGAACTACAGGGCTTGATGTTTGTCCAATATTGGCAGAATTGCTCTGGCTGTTAAATACATTTACAACTGGTGATTTACTCGCATCTTGGGCTGCACTGAGCATCATTTCATTTTTAGCACCGTTTGTAGCCTGTGTGAACTTCTCTGCCGACATTAATTGTTCATTGACTTGTACTTTTTTTTCACTTGCCTTATGGCCTGCTCCTAAATCAGCCGAATTCGATTTAACCCCGTCAACAGATAAACCTTCATCAACAAACTGAGCATTTATAAATTCACCTGATAACAATGTTTGTAATTGCTTTAGCACATCACTTAAAAGCTGTTTATCAACACTCAACGCTTCTGAAAGTCCAACGAGATTATCCATCGCCAAGTCTATTTGCTGGCTCAACTCTTGACGTTGACTAGATGAAAGATCGGATATTCTTTCTTTTAAACCAGAGAGTAAATCAATGACTTGATCTTGAAGCTGATCCTCGCCAAGCTTTACTTCCGATGAACCATCTCCAATATCATGAGTCGCTTGTTTATCAACTGAAATCGTCGAAAAAGAAAGCGGTGCAGCCATGAGTCCAGACTCATCATTAAACTGATTGTCACTGTTTTCAATCAATAAATCACCAAGCTGCGCTGCTTTGAAAAAATGGTTAACAGAAACAGTCGCATTTGCTGAGTCATGTAATTGGTTGAGCAACTGACCAATAGAGTCAGTCAAGTTATTAGGCGTAAGATCTAGGATATCACTGGCAGTTTCGGGGCTTGCCGATTCGTTATTAAGCTCAGAAACCGATTCAAACTGTGGTTCACTCTCCGATTTAGAGGATACTAACTCCTCCTCTATTGCAGAGTCAGCGGTAAGCGGTGACTTATTGCCACTTTTGTCGCCTTCAGTCTGTGACCATTGTTTGGGTGTTTGCTTATCCACTTTATCAGACGACATACTTTGAGAATACAGCGTAGAAAACTCACCCTTACCTTCGCTTATTAACTCTGAACTTGCCTCAGCACTTTGTTTTTTTTCAACATTTAAAGCTAAACTTACATTATTGCCAATGCTTGCCATAAATCCCCCCAGGGTGCTAACTTAAGTGCCAAAACCAACTAGTGACGCTTAATTCCAGACTAAGATAAAATTAAAAGCAAAAACTAGACCAACTGTGAATTTTTAACCCTCATAAACATATTAGTACTGAATTCATCGAGCATTTTTTGTTCTTCTTTTTGTAATTTAGCTTGCTGTGCCTGCACTTGTTTTTCTATCAACTTAGCAATTGCTTTTGTTTTTTGTTGTTGAGTTAACCAAATTCCCTTACGTTGTTCGACAACTTGCTTAGCAGTATTAATTACCTCAATTTGCTGCGTCATCGCCGATTCAATTTTATTAATAAATGCATGAAATTGATTAAAATTACTGCTGCTTAACCCTTGTTGTCCACGGGTATTTAATTGCTTCATATAGTCGAGTCTAAACTCTGATAGTCCTGTTAGCTTTGCTTGGTTATCTCTTAGGTATTGTTCAGCTCGTAGGTACTCAGAACGGCGCGCTTCTTCTTGCTCTTGGTTCAGCTTTAATAATAAGGTGAATTGTTTTGTTGCCATTGCCTGCCTCTCAATCGTGTTAAGCCTGACCTAATAATCGCGCTAAGCCTTGCAGCGCCTCATCGTACGGGATCACTTCTTTCATTGTTTGTTGTAAGAAACCATTCACACTCGGCATCATCGAGATTGATTTATCTAAAATAGGGTCAGCTCCCTTTTGGTATGCACCTAAGGTTATCAGATCTTTATTTTGCTGATATAAAGAATAGACTTGCTTGAGCACTCGAGCCTGTTGCATATGCGCCTCAGACACCACTTGCGGCATAACACGTGAAATTGACTTTTCGATATCTATCGCAGGGTAATGACCACTGTCGGCGAGTTCTCGCGATAATACAATATGCCCATCGAGAATAGCCCGAGCGGCATCGGCAATGGGATCTTGCATATCATCCCCTTCAGAAAGCACGGTGAAAAACGCAGTGATAGAACCTTGCCCTTCGCCACCATTACCCGCTCGTTCAACTAACGCAGGAAGTTTTGCAAACACTGAAGGTGGATATCCTTTTGTTGCCGGCGGCTCACCAACCGCCAATGCTATTTCACGCTGTGCCATTGCGTAACGCGTTACTGAGTCAAGTAACAATAGAACATTCAAACCTTGATCTCTAAAGTACTCGGCAATTGTCACGGCGGTTTCACATCCTTTTAGACGCATTAAGGGCGATGCATCCGCAGGAGCAGCGACCACCACAGAACGCCTGCGACCTTCGTCACCTAAAATCTCTTCAATAAACTCTTTAACCTCGCGGCCACGCTCACCAACTAATCCGACTACAATCACATCCGCAGCAGATCCTCGAGTCATCATCCCGAGTAAGACAGATTTACCCACACCACTGCCAGCAAAGAGCCCCATTCGTTGCCCTTGACCAACCGTCACAACCGAGTTAATCGCACGTACCCCGACATCCATGGGCTCACTGATTGCTCGTCGAGCTAATGGGTTAATGGCATGTTGTGCAAATTTGAGTTTTTTTTCAGATTTAATCGCGCCTAAGCCATCAATTGGACGACCGAGTCCATCGACTACACGACCCAGCAAAGCCATACCGACAGGTAAGCCAGCTTCTTTTACTTGAGGAATGACACGTGCACCGGGCAAGACACCAGAAATGGCATCATTGGGCATGAGATATAAAATATCACCATTGAAGCCAACGACTTCAGCATCTATAAAACCGTTTAGTGTCTCTATTTGACATTGACTCCCCACAGGGGCTTTCACACCCCGCGCTTCGAGAGTCAACCCCACCACTCGAGTCAAACTTCCCGCAACAGCGGGCGGCACTTTTCGGACATATTGACTGTATTTGGCTAACTTTTCAGGTAAAGCGGTCTCAGACATGATTACTCGTCGTGATTTTGACGGTCGATTCCTGAGTTATGCAAAAAGCTATCCAAGGTTTCTGATATACGGTATTTAACTGTGTAATCGATTGAAGATGTTGGTGTTTTAACAATGCAACCCCCAACTTCAATGCTCGGCTCGGCTTTTAAAAACCAGCCGCGCTTTTCTATTTCGTCTTCACCGTAACTTTGCTTTATGAGTTGAAGATCATCAGGGTGAAGTTCAAGCTCTATCCCTTGAGCATTATGCGGTAAGGCTTCAATGCATTGTTTAAGGGTTGATAAAATGGCTTGAGGGTTGGTTTTTACTTCAGTGAACACCACCGCTTCAGCAAGAGAAACCGCTAATTGAACGAGCAGCTTTTCAGCGTGTTCATCATAGTCGCGAAGTGGCTTTTGTAAGCCGTGAATCAAGGTTTGAAGTTGTAAAAGCTTTTCTTCAATTAAGGGTTTTGCTTCTTCTAGACCTTGTTCTTTTCCTTGCTCAGCCCCTTCTTCAAAGCCTTGTTTTAAACCATCAGATTTCCCTTCTTCAAGCCCTATGGCATAACCTTCGGCATGCCCTTGAGTCATTCCTTCATCAAACGCATCTTGACGAATTTGTTCGATTTCTTGCAGTGTGAGTGGAGCAGGTTCTTGTTCTTCTTCCGCTTGTGGCTCAACCTGTTTTGGCTTAGATCTAAATTGTTGCTCCATGGGTGTACCAAAAGCTGTCGAGCGGCCATCGCGTTTTTTGCGCTCGTCAGTCACTTCCGGAACGGGCCAATTTTTTAGCAGTTCTCGCACAGCTTCTTCAGATTGGATCTGATGCCCTTTTAAAAATGTATTAGCCATGCATGACTCCAAACGACGCTGGTGATGTCATTATAGGAATTCCTCACCGCCACCGCCACCCAGCATAATTTCGCCCGAATCAGCCAAACGTCGTGCCACCGATAGAATCTCTTTTTGGGCTGCTTCAACTTCACTGATCCGAACAGGGCCCATCGCTTCGAGATCATCAGCCAACATTTCGGCCGCACGTTTAGACATATTTTTAAGTATTTTGTCTTTCAAGCCTTCATCAGCACCTTTAATGGCTTTCATTAAGACATCTTGTTGGACATCTCGTAAAATCGCTTGTATGCCCCGATCATCAACATCCATTAAGTTTTCAAATACAAACATTAAGTCTTGGATTTGTTGTGACATTTCTTCATCATGTTCACGGATTGAATCCATCAACTGACCTTCAACATTGGTTTCAAGGTAGTTCATAATATCGGCAGCCGCTTTTAAGCCACCCATCTTCGCTGCTTGCGCACCCGCTTGGCCTGCGAACTGTTTCTCCATGATCTCATTCAATTCTTGCAAGGCTGCTGGTTGTACTTCTTCAAGATTGGCTATTCGCATCGTTAAATCTAGCCGAACTTTTTCTGGGAACTGAGAAATAATCTCTGCAGATTGCTCAGGATCCAGATAGGCCAACACAATGGTTTGAATTTGGGGATGCTCGTTACGAATGATATTTGCCACTTGCTTTGAGTCCATCCACTTCAGCGAATCGAGGCCTTTTGCCCCCGACCCCATGATTATTTGGTCAATCAAGTTAGCTGCTTTTTCTTCACCTAACGCTGCCGTTAATGCTTTACGAATGAAATCTTCTGATTGGAAGCCAATCGTACTAAAGCTTTGTATTTGGTCGATAAATAAACGATGAACAGCGCTAATTTTATCTTGGCTCAAATCAGCAAGGCTCGCCATCGCCATACCGACTTTTTGCACTTGCTTAGGCTCTAAATGCTTGAGAATTTGCGCTGCATCTTCTTCTGATAAGCTCAATAAAAGGATAGAGGCTTTTTCTACCCCATCGAGCTTATCAACGTCAAACCCTTTACTTGCTTCTTGATCAGTCATCTTCTGTTAACCACGCTTTCACTACTTGAGAGGAGAGTTCAGGTTCATTCGCCACTAAAGCACGAACCGCTTTCAATAAATCATCATCACCATGTAAGTCTGGCAATTGCAAAGTGCCATCAGGTGCAAAACCAACCGCTGACTCATCAAATGTTTGATTAAGCATATCTAAGGTGCTATCACCAATATCTACACCTGAGCTCATTGCATCATCATCATAACTCTCTAATGTATCATCAGGGTAGATCAGTTTCTTAAGCATTGGACGAACGACAGCCACAATCAAGACGATAATCACTAACGCACCCATCACTAAACGGGCAATCTTGAAGAACCAAGGCTGCTCCCAAAGTGGTAATTCTTCGGCGGCTTCTATATATTCTTGAACAAATGGTACTGTAACGACTTCCAAAGCGTCACCCCGTTGCATATCAAAGCCAATGCCTCCTTGCAGTAAGCGACGAATATTTGCAAGCTCTTGCTGAGTTCTTGGTTCGCGAGTCGCATCTGCACCTTCAGCCCCTGCAATAGTGTTATAGTTAAGCGCAACAGAGACACTAATTCTTCTTATTACACCAGTTTGCTGACGTTTATGTGAAATGGTGGTGTCAAGCTCATAATTTCGCGTGGCTTCTTTATGATTACGACTGGGTGCACTCGCACTGGCACTGCCGCCCGTAGCTTGCTCTGGAATAGCCGAATTCACTGGCGGTTGATTGCTTAAAGCTCCAGGAATACCAACAGCTAAGCCGCCAATGTTATTTTCTTCACGGGTCATCTCGCTTCGCACCGCAGGTAAGTCTGGGTTGTAGCGTTTTTGAGTTTCTTCGACTGAACTAAAATCCATAATCAAATCAACTTGGGCGGTATAATTTCCTAAGCCCACTATAGGGATCATGATTGAGTCGATTTTTTCTAAGTATTCTTGCTCGCGCTTACGCTCCACTTCATATTCTTTTCTTGAGCGTGCTGCTAATGAGTTTTGCGATCCAGAGTTTAATAAACGCCCATTTTGATCCGTCACTGTCACCCGTGACGGTTCAAGCCCTTGCACAGCTGAGGCGATAATATCTACTATAGAATCGACTTCTTCACCATTTAAAATACGACCACGCTTTAATGTCAGTACCACTGTGGCTGAAGGGGATTTTTCTCTGCGGGCAAACACATTTTCTTTTGGAATAGCCAATAATACTTTGGCACGTACCACATTTTGTAATTCTTCAATGGTTCGGGCAAGCTGCTGCTCACGGCTGTGTTTGAGGCGTTCACGCTCTAATCGTTGGCTGACTCCAAACCCCATATCTTGCATTAAGATATCTGTGCCTGAATTAGGTGAATGATCTAATCCTTCACGCGTCATCTTCAACTTGATGTCTTGATAATTGCTCTCAGGTACATATACCGTGTTGCCATCTAAGGTATATTCAATTTTTTGTGCATCAAGAAAATCCAGTGTTTGGATTAACTCTTCAGTGGGCATCTTGCCCAACGGGCGCATATCGGGTTGGCGTGCCCAAATGATGATAAAAACAGCGATCGCTAAGCAGATTGTTAACGCAATAACCAACGTCACTTGACGTAAGACATCAACGCCGCTTAACGCGCCCAAAAAGCCAGATTTTTGCTCTTGCTCATTGTCATTCGAATCCTCACTACTCATCATGCCACCACCAGAGTTGGCTAATGCGAGGTCTGTTGTTTGATTATCTTGCGCCACAATCTTACTCCATCATGCCTACACAGGCATGTTCATAATATCTTTATAAGCTTCGACTAATTTATTACGAACCTGAACGGTCGCTTCAAATGCTACTGACGATTTTTGTGAAGCAATCATCGCTTCAGCTAACGAAACGCGTCGGTCGCCCATTTCTACGGCAGTCACTTTTTGCTTAGAGTCTTGTTGTAATTCGTTGACTGTATCTAATGCATTTTTCAGCAAACTACTAAATTCTGCGCTTGAAGATTCTTTGATAGGAAGTTGATTGCTGACATTATTGCCCGCTTCAAATGCAATCGACTGCATTTCTTGTAAAAGTGTATTACCTGATACGTTCATACTATTCTCGAAAATAAACTTAACTATCACTCGAAAAAGCAATCATCGTACCAAGTTTAAAAAACCTTAAATTACATAAAGTTAAAAAAAATAAAACGGTATATTTAGTTGCTCGCCAAAGTTTTGACAATAAAGAAGCCAGCATTGCTGGCTTCAAATAATACTAGAAACTGAGTCTCTATTAAGCTGGAACACTGATCCCAGCATCTCGCATTTTGGCTAGTTTATAACGTAAAGTCCGTGGGCTAATACCGAGTTTATCCGCCACTTCTTTACGACTACCTTGGCACGCTTCAAGCGCATCCAGAATAATTTTATTTTCTTGATCTTTTAACTCATCTTTAAAGCTTGATGATGAATTAATCTCTAGTGGATGTTCAGCTGTGGCGCTTACCAATTTAGGCTTTAACGTTTCTAAATAAACAGCGTCTTCATCAATAATATGATCATGCTGTAAAATCAACGCTCGCTGAATGACATTATCAAGTTCACGCACATTACCTGGCCACAGATGCATATAAAGCTTATCTTGCGCCGCTTCGGTCAATTCTGCCAGAGGTTGCTTCGCTTTAAGGCAATGACGAGCAATCAGGTGTTTCGCTAAAGGAATGATGTCCTCTGGGCGATCTTTAAGTGGCAACCACTCCAATGGAAATACATTCAGTCGATAATACAAATCTTCACGAAAAACGCCATCAGCCACCGCTTGTTTTAAATCTCGGTTACTGGTTGCCAGCACCCTAACATCAAGAGAAATAGTTTTTCGGCTGCCTAAGCGTTCGACCTCTCGTTCTTGCAATACTCGAAGTAATTTGGCTTGTAAACTCAAATCCATTTCGGTGATTTCATCAAGTAAGATGGTGCCTTTTTGTGCTTGTTCAAACTTACCTGGACAAGCTTGGATCGCTCCCGTAAATGCGCCTTTTTCATAACCAAACAAAGTTGATTCGAGCATATTTTCAGGAATGGCTGCACAGTTAATAGCGATAAAAGCCTCATCAGCCCGATCGGAGTGGTCGTGAATGTACCTCGCCAACACTTCTTTCCCGGAACCACTTGGCCCCATCACCATCACCGACGCTTCAGAGCGGGCTACTTTTTGAGCAAGTTCAAGTAGTGCTAGGCTGCTGGGATCTTCGACCACAGGGCCATCGGTTTCCTTTTCTTTTTCTGGTAAGTATCGGCTTACCATATTTAATAACACTTGCGGGGCAAACGGTTTCGCCATGTAGTCAATTGCGCCTAAACGCATTGCTTCAACTGCATCATCAATCGTTGCGTATGCAGTCATCATCAAAACGGGCATTTCTGGGTAATTCAGCTTAATGCTTTTTAAGAGATCAATACCGGACATCGCGCCCATTTGCACGTCGCTCACAACTAACGACACTTTGCTTTTTTTCAGCTCCATCAATGCCGTTTCAGCACAATCAGCTTCAATACAAGCAATGCCAGCAAGTTCAAGAGTGTCGATCAATGCTTCTCTTAAGCCAGCATCATCTTCAACAACTAAAATGGTATTCTCGTTCATGCTTCCTCCGAAGTATCAGCAGTTGGAAATACAGGTAAATGAATATTAAAAGTGCTCCCACCTGCAGCGTTATCTTTCAGGCTCACTCGGCCTTGGTGACTAGCTGCAATTGAGCTGACGACCGCAAGCCCTAACCCTGTCCCTTGACTACGGGTGGTAAAAAATGGCTCAAATATTTTGCTTTTCAGCTCATCAGGAACTCCCGGGCCATTATCAGATACTGAAATTGTGACACTATTAACCAGATGCTCATCACGTTTAGCGCTTAAGACTACTTTTGCTTCTTTTCCGATCACTTGGACACTGTTATGGATGAGATTACCAATGGCCCCTGCAAGCGCTGTTTTATTGCCCGTAATTTCAATATCAGGCTCAGGTAATTCAATCGTTAATTGGGCATGATTTAAATTCATCATTGCCTCTGAACCCGCTTTAACTTCACTCAATAATTGCTGTAGCGATACTTTTTCGACCACCTGTTGTTCGCCACTTTTAGCAAATAACAACATATCATTCACTTGAGTTTCGAGGTCTTTTAAGCGCGACATCAACTTAGTATGAAAACTACTTTTCGCATCACCGGTGAGCGCTTTATTTCCTAAATTAGCAGCGTACAACATCGCAGCAGATAAAGGAGTGCGCACTTGGTGTGCAAGGGAGGCAACCATTTTTCCTAATGCACCCAAACGCTGCATATGCGCAAGGCGCTCTTGTAAACGACGGGTTTCAGTGAGATCAGTCATTAAGATAAGCTGGCCAGGTTCTGGCGAAAGAGCTGAAATTTCAAGCTTAACACGGCGTCCATCTCTTAATGAGACTTCATGTCCGTCATCTTGACGTGGCGAAAAGGAGCGCTGAATCACAGTCAGCCATTTTTCTCCTTCTAATGGCTCACCTAACATGCTAATTGCTATTTGATTAGCTTTGGCAATCATTCCGCGACCATCAAGAACAATCACCCCAGCGGGCAATGTATCAACTAAATGACCTAACCAACTTGCTTGCTGACGTAATTCGCTTAACTCACCAATATAGGACTCTTGTTGTAGGCAAGGGTTATATTGGCTTTGATTGAAATCACTTCGGTAAACGTGTGCTAATGCCATAATTTTTGTCGCTCAACTCTTTTCTAGATTAACTAGAGGAAGCAGAGATCGTGCCAAAAATAAACACTTACTTTTCAGTATATTACGGTGTAAATTTGGAGTGTCAATTTACTGACTGTGGACATTTAAACAAAAGAGCCACAACAAAATTAGCAGCGGCTCTTTTAAAGTAAATCGATTTATTACTCTTTATTCAGGTTATATTTTTTCATCTTTTCTACAAGCGTGGTTCGTCTCACACCGAGCACTTCGGCAGCGCGCGCGACAACATAATCATAACGCTCCAGTGCTTGGCTAATGAGGTTGATTTCAAGATCTGCTAGGTAGTCTTTTAAATCAATCCCCTCATCAGGCAGCAAGCCAAATGTGTTATCGGTAGATGAAAAGCCACTTTCTAGATCGTCGTCATCCGATGAAAAGTCTCCAAATCCAGCACTGAAGATATCATTAAGTGCTTGGCGTTCGAGAATTTCTTCTGGGTATTCTGGTATATATGCATCTAGATCGACATGCTGATACTTTTTAGGTAAATCAGCCGCATCAACCACTTTTTCAGGAAACATAATGACCATTCGCTCAACCAAGTTTGCCAGCTCGCGAACATTACCGGGCCAATCATGCTCTTGTAAAGATAGCATTGCACGTTCGGTAAATTTTGCACTCGCCCCACCTTGCGCTATGTTGCGTTTCATCATTTCTTTTAACAGAAGCGGAATATCGTCTTTACGATCGCGTAGCGAAGGATTCTCGATTGGGAATACATTGAGTCGATAATATAAATCTTCTCGAAAACGCCCAGCATCAATCATTTCTTCGAGATTACGATGAGTCGCAGCAATAATACGGACGTCTGCATTGATGGGTTTCGTTCCACCGACCCGCTCATAGGTTCGCTCTTGTAGGACGCGCAATAATTTTACTTGCATCTGCAAAGGCATATCCCCGATTTCATCTAAAAAGAGCGTGCCACCTTGCGCTAATTCAAACCGCCCTTTTCGAGCAGAAATTGCACCGGTAAAAGCGCCTTTTTCATGCCCAAACAACTCACTTTCAAGTAGCTCACCTGGAATTGCACCACAATTAACAGGCACAAAGGGACCATCACTTCGATT
Source organism: Pseudoalteromonas sp. J2K-J979 (assembly GCF_058169715.2). Lineage (NCBI taxonomy): Bacteria > Pseudomonadati > Pseudomonadota > Gammaproteobacteria > Alteromonadales > Pseudoalteromonadaceae > Pseudoalteromonas > Pseudoalteromonas sp. J2K-J979. The sequence goes on along the minus strand of NZ_CM200281.1, from coordinate 1,027,197 downwards.
TGAGAGTAAATGCACATTTCGTGCAACCACTTCTTTACCGGTACCTGATTCTCCTAAAATCAATACATTGGCATCTGTTTTCGCGACCTGACTAATTAAAAAGCGAATTTGTTGGACAACTTGCGTCTCACCGACAAAGCCATCAAAACGACGATTATCTTCATCTTGTCGAGCTTTACCCGGAATAAGCCGCTGATATTCTTGGCAATCGTGGATAAGTTGTGTGGTTACAGCATAATTAAATGGCTCACATATCAAACCCACTACATTGGCAATCGAAAGCAATGGCTTGAGTGTTTCACCTATTAACAGAAAAGGAATGGCTGGGTTTTCTTTTATAAAATTTTCGTGATCGATAGACATCGATGCACCCAAAATAAATGCAGTCACACAATCAGAAGGCTGGACAAATTGAGCATAATCTTCACTCGTTACCAACAAATTGGGCTCATTTATAAACGTTAACGAAGCAGAAAGCCCATAAGCTCGTTGCTGATTTTCATCAAGAATTAATATTTTGTTGTCAAGATTCATGCTTACAGCACTGCATTTATAATTATTATATAGATTGTAAGGTGTTAAAGGCTAGATGCAAGTCAAAGTGGCAAATTTTTGACGTCCACATCATTTTTTTGACGTTTTACTGACTGGGCCGTTAAAGCAGCTTTTGCAACAATCCGGCCTCTAAATTACCTTGCGCTTTAAGAGCAAGCATTGTTTCTAGTTGCATTTTATTTTTAACTTGTTCACTGACTTCTGCAGCTATATCAGTATCTTTAATTCTTGAATAAGATTGCGTATTCGCTTGGCGACTACTTTGTTGTACTTCAATATCAGACAAAAGCTGGTTTTGTAATGCGCCGATACTTGTGCGCCCCGCCCCAACTTGTTCAAGCACGGCTTCACTTTGCGCTATTGCTTGTTGTGCGCCAGCTGATGAAGTGACATCAATTTCAGACACCGCTTTCACTAATGTTTCGCTATCCAATGCAATTGAATTAGCAAGTGTGCTACTTGAATTGCCAAACACTGCCTGACCTGCAAATTGGGTGTCAGTCGCAATCGTACCTACTTGATCTTGTAAACCTTGAATTTCTTGTTGAATCGCTTGACGTTCGCTCGAACCCAATGTGCCATTTGCTGCTTGGATACTTAATTCATTAATACGCTGCGCCGCATCTTGCACACCTGAAAGACCAGCGTCTGCAACTTGATAATAAGACACGGCATCGTTAGCATTACGGGTTTGGTTTTCCAGAGAGTTTAATTGAGTCAGTAACTTATTCGATATTTGTAATCCTGCAGCATCATCTTTCGCGCTGTTGATTTTCTCACCTGATGAGATTTTTTCTTGGCTAGCAGCTATTTTATTAACCGTTGGGTTGATAAAAATATTAGCAGAGATAGGTTTCATGATGTTCCCTCCATTTATCTAAGCATAGCCCAAATACTGAAAAGAAAAACGATAAATAAGCAGTTTATTGAAGCAATGACAAAGCCAATTGAGGTACCTGATTCGCTTGAGCAAGAAGTGATGTTGCAGCTTGTTGAGTTATCTGCATTTTAGTTAATTCTGCTGTCTGAGCGGCAAAATCGGTATCTCTAATCCGAGCACGACTCGCGGACGAGTTTTCAACAATATTTTCCAAAATATTAATCGTTTTATCGAGCCTATTCATACTCGCCCCCAAAACAGCTCGCTGTTTGTCGACAATCACTAAGGCATCATCAACTGCAAAAATCGCGAATTGCGGCTGCTCAATGAGCTCTGCTTGTTCAAGCCCCAAATTCTTGGAATTAAATGATCCCAATGTAAACCCAATAAATTGCTGAGAATTTGCTCCAATTTGTAACGTAACAAATTCTCCTCCAGCTCCTTTTACTCCAACATCATAATCTTCGAGTAAAATTTCGCCTCCTGAAGGGGTGTTGTAAGTCGCACCGACATCAAAATCAGCAATCGTACTGTCACTATCGTTTAGAATTAAATATTCTCGAAATCCCTTTGTCCCATCTAAGCGACCACTGCCTGTCCCTTGCATCGTATTTTCTCTAATTTCGCCCCGAGATGCATCTCGCCCTCCTAGCGCACCATTGTCTAAATTAGTGAGATCCATTTCGGCTTCGACATATAATTGCAATCTTGTTTTTGCTGGGTTAGCAGCATCATCTCCTGTTGTCATCATATCTGTGAAAAAAGCAGCTTCATTTGCCCATTGCCCGCTGGCTGCGGTATTAAGCGAAGCATCAAACGATTGTCCTTTTGTAAGCTCTGACATAATGGTTTGCAAGCCATCGTCACCCAACTTGCTATGCATGTAACGCAGAGCCATATAACCACCAGAGTAAACAGCCGCAATTTCAGCCCCTGTAGAGGGCGAGAAACCTGTTACACCTTGTAAGTCATTCAAACTGTTGTTGCCACCTGCAGCGCCATCATTAATCACATTTGCTAAACCCAAGCTAGCACTGTCTGTCTTTAAGCGGCCATCAGCACCTCGAATTGATTCTGCCGTCCCTTCTATAAACCACGTGGGCAAATTTGTTAAATCGAAGTTTGCAGCCATAGTGGCATGCACCATTTCATGCAGAATTGTTTCGTTCAGTGCTAAGCTCGAATCATCATGAATTGACGCCGAATCAGGGAAGTCATCTTTATCAATCACCATAACCATTTGCACTGCCTTGCCACCAAGGTAACCGGGTTTGACATACGCTGCAGTGCCGCCATCACCATCTAAATGCTCGAGATCAATTTTTAGTGACCCACTTCCAATTATTCCAAATTGTTTTTTTATGATGTCTTCAGATTCTGATAACCATGTTTTTTGCAGTGCTTTGGCCATATCCCTTTCGACAGTATCAATCAAACTGCCACTTGAAGTTTGGAACAGATTTTTATCGCCAAAACGCGTGTCTTCATTAATATGATCGATTTCATCTTTTAATTGAATAAACTCTTGGTTTAAAGCCTTGCGATCAGATTTGCTGTAGGTCGCATTTGAGGCTTGAATAGCAAGCTCGCGCATACGTTGCAATGCGTTGGTAATTTCTTGTTGTGCACCTTCTGCAACTTGCAACATAGAAATACCATCATTCGCATTTCGTTTAGCAACGGTTAACCCATTAATTTGAGTTGAAAGTTTCGTGGATATTTGAAGCCCTGCCGCATCGTCTTTCGCTGAGTTGATTCTTAACCCTGATGATAGTTTTTCCATTGCATTATTCACCGCAGAGCTTGCATTGCTAAGCACTCTTTGGCTATTTATTGATGCAATATTGGTTACTATCCTCAAGACGATCAGCCTTTATTCTGATGTTAATACAGTCCTATATCGGTTCAATTGAATAAAACTTGAGCGCTTAAGTAATATTTTTAGTGAATTTGTTTTAATCACCACTTTTGTTAAAGTTCAGTCTAGATTGGCAGATAAAAAGGGTAACAATGGGTAGAGGACATATTAATGGTATGAACTTTGCTTAACTATTTTATCGCATTAAATTATACGGGTGTCCTATGTCTCGACTTTCGATTCAGAAATATAAATCAATGAAAATCAACAGCGCTGAGAATGCTGAACCATATGAGTTAATTCAAATTGTATTATCCAATATTATTGGGAAACTCACAGCAGCCAAAGCCTATATAGATAGAAAAGAAATAGAAAAAAAAGGGATCTCTGTGAGTGAAAGCATTACATTAATTGGTGCACTTCAAGACAGTTTAGATATGGAAAATGGCGGGGATATTTCAATCAATCTATTCCGTTTATATGAATTTACACAAACTAAGTTAGTTGAAGCAAACTTTGAAAATTCAAAAGATAAAATTACAGAGGTCATCAACATCTTCGCTGAAATTAAAAGTGGATGGGATGCAATCCCCAAAGAAATGAGACAAATACAGCCCACTTCAGAAGTGCAATATGCACAAGAATAATGATCTAACGTCATTATCGGGTGACGCATTATTGGCAACAATTGCAGAGCTGAATCAGCGACTCATAACAGTATTAGAGCAAAAAAACTATGAGGATGCAGAACCTCTCCAAAAAACCTTGAGAACAGTATTTGAGCAATGCATCAAGTTGGCAGAATCGGGACGTTTATCTGACATCGATGAATTTTCAAGACTGATTGAAGAATTTGAAATGATACGCACACAGTATGAATCCGAGCTGGCAAATATCAAACTTAAAATCGTTAAAATGAACAAAGACAAAAAGGCATTAAAAAAATACTCTAATTTATGAGGTAAATCTTTTTATATTTTTCACTTACTTAGCTAATATATAAGTAAATATTTATTCATTCTCATGAAGGCCCAACATGTTCGACAATAAAACAATACTTATTACTGGTGGTACTGGATCGTTCGGTAAAAAATACGTCGAAACTCTGCTGAAAAGATACACGCCCAAGAAAATAATTATTTTCTCTCGAGATGAACTAAAACAATTTGAAATGCAGCAAGTCTTTAACCATGACTGTATGCGCTATTTTATTGGTGATGTGAGAGATAAGGCAAGGTTAACGCGCGCAATGAGAGGTGTTGATTTTGTTATTCATGCAGCAGCCTTAAAACAAGTACCAGCAGCTGAATACAACCCTATGGAGTGTATCAAAACAAATATAAATGGTGCAGAAAACGTGATTGATGCTGCACTCGATAATGACGTAGAAAAAGTCATCGCTCTATCGACAGATAAAGCTGCCAATCCAATTAATTTATATGGCGCCACCAAATTAGCTTCCGATAAATTATTTGTAGCTGCGAATAACATTTCTGGTGGTCATAAAACAACATTTGCAGTAGTCAGATATGGCAATGTTGTATGCTCTCGAGGATCGGTGATCCCATTTTTCGAAAATTTAATTAACGCCGGTTCAGATCACTTACCTATCACTCATAAAGACATGACCCGCTTTTGGATTAGCTTACAAGATGGCGTTGATTTTGTTCTTAAAAACTTTGCAAGAATGTCAGGTGGTGAAATTTTCGTTCCTAAAATACCAACTCTAAAAATTACCGATCTTGCCACATCAATGGCACCATCATTGCCACAAAAAGAAGTAGGTATTCGTCCTGGTGAAAAGCTTCATGAAGTTATGTGCCCTGCTGAGCTTTCCTACCAAACGTATGAATATGCGGATCATTTTGTAATTGCACCCAGTATCAGTTTTAGTTCACGTAATAATGATTTTACAATCAATGCAATTGGTGAAAAAGCGGTATTAGTACCTGAAGGGTTTGAATATAACTCTTTAACCAACCCTCATTACCTTAAAGTTGAGGAGATCGAAGAATTTAATAATAAGGCGATGTCATGATCCCTTATGGAAGACAGGATATTAATCAAGCTGATATCGATGAAGTCCTTGCTGTATTACATTCTGATTTCTTGACACAAGGGCCAAAGGTACCTGAGTTTGAAGCCGCTGTATCGAACTATGTGAATTGCCAATTTGCACTAGCGACCAACAGTGCAACATCAGCGCTTCACATCGCTTGTCTTGCGTTAGGAGTCTCGTGTGGAGATCGCGTTTGGACCAGCATCAATAGTTTCGTCGCATCAAGTAATTGCGCCCTGTATTGTGGCGCGCAAATCGACTTTATTGATATCGATCCGCGCACAGGAAACCTCTGCCTTCTTGCATTTGAAACCATGTTAATTAATGCACAAAAAACCAATACGCTGCCAAAAGTTGTTATTCCTGTGCATTTTGCAGGGCAAAGTTGTGATATGCCAACCATATACAAACTTTCAAAACGATTTGGCTTTGCCATTATTGAAGACGCCAGCCATGCAATCGGAGGTGAGTATCACCAAGGTAAAATAGGAAATTGTCAATATTCTGACATAACCGTATTTAGCTTTCATCCGGTAAAAATAATCACCACAGCTGAGGGTGGCATGGCCATGACAAATAAGCCCGAACTTGCTGAAAAAATGGCTTTATTTCGCTCTCATGGTATCACCAAAAACCCTGATTTGATGAGTTCTACAACACTCCCGCCTTGGTATTATGAGCAGCAGGTGTTGGGGTATAATTATCGCATGACCGAGTTACAAGCTTGCTTAGGGTTGAGTCAATTAACTCGTATTGATGAATATATCCAACAACGAAACAGTAAAGCACAATGTTATAACGATGCCCTGAAAAATTTGCCCTTAAAGATCCTTGAGGTTATTTATGGCAAAAGTGCCTATCACTTGTATGTAATACAGTTACATGATGCGACTCAACACCAAACCGTATTCAATGCGCTTAGGGCCGCTCAAATAGGCGTTAATCTTCATTATATCCCGATAACTAAACAGCCGTATTATCAGCAACTCGACATGACATTTACCGCCCACCCTCATGCTGATGACTACTATACAAGAGCCATATCTATTCCGCTTTTCCCAAGTATGTCTGATAAAGATCAACAGGATGTGATTCAAGCATTAACAGACATATTATTATGAAGCTTGCTCTCGGTACAGTGCAATTAGGCTTAGACTATGGGATTAGTAATAAACAAGGCCAAGTAGACCCTCTCGCTGCTCAGCAGCTACTTAGTTTCGCGTATGAACAGGGGGTTCGTTTTTTAGACACTGCTGCGGCATATGGAAACAGTCAACAAATACTGGGGGAATTCGCTCATCAGAATTCCCACATAATAACCAAAATCAATCCTGATGAGTCATCATTAACTCATTTAAATCATGCCTTAGATGAGTGTTTCAACCAATTAAAACGCACACACATCTATGCCGTTATGCTGCATAACGCCGATCGACTCAATCACCCAAATAGTCGTTCAGCGTTAAAACAACTCGAAACTGAAAAACGTAATGGAAGAGTCAAAAAGATTGGCCTTTCTCTTTATCATCCCGATCAGGTAAAGTTATTTGATATATTTACACCAGATATTATTCAGATTCCCTTAAACATCATCGATCAACGATTTTTAGCCAATGGTTTATTAGATAGACTTCTGGCTCAAGGCATCGAGATTCATGTACGTTCAGCATTTTTACAAGGACTTTTGCTGCTTGAACCAAGCAATAGACCTTCGTATTTCAACAAGTTTAACGCTCTAAATCGCTTTGATAAATTCATTGAAAGCACATCTGCTTCACGGCTTAGCGTGTGCCTAAATTTCTTTAATACCCTTCCCGCTATAGCTAAAATTGTTGTCGGGTGTTGTTCAAAGGATGAGCTTTCTGAAATTATTACTGCATATCAATCCCCTATTGCACTCAATGGTCTGAATTTTGCTTGCGATGATCAAGCGTTAATTATGCCAAGTAACTGGCCAAAATTATAAAGTTAGGGTCTTCCATGATTGGGATTATTGTACAAGCACGTATGAGTTCAAGTCGCTTACCTTCAAAAGTTATGCGTCCGCTCGCAGGTCATCCGATGCTTTATCAGCAGATAAAACGCCTGCAACGGAGTCTACTCGCTGATGCATTGATCATTGCCACTTCAGATGATAGCTCTGATGATGCCATTGCATCATTGTGCACAGAACATAATATTACACATTTTCGTGGGTCTCTTGATGACGTATTGGCTCGTTTTTATTTTGCAGCGAAAGCAAATCAATTAGAAACGATTGTTAGGATCTGTGGAGATTGCCCTCTCATTGATGCTGCTTTAATTGATAACATCATACAATTTCACACTGAAAACCACGCGGATTACACCAGTAATTGTGTAGAACGATATTTTCCTGATGGACAAGATATTGAAGTGTTTTCGTTCTCAGCATTAGAGCAGGCCTATCTATTCGCAAAAAAACCATCTGAACGAGAACATGTTACCCCCTTTATTCGTGATTCAGGTCAATTCACTATTAAGAACTACCCAAGCAAAATTAATTTATCAGCTTATCGAATATGCGTCGATCACCAAGCTGATTTTGATGTTGCTAACGCCATATTTACACAGTTGACATCACAAATAGGCGAACATTTTGGTGTCAGCGATATCACTCACTTTTTAGATAACAATCCAAAGATTAAGGCATTAAATGCCGATATAGAACTAAATGAAGGTTATAAAAAATCTTTAGCCGAAGACAAATTGTTAGGATTTAAATAAATGACGCCCTCGTATGAAAACTCAATGCAATGGTTAGAACGTGCTGAAAAATCGATTCCACTAGGCTCGCAAACATTCAGTAAAAGTAAAATGTCGCTTCCATTGGGTGCTGCACCACTGTTTATCGAAAAAGGACTTGGAAGCCAAGTGTGGGATCTTGATGGCAATCAATATACGGATTTTATCAATGGATTATTATGCATCAGCCTTGGTTACCAAGATCCTGATGTAGATAATGCGATTCGCGATCAACTCAGCAGTGGGATCAGCTTTTCGTTACCACATAAACTAGAAGCACAAGTCGCTGAATTATTGATTGAATTGATTCCGTGCGCCGAAATGGTTCGATTCGCAAAAAATGGTTCAGATGTAACAAGCGCCGCAATCAGGTTAGCACGAGCTTATACTCATAAAGATCACATAGCAGTCTGTGGCTATCATGGTTGGCAAGATTGGTACATTGGTTCTACCACTCGTAATCTAGGTGTGCCAGCTTCCACTCAAGCTCTCACCCATAAATTTACTTATAATCAAATCGGTACCCTCGAAGCCTTATTTGCTGACACAAATAATCAAATTGCCGCGGTGATCTTAGAGCCCGTTAATATCGTCCCCCCTGAAGATGACTTTTTATTAAAGGTACAGCTATTATGTAAAAAACATGGGGCTGTATTAATTTTTGATGAGATGATCACAGGGTTTCGATATCACCTAGGTGGCGCTCAAAGTTACTTTGGTGTCACTCCAGATCTAGCAACCTTCGGGAAAGGGCTTGCTAACGGTGCTCCTCTGTCGGCGTTGGTCGGGAAAAAAGAAATTATGATGTTAATGAACGATATTTTCTTTTCGGGTACTTTCGGGGGGGAAGCCCTCTCACTTGCAGCAGCAAAAGCATCTTTACAAAAAATGATTGCGACAAACTTTGCCATTGATATTTGGCAAAAGGGAGAGTATCTAATCAACGGGTTCAATCAACTGACTAGCTGTGGTGATATGTTTGAAATTAAAGGGCTAGCACCATGGACATTCTTACAAATTAATCCAGGGATCAATCATTGTCCGATTACAATCAAGTCATGGTTAATTCAAGAGCTATGTAAAAGAAATATTCTCTTTATCGGCAGTCATAACTTATCTTATGCTCATAGCTATGTAGAGATAGATGCGCTGCTAACGTGCTATCAAGAATTATTCGCTCAGGCCCAACAATTTGATGCGGATAACACCTTAGCAGGCTTGCTAGACGGGCAAGTCATTGAAAATGTATTTAAAGTGAGGTAATCATGGAACTTGAACAAATTAAGAGTCATTGGCAGAACTGGGCTTCGCAATATAAAACTGATTTACGCGCGACCACAAAATCTGGCACAGCTAAGCAACTCGAGATCCATGCATTAACTCATGCATTGCAACAGTTCTATTCTCCCAATCAATCACTCTCAATACTTGAAGTGGGTTGTGGTAATGGCTATAACTGCTTTGCTTTACAGCATGCATTCGAACAAGCAACGATTACTGGGGTCGACTTCATCGAAGAAATGGTCGAACATGCAAAAGCCCTCAACCAAGAGCTCCATTGCAACATCCCCTTTTATCAGGGCAATATTTTAGAACTCGACAAACACACTAAATTAGCCCACGAATACGATGTGGTTTACACCGTTCGTTGTGTTATCAATCTCAATAATGACGAATTACAATTGCAAGGACTCTCACAACTAGCAGAAAAAGTGAAAGCAGGGGGTTACCTCTTGTTAATCGAAAATCAAACTCACACTCATGCAAAACAAAATACATTGCGTAACTCCGTCGATTTACCTAGCCGAAAACCAGCGTCATTCAATCACTTCATGGATGAAGATAAATTATTAAGGCATATGGAAAGCTTAGATTTCAAACACGTGCAAAGTCACAATTTTAGCTCTTTACACGATGTCATTTTATATACTCTAGTGCCTATGATTAACGGAGGTGAAGTCGATTACCACCATCCAATCGTGAATGCAGCGACAGAACTTTTATGTAAAAACGATCCGACTATATACAATGCTTTTGGCGAGTTTGGTCAAAATAAACTATTTATTTTTAAAAAATAATGATGCCAGCTTTTGCTATTATTTTAGACATGGACGGTGTCATTGTTGATACCGTCACCAGTCTTTATAAAGGCTACCTTGCCATATTGTCGCGTTACGGTATTGTCGGCAATCGTTCTGAGTTTAATGAGTTAAACGGTCCTTCACTCGATGAAATAACCCATATTTTATCTAGTCGTTACACACAAATCGATTCTGAAGAGAAGTTAAAACAGCAGTTTATAACACTGCACAAGACACTCTACCAAGACGCATCTTTATGTCTTGGTGTGATTGACTTTTTGCAGTTCTGTAAGGAGCAACACATTTCTGTCGCACTCGCCTCATCTTCAAATCGTGCTAATATCAAAGTAATTTTCGACCGATTTTCTTTACATACTTTTTTTTCACACATCGTTTCAGGTGATGACGTACAGCAGGCGAAACCTCACCCTGAGATATATCAATTAGCTGCTGCGCCCTTTGAACAAAAAGTCATCTTCAGCCTTGATGATAGTCCAAAAGGTGTTCAGTCATCGCTCCAAGCGGGCCTTATAAGTGTGCAGTATTGCCAAGATTCACCACTCATAAATGTACATGCCGCAGATAAAGTCTCCTCTTTTAATGAATTTAAACAACTGATCACACAGCCAGTCACTTGGTTCAATCACTACTCGCAATATACATTTACAATCTGTGAATTTGATTTCACTCCCTTTAACGAAGACATCGATGTGTATTGGCAAACACACAAACAAAAAAGCATGTTTAATGGCGCCGCACTTCTTTGTTCAGGTCTTTCAGCTAATGTGGTCAAAGTGACACAATGTGATTATAAAACAGTACTTTATATTCAAAACAATAGAGACTCTCAACTGGCTAAACACTTCTTTCTATTAGGAGTGTCTGGTTATGTTATAAAAAACCAAGCGATCTTAATTGCTCGACGTAGTGAAATGGTGAGTCAGTATCCAGGCTATATTGAATGCCCTCCTTCTGGCGGATTTGAAAAAGAGCTTGAGATTGAGGTTTACCAACAACAACTACTCAAAGAATTTCAGGAAGAAACTGCTCATCCACTTAAGCACGTGGATGAAGTCATCACTCAAGGCATTATTTTAGATCTTAATGCTAATCAACTTGATATTTTATCAGCCATTAAACTCTGCGACAGTGCCGAATGTATTTATAAAGATAACTCTGAATACCAAAGTTTAAATTTAATAAGTATTCATTCTTTTAAAAAAATAATCCAAACAGATCGCGCTTTACCGGAGTGCTACATCATCGCTAAATTACTCGGAGAAAAAAATGAAAATTGGTCATAGAGCGATTGGTTCAAATCAACCACCCTATATTATTGCTGAGCTATCGGGTAATCATAATGGTGACATTAATCGAGCTATTGAATTAATCAATGTAGCTGCCAAAGCTGGCGCTGATGCTGTTAAACTTCAAACTTACACGGCTGATACCATCACATTAAGCAGTGATAAACCAGAGTTCAAAATAGTCGGCGGATTATGGGAGGGTTATACCCTACATGAATTATATCACTGGGCACATACGCCTTGGGAATGGCATCCGATATTGTTTAAGCATGCCCGTGATTTAGGCATTGATATCTTTAGCTCACCATTTGATTTTTCTGCTGTGGACTTTCTAGAAGGACTGAATGTTAACGCTTATAAAATCGCTTCTTTTGAGCTAATCGATCTCCCTTTAATCAAGAAAGTAGCGCAGACCGGCAAACCTATGATTATGTCGACAGGCATGGCCAACCTATTGGAAATTCGAGAAGCTGTAGCCGCAGCAAGAGAATCAGGAGCCCATGATATAAGCATTTTACATTGTGTCAGCGGTTACCCGACTCCACCAGAACAAGCGAATCTTCGAACGATTACAGCGTTAGCTCAAGAGTTTAATCTCAATATAGGCTTATCTGATCATACTTTAGGCAATGCCACTGCCATTGCTTCTGTTGCGCTTGGTGCAACCATCATAGAAAAACATTTTACGCTCGATCGCTCAGAAGGCGGACCTGACGCCGCATTCTCTCTTGAGCCCGAAGAATTAAAGCAATTATGTACTGATACGAAAAATGCATGGCTTTCTTTAGGTCAAGCTGGCTTTGAGTTTAAAGAAGCAGAGCAAGGAAATGTACAATTTAGGCGCTCGCTTTACGCATCAAAGACTATCAAAAAAGGAGATGTCCTAAGTGCTGATAATATCCGCAGTGTTCGACCTGGGTTTGGCCTTGCTCCCAAACATTATGAGGACATTCTTGGTAAAAAAGCCCTAACAGATATTGAATTTGCTACACCTATGAATTGGGATTTAATCGAAAAGTAGCTCGTGTGTTTACCTGGATGGCATGTTTTTAAGGCATGCCATCAAAGTATTACTCTGTTACTTTTGTCGATAAGCGTTCGCTAAATCCTTATAAAGTAAACTTATCGATACTCTTTCATCTTCAATCACCCGCATAGATTTATCACCATGAGTACTAATCTCTAGAGCAAATTGACTATAAGCTGGATTCCATAAAAACAGGTTACTATTATTCATCTTATAACTGAAGATACCTGCTTTGTGGCTATATTCATTTTTATAAGGTGTCGCAGGATGAAAATCTTGAATTATGATATACCCGCCATCTTTTAGTACCCGATCTGCTTGAGCCGCAATTTGAAATAGATCATTGCGATCACACAAATACAAACAAAAACCAAAAATGATCATATCAAATGATTCATCTGGGTAATCTAGTTTATCCGCTGAACCCACCGTTAAATTCAATGCGGGATACTGATTTTTCCCTTCTTTAATCGCATCTGTAGATACATCGACACCATAGCAATCAGCATCAAATGTTTTATGAAATAACTCTAAGCGTCGCCCACTCGCACAGCCGATCTCTAATACTTTTTTGGGACTAAGTTGTTGCTGCAATACAAAGTCGAGCAACGCATCTGTTCCCTCTGGCAAATTTTGATAATGGGCTTTATTTCTTGCATACCAAGCATCGCCTTCAGAACCTAAAAAGATATCTTTTTGCTTAATCATCCATTTTTGCTCCCATCTCCTGTGCAGCTTCTAACAATAGCATTCTAAGCACACCGTAATATTCAAACATGACCGCAAACGCATCTTTCAAGAAAGATTTACAATAAGTATTATTTCCGATCAGGTAAACATAACCTAAAACCGTAGTTTCCATGTAGGTAACACTGCCATTAAGGACTCGAATTGCCACGATATCCTTGGTTCCATCTAAGCTCATTAACCGCTGATGGACAGTGTCAAAAATATCTATAATGTCTTTGGGCTCAAAATCAATTTCAAGATATTCAGGCTTAATCATCGTTTCATCAATGATATTGATAATTGTACCAATTCTGAGTGCAACCTCGCGTTGCCACGTTTCTTTATCTAATGATGAGTCACTTGAGTTTGACTTTAGAAACTGTACAAATTCAGCTTTATCAATCTGTTTTTCCAATACAATTTCATTGGAACGCAACGCAGTCGTACCGACAACTTTCACTCCGTTAGAACAATTGTAAACTGTCTTGTTATCGTTTTCGCTAACATGATGTCGTAGGGTATATTCTGCCGCATGCCTTGCTGAGTCGAGTGTACTGTCAGTGTAAACAACGCCACCGAAATTAGCTTCTCTTTGATCTTTTTGAGTTTGAACTACCGCAGTTTCTTTAAATGCATCAAAATAGCCCGTTTTATCTGAATGATGTTTATTCGGATCGATGTAGCCAAAATCACAACCAAACATGTAAATATCATTTGATTTAACATGATTAAAAAAGCCCAGCGCACCATTTACAACCGTTGGATTAGTTGCATAAATAATAGATAAGTCATGCTCATAAGTAACACGAACCATATCGGATGCGGCATCATTAGGTTTAAGAAATAAGATTGTTTCTTTAAATAAATCCATCACAGGTGGATAAACAGTATTCATGCCAATGAAAGTAATATCACTTAAGTATTCTTTATCATCAATAGCTAGTAACCAGTCGAGAACAGGCCCAGTTCTTTCAACCTCAAAATGAATGTCTGGTTTAATCCCATACTTTTTCAACGCCATTAAAGATGAGCCACAAGAAACGATAATTGCTTTATCTTTATTTTTCTTAATTATTTTGAAGTCATCATCTAACGAAGGGCCAGAGCCACAAATGAAAATAGGCGCATCAATTTTATTGGCCATCAACTGTGTGCCCGCTTTCAAAAAAGCGTGCTGTTTAGCAATGTTTTCATAGGTATGTTTCAAAGATAATATTTCATCTTCTGTGAAACCAAAACCAGAGTAAAGAACACGACCATTTTTTAGAATATAGTCAACAATTTCACCCGAAGTTTCACTCTCGTAATGCTTATAAAAAGATAAACAACCAGATTTGAATATACCAAAGCGAAAAAATAGCTTTTGAAACCCTTCAAAGAATGACTCTTTTTTGGCGCCAACCAAGATCGTTATTGATTTATTCACACCTTGAAATCGTTCAACTAACCAACGCCAATTTAAGGTAAATAATGAACTATAAAATAAATCCTCATTGGGCTCATAAATATAGATATGATCTATATTCTGCTCAGCTAATTGCTCAAGGTGGTAACCCAGACCGACACCAATTACAGCTAAAAACGGAAAACGACCGATAGGGATAGTATGCAAGTCTTCAAACAAAGCCTTGCCCTCATATTTTGCACCTAATCTTGCAACATCAGTTAAATAATCTAAGTGTTTAAAACCGATCGGGTTATTCCGCTCTTTTTCTTCATCACTCATTGGGGTGATGCGATAGATATTTCGGATCGGGTTTTTGATAAAACATTGTGTTTGTTCTATCACCGTTTCTTTAGGATTACCTGCATAAATAAAGTGGCCATTACAGGCAATATTAAGATGATTGTTCTCATCTAATTCTAAGCCATACTCTTTTGGTTCATAGTTAACAAATTTTTCAAACAAATGCGGAAACTGTTCTTTTAAAAAGTGCATGTTCGTATCGAACGTTAACGTTAAAATGTTCTTAAGTAGTGCTTTATCTAAACTCATTATTTATACCTATAAAAAGACGCCTTACGGCGTCTTTAAAATATTCAATTATCGTACCAATATAGTCTTTATTTAGACTTTTTAACAACCCCTGGTAAATTATCTAATGCTCCAGTTAAGTATTGGCTAGTCGCATTCAAATTAGCAACTAACAAATCCATGGTATTAAACTGGCTAAATAAACGGCTCTCATACTTCACCATTTTAGTGTTAAATTTGTCTTTTTCTTCGTTTAACTTTTCCATGTAGCCATTTATTGATTTTATTTTGTTATCAACAATACCGCCGGTTCCTTTATATTCATTAACAACATCGGCTAATGAACGCGCAATCCCTTTCTCACCAC
Organism: Pseudoalteromonas sp. J2K-J979; assembly: GCF_058169715.2. Classification (NCBI taxonomy): domain Bacteria; kingdom Pseudomonadati; phylum Pseudomonadota; class Gammaproteobacteria; order Alteromonadales; family Pseudoalteromonadaceae; genus Pseudoalteromonas; species Pseudoalteromonas sp. J2K-J979. Next base: position 1,011,596 of record NZ_CM200281.1, on the reverse strand, counting down.
TAAAAAATGTACCAAAATGCTCAAAGTTAGTATCTATTTGTTTTTTAAGTTCTTTGTTATCTAACTTCAATGTACCATCTTTCTGTGTTGAGACTCCAATCATCGAAAGAGAAAGCGATAAATTATTTTCAATTGATACAGCATCTCCCATCGACTCACGTAACTGACCTAAGAAAGTACGTACAGTACTATCACTAATCAAAGAGCCAACACTTCCCGTTTCTTTATCTGCATTAGTCACTTGTTTGACAACGTCAAGCATGGCATTGAATGAGTCAACAAATTTTCCTACAGCTTCTTCAGTTGACCCTTTATCTAAAGAAACAGTAATTTTATCTGCTGCGTCTGTTGCTGCATGTGCACTTTTCACTGTTAGGGCGACACCTGCAACGACTTTATCGAATGTATTAGTACTACTACTTGCAGAGATTGCACCGTTTACCGTGATTTTGGCATCTGAAGCCGCTTGATTTTCAACATAATTATTTGGTGAATAACTATGAGCTAAACGTGAAATTCCTGATAAATCTGTAGTATTCCCATCATCATCAGAAGCGATTGCAATACTCACCTGATGATTACCATAATCATTTGTAGAAACCAGAGCCAACTTTTTACCACCAGCGCCATCATCTTCAAGCGACGCAGTTACATTAATGGAATTAGCATTGATTTTATTAACAACATCTTCAATCGTATCAGTAGCCAAAATATTAATATTCTCACTACTTGTGCCATTGGCTAAAGTGATAACACCATTTGAGGTGCCATCAGCATTCATGACTTCCCCTGCAGTAAAAGTTTGAGCCAAAACTGTATTTTTTGCTGAAAATGCCAATTGAGATAAGCCTGAATTATCATAACTCTGGCCATCTTGATCTGTTACTTCGATTTCAATTGCACTCTCTAATCCCGTTTTATCTGCCGATAAAACTAAATAGCTACCATTTTCACCGTTTATAATACTTGCTGTTACGCCAAAATTAGCGCCTGAGCTATTAATATTTGCAGCAACACTATCCAGAGTATCTGAAGCTGAAACTTCAATATTGAAAGACGATGAAGAGTTTTTCAAAGTCAGCGTCCCTTGACCTACAGGGGTAGTGAGATCGAATGCTTTAGAAGTAATCGTTTGACTTTGTGCGACTTGGTCGACTTTAATATCGTAGCTTGCAGGCAATGCTGCAGAGCCAGCTTCAACGTCAAATTTAGACGATGCACTTTCAACGCTACGCTTAGAAAATGTGGTGGGGAGCTTTAAATCGAACAAGGCATCATTGAGATCGGAGATTGCACTTTTCAATTTACCTAAATCAGACACTTGTGCAGTGTACTTTTCTTCAGTTTTTAAGGTTTTATCATCAAATGGCTTTCTTTCTGCCTCAACTAATTGCTTAACAATAGAATTGACATCTAACCCTGAACCGATACCTGGGGATGATAGACTTGGCATAATACTGACCTCATATAGAAAGCTATTTAAACCTTTTCGCTAAGCAATGTTCCAGTTGCTTTTGATAAAGATTTGATGACATCTAAAACCTCTTCTGACGGAAATTGACGGATAAGGTCTCCAGATTCACTGTCCACAACTTTAATTATGTCTCTACCTGACTCTTTGTCTACTGAAAAACGTAAAGATGTATTGAGTGAATCAACAAAGTCTTGCAACTTTTGCGCCACCTCTTCCATGTTTACTGCTTCAGAATCCTTTTCAACATCTTGATTCATTTCATCTTCTGCTTTAACAAGGGAAGCGGAATGATCTTCAAAAGTAATTGGTTTATTTAATTGAGAGGCTACTTGTTTTGGCTCAGGGTGCTGATTGCTTACTGGCTGTTTTAAGACTGCCTGCTCAATAATGTTTGTGGTATCAACTTTCATACATTCACCTAAACATTAATTTTTTAAGACAAAAGGAATCTGCAAAACAGATTCCTTTCAGAGTCATCAATTATCGTTTACGGTTAACCTAACAAGCTTAACGCTGCTTGAGGTAACTGATTAGCCTGAGCTAAAATTGATGTACTCGCCTGCTGTAGAATTTGTGACTTAGTCATACTAGCCGTTTCAGTAGCAAAATCTGTATCACGAATACGACTTCTAGACGCTGACGCATTTTCAACAACATTTTCTAAGTTTGATACAGTTGAATTAAGACGATTTTGTACCGCACCTAAACCAGCACGTTGCTCATCGATATAACCAAGTGCACCATCCACTATTTCAATTGCTTTTTGTGCGCCAATCGCAGTACCGATATCAATATCGTCTACCGTTTCTCTATCAGAAATTACAGCTGTATTACCTGTACCTTGCAACATATTACCTGCTTGTAATGCTGTCGCTGTACCTAGGCTCAACTTATAATCACCATTTGAATGGGTACGAACCGTACCAACAAACACTGCGAAGCCTGCCGAACTATCTGCGGTCATACCCTCAAGGGTGTTTGCACTACCCATTGTACCTGAAGCTATCGCTGTCGTGGTATCAAGGAAGTTACCATCATAACCGTATGTAGTCGCACTGATAGCAAGTACCGTTTCTGCACCTGTCGCTTGGATATTTTCCATTACGATATTATCGCCACGCTCAGAAATTAACGCAACTCGGCCATCACCAGTTAATTTTGCTGAAATACCCGTCTCAGTCGCCGCTTCATTGAACGCATTCACAACGGCTGTTAAGTCTTCAGTATCTGTGATTGAGAATTTTATCAATGCACCTTCTTTTGCAGTGTCAGTATTTTGACCTCGAAGCTCCATTGTAACCGTTGTTTCGATTGACAGTAATGCGGCATCCGCTGCACCCATGAAATCAAGAGTAACCACGTTTCGAGCGTCAGCAAGTACGCCTGTTTTAGCTGCAATCTGATTGATTGAAGATGCAGCATTATATGCACTAGCATCAGCACCATTAATACTTGCAGTGGCACTGCCTAAATCACCTTTTACTTGAAGTGCAATGGTTGCAGCTGTACTTAATGTTGCAATATTACCTTCAATTGAATTGGTGTAAGTACTAACCGCTGTTGCTGCGGTGGTTAAGCTCATACCACCAAAACCAACTAAACTATCACCACCTGTTACCATACCTGCTGATGTACCAAGCGTCGTAGCAGTAGATGTATCACCATTGATAATTTCAAATGATTCTGCACCCATGTCAGCACCAAAGAATGACCCAACACTCACGTTGATGGTTTCAAATGATTTAGCACCAACTTGGAACGCTTCTGTACCGAAAGAACCATTAAGCAATTTACGGTCACCAAAAGTCGTAGATTCTGCAATACGATCTAACTCACGTTGTAACTGCACGACTTCTTCTTGAAGTGCAGAACGGTCACCATCAGAGTACGTACCATTGGCCGATTGAACTGCCAAGTCACGCATACGTTGTAAGATGTTTGAGCTTTCTTGTAACGCACCTTCTGCAGTTTGCGCCATTGAAATACCGTCGTTTGCATTTCGAACAGCAACGTTTAGACCATTTACTTGTGAAGTAAGTTTATTTGAAATCTGCATACCCGCAGCATCATCTTTAGCTGAGTTAATTCTCAAACCAGATGATAAGCGTTGCATTGATGTTTCCATCGCACTACCAGATTTGCTCAAATTACGTTGAGCGTTGATCGATGCGACATTCGTTTGAACTGAAATTGCCATAGTAATTTCTCCAGCGAACAATTGATAATTAAGACTCTCAATGTATGTATCGGAAGGAGATCAAAAACATTTAGCTTTTTTTAACTATTTTAATTTTACTTGGGTGGATTAATACGTTACTGATTGATTTTATTCATATAAAAAGGACCAATTTCTCAATTGGTCCTTTTTCATTATTTAATTAGCCTAATAAAGACAAGGCAGCTTGTGGTAACTGGTTAGCCTGAGCCAAAATAGATGTACCAGCTTGTTGCAATATTTGCGATTTAGTCATGCTCGCAGTCTCCATGGCAAAATCAGTATCTCGAATTCGACTTCTTGATGCTGAGGCATTTTCAACTACGTTTTCAAGATTTGATACTGTTGAGCTCAATCGGTTTTGAACAGCACCGAGCCCTGCTCGTTGACTATCAATATAAGAAAGCGCGCCATCAACGATTTCAATTGCTTTTTGCGCTCCAACAGCAGTTCCGATATTTATGTCATCCACAGACTCTTTGGCTGATATAACCGCGGTATTGCCAGTGCCTTGCAGCATATTACCGCCCTGCAACGCCGTTGCCGTACCTAAACTCAATTTAAAGTCACCATTACCATGCGTACGGACTGTACCGACAAATGTCGCAAACCCAGCAGCAGATTCTGCCACTAATCCTTCTAAAGTACCTGCACTGCCTAATGTTCCTGACGCAATTGCCGTTGTGGTGTCAAGCACTTCGCCGTCATAACCATAACTAGTTGCACTGATCGCTAAGACTGTTTCAGCGCCCGTGGCTTGAATATTCTCCATGACGATGTTATCACCACGTTCAGAAATTAAAGCAACACGCCCATCTCCTGTTAGTTTTGCTGAAATCCCTGTTACAGTGGCTTGCTCATTAAACGCATTGACTACGGCAGATAAATCTTCAGTATCAGAAATAGTGAACTTAATTCGCGCTCCATCTTGTGATGTATCAGTATTTTGCCCTCTGAGCTCTAAAGTAACAGTGGTATCTATCGAGAGTAAAGCGGCATCATTTGCACCACCAAAAAAGTCAAGCGTCACTACGTTACGAGCATCAGCAATCACACCCGTTTTAGCCGAGATTTGATTAATCGTTTGCGATGCTTCATACGCACTTGCGATACCATTAATACTTGCTGTAGCACTGCCTAAATCACCTTTGATAGATAAGGCAACGGTTGCAGCGGTTGATAAAGTGGGTAAATTACCTTCGATTGAATTTGTATACGAACTCACCGCTGTGGCAGCGGTCATTAGACTCATATTACCGAAGCCTATTAAGCTATCGACCGCGGCCATGCCTTTACTAGTTCCAAGCGTGGTGGCCGTTGAGGTGTCACCATTGATAATTTCAAAGGACTCAGTTCCCATGTCTTCACCAAAGAATGAGCCAACACTGACATTAATCGTTTCAAATGAGCGAGCGCCAACTTGAAATGCCTCAGTACCAAATGAGCCATCAAGCAGCTTTCTATCACCAAATGTCGTAGTTGATGCGATACGGTCTAATTCTCGCTGTAATTGCACGACTTCTTCTTGAAGAGCGGCTCGATCACCATCGGAATAAGTACCATTAGCAGATTGCACGGCAAGATCTCGCATCCGTTGTAAAATATTCGTACTTTCTTGCAGTGCGCCTTCCGCTGTTTGCGCCATAGAAATACCATCATTAGCATTTCTGACGGCAACATTTAAGCCATTCACTTGCGACGTCAATTTATTGGAGATTTGCATGCCTGCGGCGTCATCTTTAGCGGAGTTAATTCTCAGACCAGATGATAGTCGCTGCATAGAAGTGGTTAAATCATCACTTGATTTATTTAAATTGCGTTGCCCATTTATAGAGGCAACATTTGTTTGGATATACATGCCCATTGTTTGCATCCCCTTATGGCAAGCAATTGCCACGTTTAGGTTAGTTACTGTTTTAAATGGCTAAAAGCCTATCTCAAACAATAAATGCAGGATACGTACCACATTATTCAAAAGATAAAAAAACTCCAGCATATGCTGGAGTTGAAAGAGGAGAAAGAGTTACCAAGAAGTTTAACCACCCAAAAGTGATAATGCTCCTTGAGGTAACTGATTGGCTTGCGCCAAAATTGAGGTACCGGCTTGTTGTAATATTTGATTTTTAGTCATTGTTGCTGTTTCCATTGCAAAGTCAGTATCACGAATCCGACTTCTTGACGCTGTGGCATTTTCAACAACATTTTCTAAATTAGAAATGGTACTTGATAAACGGTTTTGTACTGCACCTAATCCCGCACGTTGGCTATCAATGTAAGATACCGCACCATCGATTATCTCAATCGCTTTTTGTGCACCAACAGCTGTACCTATATTAATTTCATCGACTGTTTCTTTTTCAGAAATGACCGCTGTGTTACCTGTGCCCTGTAATAAATTACCACCCTCTAAAGCGGTACCAGTCAAGCTTAATTTGAAGTCATTATTACCATGAGTACGAACAGTACCAACAAAAGTAGCAAATGTAGCTGATGTCTCATTCAGTGATGCACCTAACGCACCTGTAGAATCGGCAATTGTGCCTGAGGCAATAGCTGTTGTTGTATCTAAGACGTTTCCATCATAGCCATAAGTTGTTGCACTAATAGCTAATAAAGTCTCTGCTCCTGTCGCTTGTATGTTTTCCATGACAATATTGTCACCACGTTCAGAGATTAGGGCCACACGACCATCGCCGGTTAATTTCGCTGAGATACCTGTAACTGTTGCAGCCTCGTTAAATGCGTTCACTACAGAGGTTAAATCTTCAGTATCAGATAGCGTAAATTTAATTCTCGCAGGATCAATGGCTGGATCAGTATTTTGACCACGAAGCTCCATAGTGATCGTTGTATCAATGGAAAGAAGCGCTGCATCATTTGCGCCCGAGAAAAAATCCAATGTAACATTATTTCTCGCATCTGCTAATACACCTGTCCGAGCCGATACTTGGTTCATGGTTTGCGCAGCTTCATAGGCACTTGCAACACCATTTACACTAACATTAGCTTCACCCAAACCGCCTTTAATACCTAATGAATAAGTGGCTGCTGTACTCAAAGTTGCTAAAGCTCCTTGAATACTATTTGTATAAGAAGAATAAGCTGTTACAGCTGTACTCAATGCCATATTTCCAAAGCCAACCAAACTTTGCACTTCATTCATACTGGCTGGTGTTCCTAACACCGCGGTGGCTGTAGTTGTATCACCATTGATCAATTCAAATGATTCAGCCCCCATATCTGTTGCTTCGAAAGAGCCAATACTAACATTGATTGTTTCAAAAGATTTTGCACCAACCTGAAAAGCCTCAGTACCGAATGAGCCATCTAATAGTTTTCGGTCACCAAATGTCGTCGTCGCTGCAATTCGATCCAGTTCGCGCTGTAACTGCACAACTTCTTCTTGCAGAGCTGCGCGATCGCCATCTGAATAAGTACCATTAGCAGATTGAATCGCCAAATCACGCATACGCTGTAGAATATTGGTACTTTCTTGTAGTGCGCCCTCTGCTGTTTGCGCCATTGAAATACCATCATTTGCATTTCTAACGGCAACAGTCAAGCCGTTTACTTGCGACGTTAAACGATTAGAAATTTGCATTCCTGCTGCATCATCTTTGGCAGAATTAATTCTTAACCCTGATGACAAACGTTGCATTGAGGTCGTGAGACCCTCTGTTGATTTATTTAAGTTACGTTGGCCATTAATGGAGGCCACGTTAGTATTAATATACATACCCATCTTAGTTTCTCCTCAGTGATGGAAGTGTGTCTTCAATAATTAAAAGCATTTAATGTGCCAACTATATGTAATCAAATAAGGATAAGTTTTGAACACGTGAAAAAGCTTGTTGTGCAGCTTGCAAACCGACACGCGAGTTTTCTAAATTGGTTACTGCTTCATAGACATCGATCTCTTCTATTTCAGCCAGTGTGACTTTTGTTGTTTCTTTAAACAAAAGCTGAGCTTGCTCTTCATTATCAATACTGTTCATACGCGCTCCAATTTGTGAGCGAGTATTATCAATATTGGTTTGTGAGTTTGATATTTCTTCAAGCAACGCACCTAAAACCTCAACTCTTCGGTTGCTTTCAGGTTTATCTAGTTGGATAGTTTCAGGGTAATTAGGCGCTGGTGCAGCTGGAACAGTTGTTTGATTACCAGGAATGCCTGATAAATTAAGCTCCATACCATTAAATTCAATTCTAGTTCCTGCAGGGTTATAGGCTTGTGCAGCTACTGGTGTTGATAAAACTGTTGCAGGTGAAGTAGAACGATCAACTTCTCGAATCTCTACTAAGCCCGCAGCGGGAAAAACGATATCAAAGTCAGCTAATGTATGATCATCAGGAAACTTTATATCCCCCCCCGAAATAGCCACCGTTGAACCTTGGATTGCATGAGTGCTATAGCTATTGCCTGTGATCGACATCGCATCCATCGCTTGTTTGAAAAGCCACAGCGTACTTGTTTCATTTGGCACTGGGTCTGGTTGCATGTCGAACACATCACCAGCTTGAGGAGGAACATTTGGGTTGGTTTTGACGCTGATCCCTTGAAAATCAATTTCATCACCAGCGGTGTAATCATAAGGACCACTGACTATATTTGGGAGCGCCATTGAAACATCAATAACTTGCCATGTATCAGCTTGTGGGGGAACAGCTCCTGAAAATTGAATTTGATAGGTGTTTGCAGGAGCCGTTGCGGCTTTAAATTCAGTCGGATCTTTGACAAATCCGATTGATACCTTTGCCCCACTAACCGCTGGTGCGTTTGGTCTAAAATGACTATATTTTGACGCGACATTCGTCACAAAGTTATCGCCAGGCTCCGCAACCGCAACTTCAAAGCTTGGTGCGATTAGCACTTCGCGCTGACCACTATCGCCAAAATATTCAAAGTACCCAAACTCATCCTGTTGAAAAGGCTGAGTTCGCGTTTGATAACCAGAAAACATGTAATCACCATTCGCATTTTTCTGATTTACAATTCCTTCATACTCTTCTAAACGTGAACTTAATTCCTGTTGGTACGCTTTCAATGCATCGGAATCGAGAGCTCCATTGATCGCACCAGTTAAAATCTCTTGCACTCTTAATAAGATATTATTCATTGACTCTAATGATGTTTCGACCTCTCGGTTGTAACGAGTTGCAGTTGATTGTGCGTCAATGTAACGATTTGATACTTCGAGCTCTTTTTTAAGTTTAATAATACTATTAGATGCCACTGGATCATCTGAAGGACGAATAACTTTTTTTCCTGATGACAACTCTTCTTGCGCCCGATCTAAATTAGACTGGCGAGTTTGCAGGTTAACCAATGAACGTTGATAAAAGTTAGCTGTTCCGATTCTCATAATTAACTCCTACCTTACGGCCTGCATTAAACTGTCAAAGGTTTCATTCGCGATAGAAATGATTCGCGCCGAAGCGGAATAAGCCTGCTGATAGCGGATCAAATTTGCCGCCTCCTCATCTAAATTCACACCAGAGATAGCTGCCATTCTTTGCTCTGCCCCTGAGAGTAAAACCGCAAAAGAATCAGCATTGATCTGCCCACTTTGAGTTTTTACTCCGACAAAAGTCACTAATTCTGCATATGATTCTGAAAACGTATTAGTGCTACCATCTAGTGTTTTCTTATTTTGATAATCCAACATTTTCAATGCATTGGTATTGTCGCCTGGGCCAAACTTCTTCGTATCAAATGGGTCTGTACCATCCTGATTCGTAATCGTAAATACTTCATTTCCCGCAAGTTGGCCTGTTATCCCAAATCGCATTCCTGGAAGGTCGATAATTTGATCCGCCGGAATATTAAATGGCCCTCCCGCCGGAGCTGCCAGAGGGGTCCCAGCTGAGTCTTGAATACTGTACTGTGTCCCTGCAGCATTGATGACTACCTGAATTTGCGGGTCTAAAGGTAATGGAAAATTGACTTCATTTGGAAAATTAGCGTTAGCAATATCTGTGATTGCATACAGTTCCAACCCGACATTATTAGGGTTCGTTGTAGCTGCAACTTCGAGCTGATTTCCTGCGGCAGCGACCAAAGTCGGATCTTCTAATGTGCGCTCGATATCTCTCGCCCCCGAATAAGTTGCTCTAATTAAAAATTTATCACCCACTGCCAAATTATTATTTTGGATGTTGATATTCAAACCCGTTCCAGGTATTTCAAGTCTCGTGTTAGTAGGAGGTGACATGCCTGCTATATCTGCAGGTGTAAAAGTAACCAAAGTATTTTGATCTTTGTCAGAGACGACTAAGTTGCCCCCCGGATCAACGACCATTTTATATTCATCACTGGTGACTAAAGCTGCATTGGTGATGTTAACTGAAAAATCAGAGCCTACAGGGTTATTACGTGAGTTAAGTGTTCTTGACAAAGCTGCTTGGGGGTCATTGATATCTTTGTATAAATTAGTCCCCTGATCACCATTTAAATCTCGACCTAATGATTGTTGACGATTAAATGCATCAGCATAAGCGATAGAGATTTTACCCATTTCACGAATAGCAGGTAATAACAGCTCTTCTCTGATTTTGAATAACCCACCTAATGACCCGCCATCAATTTGACTTGTCACGATTGATTTTTTAGGAGCTCCAGGAGTAGGTGAAATCCCTATTTCTAATTTATTAGTATCGAACTCATTACGTTCAACCGATAACGGAACCGGAAACGTGCCAGCTACAAGTGTCAAGCCTGTACCAACCGTCAAGTTAATGGTGCCATCAGGCAAATCGATAATGTTAACTTCAACTCGCTCGCTAAGTTGACTAATTAAAAGCTCTCTTTTATCCAATAAATCATTTGCTGGAAAGCCATTCTCTGCCACCGAGTTCGCTACAGCTATTTCGCCGTTAAGTTGAGCAATTCGAGTCGTAATTTCATTAATCGCAGCGACTGTGGTTTCGATTTCTTGATTTATATTACCTAAATGCTGCTGCTCAACCTCTGTAAACATATTATTAAAACGTTTAGCGGTTGATTCAGCTGTACTCAAAAATACATTTCTTGCTGAAATAATGGTTGGATCTTCAGTGATACCATTAATAGAATTAAATGCTTCTTCGATACTTTTTGTTATCCCTGTATCGGTATTTGCGAGGAAATTATCTAATCGACCAGCGTTCACTGTTTGTGTATTGTTATAATTAAACTGACTCTTGTTATAAATAACTTCGCTGTAAGAGAATTCATTAAATGAACGAGAAATTGAAGATATCTGGGTTCCATTTCCTAAATACACACCACCAAAAGGGATACCCACCGTTGAAATTTGCTCAACTGTTTGACGGTTATAACCCGTTGTATTCACATTGGCAATATTATGGCCTGTGGTGTCGAGCCCTTTTTGTGCGGCTGCTAAGCCCGAAACACCTGTGCCTAAAATTCCAAAACTCATTCGTTATCACTCCGTAATGTTTGCAACGTCGTTACTTAACATGCGACTGATCCCTTGCTGCAGCCCTTCACTATTAAGGATGCCGATAATTTTTTTCGCATAGTTTGGATCTGTTGCGTAACCTGCTTGTTGTAACTTATGCAAAAATTGCTCCATATTGCCGGTTGACTTGAGCGCCTCTTGATAACGACTCCCTGAACTTAAAAAATTCACAAAATCATCAAAGCTTTCTTCAATACTGTCATACGCTCTGAAAGCCGCGTTTTTCTTGACTGCAATCCCTTCTTCAAATTCTAAAGTCGCTTTTTTAACCGATTCTCCTTGCCAACTACTGCTCGCCTTTATATTGAATAAATTATTACTTGATTGGCCATTTGAAGCGGTAATGACATGCTTACCCCAGCCGGTTTCCAATGCGGCTTGAGCAATCATGACTGCAGGGTTTAAATTTAACTTTTCACCTGCCGCTTTAGCCTTTTCCCATACACTTTGTATAAACGCATCGGGTGAATCAAAACGATAGGATTCTTCAACAGGTTCGACTCGCAGGTTTTGCTCAGTTGGCTGACTTTTAAGGTGTATGTCGGATTGATTGAATTGCAGGTTTACCCATGCGGGTAATGACTGTTTCGAAGCTTTAGGTTGCTCAACCATTGAAGATGGTACGGACTCGCTAAGTTCACCATTGCCTCTTAGCACAGAAGCTGGGCGATAGGTTGAATAATCCGGGCTCAATTGCTGAACAATTAAATCCGCAAGTCCAAGCGAGCCATTACTCGAAAGCTCCATGGTCAGCTGCTGATCATGCATGTCTTGATAAAATTTGGTTGATTGACTATTGAAAGGACTATCGGATTCAAATGCTTCGTTGGCTTTACGCATACTTTGCAACAGCATATTCATGAATATCGATTCAAAATGCTGCGCAGCTTTTCGTAGTGCTTCTTTTTCATTGCCTTGACCATTTTTAGCATCTCGGCGTAAATCATTCAGACTATTTAGGTCAAAATAATTACTGGGCATTTGTTGGTTAAGTTCATTCATAACAGTTTGTTGACACTCCAAAGATTACCTTGATCAATGCAATTGAAGTGCCAATAAAACAAATGGAGTTATGAGTTTATTTATCAATAACTTAAAAAACAAAACCCAGTAAAATACTGGGTTTTATTTGAAAGTTGAATTGCTTTTAGATGACAACGAGCTGCCCACTGATCGCGCCCGCTTCTTTTAACGCCTCTAAAATAGCCATTAAATCACCAGGTGCTGCGCCCACTTCATTAATTGCACGCACTAAATCATCTAAACTCACACCTGGGTCAAACACAAATGCACGGGTATCATCACGCGAAACATCAATGATACTTTGTTGAGTGACAACCGTTTCACCTTCAGCAAATGGATTTGGCTGCGACACATTTTGTTGCTCTGCAATAGTGACCGTCAATCCGCCATGGGTAATGGCGGCGGGTTGTAGCCTGACATCTTTACCTATTACTATTGTGCCTGTCCGAGAGTTCACTAAAATTTTAGCTGAGGTGTCTGCCGGCTTAAACTCTAAGTTTTCAAGGGTTGATAAATATGCAACTCGCTGCGATACATCACGAGGTGCTATCACTCTCACTGATGCTGCATCCATCGCACTGGCTGAACTCGGCCCAACTAAATCATTGATTGTATCAGCTAACCGTTTAGCGGTAGTAAAATCTGGACGATGAAGGTTAAAAGTAATGTAGTCGCCTTGAGAAAAAGGATTCGCTACCGCTCGCTCAACTGTGCCACCATTTGGCACTCGGCCAACTGTGGGAGTATTGACTAAAATTCGGCTGCCATCCTGTCCTTCTGCACCTAAACCACTGACAATCAAACTACCTTGTGCAATCGCATAGACATTGCCATCAATCCCTTTTAAGAAGGTTTGCAATAGTGTCCCTCCCCTTAAACTCCCTGCACTACCTATTGATGAGACGGTCACATCAATTGTTTGACCGGGTTTCACAAATGGCGGAAGTTTGGCGTGTACGGCCACGGCCGCGACATTTTTAATTTTCGGTTTTAAAGTTGCAGGTAAAGCAATGCCAAAACTATTCAACATGGCTTTGAATGTTTGCTCTGTAAACCGACTTTGCTCTCCAGTGCCTGGAAGCCCCACAACTAAGCCATAGCCAACGAGTTGATTATCACGAACGCCTTCAACCATCGAGACATCTTTGATCCGCTCTGCGTAACTCGTTGAACTAAGCAACAGCAATAAGCTGATAAAATATTTAAGAATTTTCATATTCATTCACCCTAAAAAGGAAACAGTGCGCTCATGAAAAACCGAGATAGCCAGCCGCTACTTTGTGCATCTTGCATTTCGCCTTTACCTGAATATTGGATCCGGGCATTCGCTATGCGATTTGATTCAACTGTATTATCTGCGGCCACGTCGGAGACACGAATAATCCCTTCGAGGCGAATAAACTCCTCGCCAGTATTAAGAGTGAGCCATTTTTCACCACGGATCATCAAATTGCCATTCGGCAAAACCCGCATCACATTCACGGAGATGTTACCACTTAAGCTATTGGACTGATTCGATTTCGCATCACCTTTATAGGAAGCATCCGAAGTGACACCTAGCTGAATACTCTCCCCACCAATATTGACATTATTTCCCCCTAAGCCAACGATTGGATTTAAACCAATATCGGTTGCTTTATCTGTTTCGGTCTTCGCACTTTTAGAGGCTTGAGTTGATTCGTTCAGCATAACGGTAATAATATCACCCACACGTACCGCTTTTTTATCACTGTATAAATCATTTGCTGAATAGGGATCAAATAATGATCCTGTTTGTACCAATTGCTCAGCTGAAGGTTCGGGGACCATAGGGCTGTAGTAAGGATCATCTTGCAAAACAGCGCGATTACCTGATGTCATGCAACCAGTTGTAAGAAAAATAGCACTCAAACAGATTAGAGTATTTTTCATGATCCTCTCCCACTTATTAAAGCTGCTGATTAATAAAGTTCAGCATTTGATCGACGGACGAAATTACTTTGGAATTCATTTCATAAATCCGCTGTGTTTCGATAAGGTTCACTAACTCTTCCGTCGTATTAACGTTCGAGGTTTCTAATGCACCTTGCACAATAATCCCCAGCCCTTCGACACCAGGGTTACCTTGAATCGGCGCACCGCTAACCGCCGTTTCTGTAAACAGGTTTTGCCCCATAGGTTCCAGACCAGATGGGTTAATAAAGTCAGAAATCGTTAATTGGCCAATGACCACATTATCAGCCTGTCCTCTTACTCTTACTGACACTTCACCATCTTGAGATACCGTGAGCGATTGAGCATCATCGGGGACATTCATTTCAGGTTGAACAGGAAAGCCTGCGCCTGATGTCACCACTCGTCCATCACCATCCGTAGTAAATTGACCTGCGCGAGAATAAGCTAAGCTCCCATCTGGTAATAACACTTCAAAGAAACCTTGCCCCTGAATCATCCAGTCCATAGAGTTATCAGTCGTGATCATATTCCCTTGAGAGAAGTTTTTTTGTGTCGCGACAACTTTTGTACCCGCACCTAACATCAAGCCTGAAGGCATTTCAGTGTCTTGAGAAGAGCGCCCGCCAGGCTGATTAATATTTTGATATAGTAGGTCTTCAAAAACAGCTCTACTTTTTTTGTAACCGACCGTACTGGCGTTGGCCAAGTTATTCGAAATAACTGCGATATCGGTTTGTTGAGCGTCAAGCCCGGTTTTACTTATCCACAATGCCGGATGCATAATCTATCCTCCGTCAATTAATTAAATAATTCGCATTAGAGAGCTTTGACTTTCGTCGATCTTCTCTGCGGTTTTCATCATTTTTACTTGTAATTCGAATTGGCGCTGGTGCGCAATCATGCCAACCATTTCATCAACAGGATTGACATTCGACATTTCTAATGTGCCACTCATCACGCGGACATTTGGAGCCGTGTCACAAAAACCACATAAGTCATTAAATCCTTCTTTATCTTTAGGCCTGAATAAACCATCGAGACCTTTTTCGAGTAAGTTTTGATTTTCGGGCACCACCACCTTGAGTCGATCCACTTCTTCTAAAAAGTTAGCCGGCGCGCCCTGAGGCCGCACTTGAATAGTGCCATCATCTGAGATTTGAATTTTTTCGATTGGGACTGGCAGAATAATCGGCCCGCCCTCACCAATCATGGGCTCACCGCGCGCTGTCAATAGTTGACCTGTGGTGGTTATGTGTAAGTTTCCAGCCCGGCTGTATGCTTCTTCACCTTGATTATCTTGAACCGCGAACCAACCACCGCCACTCACCGAAACATCTAAATTTCGACCAGTAGTTGATAACGCACCCATTGACATCTTCGAGCCCGGACGCTCTTCCATGGCAAAAACACGTGTCGGGTGACCTTCACCAAACGCTTGCATAGAACGCGCTTGTTCTAAATCAGCTTTGAAGCCTACGGTGGATGCATTTGCTAAATTATTGGCTTTCACTGACACACCAATTAAATTTTGCTTTGCCCCACTCATGGAAATATACAGCAACTTATCCATTTCTATTCGCCAATAAATTGAACCTTAACCTGATAAAGCAATATTAGTGCCAAAAAAAATGGCTACCCTAAGGTAGCCATTTAACTTACCGATAAGTTTAAATTTATCGAATCTGTAAGATATTCTGAGAAATCTGATTATTCACTTCAAGTGCACGTGAGTTTGCTTGGAAGTTTCGTTGGGCGGTGA
Organism: Pseudoalteromonas sp. J2K-J979; assembly: GCF_058169715.2. NCBI lineage: Bacteria > Pseudomonadati > Pseudomonadota > Gammaproteobacteria > Alteromonadales > Pseudoalteromonadaceae > Pseudoalteromonas > Pseudoalteromonas sp. J2K-J979. Next base: position 995,730 of record NZ_CM200281.1, on the reverse strand, counting down.
TTAAATCAACCAACTCGCCAGTTAGGTTAACGTTAGATTGCTCAAGCGTACCTGAGCGAATAGAACCGAATGTTCCTGAATCAGGCTCTCCAGCTAACGGATCTCCTGATGTCTGACTCGCAGTCCAAGCTGTATTACCTATTTGAGTTAAGCCTTGATCATTAGGAAAACGCACCAACGCGACTTTACTAATCGCTTGTGAATCACCATTAGAGTATTTAGCTTCTATCAAACCATCCGATCCGATAGAGATCCCCGTTAAACGACCTACCGTTTGGCCATCTTGACTTAAAGCAGTCACTTCAAATGCCGAAGAAAACTGGGTCAGATTAGACATCACCATTATTAAATTTTGGTCAGGATCAGCACCATTTGTAATTACATTCGCCCCTTCATATGGCAACGGGACTGGTGCGCCAGTAATATTACCAGGCGCGCCTAATGCTTCGGTCTTAGGAGTCGGAAAGGTATCACCAACCACACCACCTGATGTATCAAATTGGATTAACATTCCTGTGATTGCAGTGGGGTCAACGGCAGGATCTCTAAGTGAAAAGGTCGTGGCGTTAGGCCCGGTCACTGCTAACGGATCTTGTTGCAAATCAACTTTTTGTTGTACACCCGCATCATCTGTTACCGTAGCAAACATTACCCATGAATTTGCATTAGTGTTATTAGGCGCTGGCGGCACTGCGGCAAAACCTGGACTCGGAGCTGGTGCAGCTGCGTTAACAGTCGCAGGATCGGCAGTGCGAACATAATAATAAGACGCTATTCGACTGTTTCCAAGTGAGTCATAGATTACTGTAGACGTAGACGCTGTGTAAGTAGACGTATCTGTCGGGTCAAACTGATACGGGTCAAGTGGTGTTGCATTCGAGTCTAAATTAAAGCTCATATCCACTCGCGCAGTTGCAGCAGGCGAACCTGCACTATCTGGAATTTGAATGGGCGCTGTCGTACTTAAACTTACCGATTTTACCGAGCCATCATCATTGACAGGTAAGCCTTGTAAAAAATCACCACCTGAAGTGACAATGCGGTTTTCACTATCGAGTTTGAACGCACCAGCACGACTGTAGGTAAAATCACGACTGAGCGGCCCATCAGTTGTCACAAAAAAACCATTCCCACTTATCGCCATATCGAGTGAGTTCGAAGTAAACAAAAGGCTACCTTGATGGAATTGCTGAGCAACATCTTGCGTCAGTACCCCTTCACCATTTTGCGTTTTCGAGTTTGAAAATAAAGAAGTTGAAAATACATCAGCAAACTCTGCTCGTGATTCTTTAAAACCATACGTATTAACATTGGCGATGTTATTAGCGGTAACATCTAAATCTTTTTGTGCGGCTTTTAAGCCACTTAAAGCAATATTGAATGACATAATAAACCTACCCTATTAACTAACTTCTAAAACATCTTCAAATTTCACACTACCTAACCCATTAAAGTTAAGTACGAGCCCCGTGCCATTTTGCCCCATACTGACACTGTCCACTCTAGATCGAGCTTGCACAGGTAATTCAATATGGCGCGCTTTGAGTACGCCGTTTTCATCAGGTACATTTTGCACTAAGCCTACAGCACGAATTTTATACATCCCCTCAGGAACTACGTTTCCTTTGGAATCTTTACCATCCCATTTAAACTCTAAATTGCCGCCATTAGAGGCCGGCAACGGGATTTCGCCGACAACAACACCTCGTTGATCTTCGATACGTATTTTAATATCTGACGCTCCCTGCTCTAAGGCGATACGCCCTGAGACCTCTTCACCAGGCGTATTATGCACATAATGAGTATCAATCAAGACATCTCTTCCGACTAAGCTAGATGCTTGTAACGCTTGGTTTGACGTCATTGATGCAGCAAATTGATCAAATTTAGTCGCCATATTACTCACACCCTCAGCAATAGACATATTGGTCATTTGCGCCATCATGGCTTCATTGTCTGTAGGGTTCATCGGATCCTGCATCGAGAGCTGCTTCGTCATCAATGTAAAGAAATCCTGTTGAGATAGTTCATTTGCTTCTTCTGCAGTCTGAATTTTCTCTTCTTTGGTATTTTTTAAACTGTCGACAAAGCTACTACTTTGAGAACCATTTATAGGATTAAACATGGCATACTCCTATTAGCGCTGACCCAGCATGATTGTTTTACTCAGCATACTTTTAGCAGCATCCGCCACCTGAACATTCGTCTGATAAGCCCGCGAAGCTGAGATCATATTCGCCATTTCTTCGACCACATTGACATTTGATTTATATATAAAGCCATCTTTATCAGCCATTGGGTGATTTGGATTAAACTCAATCTGTAATGGCTTATCACTTTCCACAACGCCAAGAACTTTAACCCCCACCGACTCACCCTGTTGAGAGGCGGCAGCTTTTGTCAACTCAGCGGCAAATACAGGGTGTCGCGCTCGGTATGTTTCATCCACACTCGAACTCACACTATTTGCATTAGAAATATTGCTCGCAGTGGTATTTAAACGCACTGATTGCGCGCTCATTCCAGTGCCGGTAATATCAAAAACGTTAAATAAACTCATAATTAAGCTCCTTGACTACCCAGTGCTTTCTTTAGACCTTGGATTTTACCCGTCATAAATCTAAGACTTGCTTGATATTCTATTGAGTTTTGTACATACAAGTTTCGTTCCACTTGTACATCAACTGAATTACCATCACCAGTATCTGGTTGATTTGGATTACGAAATAAACTGTTTGATTCGATTGAAGAGGTCGAAAGACTGAAATGTTTCTCATTAGTACGCACAAGATTACTACTCTGAGCTGATTTAGCATTACTTAATGCTTGCGCAAAATCGATATCTTTTGCCTTATATCCAGGTGTATCAGCATTTGCAATATTACTCGCTAACACTTCCGCACGCTGTACTCTGGCTAACATTGCATTTGGGTGAATACCAAATGCCTTATCAAAGTTGATAGCCATAACCCCTCCAATTTTTTGACTTTGAAGAGATTATGCAAGTGGTAGGCCACTATTATAAAATTGTGGCACAGGGAAGGAAAGTAGGCCTTAGGTTAACCTTTCTTTTGGTAAATAATACCTGGGTTACAACGGATCATATCAAAATCATTACTCAGCCCCGTCATTGATTCCGAAGCACCTAAAAACAAATAACCTTTCGGGTTGAGCGATTGAGCAAATTGGGCAATGATTTTAGCTTTAACATCTGCTGAAAAGTAAATTAAAACATTACGGCAAAAAATAATGTCGAATTTTCCCAACAAAGCATAAGAGTCAAGTAAGTTCAGGTGTCGAAATGTAACATTCTTCCGCACATTTTCATTCACTCTAGCCATGCCTCGCTCACTATTTTGAAAAAATTTGCTGCGCCTTTCTGGTGATAGACCTCGAGCTAAAGCTAAAGAATCATATTCGGCGTTTTTACACAAATCCAGCATGGTGTTAGAAATATCTGTACCAATAATCTGCGCGCCTTGTGGCAGTGCCCCTGGTTTTTGAGTTTGATATTCAACCACAGACATCGAAATAGAGTATGGCTCTTGCCCTGAAGAACTGGCCGCTGACCAAATTTTAACCGGGCGTCGTAAATCCTTCAATTCGGGGAACAGCTTAGTTTTCAATAACTCAAACGGATACTGATCACGAAACCAAAGCGTTTCATTCGTCGTCATTGCATCAACTACAGCAGCTCGAAGTTGACGCTCATGTGGGCTTAATGTTTTGTTTACTAATTCAGATAAAGACGGCACCTCAAAGCGATTCATTAAAGGTGCGAGCCGACTTTTAACTAAATACAGTTTATTATCACCCAATACTATCCCACACTGCTGCTCTAAGAAAGTGCGAAATTTATCGTATTCATTTTGCTCTAAATGTTTATTTTCCAAGCTCTTTCACCTGTTCAAGATCAGTCACAATGGACCCATTTTTTCACAGCCGCAGCCAATTCATCAGGGTTAAACTTTGCTATAAAATCATCTGCGCCTACTTTTTCAATCATTGCTTGATTAAACACACCACTCAAAGAGGTATGTAGAATTACATGCAAGGGTGAAAGCTTAGGGTCAGCCTTTATTTCTGCTGTTAAGGTATAGCCATCCATTTCGGGCATTTCTACATCAGATATGAGCAAAGCGACACGCTCGGTGATATCGTTTTGGCAATCTTCTGCTGCGATCTCTCTAAGACGAATAAGTGCTTCTTTACCATTTTTAGCCAGCTCAGTTTGCACGCCTAAAGGCTCTAATGCACGTTTAACTTGGTTTCTCGCGACAGCAGAATCATCTGCAATAAACACAATACGTTCACCAAGATCTTTTTGCATTTCACCATCAGCGACTATAGAGCTATTAACCTCTGTAGCGACAGGACAAATTTCATTGAGTATTTTTTCAACATCCAGAATTTCAACTAATTCTTTTTCAATTTCAGTTACAGCAGTTAAATACGAGTATCGACCAGAGCCTGATGGAGGGGGCATAATTGCCTCCCAATTCATATTAACAATTCGCTCAACTGAGCCAACCAAAAACCCTTGAACAGAACGATTGTATTCAGCAATAATAACAAAACTGTTCGTTATATCTTCAATTTTTGGCCCACCTACAGCTAGCGATAAGTCTATAACCGAAATTGTTTGGCCTCGAATATGAGCAACACCACGAATAAAGCCATTTGATTTTGGTAAAGCAGTTAAATTTGGGCATTGCAGTACTTCTCGCACTTTAAACACATTGATACCAAAGCGTTGGCGACCTCGCAATCTAAACAGTAACAACTCCAGCCTATTTTGACCAACCAACTGTGTACGCTGGTTAACCGAGTCTAAAATACCCGCCATTTTAATCTCCTAGTCAAAAAACAAAATACCCGGAATGATTTTTGCTTCGTGATAATTTAAGTACAGCAAGCGCCTGAATATTGACGCAAAATATTTATACCTTGTTTTCAACATAAAGCATAGTCGAAACCTTATGAGTTTGTTCAAAAAAAACATCTACAAATTAGTTTTCTTGGTATTTACGTTACTATTGACTACAAAATCAACTATTGCAAAAACATATAGCAATACCGACCTACAAAGTATCGCAGTTGATTTTATAGCAAGTCGTCTGCCCGACCTGATTAATGGCGAGAGAACGATCGATGCATTGCCACTTGATGATCATATCAAAGAGAAGAGCTGTGCTAGCGAACTGGTTATAAATACTGCCAATCGCAGTTACACAAACCGGCAAATGACCGTCCAGATTAAATGTTTAGATGACGATAAATGGCACCAATATATTCAAGTAAGAACCACTGAACTATCTTCTCTTGTTGTCACTCAATCAGCCCTTGCAAAGGGTGAAATCATCACAAAAGATAAATTAGTGATCGAAATGCGTGCCAGCCATTTAGTCCGAAGCAATCACATTGGTTCTATTGAAGAACTCATAGGGAGTCGCGCTACGAGGTCAATTCGAGCTGGTAGCTCAATTTCTATGAATCAAATCTGTGCAGTGTGTAAGGGCGATAAAGTCACGATTTATGCAAAACATAAAACGTTGAGTATTAAAACCAATGGAGAAGCCCTAGAGAACGGCTTAATTGGTGAAAATATTTTGATAGAAAACATAAAATCAGGAAAAAAAATACAAGCACAGGTAACTGGTCCTAATCTGGTTATGATCAATTTTTAGCTTGGATCTTTAGTCTTATTTAATAAAAAACACTTTTTATTTTTAACTGGAACTAGCTAAAAATCACATACGAAAAAACACACTTTTATGCTAAAGTTATTATTAAATTAGCCGATACTAAAGTACTAACTTTAATAGGTTTGGAAAAGATCATGGTAAATCAAGTAAATAGTCGAAACACTCAAAATGTGAGTTTCAACGACAATAAACAAGTCGCTCAATCTGGTGACAAAAATAGCGCTACCAATACAGCTCAGCCTACGCCAGTTAACCCTAAAACCACTGCTGATTCTGTTGTTTTGACTTCTCAGGCCCAACAACTTAAAAACGTTCAATCAAAAGCTGATGAAGCGCCAGGCTTTGACACAAAGAAAGTAAATGAACTTAAAAAGGCAATTAGCGAAGGTAATTATCAGGTGAATGCTGAAAAGTTAGCTAAAAACATTGCACAATTTGAGTTTAATTTATATGGATAAGCCAACCAATCTTTCACATGTTATCGATTTATTGGATGAGCAAAAAAATAATTTAGCTCAATTAAGCCAAACCTTAAACATTGAATTAACAGCTATAAGTACGCGCGATGCGGATGCTTTAACAGCGTCTTCAGTTGCCAAACTAGATGTGTTGAAGAAGATACAATCGGTAGACAAACGCTTAGCACATAGTGGACTCGGCCAAATAGTCCAATCCTCGTCTGAAGTTGATAACTTAGTCAAAGAAGTAAAAAGTGAATTAGCAGCCTGTCAAAAGCAAAACGATGTTAATGCACATGCTGCACATCAAACACACGTTGCCGTCAACAAAGTAAAAGAGATTTTGTTAGGCTCAAAACAATCTCTCACCTATGATAAAAAAGGTGCAGCAGCTGGTAATTCAATGTTAGGAAAAGGAATTAAAGCGTAATCACCCCACCACTCAGCCTATTAATAATATTTTATCTTTTTAATACTTCTTGGCTTAACTTCACCAATGTAGAGGTCATAGACAAGCTTCATATCTAACTCTAGCTCTGTGGCATAAGTATCACCAACAGCATACGACTTAACCACTCGCGCTCCTCTGACGACGCCATTCACTTGAGAGTTCAACGTATCATTAGTTGCAACCATAGCTCTAACAGAAGAATTAGCCGTTATTTTTTGACCATACACTTGCTCAGCAAGCTCTCTATAAGCTTCAAGCTTAGAAGCTTTTATTGCCAAAATAGCTTTTTGCTGATCATTTTGTCCAGGTTGAAGGCTTATTGGTGCATAACCAACGGCCCTTAAAATAGGGTAAGAATCAGGTTGTTGATATGTATACTCTATTTGTTTATCAAAAATATGAGAACATCCTGACAGAGCCATAACACCTGTTACTAAAAAAACAATTCGTTTCATTTTGAACCTTTTCGCTCAATTTCTTTGCATCAAATTATGCACGATATATGCCTAAATTTATGCTTTGATTTTTATGGTACATTCCTTGCTGTAAACCTACCATGCTCCATGACAAAGACATTTTAATATGAGAAAGCTAATCAGCTGCGCCCTTTTATTCTTAACTATGAACTCCCATGCACAGTGGTATGAATCAACAGGCCAAGCACAAATACGTGACGGCGATTCACAAAGCGCTAAAGCTAGAGCTACTGAAGATGCGATTAAGCAAGCCCTCGTTTATGCAGGTGCTTCTGTTTCGAGTTTACAATCGGTTGCTGATGGATTGATCACACAAGATCAATTGAAAGTAAGAGCCCATGGTGAAATAAACAATATAGAGTTGATTGACGAGACATACTCAAATGATTTTGTCTCGGTCACTGTCAGGCTTGATATTTTTCCAAATGACAAGCAGTGCTTCTCATCCGATTTCAAAAAATCCGTTGCTATTACTCAAACACAACTAGCTAACCGAGAAGATGCATTATATGGTCAAATTTTTGACATCAATAAAGCGTTTAGTGAAAAATTATATCAAACAATAAAAAATAATGAGCAATCACTCGCTGCTCGTCCTTATTATAAAAAACCGATACGCGTCCAAAACTACTTTAGCGAGCAGTTACAGCTTGATGGTCGTCTAATCGAGCAGATAGCAAACCATACAGATAGCCAATATGTTTTAATTTCACAAATCACCGATGCCTCTCTAGGCTCCCAACAAAACTCTGACCTTTTGTTTTGGCAAGATGCACAATTTGAGCGGTTTTTTAATTTGGAATTTATGTTAATTAACTCCCTGACTCATGAATTATTGTGGCAAAACAACTACCACACTAGTGGTGTTTGGCGCTTTGATAAAACAGCGCAACCAAATGTGTTTAGCAGTCAGTTTTGGCGTTCTGAATATGGTACAGCTATCGAACAACTAACTCGGCAAGTCAGTTTAGATTTAAGAGACACTCTGACTTGCTTGCCTCTGCAAGGCCAGATAAAAGAAATTCGTGACAACACAGTTGTGATCAACTTAGGCACAGATCAGGGAATTAAAAAAGGGCAAAGCTTTTCAATTGCCCACCGCTCTCATATTTTAAATGAGAATGGTTATGCCATGCCCTATATTATTCAAAGTGATAATAAAGTCAGAATTGAACAGGTGTTTAAACATTCAGCGATAGCAAGCAGTATTTCCAATGAGCTTTTAGCAAATATTCAAAGAAGTGATATTGTTTTATTGGTCGAATGGCAAGAACCATCACTTCAATAAACTATCGATTTGCAGGTATTCATCGAAAATAATGATTAATCCCAACGATTATATGCATTGGATTAATAGAGCATCCGTGTTCATAATAACTTCTAATCTAGCTACCACTTAATTAAAGGACTTTCTTATGCTTAAAGATTTATCTGGACACACTATCCCGAAGGCTACCTTCCCTTTTAGAGACAATGATGAATGGCATTCAGTCACTACAGATGAGCTATTTAGCAATAAAACTGTGGTCGTTTTTTCTCTACCAGGCGCATTCACTCCGACTTGTTCATCAACACACTTACCGCGTTACAATGAGTTAGCGACTGTTTTCAAAAATAATGGAGTGGACGAGATTTTATGTGTTTCAGTGAATGATACTTTTGTGATGAATGCGTGGGCCCAAGATCAAGAAGCGAGTAATATCCGTTTGATCCCTGATGGTTCAGGTGTATTCACTCAAGGTATGGGTATGCTGGTAGATAAAAGTGATATTGGTTTTGGCAAGCGCAGCTGGCGGTATTCCATGCTGGTGAAAAATGGTGTAATCGAAAAAATGTTTATTGAGCCTGACTTGCCGGGTGACCCATTTGAGGTATCAGATGCCGACACGATGCTTAACTATATAAACCCTCATCAGATTAAACCAAAACCGGTTGCATTATTTACTAAACCTAATTGCCCATTTTGTAATAATGCAAAGCGCCTTTTGCAGCAAAAAGGCCTTGCCTATGAAGAAATAATTCTCGGTAGAGATGCTTCCTTGACGAGCTTAAAAGCAATGTCTGGGCGAGATACTGTTCCACAAGTCTTTATCGGTGGACAACATATCGGCGGCTCTGACGACCTCGAGGCTTATTTCGAGTAGCAATAGTCTCAATCGTTATTATTAAAACTAAAAAGTAAAGCGTGAGCTTTGCTTTTTTAGTTTTAAATTACTCGGTTTTCATTATTGAATAAAGAACACATCAATATTAACCATTAATTTTTATTGGTAGCCCCTACAGGAATCGAACCTGTAACTGCCCCTTAGGAGGGGGCCGTTATATCCATTTAACTAAGAGGCCACATCATCACTTAACATTACAGAAAACCATCTCTATATTCAATCATTGTGGCGTAAAAAATGCATCTGTTAAATCAAATATATTGAGGTGCTATTTATGAACTTCCAATTTAAAAAATACATAACTTTGCTGCCAATTGCGACACTCCTAGGCTGTAATCTCCCGACAAGCAGTACAAGTTCTAAAAATAATACATGTATAGATGAAACGGGCCAAACTTATCACTGCGGGAGTATTGGAATCCATAGCTCTGAGGTTAAATCAAATACAGGGCTCTATGGCATGCATTCTGATGCGCAAGATCCAAGCTTATTCAGGACAAATATAAACTTTCAGCTACTCAATGAATATATTTTGCAAATGTCTAAAGAACTAAATGATTCACTAAAACAGCAAAATATTCAACAACCTATCGCTATCACATCATTTGTTAACCTTGATAGTACACTTAAACAAACAAACGCATTAGGCAACCAAATTGCAGAGTATTTCCTAACTGAATTACCTAAGCTAGGACTGCCCATTAGCGATCACAAAATCACAGGTCACATCGCAGTAACCCATAAAGGTGATTTTGCTTTTTCTCGAAATATTGAAGAACTTAAGAAGCAGCAGAATATTGGGTATATCCTTTCTGGGACAATGATAAATAATGATAAAGGTGTCATAGTCAACGCTCGGGTAATTGCCTTAAAAAGTAATACCATCGTTGCCTCATCAAATAAACTCATACCAAGCTTGATAGTTAGACAAGTGATTTAATGGACCATCTCGCTTTACTTCCCCATCCACTTAATTAACCTGAGCTGCACATAAGAAATGGAACTAAATGCCCTTGCGGTGATCAGATCTTTCGACCAAGAAACATAAGATTACCGAGGCAAGGGCATGAATAACTTAGATGCAATTTACGTAGATGTCGATGATTTTTGTTTATTGTTTGAACCTCAATGGCTTAAACACCTAATAGAATCAGGTGAAAAGCAACGCATTAAGCCATCTCGACTATCCTCTAGCGAAGTGATGACTATATTAATTGCTTTTCATCAATCAGGTTATCGCGATTTTAAAACTTACTACACCAAATTTGTTTGTCAGTATTGGCGACATTATTTTCCTGATTTAGTCAGTTATACACGTATGTTGAAGTTACTTCAGGCCACGTTACCTGCTCTGTGCAGCTATCTGAAGCAGCGCTTTGATAAACCAACAGGCATTGCATTTATCGATTCCACTTCTCTCAAGGTGTGTCACAACATGCGTATTCCTCGTCACCAAGTTTTCGCGGGAGAAGCCAAACGAGGCAAAGGAACAATGGGCTGGTTTTATGGCTTTAAACTTCACCTCATCATGAATGATGAAGGGGGTTTATTAGCTGTAAAAGTGACAGCTGGGAATGTTGATGATAGACAGCCGGTATTAGATATGGTTGATAATGTTACAGGTAGTTTATACGCTGATAAAGGTTATGTATCTGCAAACTTAAAAGCGGAACTTGCTGAGCAAGGCATTGATTTTATTACAGGTCAACGAAGTAATATGAAACGTCAGCCAATATCATCTTGGGATAGAGCGATGTTATCAAAGCGTTTCATCATTGAAACAGTTTTCGACCAGCTGAAAAATATGGCTCAAATAGACCACACAAGGCACCGCAGCTGCATCTCATTTATGGTTAATTTAATGGCTGGATTAATTGCCTATACTTTTCAGACTAAAAAGCCGAGTATAAAAGTGACTCGGCTTTAATTCTTATGCAGATCTGAGGTTAATTAAGCTAAAGACCCTTTTTATACTTTAATAAATATGTAAAGGGTCGTATTTTTAAGTATGAGAAGTAAACTCTTCATACTTAAAATATATCTCGTTACTTCAAACTAGAATGTATAAATTAAGTACTCCATCGCTTTACTTATTTTGGAGTGAAGCGCTTTGAGTTTTTACTTGATGGAGCTTACAGGCTAACTATAAATAGTATCTGGCCCTGCTAAACATTTGAAATGCCTAACTCTATAAGAGCTAAATAAAAGACTCAATAGCAAACTATTTAATCGACTAAGCTCAATAATATACATATCTTAAACCTACTGAGTTTGCCTTTAAGCCTCTTTGCCTTCAACTGGCGCTAAAGTTAGTCTGTAAATTTTCAGCCTTGGATAATTTTAATTCCATCATTACTTTTCATATCAATAAACCCATCAAGTACTGACGAAGGAATAAAACTTTGTGCCGTACCAACCACAGCTTTTGAGTTCACACCAATAATGCGTGCATTTACCAAATACCCAGTTTTTTGCCGAGTAAGAGTGCCAACAAGTACATATTTGATCGGAATACTGTTGCTTAACTCAAGGTAATCTCGCGTTAAAATAAAGTCACCTTGAGGACTGACTCTAATATAGCCTGTAGATTTAAAATCAATAACAGGGATACCAAACTTGTGCACTTCATGTAACAAACTTTCCGCGAGCTGATTGCCAATAATATTCGTTTCGTCTAAATCACTATCAGTAAAAACAAAGCTTGTGATGGCTATCGGTGTGGTGCTATTCACATATTGAAGGTTTGCAACTAAATCCTGCATAATAGCTTGAGAGTAAAAATTAATATTTTCATTTTTTACCGGACTAATTGAATTAAGGTTATGCTGTTGATACTTTTGCTTCTGGTAATTTAAATTATCAGCAGCGACATATTCTTCTCCCCCAGCAACCACTTTAACTTGATGCTGTTCAGTATCTGAAGTAGGAGCAAAAAAAGAGCTACAACCGGTTAGACCTAAAGCGCCTGCAGTTAACAAGATAGATTTCATTCGATTCCCCTTTTTCAGTATTCACTTCGATAAAGCATACCAGCTCGCAACTTAACTTTGGCGTCATTCCACATTACCTCCATGGGTATAGTGCGACTTGCAGCAGCAACGGCAATGTTTGTCGATAGATCAATTAGCTTTGCATTAACGATAAAGTGCATCTCAGTCAGCGTATAAGTTCCAGAAACAATATAGTCTATATTATGATTGGTCTTTAACATGTCTGGGTTAGCACTCAAAATGACCGATTCGTTCTTTCTCAAGTGAATAGATTCAGCTCTTCTATGCTCAACAACATTAAACCCCATTTGAGTGAGATTAACACTCAAACTTTCGCTCAATTGTTGACCTAGCATATATTCTGGCTGGTTATTCGCAGCAGCAGTTAATGAATCAGTTGCAATAAAAGTCATCACGGCAATATTGGCACCAACCCTGAAGTTTGCCATATCTTTCAACATTGCGTAATTTAATTGCTCCACTTCAGATTGGAGTTTTGATTGCATGGATTCTAAACGAATGGTTTGCTCTGACTCTATTATGGGTCTTGGTGGTTCTGATGTAATTTGACACCCGGCAATTAACACAGGGAACAAAAGACTGACCAATATCCGGCTCATTGATTTCACCACTTATAAAACATAACCAGTGAATGCAAAAAAGGTGCCATTTGGCACCTTTTTTGGCTAGTGTGGCGGTTACAGCAAGGTTTTAATATATGCGGCTAACTCATCTTTTAAATCTTCCCTACGAAGAGCGTAAGCAACATTAGCTTTCATATAACCGAGTTTGCTCCCACAGTCATGGCTATTACCTTTCATATAATAGGCTTCCACATCATCGGTTTCCATCAACATTGCAATCGCATCAGTCAGCTGTATTTCATCCCCAGCCCCAGGAGGTGTTCGCTTTAAAAGAGCCCAGATTTTTTCACTTAACACATACCGCCCTACGACAGCTAGATTCGAAGGCGCTTCATCGACTGGAGGCTTTTCAACCATGGCGGCAATCTTTGCCGATTGACCCGCTTGCAATTCCACCCCGAGAATATCAACGACACCAAACTTATCGACTTCTTGATGAGGAACTTCTTCCACCATAATTTGACTAATCGATGATTGATTATACTTGCCAATCATATCAGCAAGATTATCTTGTTTCAGATTACAACTCGCCTCATCAAGAATGACATCCGGAAGAATAACAGCAAATGGATGATCACCAATAATAGGCGCAGCGCAAGCAATCGCATGCCCTAAACCTTTAGCTTCCCCCTGGCGGACATGAATGATGGTCACATCTTTGGGGCAAATAGCTTGTACTTCGTCGAGTAATTGACGCTTTACACGTTTTTCAAGGGTCGCTTCAAGCTCAAAACTTGTATCAAAATGGTTTTCAATTGAGTTTTTACTGGCATGTGTAACCAATACGATTTCTTTAATCCCTGCAGCAATGGCTTCTGATACGACATATTGGATTAATGGCTTGTCGACAATCGGCAGCATTTCTTTTGGAATCGCTTTTGTTGCTGGCAGCATACGTGTGCCAAGACCTGCAACTGGAATGACGGCTTTTTGAATTTTTTTCATCATGTAACAACCTTGTTTATCAATAATGTTAAATCGCAACGGGGGCTTTAATATGAGGGTGTGCCTGATAATTCACTAATTCAAAATCTTCATATTTAAACGCAAAAATATCATCAATTGCAGGATTAATTTTCATAGTTGGTTTTGGAAAAGGAGTGCGAGATAGCTGCTCATCGACCTGCTCTAAATGATTTAAATATAAATGAGCATCACCAAATGTATGGACAAAATCCCCCACTTCTAGATCACACACTTGTGCAATCATCATCGTTAACAACGCATAACTTGCGATATTAAATGGCACACCCAACAAAATATCAGCGCTACGTTGATACAGTTGGCAAGATAACTTACCGTCTAATACATAAAACTGAAATAAAGTATGGCATGGGGGTAATGCCTGTTTACCATTCGCCGCATTTTCACTGGGTGAAAATTTCGTATCAGGTAAAACAGCGGGGTTCCACGCACTAACAATCAATCGACGTGAATCGGGATTTGATTTAATTTGCTCAATAAGTTCAGCGATTTGATCGATAACTTGACCATCTTGACCTTGCCATGAGCGCCATTGCGCACCATAAACAGGACCAAGCTCTCCTTCCTCTGTCGCCCAGCCATCCCAAATTTTCACCCCATTATCAGTCAAATATTTAATATTGGTATCGCCGGCTAAAAACCATAACAACTCATGGATAATTGATTTGAGGTGGCATTTTTTGGTTGTAACAAGCGGAAAACCTTCACTCAAATCAAAACGCATCTGATAACCGAATACACTGATTGTCCCTGTGCCTGTTCTGTCTTCTTTTTTAACACCATGTTCTTTTACATGGCGCATTAACTCTAAATACTGTTTCATTATCTGACTTCTAAATTAATTTAATGCTGCTTTTTGATGACTGCGGTAAGCCCAAACTAAAAAGCCTATTCCAGCTAAAATCATCGGAGTTGATAAAATTTGTCCCATCGATATAGCGCCTGCAAACAGGCCTAAATGCGCATCTGGTTCTCTAAAATATTCAACAATAAAGCGGAAGCTACCGTAGCCTAATAAAAAGACTCCCGCGACACTACCTGCAGGGCGAGGTTTTTTAATGAACCACTGCAAAATTAAAAACAACACCAACCCTTCTAAGAATGCTTCGTATAATTGCGAAGGATGGCGCGGTAAGGCTCCAGCTCCCGGAAACACAATTCCCCAAGAAACATCGGTTGTACGCCCCCACAGTTCACCATTTATAAAATTTCCTATTCGTCCTGCAAGCAGCCCAAGCGGGACCAATGGCGCGACAAAGTCACCGACTTCAAGCAAACGTTTTTGGCGGGTTTTAGCAAACCACATCACAGCCAACACAACGCCTATCACGCCGCCATGAAATGACATCCCCCCCTGATCAATTCGGAATAAATAGAGCGGATTTTCTAAGAAATAGCTAAATTGATAAAACAACACATAACCAAAACGCCCCCCTAAAATAACCCCTAGCATGCCATAAAAAAGTAAATCACTAACCTGATCTTTACTCCATTGTCCTGCACTTTTAGCCGCTTGACGGTTTGCGAGCCACATCGCACACGCAAAACCAATTAAATACATCATGCCATACCAACGGACACTCAAAGGTCCAATTGAAAAGATAATCGGATCGATTTCAGGAAACGCTAACGCCATTTAATATATGCCTTTAAGAAAATAACATTCGAATTGCTACAATAACCAATAAAATAGCAAAGATTTTTTTTATGATACCCACAGGTAAAAACTGTGTTGCTTTTGCCCCAAATTGGGCAAATATCGCTGAAGTCACTACTATACCAAACAATGCAGGCAAATAAACAAATCCAAGAAAGCCATTCGATAAACTCGTAGTACTTAAGCCCGAAACCACATAACCAATCGTACCAAAAACAGCGATAGCTATACCACTGGCTGCAGAGCATCCAATGGCTTTTTTCATCTCCATCGAAAAATAGGTCAGAAAGGGAACTAAAAGTGCGCCACCGCCTATTCCTATGAGTCCAGATACTCCACCTAATAATGCTGTCGCACTCGCTAACACTGGCGAGCCTGGAAGTTGGCGAACCTGAGTTTGTGGTTTAGCTAGCATCATTCGTAACGCAATAAATACTACACTGATAGCAAAAACAGTTTTTAAAAATGTAACTGGGATAAAGCTGGCTAAGAAACCACTAATCAGTGATCCAATCGCCACACCGATTAATACAGCTGGCGCTGCATCCCATGGAATATTATGATTTTTATGATGAGCAAATGCAGAAGATGAGGATGTAAAAATTATCGAGGCTAATGAAGTGGCAATGGCTACTACAAATACATGCTCACTACTGAGAACATGATACTCCACTAGAATGTAACTAAGCGCTGGTACGATGATTAAACCACCGCCAATCCCCAATAAACCAGCTAAAAAACCAACAGCACAACCTAAAAAGGCACAATAGGTAATGATAGCCATTAAATCATTCATAGTATCCCGATAAGAAATTAGTTATATGCTTATATTTTTTTATTATACGGTAATACTAGAATTAAACACCACTCATCGGCTCATTTAAACCATGGCAAGTATATAGAAGCTGGCTTAATCCATGTTCAACTATAAAGTTACGTACCAAACGCTGTACTAAAATTGCACTGGGCTGCAATAAACATTCAGCCAGTAAGTCTTCCATGTAACGCACTTCTAACCGACGTAACGCCCACTTTACTTGATTAATAGATCCTGGGTTCATACTTAAACTCCGATAGCCCATAGCAACGAGTAAAATAGCTCCTTCTGCATCAGCTGCTAGTTCACCACATAAACTAAACGGCAGTTCAAATTTATGGCATTGCTCGGCTATCGTATTTAACACTCGTAACACTGCAGGGTGGTACGGGTTAAAAAGTTCTGCCACACGTGCATTTGTGCGATCTACAGCTAATAAGTATTGAGTTAGATCATTACTGCCAACCGAACAAAAATCGACTTTATCGGCCCATTCTGGAATTAGAAAAACGCTCGACGGCACTTCTAGCATCACCCCTACTTCGGGCATTTCTATGGTATAGAATTGATCTGACCATTCATCTTCTAATTCATAATAGGCCCGCTCTAATAACCGTTTAGCCTGCGAAACTTCACTGACATCTGTCACCATAGGAAACAAAATTTTTAAATTTCCAAGGCCTGCATTGGCTTTGAGCATTGCTTTAAGCTGATCTAAAAATAATTCAGGGTGATCTAAACTCACCCTAATGCCCCGCCAACCTAAAAAGGGGTTTTCCTCTTTAACATCAAAATAACTCAGCATTTTATCGCCACCAATATCAAGCGTGCGCATGACAACGGGCGATGGATAATACGCACTCAAAACTTGACGGTACCACACTTCTTGTTCAGCTTGAGTTGGAAACGCGTTTTTTTGCATAAACCAGGCTTCAGTTCGATACAGCCCAACACCATCCATAAAATTAGCGCTCGCCAAGTCTGAGGAGATTTCTAGCCCAGCATTAACAAGTAATTTAACATGCTCACCATCTAAGGTTTCTGCCGCCAAATGATGCTCTGATTCAAACTGATCATGCAGTAAACCTTCTTGCTTTTTAATCTGCGTATATTCACGCAGCAACATATTCGAAGGCGATATATATAAACGACCCGCATAAGCATCTAAAATAACCTCTTTACCTTCAATTTGCAGTAAAGGAAGCTCTGACACCCCCCAAATCGCGGGGATCCCTAAAGCGCGGGTTAAAATCGATGCATGGGAATTTGCGGCGCCACTGACACTAATCACACCGGCTATTTTCTCTCTCGGGACGTCAGCTAACATAGTCGGAGTGAGTACATCGGCGACTAAAATAGTGTTATCCGGATATGTTTTATGGGCTTGCTCAGTATCATGTAAATGATGTAAAACTCGCAGACCGATATCGTTGATATCGATTGCGCGTTCTTTAAGGTATTCATCTTGCATCGCTAAAAATTGGCTGGCCAAATTTTCTATGACGATTTTCAAAGCACTTTTCGCGCACCAACCAGCATTAATTTCTCGCTCAACACTGTTACCTAAACTCTTAGCGTCGAGTAAGTTTTGATACACCTGAAATACCGCACGGGTTTCTGAAGAGACATTATCAGATAACTGCACTGACATATGGTTGAAATCTTGTCGTGTCGCACTGACTGCCTGTTTAAACAAAGCGATTTCAGCACTAATCGACTGACATTTTTGCGTTTCAAAACTCGCAAAATCCAGTTTGGGCATCACTACAAATGCATGCCCTATGGCAATGCCAGGTGCGCCCGACAATCCCTTGAGACAGGATGTTTGGTGCGAAATTTCATCTTGTTTCAATAACTCTTTAATTTCTACCAACGCTAACTGTGACGCTAATTGAGCAGAAAGAGTCACTAATAGCGACTCTTCATCTTGAGTAAATACACGGGCTATCTTTTGCTGTACAACGATCACACCCATCACTTTTTTCTGATGCACAATGGGCACCGCCAAAAAAGCATTATAGTTATCTTCTTTAACCTCTGGAGCGAGCATGAAACGGGGATGAGTCTGTGCAAATGCAAGATTAATAGGCTCTTCACGTTGCGCTACGAGTCCGACTAAGCCTTCAGTAAACCCGACTCTGAAATTACCAACAGCAGAAGGGTTCAGCCCTTCAGTTGCCATCAACACAAAATCATCTTGCGAATAATCGGCAAAATAGACAGAGCAACACTCGGTATTGATCGCTTGACGGACTGAGGAAACAAAGCACTTTAGTGAGCTGGTTAAATCAGGCTGCTGCGACACAGCCTCAGCAATTTTTCGTAAGACAGCCAGCATGGTCAGCACCTAATCGAATCAAGGGGTCGAATTGTTGGATTAAGTGCCATGTGCTTTCCTTAATTACGTGATCGCCATCCATCACGTGGTTGTTCTTTTTTATAAAATGGCATCGCTATTGGTGCAAATTCTTTCATTACTCTGCGATAGACATCACGCTTAAACGAAACCACTTGCCTAACTGGATACCAATAACTTACCCACCGCCAACCATCAAATTCAGGATGGTGTGTTTTAAGTAAGTTTACATCCTCATCTTTACATTTTAACTTTAATAAAAACCATTTTTGCTTTTGACCAACACACACAGGGCTTGAATCCCTTCTGATCAACCTTTTTGGTAATTTATAACGTAGCCAATGTTTTGAACTAGCCAGAATTTCAACATCTTCTGGCCTTAAGCCCACTTCTTCATGTAATTCACGGTACATCGTTTCTTCTGCCGTCTCACCATCATCAACACCCCCTTGTGGGAATTGCCACGAATGCTGACCATAACGTTTGGCCCAAAAAACCTGCCCTTGATTATTACAAATCACAATCCCGACATTGGCTCGAAATCCTTCGGCATCAATCACCTGTAGAGCCTCGTAATCTGTCGACTTTTCTTGATTGTTCCACAATACCGGTGTCACGGCAAATATTAAAAGCGCTTTCGCTCACCTTATTCACACCTTATCAATAGCCTTGGATAAATCTGAGCAATTAACAGACAAATTCACAATAGAGCAACCAAAAAACACTTTTCTCCACAGTTTCTGTGGATAAGTTTGTTCATATTCATGTATTTAACTATTAAAACTCAGAAAACACAAAAATAAAAGATACACCAAAAACTAAAAAAACACCAAGTAACAATAAGATACGAATAAAATCGCATTTAAAAATAGGATTGTTTTTTCACCACCAACCACAAGGTTAAAAATCAACCACAAAGAAAGTTATGCACTATAAACCAGCAATATTTGTTATAAAAGTGCACAAATACACAAATTCAATGGATAAGTTGTCACTTCATGCAATACAATTAACAATATGTCGTTGATCACTTTTGATCAGTGAATAACTTATAGATAAACAACAAGCCGTTGATGGCTAAATCCAGCTTTCAAAATCATAAAGATCGCAGTCTACTTTATCTCCGGATTACATCTCAGTAAACTAGCCTTTTAGTGAGTTAATTGACCACACGATGAGCACAGTGAAATTACCAAATAAACCACTACCACCAAGAACAACCGACGAACTCATGGTTAGAGTTCAAGCTATTGCTGGCCTGACTTTAGGTGAGCTTGCATTCCACAATAGCTTTAAAACCCCCCAAGATTTATTACGTGATAAAGGCTGGATTGGCCAGCTAATCGAGTGGGTTTTAGGTGCATCGGCAGGTTCACGTCCCGAACCTGATTTCCCACAACTTGGAATTGAGCTAAAAACAATCCCCATTTCTTATTCTGGTAAGCCACTTGAGACCACCTATGTATCAGTGACTCCTTTACTCAATTTGCAACATGCAACTTGGCAGCAAAGTGTGGTGAAGAAAAAACTGACTCATGTACTGTGGCTCCCTATTTTATCTGAGCGCGATATTGCCCCAGTCGATCGTATTATTGGCAGTGGTTTTTTATGGCAACCGAACTCCGTACAAGAAGCTTTACTCAAACAAGATTGGGAAGAGTTGACTGAAATGATTGCGCTAGGCCAGATTGAAAAGCTGAATGCTAAATTTGGCCAAGTAATGCAAATAAGGCCTAAAGCGGCAAACTCAAAAGCGCTCACAGATGCAATTGGCCCTAATGGCACAATCATTAAAACACTTCCTAGGGGATACTATTTGCAAACCCATTTCACTCAAGAGATTTTAATGACTCAATTTGGCCAATAAAACCCTAAAAGAAAACATAAAAATTGTCACTTAGTGTCGACATGGCATAAAAAAACCGCCTATTGGCGGTTTTTATCAAATCAGCAAATACTTACTGACCTTTAATTTCACTTCGGCCGTTATATTTTGCCGCAGTGCCCAATTTTTCTTCGATGCGAAGTAATTGGTTATATTTTGAAACGCGGTCAGAGCGACATAGTGAACCAGTCTTAATTTGACCCGCAGCAGTACCAACAGCAAGATCTGCAATCGTAGCATCTTCAGTTTCACCTGAACGATGTGAAATAACCACAGTGAAACCCGCTTCTTTAGCCATGTTAATTGCTTCAAGCGTTTCAGTGAGTGAACCGATTTGATTAAATTTAATTAAGATTGAGTTACCAATACCATTATCGATACCACGCTTTAAGATCTTCGTATTGGTTACAAATAAATCGTCACCGACTAACTGAACTTTATCACCGATTTTATCGGTTAATACCTTCCAGCCGTCCCAGTCACTTTCGTCAAGACCATCTTCAATTGAAACGATTGGGTAACGTTGGCTTAAGTCAGCTAGGAAATCAGCAAAACCTTCTGAGTTAAATGTTTTACCTTCACCTTTTAGGTCGTAAACACCGTCACTGTAAAATTCTGATGATGCACAGTCTAATGCAAGCGTGATGTCTTTATTCATCACATAACCAGCACCTTCAACAGCTTCAACAATCACAGCTAGCGCTTCTTCATTTGATTTCAAGTCAGGGGCAAAACCACCTTCATCACCGACTGCCGTGCTCAGGCCACGTGCACTGAGTACTTTTTTAAGCGTATGGAAAATTTCCGCACCCATACGTAATGCTTCGCGGAAGTTTTCTGCGCCAACTGGTTGAATCATGAATTCTTGAATATCAACGTTATTATCTGCGTGCTCACCGCCATTGATGATATTCATCATCGGTACAGGCATAGAGTATTGACCTGAAGTACCATTGATATCAGCAATGTGTTCGTATAACTCAACGCCTTTTTCTTGGGCTGCGGCTTTAGCAACTGCAAGCGATACCGCTAAAATGGCGTTTGCACCAAATTTCTCTTTATTTTCGGTGCCATCTAATTCAATCATGATACCGTCAACTTTTGCTTGCTCAAGCGCGCTTTGACCTATGATTGCATTGGCAATATCTGTATTGACAAAGTTTACAGCGGTTAAAACGCCTTTGCCTAAATAACGTGACTTATCACCGTCACGTAATTCCAGTGCTTCACGAGTACCGGTAGATGCCCCTGATGGCGCGCACGCACGACCCCAAGCACCTGAAGCTAAATGAACATCGGCTTCAACTGTAGGGTTACCACGTGAATCCATAATTTCACGACCAATCACTTTAACTATTTCTGACATCTTTTTTCCTCTTTCCCATACTATGGTTGCTAAAAACAAATAGGCCGTGAACAATCACGGCCTATTTTAAATTTGATTATGATGACGCTTTTTGAAACTCACGAGCGGCAGCAACAAACCCTTCAAACAGAGGGTGACCATCACGTGGTGTTGACGTGAACTCAGGGTGGAACTGAGCTGCAATAAACCAAGGGTGATCTTTATTTTCAATAATTTCGACTAGCTTTTTATCTTCTGACAAACCGGTAAATGCTAAACCCGCTTGTTCTAAACGTTCAACGTAATTGTTATTAACTTCATAACGATGACGATGACGCTCGACAATTTCAGCAGAGCCATACACTTGATGAACTTTTGAACCCTCAGTTAAATGACATAACTGAGAACCCAAGCGCATCGTGCCACCTAAATCCGACTCTTCATCACGTTGTTCAACATTACCTTCAGCATCTAACCACTCAGTAATTAAACCAACAACAGGATGTGGACTGGCTGAATCAAACTCTGTTGAGTTGGCACCTTCAAGGCCCGCTACATTTCGTGCGTACTCAATTAACGCAACTTGCATACCTAAACAGATACCTAAATATGGCACTTTGTTTTCACGTGCATATTTAGCTGCAGCAATTTTACCTTCAACGCCGCGATGACCAAAACCACCCGGTACTAAAATCGCGTCTAAACCAGCAAGAATTTCAACACCCTTGCTTTCAACATCTTGAGAATCAACATATTGAATATTAACGGTTACGCGGTTTTTAAGGCCTGCATGTTTAAGCGCTTCATTCACTGATTTGTAAGCATCAGGTAATTCGATATATTTACCCACCATACCAATGGTCACTTCACCTGTAGGGTTCGACTCTTGATATAACACTTGTTCCCATTCAGATAAATCTGCTTCTGGGCAATCAAGGTAAAAACGACGACAAACTAAGTCATCTAAACCTTGTGTTTTTAAAATAGCTGGAATTTGGTAAATGCTGCCGACATCTTTTAATGAAATAACCGCTTTTTCTTCTACGTTAGTGAATAACGCAATTTTTGCCCGCTCGTTAGCCGGAATCGCGCGATCAGAACGACAAATAAGAATATCAGGCTGAATACCGATTGAACGAAGCTCTTTTACTGAGTGCTGTGTTGGCTTAGTTTTTAGCTCACCCGCAGCACCTAAATGCGGCACTAATGTTAAATGCATATAAAGCGCAGCTTCACGACCAAGTTCTGTGCCTAATTGACGAATCGCTTCGAGGAACGGCTGTGATTCGATGTCACCAACAGTCCCACCGATTTCAACAATAGCCACATCACAACCTTCTGCACCCTCTAGTACACGACGTTTAATGTCATTTGTAATATGAGGAATAACTTGAATCGTTGCACCTAAGAATTCACCTCGACGCTCGCGACGAAGTACATCTTCAAATACGCGACCTTGAGTGAAGTTATTTTTCTTGGTCATTTTGGTGCGAATAAAGCGCTCATAGTGACCTAAATCCAGATCTGTTTCTGCACCGTCTTCTGTGACGAATACTTCACCGTGTTGGATTGGGCTCATCGTGCCTGGGTCTACATTGATATATGGATCAAGCTTCAGCATGGTTACTTTTAAACCACGTGCCTCTAAGATAGCGGCTAATGAAGCTGCGGCAATACCTTTACCCAAGGAGGATACAACACCACCCGTTACGAAGATAAATTTTGTACTCATGCGAATCCTAAGATGTCAGGAATTAAAATGGAATATATAAGAAACAAGACGGGAGAGAATTATACGCAAAACAAGCCTTACACTCAAATAAAATAGTCAATTCAGCGTAACTATTTTATTTGAGACAGCTGTTTTTTTAATCGTTTGAGACAGTGAAAAGTTAAGTTTTTGTTACTTCTTGACGTTTCACATGCTCCCACGCATTATCCATTTGTTCTAGGCTGGCTTGTTCTATTGCTATCCCTTGCTCGCACAAATAACGCTCAACTTTTTCAAATCGCTGACTAAATTTAATATTTGCCTGACGGAGTAATTGCTCAGGGTCACGTTTACAGTGCCTAGCAACATTGACAACTGCAAACAGTAAATCTCCTATTTCTTCTGCTGCTTTGTCAGAAAAAGGATTCGCGTTTAGTTCAACTTCTACTTCACAGACTTCTTCTTTTACTTTTTCTAATGCCCCTGACACCTTTGGCCAATCAAACCCTAACCTGGCAACTTTCTTTTGGATTTTATTCGCCCGTGATAATGCGGGCAGTGCGATCGGTATTGAGGAAAATAATGTCTCTGACTTTTTACCTTCGGCAGCACGCTCTTGATCTTTTATTGCTTGCCATTGGAGCGCAAGTTCTGCCTGAGTGCCTGCTTGGCTCTTACCAAAAACATGTGGATGTCGACGTACCAGCTTTTTATTGAGCGTTTCCATGACCTGCTCAAAATCAAAAAAGTCGGCTTCTTTTGCTAATTGTGCATAAAACACAACTTGAAAGAGTAAGTCGCCCAACTCACTTTTTAAATGCTGCCAATCTCCTTGCTCTATAACCTCGGCCACTTCATACGCTTCTTCTAAGGTATGCGGGACAATACTTACAAAATCCTGCTCGAGATCCCACGGACAACCTGAATCAGGATCGCGTAATTGCTTCATAATACTCAGCAGCTCGGTGAGTGCAGCATGTTCTTGTATGTGTGAGTTCAATTAGTGTGACCTCTGGGCTTCGTAAACCCCTTCTATTTGTGCAATTTTGCCAAGCACACGGTTCATACTGGAAATATCGGCCACTTCAAGTTTCATCTCAAAAATAGCTAATTGTTGATCGTCTACAGTTCGGACATTCATGTTTTGCACATTGATTCGTTCATTGGCTAAAACATTACTGATATCTCGAATCAAGCCTGGGCGATCATTTGCCTCAATATGCACAGTTAGAGTAAACACATTGGCTATTTCTTGCGCCCAGCTTACAGCTATGACTCGCTCAGGATGTCTGCGTTTTAAATTCCCATATTGTTCACAATCAGCTCGATGCACAGCAATACCACGACCTTGAGTGATATACCCTGAAATCAATTCACCTGGCACAGGCTGGCAACATTTGGCCATATGACTCATTAAGCTACCTACACCATCGACAACCACGCCATTCTTATCGCCTTTTTTGTTTTGTGGGCGGCTGTGGCGACGAAACTTAGGTTCGTCATCCTCGCTGTTTTGACCACTTTGCAAAAAATTAAGTAATTGATTAAGTCGAATATCACCAGCACCAATGGCAACAAGTAAATCATCAATATGATTGAGGTTATATCGCGTAACGGCATCATCGAGATCTTTATTATTCAGGCCGAGTTTACCTAATTGCGAATCGATAATTTCTTTTCCAGCGGCAAGATTTTTATCCCTATCTTGCAATTTAAACCAGTGATGGATCTTCGCGCGTGCCCGTGATGATTTGACGTAACCCAAAGAGGGGTTGAGCCAATCTCGACTTGGGTTAGGCTCTTTTTGTGTTAATATTTCAACCTGATCGCCAGTGCTTAGTTGATGAGTGAATGGCACGATTTTGCCAAACACTTTTGCACCAATACAACGATGTCCGACATTAGAATGGATATAATAAGCAAAATCTAACGGCGTTGAGCCTAGCGGCAAATCAATGATATCGCCTCGCGGAGTGAAAACATAGACGCGATCTTCGACAACCTGTGTTTTTAGTTCATCCGCAATTTCTGTCCCATCGGTCACTTCTTCTTGCCATTGCAAGATTTTGCGTAACCAATTAATTTTTTGTTCGTAGCCAGAGTCTTTACCGGGTAGCGCGCCTTCTTTATATAGCCAATGCGCCGCTACACCTAGCTCTGCATCTTGATGCATAGCATCGGTGCGAATTTGGATTTCAACCGTTTTTCCTTCTGGGCCCACGACTACGGTATGAATCGACTGATAGCCATTCGACTTTGGAGTGGCAATATAATCGTCAAATTCTTTATTTAGATGTCGCCAATTAGTATGAACAACTCCCAATGCAGCGTAACAATCTTGAATGCGTTCGACCACAATGCGCATCGCACGAATGTCAAAAAGTTGGTCAAACTCATAGTTCTTTTTGTACATTTTTTTGTAAATACTAAAAATGTGCTTTGGGCGCCCGTAAACTTGTGCTTCGATACCAGCCTCTGCTAATTTCGCATTAACTAATTCGACCATATTAGTCATGTATGACTCACGATCTAGGCGTTTGTCTTCAAGCAATTTAGCAATTTTTTTATAAGTCTCAGGGTGTAAATAGCGAAACGATAAATCTTCCAATTCCCATTTAAGCTGACCTATCCCCAAACGATTAGCTAACGGTGCAAATATATTGGCCGTTTCTTTGGCGGTGATGACACGTTCTTCTTCTGATGCATTTTTTACTGCGCGCAGATGACATACTTGCTGCGCGAGTTTGATTACAACAGCACGTACATCTTCAACCATGGCTAACAGCATTCGCCTGATATTGTCGATCTGAACCGATTCTTTATCTTGATAGGCCAACATACTGATTGTAGCCATTTGCGATACACCATTGAGCAAAATAGCGATGGGCTTGCCTAACTTTTTTTCAACTACGTCCAGTTCAACTTGGTTGGCAAGATAAAATGGTGTTAGGTACGCTGTCGCAAGACTCTCATCATCTAAGTTTAAATCAGCTAAAATCTCAACCATTTCGCGTGCGGTTATGTGCAAGGGTTCCTCTTCAAAAACGTTACAAAACACCATGACTTGCTGCAATAACTGACTTTTTTCTGCTTCTAAATGTAAATGTGCCAACCACGCTTTTTCATTACTATGAATATCATTTAGATGAGATTTTCTAATTGAAACCATTTAGTTTACCTCTTTACATACAGTGCCATTGTTTCGATATGCCCTGTATGTGGAAACATGTTCATTAAGGCGATCTTTTGTTGAACAAACCCAGCAGCCGTTATCAACTGGCTATCGCGGGCTAACGTCACCGGATCACACGACACATATAAAATGCGCTTGAAACGTTTAAGTTTTAGCTGCTGAAGAATTTCAAAGGCACCGCCACGAGACGGGTCAAGAACTAGCACATCGAATGGTTGTTTAAACCACTCACTATTACGCATATCTAAGCTTAAATCTTGGCAAATAAACGTTGCATTATCGATTTTATTGAGTGTCGCGTTATGCTCTGCCATCGAGACTGAAGCATGTACACCTTCAACGCCGATTACGCTCTGTACATGTCCAGCCATTGCTAAACTGAAGTTACCGATCCCACAAAATAAGTCCAGTACTTTTTCGTGTTTCTCTAACGCTAACCAATTGATTGCTTGAGATAACATTTTTTTATTGACTGCATCATTCACTTGCACAAAATTATCTAGGTTAAACTCAAGTGTTAAACCCCACTGCGGCAGTTGATAAAATGGTTGAGCTAACTCTCCTAGCTTAAATTGGCCAGCTTCGCCTTGCAGCATCAAAGACCAACCATGTTGTTGGCAAAGAGCTTCTAAAGCTCTGGTATCTTCCTCGGGCAATGCTTTTATATGGCGAACCACTAAATAAGCCTGATTAGCTGCGCACAGCTGAATGTGTGTAATGGCTTGGCCTTGCTTTAATTTAGGTAATAACTGCCTAAATTCAGTAAACACTGTTGAAAAACGCTGGTCCAATACTGGGCAAGCATCAACATCAATAATTTTTTTTGAACCCTTTTGGCGAAACCCGATATTAAATCGCTGTTTTTGCTTATCATAAAAAACAGCCACGCGTGCACTTCTTCGATAATGTAGCGGCTCTGAGACGATAGGAGGGAGCCAATTTAAATCATCAATTTTAGCGAACTTAGTAAATAGCTGACTGACGGCGTGCTGTTTTTCAATTAATTGTTGTTCTAGTTGCAAGTGCTGTAATTGGCAACCACCACAAACACCATAGTGAGAGCAAAAAGGTGTGTCTCGATAAGGGCTAGGTGTCAGCACTTTTTGGGTTGTTAACCGCTCAAACTTGGCTTTTGTTTGCATCACTTTGGCCAGTACAGTCTCACCTGTTAACGCACCTTCAACAAAACAGACTTTATTTTTATCACGTGTTACTCCAACACCTTCATGGTCGAGGGAGGTAATTGTTAATCGACGCTGCGCCTGTGTTTGGGTCGCTTTTTGTGGTTTAAAAAACTGCGCCATAAATATCCGAGCCTTTCTTATTGATAAAGCGTGTATTTAGCTTTACTCTTCAAATTATTAATTAAATGTAACCAAACACGTTTTATGACCAAATTAGGGTTAAGAGATTGGATTTTAGTATTAACATTAGTACCAACCTTGATCATCGGGTTACTGCTAAGTGGCTATTTTACACTAAATCGTTATCTAGATCTGAATGATTTACTCCTTGAGCAAGGCACAAATATCATCGAGCCACTCGCAATTGCAACTGAACACCCTCTATTTACCCAAAATAAACCACAACTGAGCCGCCTTGTTAGTCAAAGCCACAATAAACATACACCGCTCATTAAAAGCATCGCTGTATTTGATCACAATAAAGAGCTCATTGTGACCAGTAACTACCATAAGCAATTTGCCTTACTGGTGCCAAACATCGATCTAGCTGTTCACCAAACATTAAGCCAGCAAATCACCAATGACTTCGTTATTTTTACTCATCCTATTTTTGATCCCACTGATCAGGGGGACCCATTTCAATTTGATGATACTGCAGCGCTTAAAGGCTATTTAGTGATTCAAATGAATAAGGACTTTGCCATTATTGGTCAGCAAAAAGCGCTGTTAGTCAGTCTAGCCATTATTATTTTAGCGTTAATGATTAGCTTTTATTTAGCAATTCGATTTAGCCGTACCTTTTTGCACCCGATCAGTAAGTTAGTCTTTGCTATCGACAAATTAAAAGAAGGTGAACAAGATACTTCATTACACCAACCTATGAAGGGAGAATTTGAATTACTTCGTCGCGGCCTTAACAGCATTGCTCATAATATGGTGCTGCAAAAGGACGAGATGCAAAAGCACATCGACCAAGCAATCAGCGACTACCGAGAAACACTCGAACAATACGAAACGCAAAATATCCAACTTAATATCGCCAAAAAAGAAGCTCAAGATGCTAATCGGGTCAAATCTGATTTTCTTGCAAAAATGAGCCATGAACTCCGCACTCCCTTGAATGGTGTGGTTGGCTTCACTCGTCAACTCTACAAAACCCCGTTAAATAAACACCAAAAAGATTACCTCGATACCATAGAGCTTTCGGCCAATAGTTTATTGGCTATTATTAGTGACATTCTTGATTTTTCTAAGCTCGAAGCCGGTGCAATGGAGCTCGAAAATATCCATTTTCAGCTTCGAGATACCATAAATGAAGTACTCACATTATTGGCCCCTTCTGCTCATGATAAAAACCTTGAACTGTCGATTAATATTGTCGAACAAGTGCCTGATAACTTAGTCGGTGATCCCACTCGTTTTAAGCAAGTAATGATTAACCTAATTAGTAATGCGATAAAATTCACCGAATCAGGTCACGTCCTTGTCGATATTGATTGCCGTCATTTTGCTAATAATCAAGTCTCAATTTTTGTTGCTATTAATGATAGTGGAATTGGGATTAGTGCCGATAAACAAGACGCATTATTTTCTGCTTTTGGGCAAGCAGATTCTAGCATTACACGAAAATTCGGTGGCACAGGCCTAGGTTTAATTATTACCAAACATTTAGTCGAAGCTATGGGCGGGAAAATCTCCCTCAATTCTGCGATTGGAAAAGGTAGTTGCTTTACATTTAATGCAATTTTAACGCTCCCTAAACGAGAGTACAGCGACAACCTTCCATGTCATTGCATCGAACAAAAGCGTGTACTCTACTTTGAGACTCACCGTCATACACACGAGGCAACAGCCGCCATACTTACGCAATGGAAGATGGCCGTTACCCCCTGTTTAAGCTTAGCTGATTTAGAACAAGCTTTAGACAGCGATTTTAGTTTTGACATTGCAATACTCGGTCACGCCGCATCTTTAGATAATATGAATGAAATCAAATCATTAGTTACTAGAGTGAGGCCGCACTGCGACTATTTATACCTCATGGTGAATACCATCTCACACAATATGCGAGAAGCTTTTATTGGGACTGGCGCTGATGCGTGTTTAAGCAAACCTTTAAACCATCGCAAACTATGCGAAAGCCTCGCCGCCCCCTATCGTCTTGATCATCCAAGTATCCATATTCCTGAACAAGCACATAAAGTGTTACCTATTAAAGCATTGGTTGTTGACGATAATGATGCAAATTTAAAGTTAATGTGTACGTTACTCGAGGAGCAAATAGAGTTTATTGACACGGCTCATAATGGCGCCCAAGCATTAAGTCTCGCTAAAACTCATAAATACGATTTAATTTTTTTAGATATTCAAATGCCCATTATGGATGGTGTGACAGCTTGTAAATTAATCATTGAAAGCAGCATTAATGAATCAACACCTATTATCGCCGTAACGGCACATGCATTAGCGGGTGAAAAAGATCAATTATTAAAAGTCGGTTTTAAAAATTACCTAACTAAACCACTTGATGAAGAAATGCTACGTCAAACAATTCATGAGTACAGCCCAGATTCAACGCCCAATAACAAAAACAGAATAGAACCTAAGCAAAAAGCCGAATCTCAACCACCGTTTTCGAGCAAACGTATAGATTGGCAACTCGCTATTCAGCGAGCTGGCGGAAAAATAGATTTGGCTCATGAAATGCTTAATATGTTGCTTTTGAGTGTTCCTGAAACATTGAATGAATTACGCTCGGCAAGTGAAAGTATGGACCAACAACACGTGCTTAATATTGTTCATAAATTTCATGGTGCGTGCTGTTACACAGGTGTGCCCAAGCTCAAACATTTGGCTGAAACCATTGAAACAGCCTTAAAAGAAGGACAAGATCTCAGTTATATTGAACCGGAGTTGTTTGAGCTCGAAGATGAATTAGTTAACTTATTGGCCGATGCACAAAAAGAAGAACCTACGGCGATCTAACCTTTCGTGCATTTTCGCATAATAAAAAAGGTTCCTATTGGAACCTTTTTCAGCATAACGTGAAGCACTTACATCCGCGCTTCAATCATCAAGCGTTTCATATCACGCACTGCTTTTTCTAAGCCATCAATTGCCGCCCGCGCAACAATTGCATGGCCAATGTTAAGCTCGTAAAGATCTTCGATGGCCGCTATCGGTTTAACATTGTGATAATTAAGACCATGACCCGCATTTACAGTCAAACCAAGTTCCACAGCTAACCTTACACCAGCCTTAATACGCTCTAACTCTTCCAGTTGTTCCTCATCTGTTTGAGCATCAGCATATGCTCCTGTGTGTATTTCAATGTAAGGGGCATGAACAGTAGCGCATGCCTTTAACTGAATTGGATCAGCATCAACAAATAAAGAAACTTTAATTCCGGCTCCTGCTAAGCGACTGACAGCATCTGCGATTTTCGCTTGATTGCCAGCCACGTCTAATCCGCCTTCTGTGGTTAACTCTTCACGCTTTTCAGGCACTAAGCACACGTATTCCGGCTTTACTTCAAGCGCTAAGTTAATCATTTCATCAGTGACCGCAATTTCCAGGTTCATCCGCGTTTGAATCGTTTTACTCATCACGTGAACATCACGATCTTGAATATGGCGGCGATCTTCTCTTAAGTGAATGGTAATACCGTCTGCGCCGGCATGCTCAGCAACACTGGCAGCATGAGCAGGATCAGGAAAAGTCGTGCCACGAGCTTGGCGTAATGTTGCAATATGGTCAACGTTGACACCCAGTAATATATCTTTCATTGATTCACCTTGGTAAAAATAACTCTCGGCTTTTTAACTCACGTTCGCCTAAAAGAGGTTTTAATAAATAACGAGCAAATTGTTTTGCTAATAGCCGTGTCTGCGACTCTGAAAAATCAAGTCGACTAAATGCCACTAACTGCACACCACGAAACCCACTATGAGAGGTTGTTTGCTTACACCACCCTTGCTCATCTACATACACATACACAGCATCACCATCAATCGGTTCACCTTGTGCATCATAATTAAAATCAACGCCATAGCCTAGTAATTCAAGTAATTGATATTCGTAGGAACGCAGGGTTGGCTCGTATTGTTCTGATTGACTCAGTAACCTCAAATGCTGCTGATAGAGCTCAAAGACTAAATCGATCGGTTCATTGATTGGAATAATGCGATTGGAAAGTTCATTGAGATAAAAACCACAATAGAGGGCTTTGCCTTCAAGTGTCGTTGACTCAGAAGCTAACTCAAATTGATTGAGGTATTTCAGATCTCCGTGGCCTGAAAATGAAATTAATAGCGCTTGAAATGGCTGCAATTGTGCACTGTGCTTGACGGCTTGCCTACCTTTTAGGCGAGCTAATAACCTAATTTGCCCAAGGTTTTCTACCAGCATATCAAGCATCACTTGAGAATCGCTATAAGGGCGGCGATGCATCAAATATGCATGGTAGAAAGTGTGATTCACATTAATCGTCGCCGTAGCCTAAACTACGCAACGCTCGGTCATCGTCAGCCCAGCCAGATTTCACTTTGACCCATAACTCTAAAAATACTTTATTATCGAGCATCAGTTCCATGTCTTTACGTGCTTCACGACCAATGACCTTAAGCTTCTCACCTTTGTTGCCGATCACCATACGTTTTTGTGTTTCGCGTTCAACTAAAATCAATCCATTAATGTGCCATACACCGTTTTCTTGCCATTTAAATTGTTCAATCTCAACGGTCACTGAATACGGGAGCTCATCTCCCATAAAGCGCATTAACTTTTCACGGATAATTTCGGCCGCTAAAAATCGCGTAGAGCGGTCAGTCACATAATCTTCTGGGAAGTAAAACTCACAAGGCGGTAAGCATTCACGGACATATTTTTTTATCAGGTCAACATTTTTACCTTTGGTTGCAGAGACTGGCAAAATATCAACAAAGTCACCTTGTTCCCCCAACCATTGCAAATGAGGCAGTAATATTTCTTTATCTTTGACTTGATCAATTTTATTGATCACCAATAAAATTGGTTTGCCTGTTTGTTTGACTTTATTGAGTACCATTTCGTCATCGGGTGTCCAATGCGTGCCTTCCACTAAAAACACGATCATTTCAACATCACTGATCGAGCTAGTCGCCGCACGGTTCATCAAACGATTAATGGCACGTTTTTCGTCAATATGAAGGCCCGGTGTATCAACATAAACAGCCTGATAATTACCTTCTGTATGGATACCCATAATGCGATGTCGCGTTGTTTGCGGCTTGCGCGAGGTAATGCTTACTTTCTGTTCGATAATTTCGTTTAATAAGGTTGACTTGCCTACGTTAGGTCGACCAACGATGGCAATCATGCCGCAATGTGTTTCAGGAATCATTTTTAATAATCTTTAATGCTTTCTCAGCCGCTTTCTGCTCGGCTTTACGGCGTGAGCTTCCGACAGAAACAATATTGTTCATGCCCTCTACGACACATTCAACTGTGAAAGTCTGATTGTGCGCCTGTCCTTTGGTATCAATAACAGTATAGTTAGGCAGTGGTAACTTACGAGCCTGTAAATACTCTTGTAATAACGTTTTAGGATCTTTTTGGTTCAATCCTGGTGAGATTTCATCTAAACGAGTTTGGTACCAATTCAAGATCAAATTACTGCAGGTGTCTATATCTGAATCTAAAAAGACAGCTCCAATAATTGCCTCTACTGCATCAGCCAAGGTGGATTCACGTCGGTAACCGCCACTTTTAAGTTCGCCTGGCCCCAATCGTAAATAATCTCCCAAATTAAACTCAATGCCAAACTCAGCTAAGGTTTGACCTCGTACTAACGTCGAGCGCATACGACTTAAATCACCTTCGCGGCTTTTTGGAAAACGTTTATATAATTCATTGGCTATCACAAAGCTCAAAATCGAATCGCCTAAAAACTCTAAACGCTCATTGTGTTGGCCTTTATGACTGCGATGCGTCATCGCTTGCTCCAATAACGCGACATTATTGAAGCTATAGCCAATTTTACTGTTTAATTCTGTTACATTTTTGTTCATTAGTTATTGAATACTTCCTAGGCGCTCAAAACGAACCCCTGTTGGAACCCAGCGCGGTAAAATACTGTCTGGATCTTGTTCAAATTCAAAACTCATCCAAATAAATACAGCTTTACCTACCAAGTCTTTTTTATCGACAAATCCCCAAAAACGCCCATCCTTACTGTTATCACGGTTATCACCCATTACAAAGTAATTATCCGTCGGTATAACCCATTCATCAATACGAGTACTGGGTTGTTGGTAGTACCCCATTTTTTGCTCTGGACGTGCAGGGTTAATAAGAATATCGTGCGTTACTTCACCTAGGTTTTCAGTCAAACGAGCCTGACCAACACCATCAGAGAAAAACTCATCTTGATTCTGCAACTGCATATCGATTTTATTAAACTCGCCACAATTTAAACCAGCAGCTGTGCTTTGCCCTTCAACACATTGCGGCTTAATATAAAGTTGCTTATTGCGATAAACAACCGTGTCACCAGGTAAGCCAATAACGCGTTTAATAAAATCAATTTTTTTATCTAGTGGGTATTTAAACACCACCGAATCACCTCGTTCAGGATCAGCAACATCCATTAATTGTGAACGCCAAACAGGGTCTTTTACACCGTAAGCGAACTTTTCAACCAGAATAAAGTCACCAACCAACAAGGTTGGCATCATTGAACCAGATGGAATTTGAAACGGCTCATACAAAAACGAGCGGAAAATCGTAATCGCAGCAATCATAGGGAAAATAGATTGTGCGGTTTCCGCAATGGCTGGTTGTGGTGCGATTTGCGCGATAGTTTCTTCATCTAGCTCAGCTCCCGTTGCACCTTGCGCTAAGGCAATACGTGCTTGACGTTTAGGAGCATAAACAAGATGATCGATTAACCAAATTAATCCCGAACCAAGCGTTAATAACACTAAAAAAATTGAAAAATACCCAGCCATTGTAACTGTTTTCCTTATTTACCTACTTTGAGGATTGCTAAAAAGGCTTCCTGCGGCACTTCAACATTACCAACTTGTTTCATGCGCTTTTTACCTTCTTTTTGTTTTTGTAAAAGCTTTTTCTTACGGCTCACATCACCACCGTAACATTTAGCAATTACGTTTTTACGTAACTGTTTAACCGTAGTACGGGCGATAACATGCGCACCTATGGCCGCCTGAATTGCGATATCAAATTGCTGACGAGGGATCAGCTCTTTTAATGCTTCTGCTAATTGACGTCCACGTGACTGTGCACTTTCATGGTGACAAATAATTGCTAACGCATCCACTCTTTCACCATTAATCAAAATATCCACGCGTTCCATTTTTGATGGAGTAAAGTGAATAAAATTGTAATCGAGAGATGCAAAACCACGACTTGTTGATTTTAATCGGTCAAAGAAATCCATCACCACTTCAGCCATAGGAAGGTGATACGTTAACGCAACTTGCTTACCATGGTAAGACATTTTGGTCTGCATACCGCGCTTCTCAACACATAGCGTAATGACATTACCCAAGTATTCTTGCGGGACGAGAATATTGGCTTCAACGATGGGTTCACGAATCTCAGCGATATTACTAATTGGTGGTAAGTTAGATGGGCTATCAATCTGAATTACATCACCATTTTTAAGCTCAATCTCATACACTACGGTCGGCGCTGTTGTAATCAGATCCATGTCGTATTCACGTTCAAGACGCTCTTGAATGATTTCCATGTGTAACATACCTAGGAAACCACACCGGAAACCAAATCCGAGTGCCGTAGAACTCTCTGGCTCATAAAATAATGAGGCGTCATTGAGGCTTAATTTAGATAATGCATCACGGAAATTTTCATAGTCATCTGATGAAATCGGATAAACACCAGCATAAACCTGAGGTTGAACCTTTTTAAACCCTGGTAGTGCTTTTTCTGCGCCATTGCGTGCGACTGTAATAGTATCCCCTACTGGCGCACCATGAATTTCTTTAATACCCGCAATAATGAAACCGACTTCACCCGTACGCAAAATTTTGGTTTCTGTTTGCTTTGGCGTGAAGATCCCCACTTTGTCAGCGTTGTGGATTTGACCATTCGACATAATTTTGATTTTTTCGCCTGCACGCAGCTCACCGTGCTTAATTCGCACTAATGATACTACTCCTTGGTAAGGGTCAAACCATGAATCAATAATCAGTGCTTGCAGTGGTTTTTCAGCTTCACCAACCGGAGGTGGAACTTGAGCGACGATTGTTTCCAGTACATCTTGGATACCAACCCCAGTTTTGGCAGAACACTGTACTGCGTCCATTGCATCGATACCGACGATTTCTTCAATCTCTTCGGCAACGCGCTCAGGCTCAGCTTGTGGTAAATCGATTTTATTCAAGACAGGGATCACTTCAAGATCCATCTCGATCGCGGTATAACAGTTTGCAACTGTTTGTGCTTCAACACCTTGTCCAGCATCAACAACCAGTAACGCACCTTCACATGCCGCAAGAGAACGAGAGACTTCATAAGAAAAGTCAACATGTCCAGGCGTATCGATAAAGTTTAACTGGTAAGTTTCACCATCATTCGCTTTGTAATCTAAGGTGACCGACTGAGCTTTGATCGTAATACCACGTTCGCGCTCAATGTCCATTGAGTCAAGAACCTGAGCTTGCATTTCTCGGTCTGTTAAACCACCACAGAATTGTATCAAACGATCTGAAAGGGTTGATTTCCCGTGATCGATGTGGGCAATAATTGAAAAGTTACGGATATGCTTCATAAACTGGATTCAAGACTTCTTTAATTTAGTGAACAATTAACGGAAAAAAAGAATTTTACAATTAATTGCCACTAATCACCATCTATTTGCGTCACAGGTAAGCTATTTGGGTAAATTTTTACGACTTCAATGTGATGTTTCACTGATTTCAAGTGAGATTTGGCTATCAAATAACCAACAAAACCGCCGAACACAGCGAGGACAATTTGGAAAATTTCAGCTAATAGCAAGACTTCCGCAGCCAAAATAGCACTACCGATCGCAAATAAAAGGGGGAAAAGATAAACCAATAATGAGGTTTTGATTAAATGACGTTCATCTAACGCTAACACCACTTTTTGGCCAACAGATAAAGGGACGTCGAATTTATATTCAAAATCAGCTTTTTTGGTATCAAATAGCTTAGCAAAAACTTGCGAACCACATTTGCCATTGCAACCTTCACACGCTTGTTTTTGTTCAGGAACCAAGAAAGCCACCATACCTTCGGTGGCTTTTACAGTCAGCGTTTGCTCAATCATGAACTCGGTCTTTGAACTGATTCAGCAATGCTTTTTGCAGTATTTGTAGGAATATTACCAACAACTGACACATCAAACCCTTGTGCATTATGAACAAAAACCGTCGTCGCGCCCGATGTAAGTGCTGTGCTACGACGATTATTAGATAAAGGCCGCTGGATAAAGACTGAAACCTCAACTAACCCATCGCTAAATAAATAATAATCAGCTAACTCATTGTTCAAATTTAAATTATGACGGTCTGATTTAATTAAATTGAAGCCTACAGGCACCCAACCAATCTGCCAATTACCTAAATCAGTCGATGGCTCAGGTTGAGGTAAAGGTGTGGGAAATTCCTTTTGACTCATTTCAATCAGCTCTAATGCTGGTTGCTCCGAAAACGTTACATTAGTTAATTGTAATTGTTCAACAATTTCACCTTGTTGGTTCACATAAGCCGCTTTTAAAACCAATGAGGACTGAGAGTCGAGCCAAATCCAATAGTTATATTTACTATTATCTTTTGATTCTATGCGGATAAGCTGCGCAGAACGCCCTGCAATCCGGCCTTTTCCACCTAGGATGAAATTATAATTTCCCTCTAACGAGTTTATATTATGGAACAACACGTCGGGAATTGGCCCAGCTATCGACCGAGCATTAATAGAATATGCGGGGGTTTGCGGCTCAAAATAAGTCACCTTATCATTAATTCGAATAATTTCTAATCCTGCGCCATTTAGCAAACTCAAGTGCTCTAACTCAGTGCCTTGATGCAGCCCATGACGCCAACGATATGGTTCCATAGCATTGCCTTTAACAACGACAAATGACGCATCAAAATTACTTTGATGAACAGTATGCGCCATTTTCTCTAGTAGAGTTTTGGCGCTTTCATCTTCAGTGGCAAAAACAGGTGTAACAATACATAGTAACGATAAAAATAAGGCGATGGTTCTCATCTAATTAATTTGAATCCTTTGCGCTCTGAGTATTTTTATTATCAACAACTTGTGCTTGCGTTGCAATGCGTGCTTGGCGCTGATGCTCTAATACTAATGCACCAATTCGTTGTTGTTGTAATTCTCTTAACCCTTGCTTTGCATTTTCAAGTGCAGGTTCGGTTGAATAACTAACCGGAGAAGCAAACCCACCACCAACAGGGGTCGTTTGAAACATTGGGACAGCCTCACCTTGCGTGGCTTCATTAGAGCCAGGTAATGTTTGTAGGCCAACAATGGCAAACATCGCCACACTAGCCGCAATGGCAATTTGCCCAAGGGTTTTTTTCCAGTTAATCGAAACGACGTTTGAATCATCTTTTTGCACTGAAATATCTACTGGAGTGTGCTGAGGTTGATTCGCGGTAAAATTACCATAGACAGGTTCTGATTCTAGCTGCGCAGCCACACTATCTGCAATGTCGATAAATATATCTTGTTCAGGTTTAGCGCGCACAATGTCACCCATTAACGCATAGCGCTCAAAGGTCTCACGTTCTTGCTCTGTGAATTTCAAGTCATTTAATTGCGCTTCACCATCAAACAAAGCCGATAAATGCTCATTCTCTGTAGAGTGTGCTTTGGTCATACTCTGATTCACCTATGCATTATTAATTAGTGGGTTTAATTTTAAGTCGACTGCTTCTCGCGCTCTAAAAATCCTCGAGCGCACAGTACCAACCGGACAATCCATAACAACCGCTATATCTTCATAGCTCATTCCCTCTAATTCCCGCAAGGTAATCGCGGTTTTTAAATCTTCAGGTAGGTTATTGATTGCATCGTAAATTACATTTTTCACTTCATCACTCAGTAGCAAATTCTCAGGGGTAGCATTTGAACGCATTGCTGAGCCACCATCATAAAGCTCCGCCTCTTCGGCATCAACATCATTAGCAGGCGGTTTGCGACCTTGAGCAACAAGATAATTTTTAGCGCAGTTCACAGCTATTCGATATAGCCATGTATAAAACGCACTCTCTCCTCTGAAACCAGGTAAAGCACGATACGCTTTAATAAACGCTTCTTGTGCAACATCGGCTACATCGCTTTGGTTTGATACATATCGCGAAATCAAACTGGCCACTTTGTTTTGATATTTCCTGACTAGCAAGTTAAAGGCGTTTTTATCTCCCTGCTGCACTCTTTGTACAAGTGCTAAGTCTAATTCCTGCTCGCTCATTCGAGCCGGTACTCCTATAAATTGCTTATTACTCTTTAGTTTTTTGTTTTAATAACGAAGAATAAGACCCACTAAAAAATAAAAAGTTCTGT
The DNA here is from genome assembly GCF_058169715.2 of Pseudoalteromonas sp. J2K-J979. Lineage (NCBI taxonomy): Bacteria > Pseudomonadati > Pseudomonadota > Gammaproteobacteria > Alteromonadales > Pseudoalteromonadaceae > Pseudoalteromonas > Pseudoalteromonas sp. J2K-J979. Next base: position 956,139 of record NZ_CM200281.1, on the reverse strand, counting down.
TATGACCAAATTTTTTTTAAAATAAATACCAACAGCTAGATGAATGTTGGCTTAAAACGAGCGCCAAAAGTAAATTAACTAGCATTTTTTCCGACAAGTAATTATTGTGAAGCTCGTTAATTTTCCATTGTAACCTTAAGTATCACTGACATGAACCAAAAAAAACACCACTCTACTGATGTCGCCATTATTGGCAGCGGCGCTGCTGGGTTAACTTTAGCTCTGACTCTCGCGAATCATTGTAATGTCACTGTGATCAGTAAAGGCCCCTTAACCGAAGGTTCCACCTTATATGCACAAGGTGGAATTGCCGCAGTTTTTGATAAAGATGATAGCGTGGAATCTCATGTTGAGGACACCCTTGATGCGGGCGCTGGTTTATGTGACCGTGAAGCGGTGCATTACACTGCTAGTAATGCAAAGCGCTGTATGCAATGGTTAATTGAGCAAGGTGTACCATTTGATATGGAGCATGATAAGCAAGGAAAGGAGCGTTACCATCTCACTCGGGAAGGCGGGCATAGCCATCGTCGAATTTTGCATGCCGCAGATGCGACGGGTAAAGCTGTGCAAACAACCCTAATTGATCGAGTTAAAGAGCACAGCAACATCACTTTACTTGAAAAATACAATGCGATTGATTTAGTTACCGATGCAAAATTAAATAAACCAGGGCAGCGCTGCCATGGCGTCTATGTATGGAATCGCCAAGCTGAGCAAGTGGAAACTTTAAATGCTAAGTTTGTTGCTCTTGCAACGGGTGGCGCAAGTAAAGTGTATTTATATACATCCAACCCTGATGTTGCCTCTGGTGATGGGATTGCCATGGCTTGGCGTGCTGGCTGTAGCGTGGCGAACATGGAATTTAACCAATTCCATCCAACTAGTTTATATCATCCTGAATTACAAAACTTTTTAATTACAGAAGCTATGCGAGGTGAAGGTGCTTACCTACTTCGACCTGATGGCACTCGCTTTATGCCTGACTTTGATGAGCGTGCAGAGCTGGCGCCGCGCGATATTGTGGCCCGCGCAATTGATTATGAAATGAAACGCCTTGGTGCGAACTGCGTTTATTTAGATATTTCTCATAAAGAGAATGATTTTATTATCGAGCATTTTCCAACAATTTACGCAAAGTGCCTGAGTGTTGGCTTAGACATCACTAAAGAGCCAATCCCTGTGGTCCCTGCGGCACATTATACTTGTGGCGGCGTAGTGACTGATTTTAATGGCAAAACCGACCTTGACAATTTATATGCAATTGGCGAAGTGGCTTACACCGGATTACACGGCGCGAATCGAATGGCCAGTAATTCATTGCTTGAATGTATCGTATTTGCTCAAGCTGCAGCTGAAGATATTGTAACAAAACTGGCAAACAGTCCTGAAGTGACTCCTTTACCTGAATGGGATGAAAGTCGCGTCGCCAACTCGGATGAAGAAGTAGTAATTACCCATAACTGGCACGAACTACGGCTGTTTATGTGGGATTACGTAGGAATTGTTCGCACCACCAAACGCCTAGAACGTGCTCAGCGCCGGATTGAATTATTACAGCAAGAAATTGAAGAATATTATACTCACTTTAGAGTCAGTAATAATTTATTAGAACTACGCAACTTGGCTCAAGTCGCTGAATTAATTATTCGCTGTGCGCTTGAACGAAAGGAAAGCCGAGGATTACATTACACGCTCGATTTCCCACAACTAGCGCCTAATCCAAAACCGACAATTTTGAAACCTTAATCAGTACAAATTTTAATGACCTGCCGTCGCAGTCGAGCATTATCGACTGCGCTCATACTGCTCGAATATATTACCAACCAAGAGCGATCAAATCCGGTTAGTTTTAACAACAAAACGCCTGTAAATAGTTGGCTTTGCTTATGTAGTTGACACGGCCAACTTCCCCCCTCAACACAAACTTCAAGATGCCCGTCATCGTATAAAAGTAATACACCTTCATCTCGGGCAGCAGCCACAACTTGTCGCCATGAGTAATAAAACAACAGCAACATAACCACTAAGCACGAAACCCCTACCCAGAGATCTCGTGTAGTGATCAGTAATAAAGTCATAACAAATACAAAAAAACCTACAAGGAAGGTAGGTTTTTTTCGATTACCACTGAAAGAGATTCTATACACGAACTCGGTTTAAAATGAGCTTAACCATATAATCTAGCTCAGAGTCAGTACTCGTTTCATGACCCATAAACCAGGCAAATAACTCAGGATCTTCTTGTGTTAATAAGCGCTGAAAAATATATTTATCGGCTTCACTTAACACATCATATCCCTGCTCAACAAATGGCATTAATAGTACATCAAGCTCTAACATGCCGCGACGGCAAGCCCAACGCAATCGCGCTTTATTATCTAATTGAATCATTTGCTACCTCGTTGTCGTGAGCTCAAGATTCTAACAAAAACAAATCCAATATATAATAGTTAAACACTATCTCACTGATTTAATCATCAATCTATTAAATATCATTCGCATTTACGCTATTATAATTGCTCTTCAATCTTATGGTTAATTCATTTATGTCTCAAATTTATGCATGCCAACTCAGTGATAAGCTTATCGAGTTGACTGGCGCCGATAAAAAATCGTATCTGCACGGACAAATTACCCAAGATATCAATTTACTAAAAGAAGATAATTTTCTTTGGGCTGGACACTGTAGTGGAAAAGGCAAACTATGGGCTGCCTCAAAATTATTTAGTTTTGAGGACAGTTATTTAAATATACTCTCAGCCGATGAGCTCTCTGCCAGCTTGCCAGAACTGAAAAAGTACGCCGTGTTTGCCAAAGTAACCATCACAGAGACGACAGACTATCAGCTCTTTGGTCTGTTCGGCGATGACTTACAACCGATACTTGCGCAACTTGGTATTGAGTTTATTGGCAATGCCGCCACATTCTCTCTGGGAAAAGCACTTAAACTCAGTGAACAACGGGTTATTCTGTGTCTCAAGGCTGCTTTTCCTGAGCAAGTAAAAAGCCAGCTAAACTGGCTCGATGATGATTCGGTATGGCAAAGCCTAGCCATTAAACAAGGAGAACCTCGCTTAAACCAATCTGCCGTCGGTGAATATGTGCCGCAAATGGTAAATTTACAGGCGATTGAGGGGATCAGCTTTACGAAAGGCTGCTATACAGGTCAAGAGACCGTCGCCCGAATGAAATACTTAGGTAAAAATAAACGCGCGATGTATATATTAAGCGCCCCAGGTCAAACAGCAAGTTTGACCGAAGCAATCGAGCAGCAAGTATCTGAAAACTGGCGAAGCGCAGGAAAAGTCATTACTGCTGCCTACAACGCTCTTTCAGATACCAGCTATTTACTTGCTGTACTACCAAACGATATTGAACAAGACACAATCTTACGAACTAAACAAGTAACGCCTGTGCTCGTTAATATCAACCCATTACCCTACTCACTCAGCGACAATTAAAACGGGAATCTTATGAAAATCGCACAAAACTCAGTGGTAAAAATGCATTATTCTGTCATCGATAAAGAAGGCAACGCAATCGACAGTTCATTCGACGATGAGCCACTTGAGCTAATTATTGGTTCTGGATTCCTTATTCCTGGCCTCGAAAATGCTTTAATCAATAAAGAAGTCGGCAACACCTTTACAGTCACGGTTCCCCCATCTGAAGGGTATGGAGAACGCCATGACGGCCTGATGCAAGCTGTTCCAAAGTCAATGTTTGAAGGTATTGAGCTCGAAGTGGGTATGCAGTTTAGAGCGACTACTGATGACGGTGAAGAAACGGTCATTGTGTTAGAAATTCAGGGTGATGATGTACTCGTTGACGGAAACCACCCTTTATCTGGAATCGAGTTAACCTTTGATGTTGAAATTCTTGAAGTTAGAGAAGCAACAGCTGATGAGCTTGCTCATGGCCATGTTCACAGTCCTGGGGGATGTGGACATAACCACTAAGCACTTGATAAACCATATAATCAGACAATAAAAAAGCGCCTTGGCGCTTTTTTATTGTCTGATTATATTATTATTTTTCTTCAGTTGGATCTGCTACGGTTAGCGGCACAAACTGGGTCAATACACTCAGTAGTTTCACCTGGTCATTCGTCCCAATCCTAATTTGCGTACCATCTTTGAGAAGCAGTGCAACGGCAGAAAAACCCGATACCCCATACACCCAACCATCATGAGTAATTTTTATTCCCAGACCATGTTGCCACGAATTCGTCACTCCATGCACCGACTCGATATCAGTAAATGCAATTTCCTTCCCAAAAACTCCAGGTCCAAAGCCCCATTTTAACGATGAAGAAGACACGCTAATCGTCAGCTTATGAAATAAAAAGGCCACCAGCCCCACTCCACCAGCAAACAAATAAACAGGCACTGAAGGCCCTAAAATATAAAGAGCTAACAAAACAAACGATAAAATCCAGCTTAATAGCGCTAAAATTGGCCATCCGTACTGGGTATGTTGATATGGCATACTGCCCTCAATTAAAATAATAAACCACTGAAGCACTCGTTTCAGCGTCGTAACTTAACTTACCTTCTTCAGGATGAGAGTTATAGCGGTATAAATATGAAAACTTAACTGATAATGCTTCACTCATGCGACTGATCAAAGCCGTTTCTGACTTTAGCCTTGAGCTTAAACCCGACAGCGACTGTTCATAACTAATGTCTTGATTAAAACGTGTTGACTTAGACACGACCCGCTCCCATTGCAATGCTAATCTCAGTAAGTAACCTGTTTGTGCACTCCCGTCGAGATTCTTTTGTGCGCTCAAACCTGGACCGATATCAAAGTCTACCTTATCTTTTTTTAAACTGAGCAAGCGATTACCATACCCTGAGGCAATAGTATATTTGTATGAAAAGCCATTAAAGCGGTCATTTTCATAATCGCCATACACAAAAAATGATTCTTCTTGATTCCCTAACTTATAGTTACCCTGCAATGAACCAAAAATACGCGATGCGGTCGTTTTAGTATCTTTTATCTGTTCGTCAAAGTCGCGTTTGAATAGACTATCGAACTTAAACTGGTTACGCCAAAGTTCCAAATCTTGATAAATGTTGGCTTTGAGTTTTGCTGTCGTAGAGTCCGTGTTTCCGCTTGTTAAAATAAACCCGAGTTCAGTATCACCATAGAACAAATCTCCTTGGTGCTTGGTATGAATATCAGAGTCATCAAACTTGCCATATTCAGAAAAATCTTCAAATGGATCTTTTGCAAACGCAGATGCACTTAAGCAACAAATAACGATCAACCAGTACTTCATCATTCCTCCAGCAGAAACCTCATTTTATTGTATAAAAATCAAAAATAAAGCCTTTGCGGTAGAATCTGTCACTTTCCCTATTTTAGAGTCATTTTTTCCAGATGATATGACAAAATGGCGCATCTTTCTCTAAGCTAATCAGCATGCGCGCATACTCAATATCATTGTCCTCAAATTCCAGACCAATGATCACTTGTAAGTATAATTCTGGTTCGATTTCAAATTCGACAAATTCAGACCACGAATCATCAGGATTATTGTCTTCAGCAAACCCTGCCGTTTCGCGGTGCATATTAAAGTAAACAATATCTTCTTCAGATAAGTTATCTGGTGCTAACTCCAAAAACACTTCATAAGCATTATCTGTTGCTTGTTCCACGGTCCATAAATGCGCTGGGTAAGTCATTTTCTTTACTCTTTAATGTTCACTTGCTGGCTTTATACCAAATCAAAAAAAAAAGCCAAGATAAACTTGGCTTTGTTAAATTAATAATTGCTTTACTCTGCGGATGTTTGCCCTTTTATTTTTTCACGCATACCTTGAATAAGGCGGTAAAATATCGGGATCAACAAAGTACCAAAAATAGTGGCCGCCAGCATACCAGCTAACACAGTAACACCTAATGATACACGACTGCCCGCCCCCGCACCTGATGCAAAGACTAAAGGCAACACCCCCAATACAAAAGACAGTGCGGTCATTAATACCGCTCTAAAACGCAGTGTTGCAGCTTGCAAAGCCGCATCAAAGATACTTGCACCTGCTGCTCGTTGTTCCATCGCAAATTCAACAATCAAAATCGCTGTTTTTGTCGATAAACCAATGAGTAACACTAAGCCCACTTGAGCATAAATATTATTGGCCATGCCAACTAAATACAAGGCAAGCATGGCACCAAACAAGGCTAATGGAACCGCAGCAATGACCGAAAAAGGAATCGTCCAACTTTCGTATTGCGCCACTAAAAACAGGTAAACAAAAATAACAGCTAAGCCAAATAACACAGGCGCTAAATCACCCGCTTCTAACTCTTGTTTCGATTGGCCTGCCCACTCGTAAATATAACCCGCGGGTAGATTATCAGCCAACTCTTGCATCACCTGAATGGCTTCGCCACTTGCGTGGCCTTCCGAAGCTTGACCGGTAATACTCGCGCTGCGGTAAAGATTAAAATGGTTCACACTCGTAGGCCCTAGAATTGGCTTCAAAGTGGCTAAGGTGGTAAGCGGCACCATTTCACCATCCACATTACGCACGTAAAAGTGCTGTAAGTCACTAGGTTCTTTTCTGAATTCCGTTTCTGCTTGGATAACAACCCGGTAAGTACGACCAAACTGATTAAAGTCATTAATATACAAGGAACCTAATTGCGCTTGTAAGGTGGTAAAAATATCGCTTAAGGCAACACCTTGTGCTTTCACCTTGTTGCGATCAACTTCAAGAAAGTACTGGGGCACACTGGCACGATAGGTACTGAACACTTGTTGTAATTCAGGGCGCTGATTCGCCTCATAAATCAAACCATTCATCACTTGCGCCAGAGCCGCAGGATCACGACCTTCACTGTCTTGTAAACGAAACTCAAAGCCCGAACTATTACCAAGCCCAGGGATTGGTGGCGGATTAAAGACCATCACTTGCGCATCAGGCATGGTCCATAATTGCCCCATCAAACGGGGGATCAACTGCCGAAGACCTAGTTCTGGCTCAACACGATCTTCCCAATCTTTTAAGATAATAATCCCCAATCCATTGTTCGAACCCGGTCCGCCTAGTAACGAAATACCCGATACCGCCACAAAGTCAGTCACCGCCGGATCTTGCATAATGATGTCACCAACTTTATGCATGATGTCTTCTGTGCGCCCTGTTGCTGCAGCATCTGGTAGCTGCACATCAACGAATAAAAACCCTTGATCTTCACCCGGCACAAACGCTGTTGGAACTTCTTTTGTCAACCAACCTGTTGCTGCAAAAATCAGTAACGCGAAAATACCGACTCGCGCAGAGCGTTTAAGTAAAAACGCCACCACATTGGTGTACTTTCCCGTCACTCGATGAATGGCTCGCTCAAATGGCGCCAGCCATTTGATAGGTTGCATGGCTTTTTCACTCAATAAGAGCACACACAACGCTGGACTTAAAGTCAATGCATTCACTGAAGAGATGATCACCGCGAAGGAGATAGTCACTGAGAATTGCTTATACAACTCGCCGGTTATACCCGGCATAAAACCAACAGGAACAAACACGGCTAGCAGCACCAATGTAGTGGCAACAATCGGCCCTGATACTTGCTCCATTGCTTTGGTTACCGCATCTTTAATGGGTAATTTTTCTTCTTTCAATAACCGTTCAACGTTTTCGATAACAATAATCGCATCATCAACGACAATCCCGATAGCCAACACTAAACCAAACAAAGTAATCGTATTAATCGAATATCCCATCAGCATCATGAAAGCAAACGTACCAATGAGTGATACAGGAATTGCGACACAAGGAATAAGGGTTGCGCGCCAATTTTGTAAAAATAAAAACACGACAAAAATAACTAACACAACTGCTTGGAATAAAGTCACGACAACTTCAGAAATTGAACGGTCAATAAACTCTGTGGTATCAAATGGAATCGAGTACTCTAAACCATCCGGGAAACGTGATGACAGCTCTTCCATGGTCGCTTTAACCTGTTTGGCCACTTCAGTCGCATTGGCATCAGATAACTGATAAATCACTAAAAAAGCAGTATCTTGATTATTTAATTTTGCAGAATAGCCATAATCTTGAGAGCCTAGCTCAATTCGCGCAATATCAGATAAGCGAACAAAGTTACCATTTTGACGAGCCCGAATAATCGTATCGCCAAATTCTTGAGGAGACTGTAAGCGGCCTTGCGCTTGAATGGAATACTCGAATTGCTGGTTAGGTAATGCTGGAGACGCGCCCAGTTTACCAGCCGCAACGATTAAGTTTTGCTCACGTAATGCTGCTTGTACCTCGGCTATCGTCACATTTAATGATGACATTCGGTCTGGGCGCAACCAAATACGCATTGAATAAGTTTTCTCACCCATCACCTGTGCAGAAGCCACACCTTTTAAACGTCCAAGAGGCTCCGTTAAGTAATTCGTCGCATAATTGCTTAAAAATATATCATCAAGCCCAGCTTGATCAGAGTACAAAGTAATCCCCATCAACATACTGCTTGACTGCTTTTTAACACTCACACCTTGACGCTTTACTTCTTCAGGTAAGCCTGCTTCAGCTAAGGCAACACGATTTTGCACATTGACCTGTGCCATATCACTATCAGTGCCGACTTTAAAATACACCGTAATAGTTGCAGTCCCGTTATTTGCGGCGGTTGATTCAATATACATCATGTCTTCCACCCCATTGATTTGCTCTTCAATGGGCCGGATCACTGACTCTTCCACAACCTGCGCACTGGCACCAGGAAACACCGTTGTCACCTGAACTTGTGGAGGGGTTATTTCTGGATACATATTTACCGGCAATAAACCTAACGCGATTAATCCAGCTAAAGAAATAAGCACAGAAATAACTAAGGCAAATTTAGGCCTATTTATAAACGTTTTACTGATCATTGCTCATCCTTATTTTGCAGTCGCATCCGTAACGACACCCGTCGTTGCATCCACTATTTTGACAACTGGATTCACTTCAATGCCTGTGCGTACTTTTTGCAAGCCTTCAATAATCACTTGTTCACCCGTTTGCAACCCGGATTCAACGACCCACATGGCATTTATTCTTCGACCTAATGTCACATGGCGGCTGAGTACTTTATTACTTTGATCAACAACTAACAAAAATTTACCTTGTTGATTTTCTTGAACCGCAGCTTGAGGTACTAACACCATTTCTTGTTTATCTTGACTTTCGACAATCAAATTGACAAACATTCCTGGCATAATTATTTTTTTCGGATTACTGAATACAGCCCTTAATTCGACAGTTCCGGTTCCTTGGTCGATTTTAGTGTCAGCAAAATCGAGTTTACCAGCTTGATCATATTGGGTGTTATTCGGTAACCGTAAATGTAAATCAATTGGTACATCTTCGGGACCTGCGGCATTTTGATGTTTCTGAAGATAATTTAAGTACGCGGCTTCCTCTACTTGAAAATTAACATAAATAGGATCAATCGCGGTAAGCACGGCAAGCTCTGAGCTTTGCGGACCAACGATATTACCCACATCATAGTTAACTTTACCGATTTGACCTGAGAATGGCGTTTTAATTTCAGTGTAACTAAGGTTCAGACGTGCCTTTTCAAGCGCAGCTTCACCCGCTTTCACATTCGCAGCAGTTTGCGCCGCATTAGTGGTCAACTTATCGAGATCCGATTGAGATAAAAACCCCTTTTCAGCCACTTCTTTACCACGCTTTAAGTCACGGCTCGCGCCATCAGCACCGGCAATTTTGCTTTTTAAATCGGCATCGGCTTGAGCGAGGCTAGCTTGAAATTCCACAGGGTCGATTTTTAAAAGTAATTGCCCTTCTGTGACGAAGCTCCCCTCATCAAAATGGCGTTCAATGAGCTCACCTTCAACTCGGGCCTTTATAGTTGCTTGTTGAAACGCTTGGGTTCTAGCGACAAATTCTCGGTAATTGCCGACATCGCTGGTTTTTACTTGATAAACGGAGACCGCCGGTGCTGGTGCCGCTTTTATTTCTTGATTTTGCTGACCACACCCAGTTAATGCAATAGATGCAGAAATCATCACCGCATAACTAAGGCATTTATATGGAGTGAAAAGGCTGTTTGGCTGCTTTCCAATAAAAGGTTTGAGCATGGTAATCTCCCTTTACTATCTTACTAGTAATTCGAATCGGATATATATGGTGTGTTTCAATACTAATATGACTGACGACATAAGTAATCACTTCACACCACAAAATGTAAAAATAAGCTAAGAAATTAATATTATTAATATAATAAGCTACTTTACTTATTCAGATCTGTTACTAAGCGTTACTGGCTCTGCGATTTAACTTTACATTTTACTGATTAAATTTTACGCTCAATAAAAAGAACCAAAAGGTCGTACCAGTTGAAACTCATCACACTAACCATCGAACACCAAATTGCCCGCGTCACTCTTAACCGCCCAGATAAGCTCAATGCGCTGAATCTGGCAATGTTTCAACAACTAGATAATATAATTAAAACCTTAAAAAAAGATCGCACAATTCGAGCTGTCATTCTCGATGCGCAAGGAAGTGACTTTTCAACCGGGTTAGATGTTAAAAGTGTGATGAAATCCGGTTTGAGTATTGTAAAATTACTATGGAAATGTTTGCCTGGAAATCAAAATTTAGCGCAGCGAGTGGTTTTGGGTTGGCAAACGCTGCCTATGCCTGTCATTGCAGTGGTCAACGGTCGATGTTGGGGAGGCGGGACCCAAATCGTGCTAGGAGCCGATTATCGCATAGCCCACCCTGACGCCAGTTTTGCAATTATGGAGGCACGCTGGGGTTTAGCGCCAGACATGGGAGCCAGCCTCCCGATAAGCCACCTCGTCGCGCGTGATCAGGCTTTATTACTGTCGAGCCTTGCTGAACCATTTAGCAGTACAGAAGCGCTCAAAATCGGTTTAATTACCCAGTGCGATGCTGAACCTCTTCAAGCTGCTTATACCCTAGCGCAATCACTCATTACACGTTCACCAGATACACTAGCTGCCATTAAGCGTCTTTATCAAGCGAGCTACGGGCAGGCCACACGCAAAACTCTCGCCCGTGAAACATTTAATCAAATACGATTACTGCTGAATAAAAATACCCGAATTGCCATCAATAACCAGCTAAACTCCCAAGAAATGCCCTTTCATAAAACAAAAAAATGGTAGCCTAAAAGCCAATAGAAAAAGTAATTGCATCCTAGGTATACTTGGTCAATAGTGGTTAATCACATTGCCTTAGGTAAGGTTGTTCTTGAACAATGGTAAAAAAATATTTGATGAGCAGCATGATTATTTTAAGCTGCTTAATGCTCGGCAAAGGGTTGGCTTGGTTAGTCAATGATCACTTTCCTGGTGCTATTTTTGGCATGTTACTCCTGTTTGCCCTCCTGCTCAGTGGTAAAGTTCAATATGAACAAGTCTTTCCATGTGCAAATCTCATTCTAAAATACATGCCATTGTTATTTATTCCCTCTGGTGTGGCACTTATTGAGCACCTCGAACTGCTTCGTTGGCAAATTCCTTTAGCTGCACTATGCAGTACGCTGTTCACGCTTGCACTGGTGGGACACCTAATGCAACGGAGCCTCAAACCATGATGTGGATGATTGGTTTTCCCTTAACTGTCGGTTTGTTTTGTACATTTCGGTGGTTGCAGGTGCAACTTAAGATCACATTGCTTAACCCGATTTTATTATCGATCATCACTCTTATTGCTATTTTATCGCAATTATCTTTCCCTTATGCTGATTATCAAACCAGTACAGCACTCTTAACTTGGTTGCTTGAGCCCGCCATTGTCGCTCTGGCATTACCTCTTTATAAAGAATACCTCACAGTGAAGGATAATTTACGCAGTATTGGCACTATCAGTGTGCTTGCGGTATGCAGTTCAATGACCCTCTCAGTTTTAATTGCATTTGCTCTGAACCAGTCACTTGCAGTACAAGCATCATTGGCTACAAACTCTGTCACAACCCCAATTGCAATTTCCGTCACGAAAAGTATTGCTGGTATCCCGGCTCTTGCCGCCGTTATTGTCATACTCGTTGGGGTCTTCGGTGCTGTCTTCGCTCTGCCCTTTTTACGTATTATTGGCGTTAAACGCCCTGAAGCTCAAGGACTAGCAATGGGCGCTGCCTGTCACGCAATTGGTACAGCCAGATCATTAGAGTGTCATCCTACTATGGGGGGCTATGCATCTTTAGCCATGGCTTTGAGTGCAATTATAACCGCAATATTAGTCCCTATTTTATTTCCAATCTTACAAGCCATTTTACACGCAAAGTGAATAGCCTTTGAGTCATATTCTGGTGACGCTTTGTTACAATTGAGGCCTAGTTTTGGCTTGCTTTTAAAAAAGGGAGGCTTATGCTCAAAATAACCTGTTTCGTGTTGCAACCACACAGTAGAGTTTAAGGAAAACACCTCGATATGGATGTCGATTGATGACTGACAAAATCCCAGCTAGGCTGGGATTTTTTTTAACTGTTTCCAGCAAGATAAATTGTATACAATACATCATTTACCTCTATGGGAATCACTATGCGCTTATTAACCTTTCCAATAAAAGCTAAATATTGTTTATTAAGCGCTTCAATTTTAGTCGCTGCAAGTGGCTGTAATCATGAAGCCAATACCACCAAAAAACATCTGCCAGAGCCTCAGGCTAATCGCCTCATAATTGATAATAACATCAACCAACTTACTCAATCATTTATGCAACTACAACCAGCCTTAGCGACATCGCTAGGACTTTCGACAGACATTGGCGGCTACTATCATGACAAGTGGCCCGATTACTCCCCAACGGGCATGCAACAATTACAAACAACTATGACTGATGCTCTTAGACAGCTCAATCAGTTTGATCTCAACGCCCTCAACGAAAGTGACCGTTTACACTTAGCGGTCAATAAAGTCATTACCAATTATTATATTGGCGATCTTGGCTTCCAAGGTGGGTATATCGATACCTGGGGTGGGCACTTACCTTATATTCTGAGTCAAATAGCAGGGCCACTGATTGATATTCCAAAAGTATTACAAGATCAACATGTGATTGCTAACGAAGTCGATGCTAAAAATTACCTACGTCGATTAAGTGCCTTTGCTTACCTAATTGCCGACGTGAAAGCCAAAGTATTGGCAGATGCGGAGCAAGGGATCATTCTGCCCAAAGTTCTTTTTCCAAAAACATTGGGGTATTTAGATAAGTTTATTGCCCCAAAACCGGCCGAACACCCGTTTGTTAGTGCATTAAGCAATAAACTGATTCAGACAACGCTCCCAAAAACAATGCAGGTTGAGCTTACACAGCAGGCAATTAAAATCGTCTCTAATGAGATTTACCCTGCATTTTCTGACATTGCAACCACGATGAAAAACTTACAAAGCAGCGCCCCCCTTGAAGTGGGAATATGGGCTCAACCAAACGGTGAACAGTTTTACCAACATGAAATTTTATATCTGGCGGATTCAACGCTCAGTGCTGAAGCTATTCACAAAATCGGTCTAGATGAGGTAAAAAGAATTAGCCACGAGATGGATAACATTCTCAAAGCACAGGGCATGGCGGAAGGAACTGTGGGTGAGCGAATGGCTCAATTAGGTAATATGCCACAGTTTCTCTATGAAGATTCTGATGCTGGTCGCGCGCAGTTGCTAGCTGACTTAAATCAAGAAATTTCACATATTATGGAAAAAGCGCCCAGCTTATTTGCAACGTTACCGAGCTATGATGTCACCGTCAAACGCATCCCTATAGTTTCACAGGACGGAGCTCCCGGCGGGTTTTACAACCCGCCAGCACTTGATGGCTCACGAGCGGGTGAGTTTTCGATTAACCTTAAAGATATGAAAGCACAACCAAGCTTTAGTCTAAAAACATTGACTTATCATGAGGCAGCCCCCGGACATCATTTTCAGATTTCACTCAACATGGAGCAAACCGATATTGGTATTATGCGGCAAAATGGCCAATTTAATGCATATGTAGAAGGCTGGGCTTTGTATAGCGAATTAGTCGCTTATGAGATGGGCATGTATGACAATGACCCATGGGGAAATTTAGGACGATTGCAGGCCGAGGTCTATCGTGCTGCACGTTTAGTCGTTGATACAGGCTTACATCATAAACGCTGGCCACGACAAAAAGCGATTGATTACTTCCACCAGACTACTGGCACTGCTATGAGTGATGTTGAAGCTGCAATCGACCGCTACATCGCTTGGCCAGGTCAGGCACTAGGATACAAACTAGGCATGTTAAAAATTGTCGAATTAAGAGCGCGTGCCAAACAAGCCCTAGGCGAGCGCTTTGATATAAAAAGCTTTCACGATTTAGTATTACTGCCAGGCGCTCGACCACTAACCTTATTAGAAGCTGATGTTGAACGCTGGATTAGCCACTTAAACCACCAGCAATAATAACGTTGGGGGCGAAGCCCCCTTTCAATTAATTATTATTAGTTTAACCTTACAGAGACAAAGAACTGGTGTGGGTAAATAGGCATGCCAATTTTGTTAAACCATTGCTCAGTTATTTCATCAACTTCTCCAGAAAGCATCATTTCATCAAATTTTCGATCTAGTTGCTGACACATACTTTGCGTTTTACATACAATTTTTGAACCTGAATACGTGAGTATATCGAGGGGATAAAATCCAATTTTTAACGAATCTTGGATACTTAAGCGCTGAGACCACAAAAACATCAGCCAATCCCCCACTTTCGCATCAAATTTACCCGCCACAAATAAGCGATTCGTAACCGCTTGTTCAGCATATTCGACATAGGTATTTTCACGAGTCACTTGGTGTTCGTACAAAGAACCAAACACCTTAGTCGCATTAATAAACGATACGATTCGCAACCCCTTTAAATCTTCCAGTTGTATAATTTGATTTCGATCTGATCTATTATTAATAATCACACGATTGACGAACTTCAATCGGTAATTCGAGGTATAAAACCCTTCGGGAACAGGCCCACCCCAATTCAGTGCAATATCAGCTTTACCTAATAACAAAGTCCGTTTTATACCATCATTATTAAACGGCTTAATTTCTATCTGTTTGTAGCCTAGATGATTCATCGCAGCGATGAGTAAATCATTAAACAAGCCCTTCGTATTGCTCTGATCATAAAAAAAATAGGGCGAAAAATTAGCGGATGCAACGACTATTTCAGGCCGGGGATTCTCATCCTCGGCCCAACAAATAAATACAAATAATAATTGTGAGAAAATAATAAAAGACAGTAGTTTCAAATCAAACTCCGACTAAGACCTTTTCTAAGCTTAATCGTTTTTATCTGGAACTCTATTATTTTGAATATTAATTGTGCCATCAATATGAACATCGCGTTGTGGAAAGGCGATGACTACATCATGCTGATTAAAAAGTTCATATATGCGAAAACGAATGTCACTGCGCATTTGACGGATATCAGCCTCAGAATTAGCACAAACCCAAAACACCGCATCAAAAATCAATGCATTGTCACCAAAGTCTTCAAACAAGACGTTCGCACTAGGTTGTTTAAGAATATTTTCCTGCTCATCAAGCACTTGCCGGATCAACTTAGCAACTAATTCAACATCACACCCGTACGCAACACCAACTCGCACAAATGAACGTGCGTTTTTATCTATTAAAGTCCAATTAATAACTGTATTTTCTAACAATTGACTGTTAGGAACTAACATATGGACACCATCACTGCGGCGAATGAGTGTAGAGCGGGTATTAATACTTTCAACCATACCTTTAGTGTCGCCTACTTCAAGGAAGTCACCAATCCGGATGGGCCGCTCCCACATTAAAATCCAGCCACTTATAAAATTATTAATGATGTTTTGTGCACCAAAACCCACACCAATTGCCACCGCGCCCGAAACAAACGCAAACGCTGTAAGAGGGATCTTGAGAATTTCTAAACTCGTTATCGCAAGCACTGCGATGGTTATGACTAAATAAATCCGAGAAAACAAATGCACGGCATCTGGCGTGACCTTTCTTGCTACGAGTGCTTTACGGATCAACATCCCAACTCGTGTTACTACAAACCAAGCGAGTAATAATGATACAGGTATCTGTAAGACCTGGAATACTGTTATGGGTGTGCCGCCATAGTTAAACAACACATATGAAAGTGTGGCTTCAATTGCTTGCCAATCCATATTAAGCCTTTCTAATAAAATCAAATTAGTCTCAGTATAACAGTTATTTAAACTGTCATTAATATGTAATCACCTCAATAGACCCTCTATATCAATGATTATTTTTCGGCTAAGATGGTTTCCTTAATTCCGCAAACTTATTCGCTATGCCTGAACTGACATTATTGCTTTTATTTGTTCCAACCAGCTTTTTAGTCTCTATTTCACCTGGAATGTGCATGACCTTAGCCATGACACTTGGCATTAGTGTTGGACTGAGAAAAACCTTTTATATGATGTGGGGAGAATTAGCCGGCGTAGCCACTGTCGCAATATGTGCAGTCATGGGCGTTGCAGCATTAATGCTCAACTATCCTGCACTATTTAACCTACTGAAATGGATAGGTGGAGCATACTTAATCTACGTAGGTGTACAAATGTGGCAAAGCAAAGGTAGTTTAGCTATAAGTTTAACCTCTGATACTCAACAACCGGTGGTAAATCGGAAAACCTTATTTGCTAAAGGTTATTTTACAGCAGTATCTAACCCCAAAGGCTGGGCGTTTACCGCTTCGTTATTGCCTCCTTTTATCAATCCAAACCATGCCCTTGCACCGCAATTGAGTGCTTTGGTGATTATTCTATTAGTAACAGAGTTTATTTGCATGATCATTTATGCCTCTGGTGGTCATGGCCTCAGAAAGCTACTTAACAATAAAGGGAATGTTGTGCTTCTTAATCGGTTATCAGCTTGTTTGATGGTAACTGTCGGCATTTGGTTAGCCTTGGGATAAAAATCAAATGGAGCATTAAGGTCGCGAATCAACACACATAAATTCACTCAGCTCAATGATAGGCTGAGTGAATTTATTTGTGTCTGGTTAAATTTTTTGTGATGCGACCCAACGCTTAATTTTAGCTTCTAAAATTGGCATCGGTAGCGAACCATCTATTAAGATTTGAGTATGGAATTGTTTCACATCAAAAGCCTCGCCTAACTCAGTTGCACTGTATTCTCTGAGCTCTCTAATTTTAAATTGTCCAAGTTTATATGATAACGCTTGGCCCGGAATCGCAATATAACGTTCGACTTCAGAAATAATATCACTCTCTGCCATTGAAGAGTTAGCCTTCATAAACTCAATACCTTGCTCGCGCGTCCACCCTTTTGCGTGTAGACCTGTATCGAGCACTAAGCGCATAGCTCTAAGCTGCTCATCAACCAAACGGCCATACCACTGATAAGGATCGGTAAATAACCCCATCTCCTTACCTAAACTTTCAGCGTATAATGCCCACCCCTCAGCGAATACGGTATAACCACCAAATTTACGTAATCGTGGTAAACCATCGACTTCTTGTTGCAACGCAATTTGAAAATGATGGCCTGGCGCCGCTTCGTGAATCGATAAGGTTTCTAAAATAAACTTTGGCTGAGCTTTAAGGTTATGGGTATTAATATAAAAGATGCCTGGCCGCGAGCCATCGGGTGCTGGAGATTGATATGAAGCCCCCGCTGCCGATTGAGCTCGAAAATCTTCAACTGCCTTAACGATGTAATCAGCTTTCGGAGCGATATCAAACAATAAAGGAACTTTAGCATCTATTTTTGCTTTAACAGCCTCATACGCTGCAATGACCTCTTGCGGTGAAGAAAAGTAAAACTCTTCGCTTTCACGTAAATGAGTAAAAAAGGCAGGTAAATCCCCTACAAACCCCACTTGCTCTTTCACTTTGATCATTTCATTTAAAATCCGTTCGACTTCTTTCAAGCCTAGCGAATGTATTTCATCAGCGCTCAACGAAAGTGTTGTATTTTCTTGAATTTTGTATTCATACCAGGCTTTCCCACCTGGTAAGTAGCTATAGCCCACACTCGTTCGAGCATTTGGAATATATTCATTTTCTAAAAACAAACTCATTTGTTGATATGCCGGTACCAAAGTATCAAGAATAAGTGTGCGATAGGTTTGCTTTATTTGGTGTTTTTCAGCGGGGGTAAAACTGTCTGGTAAATTGGCTACTGGCATCCAAAAAACAGATTGTGTTTCATCTTCAACAACATGAGCCTGAAACTGAGGCAGTAATTTAACTGCAAGTACATTAGGCAGTACAATCTGTTGCGAAATACCTTCGCGCATCGCAGCCTCAACACTTCGTAGCCAAACGACAAACCCATGAGCACGTTTGACAAAGTTATCGTAGTCTTCAACGGTATTAAATGGCTGAGCACTTTGACCTGATCCCAATGCCGCAAAGGTGTTGTGCTCTCCTGACATTTGATCGATCGGAATTAAATGACTAGGAAACTGCTCGGCTTCCTGTGCGAGCATTAAATCACGATGAAATATTTGATATGTCAACAGTGCTTGCCCCGAGAGTTCGCTTTCATCGATCAGAGCAAGCTTCGCAATATACTTTTGCGTAAACGCACTTATTTTCTTACGGTTTTCAGCGGTTAAAGGCAGCGAATATTGGTCGTTATATTGATATTGCCCAACAAACGTTCCAGATACCGGAGAAAAGGGCATTGATTCATCAAAGTACCCTTCAACTATATTTTCTAACTGCTGCGCCATAGTTTGTGACATCACAACTGAGGGGCTAGGTTCTGAATGTTTGCTCGAATCGACGCAGCCAAATAATGCACCACTGATGGCAAGGGCTAAAAATGCTTTTTTATTCATTGTCATTTGCTTAATGTAAGAGGAAGAAGGAACCAGGAAATCACTGGCAATGTCATAATAGCAGTGTATATTCTGGCAATATAAAACAAAACCCTGAAGCTATGATATAAATAAAGAAACCTTCGCTTTATTATAAAATCAGAGCTTTTATGATCGAAAATGAAATTAAACAACTCGAAAAAGTCTACGACTTATTAACCGAATACCTTGTCACTTATAGTTTTCAACTTGTAGCCGCACTGTTTATTTTACTTGCTGGGCTGTGGGCGGCTAAAAAACTATCCAAAGTTGTCTTTAATTTGTTAGCAAAAAATAATGTCGATATCACGCTAAATAACTTTATAAGTAACGTGGTAAAAGTTCTGCTAATCATTACTTTTGTAATTATTGCACTTGGAAAAATAGGTATAAGTGTCACACCATTTGTCGCTGCCATCGGTGCAGCTTCTTTAGGAGCAGGTCTTGCTTTACAAGGTATGCTATCCAACTATGGTGCAGGACTTGCCATTATTGCAACCCGACCATTTGTTGTAGGAGACACCATTTTTGTTAACGGTGTATTTGGCCAAGTCAAAGCAATAGAATTAGGTGTCACAATTTTAACAAACGAAGATCACGTTGAAATCACCGTACCAAACAAACACATCGTTGGGGAAATTATTCATAATTCGTTTGCGTATTCATTAGTCGAAGGAGAAATAGGAATTGCCTATCACGAAGATCCCGAGCAAGCTATCGCACTAATCGCGCAGACCTTAAAAGCATTACCTTCGCTCTCTTCAGCACAAGAAAACCAAATTGGGATTCACGAATTTGCCGACAGCAGCATTGTCATTGGCTATCGTTATTGGGTGGCCACAGATAAGTTAATCGCTACGAAAATGGCTGCCAATTTAGCAATCTTTTCTGCATTTAAACGTGCGAAGATAACCATCCCTTTCCCGCAACGAGAAATCACGTTAAAGCACAGTGAGTAAAATTGGGCAATAAAAAAGCCGCTAATTAAGCGGCTTTTTTTGCGATACCAAATTATTCATTGCCCATCGGGTTTGATTTTTCAGCTTGGATACGCATGTAAATTTCTTCACGATGTACTGAGACATCTTTAGGTGCATTAACACCAATACGTACTTGGTTACCTTTTACACCTAGTACAGTTACTGTAACTTCGTCCCCTATCATGAGGGTTTCTCCAACGCGACGAGTCAGAATTAGCATTCTTTGCTCCTAATGTTCCAAAAGATTAAAAGATTCCGTGTCTTTCTATTTTAATGAATAATTACCATGAAAGTAAGTAAAAACTCTAAAACTGGTTAATTTTCAACAAAAAAAGCACTGTGTAGCGCTCTTACACCTAATTCTAGATACTTTTCTTCAATTAGCACTGATATTTTTATTTCTGAAGTTGAAATAAGTAGTGCAGAAATATTTTCATCCGCTAGGGCTTGAAACAAAGTGCCTGCCACTCCAGCATGAGATTTCATTCCTACACCCACAGCGGATATTTTTGCCACATTGCAATTACCAACAACTTTATGCGCCCCCATAGCTAATTGATTCTGACCAAGTAGTTCTAATCCTTGCTCGTAATCATTTCGGTGCACAGTAAAAGCATAGTCGATTTTTGCATCTTTTTGATTTATTTGCGCAATCATATCTACTTCGATTGCATGTTCAGCAAAAAGTTGCAAAATTTTGGCTAAATTTGTTGGGGTGTTTGGCACCCCTTCAATAGTTAATAATGCTTCATCTTTAGTGTGAGCAATTCCAGAGACTACTTTGTCTGTCATAGTCGGTTCCTCATAAGTAATCAATGTACCTTGATCTGGCGCAAACGTTGACAGCACTCGCAGTGGAATATTATATCGCCCTGCCGCTTCTACTGAGCGAATTTGTAATACTTTCGCCCCAAGGCTTGCAAGCTCAAGCATTTCTTCAAACGTGACGGATTCCATCCGCTGAGCATTAGGCTCGATGCGAGGATCGCTAGTATAAACTCCATTCACATCTGTATAAATTTGACACTCGTCAGCGTGAATAGCTCCGGCCACTTCAACAGCAGTGGTATCCGTACCTCCACGTCCTAGCGTAGTGATATTCCCTTCGATATCACGCCCTTGAAAGCCAGCTAAAATAACAATTCGGCCATGTTCAAGTTCATGGTTGAGCCTAGAGTTATTAATATGTTGAATTCGGGCTTTACCAAATAAATTATTAGTGGTGATCAAGGCTTGATCAGCGAGTAAGCTAATTGCTGAGTGGCCTCGTTTGATAATGGCCATGGCAAGTAACGCGACAGAAACCTGTTCACCTGTGGTGACTAAGACATCCAGCTCTCGGCTGCTCGGTCGTGAATCGATTTGTTTGGCGAGGTTAATTAGGCGATTGGTTTCACCCGACATAGCCGATAAAACCACTACGATCTGATGCCCTTGCTGTTTGGTTTTTACTACAAGGTCAGCGACAGCCTCAATACGCTCGATAGAGCCTACTGAGGTGCCGCCAAACTTTTGGACAATGAGAGACACTGAATATTAAACGCGCTCAGCGATCCAAGCGGTTGCACTTTCTAAGGCTGTTGCCAAGTGCTGCGGCTGTGAACCACCCGCTTGTGCCATATCAGGGCGACCGCCCCCTTTACCACCAACTTGCTGAGCCATAAAGTTAACCAACTCACCCGCTTTCAATTGAGAGGTCAAGTCTTTGGTCACTCCGACAATCAAGCTCACTTTAGCGTCATCAGCCACACCAAGTACGATAATGCCAGAACCTAACTTCACCTTTAAGTCATCGACCATGCCACGCAATGCTTTTGATTCCGTTCCAGCTACATTAGCAACCAGCACTTTGATGCCATTGATATCGACTGCTGAATCAAGCAAATTCGCACCCGCTGCGCTCGCGAGCTTATCATTCAATTGTGCGACTTCTTTTTCTAGCCCTTTCGCCCGGTCAACTAACCCCGAAACTTTTTCTAGGGCGTTATTAGAATCCGTTTTCACTAAGGCTGCAATTTGATTGAGTACTTCAGCTTGATGATTAATGTAATCCATTGCACCTTCGCCAGTTACGGCTTCAATACGACGAATACCCGCAGCAATCCCACTTTCTGAGACAATCTTAAATAAGCCTATGTCACCTAAACGTTTTACATGTGTGCCACCGCATAGCTCAATTGAGAATTCACCAATACTGACGACACGAACTTCATCATCATATTTTTCACCAAATAGAGCCATTGCTCCTTTCTCTTTGGCTTCATCAATCTGCATTAATTGCGTGTTTAAATCGAGGTTACGGCGAATTTCGGTATTCACCATCGCTTCGATAGTACTCACTTGCTCTTTGGATACACCTTCAAAGTGAGAAAAGTCAAAACGAAGACGCTCAGATTCAACCAATGAGCCTTTTTGACTAACATGCTCCCCCAATACTTGGCGAAGCGCTTCATGTAATAAATGTGTTGCTGTGTGGTTTTTGCGAATTGCATCACGACGGGCCTCATCGATTTGAGCATCGACACGGTCATTGATTGCAATACGCCCTTGAATAACACCTGTATGGGCAAACGCGTTACCTAACTTAGTGGTATTAGTAACGGTAAACTCACCACCCGCTACCTTCAATAGCCCTTTGTCACCCGCTTGTCCGCCGGATTCAGCATAAAAAGGCGTGCGATCTAAAATAACAATGCCTTTTTGACCATCGGCTAATGCATTTGTTGACTCTCCATCAACAAACAACTCAACTACAGTGCCACTAAAATGATTATGCTCATAACCTTTAAATTCAGTGTGTTTATCTGATTTTAATTGTTCATTATAATCAGTACCGAATTTACCGGCTTGTTGCGCCATTTTTCGCTGTGCTGCCATGCATTCTTGAAAACCAGCTTCATCAATGGTCATAAAGCGTTCACGCGCTACATCTGCCGTTAAATCGGCCGGAAAACCATAAGTATCATACAACTTAAAGACAACATCACCAGGGATAACGTCACCTGTTAAGTCTTTGAGATTTTCTTCTAAAATCGCAAGACCGCGCTCTAAAGTTTTACCAAATTGTTCTTCTTCTATGCGTAATACTTTCTCGATTATGTCGCGTTGCTTATGAAGTTCAGGGTAAGCGTCGCCCATTTGCTCACCTAAGGCCACCACGAGCTTATGGAAAAAGTTATCAGTCGCACCAAGCTTATTTCCGTGGCGTACTGCGCGACGAATAATTCGACGTAATACATAACCACGACCTTCATTTGAAGGCATTACCCCATCAGAAACTAAAAATGCACACGAACGAATATGGTCTGCAATAACACGTAACGATTTATCAGATAAATCTTGAGCATTGGTTGCCAAAGCGGCTGCTTGTATGAGGTTTTGGAAAATATCAATTTCATAGTTTGAATGCACTCCTTGCATAATCGCTGAAATACGTTCAAGGCCCATGCCCGTATCAACCGACTGTTTAGGCAATGGTTCCATGGTGCCATCCGCATGGCGGTTATATTGCATGAAAACTAAATTCCATATCTCAATAAAACGATCACCATCTTCTTCCGGCGATCCAGGAGGCCCCCCCCAAATATCCGCACCATGGTCATAAAATATTTCAGAACAAGGGCCACATGGTCCCGTATCACCCATTGACCAAAAGTTATCAGCTGTATCAATACGAATGATGCGGTCAGCTGGTAAACCTACTTGCTTATTCCAAATATCAAACGCTTCGTCATCAGTGTGATAAACAGTGACAAGTAATTTTTCTTGAGGAAGTTGTAATGTTTCGGTCAAAAATTGCCACGCAAACTTAATCGCATCTTCTTTAAAATAATCACCAAAACTAAAGTTACCTAGCATTTCAAAAAACGTGTGATGACGAGCCGTATAACCCACGTTTTCAAGGTCATTATGCTTTCCGCCTGCACGAACACAACGCTGTGAGCTGGTTGCTCGTGTATATGGACGCTGATCGGCACCTAAAAATACATCTTTAAATTGCACCATACCTGCATTGGTAAATAATAACGTCGGGTCGTTCCCCGGTACCAACGAACTAGAAGTAATAGCTTGGTGCTGTTTTGACGAAAAAAAGTCCAAAAAAGCTTGGCGGATTTGTGCGGTAGTCATGTGCGGCATGCGGTTATTCTCACTCGTCTGACGGCTCTGCGTGCATTGCAAATTCAATTTGTTCATGATTAAAACCCCGATAACTCAAATAACGAAATATTTTCGCTTTTTCTTTGAATTCAAGGTTTCCAGTAATTCCAGAAAACTTCCTATTATAAGCTGCTTGGGCTTGTTGATACCAGTCTATTTCCATCTCATCGATCTGGGTTTCAAGTAAAGAACGTTCAATTCCTTTACCCGCAGCTTCGGCCTGGATACGCTTCAATCCATGAAGCTTTGCCAGATGGCGCCTTATAAAGCTTTCGCAATATCGTTTCTCATCTATAAAGGAATGATGTTCACACCAATCTAGAAGAGAGTCAATAAAGTCAGCTGTGGCACCTTTTTGCTGTAGCTTAAAAGTTAAATCACGTCGAGAGTATTCTTGACGAGATAACAACCAAAGTACGTAGTTCTTTAATTTTTGTTTTTCTTGATCATCCATTAAGCGTCAAATCGCCCTGTGCTTCCAGTTTTTTTGGGGGGCTCAGCATCAGGCACCACTTGGCTCATAAACATAGCTTGGAATGACACAAAAAAAGCAATATAACTAATCGGCATAATCAACAGTAATGGTATGAAAGATAAAGGTAAGCTAACTATAATCAACACACTAAATATGCCACCAAACACACTGACTGCAGCCATATTATGCCAAAATACACTTAAACTGACTTTAAACACACTTAGCAAAGTCAAGGTCGGCTGATAAAAGACTAAGGGGACAGCATACGCAAAACACATCAAATAAAACGATAAAGCGCTAACAAACAAAATGACATTGGCTGCATTGATGTTTTCGACCATATATTGTGCAGCCAAATCAGGCTGACCTGCATATTGCTCCATAACGGCAATCGCATCTTTAAATAGCCAACTAGCTAAAAACATTAAAATCATGCCGGCGCCAATTTGATATAGGCCCAGTCGAAACAATCCAAGTCTGCGACCTGCTAAGCCAAAGGGAGCAAAAATATCTGTAACGGCAATTTTCTTCCCTTGTTGCCGCATTAAAATAGCTTGGTAAAAGCCTGCGGTCAAAAAAGGGGTTGCTAGACCCGCTGCAATTTGCAAAACAGGAAAAAACAATGCGATCAGCCCCAGACTACCCATTACAGCTTGCATCAAGATAAAGGTACCAGGCTGCAATTTAAATATTTGCCAAGCGGCTTTATACCAAGCGGCTCCTGCTTGGGCTTTGTAAACTCGTTGCTCAATGGCCATTTAATCATCTTTTTTGTGTTAATAAATAAAATCAAAACGCACCCATTAAAGGTGCGCTTTTAAATAAATTGATCGGTGACTTTGATAAATCCGCTCTTATGCTACTTTTTTGTCTTACTTAAATCCAGCATATGTGAGCCATGTTTCACTTTAGTTGCCAAATAAGCCTCATTACCCTCTTTTAAATGTGCATGAGTCGCAACTAATCCTTCAACAGCAATGCCCGCGTCCGTTAACGCTTTTAACTTACGAGGATTATTTGTCATCAAATTGACCTTTGCTAACCCCATCGCTTTGAGCATTAAAACCGCATCAGAAAAGTCCCTTAAATCATCATCAAAACCTAAATGGTTATTGGCTTCATAAGTATTCATTCCCTGAGATTGTAATACATATGCATCAATTTTATTGTACAAACCAATACCTCGCCCCTCTTGGCGTAAGTACAATAAAACTCCTCCTTGTTGGTGCATTCTTTCAATACATTCATTCAACTGTTCGCCACAATCACAACGGGAAGAGTGGAAAACATCGCCGGTTAAACACTCTGAATGCATGCGAATTAGAGGAGTCGTTTCATTTTTATCTGCTTGGTTAAACACTAAGGCTACATGCTCAACACCATCTTTAAGGCCAGAAAATGATAGGATTTCAGCAGGAATAGTGCTGTTTTTACCCACTTTCAGCTGGACTCTTGCTCGTACTTCAGCCACAACGCTTCCAAATTAAAATATATGATATTGTGATAATATAACAAAAGCTTGATTTAGCGCCTAGCGATACTAAGCGGCTTTTATTTATACTTGATGTGATGATTGTAATATATGGGGATTATTAAGTCATAAAGCAAGTCACAAATACTGCAAAAAAACAGTAATAAAAAATCTTTTCTTTTTTCACCCCTTTTTTAAACCTGTGACGTTTAACTACTAAGTAACAAAGGAGAATAAAGATGAATTACACATTACCAGCCCCCCATTTTCAAACAATGAGCAAAATAGCCCTAATCACAACGGCGGGACTATTTATGACATTTTGTGCATTTGCATTTATGCAATATTTAATTGCTCCACAAGGTCATTATATACCAGCGAGTACTCCTGACTTTAAAGTCGATCTCGCTCAAGAAAAAGAGATTGCGCCACCAAACGAAAGAAAACGCTTACCTCCACCGCCTGTAATAAATAGACTCCCTCCCACACCCATGCTCACCTCTGAGACGTCACAGACTGATGCTGTACCAATCCCCACGGTGACACTCTCCACCCATCAACCAAGTAAAGGTGCGTTATTTGCACCAGTAATGGATAATCAAGCAAGTCCAATAGTACGGATGGCACCAAAGTACCCTACTCAAGCAGCCAGAGAAGGCCTCGAAGGTTGGGTAAAGTTACGCTTTTCTATTTCAAAAACTGGCAGTGTAATAAATCCAAGCGTTTTAGATTCACAGCCAAAAAGAGTATTCGATGCCGCAGCTATTAAAGCTTTAAAAAAATGGAAATATAAAGCCAAAGTTGAAAATGGACACGCGATTGAGCAACACGGTCTAAACATTCAGCTTGATTTTAAAATCGATCAAAGCCATTAATACGTAGGCGGGCTGTCATGCCCGCCTCTATAAAAAACAAATATCAAACTTGGGAGTGGTTTATTGATATTACTCAACTTTAAAAACTGGTTCGTCAAACCCTTTGACCCGGAGCATATAATGGTTCGCTTTTGTAAGACGGGCTCTCAGGCTGATCTGGGCCGGCTTTTTAACCATTACGGCCAAGATATATACCACTACCTTGTCTCATTAAGCAGCCCAGAAATAGCTGAAGATGTGAGTCAGAAAACTTGGTTAAAAGTCTTAGAAAAGAAACACCTTTATCGAGAACAAGCATCGTTAAAAGCCTGGTTGTTCGCTGTCGCTACAAATACATTACGGGATGAAATACGTATATCATCACGACTAGTGAGCACAGAAATAGATCAGTTTGACCTATTATTAAACGCCAATGATGAAACAACAAATACTGTGCTTGAGCGCTATAATGAGGCGCTAATGCAGCTTCCTTTTAAGCAAAGAGAAAGCTTTATCCTCCAACAAGAAGGGTTTTCGTTAGCACAGATTGCAGACATTACCTCCGCTCCGCAGGAGACAATAAAAACCCGCTTACGTTATGCAAAACAGCACCTTAAAAACAAGTTAGGAGACGAAAATGAAGCATAAAGAGTCATTTGAACAACAACTCAAAGAGCTTCATCAAGCCAGAAAAAAATCTATATTCATGCCTGCTGAGCAAAAAAAATCGCTACTATCGTTCCTGGCAGCTAGCAAACGTCCCCCATTTTATATACAAGCCCAATTTGCTCTGGGTATCGCAGCAGTTGCTGTGTTGTTTCACTTCGCATATCAAAGACACTCTCCAAATAATGCTTTTGTCCAGTATTACGAGGCTACCGTATATGACCAAGTAGAGACCCATGATTACACTAATGAGCAGTATTCAAAAATCATTAATCATGCCCATCAACAAGCACAATCAGCGCGCGATCATGCTTTAAGGAATTTAATGAATAAAGAGCTACTCGTTGGTCGGCTAATGGCGCGTGATGATAACTGGTACATCGAGTCATGTGATAAAACGCGTTTAGTTGAGCTAAAAGCAGATTTAATCAAACACTTAAATCTCAAACAGGATATTGATTTGTCAATCAAAGTTGGGGAAGCATTACGTATTGAAAATAATTCGCAGGGACAAATCATCGCACTCATTAGGCCGATGAATACGGCTTTTTGCGGGTAAAACTCGACAACTTTAACGCTATCATTTACGGCTCTTTTATTTTAGGGACAATTAAATGAATTCAACCGCCCAACGAATGGTCGCTATCGTGCTGTTTTTTTCCTCTGCCACCGCATTAGCCAGTGATGGCAATACAGAAGAGCAATTTAACTTGGCCTACAACAACTACTTACAGGCCAACGAAAATAACAATCAGCAGAGTAAAATAAAATATGCCGAACAAGCATACCAATTGGGCCAACAAATATATGGCCCGCAGTCGCTCAATACGGCAAACCTCGCGTTGAATTATGCGCTGTCCTTGCCAGATATAAAAAGCCTGATCAGCGATCAAATATTGATAGATCAAAAGCAGACTTTGTATAACACTATTTTATCCATTTACTCACACCATTATCCCAATAATGCAATAGAGCGAGTCGATGTCTATTTTGGCCTAGCCAAATCAACGCAATCAGCGTCTGAAGCTCACAGTTACTTTGATCAAGGATTACAACTACTCCCTGAAAAATCAAAATTGCTGGCCGATAGCTACTTTGAGGCTTCAATGCACTTATTTAATCATCATCAAATGAAAAAATACAAAGCTGCGCGAAAATATGCATATCAAGCTGATGAGCTGTACCATGCCCTTTTGCCTGAAAACTCATTTGAGCGTGCTAAATCTAATTATCTCGTTGGCATGATTGCACAATCAATGCGCAAAAAAAATGAAGCGATTAAACGCTTCAATGAAGTGGTTGACGTATTTGATAAACACCTTGAATTCGACCACCCTTTTGAACTTGCTGCTCATTCGCGTTTAATAGATCTGTATGAAAATCAAGGCAAAAGTGCACAGGCTACTAAACATTGTATTGCGATAGCTAAAATGGTGCCATGGAAAGATCAACAGGAACAAACCCCATTACATAGAACCAACCCTAACTACCCCATCTCAATGGTTAAACGCGGCAAAGAGGGATTCGCACAGCTTGAGTTTGATATTACTCCAACTGGATTTGTTAAAAACATTCGTGTTTTAGACAAATCAAATGAAGCTTTTGTAAAAGAAAGCATAAAAGCATTAAAAAACTGGCGTTATGCACCTAAATTTGAAAATGGTCAAGCAGTCACAGCCACCACACAAGTACAAATGGACTTTAAATTAAGCCGAGGATAAAACTTGTATCAGTCAAAGAGTGTCGTACTATACTCTGAGTATTCACTCTTTTGGTTTATAAAATGAAACGACTCCTCACCACCTTTCTCTTCTGGTCTATCTTAGTTACTTCTTCGCTTTGTAATGCTGCAAGCACCCCTGCGATCAGCCAAGAGCAACTAATCCTGTCACAACAAAAATCACCGGTTAATATTATTGATGTTCGCTCAGCTGAAGAGTTTAATGATGGCCATATTCCTGGCGCAATTAATATCCCATACGATCAGATTCAAGATTACATTAACGTATTAGTTCCATTAAAAGAGCAGCAGGTGGTGGTGTACTGTCGCTCAGGAAGAAGAGCTGCCATTGCTGAAAAAGTTATGATGGAGCTAGGATTAAAAAAAGTTTATCACTTAGAAGGTGATTGGTTAAGTTGGCAAGAAAAAAACCTGCCAGTTAGCACTAAGCACGAATAAATCACCAATTAGCCCAGTAATTTATCTTTTTATTATGAGGTTTATCATCAGAATAGCCTCAATTATTGCAAAATCCGCTAACAGTTATTCGCGAAAATCGCACTCTATGACTAAACTTAAACTGTTTACGTGGAGGGATTCTATTGTGTTAAGTAAACCCGTGTATGAAAGTTTACCCTATATATATTTGGCTGTTGGCTACGGATTAATTACCTACCAACCGTCTTTTTTCGCATCTATTTCAGGCTGTTTATTCTTTATTGCCGGCGCACTCGTTTGGTCCTTGCGATCTCACTTTCGCAGAAGTGACGCCAAAATGACTCGGCATGACGAAGACAAAGCAATACGGTGGTATGAGCTAAAACCATTTGCTTTATTTTTAGGTGCAATTGTTGTAATGACGTGGGTCGATGGGAAGATCGTCATGCTTTTAGCTGTCATTCTAATGTTAATTGCTAACTGGATACTATTTTTACGCGTTAATAACCGTTATTCAAATCACCGCCCGCATTCCAATAAGTACCCACAGAAATAAGCACCGCCCATTAATAGATATATATTTACGATAATTAATGGGCGTATAGATTAATCTTGCTTCCTTAGTAACTCTTTTATTTCTTCTTTTGCACCTAGAATATGGCTTTTTAATACTGCCACAGCGTTAGGAATATCCTTTGCTTTACAAAAATCGATGAGCTGTCGATGTTCTGGTCCTGCTTTTTCTATTCCACCAGCAAGCAAAAAATGTAATCGTATATAACGGCTCGCATTTTGATTGAGCATACTAATAATATCGAGTGTTTGCGGGCGTTGACTGCCTTTATACAAACAAGTGTGAAAGTTAGTATTAAGATCTGACCATAAATTGGCACTGTCTTCATGAGTTAATGCTTCATCTAGCTCTTTTAAAATCGTTTCAGCTTCAACAAAATCGGCATCAGTTAAATTTGGAATGGAGGAAGCAAGTACATTCGCTTCAAGCATTGCTCGCAGTTCAAATAATTCATCAACATGTGACGCATCAAGTTTGGTAACGATGGCCCCTTTGTGAGCTTGAAACTTAACTAGCCCTTCAGCCTCTAATTGCAGCAATGCTTCTCTGACAGGGATCCGGCTTACATCAAGTTCTTCAGCTAAAGCAGCTTGGCGAAGCGGTTGACCTGCTTTGACTTCACCTTTGAGAATCTTCTCTCTAATTGCGTCAACAACAAATTCTGTACGTGTTTTATATGTCAGCGCCATATTCATTCTTTTTTGTCATAAATAATACACCCTAGTTTAACTAGTTGAAAAAAAAAGGCCAGAGGCAAAAAGAATGATTTATTATCACGAACAAAAAAGCAGCCAATTACAGCTGCTTTAGATTGAATAGTAAAAGTTTACACTTGGTTTTGGTAACAAATCGGTCTTAAAAAACGTTCAATTGCAAAACTACCCACTGATGTACTGCGCACATCGGTGGAGCAAGGGAATGGTCCACCATGCATCATCGCATCGCACACCTCAACACCTGTTGGCATTTGATTGAAAATCAACCGCCCAACTTTGAACGAAAGCGACTCGACTAGTGCCTGATTCTCAGCAATTACGTGCGTCTCTCCATGGACCGAAGCAGTTAATTGCCCTTCTAATTGTTCAACAATTTTGGCCACTTGAGATAAATCTTTATACGTCACCATCAATGATGCTGGACCAAAGACTTCATCATGTAGCTCCGTATTGGCTAAAAACGCCTCTGCAGTCGCTGAGAATAAAACTGTCGATGCTTTTTTATCTTCAGACTGCCCTTGAGCGACGACTTCAGAATGTTGTGCTAACCGCTCACATCCCTGTAAATACGCATTAAGAATGCTTGGGGTAAGCATTGTTTGCGCGGTACTTTGTTCTATTAATGATACTAATTCATGTTTGAATGCAACTGCTTCAGCTTCACTCACTAGCCAGAACCCAGGATTCGTACAAAATTGGCCTGCCCCCATGGTCATTGACGCCACAAACTCTTGTGCAATTTTCTGGGGGTTTTGTGCAATCACCCCAGGTAAAATTACTTGGGGGTTAATTGACCCTAACTCTCCGTAAAATGGGATCGCTTCCTTACGGGTTTTAATACTTTCAAGCAACGCCATACCAACGCTATAAGATCCAGTAAACCCAACCGCTTTAATTTTAGGATGCTTTACAAGTGAGTGACTAATTTCATAAGCTTTGCTGTGAATCAATGAAAACACACCGCTCGGCATATCGCACTTATTTATTGCCACCTCAATTGCTTTTGCAACTATTTCACATGTGCCTGGATGAGCTGAGTGAGACTTGAATATAACAGGGCAGCCAGCAGCTAAAGCTGACGCGGTATCGCCGCCAGCGGTGCTAAATGCCAAAGGAAAATTACTGGCGCCAAATACAGCAACGGGACCTAAAGGCAACTGTGATAGCTTCATATCAGAACGAGGCATTGGCGTGCGCTCAGGCATAGCAACATCATGCGCAATGATAGCTGTACCTTTAATAATATTATTTGCAAACAATCTAAGCTGATTGACTGTTCGGCCCAACTCACCTTGAATACGGCCTTTAGGTAAACCGGTTTCAAGAGGGGTGCGCTC
The DNA here is from genome assembly GCF_058169715.2 of Pseudoalteromonas sp. J2K-J979. Taxonomy (NCBI): domain Bacteria; kingdom Pseudomonadati; phylum Pseudomonadota; class Gammaproteobacteria; order Alteromonadales; family Pseudoalteromonadaceae; genus Pseudoalteromonas; species Pseudoalteromonas sp. J2K-J979. Next base: position 923,881 of record NZ_CM200281.1, on the reverse strand, counting down.
AATTAGTAAAGGCTCAGCTTTGACTAATTGCTCTGCTATTTCATTCAAAAAATTAGCTCGCTGCTGCGCCGTCTTTTTGCGATAAACAACGAAAGCCTGTTCTGCTAATAGACAAGCTTGCTCTAATTGATTGGCACTACAGTTAATAAAGTCGGGCGCCAATTTTGTATGTTCAGCAGCATTAATTGCATTAAACATCACTTGTGTATCAGCTTGCCATTGACCACCAATAAAACATAAACCAGATAACATATTTATCTCCTAAACTAATTGAAAACCAAAGGCATACGGATCATCATCATCAATTATGATTTGATTATTACCCGTTACTCGTGCCCATCCTTGAATTGATGGCATAATTGCCGTAATCCCTTGTACCTCTGTAACACTCTCAACTCTACCTACAAATTGACTGCCGATAATGCTTTCGTGCACAAAGTCTTGCCCTTGCTCTAATAAACCTTTTGTAAATAATTGCGCCATTCTTGCTGATGTGCCTGTCCCACAAGGAGAGCGATCAATAGCTTTATCACCATAAAAAACCGCATTAGCGGCTGAAGAATCAGATTTTTGAGGTTTTCCGGTCCATAAAACATGAGATAAACCATTCACGCTTGGATCTTCAGGATGGATACACTCCACCGCTTTCCCTGCGATTTTTCTAATCAAAGGACTATATTTTAATATTTGATCTGGAGTGAAATTTTCAAGACCTGGATAATTGTCTTGCGGTTCAACAATCGCATAAAAATTTCCACCATAAGCGATATCGAGTTTAATTTTTCCAAGCTCAGGGACTTCAATTTCAATGTCTCTATGCGCTAAATACGATGCGATATTATAGATTTTAACCCAATCAACTTTTTGGCCCGTCATCTGGTATTCAACATTTATTTGCCCAGCAGGCACATCTATTTTAAGTTTTCCTGGGACTTTACTTTGTAATAACCCCCCTTCTAAACCGGCAGTAACTGTGCCAATTGTCCCGTGGCCACACATAGGTAAACAACCCGACGTTTCAATAAATAAAATTGAAGCATCCGCATCATCAGAACAAGGTGGATATAAAAAAGCACCTGACATCATATCGTGCCCACGAGGTTCAAACATTAAACCTTGACGGATCCAATCATATTCCTTTAAGAAATGACTTCGCTTTTCACTCATAGTCTTGCCCTCTAAATTAGGGTGACCTGAAGTCACTAACCTAACTGGGTTTCCGCAAGTGTGAGCGTCAATACAAAAAAATGTGCCTTTGTTCATATTATTACCTTTTATCGAACAAAATTTGATTAAGTAAACAAATGACTAGCTTACTTAATCAAACTAAAATACCAGCTTTGTTTACTAAGCTGGGCATGGTTATTAATGGATGACTCGTACACTGGGTTCTACTGCCAAAGCCTCTAAAAATCGATCCTATTTATTCAAATACCTTAATTACTAAGTTTTTCGTTAACAATTAAAGACCACATCCGTTCATTCTCAGAAAATCGACTGAGAGATGTTTATTAAATAAATACTGAAGCTAAGCACCTACCTAATTAAATTTCATTTCATTGCATTTACATATCAAACATTTAATAATAATAGATTGTATACAACACAAAGTAATGTATATTGTATGCAATAACAACCTTTATTTGCTAATTATTATGAAAAGTGAGAATTCAAACTCAGAAACAGTTGCCGTTATAGGCGCTGGTATTATTGGTGTAACAGCAGCTTACCGCTTACAACAAGCGGGATTCCAAGTGACCTTGTTTGATAAGGAAGGGGTAGCTGAAGGCTGCTCAAAAGGAAACGCAGGCCACTTTGCTTCAGAGCAAGTGTTCCCTTTAGCTCAAAAATCTCTTTTACTTCAAGTTCCTAAGATGCTTATGGACCCATTAGGCCCTTTTAGCATTGCACCTAGTTACTTTCATAAAGCGATACCTTGGTTTCTAAAGTTTATGAATAATATGAGATCAAGATTGTTTACTGAAAATAAAGATGCGTTAAAAGCACTCAACAAAGTGGCTATTGAATCTTGGCAAAATTTGATCACTGAAACTCAACTAGACAGTTTTTTTCACAAAAAAGGCAGCTTGCTTACGTTTGAGTCAGAAACAAATCAAACTGCATTAAGACTTAAGCAAGAATATCAAGCAGAAGGTATCACTGTAGAATTGTTAAATAAGCAGCAACTGAATGAACTTGAGCCGGGTATTTCACCAAACATAAATTGGGCGTTATTTTTCACTGATGTTGCTCATACTTGTTGCCCTGCCAGCCTAACAAAAGAGCTTTTTAAAAAAGCACAAGAGATAGGTGTACTGTATATCAAAACAGCAGTTGAAGAGGTTAAATCAAATGATAATAAAGTAGAGATTTTATCTAGTAGTAAGCAAAGCTATCAAGCTGACAAAGTTTTAATCGCCACTGGCGCGCACAGCAAAGTACTGTGTAAACAATTGGGTTTTGAGGTGCCACTAGATACAGAGCGGGGTTACCATTATATGGTTGATGCGCAACTCCAACCAACTCGCCCAATTGTATCGTTTGAGCGAAAATTCATCATGACACCGATGCGAGATGGTCTAAGGTTAGCTGGTACTGTCGAATTTGCTGGGTTAGACAGTCCTGTGAATCATAAACGCGCTGATGCATTAGAGCCATCAGGACGCGCTATTTGGCCAAACATAAAACAACATCAACAAGGTGAATATAGATGGATGGGGTTTAGACCTAGTTTACCCGACTCAAAACCAGTGATAGGTAAGTCACCTAAACATGATAATATCTTCTTTTCATTTGGTCATCAGCACTTAGGTTTAACTTTAGCAGCAACCAGTGCAGAGCTGATAACAGACTGTATTTTGCAAAAAGCCCCTACAATCTCACTATCGCCTTTTAAAATTGACAGATTTTGATAACCATCTGAATCTCATTAAATTTTTGCGTTCAGTTAGTGTAGTAATAAGACTTGTACGCATTCTGATGTTAAGCAAACCAACGAGGTATCCATCTGTCTTTTCTTCACAAATCTCTGCTAAGTAATTGGTAGGGATTTCTTAATTTTTATCCATTTTCAACTTAAAGCATCAAACAGGGGTCAACGTGGATTTCTATAATCACATCCGACCAACTTATTCTACTCAACTCAGAGACCATCACCTTAAAAGTACACGGCCAACCGGAGATTAACATGGTTCACTTACAGTTTAGCTCTAAAAAAGGATAGCCAAACACCGACAAAAAAAGCCCCTTAAATAGGAGCTTTGTCTTTGTAAGAAACTTAAAATCAGTCTATTAAATCCAATAATGAAAGTCTTTCTTTTGCCAAATTATACCGAGCGTGAACATCGTCGATTTGCTGTTGAGTTAATTTATTACCAAAAGTACGAAGCCCGCCATCAATATCATTATGGTGAACTCCAAAAGCAAATTTAAGATACTCCATCAACAAAGGCTGAGCATCAAGATAAGAGATTGAATTCATCGCTTGAGAAATTTTATTTGCTTCAGCCCATTCACCTTTATTAACATACTCCTGCATAGAAATACTCGCTTTAGGGAATATACAGCCTACACCTGTGATCCCACCGCATGCACCTGCAAGCCCAGCATGGACAGTAACCGTGTCAACACCAGCCAAAATTTTCAAATCTTTATTTTCTAACATTAACGTTTCAATAGTTGAAACATCTGAAGTCGATATTTTAAGTGCAGTAACTTCAGGTAAGGCAGCAAGCTTTCTAAGAAGATCTGTAGAAAGAGCGTGATAACCGGCAGCATCAGGATTGTTGTAAGGCATAATTGTCACCCCAGCTTCTTTTGCAGCTGTTGCTGAAAGCGCATAGTACGCATACATTTCTTCATCAGAAGGCGCTTCAACAGTTTTAGGTGGCATTACCATAACGGTATCTACACCAACCGCTGCCAGCTCTTTGACTATGGTTGCAAGCTCTTCTTTTGTTTCAGCTGCAGCGCCACTGATCAACGGGACATTAAATTCTTTAGCAACCTCAGAAAGTGCCTGAAGTAAGGAGAGGCGCTGATCGGGGCTTAGGTAGCTATTCTCACCTAGAGTACCAGATCCAACAAGGCCGCCCATTCTGGTTCCGCCTTTTCCTTGAACTCTTAAAATATCTGTCGCATATTTTTTTGTCGCATCAAGATCAATTTCAACAAAGCCGGATACCGACTCTTTTAGCCATGTAAAAACGGCCGGCATCACTGTGTAGCGCCAATCTGTATTACTTGTTTCCATCATATTACCTATTAGTAAAACACCAAATTGCATACATTATATCATCTAAAGTATATTTGGCAAAGAAAGAGACTTAATAAGTGATGACTGAAAAGAGATTAAATTATCGGACAGACTATTTTACATGTAAAATTTTATCTTTTTACTAACATCGGAGCACTTCTTTAGACGTTTATAGACAGAATAGATACCAACGACAGGTTTTAAGAGTTTTACCAGAACTAAAAAGCAATAATCAATTACTTCATTGGTTATTACAATCAGACTACGCCACATAGATACAATACTGGCTTATGTCCAAATGAGTCAGAGAAGAGATATTGGCTAAACTACAAATACGTGGCAAATATGGCGAGACAACTTCAAGCTTTAGCCCCACAACACATCGTTATTTAACTCTCTGCCTAGCTCTAAACTGCTGTAACTTAGCTAACACATGAACACGCTCAGTAAAATAATTGAACCTATAAATACATGTGATTAATAAAATTAAATCTGATGTAGAAAATTCCTATTAAACAGCAAAGCTTGCCATTGAAGCTGCTATCAAGAATCTAGGGATTGATTAATTCTAATTCTACGCTTGACGTTTAAGCAACAAAAAAGCCAAGACTAGGTTATCCGCGCACTCGTTAGCTTTTTGTAACTAAAGAAATTTTTATATTCTGAGAATGGATAATTATCAAAAGAATACATGTACGATAGTTGAATGATTTATTGCGTACCTATACGCAGAAAATGGTGGATTAGAAAGTTTTGTTCATAGTCATTTTAAGGTTTAGATTTATCTATCATGGTATAGCCAGCAGATATTGCTGTTAGATTGGTGTATGAATCCAGAACGTTTAACAAGTATTAAACGGACGTTCAGAGATGGCAATCTCCACTTTTATTTTTAGTCATCCATAAGCTGTATTATGATGGGCTAAGGTATGATCTTTATATTAAAAATCAACCATCTTTGATGAAAAAGTTTATTTCAAATCGAAGAAACGAAAAAAGCCTCAACTAATGTTGAGGCTCATATAATAAGGTCCTGGCAATGTCCTACTCTCACATGGGTAATCCCACACTACCATCGGCGCTGTTTCGTTTCACTACTGAGTTCGGAATGGGATCAGGTGGGTCCAAAACGCTATAGTTACCAAGAAAATCTGTTAAATATTGTTTTTATTATTAATAAATTAGCCTGGCGATGTCCTACTCTCACATGGGTAATCCCACACTACCATCGGCGCTGTTTCGTTTCACTACTGAGTTCGGAATGGGATCAGGTGGGTCCAAAACGCTATTGTCACCAAGCAAAATTTTGCCGCTTTACCGCTTTCGCCGTAAAACTAAATTCGGAAGGCTGATTTTAAAATTGTCTACTTCAGTCTATCTAACTTCTTGCTTATTTATCAGTGCTTCATACAAACCACTTTGGCGTTGTATGGTTAAGCCTCACGGGTAATTAGTATAGGTTAGCTTAACGCCTCGCAGCGCTTCCACATCCTACCTATCAACGTTGTAGTCTCCAACGGCCCTTTAGTGGAGTTAAACTCCAAGTGAGAACTCATCTCGAGGCTCGCTTCGCGCTTAGATGCTTTCAGCGCTTATCGATTCCGAACGTAGCTACCGGGCAGTGCCATTGGCATGACAACCCGAACACCAGCGGTTCGTCCACTCCGGTCCTCTCGTACTAGGAGCAGCCCCTCTCAATTCTCAAACGCCCACGGCAGATAGGGACCGAACTGTCTCACGACGTTCTAAACCCAGCTCGCGTACCACTTTAAATGGCGAACAGCCATACCCTTGGGACCGACTTCAGCCCCAGGATGTGATGAGCCGACATCGAGGTGCCAAACACCGCCGTCGATATGAACTCTTGGGCGGTATCAGCCTGTTATCCCCGGAGTACCTTTTATCCGTTGAGCGATGGCCCTTCCATTCAGAACCACCGGATCACTATGACCTACTTTCGTACCTGCTCGACTTGTCCGTCTCGCAGTTAAGCTTGCTTCTACCATTACACTAACCGTACGATGTCCGACCGTACTTAGCAAACCTTCGTGCTCCTCCGTTACTCTTTGGGAGGAGACCGCCCCAGTCAAACTACCCACCAGGCACTGTCCGCAACCCCGATTAGG
>NZ_CM200281.1:130000-912500 GCF_058169715.2 Pseudoalteromonas sp. J2K-J979 | reverse complement strand
GTCTCGTACGCCTGTTTTGCATAGAGAAACGCTTGATTCTGATCTTCAGACAAGAGAGCTTGTTTCGCGTTTTCCAACAAAATGTCGATTGGATTAGGTAAGTGCTTTGATAATATCTCTTTCAATTGAAGTTCAGTTTGCGACCCCGACAACATTTCAACTGGGCCTGCATTTTTTAATAGCACAATTGTGGGCAAAGCCTGTAAACCAATTTGTTGTGCTAATTGAGAAGCTAATGCTTGCTCTGTATCACAATTTAACTTTGCCAATAACAAATGTTCAGGGTAATCGGCGACTACTTTCTCGACCGTTTGGTTATAAACTTGGCATTCAGGGCTTTGAGGTGACCAAAACAACAATGCAACTAACTTAGTTTGTGATACTTCACCCAAAATGTGTTGAAAATTCTCTGCCGTCAAATCTAGGATATTACTCATTATTGCTTGCCAATTATTCGATTATGTTTTGTTATATGGTGATGAAGCAATTTTTTACAAGATAAAAATTGCCCCTAAATTAATAATAAGGATGTTAAATGTCTAAAGTTTCTTTTGTATTTTTACTCTTATCGACTCTGTTGAACGCAAAAGAACCGGAGTTGATTATCAATTCAGACATGCCTTATTTAGAGAGTTTATATTTAGATCTTCATCAGCACCCTGAATTATCTTATCGAGAAAAAGAAACGTCACATCGCCTAGGAAAAGAGCTCGCTCAGTTAGGCTTTACAGTAACAAAAAATATTGGAGGCTTTGGTGTAGTTGCGTTACTTAAAAATGGTGAAGGACCTACCCTCATGATCCGAACTGACACTGACGCTCTTCCAATCACTGAACAAACAGGAAAGCCCTACGCTTCAAAAGTACGGACTATCGATTTGCAAAATAATGAAGTTGGAGTAATGCATGGATGCGGTCATGATATTCATATGACTAGCTTTATTGGTACTGCTCGAAAACTTGTCAATGAGCAATCTCAATGGAAAGGCACGCTGATGATGGTTGCCCAACCAGCAGAAGAAGTCGGAGCGGGTGCCAAAGCAATGTTACAAGAAGGGTTATTCTCTGAGTTTGCATTACCCGATGCCGTTTTAGGGCTTCATGTTAGCGCAGATCTTGAGTCTGGAAAAGTCGCGGTGCCCAATGACTATGCCCTTGCTAGTGTTGATTCTGTTGATATCATTGTCAAAGGGAAAGGCGGACATGGTGCGTATCCACATACAACAATAGATCCTATCGTGTTAGCTTCGCGAATCGTTCTTGCTCTGCAAACCATTACCAGTCGCGAGGTTACACCATTAGAGCCTTCGGTTTTAACTATTGGATCCATTCATGGGGGAACAAAACATAATATCATTTCTGATGAAGTGAAATTGCAACTCACACTTCGTTCTTATAACTCAGAGGTACGCGATCAGCAAATAGCTGCAATCAAGCGCTTAACAGCAGGCATTGCACTGAGTGCGGGCCTTGATGACTCATATTATCCGCAAGTTATTGTACATGAAGAAGAATCTATCCCATCAACTATAAATCATACTAAATTGGCACAATATATTAAGAGCAGTATTTCTATCGAGCTCGGCCAAGCTAATGTGATAACAGCTGATCCTGTAATGGCTGGTGAAGACTTTGGACTTTATGGTCGGACCAAGCACCAAATCCCTATCACCCTCTTTTGGCTCGGCAGCGTTGAACCTTCTCGATACAAAAACGCAAAGAGCAATAATGAAACCCTTCCATCTTTGCATTCAAGTTTATATGCACCCGATTATTCAAAAACTATTGAAACAGGTGTCAGAGCCATGAGTGCAGCCGCTTTACACTTATTCAACTTACCTGATGATAAACGCATCAAATGAATATGTAGGAGTTTTGAATACCCATAATCATTTAGATGTTACTTATTGCCCGACGCTTTTCGCTTTCTTTTAAATCGACGAGTCGGTGTGGGCCCTTTAATATATTTAAAAGCACTGGCATCACAGCTCGATGACAAAGAGATAAGTTGATTGAGTTGTTCCAACAAAGGTTGCATAAACCCTTGGTAGCTTTGTTCTTTTCGAGATATTGCAGCCAAACCAGCTTCCCATTTAGCTGTTAAATCAGGTCGGGTAATCAAGTCTGGCAACATTTCAATCAGGCTTCTACCTGCAATCGTTGATACTATCTTTTTACCTTCCCGTTTTAAAAAATCACGCCTAAAAAGTAATTCAATAATCCCAGCTCGTGTTGCTTCTGTACCTAGGCCATCCGTCTCTTTGAGTATTTTTTTGATGCTGGGATCTGTGACAAACCTGCTAATTCCTGTCATCGCACTTAATAAGCTCGCATCATTAAAATACGCTGGAGGCTGAGTGTACTTCTCCAGCAGGTCACCAAATGGACAGTGCAACCGCTGACCTAAAGTCAATGACGGTAAAAGCGGCTCAATTTTGGACTCCCCTTTACCTAAAAGAATTTTAAAACCTTGTTGCAGTTCTTCTTTGGCTGTAGCGCTAAACTTTCCTCCCGCTATCTCCACTTCGACTTTTGTTTCATTGAAAATGTAAGGTGGGTAAAATTGGATTAAATAATGCCGTGCAATTAACTGGTAAAGTTTTAATTCATCTTTATCAAGGCTGCTCACAGGCAACTTTTTACTGGTGGGGATGATTGCATGGTGCGCTTCAACCTTTGAGTCATTCCAACATTTAGAACGAATCGATAAGTCAGCTTGTTGGATAAGTGAGTCTGATTGGCCCTTATTGTGTTTAATAGCATCAAGCACTTGCTCAGCCTCAGCAAAATGCTCGGTTGGTAAATAACGATTATCTGAACGTGGATAAGTGATCGCTTTATGTTTTTCATATAAATTTTGGCACACATTTAATACAACTTGCGCAGACATGCCATATACTTTGGCGGCATCAATCTGCAATGACGACAAGTTATAGGGCAATGGTGATGTGTGGCGTTTTTCTTTTTGAGAAAGTTTAGTGACTAATGCTGATTGGTTCTCAATTCTTTTAACTACATTTTCAGCTAATGCCTTTAACAAAATTCGTCCATCTTCATCTTGATAAGGCTCGCATGCGGCACTTGGTTGCCATTTAGCGGTAAAATCTTCTGCTTTATCAGTTTTTAAATGCGCATGTACTTCATAAAAGGGCTTTGCAATAAAGTTTTCAATTTCAAGATCTCGACGCACTACCAACCCTAAAATCGGTGTTTGTACTCTTCCTACTGATAAAACGCGGTGGCTGCCAGCCTGCTGGCCAGCTAAAGTATACGCACGAGTAAGATTCATACCAAAGAGCCAGTCCGCACGAGACCGTGCTAAAGCAGACACAGACAGAGGAACAAAGTCGATATTTCTATTTTGATTGAACAATGATTTCTTCACTGCAGAGGGGTTCAAGTCACTGACTAATAAACGCTGAACAGATGCTTTTTTTTGTTCATTAACGCCAACAAAATCAATTACCTCATCTACTAACAACTGCCCTTCTCTATCAGGATCTCCTGCATGAATTAGCTCATCAGCTTGTAAAATCAACTTTTTGAGAATATTAAACTGCTTTTTAGTTTTTGGTTTTACACTGAGTTGCCATTTTAACGGGATGATTGGCAAATCATTAAGCTGCCACTTTTTAAATCTAGGATCATAACTGTCAGGTTCTGCTTGTTCTAACAAATGCCCGATACACCAAGAGACAACATCGCCATTGCTGGCTTTAATAAAGCCTTCCCCTTTTTGTAGAGGTTTCGGGAGTACATCAGCTATCGCACGTCCTAATGAAGGCTTTTCTGCAATATAGAGTTTCATACTCAAAATTTACAACTGTATATAATAACAGTAATGATAATTCTGAAAGTGCTAATTAGCTAGTTGTTTTTGCTTACCTATAATAAAACCAAAAACCAAAGGTGCAAAACATAACGCTACGACAAGGGTGTTTGAAAGAGGGATGATCGTTTTATATATCGAGTCTATCACTTCGTATTCTAGAAAATGCTTATCCACTATTTTAAAAAGCTGTATGAGTATAACAGGGATAAAAACTAATTGAGCAGTGACTGATAGTCTTAGTGAAATTCTATCCTTAATACCTAAGATTGCGATAGCACTCATCCAAATAATATCGTTGAAAGCCCAAAAAAAATAACGATAAAATTTTGCTGTATCATACTCATATAGGAATGGAGTAATGATAAAACTTATTAAAAAAGAGACGAATGTTACAGCAGAAAACCAACAACCTGATTTAAGTTTAAATTTAAAGGACAGAACGAATGCAGCCAAAACTAGTAATAGCTGATAATTTAAAAAAGTTTGTAGGAATATATCATTCATAATTTGGTAAAATGGAAGCTTTCACTTCCATTTCAATTATTTCGACTTAGGTGGTTCTTTTGGTGGATCATCGCTTCCACCACCACTGCCTGGCATATAAGTATATTTATCAATTCTTTTCATTTCATTTATCCTTAAATAAAACTAAGACAATTACTTAGCGTTTGCAGTAAATCGTCTTTTATGAAAAAAATCAACCGTAAATTTACTTTTGTACCTCAATCGGATCAGACTCTTTCGCTTTACCTTGCATAATTGAAATCTCAACACGGCGATTACGTTTGCGCGAATCCGTATCTTCATTTGGCACTAACGGCCGAGTATCAGCATGACCTATTACCATCATACGGTTTTTATCGAATCCCCTCACCTTCTGCATTTCGCTTGCTACAGCCACTGAACGTTTCGCTGATAAATCCCAATTATTAAAATATAGTTCATTACTTACTTGATAATCATCTGTGTGGCCAGAAACGGTAATCTCGCCAGGAACATCTTTCAAGAGTTCAGCTATTTGTTGAATAATGGGTTTAAATTGTGGTTGCAAAAAAGCACTTCCAGATGGAAACGAACCATTTTCTCGAATACGAATAATAATTTGCTGACCCAGTGATTCGAGCTCTATTGCCCCATCCATGATTTGCTCTTCAAGCTGTTGCGCTATTTTTTTAACCAGCTCATTAACTTGTTCTTGGTCAGCCGTACTTTCAGCTTGGCTCGATTCATTTTTCGCTGTACTTTGAGATTCACCACCACGCTTATTCCCACGCTGTTCTTGGCGCCCCCCAGCCGAATCTTCATCACCGGCTTGAAACTCCAACATTTGCTGTGTCATCTCAACTGTTTGCTGTTGAATTGTCTCAATAGGCGACGGCTCAGGCTTTCCTGGGCGGAACTCCATAGCGATCACACTTGTGCCTTTTGGAATATCTTTTACCTCAAGCTTATTTTGAACACCAAATGCAAATTTCATCGAGCCCGCTATTTGCTTAAATTTCAGTACATCCATTTCTGACATAGCTAACAACAATACAAAGAAACACATCAGCAATGACATTAAGTCTGCAAACGTCCCCATCCAAGCAGGCAAACCTGGGGGAGGGCATTTGCAATCTTCGGCTTCATCAGACATAACAGCTAACCCTCAGTGTCTATTTGGCGTTTAGATTCTGGTAGGTAATTTTTAAGTATCCCTTCAATTACTTTTGGGTTTTGACCATCTTGAATCCCGAGCACAGCATCTAAAATTAATTTTTGATTTAGTTCTTCTTCGTCTTTGCGCTTTTCTAACTTAGCTTGAATCGGGATCGCGATAACATTGGCCAAGAAGGCCCCATAAAGAGTCGTTAACAAAGCAACCGCCATCGCGGGTCCTATCGCTTTCGGATCATCCATGTTTGATAACATTGCAACCAAACCGATCAGTGTACCAATCATTCCCATTGCTGGAGCTACATCACCCAACGCTTTAAATAAAGTGGCGCCAGCATCATGCCGTGTTGACGTTAATGAAATATCTTTTTGTAGGGTTTCTCGCACGACATCGGCATCATGGCCATCAACCAGCATATCGACCCCTTTTTGCATAAATGCATTTGGTATCTCTGCTTCTTCAAGAGCAAGGAACCCTCCTTTTCTGGCGGAATCAGCTAGCTCAACAGCTTTATCGATGAGCTCTTCAGGCGTCTCAAGCTTAAACATAAACGCTTTTCCAGCCACTTTACCAATTCCAAAAAACTGCCCCATCGTAAAGTTTGATAGCACAACAAATAATGAACCACAAAAAACAATGAGCACAGAAGGAATATCAACGAACATTCCTAAATCGCCACCGAGAATCATTGCCATAACAATAAAGCCGATCGCACCAAGCATTCCTATTAACGTTGCTAAATCCACTGGCCCTCCAAGGGAAATTTTAATTAAAATTGGTAAGTTAGCACTTTAGAGTGCGTATGATAATTTAGTTTTAAGTATCGGCAAAAGGTTTAATAACTTAAGTTCAACTATAGCGCCATTTTTATGATGACGGCAATTTTCAAACAGAGAATCAGCATCGGCACGCAATAATTTAGCGAGACTAAGGCAGATAAATTGAAATAGTTAGAGAATCCCCCTAAAATCCCACCCACTCATACTTAAGCTGAAGTAATACAATGGCCACAAAAAAAGCAGAAAATCTTAGTTTTGAAGACGCTATGGGCGAATTAGGGCACATCGTTTCAGAAATGGAAAATGGGTCTCTTACCCTCGAACAGTCATTAAAACAATTTGAGCGCGGTATTCAGCTTGCCCAAGCATCTTCAGCCAAACTGCAACAAGCAGAACAAAAAGTGAGCATTCTAATGGGCAACTCTACTGAAAGCGATCTCACACCCTTTGACTCTACAGAGCAAAAATAGTGACAATTCAAGACGATTTACAACGCAGCCAATACCTGGTCGAACAAACGTTAACATCCATTTTGTCGATGCAAACTTCTGGTGATGCACAACTCCTTTCTGCAGCACGTTATAGCCTGTTCAATGGTGGCAAACGTCTCAGGCCACATCTAGTATTTTTAACAGGGCAAATGCTTGGTGCTGACCAGCTTGCTTTACAAAAAGTGGCTGCTGCTATTGAATGTATTCATAGTTATTCCTTGGTACATGATGATCTTCCTGCTATGGATGATGACGATCTGCGTCGAGGCAAACCGACATGCCACATTGCTTTTGATGAGGCGACCGCTATTTTAGCCGGTGATGCGTTACAAACACTCGCATTTGATATTTTATCTGAACAGCCTCTGGCTCAAGTTGAGGCGCCGACTCAACTTAAAATTATTTCCGAACTAGCCAAAGCCTCTGGACTAATGGGCATGTGTGGTGGGCAAGCACTTGATTTATCAGCAACGAATAAATCCATCACAGTATCAGAACTCGAACAAATTCATAAACTGAAGACTGGTGCACTGTTAGTATCCGCCATTACGATGGGCGCATTATGTGCCAAAGGAACGTCACAAGACACCTTAAATCACTTAGCTGAGTTTGGTCATAAAATAGGGCTGGCCTTTCAAGTCCATGATGATATTTTGGATATTGAAGGAGATACTGCAACCCTTGGGAAACCGCAAGGCTCTGACATCGAATCAAATAAGTCAACCTACCCTGCATTTATGGGTCTTCAAGGTGCGAAAGACTTAGCGCAATCCTTATATCAAGACGCCCTTGCGTCTCTTGATAAAATTCCAGCAAACACAACGAGACTTGAAGAACTAGCGCATTATATTATTTCTCGAGACCATTAAAGGCCCCAACTCAGGTTATACACGGTAAAAGAACAGAAAAGAAAAAGATTACCGCTTAAATTGATGTATAATCGGGTCAGTAAACAAAGGATAATCAATACCTGTCATGACAATTGATAACAACAACTATCCCTTATTGGGCTTAATTGATGAACCCCCGCAATTACGGGAGTTAGCACAAGATAAATTACCAGCATTGAGTCATGAGTTAAGAGATTACCTCCTAAACTCAGTGTCAAAAAGTAGTGGTCATTTAGCATCAGGTTTGGGCACTGTCGAACTCACCGTTGCATTACACTATGTGTATAACACGCCATTTGATCGTGTTATTTGGGATGTGGGCCACCAAGCATATCCCCATAAAATATTAACAGGCCGCCGTGATTTGATGCACAGCATACGTCAAAAAGATGGCCTCCATCCATTTCCTTATCGCGAAGAAAGCCAATATGACACCTTTAGTGTTGGCCATTCAAGTACATCAATTTCTGCCGCGCTCGGTATGGCCATTGCCGCTAAAAAAGAAGCAAAAAACCGAAAAGTAGTCGCAGTTATTGGTGATGGTGCCGTCACTGCAGGCATGGCATTTGAAGCAATGAATCACGCCGGCGATATCGATGCAGACATGTTAGTGATCCTTAATGACAACGAGATGTCAATTTCAGAAAATGTCGGCGCACTTAATAATCATTTAGCCCGAATTTTATCAGGTAGTTTTTATACCAACATCCGTGAAGGAGGTAAAAAACTGCTTTCAGGTATGCCGCCTGTAAAAGAGCTTGCCAGCAAAATGGAAGAACACTTAAAAGGAATGGTGGTCCCGGGTACTTTTTTTGAAGAGCTCGGGTTTAACTACATTGGTCCAATCGACGGACATGATGTGACTATGCTTTGTGATACTCTGCGTAATATGCGCAACCTTAAAGGGCCTCAATTACTTCATGTGAGGACTCAAAAAGGTAAAGGTTATCAACCAGCAGAAGCGGATCCCATTGGCTACCACGGTGTACCAAAATTTGATCCTTCCGAGCTAAGCCTACCTAAATCAAAGCCGAGTGAGCCAACATTTTCAAAGGTGTTTGGTGATTGGCTATGTGAAATGGCCACCCAAGATGAGAAGCTCATGGCGATTACACCTGCAATGCGTGAAGGTTCAGGCATGGTCAGGTTTTCGAAAGAATTCCCTGAGCAATATTTTGATGTCGCCATCGCTGAACAACATGCAGTGACATTAGCGGCTGGCTTTGCATGTGAAGGACTCAACCCTGTCGTGGCGATCTACTCGAGCTTCTTACAGCGCGCGTATGATCAACTAATCCATGATGTCGCTTTACAAAATTTACCCGTTTTATTCGCAATCGATAGAGCAGGAATAGTTGGGGCTGATGGTGAAACACACCAAGGAGCATACGATTTAAGCTATATGCGCTGTATCCCAAACATGATCATCATGGCTCCGAGCGATACCAATGAATGTCGGAATATGCTTTTTACTGGACACAGGCTAAATCAGCCTGCAGCCGTGCGTTACCCTAGAGGTAGCGCTGGTGAGTTCGACCCGAGCAAAGAAATGGAAAGTATCGAGATAGGAAAAGCGAATGTGGTTCGTAACGGCCAAAATATCGCAATCTTATCTTTTGGTACTTTGCTAAACAATGCTAAATCTGTCGCAGAAAAACTCGATGCAACCCTTGTTGATATGCGTTTTATCAAGCCGATAGATCAAGCACTTCTGACTGAACTTGCAACCAATCACACAGTATTTGTCACTCTCGAAGACAATGCCATTCTTGGTGGTGCAGGTTCTGCAGTTAACGAATTTGTGCTCAAGCATAGGTTAACAATAGAAGTACTCAATCTGGGTATTCCTGATGAGTTTATTAAGCATGGTACACAAGATGAAATGCATGCTGAGATGGGCTTAGATAGCGAAGGTATAGAAGAAGCAATCAAACAATTTTTGAATTAATTACTGTCGCTCACACCACAAAAAAACCTAGTTAACCTCAGATCTGCATAAGAATTAAAGCCGAGTCACTTTTATACTCGGCTTTTTAGTCTGAAAAGTATAGGCAATTAATCCAGCCATTAAATTAACCATAAATGAGATGCAGCTGCGGTGCCTTGTGTGGTCTATTTGAGCCATATTTTTCAGCTGGTCGAAAACTGTTTCAATGATGAAACGCTTTGATAACATCGCTCTATCCCAAGATGATATTGGCTGACGTTTCATATTACTTCGTTGACCTGTAATAAAATCAATGCCTTGCTCAGCAAGTTCCGCTTTTAAGTTTGCAGATACATAACCTTTATCAGCGTATAAACTACCTGTAACATTATCAACCATATCTAATACCGGCTGTCTATCATCAACATTCCCAGCTGTCACTTTTACAGCTAATAAACCCCCTTCATCATTCATGATGAGGTGAAGTTTAAAGCCATAAAACCAGCCCATTGTTCCTTTGCCTCGTTTGGCTTCTCCCGCGAAAACTTGGTGACGAGGAATACGCATGTTGTGACACACCTTGAGAGAAGTGGAATCGATAAATGCAATGCCTGTTGGTTTATCAAAGCGCTGCTTCAGATAGCTACACAGAGCAGGTAACGTGGCCTGAAGTAACTTCAACATACGTGTATAACTGACTAAATCAGGAAAATAATGTCGCCAATACTGACAAACAAATTTGGTGTAGTAAGTTTTAAAATCGCGATAACCTGATTGATGAAAAGCAATTAATATAGTCATCACTTCGCTAGAGGATAGTCGAGATGGCTTAATGCGTTGCTTTTCACCTGATTCTATTAGGTGTTTAAGCCATTGAGGTTCAAACAATAAACAAAAATCATCGACATCTACGTAAATTGCATCTAAGTTATTCATGCCCTTGCCTCGGTAATCTTATGTTTCTTGGTCGAAAGATCTGATCACCGCAAGGGCATTTAGTTCCATTTCTTATGTGCAGCTCAGGTTAGTTAATGACTAGGTTTTTTTGTGGCTAAAGTAAAAGTCACTAAATTATACATTCATTGTCCAACGCTCTTGCATCCATAATTGTAGCGTTGCTAAATTACTGGTCAGTAAGTCTGTCAGTTGGGTTTCTATCATTTCACTATCTTCAAATTCAAATGCATCGAGTTGTTCATCAAATGTGAATGTTGCCACCCCATTACGGCCCTTTTCTTTCACTTTATGTAAAGCAAGATCGGCTAAATTAATGGATGTCTCCCAACCTATAATTTGACCCCCAATCAAAGGTAGAGGATAAAATGCCCAACCGAGTGATGAAGTCAACTGGATTGACTTGCCATTTGGTAGCTTAAATTGGTGATCCGAAATAGCCCGGCACAAATTTTTAGCATAATCATCAATTGCATTACGACGCATATCGCGTAACAAAAGTAAGAATTCATCACCACTCCATCGAACCACGTAATCCGAACCTTGAGTTTTACTATTGAGCAAAGTCGCCACTTGCTGTAAACAACTGTCTCCAGAAATCGGGCCAAAAGCATCATTAATCCGGCTAAAATCATCTAAATTGACAATCACTAAGGCCAGCGCTTTTCCCTGATCCTCTAAACTTTGACGATTTCTTTGATAATGCTCGATATCTTTAGGTAATTGGTCAAATAAAAACCGGCGGCTTCTCAAACCTGTCAGTTCATCTGAATGGCTAACCTGTTTAAGTTGGGAGTTAGCTTGATTAAGCTTACTATTTGTCTCTGTGAGCTCATGGGTACGTGCTTCAACAAGTTTCTCGAGTTCAGCTTGTTTTCTTCTCTCTTGAGAACGATAAAGCAAGAAACTGAAATACAATAGCGAAATAAACAAACTCACTATTAACAATCGAAAATAAACCGTTTCATCAAATCGTTTAGCTATTTCAAATGTAAAGCGAGTCTTAACACTATTATTCCATGTCATACTCTGCCGTTTAACTTCTAGCTCAAATGTAAATACACCAGGGGGCAAATTAGTGTAAATCGCCTCTCTGCGCTTATTTGCGACACGCCAAGTATCATCAAAATTGACTAGCTTATAACGAAACTCCAAACTATTTGGCGCATAAAAATCAATCGCAGTATAGTTAATGGTCAAGTCTCGCTGATCAAGTGATAATGTTTCTTGCTGATTATTAACAGGTGTTATCCCCTGATCGGAAGAAATACTTTCAATCATCGGCGACAGTTCTGTCTCACCAAATAATTCGATATTTTTAGGGATCGCCACTAAGCCTTGTAAACTTGGGTACCATAATGATGAACCGGTAGACATGACCGCGCTTTGTCCTTTGCCCGCACAGCATTGGCTCAGCTTGCCATCAAATTTACGATCGAGTGAGTTAATTACCAGCTCGACTTGAACATTTTCAACTTGGCTCGAGAACTGAGATAAGGGCATACGATACACCCCTTTAAGATTACTCACCCATAGCCTATCCATGGCCTGATCATAATAAAGGCTTAAAATTGCACCATATGGTAGACCTTTTGATGCATCAAGTTGATGCCAAACACCTTCAGCTGTTCGGTAAAATAAGCCATCAGTGATTGTTCCTATAAACATAATATTGTTCGGCGCTTCAAGGATACTACTCACATTCGCCCCTTCAAGCGCTAATGATTGCCCGAGTTGCTTTAATCCATTGGCGTTATAGTGATAAGCACCTTTAGTAGTACCAATCCAAACTTCACTTCCCTTATCAATCAAAGAGGTAATGTTCTTACTATTCAATTTTGTGTTATAGATAAACGATTTGAACACCCCATCAAACCCTTGGCGAAATAGACCTCGCTCAGTACCAAACCACAGACCAAATGGACTGGGCTCTATAGCGTTTACACCATTAAAGCGCAGAGCTCGACCAGGCACGCGATTTAATTGACCGTTTTGCCAATAAAACGCACCATTTTTAGAAGTCCCGATGAATAATCGATTTCCTTGAAAGTGCAAGGTACTGACTTTTGCATTACCTAATTTCTCATAGGGGATCTGATTGATAAACTCATTATCTTCATTAAAGTACCCAACACCTGAGCGACTGGCAACCCAAAGCTCACCACGAGCAGAGAGAGTCACGGCTTCAATTTGCTCTTTAATACCTGCAAATGTGCTGTGACGCTCTACCTGTCCTTTATGAGCCTGCCATAAACCATCACTTGAACTACCCAGCCAGATATTATCTTGGCGATCACGAATAATGTCACTAAACCACGTTTGCTCGAGCTCGACAGCGTCAACAGCCTCCCAATCACTCGATGTATCACGGTATAGTAATCGTCCTTCTGTTGAAACCCACAACGCACCATCAGGGTCGCTCATGATTTTGTACGTGGCTTTATTAATCGCGAGAGGTAAGTTTATCGGTCTTAGCTCGTCTTCAACATCCAGTTTGAAGGCACCCGCCTCAGAAGCGAGGAATAAATTTCCTTCAAGCCAGCTTAAATCGGTGACAGGAGTTTGAGCTAAACTTTCGGGGAGGCTTATGGTGGCAGAAATCTCAAGTTTTATCGCCGATTTAGAACTAAGCTGATAAGACAGCCTCAATAATGTTCGATCATTGACCAGCCATATCCCATCAGGAGACAGCGCCATTTTGCTGACAGAGCCAATAATTCGGCTAATTCGGTGTTGTCCACGGGATTTGTTTGTATTAGGCCAACCCATTGTCTGATTATTATCAAGCAATTGATTGAGCGGCATAAACACATCATTGAAATAAAAATATAGCCCGTTGGCTGCAATCCAGATCCGCCCTTCATCATCGGCCAATAAATCATGGACTGCACCTTTCACATTGTATTGAGTGAATTCAAACGTCTCTGGATTAAGCCGAACTAAGCCTAACTTAGTTCCAATCCACAGAAAGCCTTGCTGATCTAACAAGAGCTTTGTAATGGAGTTACTTTGTAAAAAGTCCGAATTTGAAGTGCTGAAATTACTAAAATTCATGCCATCAAATCGACTGAGGCCAAACTGAGTCCCAACCCAAATATAACCCTGCCTGTCCTGAACAATGCTGGTTACTGACTGAGATGCTAGACCGTCACTTGTACTCCACTGCTTAACGACATAATCATTAATTGCGACAGCGGAGCTTGCAAATACACATAAGCAAATAAAAATAAGCAGTCTAAGCACATTCGACTCTTTTAGATTAAATAACCAACTTTAAATAAGGCTTGGATAATAATTAATGAAAAAATACCTGCAAGTACATCATCAATCATAATGCCAAAACCACCCTTCACCTTTTTATCAAGTAACTTGATAGGCCAAGGTTTTAAGATATCAAAAAATCTAAATAACACAAAACCCACAAGTAAGGACTGCCAACTAATTGCAGCGCCTATCATGGTAATGTAAAAACCAGCAATTTCATCCCAAACAATCGCTGGGTGATCATGTACTTGCACATCACTTGCGGTTTTTGCGCACAACCACACACCCACGACACTGATAAAAAGTGCTAATCCAATTTGTACCATCCAGCCAGCATGAGCCGTAGCAAAAATAAATGGCAAAGCCGCCAATGTTCCAAATGTACCCGGCGCTTTTGGCGCCAAGCCTAAACCAAAACCTAACGCCAAAAATTGATGAGGTTTTTTTAGGTTAAATGCTATTTTTTGCTGCAAAATTATTCCTCAGCGAAATGCTGGTAACCTTGACCAACAAAAACAAATTTTTCACCTTGATTGAGCAACTCTATATGTCCGTCAGAGCCTTTAATTTGACCAATACACACAGCTTCAACACCATATTGACGTAAGCTCAAATCAAGCATGCCTTTTTTATCTTCAGGCACAGTAAATAACAGCTCATAGTCATCACCATAGGCGAGTAGAAATGGCCAACGTTCGTCTACTGAAAGCGACTCAGCTAAAGCCTGCGAGACAGGTATTTTATCGACATTAATAGTCGCACCCACCATAGACATCGCCAAAATATGCTTTAGATCGGCAAGTAGACCATCTGAAATATCAATGCAAGATGATGCAAGGTTACGCAATACTTGGCCTGCTGCAACCCGAGGGTTCGGGTATTCAAAACGTTGTTTAAGTTTAGCTAAGTTTTCCGGGCGTACATCAAAGCGACCTTTATGCGCCTCAATAGCAAGACCCGCATCCCCTAATGGCCCAGATAGGTATATCCAATCACCATTTTTTGCACCTGAGCGAGTTAATGCTTTATCTTTTGGCACAGTCCCTTTAGCACAAATGCTAATCGTCAAAGGCCCTTGTGTGGTATCACCACCGATAATTTGTACATTAAAATACTCCGCTATTTCATGCATGCCAGCTGTAAACTCTTCCAACCAGTCAATATCTGCATGAGGAAGTGTCAGCGCTAAAGAGATCCAAGCAGGTTCTGCCCCCATTGCAGCCAAATCACTTAAATTAACTGCGAGTGCTCGATGCCCTAGCGCTCTTGGTGACATATCTTTGAAAAAGTGAACACCCTCAACAAGCGTATCCGTTGTGACGACTAATTGGCAATTTTCAGGCACATTCATCACAGCTGCATCATCACCAATACCTAACTTAACATCCTTGCGAGTGATGCCTCGGCCTTTGAAATATCGGCTTATTAATTCAAATTCACGCATACACAAAAAAGCCGGGCTAAGCCGGCTCCCTCTATTTAATTAAGCTCTAAGCTCTTTAACTGCCTTATCTAAGACACCATTGACGAACTTATGGCTATCTTCAGCACCAAACATCTTAGCTAACTCAATTCCCTCATTAATCGCAACTTTATAAGGGACATCTTCGCGGAATTTCAGCTCATATGCTGATAAACGCAAAATCGCTTTTTCCACAAAATCAATGTCTTCATAAGGGCGGGCTAAATGAGGAGCGAGAATTTCGTCTAGCACTTTATGCTGAACAGCGACACCACATGCTAAATCTTTAAAATACTCAACATCAACTTTAGTGATGTCATTTTCAAGTAGCATCTGCTGTTCAATATTTGAAATATTGTTACCACTTACTTGCCATGAATAGATAGCTTGAAGTGCTAAAATACGGGCTTTACGCCTTGCTGCAGGTTTCACGTCAAATCCTTAAATTTGGTCAAGAACATTTACCATTTCAAGTGCACCAAGGGCAGCTTCACCACCTTTGTTACCCATTTTGGTACCTGCTCGTTCAATTGCTTGCTCAATACTTTCAGTGGTTAATACACCAAAAGCCACTGGGATATCATACTCAAGTGAGACTTGAGCTAACCCTTTATTTGATTCACCAGCAACAAGATCAAAGTGCGGCGTACCACCTCGGATCACCACGCCAAGCGCAATAATCGCATCATATTCTTTTTTAGCTGCAACACGTTTCGCAACGAGTGGCAATTCTACGGCACCGGGCACATAGACAACGGTAATATCGTCATCATTCACACCACCAGTACGTTTTAACGTATCTACTGCGCCTTCTAGTAAGCTACTACCAATAAAGCTATTAAAACGAGAGATGACAATGGCAAATTTTTTGCCAGTTGCATTCATGTTACCTTCAATAATTTTCATCCGAAGCCCTTAAACTGGTTTTAATCTGATGCACAAAAATCGGCGCGCATCATAACATAGAAAGCTCAACTTTATTAGCGATATTAATGAGCTCTACTTTTTGTAAATTATGGTTCAACGTATTCCACTACTTCCAAGCCAAACCCTGAAATAGCATGGTATTTTTTCGGGAGACTCATTAAACGCATTTTATGAATACCCAGGTCAGCCAAAATTTGAGAGCCGACACCCACAGTTCGTGACGTACCTTGGAATTTTCGTAGCTGGGTCGATTCACCCTTATCTTGTGCTTCAAATGCTTTAACGATCGATTCTAGCTCTTCTGAAGTTTCTTGCTTACCTAAAATCACCACTACGCCACTTTCTTGTGCTACACGTTGCATAGCATTACTCAGTGTCCAGCTGCGATCTGCAACCCGGTCAGAAAGCAAGATATCGTTGAACGTACTTTGTAAATGGACCCTAACTAACGTTGCCTCATCTGACTTAACCGTACCTTTAACTAATGCATAATGTAATTGGCCATCTATCGTGTCTTTATAGGTTACTAAGTCAAATTCACCATGCTCTGTAGGTAATTTACAAGTTGCAACTCGCTCAATCGTGGCTTCATTTAAATTACGGTATTCGATTAAATCGGCAATGGTACCAATCTTAATACCGTGCTCTTTAGCAACAATTTCCAAGTCTGGACGACGTGCCATGGTGCCATCAGGATTCAGAATTTCAACAATCACAGATGAGGGCTCACAACCAGCTAAACGCGCTAAGTCACATCCTGCTTCTGTGTGCCCAGCACGAGTCAAAACACCACCAGGTTGCGCCATAATCGGAAAAATATGACCCGGTTGTACGATATCAGCCGGCACTGCGCCTTTTGCTACTGCAGCCTGAACAGTACGAGCTCGATCGGCTGCAGAGATCCCCGTCGTGACTCCTTTCGCCGCTTCAATAGACATAGTGAAATTGGTCGAAAACTGTGCTCCATTGTTACGCACCATCAAAGGGAGATCGAGCTGCTGACAACGTTCTTGTGTCAACGTCAAACAAATTAAACCACGTCCATACGTCGCCATAAAATTAATAGCTTCGGCACTGATGTGCTCGGCAGCCATAATTAAATCGCCTTCATTTTCTCGATCTTCATCATCCATCAAGATAACCATTTTACCGGCACGGATATCTTCAATAATTTCTGCTGCGCTGTTGAGTTTCATTGCTTACTCGCTTTTGCTGTTGTCATCTAAATAGCAGGCTATTTAAGGTTAAAATATGTTTAAGACTTAATAAAACCCGCTTGAGCTAATAAGTCCATAGATACGTTGCTTGCCTGTGCATGCTCATGTTCATTTGCTGTTAGCAGGCGTTCCATATAACGAGCCAATTGATCAACTTCTAAATTGACTTGGCTGCCGACTTTAAAATCGACAATGGTCGTTTGTTGGGCTGTATGTGGCACAATAGTGAGCTTAAAGCGGTCTTGCTCAATACCGTTAACTGTTAAACTAATTCCATCAATACACACCGAACCTTTGTACGGAATATATTTTAATAATGAAGAGGGAGCACTCAACCAATAATCGGTCGCCCGTGCATTTTGGTTTATCGCCACCACTGTGGCGATGCCATCAATATGCCCTGAGACTAAATGCCCTCCAAGACGAGAAGTCGGAGTAAGGGCTTTTTCTAAGTTAACTTTTTGGCCAATTTTGTACTGACCAAAGCCAGTTAAGCTTAAAGTCTCATGTGAGACATCCGCTACAAAGCCATCCTTGTTCAGTTTTACAACCGTCAAGCACACCCCATTGGTTGCAATGCTATCACCAAGTTTAACATCACTTAAATCGAGCTCGTTACTGGTTACTGTGACACTAAGATCACCCCCGACTTTCTGTAAAGTGGTTAATTGCCCTATCGCTTCGATAATTCCTGTAAACATTTAGTTCTTCAATTCTCTTTTTGGTGACGCAATAATTCTAAGATCAGAGCCAATTAAGCTCACATCATCTAGGGTTAAATCATAAACTTGATCCATTGATTCTAACACGGGAAGCTGCAAAAGGCTTTGCCCACTCGCTCCGATTAACTTTGGTGCGAGATAGAAAATAAACTGGTCGACCAATGCGTTTTCCACAAATTTTCCAGCCAAAGTATGACCGGATTCCAACCAAAGTTGATTAATTCCCATCAGCCCAAGCTGTTGACATGCATCAACCAAATCAACAAATCCATCTAATTCTCTGACAACCAGATGACGAACGTAATGAGGCCAAGTATGGGTCTTTTCAAGGCAAGTTGTCAGAATGATTATTGGACTCTCAATTTGGAAAAATGCCAAGTCAGGGGTTAAGCGATGTTTTGAGTCCACAACAATACGGATTGGTTGACGTAAGTGTTGATTTGAAAAAGGCGGTGCTATCAACTCATCATATCGTACATTCATTTTCGCGTTATCAACTAACACGGTATCGGCACCAGTCAAAACCGCACAACTTTTTGCTCGATAATCTTGTACTTGAGATCGAGCTTGTGGGCCTGTTATCCATTTACTGACACCATTTTTGAGTGCCGTTTTACCATCTAAACTGGCGGCTAATTTACATTGAATAAATGGCATTCCAGTTCGCATACGTTTTAAAAAACCACGGTTAAGAGCTTCGGCCTCTGTTTGCATCAAACCAAATGCCGTTTCTATACCAGCTTGTTGTAAAATAGCCAACCCTTTACCACTTACCGCAGGGTTTGGGTCAACCATTGCTGCAATCACTTTTGTAACACCTGCTTCAACTAGGGCCACAGCACACGGGCCCGTTCGCCCAGTATGCGAGCAAGGCTCTAATGTGACGTACGCAACCGCGCCTTTGGTTTTGCCTTTTGCTTCAGCTAAAGCATTAACTTCTGCATGACCTTCCCCGGCTTTTTGATGGTAACCTTGGCCGACGATCTCCCCCTCTTTAACCAGAACACAGCCAACATTAGGGTTAGGAGTTGTGGTGTACATGCCTTTACTCGCGAGGTTTATAGCCAGCGCCATAAAATGATGGTCTTGTGCTGTGAATTGACTCATGTTATTCACCTAAACGGGCAATTTCTTCGCCAAACTCTTTGATATCTTCAAACGAGCGATAGACCGATGCAAACCGGACATACGCGACTTTATCGAGTTTTTTAAGTGCTTCCATAATACACTCACCCACAATATGGCTTGATATTTCTCGCTCTCCAGTCGCTCGAAGTTGGGATTTAATTTGATGAACCACTTCTTCAACCTGCTCAGTGCTTACAGGTCTTTTTTCTAAAGCGCGATGTAACCCATTGAGTAATTTATCTTCATTAAAGGGCTCTCTGCTACCATCTTGTTTAATTACGCGCGGCATCACCAACTCAGCTCCTTCAAACGTGGTAAAACGTTCATGGCAATCGATGCATTCCCTACGTCGGCGCACCTGATGGCCTCCCCCCACTAATCGTGAGTCGATGACTTTGGTATCTTTTGCAGAACAAAATGGACAATACATGCTGAATTTCCGTTCAAATAAGTCAATTTAAACACAAGACCAAATTGGAGCGTTGTGATGAATTAGGCATAAAAAAGCCGCTTTAAAAAGCGGCCTTATGATAGCAAAAAATAGTCAGCTTGTGAGCTAAATAAATTTTGCGAAAAAGCAATTAAGCGTAAACAGGTAGCTTTTTACAGATTGCCTTTACTTTTTCTTTAACCTGAGCCTGAACCGACGCATCTTCAATGTTGTCTAGGACATCACAAATCCAACCCGCTAACTCTTTCGATTCTGCTTCTTTGAAACCACGACGTGTGATTGCTGGTGAACCAATACGCAATCCAGACGTTACAAATGGAGAACGTGGGTCATTTGGTACAGAGTTTTTATTTACAGTAATGTTCGCATTACCTAACGCTGCATCTGCATCTTTACCTGTAATATCTTTATCAATTAAATCAAGTAGGAATAAGTGGTTGTCTGTTTTACCAGAAACAACTTTGTATCCACGCTCTTGTAACACTTCAACCATGGCTTGTGCATTTTTAACCACTTGCGCTTGATAGGTTTTAAACTCTGGTTGTAATGCTTCTTTAAATGCCACTGCTTTTGCAGCAATGATGTGACATAAAGGACCACCTTGGCCACCAGGGAAAACAGCACTATTTAATTTTTTATAAATCTCTTCGTCGCCACACGCAGAAATAATTAAACCACCACGAGGGCCAGCCAATGTCTTATGAGTCGTCGTTGTTACAACATGTGCATGAGGTACTGGGCTTGGGTAAACACCCGCTGCAATTAAACCAGCCACGTGCGCCATATCTACGAATAAGTATGCACCAACCTTATCGGCGATTTCACGGAATTTCGCCCAATCAACAATACCTGAATATGCAGAAAAACCAGCAATAATCATTTTAGGTTTATGCTCAAGTGCCAACGCTTCAACTTGTGCATAATCAATCTCACCCGTTACGTCATTTAGACCGTACTGAATCGCATTGTACGTTTTACCAGAGAAATTAACATGAGAACCATGAGTCAAGTGACCACCATGCGCTAAGCTCATACCTAACACGGTATCGTGCGGCTGTAAAAGCGCTTGAAATACAGCGGCATTAGCTTGAGAACCCGCGTGTGGTTGAACATTTGCGTAATCAGTACCAAATAACTCATTTGCGCGATCAATTGCTAACTGCTCAACAACATCAACATGCTCACACCCACCGTAGTAACGCTTACCTGGGTAGCCTTCTGCATATTTGTTTGTTAATTGAGAGCCTTGAGCCTCTAAAACGCGTGGGCTACAGTAGTTTTCTGAAGCAATCAGTTCAATGTGCTCTTCTTGGCGAGCTGTTTCTTTATTAATAGCTTCAAATAACTCTGGATCAAAATCTGCGATGTTCATGCTGCGTTCTAACATGGGTTCTCCTAGTTGCAACGTAATAAAGGATCAAAGAAGGCGATATTGTACGCGCAAATAGCGTATTTGCCTACATTGACAAGGTGAGCATATTTAAACAGCAATTGAATTTTTTTCACAGTCCTTTAATTATGATATTTTTTAATCATTTACATAACAATTAAAAATACATTAACATAAAAACATAAGAGATATTTATCACCACCAATTTTTCCCAAGTGAAATAAATACACTCGTTTCGCCACCTTCCGCAAAGCCAACACCAAACGCCATCGGGCCTGCGCTAGAGTCAGTGCCTAGATAAAGACTACCCGAAATTAACAGATCATCTAAATCAATTTGTTCAGGGAGCGACCAAACATTTCCCGCCTCTAAACTTAGCCCCGAATAAAGGGGATAGTTATTGAGATTCAAAATATCTCGACCAATATCATATTGATAAATCACCGCTCCAAAAGCTTTATGTGCACCAATCAATGTATTTTTCCCATACCCGGATAAATTTAAAAAACCACCGAGCTCAGCAATATTGGCAGTAAACGCCCCCCTTTTATCTATCGTTGTGAAAGAAGCGGCACCGACAAGCGCATGATGGTTAAACCTCATTGCACCTCGCCAATCCACAGACAATTGCAATGAACGGTCATTTTCGATGGGATTAAAGTAATGGTCATACTCTTCTTGTCGTTGATGGACTGCGACAGTAAATTTATTCCCCAATGTCGGAAAGTTGATACTATTTAAATCATCAAAATTGAGAGAGAAATAATACCCATCTTGAGTATAATCAGAGGCTTGCTTTGCCCAGTTTTGGTTACTTAATTGCCCCGACTCAGTGATTAAACCAACTTCAGCAACCCAGTCTTTATTAAAATAGTAACCCGCTGCAACTTGTCCCAAAAGTGACTTTTTTTGTAAATCGATATAGATGCTTTCTTGGTTTTTTAAACGGCGCTCTTCTTTGAGGTATCCAAGCGACACAGTCGCATAAAAATCTTCGGTACTAGTCAATGGCTGATAAAACTCAGTCCGTAATGCTTTTTCATAACCGAGAGAGAGTTGATTTCGCCACTGCCCACCCCATTCATTTAACGCACTCCGTGTGAAAGCGAGATCCAAAGAGAGTACAGAGTCACTTTGAAAATCATCTTGATAACTGGCACCAACATCAATAAAGTTAGGTCCCCACGACTTCGCTTTAGTATTCAACACTAATATTCGCCCTGTGGGCGTTTCTTTAAAAGCAGCATCAACTGTTTCAAACGCATCTAAACTATATACGCGTGCAATTGCTTCTTGAACTTCCTTCTCAGACACTAACGCCCCTTGAACAATCGCGAACTCTCGCAAAATGAGATCACGATGAACAGCCGATTGGTTGTTTAGTTCAATCGCCACCAGCGGTCGGTTAATTGATGCAAACCAGGTTTCACTGCGTTCAAATGCGTGCTGTTTCAACGTTTTATACTGTGCTTTATCAATACTCAGTTGGCTTAGTTTTGCTCGATGTTTAACTGCGGCTTGCTCCCCACGCTCAAGTGCGATCGGTAAGACCCCCCAATCCGTTGTACTTAGGGCACCAACATCGGGTCGAATTAAAATATCTTCTGGTTGCATTTTTTGTAGCTGATGTTCGGTGGAGGCACGCGTTAAAATCGTCGATAACTGCATCAACACATCCACAGAGCTTTGAATATGTTCTTTTTGAGCTAACGAAGAGCCAATATCAACAGCAATCACGACATCGGCTCCCATCGCTTTAACAACATCGATGGGTAAATTATTAGCAATTCCACCATCAACAAGCATTTTATTGTTTAATTCTACTGGGTGAACAACCCCCGGAACAGCAGCTGAAGCCTGCATAGCGTCAATAATACTGCCCGATGAAATAATCACGGCTTGACTGGTGACTAAATCCGTTGCGATAGCGCGAAATGGGATAGCTAGATCATCAAAACTTTCAAATGACTGAACTAAATTAGTTGAGCTCCTCAGCAAGCGATTAACATTTTGCCCTGCCAACAAACCTTTAGGGATTTTTAATTGCTGCTCGTCAATCCCTAATCGAATAGGTAAATTATAAGTATCTCGATGTTGTTTATTTCGAAAATTAAGCGCGCTTCGCGGGATCTGATCTGAATACCCTTCATCCCAATTTGAATCGAGCATCACTTGCTCTATTTGAGCAGGACTGTATCCCAGAGCATACATACCGCCAACATAGGCTCCGATGCTGGTTCCTGCAATATAATCAATCGGAATATTCAGCTGTTCAAGCTCTTTTAATACACCGATATGCGCACTGCCTTTGGCGCCGCCGCCGCCCAGTACCAAGCCAACTTTTAAGCGTTCTTGGGCAAACAATTGGTTTGAAAAAACAAGCAGGTAACTAATTAAAAAAATAATTCGGTACATAGTGGTGCAATGAAAAGAAAATGTATCAGTAATTTACACAAAACCAACGAAAAATGCGAAACTTGATTCTCTTACTCACGAGCGCTCGCTGCTAATAAAAGAACAAATTAAATAACATTTCAGCAGGTATTTCACACCTAGACACGACGCAATTATGTCCTTAATTTTGAGCTTTATTTAAGCTCGTTCGAGCAGCTTGACGATTCCTTCACCCTGCACACTGACTTCGATTCGTCATTGGAGTTTGAAGCATAATGACTCTTAAAGTTACCCAATAAAACACAAATCAAAACAGTGCGTTCGCCTGAAGTAGAGCTATTTCCATTTCAAACATTGCCCCAACTTGCCTGTTCTTCTAAAATAGCGCTAATTTCATCATTCAAAAGTGGATTTTTTAATGGCTCAGTATATTTATACTATGTCTCGGGTGAGCAAAGTTGTGCCACCTAAGCGTACAATTTTAAAAGATATTTCTTTATGTTTTTTCCCAGGCGCTAAAATTGGTGTGCTTGGTTTAAACGGCTCAGGTAAATCAACTCTACTACGCATTATGGCGGGTATCGACAAAGAGTTTGAAGGTGAAGCTCGCCCACAACCCGGCACCAAAATTGGCTACCTCCCTCAGGAGCCGGTGCTCGATGAATCGAAAACAGTGCGTGAAGTCGTCGAAGAAGCTGTAAGTGAAGTAAAAAATGCCCTTTCTCGCCTAGATGAAGTTTACAACGAGTACGCATTAGAAGGCGCTGATTTTGATGCCTTAGCTAAAGAGCAAGGTGAACTCGAAGCAATAATTCAAGCTCATGATGGTCATAATATTGATAACGTACTTGAGCGTGCTGCCGATGCGCTTCGCTTACCTGAGTGGGATGCTAAAGTCGCAACACTATCAGGTGGTGAACGCCGTCGAGTTGCGATCTGTCGTTTATTACTTGAAAAGCCCGATATGCTGTTACTCGACGAACCAACCAACCACTTAGATGCTGAATCTGTTGCATGGTTAGAGCGTTTCTTACATGACTATGAAGGCACTGTTGTGGCCATTACCCACGACCGTTATTTCCTTGATAATGTTGCTGGTTGGATATTAGAGCTTGACCGTGGTCATGGTATTCCGTGGGAAGGTAATTATTCGTCTTGGTTAGAGCAAAAAGACGCCCGTCTTAAGCAAGAAGAAAAAGCAGAGCAAGCGCGACAAAAATCAATTGCCCAAGAGCTTGAATGGGTCCGATCAAATCCAAAAGGTCGCCAAGCAAAATCTAAAGCGCGTATGGCACAATTTACGGAGATGCAGCAATCTGATTACCAAAAGCGCAATGAAACCAATGAATTATTCATTCCACCTGGGCCACGCTTAGGTGATAAGGTTCTGGATGTTGCTAACTTACGCAAAAGCTATGGCGATCGTGTACTCATTGATGATTTAAGCTTTTCTATTCCTAAAGGAGCAATTGTCGGCATTATCGGTGCTAATGGTGCAGGTAAATCTACGTTATTTAGAATGTTAAGTGGCCAAGAGCAAGCCGATTCTGGTGACATTGTACTGGGTGAAACAGTCCAACTGGCAACGGTTGAGCAGTTCCGTGATGACATGAATGAAAATAACACAGTTTTCAACGAAGTCTCTGACGGCTTAGACATGCTGAAGATTGGCAACTTTGAAATACCAAGTCGAGCTTATGTCAGCCGCTTTAATTTTAAAGGAAACGATCAGCAAAAGTTCGTCAAAGAGCTATCAGGTGGTGAGCGTAACCGTTTGCACCTTGCTAAGCTATTAAAAGCTGGCGGCAACATGATCTTACTCGATGAACCAACCAATGACCTTGATGTTGAAACATTACGTGCCCTTGAAAATGCAATATTAGAGTTTCCTGGTAATGTCATGTGTATTTCACATGACCGCTGGTTCTTAGACCGCATTGCAACACATATTTTAGATTACCGTGATGAAGGCCAAGTCAACTTCTTTGAAGGTAACTTTACTGAATATGAAGACTGGATGAAGAAAACATACGGTGCAGAATCCATTCAACCAAAACGAATCAAGTACAAACGTATTGGTTAACTAAAATAATTAAAAACGTCCTTTGGGACGTTTTTTTATGCCTTGTGTTTTCAATAAAATTAAAAAACCATCTAACTCACAGCCAAAACTTGACCTATTTGTTTTTATTTCTCGAAGATGTTAAAACTCATAATACTGCTATTATTGAGTTAATAATTGAGAAAAATTAACTATTCAGATAAGAGTTTTAAGAATGGAAGATAGACGTCGCTTTACTCGCATTATTTTTTCAACCCCGGCTTTTTTATCAGACATGGGGATCATCTGGTCATGTACTCTTATAGATTTGTCCCTCAAAGGCGCCTTAGTCGATAAACCCGATAACTGGCGTGACGGTGAAGTCAAAAATATTCTTTTAACTTTCACTTTGGCAGACACTGATATCGAAATTTCAATGAATATGCACGTGAGCCATGAAGCGAGTAATCACCTCGGCTTGCAATGTGAACAAATTGACATTGATAGCGCCACCCACTTAAAACGTTTAATCGCACTCAATGTAGGTGATGATTCTTTACTCGATCGCGATCTCGAAAATTTAGTCCACCCAGAATAACCTTCTTTTGGCTGCTCCTTGCAGCCTTTTCCATTTGGAACCTTAATCCATGCGTATGACTTCTACTCGCCTGTACCTATTTGTTTTTATCGTCTTTTTCAACTTACCGGCTTTATCTTCAGAGCAAAATTGGGGACTCGGGGCGTTTGTTCGACAAGCCGATATTCCATTTGCGACTCAATCAGATACGGTCACTAGTTTTGTTCCTATGATGTTTTATCAAGGGGAACATTTCTTTATCGAAGGCACCGAAGCCGGCATGCACTTTTGGCAAGATCCCCATAATGAAGTAAATCTTATCGGACGACTCCGATTCTTTGATATTCCGGCTGAATACCAAAATGCAGTGCAAGGAGACACGATCGATGTTGGCTTGCAATGGCGTTATCAATTAAATGCCCTTACTCATATTAATACAGAAATATTCAGCGATTTAAACGGCGATATGTATGGACAATTAATCGCAAAACAACGCTATGAATTTGGATCATGGGAGTGGATGCCAGAAGTCGGAGCAAGGCTAAAAACCAGTGCATTTAACAGTCGTTATTATGCTCTCGAATCATTAACAGATAAATCTATTGGAGCTGGGGTTGAATTTAATACTAAACTCACTGGCCGTTATCATGTTGGATCTAATTTTTATTTACTTGCTTCTATAGGGGCCAGTACCTTAGATCATAATGCCAAAAATGCCAGCGCCATCGACAAAGACTGGCAAGCTGAAGCATATTTAGGTTTCGCTTTGTTCAATGACAAAACTCAAGAAAAGAAAAAGCATTTGCGACAATCTGGTTACGTTCGCGTAGCTCATGGCTGGGCTACGCCCTCTAACATCGGAGAAATTTTACGAGGTGAGACAGTAAAGGATGAATTTAACAATCAACTGACTTCGATATTTTACGGCCACCCCTTAACAGATGAAGTCTTAGGCGTACCGCTTGATGTATACCTCACACCTGGCTTTGTTTTTCACCACGTATCGCAAGTGCAAGAACGCATTGATGAATACGTACTAGGTATCAAAGCTTTTTATAGTTTTTCTTGGCCGGTGCGCTGGCGGCTCGGTGCAGCTGAAGGGTTATCCTATGTGTCGGATATCACGTATATTGAACGTACTGAAATGGAGCAAAAAGGCTATCGACCCAGTGAGTTATTAAATTATCTCGATTTAACAATTGATGTAAACTTAGGTGATGTATTTAAAATCAAACAATGGCAAAACACCTGGCTTGGATATAGCATTCACCACCGCTCTGCGATTTTTGAGTCTGCTTCTCAGTTTGGCCGCATCAAAGGCGGCAGTAATTACAATACACTTTATTTACAAGTGCATTTTTAATATAAAAACACTCACTCATTCCCTGTAAACATGGCTTTTCCACTGGCTTTTTTTGAGGGGTTCCGTATGATCATCTCATTATTATTTTAGAGTGAACACCATGCAAAAAATAGTACTCGCAACAGGTAATCAAGGCAAAGTAAATGAACTGGCGGCGATGCTAGACAGCCTCAATATCGACGTGATTGCACAAAGTGAATTCAATGTTCCCGACATCCCTGAAACTGGCACTACTTTTATTGAAAACGCAATAATCAAGGCACGACATGCCGCAAACATTACCGGATTACCAGCCATTGCTGACGATTCTGGCCTTGAGGTCGATGCTTTGCGTGGTGCCCCCGGTATTTACTCTGCGCGGTTTGCTGGCGAAAACGCCAATGATCGCGATAATATCAACAAACTCTTATCAGAGTTAAAGAATGTACCTAAAGAAAAACGCACCGCCCGTTTTTGGTGTGTACTGGTATTGATGCGCCATGCCGCAGATCCTACGCCTTTAGTTTGCCAAGCAAGCTGGGAAGGCATGATTACTGAGCAACCGTTTGGTGATGCTGGGTTTGGTTACGATCCGATTTTTTTCATCCCAACCTTAAATATCACCTCTGCTGAGCTGTCAAAAACAGAAAAAAATGCCATCAGTCACCGAGGTCAGGCCTTAAAACTGCTCGTCAATCAATTGCAGGCGATTTTGTGATTTTACCTCCGTTAAGCTTATATGTTCATATCCCTTGGTGTGTACAGAAATGTCCGTATTGTGATTTTAACAGTCACGGCCAAAAAGGCGATATCCCTGAAGCGGCCTATGTTCAGCATCTCTTAGATGATTTACGACAAGATTTACACTTTGTTCAAGGCCGTAAACTACGTTCTATTTTTATTGGTGGCGGTACACCTAGCTTGATGTCTGAACGGGCCATAAGTGATTTACTTGCTGGGATAAAGCAAGAAATCCCCTTTTGTGACGACATCGAAATCACACTTGAGGCCAATCCTGGTACCGTCGAAGCGGGCCGTTTCCAAGGTTATGTACGCGCCGGTGTCAATCGGATCTCCATCGGTGTGCAAAGTATGCAAAATGACAAGCTCAAAGCTCTTGGACGGATCCACGATGCCAATGAGGCGATTAAAGCCGCAGAACAAGCACATTTAGCTGGCTTAAATAGTTTTAATCTCGATTTAATGCATGGTTTACCAGGTCAAAGCTTAGAAGATGCCTTAAGCGACTTAAAAACGATCATTGATTTAAAACCCAAACACATCTCTTGGTATCAGCTCACCATCGAACCGAATACTCAGTTTCATTCCAAGCCACCTGTTCTGCCCGAAGACGATACTTTATGGGATATTCAAGAGCAAGGTCAGGCGATGCTTGCCGAAGCTGGATATCAACAATACGAAATATCCGGGTATAGCCAACCAGGTTATCAATGCCAACATAACCTCAACTATTGGCGCTTTGGTGACTATTTAGGCATTGGCTGCGGAGCGCATGGTAAGATTACTTTACCTGACCAAAAGCGCTTAATCCGCACCGAAAAAGTTAAACATCCCAAAGGGTATATGGATTTAACCAAACCCTATATTTATAAACAATGGCAAGTTGAGCACAGCGATTTAGCCTTTGAATTTTTTATGAATCGCTTACGGCTGTTTGAGGCATGCGATAAAAATGCTTTTCATGAATTAACCGGTTTACCACTTAGCCAACTTGAAGGCGCTTTTGATCAAGCGATTGCGCAAGGATTATTGCAGCACACCGCACAACAATGGCAAGTAACCGCAAAAGGCCATCGCTATCTCAATGACTTGTTAGAATTGTTTGTCTAACCTAAAGTTAAAAACTTGTTACAAAATGGCTCTTAAGGCAAAGAGCCAAATACACTACAATCCATTATCAAAAATCAAAAAGGTAATAAATGATGCGTAAAATGACTCTCATCGCAGCGACTATCAGTGCGGCTCTTTTGGCAGGCTGCCAGCAAATACCCAGCGCACAAAACACTACAGCGCCCGCTCAAGTTCAAGTTGTTGCCAGTGAAGTAGAAAAAGCAAATGCATTTTTTGAAGAAGTCTTTATGCGCGGCGTGATGCGCAGCCCAGTCTACCAAACATATATGGGTATAAAACAAGATTACGATAAATGGGATGATGGCTCAGAAGAACGTGCTCTGGAAGACTTAGCACTGACCAAAAAAGATTTGGCCACCTTAATGACCATTAACCGCGACCAACTGGATCCAATCACCCAAACCAGTTACGATCTGTTTAAGCAAGGTTTAGAAGAAAACATTGCGGATTTCAAATGGCGTTATCACAACTATCCAGTCAATCAAATGTTTGGGACCCACTCTATGGTGCCGGCATTTTTGATCAACCAACATCAAATCAGCGATGTAGCTGATGCCAAAGCCTATATTTCACGTTTAAACGGCGTACCTGTTGTATTTGAGCAACTCGAAAAAGATCTCGAAATTCGCGCTCAAAAGGGCATCATCGCCCCTAAGTTTGTATTCCCTCATGTGATTGATTCTAGTAAAAACATCATCAAAGGTGCACCTTTTGAACAAGGCGAAGACTCCACTCTTTTGGCTGACTTCAAACGCAAAATCAATGCCCTTGAAATTGAACAGTCAGACAAAGATGCTCTTATTAGTGATGCAACTCAAAGTCTGACAGTGGCAATCAAACCTGCCTATAGCAAATTAATTAGCTACCTTCTGCAACTCGAAAAGCGTGCCGATGAGCGTGATGGCGCGTGGAAATTTCCAGACGGTGAAGCGTTTTATAATAATGCTTTAGCACGCACCACTACCACCGAACTCACAGCGAAAGAAATTCATGCTATTGGTCTTAGTGAGGTTGCACGTATTCATGATGAGATGCGCGAAA
The DNA here is from genome assembly GCF_058169715.2 of Pseudoalteromonas sp. J2K-J979. NCBI lineage: Bacteria > Pseudomonadati > Pseudomonadota > Gammaproteobacteria > Alteromonadales > Pseudoalteromonadaceae > Pseudoalteromonas > Pseudoalteromonas sp. J2K-J979. The sequence goes on along the minus strand of NZ_CM200281.1, from coordinate 882,143 downwards.
TAAAAGATAAAGTGGGTTTTAAAGGCGACTTAGCTGCTTTTATGGAATTCATGAAAACTGACAAGCAATTTTATTACCCAAATACTGCTGAAGGTAAACAAGCGTATTTAGACGAAGCTGTAAAAGTGATTGATGATATGAAAGCACGGTTAGACGAGCTATTTATTATCAAACCAAAAGCTGACTTACAAGTAAAAGCCGTTGAAGCATTCCGTGAAAAAGCAGCAGGCAAAGCCTTTTACCAACAACCCGCGCCAGATGGCTCGCGCCCAGGTATTTACTATGCAAACTTGTATGACATGGAAGCGATGCCCACTTACCAACTAGAAGCACTGGCGTACCATGAAGGTGTGCCGGGTCATCACATGCAAATCGCGATTGCACAAGAGCTAGAGGGTATTCCAAAGTTCCGTAAATTCGGTGGTTATACTGCGTATGTTGAGGGTTGGGGTTTATATTCTGAATTAGTCCCGAAAGAAATGGGTTTATATGCAGATCCATACTCTGACTTTGGTCGTCTCGCAATGGAATTATGGCGCGCGTGTCGTTTAGTGGTCGATACAGGTATCCATGCAATGAAGTGGACTCGCCAAGAAGGTATTGATTATTATGTAAACAATACACCGAATGCGACCTCTGATGGCGTAAAAATGGTCGAACGCCATGTAGTCATGCCTTCTCAAGCAACAGCGTATAAAATTGGTATGCTGAAAATTCAAGAGCTGCGCGAACATGCCAAAAAACAACTAGGCGATAAATTTGATATTCGCCAGTTCCATGACGTGGTCCTTAAAAATGGCCCACTCCCGCTAAACGTCCTTGAAGGCTATGTAGAACAATACATCGCATCGGCGGGAAAGTCTTAATATAAACTTGTGTTTTCAATAAATTAAGAACAAAAAAAACCAGTCACTTATATGACTGGTTTTTTATTACTTAAAACAGCTATTAATGGCAATTTGCCACATACCGAAGAGGAACATCAATATCCCCTTCAATGCAATCAATCGTCATATAGGTCGATGCATTTAGCATCTCGATACCGTTCAAGTAAATATTAATTTCTGATGACGGAGCTGAAAGTAATCGCCAATAATTAGACTTTAAAATATAGCGCGCCTCCCAAACGGGTGGTCGAGGTGGTCTGCAATACCCATGTACTGAAAAGGTACACGGTTCTGGTTCATGGCATTGGTAGGCACTTGTAGAGTTAACTGAGCTCTTATATGGACAATGAGGAGGCGGATAATACATCGACTTTTCATTAATCTGCTTATTATAGGCTGGCTGAACCACTTTTTCATAAACTCGATCAGAATATTTGCTCCATTTCTTTTCGACTTCTTCAAAGGTCGGTGTTGTATACGGCAAATAAGGATTAATCGGATCAGGGCTATTGATTAGCCTAGTTAAAACATTCCTCGGGCTATAAATAGGAATAAATAACTCTTTTCTCAATCGATGTAATAAGTTGTTTTTAATGCGCGTTTTTTGAATTGTATCTTGTGGGAATTGTGAGGTTGAACCATTACTATGGTAATAAAATACAGATATTCCACTTCGACTATTTATTGCTTGGGTGAGGATATTATCTAATTTACTTTTAGTAATGGACCAAGTGCGAGTTTCGATCATTACAGAAATCATATACCTGACTAGATCTCGCCATCGAATTTGAATGCGTGCATCCTTAAATTGCGTGTTGGTTTTCAGCTTCCAATCCGTCACTAACTGAATTTCAGCATCCCAACTAGATCCTGTTACTAATAAATCAGAAATCGACATCTGCCAACCAGGCAAAGTTTGACCACTAAATGGAATATCCTGATCAATATTGCCTGCGATAGGCAAACTGGCGATAAATGATGCTAAAAAGTCCACCTCTTGCCAATTCCCCTGATCATCCTGCGCTTTACAAACCGGAATTTGTATCGGTCCATTTGGGCTTTGCCATACTTCGATATTACAGGTTGTTTTAAGGACTCCATCATTATCCAACTGAAATCCAGCCAGTAGCACTCGAGTATCGGCAGCTGACACTTGCGCCGGTCTAATGTAAAGCCCTTTGCTGGCAGCCTCGGAATGAAGACGACTAATATTCGGCGTGCGACTCAATGCATTAAACTTCCCTTGAAAGTTCACAGCACTTTCACCCGCAAAGGGGCCTGCCTCTACCACACTCGATGAAACAGAAAAGTCGGGCCGGTTTCCCACTTTTCGAATTCCACCAATTTTTGGAATATACCAAACCAATCTTCTGTTAATAGAATCAGAAAAAAGGTGAAATTCACTTTGCATATCAACGCTGAACCTGCTTGCAACATTATCAACTTCGGGAGAAACAGGAGTCGCGCTTAAATTACTGTTTAATAATATATAAATTAATAGGAAGCACATTATTAGTGCGTTTGAATATTTAACTTTCATTGTTTTTTCTCATCATTTTTCCTCTGTTGTTCACACAGCGCCTCCTCTTGTAAATTCAAACAGCCATTTTTGATCCAGCGGCTAATTAAAGAAGTCACTTGTGTCGGGACTGGATTTTTAGTCATTGGCATTCCAGGCTTTTTTGCGCTTAAGCCAAATTTCGATTCTTTCTCTCTCGTCACTAATCGCGCATAAAGATCATAGGGATCATTTTTGGCGAGCCATCGTGCGATCCCACCTTCAGAAGTATCAAAGGCAGTATTTGCTCGACCTTCAATGCCATGACAATGAACACAATGGTTATCTCGCCATAGCCTTTTCCATAGGTAAAAAGACTCACTTTTTGACAGCGCAGACTCCTGATCTTGGCTAAAGAGTGTTGGAATATCCGTTAATGAATGGTCGAGTTGTTGCTCTTTGTCAGTACGTTGGTTTTGAAAAAAGGTAGCCAAGTGCGACGCTTCAGCTTGAGTGATTGGAACCATTGGCATTTTTCGATCTGGTGTCACTGTATCTGCTAAGCGATTCGCGTAATTAAAGATCCATTGATATGAAAACAAACTTAAACCAACGCTGTTATAACCGCTCATTCGACTATCGCCATGACAACCAGCACACTTTTCGTCGAAAATAGCTTTCCCCGCTGAGTGGCCGAGATCTCCCTTCAGTTCAGTATCTGCCTTCTCAGTGGGGCTGAGCCACTGTTCAAAAAGTGCAATACTTTGCGGTGAAATACTCGGGTAGGCCATCATAGTCGGCGCTTCACATAGACCTAACTCATCACACCTTCCAAAAGGTCTTTGCAGAAAACGCTGCAAGGTCAAGCGATCAAATCGCCCACGTTTTTGCCGGTTTTTAACCGGATTGAGCGGCGCATTTAAATAAGACAAAGAGTAATGTCCAATTGCCTTTAACTTTTCATCACTCACTGGCAAGGTGTAATAACGAGGATCTTTGGTCCCTGCATTAAATTTCTGAGCAATTTCAGTGATCTCTTGGTGACAACCAAAGCACTGTGGATCTTTCCATTTACCAAAACCATTAGAGAAACGCGCTTCGACTTCCGCTCGGCTGCTAGTATGGCAACCTTTGCACTCATTGATCGTGAGATCTACTTTTGCTTTACTCTCCAAAGACAGTGAAAGAAAAAGTAGAAAACAAGTAATTAATAAATGACGAAGCAATTTAGAAATTCACACTCAAAATGGTTTCACCACTGCCCGGTAGTGTTATTTCAACGGGTTGTTCGGCAACATCTTTATCTAATTGAAGTGTGGCTGAGGTGGAGAACTCATGTAAGTCGATAAAACGTTTCCAATCAATATAAGCCAGTGGTTCTTGATTGGCTTTATCGCTGTTAAAAAGAGCGCTCGAATATTGAGCACTTTGAAATAGTACTTCGTACGCATCTCCGACATAGCGATTCTTTTCGACATCAAGCACTAAGATAGAATCATTCACCAATGACGAAACAATATTTGGCACATCCATTGTGACTGCAGGTGTCGCTGAGGTTGAAATATTGTAACTGACATTAATAACTTTATTAGTATTTAAAAAGCTAATAATCTCCGCTTCTTGCGTTTCATCACTGGCTTGATATTTAAGTTGTAAAGAGCAAACACTAGGGTAATTACCTGCATTAGATTGCAGATTATAATAAATACCATAACCTTTGAGTTTGTTAATTAATGTATCAGTGGCTGTACATAAAATAGTGTTTTCAGGTAAAAGGTTTTTGCGAATATCAAGGATATTATTCACCGCAACAAATTCTGAGTACACATTATTATTGTGACTTTCTGGGAACGCTCTGATCGTAATCCGTTTTATTCCCCAACCGGCATTCGACGGGCCCACAACTTTTTGTTGAATATCTTTATACCAAAAAGCGCCACGATTCGACGTGGTTCCTTTTATAGGCGCATAGAGTAAATCTTGCGTTTCGATAGCCTGAGTAAAGTCAATTTCATCAAGCGTCACTGCGCTTGCGCTTGCGCATGTCAAAGCACTCACTAACAATGAGCTTAAAACACTAATATTTTTCATTTTTTTTCCAATATGAGTCCAAATTAATCGAGTCAATGTGAAACCTTAAAAAAGGCTTCACATTAAGAGGTCGCTAAAAATTATTGCTGACCAGCAATATTGCGGCATGCAGCGTCTTGCATATCCCACGTTACTTGGGTGCCAAAACCACCCGTAACACACTGAATATTCATATTGGTTGACGCATTGGTCACACTCGAACCAGGATTCCAAGATACATAACGTGTCTCATTACGTTTAAACACTAATTTTTCATAGTTCGCACGTAACGTGTACATCGCTGTAGCTTCTCTGTTTACATCACCAATTTGAGATTGGCCATAATCACGCATTTCATTAAACAACTCATCGCGCATTTCTTTACGAACAGCTTCAACAGTTTGGAGGAATTGTTCTTCAGAGGTCGGCTCTTTAGTATATGAACCATCAGCCTGTAAATACTCAACAGTTATGCCCGACTCACCATTTTGATTATCAAGTAAACGCTTGAAGAAAGTGCCAACCTCCACTTCTAAGCAGGCATTGTTGTGAATAGCAAAAAATGTACTTGCTTGTTCAAAAGTTCGTGACCAATCAATGTTGATTCTTGCAACACGCACTTTCTTAACCGTCGTTAATTCCCACTCTGCCACAGCCTGAATATTTGCATCCCAATTCGAACCTGTTTCCATCCATTCTTGAACCGTGAAGTCCCAATTAGGCATACTCGTTGCTTGGAAAGGAATATAAGTAGAAACTGTGCTATTTCCTCTAGGTGTTGCCGCTCTAAATTTAGAAAGGAAGTCCGTATTGACCCACTCGCCTTGACTATTAAGCGCTTTACACACAGGAATTAAGATTGTCCCGTTAGGACCTGTCCACTCTTCAGTTTCACAATGAGTATCAATTCGACCATCATTACCAACAATTAAATCAGTGAGTAAGAACTTTGTTGTTACTTTTGCAGCTTGCGCTGGCGAGATTCTAAATCCCTGTGCATGCGCTTCGCTTTCAAGCTTTAAGAGCGCACCTCTGTCACCTGAGGTATTAAATGCGCCACCAAAGTGTACTAAATCCTGCCCAGCAAAAATCCCCGTCCATGGAGCGCGAGCATAAACCGAAAACCTTGGTTTAGGAGCGGCTGTACTCGCACCTGACAACGCAATTTGACCCACTTTTGGCACATACCACACTAAGTTTTGATCAACCGAATCTGCATACAGTGTGTAAGCCAATTGAGTATCAACAGAGAATAAACCTTGAATATCTTTCTCTGTTTGATCCAACGGAGCAGCGATAGCTAAAGTTGAAAAAATAGAAGCTGTCACAGCCAGTGCAAGTTGCGATTTTTTAATAATTGAAGTCATGATATTTATCTAATCTCTTAATTTTTAAGTATATTGTTTAAATTACGTTCCCTTGACAATTACTTGATACAACTAGATTTGTATTAATACCTGCAGGCGCTTACCTACAACACCGGCTAAATAATTACACAAATTCAATGTACAAAGGCGCAGTAAACCTACACAAGGCTCAATATTCATTAAACCGACATGTAAGGTCGATAAGATTCTCTGGTAAGTAATTTTTTTAAACAACGGAACCTGATAAATATGACAGTACCCAAAATTGGTACTGTCATTACTGAATAATTCTTGTTACTATTAGTTTAAAGGCAATTTATTTACAGTTTATTAGGAAGTTATCGTGTTAAAAAAGATATGGACGTTTAGTGCAGTTGGTTTGCTCTGTTGTTTAAACATTGCGTGTTCAGGTTCAAGCTCTGATTCAGAAGATAAGACTCCCCCGCCAATTAGCTCTCAATTTGAATTGAACATCGAATTATTAGGGTTAACTGAAGGTAATATCTCTTTCAATTGGCTGGGTAAAAATTACAGTATCGATTCAAATCAACAGCTGTTATCCAAAAACTCAAGCTATTCAGACCCTACAGAATTTGTATTTCCTGACTCTCACACCTGTACATACCAAGTCAATAAAATCACCGATATTCAACATAATTTAATGATCGAATGTGAAACCAAAGCCAGTACAGAATTCGTCACTATTTCATTAGAAAAAAAACTTCCATACTCTGTCAATGTGAAGCTAAAAGATCAAATATACACGCTTGAAGATGAGGGTATTCAAACACAAGTAAGCGCCACAGAAACGCCCAGTATTATTTCATCCACGGGCCCTTTATTATGTGATTTGATACAAAATAATCAAAGCAATGGCCACTGGGTTTTACAGTGTGAAGAATTTTTAATTGCAACTGAACAATCTGAGTCCATCATTGATACTCATATCATCACTGAAACAAAAAAGATCCCACTTGATATTACTCAGACTACTTTGTCTGATTATATCCAGCTTCATTCTTATTATGGCAAACAGTTTTTTCTACTCGGTGATACTATTTATTCATTAACGCTTAAAAATGGCGCGATTGATAAGATAGACTCATTTTCTCAGTCATTCTCTAGCTTGGTTAAAGTGCAGTCTAAACTATACAGCTTAGCCAGCACTGGGCTGTATATATTTTCAGATACAGAGCAAACTTGGTCACTGATCAGGCCCATTACTCGAGATATTGTTTCTCCTTTATTCGTATCTTCTGGTGTACTTTCTTGGCTCACACAAGCAGACGATCATATCGTTCTTGACCGTTCTGTATCGCAATCGAATAAGCCAAGCACAGATGCCAATCAACACGTGACCTCTGGATCCGATTATGGAGCCATTTCAATTGAAAATGGTACCGTCTGGTTAGCAAATAATGCTGATAACCATTGGGTTTTAACCGCTGTAGAAATAATGGGAAATCATGTCAATCAAGTGATTCAAACTCTTAATAAACCGAACCAATTTGCATTACTTCAAGCCAGTGACGAGAAGAATAAATTACTTATGATTGAAGGAGATAATATTTTATCTTTTGAGATTGCTAACCAATCAATGACTTGGCAACCTTTCAAAAATACAACCGCCGATTTACTCTCTGCACAAGGTAATTTATTAGTGACTGCCAACCAACTAACTGGCAATCAGGCAAAGCTCAACACTCTTTATTATGGAAATAACACGCTAAGCTTGAATGAATTAATCACTCACCTTAATTTAACTTCAGATCCGCTTATCACGCTCAATCAAGCGGCAGCGACATTTTCATCAATCAGTATTAATACTGGTTTGTTACTATTTTATATTGAGGGTGAAGGCAGTGTCTGGGTAACAGATGGCACACTCAATAACACTAAAAAAATACTCGAAAATCAAACATGGCAAGAGTTCGAGTCACTTAAATTCTTAGCTTCAGGTAAATCTATTTTGCTGCTAACAAACCAATTTAACAACCAACTAACTATTATTCCCTTAGATATCTAGATTTTTCGTTCAATAAACAAGCAAGGAATATACGAAGCTGCGCTTTTTATATTCCTTGTCAAGGTGACTCAATTGATGCCAGAAGTAACTCATCAAAATTTAGCTGAGCCAACAAAGCAGCTAGAAAGAGTTAAATCATTTAATGATTTAAATAATGAATTGAATAATATAGCTCAGTCAATAAATGCTAAAAGCTATGCATTTTGTGTTTATTCACCTGAATTAAATAAACACCACCCTGTAGAGATTTATGGAGATTTAGGTGAAGCATTGACGCGCTTAATGCAAGGGGAGAAATTAATCAGGAGCTATTGTTTATCCGAAGTAAAGCCTTTAAAGCTCAGTGAAATATTGAATTTTTTTAAAGTGCAAGATCCAAAAAAACAAAAAGGATTTGCAATATTTTACGATACACTCATCATTCCATTCAAAGGTACCTCCTCGGACTTCGGTTGCTTAATATTAAGAGCAAAAGACAACAAACTATTAAAGGAAGAATACTTTAAATCGATAGTAAGAGTGCAGTATATGTATGATGCATTTAAAAGAATAAAAAGAGATTCAAATAAACAGGTCCATTTTACAAAAAGAGAAATTGAGTGTTTAAAATGGGCCACTGAGGGTAAAACGTCTTGGGAAATAAGCCAAATATTAACCATCACTGATCGTACAGTGAATTATCACATTGCCAATTGTATCCGAAAAACCAACAGCTCAAATAGACAACAAGCAATTGCAAAGGTTTATGCGATGGGTATTTTATAACACCATAAAAAATTGAATGGCTATACGTGTTCATGTTTATAAAAGTCGCGTCCCATTTTTATTAAGGCTACATTTATGCAGATGATAAAACTCAATATTTTGATGTAAAATACATTCTTCAGTGTCAATATCGATAATATCGCGCATTTGTTCAAGCAAGCACCAAAAACTAAGATCGCCCATAAATACCACTTCCTCTTGATTTTGATTCGCTCCGAATAATTGTGCCAAAGAAAGCGGCCCACTAGATAAAGCTTCAATGATTTGCCATTGGGTGCGGTTATATCCATGATTCAAGCGTTTTTCTTCTAAGTAACGTCTCATCGCAGGTTTAAGATTAGGCCAAAATTTAAAATCAAGCGTGAGCGTTTGCTCTAGCATACTTAATGATGTCACTAGTCCTAACCACACTTGCTCAGCTAATTGAAGAAACTCGGCACTGGGATTAAAGCGACTTTGATAATGCTGAGAAACTTGCTCGGCATTTAACTCTTGGGGCGGTAAGTATTCAGGGAGCATCACAATAAAAAGCTGATTAACCGGGCGGCCTGTCGCACGATACCAAGCCAAGAACTGCAAGCCAATTAATGCATCAAATAACTCAGGCGTGAGCCATAAAGTCAGTGAGTCGTGCTCGGATAGTTCGCTCAAAGTTTGGTCTCGCTGAGCGAATTTTTCCTGTACTACTTTTAAGTCGAGACAAAAGTAATCAGCTAAAAAATGGCTACGAATTTCACTAATTGAATGCAAATCCGTGTGTGAGCTAATCAGCCCTTCATGTAAGGCATCTTGCCAAGCCTGAAATTGCCCTTGAATGCCGATGCGTTTGAGGTATAAATTCGCGTTATCGCCATTTGTAATATGAAGCATAGCGGATTAATCCATTAATCTGATAAATAGTATTCAATGGTCGAAACCACGCGAACATGTTTAATATGTGGCGTATTTGAGTCACGGTCTGAGATACTAAATTGCCCTTGCCGTGCTGACTTGATTTTTCCTAATTTAGATTGAGAGTCGTTAGCGAACTTTTCGGCCACTTCTCGCGCTTGTTCTGTTGCCGTTTGGATCATCTGCGGTTTGAGTTCGTTTAATCCTGTAAATGAATATTGCACTCGGCTGTCATAGTTTTGACCCGCAATCGCAATATTTTGCTTGGCTAACTCACTCATTTTACTCAACGCATTATTTACTTTTTCAGGCTCTTGACTGTGCACAGTAATTGTCGAGCGGACTAAGTAACGATATTTAACCCCTTGATTATTTCCGTATTGATCAGCCAGTTTGTCAATCACTGCCAACGCCCCTAACGACACTTCCTTCTCATCAAAGCCATGTAAGACTAAAAATGCATTGATGGCTTCATTTTTCGATTGAACCTGTTCAATTAACTCCGCGAGATTATTACCCGTATCGCTAAATTGAATTGGCCAAATCACAGTATCTGCAAGAACTTCTTGTTCTGCTAAACCTTTAACCAAAACAGTGCGTTCCATGGCTTTATATTCGAGTAAGCCTGTTTTTATTTGCCAGCCTAAAGAGGTTAAACCTATGGCCAGAAGTACACCTATTATGACATTTTGCTTAAGCGAGTTTTTATCCATTGCAGCTTCCTTCGTCACACTAATAATCAACCCAATACAGATAATACTTTAACGTCTTGGTCAAAACCTAGCTGCACACCATGCTCTAAGAGCGGAACAGGTATGTAATCACCTTGCTTCACGGCTAAAGTGAGTCCATCTAACGTCACAGTGCCATCACCACTGAGCACATAAATACGCTCCGTTTTTTGGTAATTGATCATTAAAGGAATCGATTTTTTGATAAACATCAAGTGCTCAGTGCCCGATTCAGGCGATCCTAACGCATGTACAGTCACTAAATCTTGTTGGTGTAATGGGATCATCTGTTTTAAATCAATGGCATTGGCACCTAGGGCTGCACAAATAAGCAATAAGGTCATGATTACGCCTGTCAGGAAATTAAAGATAAGCATTTAGCTTGTTACAATATAACCACACTATAAACTAACCGCTAATTGGAATCTAATTCTAAACACGTTAGTTTAAGGTTAAATCGGTCACATTAGGCCACAAAACAGCATATTTGAGGGAAGAATATGAGTGTAAAGCGGATCAGCCAGTTTTTTAATCCTCACTCTGTCGCGGTGATAGGCGCATCAAATCAAGCTAACCGAGCAGGATTTGTGGTAATGAGAAACTTACTTCAAGGCGGATTTAATGGGCCTATTATGCCTGTCACTCCCAAATATAAAGCAGTCCATGGTGTGCTCGCGTATCCTGATATAGCTTCATTACCTCAAATACCTGACTTAGCGATTCTGTGCACCAATAAACATATTTCACTTAAATTAATCGCAGATTTGGGCGAAAAAGGATGTAAAAACGCGATATTAATCGCCTCAGGCTTTAAAGAAGCGCAAAAGAAAGCATTACATCAGGCCGCCAAAGAGCACGGCGTTAACTTACTGGGCCCCAATTGCCTTGGTCTATTAATACCCAGTATTGGCCTCAATGCGAGTTTTTCTCACACCATTGCAAGCCCAGGAAAACTCGCCTTTATTTCTCAATCAGCTGCCGTGTGTTCCACTATTTTGGACTGGGCGCAAAATAAAGGCATTGGCTTTTCCTACTTTGTCTCGATGGGAGATTGTTGCGATATTGACTTTCATGAGTTAATTGACTTTTTAGGACGCGACCCAAAAACACAAGCCATCTTGTTGTACATCGATAATATCGCTAATGCACGCAGTTTTATCTCGGCGGCACGTGCGGCGGCTGTGAATAAACCTGTCATCGCAATTAAGACGGGAAAAACCCATTTAGGTGCCGCTGCTGCACAACTTCATACAGGCGGGTATACGAGTGCCGACGCAGTGTATGATGCAATGTTTCAACGTGCGGGAATGCTGCGAGTTAATGACTTACGCGAACTTTTCGCTGCCACACAAACGCTTGCGCTTCACCCGAAACTGCTCAAAAAAGAGCATTTAACCGTATTAACTAATGGCGGTGGCCCGGGTGTGATGTCTGTTGACACCCTCATTCAAAGCTCTGGACGCCTCGCCACTTTAAGCAACGATACAATCAGCCAACTCAATAAAGTGATGCCACAAGATGACATGATTTCAAATCCGGTGGATATTTTTGGTGACTCAGACCCAAATCGCTATAAAAAAACGTTGGAGATACTTCTAAAAGCCCCCGAGGTTGATAACCTATTAATACTACATAGCCCTTCAGCGTTAGCGCCTAGCGAAGAGTATGCAAAAATCATTGTTGAAACCGTCAATACCCTGCCCAAAATGCAGCGGCCCTATGTTTTAACTAACTTTATGGGAGAAGACGCAGCCTACGCAGCACGAAAGGTTTGTAATTTAGGGGGGATCCCTACCTACCGTACGCCTGAAGGAGCGGTTGGCGCGTTTATGCATTTAGTACAGTATCGCCGTAACCAAAAACATTTAACGCAAACGCCTGAATCATTACCACAGTCGTACAGTGTTGATAACCGTGCCGCTAAAAGAATGATAAAACAGCATTTGCTCGACGAGCAAAGCTATCTCTCTACATATCAAACCCGGCCTATATTACAACATTACGGCATCGATATTATTCAAACTGAAGTGGCGCTAACTCCGAGCGAAGCGAAAGAGCAAGCCCATCATTTAGGATTTCCCATCGCGTTAAAACTGATTAGTCCCAGTATTGAGTCTAAATCCGATGTCGGGGGAGTCGTTCTCAATTTGAATGATGGAGATGAAGTTGAACAAACAGCTTTTGCAATGTTATTGCGAATTAAGCAAACCTATCCCGATGCCATTATTGAAGGCTTCTCATTACAAAAAATGGCGCCGAGGGCTGGGGCTCAAGAGCTGCGAATAGCAATAAAAAGTGACCCGTGCTTTGGCCCTGTTATATTACTCGGCGAATCTGGTACAGGCTTAAGCTTTGCACAAGCTGCTGTCGCACTTCCTCCTCTGAACATGAACTTAGCTAAATATTTAATCGCAGCCGCTCATGATAAAGGCTTTATTAAAGACAAGCATCTACCTGATAAAATTGATAAATATACGTTATGTGCTTTGCTGACCCGCGTGTCGCAACTTATTGTTGATCAGCCCGACATTGCCTCTCTTGAGCTCAATCCGGTACTGGCGATTGATGGTCAATTCTTAGTCCTTGATGCGATGATGACCCTGAAAAAATATCAAATTAAAGGGACTAAACGCCTCTGTATTCGCCCTTACCCAAAAGAATTAGAACAAATAATCACCTTAAAAGATGGGTCTACAGCCCTTCTTCGTCCAATCAAACCTGAAGATGAAGCCGCTCATAGGGAGTTTGATTTATCACTCACCAAAGAAGACCGCTACAAACGCTTCTTTGGAGAACTACCGGACTTTAGTCATGAGCAACTTGCAAAAATGACTCAGATTGATTATGACCGCGAAATGGCGTTTATTGTCTCTCAAGAAACTCCACAAGGTTGGCAGACACTCGGCGTGTCTCGTGTGTTGATGGAGCCTGACAATCATGAAGCCGAATTTGCCATTGTGATCCGGTCAGACTTAAAGGGCTTAGGCCTTGGCAAAGTGCTACTTCAAAGCGCGATCGATCACTGCAAAAATCAACAAGTCTCACTGATCAGTGGAATCACTTTACCTGAAAACACCGGAATGATTGCATTAGCGAGGAAACTTGGTTTTACTATTAAACGAGATTTTGAAGAAGGTACGGTTATCATGGCACTGAATCTGGCGACCTAATATGGCAAATAAATTAACCTGTCGATTGTATCGATGGCTTATAATTTTTAAACTGACCAATGATTTGAATAATGGGGATTAAATTTTGCGCTCGATTCGATTAGTTCTCGCCGAAATCCTTGAAGGTTCAGGCAAAAATATCAATAAAGGTCGTTGGCTCGATGCTGTATTAGTGATCCTGATCAGCATCAATATTATTGCGATAGTGCTTGAGTCTGTCGTTTCTATCGCCCAAGCCCACAAGCAGCTATTTATTTGGATTGAAATCGTCTCTGTCGCAATTTTTACTGTGGAATACTTCACCCGGGTTTGGGTTAGTGTTGATTTAGAACAATTTGAACACTCAACAGACAGTCCATTCAAAATTCGCATCAAATATATCTTAAGCCCATTAGCATTAATTGACTTAATCGCTATTTTGCCATTTTACCTCATGTTTTTTGTGAGTCTTGATTTACGGTTTTTACGTGCTCTGCGTTTACTGCGGATCTTCAAACTCACTCGTTACTCCCGGGCAATGCAATTACTTTTACAATCATTTAAAGAAGAAAGTAATTCACTCCTTGCAGCATTTTTTATTATGGCCGTGATTTTGATTCTGGCTTCGTGCGGTATTTATTTACTCGAACACGATATCCAGCCTGACAAGTTTGGATCGATTCCTGCCGCTATGTGGTGGGCGATGGCGACGCTGACCACCGTCGGTTATGGGGATGTCGTGCCAATTACACCAGCAGGCAAGTTTTTTGGAGGCGTGATCACTGTATTAAGTATGGGAATGGTCGCAATTCCAACCGGCTTACTGGCCTCAAGTTTTTCAGAGCAAATAAGAAAGCGCCGGGCCTTATTTTCTGACCATGTCCATAGCGCATTAGAAGATGGACAATTGACCAAGGCCGAGCTCATAAAATTAGAAGAGCTACGATTAAACTTAGGTTTAAGCAAACTAGAAAGTAAAGCGGCTATCCGCAATGAACTCAACGCCAAAAGCCAATTAAACTATTGCCCACATTGCGGAGAAAAGCTCAACCATTGATTGAAGAGCCAATCACACAGTCGACTTAAAAATACGTTCGCCAATCGGTACCTAATAATGCGTCGATGTGTTCGAGCGGCTGAGGTTTAGAAAACAAATAACCTTGTAGGTAATCACAGCCAAACATTTGTAAAAACTCTGCTTGAGCTTGCGTTTCAACCCCTTCTGCCACACAGGCTTTACCCAAACTATGCGCTAAAGCCAGTGTTGAATGAATAATGGCTTCATCACTGGCATCTTGACCGATATCGTGAACAAAACTTTGGTCTATTTTAAGCACATCAATTGGAAAACGTTTCAAGTAGGCTAACGATGAATAACCAGTACCAAAGTCATCCATATAAATTCGGCAGCCTAACTCTTTTAATTTAAGCATGACTTCAAGTGCCTTTTCAGTATCTTGCATCAGCGCACTTTCGGTTATTTCAAATACCACATGCTGCGCTTCAATCCCCGCTTGTACAATTCGAGATGTTAACTGCTCCGCAATCCCTTCAAAATCAAAATCACGAGCTGACAGATTAATCGAAACATAACATTCCGGTTGCAAAGTCAGCCAATAAGATAAATCCTTCAACGCACGCTCTAATGTAGCTAAAGTAAGTGTGGTAATAATGCCCATACTTTCAGCTACCGGAATAAACTCTCCTGGCGACACCATGCCATTGAGCTGCTGCCAGCGAAGTAACACTTCAAAGCCTTTGAGTTTATGCTCGGTAGCACAGATAATCGGTTGATAAAAATTCACAAATTCTTCGCGCTGCACCGCTTCTTTAAGTTCTATTTCTAACTGCAATTTACGTTGAATTTTTTGATTCATTTCTTGATGGAAAAATTGGTAAGTGCTCCCCCCTTGTTTTTTTGCGTGGTACATGGCGATATCTGCGGATTTCAACAATCCCATCGGATCTTTACTATCATCAGGGTAAATCGCAACACCGACGCTTGGGGTGACATTCATTAAATGATTACCCAACTGAACGGGTAAGCCTACTTCATGACAAATTTTTCGGCAAACAGGGATTAACTCATCAATTTCGTCAATATCTTCAATTAATATAACAAACTCATCGCCGCCGAGACGCGCAACTGTATCTTGCTCTCTTAATACATTCTTCAACCTTTCTGCTACGGTAATCAATAATTTATCACCATAATCATGACCTAACGTGTCATTGACTTGCTTAAAGTGGTCTAAATCAATAAACAACAACGCAACTCGGCTGTGGTGCCGCTTTCCAAGCTCAGTGGCATGGGCGATACGATCAACTAATAACGACCGATTAGGTAATTTAGTTAAAGGGTCATAATTCGCCAGTACTCTGAGCTCTTTTTCCGCCTCTTTTTGTTCGGTAATATCTGTAATAACAACAATATAGTTATCAATACAGCCATCTTTATTTCCCATAGTACTGACTTTAATAATAACTGGGTGAAGTACCCCATCAGCAGTTTTAACCACCTCATCTGACTGGAAGTGCTCACCCAAGTTTAATTTGGCCATAATACGTAAGTAATTTAACCGAGTTTCTTTGTTTAATCCCAAGGTCAATGCTCGGCTTGTTTGGGTCTCAAGGGTAAACGCAAAGGCATCACTGAGCACTTTATTGACCGCTCGAACGCGATACCGTTTGTCTAAAATCAACACCCAATCTCTCGTGTGCTCAAAGGCAGCACTAAATAACCGCGCACTTTCTTCAAAAGCCAATTCACGGGTCATATTTGTGTATGTCCCCGCGACTTGACTAGGCATCTCATTTTGCCACGCCATTACCTTGCCAAAATCTTTATACCAACGCCAATGACCCTGATGATCTTTAACCCGATATACACACTCAAAAAAACCTTTATTGGTTGATAAAAACTCCAGCCATTCGATTCTGAATTTAGCTCTATCATCTGGATGAATTTTATTTAAGTATTCTTCTAATGATAATTGCTCAGCTTCATAACCGAGCTCATTGATTAAACGCGGTTGATAAATCATAGATGAATGAATATTCCAATCCCAAACACCTGACTGACTGCCTTCGAGCGCAAGTTTGAGCCTCGCTTCACTTTCTTGGCTTTCTTTATGCGCTTGCACAAGCTGTAACTGAATTTTATTACGCCGGTAGAACCAAATAAATAATACGACCAAGCAGAGTAATCCATACAGAGTCATAAAAATAGGCGAGCGAAAAGGAGGATAATTCACTGTAATTTTTAATGAAGTATAAGGAGTATAATTCCCTGTTAATGGGTCGCGAGCGCGAATTTTAAAGTCATAGACACCTGGGTTAAACTTTGGGAAAACAACATTATTATTTTTGGTTGAAACCAGTTTTTGCTCACCAAGTTGATACTGATATTCCACACGTTCTTGTAATTTAAACGTCATCGCCGAGTAGGCAATTTCTAAACCGATTACATCGTGATCTAATTCAATACTGAAAATTTTTGTCATTGACGATAAGTTCATGCGCGGTGACATCAACTTAACAGAGGTAATGTTTACTTGTTCCAATATATCGCTACGGGGGCGGTTCTGCTGTGGCGAAAAAACGGTTAACCCTTTGACTGAGCCATATGCGATTCGGCCATCAGCCAGCTTTAAACTCGCGCTATCATTAAACTCATTGGTATCAAGTCCTTCATCAACGGTAAAACGCTGAAAATGCCCATTATCAGGATCAAAGCGCAGTATTCCTTGGTGGCTTGACAGCCAAACCATCCCTTCATCATCGCTGATCATGCCATACAACAAACTACCAATATCGTCTTGATTTTCTTTAAATGGGTGCACAATTTGAAATGTATCAGCATCTAAGCCAATTAAACCTAAATTAGTAAACGACAGCCATAAAACATTGTTTTTGTCCACAAAATGACTACTCAACCAAATAGAATTATTGTGAGCCATTCTATCAAGTTGATAAATCACTTCTAAAGTCTGCCGCTCACTCTCTACCCTAAATAACTTTCCGCCTTGAAAAAGTAAAACCTGATCTGGTTTATCGGGCAATGGTGCTAAAAATCGTTGTGCTAACTCCATTTCCAATCCAGAAAAGTCTCCAGCTAAGGGGGTAACTGTGTGTGTCTGAATATTATAAATATAAGGCCCAAGCTCAATATGGATAAGATATAACTGTTCTTCATTTAACAGGATCCCCCCATAGCTATAATCTTTTAAATAGTCTTGATATTGATCAGTTACAGTTTCTAGCGCTTTAAGTTGATTGGTGTGGGTATTAAAACTCATCATCCCTTCTACCGACGATAAATAAATGGAGTCACCAGCTAAATACAATTGGGAAATATTAAACTCACTATTAAATTCATCAGCAAAATAATTTTGTAAGTAGACCTCTGATTCATAGGTGCTTAAATTAAGTTTTGTTAAGCCATTATTCGTGCCTAACCACACGTATTCACCTTGCTCAGCGATACTCCAAACATTGTGATGAGACAAGCCTGGGCCTCTTAAATTTTCGTTGTGATAATTAAAAAACATACTGCGATTATCTGGAATGAAAAAAGCCCCATCATTTTTTGTTGCTAACCACATGGAGCCATGCTGATCTTCGATCATGTTTACAAAGCTCGGATCGGATAACGAAAATTGTTCACTCACGATATTATTTTTAACTAAATGATTTTCTTTTAAATAAAATTGATACAACCCCTGATTGGTTGCTAGATGTAAGTAATCTGATTTCTTATTGATAGTCCAGATATTTAAATCTGAAATAAGCTCTGTATTTTTAAAGGCAACATCGGGGCTCTCCATCATTTTCGCTAGATTTGAGATATCTATTTGATAAAGTCCCTGTACAGTTCCTAATAACAAAGTTTCATTATCGAACAATACTAATTCTTTGGCGTTATTTTGATTTAGAGAAGTGGGAGGCGTAAGCGTATGCTCAACCAAACGAGATTGACCGGACTTAGTATCATAAACATATAACCCTTCGGTCGTTGCAATAAATAAAAAGTGATTAAACTGCAATAATTTGCGAACAGCAGATGCTTTGAAATCCATATTGGGGATCTCCAGCACCGTATTTATCTCACCGGTGTGACGATTCAACAACGCAACATTGGTACCTCGACCTAACCACAGATGTGTCTGATCACCGGCATCTAGCATCGCATAAATGGCCTGACTGTAACTTTGCTCTAAAGACTGGGGTTGAAATAAATACTGACGATATTGAGATGTATCAGGAGAGAAGTTTAATAAACCTTGAGCCAAAGAGAAAATCCAAATCGTCCCCGATAAATCTTGATACAAAAGCTCAATCGCCATGTCCTTCAAGATCCCTTCAGGACCTTCGACGGCTTGGGTGGTTAGACCATCGTATTTATTCAGCCCACCTTGGGTTGCAATCCAAAGATATCCTTGTTTATCAACTAATAACTTACTCACATAACTTTGAGTCAGCCCTTCATCAGGTGAAAGGCGTTGGACGGGTGCTGCAAACACAGTAGAAGACAAAAAGTTAGAAAAAATAAGTACTAAAAAAATACGCGTAATTAGTAACAAATGTAAGCCTTAAAAAAGCAAATTCTGTGAATGGAATTGATTAATTATGAACATAAATACTGGAATTTGTAACTAAATTTGTTTAATTTTCCACTTACGGCACAAATTGCATAGCCAGTAGATTGCCTTGCTGTTTTTGATATTGAATGAAACGACTTGATAACGATAAAGGCAGTCTTTGGGCGTCAATAAACCCTAAGCTTGTATAAAATAGCTGCAAGTATTCATAAACAAAAGTGAACAGAGGCTGTGTCATATTTGACAAAACAATGCCTAGGAAGAAGCGGGCAACCCCTTGTGAACGATAGGATTGCTCGACCATCACGGTCGATAAAAAACACTCTCCTTCAATGGGTTGAATTCGACATGCAGCGATGATGTGGCCTTGATAATAAACGACCCATACCTCGTCGTGCTTTTTAGCACGACCTTTAGCACGGCAATGATCGTAAAACTTATTCACCAACGGAGTTTTCACCGCCTCAAGTTTAACAACCTCACATTCATCAAGCCTCATTACATCATACTTAAATATTGCTCAAATTGCCGCTTTAAGAAGTCTTGCTCTGAAACAGAGCGAGATAAAATGGTGCTGTAGACTACATCGCGGGTTTTTTTACCCTTTTTCACTTGATAAGCCCAATAAGATGCTTCATATTCTAGCTGAATTTGATATTTATCATTTCGCGACAAAAGGCATAAGTTGTAACTCATGATACTAAAGACTTCCCACTTTAAGAGTATAAATAATTAGCTCAGCTGATAAGCTTACCATAACCTTTAAATATGAAAAAACACAAACATGACTCAGCCCACAATAAATTGGTTTCTATGATTTCTAATCGGCTTTTGTTCATTTTAGCCTTCATTTTTACGCAAAGCGCGTTCAGCGTAGAGCCTTTAAAGTTCAATCGGCCTGCGGATACCCCGCAATCACGATACGTAATTGATTTAATCTCTCAGGCTTACCAAGAAACAGGATACCAACTTACGCTTATCGACTTTCCTCGAGAACGCGCCTTAATGGCTGCCAATACAGGCGAATTAGATGGTCAACTTGCACGGGTCATTGATATTGAAAAAACATACAGCAACCTCTTACGTGTTCCAACTGCGTTGTTTGATTTTCAATTATTATTGATACACAAAAATCCCCAGTGTGCTCCTTGTCACGTAACCGACTTTAAGAAGATAAGTATCGTACCTACCTACCCCGCAGCGAATAACTATTTAAATAAACAAAATTACACAGGTGAGATATTAGAAGTTAAAAGTATTAAGAGCCAACTCACTCTTCTTAATCAGGCGCTGACAGAAGCGATTCTAGTCCTAGATTTTCAACTCCACGCTGAAGTTGGGCCCCTTCCTGATAATCACTACACAGTGCAATCAGTCAAGCATACATCCAGTTATCACTATATCCACAATAGCCATGCAGAGTTACACCAGCTTATTTCAACTTTACTCAAGCAATATGAAACAAACGGCACGCTCAGCGCTTTCAAAAAGAAACACTTAGTTCATTCGCAGACTGTGAATAGGTATGACAACTAATTTTTAGGCTTGACCACGATAAAAAACACCCCCAATGAAGAAGGGAAAGCGAGCTTTTTAATTTCAACATCAACTTGGACTGTTTGATAATTTTTACAATAGTCAAGTAATTGTCCTTTCCATCTTCCCTGTTTTTCAAGTGCCTGAGTGATATTTTGATAATCTAATTGTTTAGTGAGCACTAAGTCAATCATTGGCATCCTACATCCAACAAGTTGCTGTTTTTCTTTATCAAATTGCCGGCATGCATAACTGTTTAAATCCAGTACATTCCAATTTTGGTCGAGTAACCAAATAGGTTGCTCGAAACTTTCATATAAACTATGAAGTAAATTATCTTGCGCCTGCTGAAGTCGCACTATCGATGCATCTGAAATAGTTAATAACACCCCAGAATCTAAAAGTTGCACAGAAACATCCACTTCAAGCTGCCCTGAGAGCGTATCTAACACCAAATTTTTTTGCAGCATTGGTTCAGTCAGCGCCGCGATTTCTTTGATTAACCGCTCAAACTGGAGTAATTCACCACTGGGTAAGCGTAATATAACTATCGATTGAATATTACGGATTAAAGCGACTTTCGTCCCTTTGAGAAGTGTTTCAAACGCTCGATTATAAAATATGATCTCGCCGCTTAAGTTAGTTTTAACGACAGCCTCAGCAATATTATCAAGCGCAAAGCCATTGATTTCATGCTGTTGGTGCAAATCATCCAGTGAATGTTTCAGCCGATTTATCTCATCTTGCCGTTGCATTTTATCATTTTCGATATGACCAATTGCGACTTTTAATCTTTGTTCTAGTCGTTGATAAAAAGCTCCATACGCACTTAAGTCTAACTCTGACTGTTGTTGATTACGTAAATTAAGCAGAAAGCTTTTTATTTTTATAAGTGGTGCATACGATGCACGTCGCTCTAAATACGCAAACAATAACGCAATTAATACGGTACAAATCAATAAAATAAAGTCGGCTTGTGTGGTGAATTTTAATTGTTCTTCAAACTCATCTAGTTCAAGATAGTTTTCAGCTTTAGTTTCACGCACTAACTCTGAAAATGCCACATCAAGTGATTTATTTTCTTCTGCCCACTGCATTAAATACACATTAAACTGCGCAAACGTTAACTCTGATGTAGAAGTTTTAGCCAACAATTGATTGGTATCTTTTTGAAAAACAACGACTAAATCAGATAGCTCAATGAGTTCTTGTAACTCTTCTTGCTCGGCTTCACGCACTTCATCAGTTGCAATACTCAAATCGGCTTCCACTGCGTATCGCCATAAATTGAGCTCTTTGCGCAATGAACGAATTTTGAGGCGAATAATGTCTCGGTATTTAATCACTTGATTGTGATCTTTATTCGCATAAGCCACAGCAAGCTGTGCCATTTCTTTTTTCGTTTCGAGGTACTCGTAAGAAGCTTTTTGACTGCGATGCACTTCTTCTAAATTTTGAAATAATAACGCACTTGCACGCTCTTCAATGTACCAATTAGCAACCAAAGCGAATGAACCAACTACCATAATCAGTGCGATAGTTAATTTAAAATATGTGCCTGGTTTTAAAGTCAAAGTCATACTTAAAATACGTTATGTTTAAAAATCAAAATCATCTTGTTTACCTTCGGCAGTCGGTTTTTTTGTCATCGCAGCGTTGGCAGCCCTTCGCTTTCGTTGTTGGCATAAGACAATGACTTGCTTTTTATCTGCATCTGACATCTTTTGCCAAAGAAAACGTTCGTCACGACTTCTAAAGCATCCTAAACAATAACCGCGGCTATTGGTTTGACATACTCCGATACAAGGGGATGGAATTTCAAAAATTTCAATTTGTTGCATTAATCCCCCTGACAGTATTCAGGCTTAAATAATCTTAGTAGAACTTTTTACAACTGTCAGGATGAATAATCAATACATTGAAGATACTAAAAAAGCCGCTTTGGCGGCTTTTTTAGTATCTAACGTGAGGCTAATTGCTTTATAACGGGCTTTGCGTACATAGCCATTACCAGCTCTTTTAGCTCATCAGGCACTTGAGCCATTCGTTGCTCAAATAGCTCTCTTTGGTTAGCTGGAATGTCCTCTAACTGACAATTAGCCGCTAAATAATTGCCCGGATGCAAATAATATGACGATAAAATCTGCTCATCTATTGTTTGTGCAAGTTGCTCTGGAGTATCACAGCGATCGATTATCGGCTGACCAAATGCAACATGTACATGCCCTTTATTTGAGCGAAATCCTTCCATAATGCTTTCTATATCTTCGCCTTCGGCTTTTTTGTATTCACCAAACGTGCTTTTATGATAGCGCTCTTTTGCCTTGGCAATGGCACAAGGCTCAAATTGATACGAAATAGACACAGGAACAATTCTAAGCTCACGCACATAATCTGCGAAATCCAACTTTAATTTGCGGCCATTCAGCTGTAACATTTTAAGTAACGCAGGATCAGTCTGATCATCACCGTCTTTGGTTCGCCCTTCTTTTTGCGCAATCCAAATAGAATTATTGCTGGTTAAAGAGTCATAAATATATGCTGAAAGTTGTGACAACGCTCGTAGCATTTCTTTAGGCGCTTTAGCCGAACGCTTTACGACAAAGCTTTTATTTAACTTCATCAACTCTGTAATATAAGGAATTTGCAGTAAATTATCACCAATAGCTATGCGTACTGTATTCATTTTATGAGTGTGCAAACCCCAGTTAATTAAAGCCGGGTCAAGTGCGATATCACGATGGTTCGAAATAAATAAATACGCTTGTTTTTTATCTAAATGCTCAAGCCCAGAAAATGTGACCTTTGAGGTGGTTTCATTGATCACTCGTCCCAAATAATGGGCTACGACCTGTTGGATCTGAGCAACAGAGGTAAATTTAGACCATTTTTTAGCTAAGTAGCATTTTAAAAGTGGCGTGAGTAAACCATGAAAAGGGTCGAGCCAACTGGGTAGATTATGCTTTGCGATCAACGCAATAAAAGCATCATCATTCACTAAACGTTGAATTGATGCGCCGACCTCATCATCATTGTATGGACGGATGTCTGCAAATGGATCTACTGCCTGTGTCATTACTCTCATTACACCAATTAAAAATTTGAGCGCTATTCTAACCTGCTTGGTTAAACTAGGCGAAGATTAACAAATCCTACCAGTTAACATGAATCTAAGAAAGTTAAAGTTTTTATATATTTACTGATTCTATTGAACAATTTTCGGGTATCACGCCACCTAAAAAGTAACACCACGATGCACGCGCTCAATTAACTTGTCCAATTCGCCATATGATTGTCCCACTTATGACCAGGCGCTTGAAACTTGGCAACTTTTTCAATCGACAATGGATTGGCCAACTGAACTTCGCCTTTGCCATTACTCAATACAAAACCACTTTTTGTGCTTGAGACACCCGCACAATCTCGGATTGTAAACTCATCAATCAAACGATCGTGTTTCAAATCCCAAAAACTGACAAACCCACCTCTTGGGCAGCTCACGACAGCAACATTTGTCGCCTTATCAATACAGACACTGGCTGTGTATTGATTCATTTTTTGCCAGATCGCCATCGGCGCGTGGCACGCTTGTAACTGTTCGCGACCCTGCTGAGTGAACACGAGTGGATGAATGTCACTCGCCGCACCTTGAAACTGCATAGCAATCACCACTTTATCATCCTGATGAACAGCTAAGTGACGGATACTCAATTGATGATGAGGAGGAGTAAACAGCTGTAATATTTCACCACTTAGACTGTCCAAGTAAGTTAAATTTGGCGCCATGGTCGCTAAATTAAGCTTTTCTCTTGGGGTATCTGGATGGGTCGCTATGCCACCATTGGCCACCACTAAAGTTCGACCATCACTCAGCCACGCCAATTGATGAGGACCCACCCCGCCACTATTAAACTCGGTAATTACAGTTAAAGTCTGTGCATCACGAACCACCACTTTACCGATTTGAGAATTAAAATCGTTTTCGGTAGTAAACAGTCTTGTTCCATCCTCGCTGAAGACTCCGTGACCAAAAAAATGCCGCCCAGAATTCGCTTGCTTTATTTGATTCAATCGCCCCGAACGTAAATCCACATCAAACAAGTATTCTCCAGGTCGACGTGCAAACACAAATACGCGACCTGGTTCAACAGGTGACACGGCAATATCATGGCCTCGTATAGGTATTTCAACTTGTGCTAGGATCTTAGCTTGTCGATTGAACCGCGCGACAAAATGTTGACCATTCGGATTCGAATATGCACTGACAAACTGCTCTTCACTCTGGCGAGTGGAGCAGCCTGGCAACATCGCAAACCCAGCGAACCCGACTAAAGATTGACAAAACCGCCGCCGAGAAATTAACGCCATTTTAATCACCGTCATTCGAATTAAAACTTGGGTTAAGCCCGGTTGTTTGGACAAAGTCGCTAGCCATAATGGTGCGTAGCGCTTTAATTTTGTTACTTAATGCCGTGAGCTGATCTCGCCCTTCATCTTCTTTTATTGCAACTTCAAGCGCACCATTGACTTCATCAAGCGCGAGAAACACGTTTGAAAACGAAGTTTTTATAGCTTCATCTAATGCTTGGGCTTGATAAATTTCTCCTAAATAATCATCAAAACCATATCCTTCAGCACCTAAATAAATACGCTGCAATGCTTTTAAGTTTTGCTCTATGTTTTGCAATGAACTTTGACTGCGGTATTGCTCTGCATTATTTAATGTGCCCGGTGCTAATAGTCCTAACGGCTGGCCAATTTTGTTATCAGTAATAATTTCAACCAGTTCAAACCAGTTTGTTAACTGCTCTTCAAGGGCATCTTTCATCGACACAAATTCACCACTGCCCGATATGTATTGCGCTCTAAAATCCTCACCTTGAGTTTGCCACCCACTGACAAGCTCACTGGTAATGACTCTCACATTGGCAGCAATTGCCATCACCGCTAAACAACGCTGCTCTTTATCTGAAGCATCTAACAAGTCTTGCTCTGGCAGTTCAGGAAAAAGTAAAAACTCTAACGCGGGAAGGCCCTGTGCACCGTCTTGAGTATTGGCAACCACCTGAGCTGTGAGTGGCTCTGAAGCTAATAGGGTTGCGACTCCGCGTGAAACAGCAGCATTGTTATCTGGCCAAGTTTGCAAACGTGAATAGCGAAATTGCTTAAAAACAGGCCCTAATTTAGTCGGTCTTGTCGCTTGCCAGCTTGCATTTAAAGCTAACCAGCTTTGTTGTAACCCCGTCAAATCATTTTGTGTAGTCGAAGATAACGAACAAAAATTCGTCGCGGCTATTTCGAACTCTTCACTGCGCTGCTGCAGTTGTAGGTAGTCAGGTATGATTACTTTATCGGCCAAGTCGAGCAGAACCGCGGCCATCGCTTGCTCATTGGTTTTAACCACGACGGGTGGCGGCTCAACAACGGCTGGTTCACTCGGATTACTTCCACCACCACAGGCCGTCAAAAATGATGCGCCCAGCATCACTAATAGATATTTGTTCATATTCGTTCCTGTAAAAACTAATTAAATTTGTGCTAAGAAAAAAAGTAAGGCTTGACGATCTACCTCTGGTAAAGCCAAAAACTGCGCCTGCGCAGCCTGCGCTTCTCCGCCATGCCACAAAATAGCTTCAGAGAGAGTGCGCGCTCGGCCATCATGTAAGAAAGCCTGATATCCTTGAATGCGTTTTTGCAAACCTATTCCCCAAAGCGGCGCTGTACGCCACTCTCTTCCTGTCGCTAAATGCTCTTGCTTACCATCAGCGAGTCCTTCTCCCATATCATGCAATGCCAAATCGGAATAAGGCCAAATGACTTGCCCTGCCAACTCAGGCTGCGGGTAATCCTCTCTGGTTTTAAAACTGGGTTGATGGCATAAATCACAACCGAGTTGATAAAAAATCCGTCGACCTGACTGCGCTTGTGAGCTCTTTAATTTACGTGTTGGCTGCACGGCTAAATGCGCACTCATAAATTCCGTGGTTTTTAATAACTTCATCGGAATTTCAGGTTGCTCCTCTCCTTTAGCGCGTTTCGCTTCAGACAAACATGCAGACTGACTTGATTGACAGGTTTCTTGTCGAAAATAAGGGTTCGTGATGCCAATATCGTTCACAAAGGCACTGGCAATTTGTTGATTAAGAGAAGGGTGTAACGCTTTAAAACCAAAGCGCCCTATCGATAGCTCCCCCGTAATCACATCCGGTACGCGGTTGTATCGTCCACTGATCCCGTCGTTATTTGTATCCAATTCATCTTCTAGACTGAGTAAATCCTTTGTCGCAATCGCATCCAGTAATCCCATGCCATAAATTGCCGGTGCATAACGGGGCGAGATCTGTGTCGCCGAATCTAACTCCCCCTGACTTAAATTAACCAGCCGATACACAGGTTTACGTAATTGATAGCGGGTCCCATCGGCAAATTGTCCATCAATTAGCTCATAACTCAGCTTTACTTGCCCTTCGGGTAATAACGTTGCTGAATGTGCAGGGGTCAAAACTGAAAATGTTTGCAGCTGAGAGCCATAGATCGGATCTGAGAGTGTTTGTTTTTCTTGCCCTAAACGAAATAAAAGTGCCATCGGACTAGACACTCCTTCACCCACTAACCGACCTCGCCCACCTCGGCTGTGGCAGGCCTTACATGAACGAGCATTATAAAGAGGGCCTAACCCATCTCTGTCAGCTGTAATTGCAGGGGAAGCCACCCAAGGATCACGAAAAAAAGACAACCCATCCCAAAACTCCAATTCATCGTCTATCGATAAATTCCCTGACGGGTGAATAAACGTTCGGGTGTTAACCCTTTTTAAGGTGGCCTCTCCACCAGGGCGAAGCTCTGCATGGGTAAATTTCGGCACCTTTGATGGCTCTGAGCAAGCTCCCAGCAATGCAATAAAACCAAGTAAGCTATATTTTTTTATCATAAGACCTAAAGCGAATTTAAAAATGTAAGTAACTGCTCACGCTCAGTGAGCGACATGGCTTTAAAGTTTTCTTTCGCCTTTTGCGCTTCTCCGCCATGCCATAATATCGCCTCAGTAATTGAACGAGCTCGGCCATCATGGAGGAATGTAGCTCTCGGATTAACGGTTTTGACTAAGCCCAACCCCCACAAAGGCGGGGTTTTCCATTCAGTGCCTGATGCACTTCCTTCAGGACGGTCATCTGCTAATCCTTCACAGCGCTGAACCCAGTAACATTGTGCGCCCTCAGTACACGTTTCACCTTGCGCTGTTTCTCGCTGAATCACTGCACACGTGCCCCCCATGTCGTGCAACAATAAATCTGTATAGGGATAGATAACTTGATTGCTTAATGCTGCGATCGGGGTTCGAGTTTCGGCTAAATCAAGTAAGCCAGCATCACCTAATAAGCTGCCTTGCGCTTGTGCAGTTTTATGCCGAGGAATATGACAACTTGCACATTGGGCGTTAAAAAACAAAGTGCGACCCGCTAAGACATCGGATTGCCAAGTGTGGCTGCTGCTATCAAAGCCACGGCGCGATGGCACAGCCAATAAACGATTATAAAACTCAACTTGTGCCAATGCTAACGCACTTAAATCTAGCCCATTTTGCTCTTTATCTTGCTCAAGAGCCGCTTGCGCGAGACAAGCGGTTTGCTCTACCGTACATGACTCCTCTGTGGCGACTACATTAGTAATTCCCATATCACCGCGATAGGCACCTGAGATTTGCTGCAATACCGAGGCGGTGGCAGCTTTATATCCGAAACGAGCTAACTTTAACTGCAATGAAATCGGTTCGGTAACAAAAACTGCTCGCCCAGAAATCCCATCTTTATCAATATCATCAGGATCGGCATAACTAGTTATAGACTGCTCAGGTATCGCTTCTAATAGCCCGGCACCGAAAATACTCGGGGTAACCCGAGGGGATAGCCGCACATTGGCATTAAAATCGCCATAGGCTAAATCTTTCACTTTATAAATAGGCTGGCGTAGCTGATAAGTTTGCCCATCATCAAACTGGCCATCTATCGTTTGGTATTCAACCCAAGCGTACGCTTCACCGTATGCAACGCCTTCATCAAGCGCACCGCGATGCTTAGGTAATAAACCTTGTGACTGCCCAGATTTCATGCCAAATGTTTGGATTTGATCACCATAAATTGGATCTGCAACACCTTGTGCATCGCTGATCCTTAAAAACATGCTGGTCATTGCTTGCGAAGGATCACTGGGCACTTCACCTCGCCCATCTTTAATGTGGCATCCTTGGCAAGTTGGATTATTGAATAAAGGCCCTTGCCCAACATGAACACCCCGAAATAAATGGTCACCCGACTTAAATACCCCATCGAGTTCAAAATCACTGCGAATAGCTGGCGCCGACTGACTAAAGGCATCTTGATTACTAACTAACGTCGTAACATCCCCACCTGAGAGATGCTCAAGACTATCCGGGGTAGTAGGATTCAGTGCGGCTAAGCCATCATCGGGTTGACCTGGCATCACCACCGTTGGCGGAGTGACTGGCGGAGTCACCACCGTTTGCTCTTTATCGCCAGAACCTCCACACCCTACTAACCACATCAACAAACTAACAACACATATCTGCTTTTTCATTTTCGCCCCACGCAAGATGAAAAATTACCTCTTCATTGGGTGTGTATTCACCCCAAACAATAAACGCAAAAAGCCCATCCAATTGGATGGGCTATTTTATTGAGTGTTGTTTATCCGCCGAACTCGTCAGTATCGCCTTCTAAATCACCCGTAGTCACTTCGAGTGCCTCAATGACTTCTTTAATAACTTGAGTTTGCGTTTTTAAGGCTTCTATTGTGTTTGTTACCGCGCCTTTAAGCTCAGGTTGCTGTATTTGCACATCAAATGAGTAACCTAATTTTGCAGTGGTATCAATCACTGCCGCTTTTGCCATGGTTTCTTCTAGTGCTCCACGTAATTTGTTTGCCAGTTCAGGGTGGCCGGCTACAACTAGCAAGTCATAAATGCTGGCACCTTGTAAAACCTCACCATCAAAACGTGTGTATTGACCACTAAAGGCATTCTGGATCCCTTTAGCGTTTAAGAAAATATCACGATGGGTATTATCTGAAAAACACGAATGCTCATCTTCTTGTGAATCGGTACGAAGTGCAATGCTCATTCGCTCACCGGCAAGTTCTCCGTAACTTAAGCGCCCCATTCCTTCTAGGATTTTAGCCAATGACTGCTTTTGTGTGTCAGCTTGAGTAAAGGCCACATAATGAAAACCACTGCCTGGTGTCCATGCATCCACCACTGATTTAAGATCGTCAATCAGCAAATCTGCAGCCGCAAGTAAGTATTCAGCACGACGAACACAAATTTCGTTCGCTGCACCGGCTTCGCCTGAAGTACATTGACCCATTTGATTCTCAACCGTATAGAAATCACTGGCTTTGCGATATCCAGCTGAGTAATCACGATTAGCGGTATATGTACCGTCTGCATTTAAATCCTGACCCCAAAGTAAAAACTCAATGGCATGATAACCAGAGGTAACGTTAGCCTCATCATCGCCACGCTCAAATTGTGCTTGGATCAAGGCTTTATTGATTACAGGGAAGCTTTCTAAATCAGCAATAATATTACCACCACTTGGTAATGTGCTTGGATTTTCAGGGTTTTGTAAACCATCCATATCTTGGGTGTAATCAATTAACGCTTCAGCAAGTGGCCAAGCATTAATTGCACCTTCAGGTCCTGCTTCTGGCTCTAACACCCAATTACCGGCAGCATCTTTAGTTAAATTATCAATAGGGCCTTCACGAAAACGAAAGACTTCAGATTGACCATAAGGTTCACGTGCTGCTAGCCATGATTGCTTCGCTAACGTAAAGTTTGCATCCGTAGGGTTTGCAACAAATACTGCTAACTGCGCTTTTAACGCTTTAGCCGCAATTAATGAATCTGCATAAACAGCGTAAGCATGCTGTGCATTTGTTTTAATCACATCTTGTGTGGTCACAAATACGCTTGTACCGTTTACACCATCTTGACCTGCTGCACCTTGCGCGCCAGCGACACCATCCTTGCCATCATCTCCACCACAACCGGCCAAAACAGCCGCAGCAACTAAAGAAAGTGCGATATTTTTCATTATATTCATTGCGTTCCCATACATTTTTCAAATGATAATTAATATTATTTGCGGCAAATCCTACACGGTAACAACAATTAGATCAATAATGATAATAACTATCATTTAAATTATTTTTAAAAGTAACTTAAACTACCCATAACACCAAAAAGACAACACACTGTCATTAACAGGTATGCCAACCATATAAAATGCCTCATTAGTCTTTAAACCCACCATGACTGCCCATATAACGTTACTATTGATTACTTATACTTAAATCCAAGGCCTACAATGAACCCAATTATTGCTATTTTGAAAGAGCACAATGTCAGTGATAAACAAACTCAAGAGTTGTTCCAATCTTTTACTGAAAACCCCTTTATGGCGATGACATTAGTACAGCAGCTCGGTATTGCGCCTGAGAAATTACAGCAACTTATGGGACTCGTCATGACTCAACCAAACTTAATCAAAGAAGCCGTTGAAGAGCTTGGATTTGATTTTTCAAAAGTTGAAGAGGCAAAAGAAAAGTTAAACAGCCAAAAACATTAATGGCATTAAAAAAGGGTTAAATACGGTGTATTTAACCCTTTATATAAACTTTTTGTAAACAATAGAGGCTGTTATTTCATCACTAAACGTTTTACGCCTTGGCCATCAATCCCGACATATAGATAGCTATCATGGCCTTGTAAAATACTTCTCACCCGGCCTATTCCTTGAAATACTTTGTCTTGACTCACGACTTTACCTTGGGCTATTTCAAGTGCACTTAAAAACGAATATTTCATCGATGCTAACAATACTTTACCTTTCAATTGCGGGTATTTATCACTTGTTACATAGGCCATATCAGAAGGAGCAATTGAGGGAGTCCATTGAAGAATGGGGCTTACCATCCCTTTTTTCTCAGTCAACTTGGTAAATTCAGTACCACTATAATTGACCCCGTAGCTCACTACCGGCCACCCATAATTTGCGCCTGGCTGAATTAAGTTCAGCTCGTCGCCCCCTTTTGGACCATGTTCATGCGCCCACAACTGCTTATTTTGTGGATCAAACCACATCCCTTGCGGGTTACGATGACCATACGACCACGTGGCTTTTTTCGCTCCAGCTTGTTTGATAAAAGGGTTATCAGAAGGGATTTGACCATCTTGATGCAATCGATAAATTTTCCCCCCATCTCGGGTCAAATCTTGTGGATTATCATCACGAGCACCGCGATCACCAATCGAAAAATACACAAAACCTTGGTGATCAAACTCGATCCGGCTACCGTAATGTTGACCTTTTTTAGTATTACCTTCACCTTTATATAACAGCTGAAGCTCTGTTAATTGGGCTTTTTGGCTATCTATTTTTGCCCGCATTAACGCTGTGTGACTTCCTTCTCCCTCACCTTCTGAACTAGAGAAGGTGAAATACAGCCATCCGGTGTTTTCAAAATCAGGGTGAAGCGCTAAATCGAGTAACCCACCTTGACCATTGACATCAATCTTAGGTAACCCTTTAAGCACGATGGCTTGCTGATCATTGTTTTGTAAAAGCAATTGACCGTTACGATCGCTGACTAACAACTGCCCGCTTGGTAACTGTACCATGGCCCAAGGGATAGACACGTTGTCGATGATAGACTGTGCTTCATAACGCAAATCTTTTTGAGGCAATGTCGTATAATCGACTGCAAAAGCGCCAGAGCTTAGAAAATAAGTTATAAACAAAACAACCGTTTTTTTATAGGATGTGGGGTTTTTCATAGTCATTCCTAAGTGAAATCAGTAATAGAAACCCCGACTTTAGCACACTGATTAACCACCACTAGGCAGTTGAGATGAATCACCTTTTTCTGAGGTCTGTGTGCGCTGTTGGGTAATATGAGTGGCCACATTGCCTATCGTATCAAGCCAAAATCCATTTTTAGGGTCATTAAAATAGCCAATCAATTGTGCTAACACCTGCTCATCAACTGTATACCAACCGCTTTTTCCCACTTCGTGACCAGCTAAAACAATCCAAGCATTATTGACTCGCATGAACTCTATCATTTCAACCAATTGCTCAAAGCTCATACCATCCATGCGGATAGCCGCAACTTGAGCCATATCCACATAGTTGGGATTATTGCCTGTTTCATCATTCCAGGTACGGCCAACACTGAATTTCTCAGCGACAAGCGGCACATAACTTTGCGTTTTTTCACCTTGCCCAACAAAAGTATGACCACAAGGGTATGCAAAACCCGTAGCTTTCACCCCCAATTTTTCTTCAATATAACGGCTGGTAATATCCATATCTTCAGCAAGCCATGAGAGGTCTATTTGCTCTAATCCTAACCCTTTTTGCCTAAGCCATTCAAAATTACCGCTACAGACATGATTTGCGGTATGGTTTGCAATTTCATGTCCCTCTTTAGCGGCTTGCTGCCATCCAGCTAAACGTTCTTCAACAGCATTTGGCACGACATAAAATGTCGCTTTAACACCGTATTTGTTCAAAATAGGAAGGCCCACATCCACTTGGCTCACACGCGCATCATCAAAGCTAAAACTCACTGCATTTCTTGCTTGGTTCGGGTAAATAAACCCCTGATAAGCATCTTTGCTGGCACGAACGGTATCGGCATGATTAACGCCAAATTGTGGCTGCGCACTGACAGCCAGCGTTGTTGATAAAAAGGTCATAAATAAAGCTGAATATACACTGCATTTCATCGCTATAATTCCAGAGTAGGTTGATGCTAAAACTACACCATTTTTTAGCTTTATTTGATATGAGATTTATCTGAAGAAAAGCTGAATAAGTGTCAACTTAGACAAGAAAGACACTGAGTCAGCTTTTATTTCAATAAGTTAAGGTTGAACAGTCTGAGCTCTCATGTGAGATGAAAAATATAATACGAGCAGGCGAATTAACAGCGCTGCTAATAATACAGCTGCGCTCAACTCAAGCCAATAAGGCAATACCTCATGACCCATTGCCATACTAGGTGCAACCTCAAAGCCGAACTCCGCGACTAAATAATCAGTCAGATAACCAAATATCAAGGCCACTCCCACAACGCCGGTTAAATAAGCTAACACGGCCCGTTTACCAAGCTCTTTGGCAACCACACCCAAAGTTGCAATATTGGTCGCAGGGCCTGCCAACATAAACACCAGTACCGCACCAGGAGAAACTCCAGATAACAATAAGCCCGCAGCAATTGGGGTTGAAGCCGTCGCACAAATATACATAGGTATGCTGACCAAAACCATGACGGCCATCGCTATCAGGCCACTTCCCCACTGTGCTAAAAACCCTGCGGGAACAAATGTCTGCACCAACGATGCAAAAAAGAGCCCGATCATTAGCCAAACCGCCGTATCTTGTAATAGCTTAGTGGCACTAAAATGAAAAGCTTGCTTGAGTTTAAACCATTGTGACGCAGTTGCAGGATGCTCCTCATTGCAACAACTTTCTTGTTTGACTGGCGCTGTTTCACAACAGTTTTCATCTTTAGCTACGTCATTATTGCTGCATTTTGATTGACTCGTTAGCAACATAGGTTTTGATTCGTGGGCTGAATCGCAGCAACGGGCCGCGACGATTTTTTTGACTACTGGCTCAGCCTCAGAAGCACAGCAACGGGTGGCGGTGTCCCCTTGAGTGTGTTTCGGTCCCGTATTCTCAGAACATTGCTTATCAGTTTGCTCTTGCGATAATTGTGGCGCCTTATTTTCTTGCCCCACCAGCACACCAGCGGTAATGGCACTTGCAATCGCAGCGATAGGACGAATAATAGCCATAAATGGGCCTAACAGCACATAGGACACTGAAATGGAATCGACCCCAGTTTCAGGGGTCGACACTAAAAAGGCCGTGGTTGCACTTTTTGATGCGCCAGCTCGGCGAAGCCCGACAGCAGCTGGGATCACGCCACACGAACATAGCGGCATGGGCGCCCCAATTAGCGCTGCTTTAACTGTCGTCCAAAATCCTTCTTTGCCTAAGTGCTTATTTAAAAAGTCTTTTGGTAAATAAACATTGATCAGAGCAGCAATAAATAACCCCAGTAATAGCCATGGGGCAGAAATCATAAATAACTGCCAAAAATTAGTTAATAATGTCATCAACATTCTCCAATGCAGATAAAATAGAGCAATACTGAGCAGATTCAGAACCACCACAACACGATGCATGCAATAAACTCAAAGACTGATGAAAACGCTGTAACTCAGCAATTTTATTAGCAACATCATCCATCTTACTTGCTGTTATGTCTTTCACTTCTCGGCAACTGTGGCTTGCCTTTTCAACATTGATTGTCAGTAATTCTTTAATTTCACTCAAAGTAAAACCAACACTTTTTGCGCGCAAGACAAACTCTAACTGTTTTACACTGCTTTCATCATAAATACGATAGCCTGATGGTGTACGCGCACTAGCTTGAAGCAATTGATTTTTTTCGTAATAGCGTAAAGTATCTGTCGACACAGCTAATTTTTTAGCCAATTGACCTATTTGCATGCATCCTCCTCGCGCCTAGTCTGAGGCGATTAATTGATTGAGTACAGTATAAAGCTTAGAGTAAACTCCAAGGTCAATCGTTGCTATCAAAAAAAATTAAATATGAATATTGTTATTCTTGACCACGGAACACTCACAAGTGGTGATCTCACCCCTATTGAAGCCTTGACAGATCACCTAACCTATTTTAAACACACTCACCCCTCACAAATCATTGAGCGCAGCCAAAGCGCTGAGGTCATCATTACTAATAAAGTGGTGCTAGACCAAAACACACTCAATCAATTACCCTTGTTAAAACTTATCTGTATTGCAGCCACAGGTACAAATAATGTGGATCTTGCAGCAGCAAAAGCACAGGGGATTGCAGTCTGCAATGTCGCAGGGTATTCGACTGCCAGTGTGGTGCAGCATACGTTTAGTCTGCTATTTAATTTATTAGGCAATACGCATCGCTACCTATCGGATTGTCAAAATGGTCTGTGGCAACAAAGTACACATTTTTGCAGACTGGATCACAACATTGATGAAGTCGCCGATAAAACGATTGCAATTATTGGTTATGGCGAACTAGGGCAAGCCGTGGCAAAAGTCGCAACGGCTTTTTCGATGACAGTACTTATTGCAGAACGAAAAGGTCAACCTTCACGAGCAGGGCGCGTTCCGTTCGAACAGGCCCTATCTCAAGCGGATATTGTATCTATACACTGCCCGCTCACCGAGAGCACTCACAACCTGATAGATGCAGCTGAGCTGGCACGTATGAAACCCAGCGCCGTCTTACTCAATACCGCACGTGGAGGGGTTGTCAATGAACAGGCACTCTGTGATGCATTAGAACAAAAAATTATCACTGCAGCTGCTGTGGACGTTTTAAGTAAAGAACCCGCACAGGCAGAGAATCCTTTAATAGCTTACACACACGACAATTTACTGCTGACCCCTCATATTGCATGGGCAAGCAGGCAATCTGTGAGTCGCTTGCTCAGCCAAATAGCACTGAATATCCGCGCATTTTACGACAATCAGATCCGCAATCGAGTTGTTTAAACAACTGGCACTAAGTGCAAGTGATGATTTGAATCCACTTGCACAAGTATATTCGCCTTCTTTGGCAAACAACGCTGAGCCCATCGCGTCAACCGTTCAAAATATTGAATAAATTCATAGATAGCTTGATTTGACATCCCTCGACCAGTTTGTGCAATGAGTTGATGCTCTTGCTGACAACGCCACCGATATACATCTTTTAAGTCAGAGACATTTAAATAAATATAATGAGGAAACAGGGCAAAAAAATCCTGATAAAGTGCCTGTAACTCATCATTCACAGCGTGTCGAAACCGCCCATCAGCATCTTGCTCCTGTTCAAACTGATTAATAGGCTGCTGTAACTGTTCAGCCGTTTGCGCGAGGACCCCCATACACCAGCCTTCAACAATCACAATGTGTTGCTTGTCAGTTACGTGTTGCCACTGCGATGTTGGACTCGGGCGATCATGGCTTTTATCAAATCGCGGGATCAAACATTCTCCCCCCGCAATTAAAGTATGCATGTCACAGATAGCCTGCGTTACATCATGCGTACCTGGCACCCCTCTTGTTTGAAATAAAGGATGAACCAAATGTGATTTTTCAGCTCGCTGAAGCGGTGAAAGATAGTAATCATCCAACGAAACCACCAGCGTTCTTTTGTAATAAGAGTGCTGAAAGTACTCGCTCAAATAAGCACTCAAGGTCGACTTTCCTGAGCCCTGAGGGCCATTAATAGCTAACAGCCAAGGACTGTCACTACAAGTAGACATATATAACCAATGCACCTTCTCCACTATAGGTGCAACCTGATAAATATAACTATGAGGTAATTGATATTGGCTAATAAACTTCTCTTGCCATGGGGCAATGGAGTGACGTTGGTGATTCATCTTAATTTGCTGCTTGTACGAAGCAAGCCCCTTTTTAAATCATTGAAAATATCTTATAACAGAGTGTCGTTTAAAATAACAATTGAATAATAGAGTCCAATAATTATGAAAAATTTGCTGATGAAACAAACCGCCCTTGGTGTTGCACTCGCGGTCACTATAGGTCTGACGGGCTGCCAATCCAATCAAAATGCACCAACCAACCAAGTCACTCCTTCGGCATCTAAACATATCCCTCAACAGGCTTTTGCCACTTACAGCGAACAATTTATTGAACGTTTATGGCAAAACAACCCAGAATGGTCTCTTTGGGCTGGTTATGGGCAGTATGATCACATTTTAACCATCCCAAACGAAGAAAGTCGCATTAAAGATCTTGCCAATACACAAGCAGAGCTAGCCTTACTCACGGAATTTGATCTGGAACAGCTCAACCAAAATCAAAAAACCGATTACTACTTGATTAAAAACTTACTCGAAAAAAACATTTGGCAACACACCAAATTCAAAAGCTGGCAATGGAACCCATCGTCTTATAATGTCGCTGGGGGATTTGCCAAAATCATTAATAGTCGTTTAGAAGATGAGCCTAGTAAGCTTAAAAAAGTCTTAATCAGAATGGAAAATGTGCCGGCCTATTATCTAGCAGCCCAAGCTAACATCGATACGCCAACGCTTGAATACACGCAACTGGGGATCTCTCAAAATAAAGGGGCGTTTTCTGTTTTTTCAGATGATTTACTGGCGCGAGCCCAAAAATCCGCGTTGAGCGATTCAGATAAAGCCCTCTTTACTGAGCGCTTTTATGCTGCCAAACAAGCAGTGCAAGGTTATATCGACTTTTTAACGTCCCTTGAAAAAGAACTGGTTGCAAACAACTCAGCGCGCTCTTTTAGAATCGGTGAAGCCTTATATGAAGAAAAGTTTGCGTTCGATATTCAATCTGGTTATAGCGCGAAGCAAATGTACCAAAAAGCCGTTGCCGACAAAACTCGCGTTACAGCCGAAATGGTCAAAATAACCACTCAGTTATGGCCTAAATACTTTCCTCAACAAACAATGCCTAGCGATAACAATCAAGCTATTGCTCAACTAATCAACCATTTGGCCGTCAAACACGTCTCAGCCGATCAATTTGTGCCTGAGATCAAACGCCAAATTCCAGAACTAGAACAATTTGTTCGAGAAAAAGACCTGATCACCTTAGATGCCGATAAACCACTCGTTGTCCGTGAAACTCCTGACTACATGCGCGGCTTTGCTGGCGCATCTATTAGTGCGCCTGGGCCTTACGATAGTAAAGAAAACACTTATTACAACGTCACGCCACTTGATGGTATGAGCGCTGAACAAGCAGAGTCTTATTTAAAAGAGTATAACCATTGGATTTTACAAATACTCAACATCCATGAGGCGATTCCAGGCCATTACTCGCAATTGGTTTATGCCAATAAATCACCTTCTTTAATTAAGAGCATTTTGGGTAACGGTGCCATGATTGAAGGCTGGGCGGTCTACACTGAGCGTATGATGCTTGAAGAAGGCTACGGTAATTTTGAACCCGAAATGTGGTTGATGTATTACAAATGGAACTTGCGCGTAATTTGTAACACGATTTTAGATTACAGTATTCAAGTGTTAGACATGAGTAAAGATGAAGGCCTCGATTTACTGATGAACGGCGCATTTCAAGAGCGAACAGAAGCCGAAGGCAAATGGCGCCGTGCAACTTTGAGCCAAGTGCAACTAACAAGCTACTTTAGTGGCTACCGAGAAATCTATGATTTACGAGAACGCCAGAAGCAACAATTAGGCGATGATTTTAACTTAAAATCATTCCACGAAACCTTCTTAAGTTTTGGTAGTTCTCCGGTTAAATATATCAGCCAATTAATGGACAAATAAGCGGTTTTTCACTATAAAACAAGGAGGCCGAGCCTTCTTGTTTTCTTTTTCTTCAATGTCTTAGCCTAAAATTTCTGAACAGAAACTAAAAGTGAACGAATATGAAAGTCACCTTTTATGGCACCCGAGGCTCCATCCCTACCCCTGGTCCTGATACCGTTTTTTTTGGCGGTAATACAGCATGTGTATTACTAGAGTCTGGCAATCAAAAATTAATCCTTGATTCGGGAACGGGCATTAAGTTGTTGGGTGAACACTTAGCCAGCAATGACGATAAAATTCATATTCTTTTAAGTCACAATCATTGGGATCATATTCAGGGCTTTCCATTTTTTATTCCAGCTTACCAAGTTGGACGACAGATCCATATTTACAGTGCTCCAACCGAACCAACACAGCACCACGCAATTTTAGAGCAAATGTCACAAAGCTTTTTCCCTGTCCCGTCTAACAAGTTAATGGCCGACATTACAGTGCACCCATTAAGCGAAGAAGTTAAGGAACTAAACATTGCTGGCTTTCAAATCGTGTGTAAACCCATCAATCACCCAAATGGTGGTTTTGCTTACAAAATTCGCGCCCAAAACAAAACCCTTGCTTATGTCACCGATAACGAGCTTTTTTCAACCGATAACCTCAAAACCCCCTTAGTAGAATGGCGTTCATTTTTACAAGATGTTGATTTACTCATCCATGATGCCCAGTACACAGACTCTGAAATGCCTTCTAAGCTCGGGTGGGGCCATTCATCAATCGATCAGGCTATTGCTTTAGGGCAGCAAGCTAAAGTCAAACGGTTAGTTCTTTATAGTCACGCTCCAGAAAGAAAAGACAGCGAACTCGAGGAAGTTTTAGCCAATTATGACCATACTCAAACTATGCGATTTGATATTTCTAGAGAAGGACAGGAAATCCACTTATGAATCCATCATGGCCGCACTATTTTTTAAACCAATTCTACGCTTTGCCAAATAACTGAGGCGTATAAAATGCCAATATTGAATCATGAAGACGCATTAGATGAATTACTGGCACTGAGCTACCGTCTGTCTACTGAAAAAAACACCACTAAGTTGTTAGAAGATATTTTATTGAGTGCCAAAGCACTCACTCACGCTGATGGCGGTACTATTTATTCCATCGTTGATGGGCAAGAATTGAAGTTTGAAACTTTACTCAATGATTCATTAAACCTCTATATGGGTGGCACTTCTAAAACGGATATTCCGTTTAAAAACATCCCGATTTACCTCGATGGGGAAATTAATAAGAACGCCTTAGTCGCATTAGCGGCTGCAACACAAGAACCCATTATTATTGAAGATGCCTACCAAGCTTGTAATCACGATATGAGTGGGGCACGAGCAATGGATCAGAGGACAGGCTACCGCACCAAGTCAGTACTCACTGTCCCTATGCAGAACCACGATGGCGACCTTAATGGTGTTTTACAACTCATCAATGCACAACACCAAGGTCAAGTCGTTCCCTTTAACCAACAGGAAATCGACTTAGTATTATCAATGACATCATTGGCGGCAGTCGCATTAACCAACAAACAATTGGTCACCGAAATGGAAGTCTTATTTGAATCTTTAGCGAAAGTCATTGCCCGTGCTATTGATGAAAAATCCCCTTACACAGGGGGTCATTGCCGCCGAGTTCCTGAATTAACCATGATGATTGCTGAGGCCGTAAATCGTGCGAGCGCAGGACCTTTGGCCGAGTTTAATCTCTGTGAGCAAGAAAAAAGCGCCCTTAATGTCGCTGGATGGCTTCACGATTGTGGCAAAATTGCCACTCCTGAATATGTCATGGATAAAGCGACTAAATTACAAACTATTTTTGACCGCATAGAGTACTTAGATGCAAAACTTGAAATTTACGCGCAGCAACTTGAATTAAAAGCATTAAAACATCCTGAATTAAATATTGACTTAGCCTCTGAACTTCAACAACTTGCATCTGATCGTGACTTTCTTAAGCATACCAATTTAGGCAGTGAATTTTTACCCGATGAAAGCATTGAGCGAATTGAGCGTTTAGCTAACAGATACATCATTACCCTTAATGGAGCTGAGCAATCTGTATTCACTGAGGATGAATTAGCTTGCTTAAAAATTCAGCGCGGTACACTGACCCCTGAAGAGCGAACCATCATTAATCATCACATTGATGTCACTGTGATGATGCTTGACTCGTTGCCTTTTCCAAAACACTTAAAGAATGTGCCTGAATATGCATGTGGCCATCACGAAAAGATGGATGGCACAGGCTACCCTAAAGGTTTAACCAAAGAGCAAATGTCTGCGCCCGCTCGAATGATGGCAATTGCTGATATTTTCGAAGCTCTAACCGCCTCTGATAGACCTTATAAACCAGGAAAAACACTCACCGAGTGTTTGAAAATCATGGGCTTTATGGCGAAAGATCAACATATTGACGCTGATCTATTCAACATTTTTATCAAAGAAAAAGTATACTTAGATTACGCAAAGAAATTCGTACCTAACATTGCTAATGAATATATTGATGAAAATGACATTCCTAATTACACCGCTCCTTATTGAAGAATCAGCCCCCTGTGAAATTTATTAAACTACTCATCCTCATTATGTTCTCTTGTCACCTTTTTGGCTTTGAAAGAACCCAACATGATTTAGGTGAAGTAATTGAATACCGCTACGTATGGCAAGATATGGATAATCAGCGTCAAACCTTAGCTTTTAAGCTCGAAAAAGAATTGATTAACAACACTTATCGACGCTTTAAACGTTACGATCAAGATGAAGCTCTTAACTTTGTATACCAACAATTATTATCACAAGTTGGTCAGTACAACCCCAGAAATGTACGCGTGAAATTTAAACGGCGCCATAAAAAACTCGCTTACAGCGTAAAAAGTAAAGATGAGGAAACAAGAACACAAGTTCTCAGTGAACTTGCAGAAGTCGAGCGAACAGCTCAGCAAGCATTTTTAAGTAAACATCATTACGTTCTCTTTCAGAGCCCTTGGCATGGCCCGAGTATCAAAGTAGATCACCTCCGGTTCGCCCAAGAGGGACTTAATCATGTTGCACCGATTGCTGCTGCAATCGAAGCACAAATGACCTTAAGAAAACCACGAGATGTTATTAACTTTGTACTTAATTGGGTGCAATCCATTCCATACTCACCTCTAGAAGATCGCAAAACATCAAACGGCGCAGGATTTAACCCTCCATTACGACTGCTGACTCAAAATAATGGTGATTGCGATAGTAAAATGATCTTGGCTGCCACCATTTTAAAAAATATTTACCCTCGTTTAAGTATTGTATTACTGTATTTACCTGAGCACGCTTTGTTAGGTTTTCAGCTCCCAATCGTAAGTACTGATAACTATGTTGATATAGATGGGCTGCATTATTTACTCGCTGAACCCGTAGGACCCGCTTTATTACCATTGGCAGAAGTATCTCAAAGTTCGAGATCGTTTGTGGATGGGAAAAGTTACTACCATGAAACTTTTTAGATAAAGGCACAGCGTAGAAAATCAACCGAAGAAAAATTAGCTTGCTTTAACTTGGTTTCTCCCTGCTTCTTTGGCTAAATATAGATTTTTATCCGCGACTTCGATAAGCGTATCTTCATCACAGACCCCCACAGAATGGCTGCTAGCAACACCCACGCTAATCGTAACGTAATCGCTGGTCGGTGAAAATTGGTGAGGTATCATTAAGTCATATACGGCTTTTTGTAATCGTTCAGCTTGTTTAACCGCATCCTCTAATGTGCAAGGAGAAAAAACAGCGGTAAATTCTTCGCCACCATAACGAGCGACAAAATCACTGCCTCGCTGGCAAAGTGATTTAATGGTCGTGGCGACTACTTTTAAACATTCATCCCCAGCCCGATGCCCATAGTTATCATTAAACAATTTGAAGTGATCGATATCAATAATCAACATTGCCATTTCTTCCGTACTGCGCGCAGAGCGACGCCATTCTTTAGTAATGTTTTCATCAAAAAATCGGCGGTTATTAATTTCGGTCAAGCCATCAATAGAGACTAACTTTTCTAGCAAGTCATTTTTTTGTTTGATGGTCAGCTGATTTTTGACTCGAACTTGAACGATGGGAGGGCTAAAAGGTTTAGTAATGTAATCCATTGCCCCCATTTCTAACCCTTTGGCTTCGTCGGCATGGCTATCGTTGGCTGAAATAAAAATTACCGGTATTGACTGAGTCTCGCTTTGGTTTTTCAACTGTCTCAGAACTTCATAACCATCCATTCCAGGCATTTTTATATCAAGTAAAACAAGGTCAACTGAATGTTGAGATATTAATGATAACGCTTGCTCTCCATTATTAGCGGTCATCACGCGATATTGAGGCTGCAGGGTTTGCGTTAACACCACCAAATTAAGCGGGTCATCATCGACAACTAAAATTAACGCTCGTTCCATTTCTACTCCCATACAGGGTATGACCTTCTTTCAATCAAACCTAACAAATTATATTGCAATATTTGTGCACTCAGACTGTAACTATAGTGGTAAAAATTACTAAATTTAAACCTAATTAGGTAATTTTTACCACGAATAGACACAATAGCCAGCACTATTGCCTGAAAATTATAAATTTTCTTCTGCAAATGCAGCCAGCCGACTTCGGACAACTCCATTCAAGTTGACTGTCGCACTTCCTTCAAAGTTTTTAAAACGCTCGACCAAATACGTTAAACCTGACGTAACAGGCGTGAGGTAATTACTGTCAATTTGTGCAAGATTGCCTGAACAAATAAGCTTTGTCCCTTCACCGCATCGAGTAATAATCGTTTTTAGCTGCGCGGCGGTCAAATTTTGACTTTCATCTAAAATCACAATGGCATTTTGAATACTGCGACCGCGCATGAAATTAACAGACTTAAACTGAATATTCGCTTTTTCCATTATATAATTCCGGCTAGAAATTGGGTTTTGATCACTTTTATGCAGCACCTCAAGCGAGTCCGTAATCGCAGCTAGCCAAGGTGCCATTTTCTCTTCTTCCGTTCCTGGCAAGTAACCAATTGATTCTGCAATTTCAGGAGTGT
The DNA here is from genome assembly GCF_058169715.2 of Pseudoalteromonas sp. J2K-J979. Lineage (NCBI taxonomy): Bacteria > Pseudomonadati > Pseudomonadota > Gammaproteobacteria > Alteromonadales > Pseudoalteromonadaceae > Pseudoalteromonas > Pseudoalteromonas sp. J2K-J979. The sequence continues at coordinate 838,114 of NZ_CM200281.1, read as the reverse complement.
TACGCGTCACGATCACTTTATCGTAAATACCTTGCTCTATAACTAGTTCCAATGCACATGCAAGTGCTAGCAGGGTTTTCCCGCAGCCGGCAGGCCCAGTAAGAATCACTAAATCCATGTGTGTATCAAGTAATGCATTCATTGCCATCGCTTGATAAATATTTTTTGGTCGAACTCCCCATGCCATTCTGGACATCATTCGTTCATACCCTAAATCCAAAATCGTCACTTCATCGTCTGTAAAGCTTTCAACCCGGGCAGCAAAATGCCCACCATCATCTAATAAATACTCATTAATAAATACGTCGCCGAGCAAATCTTTAGGCACCGTGTGGTGCAAGTCACGTCCCTCTTGATCGCTTTTGCACTGACCGACTGTCTGCCAAAAATCTCCGGATAACTTTTTGTGTCCAGAGCTCAATAAACTGATATCGTCAATAAGTTGATCAGTGCGGTAATCCTCCACAAATTTAAGACCGGCTCCTTTGGCTTTGAGCCGCATATTGATGTCTTTCGTGACTAAAACAACTTTGATATCTGGATATTGGTTCTGCAGATGCACAGCGCTATTAATAATACGGTGATCATTTTCATTGCCGGGTAATCCCGATATTTGTTCTGCAAATAAATGATCATTGACTATGAGTAATTTACCGTTTGCAGCTCGTTCATCGACTTTTGTACTCGGCAAGGCAACCCCTTCGATCATTTCTTCTGGCGTCGCGTTATGTAACACACCTTCCAAGGATCGGATCGCAACACGGGCATCGCGACTGACATCTTTCTTTCGGTCTTTAATGTGGTCAAGCTCTTCAAGAACAGTCATGGGGATGATAACGTCATGCTCTTCAAAGGATAGAAAAGCCAGTGGCTCATGCAGGAGTACGTTGGTATCAAGTACATACATTTTTTTTTCTTCAGCGCGCATTTTTCCCATAAATCATTCCTTCTGTTTTATGATTTTTCTGCTTTACTTCAAGTTTAGTCTATTTCTAAAAAGAGGCGTTTTTATTACAAAATAGTAATAAACATGCTTAGTTTAGTAATTTCAGTTAACAATTGCCGCAGCATAGAACTTCCTTACACTCAGTTCTTTTCATGCTCAAAAAATAACAGGTGAAACACCTGCTTATAAGCGGTAACATAGCCGCCTTTTTTTCATAGGGGTCGAGTGAGTCAATGAATTTTTCCTTAGGGCAACGTTGGATTAGTGATACAGAATCAGATTTAGGGTTGGGGACGGTTGTGTCTGTTGAAGGCCGCCATGTAACTATTTTATTTCCAGCCACCGGTGATAACCGCGTTTATTCAATGTTAGAAGCACCTGTTACCCGTGTTGTGTTTAATCCTGGGGATAAAATCCGCTCTATCGATGAGTGGGAGTTAGTTGTTGAGAGTATCAGCGAGAAAAATGGTATTTTAAGTTATTCTGGTCACCGTGCTGATAACGATGAACCCGCTCAGTTAAAAGAGACTTTCCTTGATCACTTTATAAAATTTAATCACCCACAAGACCGATTGTTTGCAGGTCAAATCGACCGTTTCGACCGTTATACTCTTCGTTATCAAACGTGGCAGCATCAATATCAAAGTGAGCAATCACCACTTAGGGGGTTAATTGGCCCTAGAGCTAGCTTGATTCCTCATCAATTATATATTGCAGAAGAAGTTGGTAAACGCTTCGCACCGCGTGTTTTATTATCAGATGAAGTGGGATTAGGTAAAACCATTGAAGCGGGGATGATCATTCACCAACAGTTAATTGCAGGACGTGCAAGCCGCATCTTAATTGTTGTACCAGAGAATCTTCAGCACCAGTGGCTAGTTGAAATGCTGCGTCGCTTTAATTTGAAGTTTTCAATTTTTGATGAAGAACGATGCACTGAAGCCTACGCCGATTCTGACAACCCTTTTGAAACTGAACAACTTGTTTTAGTCAGCTTAGAATTCTTAACCAAGAAAAAACGCTGGTTCGAAAAAGCAACATTAGCTGATTGGGATTTATTAGTTGTCGATGAAGCGCACCACTTGCGATTTGATAAAAATAAACCCAGTACTGAATACTTGCGTATCGAAGAGCTCAGTCAAGATATCAAAGGCCTCATTTTACTGACTGCCACACCAGAACAACTCGGTCACGAAAGCCACTTTGCTCGCTTAAAGCTACTTGATCCCGACCGTTTTTATGATTACGACGCATTTATTGAAGAAGAAAGCCACTATCAAGAAGTCGCCGATGCGGCAAATCAACTTTTATCGAACGAAGATTTAAATGACACTACACAGACGACGCTGACACAATTATTAAGCGAAACAAACATTTCTCAGTTATTGAGTGATGTCGCGAAAGGACAACAAGAAGCACGAAACGACATATTATCGTTATTGCTCGACCGCCATGGAACGGGTCGTATATTATTTAGAAATAGTCGTAGTGCCATCAGCGGATTCCCCACTCGGATTCTCGAAGCTCACCCTGTGTCCATGCCAAAACAATACAGTACGGCGATGTCTGTTATGGGCAACCTCAGTGGCATTCAAAACCAAGAACAAGCTGCCCTGCGCGCTTTATTTCCAGAACAAATATTTCAAGAGTTTGAAGGCGGCTCTGCCAGCTGGACTAAATTTGACCCTCGCGTAGATTGGCTAGTCGATAAGTTATTAGAGCTCAAACGTGAAAAAGTACTAGTGATTTGTGCTCATGCGCAAACAGCATTAAGTTTAGAGCAAGAGCTTCGAGAGCGTGAGGCAATCAAAGCCGCGGTTTTTCACGAGGGCATGTCTATCATTGAACGCGATCGTGCCGCAGCCTTTTTTGCTGACGAAGATAATGCCGCACAAGTATTATTGTGTTCAGAAATTGGTTCTGAAGGGCGAAACTTCCAATTTGCTCACACCTTGGTGTTGTTCGATTTACCGCTTAACCCCGACTTACTTGAACAACGAATAGGGCGTCTAGACCGAATAGGCCAAACACAAGATGTCCAAATCCACGTGCCATATTTCGAAAATACAGCGCAAGAGGTATTGTTCAGATGGTATCATGAAGGCATCGATGCTTTTGAGCAAACCTCAAGTACTGGCCAATTACTGTATCAAGAATTCAGTGAAGAGTTACTAGAATTGATCAGTAATCACAATTGCGATGAGGAAGAGCTCGACCCACTTCTTGAACAAGCCTCAAAACAAAACCGAGTACTCAGAAATAAAATGGAACAAGGCCGCGACCGTTTACTTGAGTTACATTCAAGTGGACAAGGACGAGCTGAAGAACTCGTTAAAGCCATTGCCGCCAAAGATGACGAAACCCAGTTGGCGATGTTTATGATCAAAATCTTTGATGTCTTTGGAGTGAACCAAGATGACAAAGGTGAAAATAGCATCATTTTAAAACCGACTGAACACATGCTCGTCCCTTCTTTCCCTTGTTTAAAAGACGAAGGAATCACCGTGACTTTTGATCGCGATACGGCCTTAGCCCAAGAAGACATTCACTTTATTTCTTGGGATCACCCTATGGTTCAAGGTGCTATGGAGCTGATTGCCGATGATAACTTTGGCTCGAGTTCTGTCGCGCTACTCAAAAACAAAAAGTTACCTGCCGGCAGCTTTTTTGTAGAGTTAATTTATATTGCAGAAGCAACCGCACCGAAATCATTACAAATTGGCCGCTTTTTACCGCCAACACCGATCCGGATATTACTCGATAAAGCGGGTAACAACTTAGCGGCCAATGTCGGGTTCGATGGTTTTAATCAACAACTTTCAGCCGTTGGTCGCCAAACTGCGAGCAAATTAGCCAATGCATTACAACCTCAAATTCATGGCTTAATTCAAACGGCAGCCACCATCGCTGAGCAAGAAATGTTCACTCTCAAAGCTAGTGCACAACAATCAATGTCCGCTGCTATGGCCGATGAAACTGAGCGATTAACCTCTTTGAAAAAATGCAACCCCAATATTCGCGATGAAGAAATCCAATTTTTGGCAAAACAACAAGCCGATTTAGATCAACACATCGAGAAGACTCAACTAAAACTGGATGCCATCCGTTTAATTGTTGTCTCCCACTAGGCATTTGACTAAAATGGCCAGCTTCACATAATGAGGCTGGCCGTGTTACTTAATTACTCCCCCCCGATGTTCCCCTATCTTGAGATTATTTATCAAGATAATGATTTACTCATTTTAAACAAACCTAGCGAACTGCTAACGGTGCCAGGTAAAGATCCGCTTCATGCCGATAGCCTTGAAAAAAGAGTCCAACGGGTTTTCCCCACCGCCAAAATCGTGCATCGCCTTGATATGGCTACTTCGGGGCTTATTTGCATGGCTTTGCATAAAGCTGCGCACAGCCACATCAGCCGACAGTTTCAAGACAGACAAACTAAAAAACGCTACATTGCGCGCGTGTTTGGACAACTCACTGAAAACAATGGCAGTATCGATTTACCACTTATTTGTGATTGGCCAAATCGCCCCAAACAAATGGTCGATTTTGAACGAGGTAAGCCTTCATTGACACATTGGCAAGTATTGAATATTGAAGAAAATGCAACGCGAGTTGCCCTGACCCCCATCACCGGTCGTTCTCATCAACTTCGCGTCCATATGCTTTCTCAAGGTCATGTTATCTTAGGCGATCGCCTTTATGCTCACCCAGAAGCATTAGCAATGGCTCCACGCCTTCAACTTCATGCTGAATATTTGGCACTTAGCCATCCAATAACTGAACAGTGGCTTGAATTTACTGCGCCTTGCCCATTTTGACACTAAGATTAATGACTGAAATTTGTTAACTTTTTTTACCTTTGGCCGTTAATAAGTTTAACCAGACTCTAAGCAGAGGTGTATTTGAAATACTTACTTGTATTTTTATTCAGTGTCACAGTCGGCGCCACAGAAATTTCGGCTCCTGAATCGCTTGAGCGCGTCTATCAGCAAGATATGTTTCACTATTACCGAGGTGATGAAATAAAAATGATTCTGGCTGGCGAGAACGAATTCGCCGCACTATTTCGTGATCGTACTTCTGCGATGGCTAAAGGGGTGGCTATTTTATTACCTGATTGGCATATGCCTGCAAATAATCATTATGGGCTTGATTATTTACGTACAGAACTCAATGAATACGGCTGGGTTAGCTATGCGATGAATATTCCAGATCCAATCACTTTTTATAACAACGATATCAAGGCTGATCCAAACTTATTTCACGCACCTGCGTTAACTATTTTAAACAAAGACGATTTAGCAGCTTATAAACTGCAACTTCTGAGTCGATTTAAAGCGTTGTACCAATCCGCCCTCAATCACCCTGGCTTTATAATCGTTATTGCGCAAGGCGCCACCAGTAGCTTATTAGTGGAGTACTTTTCTGAACAGGCAGAAGAGGAAGTTGATGCCTTTGTTTTTTTAAGTAGTTATCTTCCCGATCCCCAGCTCAACTACACACTTAATCAAGGCTTTGCCAAAGTGAGCCCGCCTGTTTTAGATATTTTCACTAGTGAAGATAGCAATTTAGTCAAAACGACATTACAGCAACGAAAAAAAATGGCCACCAAAGAACATAAAATTAATTATCGGCAACGTGAGCTATTTAGTAGCCAACAAAACCCAAGACAGCAAGCCCGTTTACTGAAAGAAATTTATGGATTTTTAACAAAGATTGGCATTTAAGTCAGCTGCTTTTTCATTTTTTACGCTGGATGCTTTTTGAGATATTCATACGCCGCTTGAATATCTTGGCTTTTTCGCTTTGCAACTTCCATCAAATGCTCAGGCAGTCCTTGTGAAACAAGTTTATCGGGATGGTGTTGACTCATTAATTTTCGATACGCTTTCTTAATATCAGCAGCACTTGCCGAGTCACTCATTCCTAATACTTCCAATGCCTGCTTGCGGCCCATAACGCTGGTTTGAGAGTTTGAATGATGGTGTTTTTCGCTCGACTGTTGGCGCTGTTGGCTAAATTTAAACTCCGCCTGATAACGCTTGAGAATGAACTTAAAATGGGTTTGCGAAAAGCCGAGTAATTTAGCGGCATGTTGCAACAACTCTCGCTCTGACTCCGACAAATGACCATCACAAAATGCCATTTGTATTTGAATTTCAATAAAAAGTTGCAATAAATCATAACGCCCTGAAAAACGACGCTTAAACTCTTGGAGCGTTTCTTTAAATGTAAACTCATTACTTTTACCCGCACGAAATGCGTCCTGTGCTTCTTGACGACTTTCTCCAGATAGCTGCATTTCATCCATGAACAACCCAGCAGCTTTAATATGAGTTTCACTGATCCGGCCATTGGATTTTGCTATATGCCCCATGACTGAAAAGCAAGTATAAAAAAATAAAGCCTGCCGCTCACTGACCTCTTCGCCCGAAAATAAAGACTGAAACCCCCCAGCCTTATCAAAGTTTTGTTTGATTGAGCGGTCAAACATGTGCCCAAGATAAAACCCTAAAATAGCCCCAAACCAGCGACCAAATAAAAAACCAAACAACGTTCCTAAAACCTTTCCCCACATATGTTCAATCCTGTTCCAACATCGAATAATTCTATTTAAATCAGGCCGCGCAGACTCAAATCTAAGTGTGCTAACCGCTCAGGTGTGCCGACATCAACCCATTGTCCCAAATAAAGCTCACCAGAAACTTGGTTGTCTTTCATTTTTGCTCGTAGCAATGGTGCAAGAGGGCGAAACTCAACGGGCAGACCGGCAAAAAAATCAGGGTGATAAATAGCAATACCAGCAAAGGTATAACATATTTCCCCTTCACTTTTTACCCTTCCATGGTTTAAAGAAAAATCACCATTTGGATTATGATCAGGGTTTTCAATGAGCACTAAATGGGCTTGGCCGGTGTCAATTTGCAACTGAGTTAAACTGTGTACATCGTAATCGGTGAATATATCGCCATTAATCACGATAAAAGGTTCATCGCCCAGTAATGGCAGTGCCTGAATAATCCCCCCTGCAGTTTCAAGCCCTTCGGGTGGCTCCGGTGAGTATTGAATATTTATGCCCCATTTTTGACCTTGTTGGCAAAATTTGTGAATAACGTCACCACACCACGCTAAATTAATAATGATCTCAGTGACACCTGCCGCTTTTAGGCGTGATAGGTGATAATCAAGTAACGGTCGGTCATTCACCTTTAACATCGGCTTAGGTTGCTCTGCAGTAAGCGGCATCATGCGCTTGCCGCGGCCTGCAGCTAAAATCATCGCTTTCATAATTGCTCTTGGAGTTTAGGAATGATCTGTTCAATCATCCATTGATGCAGTTCGGACAACTCACTATATCGGGATGACACATCAGCGATATACATCATGGTCGGTAAAATCGCAGATAAGTAACCCGGCTTTTGATCTCGTTGTGCTAAGCGGGTAAAAATTCCAACGGCTTTAAGATGTCTTTGTAACCCAACTAAGTCAAACCAACGCCTAAATGTAACTTTAGACGCGTTATTCAATAGACCGGATGAAGATAATTTTTGATAACCATATTCGAACAGCATTTCAAACTGCTCGTCTGTTAATTGGTGATAACAATCTCGTAATAATGACACCAAATCATATGTCGCAGGTCCGGTGACCGCGTCTTGATAATCAATGACCACCCACTGCCGTTGATGATACATCAAATTACGACTGTGATAATCACGATGCACTGTGACTTGCGGCTGAATTAATAAATTATCGGTTAATAATTCCACGACCGATTGCCACATTTCATGCTCAGTTTTAGAAAGTGTCAATCCTAAGTATGCTTCGACTAACCATTCTTTAAAAATAGTCAACTCTACCATAACAAAATCAGTGTCATAGCATTTCATTGAGTCTGCTTTTGGGGTCTGTGCTATTAAAGGAATTAAATCAATTAACTGTTGGTAATACTCAGTAACCTGTGGATCATCAACTAAATCAGCTAAATGTGTTTGCCCTAAATCTTCTAGTAGAAAAAAACCATGTGCTAAATCACTTGATAATATTTGTGGTAAACGTAACCCTTGCGCTGTAAAAACTGGGTTATATTCAAAAAAAGGCTGGTTATTCACTCGAGAAGGATCGGAGTCCATCACAATAAAGTGTTGATTCTGATTATTTAAACGAAAATAACGTCGAAAGCTCGCATCCCCGGTAATTGGGTCAAGTTTAAAATGGCTATCCATGCAATTGGCATGAACAAACTGGAGTAAAGCATTGAAACGTTGATTCATAAGATCACTAAATTACATTTTTTTACTATCATAACAATTTCATTCATTAGAGAAATATTTAAAATTGTTTTATTATGTGCCATTCCTGCTAACCACCTGAGCATTAAGGTTAATAAATGAACAAACTCTGGGGCTTACTGTTGTTTTCTGGCCTGAGCCAAGCAACAAATGCCGACACCGAAGCGACAGCGTTAATCTGTGACGCTTCACCTCAAACCAGAGCATGGCAGCCTCTTCCAGGTATTGCAGCAAAAACAATGGACATTGAAGCTGATAATGTCGAAGTGCTTGGTACACAAAGTGCGCAATTTAGCGGCGATGTCATCATTAACTCACCATTAATGACACTAAAAGCTCAATCCGCTTTGATTGATAAAATCCAAGGGTTATTGGATGCTCGTGGTCCCATTACCTTTGAAGATAATCAATCCGTCATTACCAGTTCAGGCTTGAATGCGAACTTAGGCGATAACAGCATTAACCTAAATGGCGCCTCATACCGTTTAACTCAACAACAAGGTCGAGGCTTTGCTGAAAAGTTAGCCATTAATGAAGGTGAACTGAATTTATTTAATGGTAGTTTTACTACCTGTCCTGTCGATAACGAAACTTGGTCTATTCATGCTTCGCAAATTCGTTTATCACAAGAGGAAGGTTGGGGCGAAACATATGGGGCGGTATTAAAAGTGTATAACACGCCACTTTTATATATTCCTTACTTTACATACCCTATCAACGACAAACGAAAGTCCGGGTTTTTAGCACCCGATATTGGTAGCTCTGACCGTTACGGCTTAGAAACAAAGACTCCCTACTATTGGAATATAGCGCCTAATTACGACGCCACCATTACCCCGAGATACATGTCGAATATCGGTCTTCAATTACAGACTGAATTTCGTTACTTGACTGAACAACATCAAGGTTTAATCGCACTTGAATACTTAAATAAAGATGACTCAGAGCCAGAGTTAGATGATCGGTATTTATTTCATTGGCAACAAAGCTCCCAGCTAAATAACGATTGGCGTGGCTTAATAGATGTAACCAATATCAGCGATGATAATTATTTAACAGATCTCAATACAAACTACGCCAATAAAACTGATACACAGCTTTATCGCACCGGTTTACTTACCCATATTGGTGAACGTTGGCAGACCGACATCAAAGTGCAAAACTTTGAAGTACTGGGCGATCACTTGAGTTCTTACTCTGCTTATCCACAAATTAGTTTTAGCCAAACACAACCTTATCAATGGCAGGCTCTTAACTTCACTGTCGATGGCGAGCTTAGTCATTTTAAAAATAATGATTTAAAAACGGCGGATAACACGAACAAAAACATTGCAAAAATTTATGAAGCAACGCGGTTACACATCGAGCCAAAAGCCCAATATTTGTATCAAGACTATGCATGGTCATTTTTGTCTGAATTTAGTTTGATGCAAACCAATTACCAACAAAAAGGGGATTTGGATGCTAATGGATATCAGTTTGATGAATCGGTAACGCGAACGCTACCTAAATTGCGCTTATATGGGCAAATTAACTTTGAGCGTGATACCAACTGGCTGGTAGAAGATGGCTTACAAACTTTAACTCCACAATTGCAGTACCTCTATGTGCCAGATAAAAATCAAGATAATATCGGTTTTTACGATACCACTCGATTACAAGATGACTTCTTTGGCCTTTTCCGAGATAAACGTTATTCGGGAGTCGATCGCATTGCCCGAGCAAATCAGTTTACCCTAGGCGCAACAACCCGTATATTCAGTAATAAAAATGAGGAACTATTTAACCTAAGTGTTGGTCAGATATTTTACCTTTCAAACGAAGCTAAACCATCAGAACAAACGGCGGCATTAATTGCCTCTGAGGGCTCATATAATGCACTTTTCGCGGGTGAAGCGATGCTCCATTGGCACCGCCGTTGGTACTTATCCAGTGGCGTACAATATGACACAGAAGGTAAACAGTTTATACAATCTCATGTTACTTTAGATTATAAAGGTGACGACCAACAGCTAGTACAGGTCAATCATCGCTTTGCAAATGATGTTTCAGGCAATAAGATTGAGCAAATGGGTATGTTTACCAGTGTGCCAATTAGTCAAAATTGGCATTTTATAGCTAGCTACCATCGTGACTTAGAAACAAATCGCAGTGTGGAGCTGCTAACCGGGCTACAATATGAATCATGTTGTTGGGCATTTCAAATTACCGGTCATAGACAAATTGAAACAGACTTAAATCAGTCTATTTCTGGACTAAACGAACAAACTGCCGTATTTGATTCTGGAATTCGGTTTAATTTTGTATTTAAAGGACTCGGTAGTAAAGATAGTTATGATGCCAACAAGCTATTGCAGCAAGGCATTTTTAATTACCGTCGCCCGTACTTCCTAAATAACTAACGCAAGAAACAATAACAATGAAGTTAAAAACATTACTCTTAACCGCCATGTTTAGCTTGAGCATGAGCAATTTCAGTCTCGCAAAAGAAGTTCAAATCGATAAAGTAGCGGCAATCGTCAATGATGGTGTGGTCTTACAAAGTGAAATCGATACCATCATTAATCGCGTTAAGAGCCGAGCTAAAGATGACGCGCAATCTCTTCCGTCTGATGACGCATTACGATTACAAGCGATGGAAAGATTAATCAACCAAGAGCTATTAATGCAAATGGCGGGTCGGATGGGTCTTCAAATCTCTGATGCACAACTCGATCAAACGCTGATGCAAATGGCGAGCGAGCAAGGTGGCTCTCTTGCTGATTTACGAAAGACCATTGAGTCATCTGGGGATAACTACCAAGCATATCGTGAAGAAATGCGTACAGAAATGACCACTCAACAAGTGTTACGCTCGAATGTTGAACGTCGAATCTACATCAGCCTGCAAGAAATAGAAAACCTCTTAACTATTTTAGACCAACAAGGACAAACGAACGAAGAGTACGATATCGGCCATATTTTAATTGATTTGCCTGTCGAAGGCTCAACAAAAGATATCGAAGATGCAAAAATTCGCGCAGAAAGAGTGATAAAAATGCTCAATGAAGGCAGTGAATTCAAACGCATTGCTATCGCCTCCTCTGGTGGTCAAAAAGCGCTTGAAGGTGGACAACTTGGCTGGATGGGTATCAATGAAATGCCAACATTATTTGCAGAAGCCGTTAAAGGTAAAAAAGCAGGCGAAATAATTGGCCCACTTCGATCTGGCGCTGGTTTCCACATCATTAAAATTCAAGAAATCCGTGGTCGCCAAGTCGTTGAAACAACGGAAGTTCGCTCGCGTCATATTTTGATCAAACCATCTATTATTGTCAGTGAAGAAAAAGCGAAAGGCATGCTTGAAGGATTTGCAAAAGAGTTAAGAGCAGGAACTGCAGACTTCGCAGCTTTAGCTAAAGAGCACTCTGAAGATCCGGGTTCAGCCCTAAAAGGTGGCGAATATGACTGGACAGATCCAACCACTTATACCCCAGCATTTAGAGACACGTTATTAAACCTAGAAAAAGGCGAACTCAGCCAACCATTTCGAACCAATTTCGGTTGGCATATCGTTGAGTTATTAGATAAACGAATCGCAGATAAAACGGAGCTTGCAAAACGAAATCGCGCTCAACAAATGTTATTTAACCGAAAATTTAAAGAAGAGAGTTTTGCGTGGCAACAAGAAATCCGCGAACAAGCTCACATTGAAATCTTGGTTGACGAATAATTATGGCGCTTAGAATTGCAATTACGCCAGGCGAACCTGCTGGGATTGGCCCGGATCTACTAATTAAGCTGGCTCAGCGTCAATGGGATGCGCAGTTAATCGCTATTGCAGATGCGCATTTACTGGCTGAGCGCGCTAAATTACTTAATTTGCCACTGAAACTTATCGAGTTCGATGAAAAAAAACCTACAATAATTCAAGCTGCTGGCGAACTCTATATCCAACAAGTTGATATGGCAGTCAATGCATCGCCCGGCATTCTTGATGAATCCAACGGCGCTTATGTCCTTGAAACCCTGAGACTTGCATGCGAAAACAATATTAAAGGTAAATTTGACGCTATCGTGACTGGCCCAGTTCATAAAGGCATCATTAATCAGGCGGGTATTTCTTTTAGCGGCCATACAGAATATTTTGCACAGCAATCAAATACACCCGATGTGGTGATGATGCTTGCAACTGAGGGGCTGCGCGTTGCTTTAGTCACGACACATATTCCGTTGGCCTATGTGTCAAAAGCAATTACTCCCGACAGATTGCGAAAAGTGACAGAAATACTCGATCATGACCTCAGAGAAAAGTTTGCAATTGCGAACCCGCGTATTTTGGTCTGTGGCCTCAACCCGCATGCAGGTGAAAACGGTCACTTAGGTACAGAAGAACTCACAACCATTATTCCGACGATGGAACAACTCAACAGCGAAGGAATGAATTTAATCGGCCCGCTGCCTGCCGACACGCTTTTTCAAGATAAATATTTAAATAATGCTGATGCTGTGCTCGCGATGTATCACGATCAGGGCTTACCTGTGTTAAAATATAAAGGTTTTGGTAATTCAGTGAATATCACATTGGGTTTACCGTTTATTCGAACTTCAGTTGACCATGGCACCGCGCTTGACTTAGCAGGCTCAGGTACCGCTGAGGTAGGTAGCTTTGAGTTAGCCCTCAAAGAAGCCATCCATTTAGCGACAAAAAAAGCACAGAGTTAATGACAGATAAAGTACATTTAGGCCACAGAGCCAGAAAACGTTTTGGCCAAAACTTTTTAGACGATGCCATGATAATCGACAAAATTGTCACCGCTATCGATCCTAAAACTGAAGATTGCTTAGTTGAAATCGGTCCGGGTCTTGGCGCAATTACAGAGCCTGTCACGGAGCTAGCTGGCCATCTAACAGTCGTTGAACTTGATAAAGATCTCGCTGAACGCCTCATTCACCACCCTTTTTTAGGACCTAAATTAACGGTTCACCAAGGTGATGCAATGAAATTCGATTTTTCGAGCTTAGTACCAGAGGATAAGAAACTCAAAGTCTTTGGTAACTTACCTTACAATATTTCGACACCTTTACTCTTTCATTTGTTCGAATTTTCGAACCATATCGAACACATGCATTTTATGCTGCAAAAAGAAGTGGTCAAACGCATGGTCGCAAGCCCAAATTGCAAGGCTTTTGGTCGCTTGAGTGTTATGACACAATACTATTGTCATGCAATACCAGTGATTGAAGTGCCACCAGAATGCTTTAAACCCGCTCCAAAAGTAGATTCTGCAGTAATTCGCTTAATTCCAAAGAAACCTGAGCAATTAAGAGCGAAAAGCACCAAATTGCTAAATACCGTTTGTTTAGAAGCATTTAATCAACGCAGAAAAACGATTAGAAATAGCTTATCAAATTTATTAACCGCTGATGAAATGGCATCAATTGGCTTAGATATAAAACTCAGAGCCGAAAACCTTTCTCTTGAACAATATATAGATATCGCAAATTGGTTATATGACAACAAGCAGTAATTTAGGCTCACCTATCAAAGTGAGCGTTGAAACCTTCTTTATCGAAGGACAATCTGAACCTGATAAAAGTAAGTTTGTATTTGCTTACACTATCACCATCAAAAACCATAGCTTATGTAGTGCTAAATTACTTAATCGCTATTGGCTAATAACGGATGCTGATGGTAAAGAAACAGAAGTCGAAGGCGAAGGCGTTGTCGGTGAACAACCGACAATTGCACCAGGTGAGAGTTATAGCTACACGAGCGGCGCAGTCTTGGACACACCTTTAGGTACAATGCAAGGTCACTATACATTTAAAAACGAGTTCGGTACTGAATTTGAAGCGCCTATCTCTGTATTTCGATTAAGCACACCTAATTTAGTCCACTGATGGCTGATTATGTCATCGGCGATTTGCAAGGTTGCTTTAACGAGTTTAAAGCAATCTTAACTAAGATTGAGTTTGCCCCTAAAAAAGACAGGCTTTATTTAGTTGGTGATATTGTAGCAAGAGGGCCTGATTCCTTAGCTTGTTTACGTTTCATTCGAGATAACCAAGATTGCATGCATACGGTATTGGGTAATCATGACCTTCATTTAATTACCACCTACCTTTTGAATAAGCAGCCCAACCCTAAAGATTATTTAAATGATTTGTTTGAAGCCCCAGATCTAGCTGAGCTAATCGTATTTTTACAGCGCCAACCACTCGCTATTTATTTAAAACAATACAATTCTGTCATCTGTCATGCTGGGATATCACCAGAGTGGACTCTGCAGCAAGCACTGGATGCAAGCGCAGATGCTCAATCTAAATATCAAAGTAAAGAGGCGCTATTTTACCTAGGAAGAATGTATGACAATCAAAGTATTAATTGGAAAAATGATTTAAGCGAACTAGATAAATTTAAATATACCGTTAATACTTTTACTCGCATGCGTTTTTTAGATCAGAATCATAACTTTGACTTTTTGAGCAAAGATTCTCCACAAAACACGCCTGAACTGATTCCTTGGTTCAAAATAAACAACCCTAAACTCAATAGTGATTTAACCGTTATTTTTGGTCATTGGGCCTCATTGAGTGGTAAAACTCAAAATAAGCAATTTCAAGCTATTGATACTGGGTGTGTTTGGGGTGGAGAACTAACAATTTTACGACTAAACGACATGCAACGAGTCTCAATCTCTGCGATTTAAATTTGTGCAGTTATACTGCATATATTCAAATTTTCTGTTAGATTGAAACTAATGATTTAACTTATCTTGTTGGGTGCCGATAAGTTAAATAACCTCACAGCCAATGTAGTAAATACAGGAAAACTTATGAACCTGACAGTCAGTCAGCGGATCTGGGGCGGATTCGTTTTAATTACTTTTTTACTCCTTTTAATAGGAGGGAATTCATTAGGGAAGATTTCAAATATTAGTGCTTCTGCACAGCAAGTAAATCAGTTATCTTTACCTGCGCTTGAAGAAAGTTCAACCTTACAAGTTGAGTTTACACTAATGAGTAAACGTGCCTTACAGATTTATTATAGTGATAGTGAAAATGAGCTAAATGGTTTTAAAGCGACATTCAAAAAAGCACAAAAAACCTACGAAGTGGCCAGTAACAAACTCAGTCAAGTCGTCGATACTAATGCACAGTTAAACCAAGCTACTAGTCAAATTAAAACGTCTTTCCAATCTTTTTTAAAGAATGTAAACAACCTTCAACAAGAAAAATTAGCGGTACTCAATCTGCGCACTAAGCTAAACGATCAACTTTCAGAGCTTGAAACCTCTGCTGAAGATGCAAGTACTGCAGTACTCGATATTCTTGATAGCGTAGATTTAAAAGAAACAAACCCAGCTGCTTTTGAAGCAGCCAGTAGTATGGAAACCCGCTTTCTTTCCTTAGTTAGTACCAGTACTGATTTAATCAATGTTAAAAATGAGCAGATTCTCGATACGCTACACAATGAGCAAAAATTTAGCATCGAAAAACTTGAAGAAGGCTTCCAACTTGTTAAAGCAGCCGTGATCGCAGATGAACCCGACTTAATCAATGATCTCAACAATTATTTTAATAAGGCGAAGCAAATCATTACTGGTTCTGATTCTCTTGCCGCAAATAAGCAACGCCATCTTACAGCGCAAGCGAATGCCATTACTGAGCTTAATGCTTCTGAGCAACACACAACCACAGCTTTACAGCAGCTTAATGAATTAGTGACAGTGGCAAGTAAAGTTGCTTTTGATTTGCAAAATGATGTGAATAAAGATGTTGATTCAGCCAACTTATGGACATTGGTTGGTATGATTGTCGGTGCGTTAATCGCTGTCATTGTCGCTTACTTAACCGTACAGCGTATTGTTCGTCCGCTCGCAGAAGTTAATTCCATTTTAGAAGTCGTCGCCTCTGGAGATATGACTCAAAAACTTGACGACACAGGAACCGATGAATTCGGCGAACTTGCACGTAGTTGCAATCGCGTAATTGATAATTTACGTCAATTAATTCAAGGAATAATCTCTCGTTCAACTCAGTTAGCCGCTGCGGCTGAACAAACATCTTCGATTACGACAGAATCAAGCCAAGCGATCGAAAATCAGCGTGCTCAAGTTGAACAAGCAGCTACTGCAACAACTGAAATGAGTAGCACTTCTCAAGCTGTAACCCACAGCGCTGAAGAAGCACTGAATGAAATTAAACACGCAGACAGTGAAGCTGAGCGTGTTAAGTCAATTTCAGCTAAGAATAAAGATACTATCGAAAAACTCGCTCAAGAAGTTGAAGGGGCTTCAATTGTTATCAATAAGCTCCACAAAGATAGCGCATCGATTGGCGGTATCCTTGATGTTATTCGTGGTATTGCAGAACAAACAAACCTGTTGGCTCTAAATGCAGCCATTGAAGCTGCTCGAGCTGGAGAGCAAGGTCGTGGGTTTGCCGTAGTTGCGGATGAGGTGCGCTCTTTGGCGAGTAAAACACAAGAATCAACCCAAGAAATTCAATCCATGATCGAATCTCTTCAATCAGGTGCGCATGAAGCAGTCTCTGTCATGGCCAAAGGTAAAGAGCAAGCTGAGTTTTGTGTTGAGCAATCTGAGCAAGCAAGCCAAGCTCTTCAACTCATAACCAAATCAGTGTCACAAGCACATAACGTCAGTGAACAAATTTCTACGGCAGCACAAGAGCAACACCACGTCTCACAAGAAATTAGTGAGCGCTTAGAGTCTATCGTAGCTATTGCCGAGCAAACCGCAGAGGGTGCGAGTCAAACATCAAGCTCGAGCCAAGAGGTCGCAAGCTTAGCTGAAGAATTACGACGTTCAGTAGATGAATTTAAGGTATAAGAATTATTTAGACCTTGTTTAAAAAGCCAGCATCGATTACCTGTCTCTTGATCACAAGTCAGACTCAAGAGACTTAGCTAACTTATAACCTTCAAGGATGGTTTGCAATTGAAACCATCCTTGCCATATCACCTTAAATGAAGCACGGCCTGTGCATTTAGTATCTTTCCAGCCTCCTAATTTAGCCAGTTCTTGATAAGTCCGTGACATATTAGGCACTTTCTCTGGCAGGTTCTTTTTCATTCGCTTTAACCATAATAACCTCCACGCTGTCGGCGACAGCATTTGTTCACAACTAGCATGCTCTTGTTCAGTGACGAACTTAAGCTGAAGTATTCTTGTCGCAATGAAGCCATTTATAGTCACCAGCCTTTCCACATTGTCTTTACTTTGTAGTCTTAAGCTTTCGATATCTGTAACTAGAGTAATGTTCACTAAAGGTTTACGAGGCTCGTTAGCTATCGTAGCTGCTAACTTTACCAAACAATTCGTTCTACGTAGGTCGCCTAGATTCATTTTTCCAAATTGTTTTTCTGCTCATACAATTGCACTCTCAAGCATTTACTATCTCCAACTAATGTTTGGAGATCTGATCTGGCAAGTTTAATTTAGTTCAAAAAAATCCCCGCTAATTACTTAGCAGGGATTTGTGTATAAGAGACAGGCCTAGGCTGCGTTTTTATTGGCTATATCTGTTATTACAACTCAATATTTGCATCTGCAGCTAACCCTTCAGCTTCACCTTCTTCAGGTTTAATCGTAGCTTTGAGAAGTAGCATATCTCTTAGTTTCAATTCTATCTCATCAGCTATAGCTGGGTTTTCTTTTAAGAACTTAATAGAGTTTGATTTACCTTGCCCTACTTTATTGCCTTGGTAGCTATACCAAGCACCAGCTTTTTCAACTAGTTTGTGCTGAACACCTAAGTCTAGTAGCTCACCATGCTTTGAAATTCCTTCACCATACATAATGATAAATTCAGCTTGCTTAAATGGAGGCGCGACTTTATTTTTGACAATTTTCACACGGGTTTCGTTACCCACAACTTCATCACCATCTTTAACTGAACCAGTGCGGCGAATATCGATACGAACAGATGAATAAAACTTAAGTGCGTTACCCCCTGTTGTTGTTTCAGGATTACCAAACATGACACCAATTTTCATCCGGATTTGGTTAATAAAGATAACCAAGGTGTTTGAACGCTTGATGTTTGCGGTTAGCTTACGTAGCGCTTGTGACATCAAACGTGCTTGCAATCCAACATGGTGATCGCCCATATCACCTTCAATTTCGGCTTTAGGTGTTAATGCAGCTACAGAGTCAATAATCACAACATCAACCGCACCTGAACGCACTAACATATCGCAAATTTCTAAAGCTTGCTCACCTGTGTCTGGCTGAGAAACTAAAAGATCATTAACATTAACACCTAGTTTTTCAGCATAGACAGGGTCTAAGGCATGCTCAGCATCAACAAACGCACATGTTTTGCCTTTTTTCTGCGCTTCAGCAATTACTTGCAGTGTCAGCGTCGTTTTACCTGATGATTCAGGTCCATAAATTTCTACGATACGACCCGCAGGCAATCCGCCTATCCCCAACGCAATATCGATTCCAAGAGACCCTGTCGAAATAGATTCAATGTCTAAGGCCTGACTATCGCCCAATTTCATAATAGAGCCTTTACCAAATTGACGCTCAATTTGAGATAACGCAGCGCTCAGTGCTTTTTGTTTATTTTCGTTCATGGGATTCTCCGAATCTGTCTAATGCGCTTAATTATACTGTATAGATTAACAGTATCAAGGCAAATTTTTATTTTATTAATTCTAACGTCTTATTCAAAGCAAAAACAATAGCTTGGCATCTTATCTCCCCCCTTTCACCTTTAAATAAGTGATGAAAAGACTGCGCTTTACCGCGAAAATAAATAGCAAACCAGACTGTCCCGATTGGTTTTTCTTTGCTTCCGCCACCAGGGCCAGCAATACCCGAAACACTAATGGCTAGATCTGCCTTGGCTGCTTTTGCCGCCCCCTCAGCCATTTCTAAAACGGTTTGCTCACTCACCGCACCAAATTGATTGAGTGTTTCTTGCTTTACAGAAACTAAATCTTGCTTAGCCTGATTACTATAGGTTACAAAACAACGATCAATATAACGAGAGCTACCAGGTGTATCTGTTAAGGCATAGCCGATTCCGCCACCCGTACAGGATTCAGCGGTAGTGATCCAAATCCCTTTATCCGATAAAATAGCCCCCAACTCAGCAGCAAGTTGATAAATCTCTTGTTGTAATTCCATATTAAGCCTTTGGGTAATTAAGTTTTTATGTCACTAGATCTGTTTTCTGAGCATACTATAAGCCAACAAACACCGATGATGCAGCAATATCTAAGAATTAAAGCGGAGCATCGCGACATCCTGCTCTTTTATCGGATGGGTGATTTTTATGAATTATTTTTCGATGATGCCAAAAGGGCCGCTCAGCTGCTTGATATTTCGCAAACACATCGAGGCCGAGCAGGCGGGGAGCCCATTCCGATGGCTGGCGTTCCTTATCATGCCGTAGAAAATTATTTGGCGCGCCTAGTTCAAATGGGTGAATCAGTCGCGATTTGTGAACAAGTTGGCGATCCTGCAACCAGTAAAGGCCCAGTAGAGAGAAAGGTATTGCGGATCGTCACCCCCGGTACAATTTCCGATGAAGCACTACTTAAAGAGCGCCATGATAATTTCTTGTCCGCTATCTACCATCATAAAGACGGTCATTTTGGCATTGCCTATTTAGATATCAACTCAGGCAGGTTTAACCTTATTGAGGCAAACGATGAAGAGGCCTGCCACTCAATTTTACAGCGCATCCAACCCGCTGAGTTACTGTATCCTGAAAATTTTGATGCACTTTATCTTATTGAGGGCTTTAAAGGAGCACGTCGGCGCCCTGAATGGGAATTCGATCTCAATACAGCAACCCATTTATTATGCCAACAATTCGAGACCAAAGACTTAGTCGGATTTGGCGTTCAACAAGCGCAAGCAGGATTAATAGCTGCAGGGTGCTTAATTCAGTATGTAAAAGATACGCAGCGCACGGCACTCCCTCATATTAATGCCATCACTTTAGAACAAAATGAACTAAACGTCATTTTAGATGCGGCTACACGAAAAAATCTCGAGTTAACACTTAACTTATCTGGTGGAGCCGAGAACACCTTAGCGCAAGTTCTTGATAAAACAGCGACACCAATGGGTTCTCGGTTATTAAAACGCCGACTACATACGCCTACTCGCTGTCATAAGGAGCTAAATTTTAGGCTCAATGCCATTTCTGATATTATCGAAACAGGTTTATTCTATGACTTGTATGACGTACTCAAGCAAATTGGTGATATTGAGCGAATTGTCGCCCGCCTGGCTCTCAGAAGTGCGCGCCCTCGTGATTTATCTCGCTTGCGTAATGCGCTTCAACAATTACATGCATTGCACTCATTATTAGGTAGCACATCCGCTGAACGTTTAAAGCAAATTCAACAACAATCAGCGGTGATGCCTGAAATACAGTCTTTATTAGAACAAGCGGTCATCGAAAATCCTCCTGTATTAATTAGAGATGGCGGTGTGATCGCACCTGGTTACAATGAAGAGCTCGATCAGTGGCGCGCCTTAAGTCAAGGCGCAACAGATGTTGTCGAAGCACTTGAACAACAAGAGCGAGAGCGCACAGGCATTGCCACATTAAAAATTGGCTACAACCGTGTACATGGCTATTACATCGAAGTCAGCCGAGCATATGCAGATCAAGTGCCGCCAGAATATGTTCGTCGACAAACTCTCAAGAATAATGAACGCTATATTATTCCTGAGCTTAAAGAGCATGAAGACAAAGTCATTGGTAGCCAATCGAAAGCGCTGGCGCTTGAAAAGAAACTCTATGAGCAATTATTTGATCAGCTCTTACCTCATTTAAAACAATTTCAAAACATGGCAGCCAGTCTAAGTGAACTAGATGTATTGAATAACTTTGCTGAACGTGCACAAACACTCAATTACTCTCGTCCAACCCTGACAGATAATCAAGCAATCAATATCAAGCAAGGTCGCCACCCCGTAGTTGAACATGTAATGAGCGACCCGTTTATCGCCAACCCGATAAAGTTATCCCCTAAACGTAAGATGCTCATCATAACCGGTCCTAATATGGGCGGTAAATCAACCTATATGCGCCAGACAGCACTCATAGTACTGATGGCACATGTTGGTTGCTTTGTCCCTGCGTTATCTGCGGATATTGGATTAGTCGACCGAATTTTCACCCGAATTGGCGCCAGTGACGATCTGGCTTCAGGGCGATCTACATTCATGGTAGAAATGACTGAAACAGCGAATATTTTAAATAATGCCACGGAGCATTCATTAGTACTCATGGATGAAATAGGCCGTGGAACCAGTACCTATGATGGCTTATCGCTTGCTTGGGCAACAGCTGAATATTTAGCTCACCAAATCAACGCTAAAACTCTTTTTGCAACGCATTATTTCGAATTAACAGAGCTTGCCGAGCAAGTGCCAGGTCTTGTTAATGTACACCTTGATGCTATCGAGCATAATGATACCATCGCATTTAAACACACAGTTTTAGATGGCCCAGCCAGCAAAAGTTTTGGCTTACAAGTCGCAGCACTTGCTGGTGTGCCAAAGCAAGTAATTAAGCAAGCAAAAAGAAAGTTAATGATGCTAGAAAATCATCAAGTGCTAAGTGCTTCCCCGCAGCTCGAATTATTAGAAGCCACGGACAGCCCAGCAGCACCGAGTAAGCTTGAGATTCAATTGGATACAATTAATCCAGATGAGCTAACTCCAAAACAAGCACTCGAATTAATTTATACACTCAAAAGTATTTCTCGAGAATAACATTAAAGACTACAGATATGGTTTTAGAATTGCGTACACCAGATTTTAAAACTGTGAATACATTTAAATAACAAGAAAAAAGCCGCTATAAGCGGCTTTTTAACAAAATTTATTGAAAGAGTGATTCAATATTGAGACCTTGGTGCATCAATATCTCTTTAAGTCGACGGAGCGCTTCAACTTGAATTTGCCTTACTCGCTCACGAGTTAAGCCTATTTCTTTACCTACATCCTCAAGGGTTGACGGTTCATAACCAAGCAATCCAAAGCGACGCGCTAACACTTCTCGTTGTTTAGCATTTAGCTCTTCTAGCCAATGGACAATATTATCTTTAATATCATCATCCTGGATACACATTTCTGGGCCACCGCCTTTTTCATCGGCAATAATATCGAGTAATGCTTTTTCAGAGTCACCACCAATTGGGGTGTCGACCGAGGTAATTTTTTCATTGAGACGAAGCATTTTTGTGACATCTTCAACTGGACGATCGAGCTTCTCTGCAATTTCTTCCGCTGTTGGCTCATGATCGAGCTTTTGCGTTAACTCACGGGCAGTACGTAAATAGACATTCAACTCTTTAACAACATGAATAGGTAAACGAATGGTACGAGTTTGATTCATGATGGCTCGTTCAATCGTTTGACGGATCCACCACGTTGCATAAGTTGAAAAACGAAAGCCTCTTTCAGGGTCAAACTTTTCAACGGCACGGATTAAACCCAGGTTACCTTCTTCGATTAGATCGAGTAACGCTAAGCCGCGATTATTGTAACGGCGGGCTATTTTAACCACTAACCTTAAGTTACTTTCAATCATGCGCTTTCTAGAAGCTTCACAACCTTTTAGAGACTTGCGAGAAAAGTAAACTTCCTCTTCTGCACTCAGTAATGGCGAAAAACCAATCTCACCAAGGTATAATTGAGTCGCGTCTAAGTTTTTTGCAACGGCCTCTTTGGCGATAATCTCTTCTTCGATTTCATCGACTTCCTCGACATCTTCAACCTCGTCGAGCATTTCATCTTGAACTTCATCATCCATCACATTTGCAACTTTGCTATCCATAGCTGTCTCCGTAACGGTTTCATGTTTTACTGTGCGAACCATAAGCATTCTCCCGAGCTAAGTTTAGTAATGTGTTACATTACTGTTCCAACACGATTTGCGCCCCTAATGCTTAGGCAAATATTTCACAGGATTAACTGATTTACCTCGAAATCGGATTTCAAACCTTAATCCAATCGATTTTTCATCAGTACGACCCATCTCTGCGATTTTTTGCCCTACTTTTACATCCTGTTTTTCTTTAACTAACAACTTGTCATTGTGAGCATAAGCACTTAGATAATCATCGTTGTGTTTCACTATGATTAAATTGCCATATCCTCTTAATGCGTTCCCAGCGTAGACAACCGTACCATTAGCCGCTGCTGTCACTGCTGTGTTAGCTTTATTTATTATATATATTCCTTTGTAGCCGTTGTCTTTATTAGAGAAAGTACGGGTGACTTTTCCATCGACTGGCCATTGCCACACGATCTTATCGGCAGCTAACGTTAAATCTGTAGCTTGCTTTTTAGTGGCTTGTTTTTGACCATACTCCCGTTGTTTTGGCTGATCAAGCTGTTTTTTTGCTTTTTTGTAATTTTTTTGTTGCGAAACTGTAGACTTATGAGTTTGTTTTGGGTATTTTGTCGCCTTTTTATTTTTTTGTGCACTCGCTCTAAAATGTAATAATTGCCCAGGGAAGATCGTGTACGGGGCTTGAATATTGTTGACTTTCGCTAACTCTCTGAAATCCATATCTGCGCGAAAAGCAATCGAATAAAGCGTTTCTCCTTGCTTGACTTTATAACCCGAACTTAACTGTTGAATTTTTTGTTGCGAAGAGGTCTTACCTGATGTGAGGTTGGTAACGGGAGCCGGCGTTGTGCGAGCTGTACACCCCCACAACAAGGTGCAAAAAATAATAAAACTTAATTTTATGTACCGATGGATCACGTTACCTTTCCATTTCTAGCGGTAAATGAGATAGGCGACAATTGCCAAGATAACAACCCCCCAGCCCATCCATTCAACATAATCACGAAGCTTTGCTTCCATCTTTGCTCCACCCCATTTCATTAATGCAGCCACTAAAAAGAAACGCGCACCGCGACCTATAATAGAGGCTAGTAAAAAAGGTAAAAAAGCCATTTGCATCACACCGGCTCCTAAAGTAAATACTTTATATGGGATTGGTGAAAAGCCTGCTAAAAAGACCACCCACACACCATAGCTTTCAAACCAAGTCAGAGCATGATCAAATTTATCTTGATAACCAAAATCCGTAATGATTGGCTGTACAAATGAGTCAAACAATAAATAACCTAATAAATACCCAATCACCCCACCTAGTGTTGAAGCTAAAGTAGTATAAAACGCATAAGCCCATGCTTTGTCAGGTTTAGCTAATGCCATTGGAGCCAGCATTACATCTGGTGGTATTGGGAAAAAAACAGATTCAGCAAAGCTCATCCCTGATAAATAACGAACCGCGTGGCGATGACGCGCCCACGTTAGCGCCATGTCATATAACTTAGTAAATAGTTTCAAAAGAACTCCATAATAATTAAACTATTAGATACATTGAACCTTATTCGATTTCACCATTAATTAATGGAACAAATCTTACATTTTCAATGCGTTGCTGTGAAAAGTTGCCACCTTGACGCTGGAAGACCATCAATTGCTGTTCTTCTGCTCCTATCGGCGCAATTAAAACTCCATTATCAGCCAGTTGGGCTAATAATGCTTCGGGAACCGTCGCAGCAGCCGCTGTAACGATCACACCGTTAAACGGTGCTTTTGATTGCCAGCCTTGCCAGCCATCTCCATGCTTCATTGAAACATTGTAGAGATCTAAGCTTTGTAACCGCCGTTTTGCTTGCCATTGCAATGATTTAATTCGCTCAACTGAGTACACCTGCTTAAATAGCTGAGCCAAAATGGCACTTTGATACCCCGATCCTGTCCCAATCTCAAGCACGCTTTCTGTTACACCTAATTCCAATAACAACTGGGTCATTTTTGCTACGATATAAGGTTGAGAAATTGTTTGCCCCAAACCAATTGGCAATGCGGTATTTTGATATGCTTTATGCTGTAACACGTCACCCACAAACAAATGTCGTGGGGTATGTGCTATCGCTGCCAGCACGCCAGAATGGGTGATCCCTTCTTGGCTTAATTTGCTCGCTAATTGCTGCGCACTTCGACTGTAATTAGCAAGCACGATTAAACTCCAAGCTGGCCACCCAGTCGCGCATTTTTTCTAGACTATCTCGAGCTGTCATATCAACAGTTAGCGGTGTAACTGAAGCAAACCCTTGATTGACAGAATAAAAATCAGTTCCCGGCCCCGCATCAGCTTCCGCACCTAATGTGCCATACCAATAAATATCTCGCCCCCAGGGATCACGTTGTTTGGTCATTGTTTCTGCTTTATGACGAGATCCTAGACGTGTGACTTGGATCCCTTTAAGCTCCTCTAATGGAATGTCAGGCACATTTATATTAATTATTTGGTCTTGCGCTAAAGGGTGTGTGCTCAGCTGTGAGATTATTTTAACCGCGACAGCGGCGGCCGTTTCATAGTGCTTTTCATCTTTAGAGCATAACGAGACCGCAACAGCCGGTAGCCCCATATGACGACCTTCGGTCGCCGCAGCCACAGTGCCTGAATACAACGTATCATCTCCTAAATTTGCTCCATTATTGATCCCTGCAACCACCAAATCAGGTGGCTCATCAATTAATTCATTCAAACCGAGTTGAACACAATCTGTTGGAGTGCCACTGATAGAAATAAAGCCATTTTCGAGTTCAGTGGCACGTAACGGATTTAAGAGTGTTAATGAATTGCTTGCACCACTGCAATTACGATCAGGGGCAACCACAGTCACTGTCGCTATCTCACTGAGCGCCTTATATAAGACCGCAATCCCTTTTGCAGACACTCCATCATCATTACTTAACAAGATTTTCATACCGAGTCCTTTTGTTCTTTATTCGTAGGTGAGACGTCTTGATATAAAACCAGTTCACGTAATAGCGCTGTGGCAAAACAGCCTTTAGCTAAACTGAATTCAATGATTAATGTTTGTTCATCTTCTTCTTTGATTGTCAGCCCGTGCGGAATTAAGCGAATTAATCGCCGCTCTGTTTTTAAGCCAAGTGCCACTAGCCCATCTCGCCAACTTTGATAATCGTTCAGCCAAAGCAACTCTTGCTCCGTTAATGCCTCATCACCTTTACCAATCATCGGTGCCGATAAAGCAATATCGCCAGCGGCTAAGCGATCGAGGTTCGTGCTATTTATTGACTCTTTGAAAAAGGCATTACTGCCATCGAGTAAGAATACTTCTTCATGCATGGTCTTTGCTAAACCATGTTCTTTCACTCTTAAGCTGACAAATTGGTTAAAAACATACGAACGTGCTGCTGAAATAATCAGCCCTCGTAATTTTTTATCTCGGATGCGTTCTCCTGCAAACATCCGTTTCGCCATTTCTAAATTATGGCCATTTCGACCAAACCGCTGCTCCCCAAAATAATTAGGCACCCCACTTCTCAGTGCGTTGATACGGCAAAAAACATCCAGTGGTTGGCTAACATTGCGTAGTCGAATCGTGAATTTATTAGCCTTGTGGCAGCCAGTACGTAATTTTCGCCCATGACGAACTTGTTGTACGATAAACACACTCTCGCTATTGAGTTCGCGAAAATCTATGTGTTTTTTTATAGGCACAGGTACGCTAAACCATTGTGTACATACACCATGGCGATCTTTTAACCCCGCATAACTGACATCTCGAGGGTTCACACCGGCATGATTTGCAATAAGTTTGGCAACAAATTGTGTATTTTCACCCTTTTTAACAACTTGTAAGCAAACGTGCTCTCCCTCACCAGAGAGCTCAAAACCGAGTATTTCGTCAACCATAAAATCTTCGGGTTGCGCTTTAAAATCAGCCATTGATAACGGCTTACCATAAAGGTAATTCAGCTCACTCATTTAAGTTTGCTCATTAGCACCACTGCATGAGTTGAAATACCTTCTTTTCGTCCTTCAAAACCCAGTTTCTCTGTCGTCGTTGCTTTCACATTCACTTGATTAATATCAGCTTGAAGATCTTGTGCCAAAATAGCCCGCATTTTATCAATATGGGGCAACATTTTTGGGGCTTGCGCTACTATCGTAATATCTGCATTACCTAATTGATAACCGCGCTCAATTGCTAAAGAAACGACATGGCGTAATAAAATTCGGCTGTCGATATTTTCAAATTCCGCAGCGGTATCTGGGAAATGTTTACCTATATCGCCCAGTGCAAGCGAACCTAAAATTGCATCACATAACGCATGTATCGCAACATCACCATCAGAGTGTGCTAAAAAACCTTGTGGGTACGCTATTTTTACTCCAGCTATCGTCAATGGGCCCTGCCCACCAAACTTATGCACGTCAAAACCATGACCAATACGGATCATCTTTTCTCCAAATCTTTTGAATTTTTTAAATAAAACTCTGCTAAGGCTAAATCTTCAGGGGTGGTAATTTTTATATTATCTGAACGACCAGTTACCAGCATCACCTCGTGGCCCAAGAGTTCCATGGCCGACGCCTCATCGGTAATCACAGCACCTTTATTTATTCCGTTAAGAAGCGCCAAATACAGCTCATCAGGTTTAAACATTTGCGGCGTTAATGCTTGCCATAAATCATCTCGCGGAACCGTTTCTTGGATACAAGTATCGCCGCGCTTAATGGTATCTTTAACTTTGGCAGCTAATATCCCTCCTTGGTTATGAGAGATACATTGAGTGATCAGTCGCTTAATATCCTCGACCTGTACCAATGGACGAGCTGCATCATGAACTAATACCCAATCGAAACCTTGTTTTTTCAAATGAGTTAATGCATTAAATACTGTATCAGCGCGTTCCTTCCCACCCAAAACCTGAGAAAACCTCACCGATTCGAGTTTTATATCACTAAACCAGGTGTCATCGGGGCTAATTGCAACACAAATATGCTCAATTTCACTCACACAAGCCAAACGTGCTAGCGTATGTTCTAAAATGGTTTTTTGGTTAATCGATAAATATTGTTTTGGAATCGCAGATTGCATGCGGCTGCCAATTCCCGCTGCGGGAATAATGGCGGCTATTTTTATTGGTCTCATTATTTTCGTTTGCCTGGTAAAACACGATAAAAAGTTTCTCCGGGTTTTATTAACCCAAGTTCATTGCGAGCGCGTTCTTCGATACCATCCAGACCAATTTTCAAATCATCAACGTCGGCTTTGAGTAATTTATTTCGTTTTAATAAATCCTCATTCACTTGCCGATGTTCGTTTACCGCTAATTTTAAACGGGTATAGTCTTTCACACCATTATGGCCGAACCATAATTTGTATTGAATAAATACCAATAGGCATATCAGAGCCAATTGAAAAAGACGCATTTTCTCTCCATTTTATCGTCTATTGGTGATAAGTGGTTGGGCAAAATTTTGCCAATTAACATTGGCTGCTAATAACATTTCTCGTAAAGATAAGCGCCTCGGCGAGGCTCGCTTACCTTGCAACCAACCATGGCCACAGCAAGCTGACGTCATCATCGCTTTGGTGGGTTTACATAACTCTCTGTTTGGCAAGTCATTACTTTGCCCTGAGAATGAAAACCAACCATGTTCATTACAATGAACTGCCATACCGTTGACTTCATCAATACAGTCGAGTTTAATTATCTCAAAATCTTCTAACTGCAATTTAATTGGTACTATCAAGCCTACTTTTGCATTTTTACAGTAATAAACGTCTGTCTTAGCATCCTTACTTGGAATCTTGACTGCTTGTTTTGCAATCCAGCTTCCATTTTGGCTATCGAGCTGCAATGGGTTGTTACCTGATAAAATATGCCCCGCAGCGCGTTCAATATAATAGGGTAAGCTCGCTAAAATCCGACATAGCCGCGTATTATTTTCTTCTTTGCTTAATCTTAAAATCTCACGGGCATAAAACGCATTGCACAATTCAGCATGCAAGCGATGTTTTTCAACATCTTGCCATAAGTCAGGCTGCTGATCAGGCTGATTAAACAAAGCTTTTCCTTATCAATTTCATCGCTATGTTTTTATACCATAGCAGAATTAAGAGGGAAAACTTTTGTCTAATAAACCACCTCGATCACTACTGTGGCTTTTGCCCTAATTTCACTTGCCCAGAAGCCATAAATTGAGCCACTTGTTGGCGCTTTTTACCCAATAAAATAACCCCATCACTCATGAACAAGAAATTTTGCCAGCAGCGTTTAAATACATCCCAACGCGTTTCAATCACACTCCCACGCGATAAGCAAAAATAAACGACCGTATTATTATCCCAATCTAAATGCGTGAGTAGCTCTTGTGGCAAGTGAGTTTCTTCGTTTTCCCACGCTTTTTCCCAATCCACACTCTGTGACCAACTGCCCTTTTGTCCAGGCCAGTCTTTATCTGTAAAAAAGTCAGGGTGATCATTCTCGTTGCTAATAAACGTACACCACACATTAGCGGCACGTGCTTCAGTCATAGGTTTAATCAACGCCAAATCTTCTGAGGTGATCGGTAAGTCTTTATGACGAAATACCCATGCTTGTTTAAATTGCTCTAAAGGAATGTAATTCATATTATCTCAATGTCGGGCTTTTTTTGCCTAATTAAGCACAGTATAACCTAGCAAGGTCTTGCTTTTATAGCCACAAACAACTAGAAATGCCTGTTTCAAACTCATAATTATTCAAAGGTATCCAAAATGGTCATAACGAAAGGGATCTATCAGCATTATAAAGGCCCTAAATATCAGGTTTTATCTGTTGCAACTCACAGTGAGACTCAAGAACAACTCGTTATATACAAAGCCCTCTATGGCGAGTTTGGCATCTGGGCACGACCATTAAGCATGTTCATTGAAACCGTTGAGATTGATGGCCAACAACAGGCTCGCTTTAAATTAATCGAACCCTTAGAAGCAACAAAATGAGCTACATTTTTTGACACTTTTCTACACAGTTCTGCAAGAAGCTTACAATCGCGCACCCTATACTGTTAAAAACGATAGGAGAACAGTATGAAACCGATTTTTAGCTTACTTGCCATGGCACTCTTGGCGGGATGTACTACGTCAGGTATCGATAGAAATGATAGCAATCTGGTCATCAAACAATACTATGCAAAAGTCGACAACATCGCGCATGTCACCTTAGCATCACACACTCAATCAGCGATGGCAGTCGGAGGAGCGGCCGGCTTAATTGAAAACCTCGACGGCAACCATGAAGATATGATTTCAGGAGCACTTGTAGGAGCGTTATTCTCAGGTATTGTGATGTCAATTGTGGAAGGCAGCGATCAAGCGTATCAATATCAATTAACTGCCGCTAATGAGCATGCTTTTTCTATTATACGTGAAAACAACACCATAAAACCTGGCCAATGTGTCCTTGTACGTGAGGCCAGTAAAGTAACAATTAACGCGGTGGACGCTCAGCACTGTCAATTTAAACCTCAGCAAAAACATCACGCGATTTAGAGTCTGCAATATTGGTATTTGCTTGCGCTTGTGGGAAGATAGACTCATCTGACCATTTAATAAGTTGAACAATATGTCCTTCAAAGGTACTGACTCTTATATCGCAAGCGAGCCATTAACGTTAGCGGTCAATGCCGCAATGATGCTTGAAAAACCTCTTTTAATTAAAGGTGAGCCCGGCACAGGAAAAACCCTCCTCGCTGAAGAACTTGCCAAAGCGCTTGATACAGAACTTATCCAATGGCACATCAAATCCACGACCAAAGCCCAACAAGGCTTGTATGAATACGATGCGGTGTCTCGCCTCAGAGATAGTCAATTAGGTGACGCTAAAGTTCACGATATTAGTAATTACATTATTAAAGGCAAAATGTGGCAAGCCTTCAGCGCCAATAAGCGACCTGTATTATTGATCGACGAAATCGATAAAGCCGATATAGAATTCCCTAATGATTTGTTATTAGAACTCGATAAAATGGAATTTCATGTCTATGAAACCGATGAACGGGTTAAAGCAGTCCAGCGTCCTATCGTCATTATCACTTCAAACAACGAAAAAGAACTGCCAGATGCCTTTTTAAGGCGCTGTTTCTTTCATTACATCAACTTCCCAAGCGCGCAACAAATGCAGCAAATTATCGATGTACACCACCCAAATATCAAACAAAGCTTAGTCACAAGTGCCCTTGAAGTCTTTTTTGATCTGCGAGATGTGCCTGGCCTGAAGAAAAAACCTTCGACCAGTGAGCTACTCGATTGGCTGAAATTACTGATGGCTGATGACATCGATGCCCTGACGTTACACGACACGCATCACCAAGGAGGCTTAATGCCAATGTTCGGCGCACTGCTTAAAAATGAGCAAGATATTAGCTTACTCGAAAAGCTTGCTTTCATGTCTAAAAATCGCTGAGGCTATTGATGCTCATTTCATTTTTTCTCAAGTTAAAGGAATATCAACTCACGGTCAGCATGCGCGAATTACTCGACCTTATTCATGCTTTAGAAAAAGGAATTGTTTTTGCCAATATTGATGACTTTTATCACCTGTCACGCACTATTTTGATTAAAGATGAAACGCAGTTCGATCGTTTTGATCAAGCATTTGCTCACTATTTTTCGGGAACCTCTGAGCTTGACGTCCTCGACTTACTCGAACGGCAGCACACACTCCCCGCTGATTGGCTGAAAAAAGAGTTTGAAAAACACCTTTCCCAAGCCGAAAAAGATCAAATAAAGGCACTTGGTGGCCTTGAAAAATTAATGGAGACTCTCAAGCAGCGACTTAAAGAGCAACAAAAAAGGCATGCAGGAGGCAATAAGTGGGTCGGAACTGGTGGTACATCACCTTTTGGAGCCTATGGATACAACCCCGAAGGTATTCGTGTTGGCCAAGCCAGTAACCATCATCGCCAAGCTGTTAAAGTCTGGGACAAAAGAGAGTTCAAAAATTTCGATAGTCAGGCTGTTATAAGCTCTCGAACTATCAAGTTAGCGCTAAAAAAACTCCGTAAATTCGCTCGTTCAGGGGCTTCGCAACAGCTTGATTTGAACCACACGATCAGCGCGACGGCCAGACAAGGAGGTGTGCTGGATGTAAAAATGCAACCTGAACGCCATAACGCAGTTAAAGTACTGATGTTTTTTGATATCGGCGGATCAATGGATGATTATATCCATACTTGTGAAGAACTATTCAGTGCAGCTCAAACTGAATTTAAACATTTAGAGTTTTACTATTTCCATAACTGTCTGTACGAATATGTGTGGCGAGACAACGTTCGTCGTCGGCAAGAAACACATAGCACCACAGAATTAATCAATCGGTTTGGTAAAGATTACAAGGTAATATTTGTCGGTGATGCAACGATGGGGCCCTATGAAATTAGCTACCCAGGCGGAAGTGTCGAACATTGGAATCAAGAAGCGGGCAGCGTTTGGATAAAACGAATAACGGATCATTTTGATAATGTCGTCTGGCTTAACCCACAGCCCGAAGTACATTGGTCGTACTACCACTCCATCGGCATGATGCAGCAATTAATGAATAATAAAATGTATCCACTTACTTTAGATGGGATCAGTGCAGCTATAAAAGCACTATAAGACTCATACCCACACTGATTTAAGGGATGAAATCGCACGAGCTTTGCTCTAGAATGCGCGGGATTTCTAACCTTATTAGACTTAATATATGACCATGAATGCACCTAATTCCATTGCAAATACACAACTGCCGCCATTTAAAGTAGGTGTGATTGGCGGTGGGGTCGCGGGGTCAACCATCGCCCTGCGCTTAGGTGAAATAGGTGTTAATGTCACGGTGTTAGAGCAA
This sequence comes from Pseudoalteromonas sp. J2K-J979, assembly GCF_058169715.2. Lineage (NCBI taxonomy): Bacteria > Pseudomonadati > Pseudomonadota > Gammaproteobacteria > Alteromonadales > Pseudoalteromonadaceae > Pseudoalteromonas > Pseudoalteromonas sp. J2K-J979. Next base: position 805,168 of record NZ_CM200281.1, on the reverse strand, counting down.
GGTCCTAGTTTAGTCAACGGCCCGCCGTTTTGTCACTTACATGCAGGCGGTAATTTATACCGTGAAATATCTGAGCACCAGTGCCTAACCTTACTTCAGCAGTCTATCGATACATTAAAAGTTTACCCGCTGAGTGCTAATATTCGCCCTACCGTTATAGCTGTGCCCAAGCATGACCTAGGCTCTCCTTTGGACTACTTACCAAGATTGAGCAAACTGCAAGCCTTTTACCAAGAATTAGTCGAGCAAGATCCGACCAATCAAGTGCTTGGCAAACCTAGTGATTACTACCGTTTATTTACACGTGACGAGGCTCTTTCATTAGCAAAAAAACATATTCCAATTTCAATCAACTCACTTGATGATTGGCTTATTCCGGTTACTAAGCACTTAGATTTTGACCAGTTAAAATGGCCTATAATTTTAGTGCAAGAATACGGCCTCAGTGCATTTCGCCTTGCCGCAATTGCCAGTTTATCGTTTAAGAAAATGCCTAATTGCAATATCCAGACTCATTGCCAAGTACAGCAGGTGCAATTTAAAAATCAGCAATGGCAGGTCACGACCAACCAAGGTCATCATCAGTTTGATTATTTAATTAATGCTGCAGGGTTTCAAACCGGTGAAATTGACGATATGGCTTCACTCACACGTGAACGTATGGTTGAGTTTAAAGCGGCCTATGTAACCCATTGGCCTAATGCAATCGGCCATTGGCCCGAAGTGATATTTTTAGGTCAACGCGGAACACCACAAGGCATGGCACAACTGACTCCCTATCCAGGAGGGTATTTTCAGCTTCATGGCATGACAAAAGACATCACATTATTTGAGCATGGTTTAGTGAAAAATTCCTCACACAGCGCGCAACCACAGTTACCCGACAACCTGCTGAATATGGCTCGTCACAAATGGCAAGACTTTGAAGTTACTCAGCGCAGTAAAAAGTCAATTAGTCACCTAGCACAATTTTTACCCCAGTTCGCAACAGCCATGCCAGCTGGTAAACCGCTTTACGGCGCACAACAAATACCAGGAGACGACCCAACTCTAAGAGCGGCTAATGTCTCATTTGAAAAACACAATTACGTACGAGCTGAAATTGTTAAAGCCTCTTCAGCATTGCGCGCCAGTGACGAGATAGTCAAAGATTTAGTGTCGAAAGGTTTGCTCGATAAAAAAGCCCTGAGTCAAGGTCACTTATTTCCACATACCAAAGCAGTAAATTACCAAGAAGTCAGCGAACTTGCACAACGTTTAGCACAAGAACGCAATTATCCAATAGAGCTTGCATTCGCAAATTAACTAAGTTCAGCCACGCATTAAAAGTAATTCAATAAGTGGCTGAATTCATCTAATGTTACATCCGGATTTTGCAAAGAAATCGCCTGATTATAGTTATAACCGTATGTTAAACCGACACAGTGCATACCTGCAGCTTTAGCCGCTAGAATATCATTTTTAGAATCTCCCACCATCACAGCTTGCTCAACCGTCACACCTAACAGTTCACAAACATGTAAAAGCGGTTCAGGGTGAGGTTTTTTAACTGTTAGGCTATCCCCTCCCAACTGTACCAAAAACATATCCTTTAGTTCGAAAGCGCTTAAGATAGGCTCTATAAATCGCAGTGGCTTATTGGTCACTAACGCTAACTGCAATCCGTTTTGTTTAAGTTGCTTTAAAGTCGTTAACACGCCTTGATATAAAACACTACTGGTACTGAGATGAGTTTGATAATGGGTCAAGAAGATGGCCAAGGCATCATTAAAGTAAGCTGATTCTTGCGAGCTGCTACAACCAGAGTGCTGTAACGCTCGCGATACGAGCGTCTGTGCACCATTACCTACCCAGCTACGTATCACAGGCTCCGGAACGGCTTCGTAATTTAAATCTGCAAGCATCATGTTGATGGCTAAAGCCAGATCAGGGGCGCTATCGAGTAAAGTGCCATCTAAATCAAAAATAACGAGGGTTTTCTGTTCAAACTTCACAGTTTGCTCTCTAAATCTAGGTATAATTACAGCCTATTATACAGATAATCTCATCATGGAATATGCGGCGCATGTATTTCATCGTGAGCTTAATGATTTAAAAATTGTTGCTGATAAAATGCGATGAAATTAGGGTCTTGTGCACTTTCTTGCCACCAACGCGTCATGGCATCTTTATAGTCTTGAGTCGGCTTTAACTTACTTAGCACTTGATTGACGCGATTAATTACTTGCTGTCCCCATTCATTTTTTGGACAAGCAACTTGCCCCATCGAATAAGCAGCCTGCCCTTCAATTTGAGCCATTTGCAGTGGATTTTCCTCCACCAAATGGTTACTTTGCAAATAATATTGCACCTGAAATGGATAGGCAATCGTATAGTCTAGTCGCCCTAATGCCACCATTTCTATTAAACCATTGGGTGACTCTGAAGCCCGTCGATAAACATGACTCATTGGCTCGACATCTGTGAGTGCTTTATCTGCCACAGCCCCATAGGAACGAGATTTATCTAGCCCAAGGTACAAATCCTCTCTCGCTAATAAGCTTGCTAAGTCTAAGCGCTGGCCCGTTATTCCTTTACGATTATTTTTTAAGAAAACCAATCGATTACTTGGATGGACAATACTAGCCTGTGAAAATACCATAAATTTCTCACGTTCTTTAGAAGGAAACAGTGCTGGTAGGCACACTTTCTTTTGTGAACGAATTTCAAATGTAGACCCAGCAAGACTACTCACTTCAATGGAATGATGATATTCAGGCATATCGCTGATAATCTGACTCAGAATTAAATCTATAAACCCTTGCTGCTTATATGGACCGTGAACTATTGTGGAAGGTGGGGCATGATTTAACTGCCAAATAATCTGCTCTTGCCCCTTCACAAAGCAAGAAAATAGCAATATACACAGATAAATATATGGGATATAGCAACGATGCCAAGACATCAATTTAATCCAGATTAAAAAATAAGCTTATTAAATTGATAACATAACTAGGCAAAAAGTGATAATTTTTTATACAAAAAATCGACAATACAGAAAAAATAATGAGTAACAATAAGGAACAAGTACTTTACATGCATAAAGTACTTGCTTAGCAATGTTTATCGCTTAGAGGAGGATCAACTCAATCACATGCATTTAACTGATTGACTATAAAGCTTTTAAAGTGAGCGGATCATAGAGTGTAAGATCCAGAGTTACGTGGTATTTAGCAGCTTGTACGTCCAGTTCAGCTTGCCAAATAGCCAATTCATCCATCGTAATTAGATTATCATCAAGTTGCCACAATTGGCGATTTCCCGAGTAATAAAAGTGTAACGCGTGCATTGATGACACATCTCCTTTTGCAACCGCATCTTTTACTTTTTGTAATTTACGGGTTATTTGATTGAGCGCTTGCTTTAAATTCCAAACATACACCACTTCAGCCATAAACGTATGATGTTTATAAGTACGAATAAATAAGCCTATCAGCAAAGACCCACAAATCACACCAGTGAGATTCCAATGAAAATGTGTCCCTTCGGGAGATGGAAACAGCGCAATCAATAGTTGGGAAATTGATAAACTCAATGCCGACAACCCAATAATAGCCATTACGATTACAATATTTAGGTGCTTTCTATACCGGGGCTTATCTATTTCTTGTAGTTGCATATAACTCTCTCTTTTATAAATAACGAACTATTCTACCTTAAAAGCAACCTGAGATTAGACAAATACCACACATTAACCAAGACTAAGTAAACATGCCAAAATGTGAGCCGTTAGATGCTAAACCTTCGCCAAAAAATCACAGTCCCCATTATTGCAGGGATCAGTTGTATTTTAGCTGTTACCTTCTTTAGTATTTTCAAGCTCGAAGATCAACTCTTTGCATATCGTAGCCTTATCAGTCAACAAGTAACTCAAGCAGAAGCGATTTCCAATTTACACCTCACTTTTAAAGACCAAGTTCAAGCATGGAAAAATTTATTGATAAGGGGTCAAGATACTAAAGAAGCACAGCGATATTGGCAGCAAGTCACGCAACTGAACAGCATGATTACTCGAAACCTTCAACTAGCGGTTAATCAAAGCACACAAGAAGACATCACCAGTCTACTTTTAGCTTTTTCAACAGAGCATCAAAATATATTTATCGCCTATCAAAGTGCATATCAGGATTTTTCGACTCATAAAAACACCCAAAAGTCCGATGCGCTAGTTAGGGGAAAAGATCGCACTGCCAGCGAACTTTTATCACAAGCAAATCAACTAATTCACCAGCAGGTGAATGCTGAAAAAGCCCAACTCAAATCTCAGCAAATACTAATAACTATTATAATCCCTGCCATTAGCATCGTATTATCTATTCTCTTTATCACTTGTATAATCGTAATTTTAAGACGCTCAATTATCACTCCGCTGAGCCGCCTCATTGAAAATATGAACCAGATTGCTAAAGGGCAATATGACATTGTGATTAGCTATAACAAAGACGATGAACTCGGTCAGCTTAGAAATGCGGGCAATGAGATTAAAAACCACATCGGCGAATCTGTCTCTAATATCTCCATCGTGAAGCAAGAAGTTGAAGAAGCTTTTTCTGAACTTGAAAAAATAAGCATTCAAATATCTGATGGCGCTCAAGCGCAAATGATTTGCACCCAAGATATGGAAGAAGCAATGCTTGGTCTTATGGATATTGCCTGTAAACTCGAACAAAGCAGTCAAAGCTCAATGGCATCGACACAAAAAGTTACGGCTATGTCGCAAAACTGTGATCAAATCATCGATCAAACCGTTTCGGGTATGGACAACTTAGTCCGTGGGATGGAAGAAACAACCAAAATAATTAAAGAGTTAGAGTCACAAACGATTGGTATTAGTAGTGTGTTAGAAGTTATTACCTCTATTGCCGAGCAAACAAACTTACTCGCACTCAATGCAGCCATAGAAGCGGCACGAGCCGGAGAGGCAGGCCGTGGATTTGCAGTCGTTGCTGACGAAGTCCGCAGCCTTGCAACAAAAACTCAAGAATCAACTCTTAGTATTAATACCATTATTTTATCGTTACAGTCGAGTTCTCAAAAAGCCGTTAATGCCATGGAACAAGAGGTCGTCATCAGTCAAAAAAATGCAGCACAAACTGCACACGCTAAAACAGCCTTAGGCGATATAATCAACGAAATGAATACCATGACACAGGACAATCAAGGGGTGGCACAGCTCGCCGGCCAACAAATTACCATTAGCGAACAACTCAACCAAAACCTAAAATTATTAAAGGAGTTGTCTGAAAGCTACACCAGCATCGCCCAAAGTGACACAGTAAGCAACGCTGTTGAAAACGCCACTTCAGACTTACAGAAGATGGTTAACAACCTAACGGGTAACTTATCTCACCAGCAACCCGAATTGTTTTAAAAATTAAAATCACATAAAAAACTTGCATTACCGAAGACGAACAGGTAAATTCTCATCCTTGGTTTATCACTACTACCTCTCAGTGTTAAAATCTAGTTGTAATGCCCCTTCTTACCCTGATCCAGTAAGCCAGCATTAAAAAATCGAAAAGCTGAATTATTGTACGGCGAAAAATAGTAACGCATCGTTCGTTATTAAATAAAATCCATGTTAGAGAACACTACGGTGTTTGGAAAGATCGTCAAAACTGTATTGAAGCTTATTTTAAAATTTTGTTCAGCCATATTGCTGAAAGCATATTTATTGTGAGTTTTCTATGTCATATACATATAACGGGTCATTGATCCAAATAGCACATCCAGTGCAATCAATTTCTGTAAATAAAAGCAATGTAATATTTGCTGATAAATCGGGACAAAAAAACACTCGATTTGCTTCGACAAGTGAAGCGCGACTGTTTGTAAAATGGCTTAAAAGCAACTAAACACAAACAGATTTACAGCATAAAAAACGCAAGCAAACGCTTGCGTTTTTTATGCTAAATAAACTAAATCCATTTTTTAAAACGAAAATACCCCGCCAACCCTAAAGTAAGCGCCACCAGTAAGCCAACAAAAATTGTAAATGCGTATGGGTTTTCCACCCCAGGAACACCGCCAATGTTTATTCCTAATAAACCAGTTAAAAAACCTAAAGGTAAGAAAATAGCCGCGACAATTGACATAATGTACATACGTTTATTCACTTGCTCAGAAATTACATTCGCAATTTCTTCATATACAATTTGTGCTCTTTCTATGGCCATATCTAGTTCTTCAATAAAACGCGTTAGATGATTGATACTTTCAGTCAAATGCTGCTCTTCATTTGCATCAAACCAAGGGTGTTTAGCAGATAAAAATTGCTTCAATGCATCCCGTTGCGGTTTGATGTAACGTTTCAAAGTAATTGTCTGCCGGCGAATTTGTGATAACTCTTGATGTGAATGGCTACTTTGCCCAGTAACTAGCTCTTGCTCAAAGCTATCTAGTTTTTCATCTAGGTTATCGATTACATTTTCCATTCGACTGATTAATCCCAGCGACAATTGACTGATTATTTGTGAAATTGACTGAGGTCCTTCACCTGATAGTAGCTTTTCTTTTAAATGATTAACTGACAATAAACGCCGCTTTCGAGTACTGATTAATTTATGTTCATCGGCATAAATGCGGATAGACACCATGTCTTCAGGCGTTTGCTCGGGATTCAAATTTACTCCTCGTAGAAATAATAAACAGCCTTGATCTGTTATTATCGAACGAGGTCGTGTTTCTCCAGCAAGTAAAGAGTCACGAACCAGCGAGGGAAGCTGTAGCTTTTCCCTAATCCAATAAGTACTATCAGATTGCCCATAATCGAAGTGCAGCCATAACTTACCATCCGAGGGCTGCCAACGTTCCACTTGGTCCGCTGTTAACTCTACAGCGCCACCATCGCCATTTAACAATAATGCATGCACCAGACTCGATGTCATTATTCTTCCTTTAAATTAAATACATAAACAACATTCTCTAAGTTATACTCTAGTAAGTCAAAACGCCTAGTTTTTTCAGATAATTTTTATGTTTCATACTTTTAAGAGGATTCGGCATGAATGATAAATTTATGGTTGGCTGGCGTGAATGGGTCGCTTTACCACATTTAGGCATTACAAAAATTAAGGCTAAAGTTGATACAGGTGCCCGTACATCTTGCTTACATGCATTTAAAGTTGAGCCTTTTGAAAAAGATGACTCACAATGGGTCCGTTTTTGGTTACATCCAAATCAACAAGATACGACTTTTGAAATCGTCTCCGAAGCAAAAGTCATTGATATTCGAGAGGTCACAGATTCCGGCGGACATACCGAGAATCGCTTTGTAATATCAACAGATTTACACATTAACAATCAATCTTTTCCTATTGAAATAACTTTGACTAATAGAGAAAACATGATGTTTAGAATGCTATTAGGACGCACAGCAATGAACGGTAAAATAACCGTTGATCCTCACGCTTCCTACCTCACTCAATTTAAGGAACAAACACTATGAAAATAGGTATTTTATCTCGTAATAAAAACCTTTATTCAACTCGCCGCTTAATCGAAGCTGCAGAACAAAAAGGCCATGAAGTTAAAGTTATTGATGCACTGCGTTGCTACATGAACATTAATTCCGATAAGCCTGAAATTCACTTTAAAGGTGAAAACCTCACTGATTTTGGTGCGATTATCCCACGCATTGGTTCATCAATCACTTTCTATGGCTGTGCCGTATTACGCCAATTCGAAATGATGGGCGTTTACCCAGTCAATGAATCAGTCGCAATTTCACGCTCTCGTGACAAATTACGTTCTTTACAACTTCTTTCTCGCAAAGGTATTGGCATGCCAGTCACTGGCTTTGCGAGTAAAGCCGATGACATTAAAGATTTATTGTCTATGGTCGGTGGTGCACCTGTGGTTATTAAATTACTAGAAGGTACCCAAGGGATCGGTGTGGTATTAGCTGATACACGAAAAGCGGCAGAAAGTGTGTTAGAAGCCTTTATGGGGCTTAAAGCTAATATTATGGTTCAAGAATACATTAAAGAAGCGGGCGGCGCTGACATTCGCTGTTTCGTTATCGGTGATAAAGTAATTGCCGCAATGAAACGCCAAGCACAAGAAGGTGAGTTCCGTTCAAATCTTCACCGAGGTGGTAGCGCCTCGTTAGTTAAAATCACCCCTGAAGAGCGCAAAACGGCTGTTGATGCTGCAAAAGCAATGGGGCTAAATGTTGCAGGTGTTGATCTCCTTCGTTCAAGCAGAGGGCCTTTAGTGATGGAAGTAAACTCTTCTCCGGGTCTTGAAGGTATTGAAACAGCTACTGGAAAAGATATCGCTGGGATGGTCATCGACTTTATCGTAAAAAATGCCGCATCGAAAAAAACGGCGACGCGTGGAAAAGGCTAATCGACCAAAAATTTAAAATAAAAAAGGCCTGAGGGCCTTTTTTATTGTCATCCTAAAATTTATATTGATAGGTTAACCTCAACTGCCTTCCGTGCCCTGGAACTTCGCCATTTTTAACTCGGGGATCAAACACAACATAACCCTTATCGAGTAAATTAATCCCTTTTAAGCTGATTTTATGCACTGGCGTCAACTGCCATTGAATACTCCCTCCAAACAGCAGATAACTCGATTGCTCAAACCGCCCCCCTTGTTCAAGCTCAACGTCAACACTATCGCGCCAATTAGCATTCAAACTCATAAGTAAATTATCAAATCGATACGTAATAAAACTAGAAGCAAAGTTTTTAAAACTCGCATTCTCTGGCTCATCTAACAAATGAGTCCCATTTATCCCCCACTCTAAGCCACTCGAAAACTGCCAAGAGACGGTACTTTCAACCCCTTGAATTCGCTTATCTATCGAGTTCGCAAACGTAAACTCGGCATCATTATTCGGTGCAGGAACTTTATTAATAAAATCAGTGAGGTTATTTTGAAATGCGACCACCTCAGCGCTGAATGTTGTGTCGTTAAATTGCCAAACTAATTCTGTTGTTTTAACAAACTCAGAGGTCAAATTAGGATTGCCCGTTGTCACATCGTCATTGGAATACAGCTCATTTGTTACCGGGGTTCTAAACGACTCACCATACTGTAACTTTAAGGTATGCTGTTGCAAGCCACTATATACAAAAGCAAAACGAGGTGAAACATTGCTTTCTATGCCAAGTACATCATCAAACCTAGCACCAAAGAAAACGGTTAAATCTTTGTTATAGCGCCATTTTATTTGGCCATAGAGACTATTTTGGTCGATGGCTTGTTTGAGCATTTCATAATCACTGAATTCTTGGATCTTTTGACCTTGCGGATGATAAAATTGCTCTGACAACGTAATTTGACCATTTTCTAAATCAAAATAGTTACTATAAACACCAGCTTGAAATTGATCCGCTTTTCGTAATTCAAACCCAGCGGCGAGATCCAAAGATCCAGTTAAATTTCGCGTATAGTCACTACTAACTGTCAGTTCTCGGGTTCGCCAATACGGACCGACTAAAAAATCATGATCCACTACACCAGCCTCTGCAGGCAAAACCATGCCTAAGCTCGCTATTTCATGTAGACCATAAAAAATCTTAGAGGTTAAGCTCGACCCTTCGTCTTGCCACCAATGATAATTCACACTTAAGTAAGTATTTTCACTTTTGTGTTTATTATCTTCAGAGTAACCACCTAAATTAATAAACTGCTCTAAATGTGTTTGATTAAATCGCCCATTAATCTGCCACTGCCCGACCGTCACCCCCAACTCTGCGTACACAGATTCTAAAGGGTCACGTACTCCTTGGTGCTGTTCTCCAGCTTGGCGATCAAGTGCCAAATTAACAAATGCTGTTGCATCCTGAGTGAGTTGCTGATGCCAATTTGCAGAGACTTGCCACAAGCCATGCTCCCCAACTCCTAAGTTGACATTATTTGCTTGCTTTTGAGTAATAATGTTCATCACTCCCAAGAATGCATTGCTTCCATACAACGCAGAGCCCGGCCCCCGAATAAACTCGACCTTTTCAATTATTGCGGTTGGAATAAATGGCGTGTAAACCGATGCTTTACCAAATGAGACTTCGTTTAACCGTTCACCATTGATCATCATTAAGATGTATCCGCTGTCTAAATACACCCCTCTTGCATGATCTTTAGGTACGGCTCCGACCCAATCACCTCGGGTAGATTGAAAACCGGGGATAAAATTAATCAAATCATACGCATTATTCACTGCTAAGTTTTCTATTTGTTGTTTAGAAAACACAGTAATAGAAGAAGGAACTGATTGCAGCGTTTCACTTGTTTTACTGGCCAAATCAATATTGACGTCCAATAACTGCTCAAAACTAAGATCAAAAATATCTTCTGTACCAGATGAGGCTAGGCAAAGAGCGGGAAACAATAAAGGAAAAATGATGAGTGCTTTAATAACTGCAACCTCTTAAACGACACTTAATTAAAAAGTATCAAAAATTTAACAATAATCAAACATTAAAAGTAAAACGAGATAGTTAATCAGATGCATGACGCTATTTATTCAACTTATTGACCCTTTTCTTCTCAATGAGCTGATTCACATAGGGCTTTTTTACCACTTTAGGGGTTCGATTGAGAATCATCACAGGTCTGACGACAAATAAGTTGTTCGGATATAAAATTCGATGCCCTTCTGCATGCTCTAAAATTACATTCATCAATCCCATCTCAACCACTTTACCTTCAACAAAGTTAGCACCATCGATTACTCTCACCCAATAACCAACTCGACAATCATTTTGAATAAACATTAATAAGAACGACGTTAAATTACTTAGTAGCGACCAAGCTGCAAATAAAGCAACTCCTAACATTGCAAATAAAGAGGAACCTAAGACTAATAAGCCCCGTAACTCAATTCCCCAAAAAACCAACACTAAGCACATCATGACAAAGGCCAAAATAATTGTAAGCAACAATTCTGCCCGGTATTGGCGATGAGGATCGATCCGCCCCTTAACCATATTGGCTAAAAGGTTTTTTTGTAACTTGACCAATATCGGAAAAAGTAAGAGTGCAAAAATAGTAACTAACAATTTATATTGCTCAATTACAAGTTCAACAAGTGTCATAAACATTCGCAGCAATACCCAATAATTTATAGAGGTTGATTATAATCTTTTAAACACTAATCATGATATAAAATGACGAATTTAAATAAAATAAGCTTTTGTTTTTAATTATAAATAAATCTACACTGGATAAAAACAACCCGAGTTTAGATTTATGACATTAATGCAACGTGTGTACTATGTAATACTCAGTCTAGGAAACATACTCACGCTTTCATTTTTTGGGTACTGGCCAAGTAAAACCACCGCCCTGCTTTTATTTTTCACTATGACTTATTCGCTAGTCGGATTCTACGACCTTAAATATAGTAAACACAGCTTAAACCGCCTTTATCCTGTAGTAGCTTATATCCGCTATTTCCTTGAATCATTTCGAGGTGAAATCCAACAATATTTTATTGCCAGTAACACAGAAGAAACACCTTTTAATCGCGAACAACGCTCACTTGTCTATCAGCGCTCAAAAAATGTTAGAGATACTATTGCGTTTGGCACACAGCAAGATTTAATGGCCACCAATTATTTAAGCCTGTGGCACTCTCTTAGCCCCACTAAAGTCAGCGAGCAACACCGCAGAATTCTCATCGGTGGACCTGACTGCCTGCAACCATACTGCGCTGATTACTTAAATATCTCAGCCATGAGCTTTGGTGCTTTAAGTGCAAATGCAATCGAAGCACTCAATTTAGGAGCCAAAATTGGCGGCTTTTATCACAACACAGGTGAAGGTGGGGTTAGCCCCTATCACCTCAAACATGGAGGAGATTTAGTCTGGCAAATTGGCTCTGGGATGTTTGGCTGTCGTAATGACGAAGGACAATTTGATTGCGAAAAGTTCACTGCTATGGCACTCAAGCCGCAAATAAAAATGATTGAAATAAAGCTCAGCCAAGGTGCAAAACCTGGCCATGGAGGAGTACTACCCAAGGCAAAAATCACAGCTGAGATCGCTAAAATTAGAGGTATCAATACCCATCAAGATTGCGTATCTCCCGCTGTCAATCCTGCATGTGAAACCCCTAAAGAATTATTGGCATTTGTAAAACGCCTGCGTGAACTGAGTAAAGGAAAACCGATTGGTTTTAAGTTGTGCATTGGTAATCCTGCAGAGTTTCTTGCTATTTGTAAGGCGATGCTTGAAACTCAAATTTTTCCTGACTTTATTACTATTGATGGGGCTGAAGGAGGTACTGGAGCCGCACCTGTCGAGTTTTCAAACCGGCTAGGTTTAACATGCTTAGAGAGTTTATACTTGGTCAATAGCGCACTCATTGGTTGCGGTATTCGCGATAAAATTACTTTAATTGGGGCAGGAAAAACAGCTTCAAGCTTTGATATTTTATCAAAAATTGCAGTAGGCGCCGATGTTGTAAATGCTGCGCGGACGATGATGATGGCTTTGGGCTGTATTCAATCATTAAGTTGTAATACCAACATGTGCCCAACTGGCATTGCTACACAAGATGATGCCCGCGGCAAGGCAATTGATGTCCCAGTCAAATCTCAACGGGTTGCTAACTTTCAACGTAATACGCTGCATAACTTTTTTGAATTAGTCGCTAGTATGGGGCTTGATAGCCCGAACAAACTCTCTCCTGAGATGCTTAAAAGGCGCACTCAAAATGGTTTACTACTCTCATACGGCGCGCTCGTTCCGACTTTAAAAGATAAGGCATTCGTTAATAATACACCTCTCGATTATCCCTGGTCACAATGGTGGCCTAATGCATCGAGCGAGCAATATAAAGTTGATGAATGCGATATGCTTAAACCCCCGAAGATAGATATCAGAGAACATCTATAATCAACTGACCGCTTACCCGTCATATCAATGATTAGGATAGCAATGGCAGCCTATCGACTTAGGTAGGAGCCTGCATGTACTAAAAACAATTTATGGTTTATTTCTGCGCGCGCGGTTTCCTGTTTTTTGACCAAAACTGCGCTTCTTAGCGCGGCGTTTTTGCGCAGATTTAGTGTTTTTACGATCGTCAGCAGGGGCTTTTGTTAAGTCAGGTTCGTAACCAGGAAGCCATTGCTGAGGTAACCGTTGATCTAGCACCGCTTCAATCTCTTCGAGTAACCAATTTTCATCAACGCTTAATAAAGAAATCGCAGTCCCCTTTTCCCCTGCACGGCCCGTGCGACCAATACGATGAATGTAATCTTCGGCAATGTATGGAAGCTCATAATTAATAACATATTGTAGTTGCTGAATATCAATTCCTCGCGCAGCGACATCCGTCGCAACCAACACACGTGTTTTACCTTCTTTGAATTCAGTGAGCGCTTTATCACGTACACCTTGGGACTTATCGCCATGAATCGCCAGAGTTTTCAAGCCATCTTTACACATCTCTTTGGCCAATTCGTCAGCGGTTTGCTTAGTACGGGTAAACACTAATACCTGCTGCCAATTTTTAGCGCCGATCAAATGCGATATCAGCTCACGTTTCCGATCCGCATCAACAGCATAAACAATTTGCTCAACTTCTGTTGCTGCGGTGTTACGTTGGTCGACCTCGATTAACACGGGTTCTTTGAGCAATGTTTTACTCAATGCAAAAATAGCGTTATCAAACGTGGCTGAGAATAATAAGGTTTGACGGTTTTTTGGTAAACGACGCAAAATATTCTTAATTTCATCAATGAAGCCCATATCCAGCATACGATCGGCTTCATCAAAGACTAAATATTGAATCTGACTTAAACTCACAGTGCCCTTGACCAAATGATCGAGTAATCGCCCAGGAGTGGCGACCAGCACATCAACACCAGATTTAACAGCTTTGATTTGCTCACCAATACTCACCCCACCATAAACAAGTGTGGTGTTTAGCTTGCTATGCTGGCTATACTTTTCAAAACTTGCTTGCACCTGCTGGGCGAGTTCACGGGTTGGCGTTAAGATTAACGCCCGCAGCTGTGAATCTGGCAATGCTTGCTCTGATAGTTTTTGTAAAATGGGTAATGCGAATGCAGCTGTTTTTCCTGTGCCTGTTTGCGCACCGGCCATTACATCTTTACCGGCTAATATTTTTGGAATAGCTTCGGCTTGGATCGGGGTTGGAGCATGGTATCCACATTCTGTTAATGCGGTTAAAAACTCAGGGTTTAATCCTAATGCTGCAAATGACATAGCTAACTTATTTGAAATTCTAATTGAATGTCATTTTAACAGATAAAGTGAGGTTTTCAGCGACAAAAAAGACGCTCTTCGCGCCTTTTTTATAGAATGGAGCACTTAACAAAACATTACGGCTTAAGTGTTTCTTTTCGTTGATTATAAAAAGCGATTAACTCATCAACCGTATCTTGGCAATACTCACGAATTCCCGACACTAACATGCGTTTTTCACCAGTGCCAACTAGCTCACCATTTTCTAGCAAATTAAAACGAAGCAATATTTTCCCTCGCTTGCCATTGAGTTCAAACTGCGGGTCAGCGAATTCTAACGTAGGAGCTTTAATATTCAGATGATTTAAATCTATCGACATAGATTCATAAATCACCATTGGTCGTGATGGATTGATCATCACATCCTGTTTCCCCATCAAAGGGATGATTACGTGAGGAAAGGTCGTGCCTGAAAACTCAACATAGTTTTTAATAAGGCTGTCGGTAAGTGCATTACAGGTCGATGTTGCACCTGAGCGCTCGACCGATAAATACACTTTTTCACCATCGGTTAAATCAAATTTATCAGCACCTTGCGGCATAATCAATTCAACAGTTTCATCGACCATCCCAGAAAAAGTGAAGTGCATTTTCTCACTGATCCCAAATTTATTAAGTATCAATGAAAATAATAAATCCCCAGGAACACAAAACTTTTTCGCATCAACATCATGCAATGGATTAAAGTCATCTGCGACGCGCTTCGCAAAGCGGCTGCCTTGCTCGCGACTAATAGTGATACGATCACCTGACTGCTGATAATAGCTACTTAACATACATTACTACTTCATAATTTATAACCGACGCATTCTAACAGCCATCTGACTGCAAAGAGGTCGAATCTGTTAATCAAGCCCTCAGCTACTGATTAAAGTAGCAGCGCTGTTTATTCACAAAAAAAGCGATGTAAACATCGCTTTTTTTCTTTTATTTTGCAGCTAAGTAAGCTTGATATGATTTTTCAAGTTTTTTTGCTTGCTTCTTCGAAACCCCAATATGTCCTAATGCAACACGTAAACGAGCGCGAGACATATCTGAACCCAAAATCTCCATCGCATCGACCACCGAAGTCGATGATGTTTTGCCTGTTATGGCTACAAAAATAGGCTCTAAGAAATCTTTGATTTTCAGTTCATGGTGCGTTGCTACCTGCTTAGCAATAGCAAAGATCTCACTTTTATCCCAAACTCTTAAAACTTCAAGTTCCCAAATAAAAACTTGGAGTGCTTCACGGATTACATCTTCTTCTACTTTACCTGCAGTTAATAGAGCAGGATCATAACTTGGCATTCCTGCAACAAAATGACCTGCAAGCTCAACCATATCTGATAACGTATTAATACGCGTTTTTGCTTGACCGATGACTTTAGCCATTAATTCAGGGTTATATTTCCACTCGAAAAAACGCTGCATTAGCTGCTCATCGCTCAAGTCTTCACGGATCCACAAGCCATTTAGCCAATTTAATTTATCGATATCAAAAATAGGCCCACCTAGAGAGACACGTTTCATATCGAAATGCTCAATCATCTGCGCTAACGAGAACTTTTCACGTTCATCAGGCATGGACCAACCCATACGGCCTAAGTAGTTCAATAAAGCTTCAGGTAAAAAGCCCATTTCTTTGTAATAATTGATCGACGTCGGGTTTTTACGTTTGGATAACTTTGACTTATCAGGGTTACGGAGCAGAGGTAAATGACCCAAAGTCGGTGGTGTCCAGCCAAAATCGTCATATAACTTCAATAATTTTGGTGCAGAATTAATCCACTCCTCACCACGGAAGATATGACTGATTTGCATGTGGTGATCATCAACCACATTGGCTAAGAAGTAAGTGGGGAAACCATCTGCTTTTAACAGCACTTGCATGTCAACATTTTCCCAAGGGATTTCAATGTCACCGCGTAAATAATCTTCAAAAACAAAAGTGCCTTCTGTCGGGATTTTCATGCGTATAACATACGGCTTACCCGCTGCTAAGTTCGCTTTAATTTCATCTTCAGAAAGCCTTAAGCCACGACCATCGTATTGGGGGCGAAGACCTTCGGCCACTTGCGCATCACGCATTGCATCTAGCTCTTCGCTCGTTGCAAAACAATAGAACGCTTTGCCATTTTCAACTAATTGATGTGCATACTTTTTATATAAATCGCTGCGTTCAGACTGACGATAAGGACCAAATTCACCACCTACGTCAGGGCCATGATCCCAATTAAGGCCCAACCATTTGAGACTATCCATAATCGCTTGCTCTGACTCTCGAGTACTGCGAACTTGGTCTGTATCTTCTATGCGAAGCACAAACTCTCCACCTTGCTGTTTTGCAAAGCAGTAGTTAAAAAGTGCAATATAGGCTGTGCCTAAGTGCGGGTCACCTGTTGGGGATGGCGCAACACGAGTGCGAATAGTCATCTTTTAAATCTCTAAAAAGTAAGTCTGTATTGGTCGCGAAGAGTAGCATAAAGTCCGATAAAATCGTAGAGATATTACGACTCACTATATATTTTAAAATGCACAAAAAAGCCGCAATATAGACATTGCGGCTGAATTAGCTTAAGTCTCAATTATACTTTAAATTCAGCAATTAGCTGTTCTAATTGCTTCACTTTACCACCTAATGCAATCGCAGTTTTTTCTGCACTTGCAGTTTGGTTGACGGAGTCATTCGCGATATCACTAATAGTTGTAATATCTTGGGTTATTTCTTTAGTGACCGCAGTTTGCTCCTCTGCTGCACTGGCAATAGATTGGATCATATCATTGACAACTGCCGCAAGCTCTACAATTCGGCCTAGCGCATCGCCAGCAGCACGACTATGCTCAACACCTTCAGACACGGCTTCCGTACCTCGTTGCATCCGTGATACTGCGGTTTCAGTTTCTTGTTGTATAGCTGTGATTGAATCAGAGACTTCTTTAGTCGCTTTGGCTGTACGCTCTGCTAAACCCCGGACCTCATCTGCTACCACCGCAAAACCTCTGCCAGCCTCACCAGCCCGAGCGGCTTCAATTGCCGCATTTAATGCTAACAAATTGGTTTGCTCTGCAATCGAGGTGATAACACTGATAACTTGACCAATCTCAACACTTCTCTCGCCTAAGCTACTCACTGTATTGGCTATTTCTTCCATCAAATCAGCGACGCGCTGCGAGCTTTGCACGGCATTGCTCATTATTACACCGCCTTCAGAGGCAGCACGACCGGCTTCACTCGCTTGACCTGCCGCTTCTTGGGTTTGTGTTGCAACATCATTCACTGTCGCGGTCATTTCCTCAGACGCTGCAGCTATCTGATGAGATTTTGAAGCTTGCTCTTGGCTCCCTGCATTAATCTGTTGACTCGAATTGGTCAAGGTTTGGCTGGCCTCTGATACCCCTTGAGCCACAAAGCTAATTTCTTTAATTAAACGCTGTAACGCACTTTGCATGTCGTTAATCGAAATCGCCAGTTCACCTAATTCATCTTCATGCGTAACTTCAATCGCCGTTAAGGACAAGTCACCTTTTGCAATTTGACCCGCATGATTCGTTAAGCGTTTTAACCTAAAGGTAATGCTGGTTGACAGTTTCCAAGCGATCACACAACCGATTAGAATCGCCAAAAAGGTGGTAATAAAAAGTGTATTTGTTGCAGTGCTAAGCGCCTCTTTTAAAGTCGCAACACCGGTTTTGGCTTCATTAATTTCATCATCTGAGGCCGCTTCTAATTCATCTTCAATATCTGCTAAATAGACTTTACCCGCTTTAAATAATGCTTGTTGAGCATTTATCTTTGCTGAAGGCACTAAAGTAGAAAAAACTTCTTGTGAATTTTGAATGATAGTTTGCTTTAAACTCACGATAGATTGAAATGTCTGAGGCGAGATTAACCCTTGAAGTTTATCAAGATAACGTTGATATTCTCTGGCGTCTTCTTCAAAATCTTGTTTTGCCCCATCATCCCCTGTCACATACTTTCCTAAATAGGTCAATAAATCATCAGTTTCATCTTCAATCTCGAGAATATATCTGAGTAGTTCAACATTCTCTTTCGTTAATTGCTCATCCACAGAGTTAAGAGCCGCATTTTTTTGCGTTGTTAATAATGCTTTAAGTTGCCCACCAACTTCAAAGCGGGTGGTTTGATACAAGGCTAATGCATCCACCTCTCGTTGATATGAATACACATCAAACACATTTTTTTCGATTTCCTGCTTGTATTTTTTTATATTGGTGATCGCTTTATCGAGCAGCTGGCGCTGAGCGGGGGTACTTGATTCCAATGGTACAAGTTGCTGATGATACTGTTTAAACTCTTGATAATTCGCTTCGAATTTTGACTTAGAGTTAGGACGTCCTAATGTGTAAGCCATCGCTTCTGTGGTCATATCCCCCATTTCATCAAGTAATTGTAGATACAGAAGTACCCCTGGGACATCATCTTCTGCCACTTCCGTAGCAATGTTGACGGAAGTATTTTGCTTTTGCCATACCACTAAACTAGCAATAAACATTAGCACTAATACTGTGCTAAAAGATAAATACAACACTCTTCCTATTGATAATTTCAAAGTACATTCCTCTTTTTAATACTTATAAAAGTGTTTAACCTGAAGGCAGGAGCACTTTATATCGACTCTTATAAGATATAGTTGAGTTAAATCAATAAGAAAAATATACAGCTAAAAAAAGCCCTAATTTTTTAAATGAGGGCTTTTTTCTACTAACAAGTTATTTTAAAAAACTCAATCAAGGAAAGCGCTGTTCTAAATATTGGATAATATCATTTGATTCATACAACCATGTCACTCGATCATTTTCTGCGATCCGAAGGCACGGCACTTTAACTTTTCCGCCTTGCTCAGCTAATTCTTGGCGATAGGTTTGGTCATTTTTTGCATCTCGTAGTGAAATAGTTAAATTCTGACGTTTCATAGCACGGCGAACTTTGACACAAAACGGGCACGCGTTAAATTGATACAAGGCTAATGCCTGAGTTTGCAGATCTATCGCAGCTTGCGCTTGAGGCTCTCGCTGCTGTCGTTTTGGACTAAAAATAAAATCAATTAATAAAATAATGCGGCCTAGTACCCAACGAACGAACTTCATATTTACGCTCCAAAGCAATTTATGGCGCGCACTTTACCACAAGCTAGTTAAGCGTTAAAACAATTCAGGTTCTTGATCGCCATGTTGGTGCTTAGCCAGTGTTATGGGGTCGATATCCGTAAAGTTTGACACTCTGTCACGACCATGACTTTTAGAGAAATACAGCGCTTGGTCGGCTTTTTGCACTAAAGATGGTACCATTTCAAATTGTGTTAACGGAGTAAAGCCAATGCTAATAGTCACATGCTGTACTTGAGGGAAATTAAATTTAGCCACTTTTTCACGCAATTTTTCTAACATTTCAGCTGCAAATTCAATTTTCTGACACTGAAATAAAACAGCAAACTCCTCGCCGCCATAACGAAAAATGTAATCTTCGCTCCTAAAATGATGTTTAATAATTCGAGCAATCAGCAGTAAGACCTCATCGCCAATCATGTGGCCAAAGTTATCATTCACAGACTTAAAAAAATCAATATCAAGCATCGCAAAAAACCAAATTCGGCTGTCTTGATAATCAGTGCGACGCTTTTTATACCCTTGCTCGGTGATCATTTCGAGTAATTTTAAATCAAAGGTTTGCCGATTAAGTAACTCAGTGAGAGGATCTAGTTGGCTGCGGTGAAGTAAATATAAGTGGTTGGCATAAATATTTAAGATATGAACAGCTACAGTCGTTTTATCAAAACACCGAGCTGTCGCACCTTTCGCTACCACAAAGCCAATGACTTTTCCAAAGTGGTAGACCGGAATAATAACGGTTGCTTCGTGCAGCTTTTCGCTCAATTGCAACGTGTTTTTTTTAACTTTACTTAAATATTTTAAAGATTGTTGATGAGTCAGAGTGATTGAATCGTGCCCAGGGTTAATATGCTGAGGCGCCAACTCTTCATTAATAAATTTACAAATATACACACCTATCTGACAACCAAATAAGATAGATTGCAACGCAGTAATTAAGATATGATCGAGCTGCTTTTCATCTTCTTGTTGCGTAAGAGAAATTATCCACTCATGTGCACAAGGGTAAACAAGGTTTGATGTCAAAAAAGTTCTCTTCAACTAGGCTGATTAAGTCGGGCTTTTTGCGTAAAAAAGCGTACAGCCTTAAGCATATACGCTTTTAGTATTCTCGCTAGTTTCGGATCAATCCATCACCTTGACCAATCCATTTATAGGTCGTTAAGGCTTCAAGACCCATTGGCCCGCGTGCATGTAATTTCTGAGTTGAAACCGCGACTTCAGCTCCTAAACCAAACTGGGAGCCATCGGTAAAACGCGTACTAGCATTCACATAGACCGCTGCAGAATTCACGCTCGCTACAAACTCATCTGCCGCGCTTAGGCTCTGTGTTAAAATGCCGTCAGAGTGAGCGGTGGAATGAGTGCGGATATGCGCGACTGCATCTTGAAGCTGCGCCACTATTTTGATGCCTAAGGTTAAGCTTAACCATTCCGTATCAAAATCTTCCAAGCCGGCGGGAGCTATTTGCGGTGAAATCTCCACGCTTTGTGGACACCCTTTGAGTATGACTGCTTGTTTACTGAGAGCTAAAGCTAAACTAGGTAAAAAATCCTGCGCTATCGCTTGGTGAATCAATACGGTATCGAGCGCATTGCACACACTCGGTCGTTGCACTTTTGCATTTTCAATCACTGCAATGGCTTTATCAAAATCAGCCGACTCATCCACATACAAATGACAAATACCTATCCCACCAGTAATTACAGGGATCGTGCTGTTTTCTATGCAGACTTGCTGAAGAGTTTGCCCACCACGGGGAATTATCATATCGACATATTTATCAAGTTTTAGTAATTCATAAATATACACCCGATCAGGGTCAGCGATCAGTTGCACTGCATCACGATTGATCCCGACACTCTCCAATGCCTGACCAATAATCGCCACCAGCTTCTTATTTGAATGTATGGTTTCTTTCCCACCACGTAAAATTGCAGCATTCCCCGTTTTTAATGCTAAACAGGCTATATCTATCGTGACGTTTGGTCTGGCTTCATAAATGACCCCAATTACGCCAAGTGGTACTGTTCGTTTTTTTAAATACAGGCCATTTTCAAGCTGTCGGCCTTGATACTCCTCACCAATCGGATCGCTCATTCCTATTAAACGAGCAATATCTTGGCAAATATCGGCTAACCGCTCAGGGGTTAATAATAAACGATCCAGTAAGGCTTCGCTTAACCCTTGTTCTTGGCCTGCGATAATGTCGAGCTGGTTAGCCACTAAAATCGCAGATTCTTGCTCTTTTATTTGACCCCTGATTGCTGCTAATGCGTTATTTTTATCGGCACTTGTTGCAACACTTAATTGATAACTCGCATTTTTTGATCGTTTTGCTAACTCTTCTAACATACCTGAACCTTATTGTTTAATTAATCATCAAGCAGCACTAAGTCATCTCGGTGCACTATTGCTTTGCCGTAATCGAATCCCAACTTTGCATTGATAAGCTCAGAGTGAAGTCCTTGAATTTGTGATAAGTCATCACTGCTATAACGACATAAACCACGCGCAATGATCTCGCCTTGTTCATTACAAAGCTCAACTAACTCACCACGATGAAACACACCATCAACCTGTTTTATCCCTTTGGCCAATAAACTCGAACCTTGTAATACCACGGCATCGGTAGCACCTGCATCTAAACGCAACTTGCCACTGCTAACAGGACCGGCTAGTAACCAACGTTTTCGCCCTTCTATTGGACTGCCTAATGGTTTGATCCGCGTGCCAACTGCGGTTTTGTTCACACTTTCAATAATGACATTGGGTCGATGACCCGCTGCGATGATAGTTTCAACCCCAGCTCGACGAGCAATATCCGCAGCTTGTAATTTAGTCGCCATGCCGCCAGTCCCTAGATTTGTGCCACTGCCGCCTGCTAAAGCACGAATGCGATCATCAATTTTATCGACTTCTTCAATCAGTGTTGCTTCGGGGTGATTACGTGGATCGGCCGTAAACAATCCTGGCTGATCGGTGAGTAATAACAGATGATCCGCTTGCGCTAACACAGCCGTTAACGCCGACAAATTATCGTTATCTCCCACTTTTATTTCTGCGGTTGCTACTGCATCATTTTCATTAATAATCGGGACAATATTGTGTTTAAGCAAAGCGCCGAGGGTATCGCGCGCATTAAGGTAACGCTCTCGGTCATCTAAGTCGGCGCGAGTCAGTAACATCTGCCCAACATGTATCCCATAAATATTAAAGAGCGTTTGCCACGTCAGGATCAACTGGCTTTGCCCAACAGCTGCGAGCATTTGTTTATTAGCCAAATTATTGAGATCACAACTCATGTGCAAATGCTCTTTGCCAGCGGCAACCGCACCACTTGAAACTAAAATGACCTTGTGGCCTTGTTGGCGCAATTGTGCGCATTGACGAACCAGTTCAACCATGTGCGCTTTATCAAGAGTATAACTGCCTCCTGTTAGTACACTGGTCCCCAGTTTCACCACTATGGTTTTACTGCTATTCATTGATTTCCCTCATTCTCAGTGAAGGATAGTTATATCAAAACAATGACTTTGCACAAGCTTTAATCAATGTAAAACACCAATCTCAACGCTGTTATTTAAACCATCAAATGCTACTATTTGTGCCCTTTAATTTTTTAGTCCGTATGTATGCCTGCTTCACTGTGTTTAATCATTGCCACCTTTCTCTGGGGTAGCTCATTTATTGCATTAAAATATGCTGTGGCCATTTATGATCCTGCTTTAGTGATTTTTTTACGCATGCTCACAACCCTGACTGTCTGTGTATTTTTGTGGCGCTGGGTCAAACAGTTTGAATACCAAACGGGTGACTGGAAATATTTAGTCAGCATGTCACTGGCTGAGCCTTGCCTGTATTTTTTATTCGAGGGTCACGCAATGGAGTACACTTCAGCGTCTCAGGCTGGGGTGTTGGTCTCATGTTTACCAATTATTGTGGCCTTTTTAGCTTTTTATATGCTCAAAGAGCGTTTAACTCAGGCCATTTTAGTTGGTTTTTCTTTGTGTATTGGGGGCAGTATTTTATTGACCTTAGTATCGCCACATTCAGATCAAGCCCCTAACCCACTGTTAGGAAATTTTTTAGAATTTCTCGCCATGATTTGCGCCGCTTATTACACGGTGAGCGTAAAACACCTCTGCGCTCGGTATTCGCCACTGTCTTTAATTGCACTGCAAGGGCTCAGTGGTACCGTATTTTTTGCGCCGTTTTTATTTTTTATTGAAATGCCAACACACGCCAACCACACAGCGCTGTTAAGCATTTTATATCTGGGCACCTTTGTCACTTTGGGAGGATACGGCATGTACAATTACGCAATTAGTAAGATTTCAGTGCTGACAGCCGCCGCATTTTCAAACCTCATTCCTATATTTTCATTATTACTGTCCGCGATTATTTTGCATGAAGTGCTTACCATCGCCCAGTGGCTCAGTATTGCAGTCGTGTTTTTAGGCGTTGTGATCAGCCAGCGTCACCACTCTCAGATACGTGACGATGATGATCCCTTAGGAGAGTTTGAGCAGACCGACACACCAACGTGTAAACGTTAGATTTGCTCAGTTGTGATCAGTAAACGCAGGTTTGTGCCTGCTACCACACTGTTAAATGGGTAGCAGGTTGATAGGTATACGCGTTTTTTAGCTGAGAACTGTTGTAAGAATGTGGTGTGTTCCTGATCGATAATCTCTATGTTCGTGACAACAAAATCGCGCCATTGTGCATCTTGTAGTTGTAATTTTATAGTTGTACCTAAAGATACATCTGCCAAAAAAGCAAAGTGACTATCATTATGTGCAGCCAGTAAGCTCGCGCCAGCCTCGCTTAACGGCGCCCCACCTTGAAACACTGCAGGCCCAAACGCCAAACTGGCTAAATCAGCATGAGCCAATACATATTGTTGCTGAGCAAGTGCCGGCACAACAAGGTGAGCAACCGGATGGGTATCGGCATAAAACCAAGGCTTAACAGGCTGCTGACTCACCAAACTTTGCTGCCATGCATCGGCAATCAAATACTGCGCAAGAGCTGCTTTGCCTTGCCAATAAGTCCCTTTTGCAATAAAGACAACCCCTGCGACAATCAACAACCAAATTACAACTTGTTTCACCTGCACTAGCACTGTTGACGCCTACTTCGGCATAACCCCACGCCAGACAACAAACACAACACACCAAAAATAAGCTGCCAGATACTTTGGCCATCGGTTTGTGGCAAAGACGGTGTCCACCCTTTCACAGCCATCGGCGTAATAACCGTTTCACCAGTTGCCACTTGCGACTTATTCGGGGATTGCTCAATTGCAAGTAACGCAGTAAAAGGACTTAATAACTGGTGGCGTAACGCTAGCGACAATATTTGTTGGTTGGTTGATTCCTCTTCTGCTATCTTGCCTGCACTGTCGAGTTGCAAGGCTTTTATCTTTTGTCTCGCCCACAATCTGGCAATATTATCGCCACTTGCCGCCTCGGCCAATTTAAACGTTGCGCTAAAAGGCCCATTCGCTTTTAAACCCGTAACACGAAGTTCAGACTGCCCGGGCGTTAACTTAACAGCCACCATCATTGCTTGATCAAAATACAGATCAGGAATAGGTTGCGGCCAAAAATCGAGAGCCTTGCCTTGGTTATCGACGATTTGTAATTGCTTCAATGCGGCATTCGCTAATTGGTTAAACAGATTTTTCATTTGCCACTGCACCTCACTAACATCACCAATAAAGGTAAATGTTCCCCGGCCTAACTGAGCGGCACGACTCATAAAATAGCTATTGGGCGCAGAACCAATCCCAATGCTAAAAATCCGACTGTCCCCTAAGGATTGTTTGATCTGTGCAAAGAGCTGCGCTTCATTAGACACACTGCCATCAGTCAAAAAGACTATTTGCCGTAAAAAACCAGAATGTGACTGACCATCAAGTACCGCATTAAATGCCGCGGCTATTTCTGTACCGCCCTGCGCCTCTAAACCATAAATAAAGGTACGTGCCCGCCTTAAATTAAAGTCATTTGCGGGCAGGGCCTGTTGACTAAAAGTATTCACATCTGAGTTAAACGCGATGATATTAAAACTATCTTGTGGATCTAACTGAGCCAACGCAAAAAATAATGCACTTTTCGCCTGCTCTAACGAACTACCATGCATTGAGCCTGAGGTATCAATCACAAACACCACTTCACGTGCGATGCGTTGCTGTTGTTGAAACTCTGAACTTGGCGGCATCAGCATGACTAACGCATACTCTTCGCCAGCGACTTGCTCTTTAAACACTGCGGCGCTGATCGCATTTTGCGCAGCAGGGCGAAAACGTAACACAAAATCTCGGTTGGCCTGTGTTACCTCATTTACCAAACTGATCTGATACTGCCCATTTTGCTTACGCTGCGTAATCGGATGAAAAGGAGCATGGATATCCTCCAGTGCAAACCCTAAATTTAAATCGATTTCAATCTGTTGAGTCAGCAGCGACTGTGAATGCTTTGTCACCTGTTTGAGCTGGTTTTCTAACTCGGTCAGCGGATCAGACTGCTGTAGTGAAGGCCAGTTGCCTGTTAAATCGTGATCATAAACCAGATGAGTCGGTTGATAACGCGGCGCTACCACCATAGGAAAACGGACACTAAATTGCCCTTGTTGATACTGAAGCAACTCTTGATAAACCAGCTCAACACTCACCGATTGACCCGGCTCAATATTGGCAATTTGACTCACAAATACATTCGCCCGTTTTTGCGTGACTAAACTGGCTTTTTTACCTTGTCGCTGAGCATCAGCATACTGAGATTGCGCGCGTTGTTTTTCTTCTATTTTACCAATAATCTCACGCTCCCCGACCCGCATGATAAGTTGGTACACAGCACTTTCATCAGGTAGTGGAAACACATAACGGCCATTTAGCACTTTATCCGTCGGGTTTTTAAATGTTTGTTTAACAGTTACCTTATTGATCAATCCCGTCACCGACATACGGGTCTGTGATTGGACAAATAACCCCTGCGCTTGTTCGACTCCTAAATGGTCACTTAGCACTAATTTCGGGCTACCGACACTGGGCCCGGCTACTAGCGGTTTAGGTAAACAGGCCAAAAGTAAAGCCGCGGCGCAAAACAAAGGCGTTGTATAGCGATAAATAAAAGACAATGAAGACATCGCTCGTTCCTTGATATTTAAAAGGCTTTACCTGTGCATTAAATGAATAGCGGCATTTAATGGGTTCGCGCACAGGTAAAGCAAGGAGAATGATTCAGCTATTTAATGACACCTTGATTTAAAAAGATTGATGCTGAGCTGTCGCGGTATAATGTGGCTTTGAGCGTGCTTTCACCGTCACCTTTCGGTCAAAAAAATCCCCTTCAAAATCGTGAGTCGAAGCAATTGCATGCTGCTCACCAAAGGCATCACTATTGAGGCGTGACGCAGCCACACCTTGCTTGATCAAATAGGCTTTCACGTTTGTTACCCGCGCTTGCGACAACTTTAAGTTCGCTGCTTCGTCACCTCGTTGATCAGCAAAGCCATGTAAATCAAGTTCTATATCTGAACTTTGCAGTAATAACTGCGCCAGTGCATCGAGCTGACTGGCAAAATGTGTTTCAATTGAACTTGAGCCGGTCCGAAATTGCACCGTCATCGCCATCAGGTTATCGATTCGTTGTTGCTGTAGGCGGTTTTTCTCACGTTCAATATCATTGAGTCGATCTTCGAGCTGTTCATTCTGTGCGACCAGCTTTTGGTAATTATGTGCTTTATGCTCAAGGGCCACTAATTCACCTTGTTGCTGAGCCACCAGCTGATTTTGTGCCTGAATCACTTTTTTATCTGACTCACTTTGCCCAATCAGCCCCCCAGTTAACGCCCCCACAAACGCACCAATAGGCCCACCAACCGCTGCGCCAAGTAAAGCGCCAGACCCCATTCCTATCGCTTGTTCGGTATTCATCGTTTTTTTCGTGGTTGCTTGACTCGTTTCAGCGTGCACCATCACAGGAGCAGATAACACAACAGCAAGCGTTAAAGTAATAATTGATTTTTTCATAATGATATTCCTAAAAAGTAAAACCTTGGTTGAGGTTGTTTGTTTTGATGGAATTCATTAAACACCAATCGAATGGCCATAAAAGGGAGCAAAAAAGGCAAAGTGCCGATCAATTGTGGCAAAAAAATGGCAATCGCAGTTTTGCTACTTACAAGAAGATTTTTTTAGGTATAGTGCAGTTATTGCTAATAAACACACCGTATTTCATGATTAAACACATTGCCATCGTTGAAGATGAAACCGCCATTAGAGAAAACTACAGTGAGATGCTCACCAAACAAGGATATCAAGTTTCTGGGTATTGCGATCGCCACAGTGCGGAGCTTGCCTTTGCGCAGCAACTCCCTGATTTAGCAATCGTTGATATTGGCCTTGGCGATGAAATTGATGGTGGGTTTACTCTATGTCAGACTTTACGCGGGCTGTCTAAAACCTTACCGATCATTTTTTTGACCGCTAGAGATAGCGAAATAGACACCGTATGTGGACTTCGAATGGGGGCGGATGACTATTTAACCAAAGATATCAGCTTGCCACATTTAGCCGCGCGAATTGCGGCATTGTTTCGTCGGATGGCCGCACTAGAGGCGCCTGTTGTCGTCGAAAATATTCTCAACCGCGGTCCGTTAAAAATTGATGCTAATCGCATGCAAGTGAGCTGGCACGACCATCCGATTGATTTGACCATTACCGAATTTTGGATGGTGCACGCCCTCGCTCAGCGCCCAGGTCACGTTAAAAGCCGCAATGACTTAATGAGTGATGCAAAAATTTTCGTCGATGATTCGACCATCACTTCTCACGTTAAACGTATTCGTAAAAAATTTATCAAGGTCGATGCCCAGTTTGATTGTATTGATACCATTTATGGGATGGGTTACCGCTGGGAGCATAAATAATGCGCCGAGCAAGCTTTGGCTTACGCAGCCAAGTCATTTTGCTATCGAGTTTTTTATTACTCTTACCTTGGCTTGGCTACGAATACGTATGGGAAATGGAAAAATATTTACGTAAAGGGCAAGAAAAAACCTTAGTAGGCACAACGCGCGCACTGGCAACGGCTTTGCATGAGCGCCCCAAGCTGTTCGATAGCCAAGCTAGCTTTTTAGAACAAGTAGTCAAAGGGCGAGATTTATATGCCTATAACATTAATGGCCCAATCAAACTCGATGGCCAATTTAATGAATGGCAATTATACCGCCCGCTATTTTGGCATTACGACCATACCTACTTACAGCATGACAACCCACAACACCAAGCAAACGATTTATCCTTTTCACATATGGTGGGTAAGTTTGAACGCTATTTATATGCCATTTTTGAAGTTCAAGATGATCAGCTCTTTTATCGTCCAGTCAATAGCCTAAGTGTCACCCGTAATGATCACCTAAAACTCGCTTTTCAAAATGAGCTTGGTGAACTTAAAACATACATCATTGCCCCAAAAAATGATGGCTGGATCACCGCTTATGACGAAGCCGATTTACGGCCCACACCACAAATTCAAGGCCACTTTCAGCATACCGATTTGGGTTACAATATTGAGCTGCGTTTACCTTTGACCATGTTAGATAAAAAACTCGGATTTGCGATTGTTGATTGGGATGGAAAAGATCGCGCAGTCAAAACCATGTCGACATCTAATTTAAATGACTTAACCCAGCTTGGCAGTGTGTTAGTCCCCTCCCCCGAGATTGAGCGCATTGTCAAAGGAATGGGCCATTCAGGTAGTCGTATTTGGGTGGTTGATAATCATCATCGTGTATTGGCACAGTCAGGCGATATCAAACATGCCGATGGCGTATGGGCCAATAGTTTAGAAGAGGCCCAGCAATCGAGTTCGTGGTGGGAGACCCTCGAGCAAACCTATCTTCATCCATTATATTATTTAATTTTAACTCGCCCTGCGGATGAGTTTATTGATGAAACCTACGATAACGCGGCCCTTGAAGGCCCACATATTCGGGCTGCTCTCAACGGACAAGCTCATTCTCACTGGCGCTTAACTCCCGATAAAAAAGCCGTGATTTTATCTGCAGCTTACCCGATTTGGATTGATGACCAAGTGATGGGCGCAGTAATCGCAGAAGAAACCACCAATGGCGTCCGCTCAATTCGTAATAAAGCGCTCGAA
This sequence comes from Pseudoalteromonas sp. J2K-J979, assembly GCF_058169715.2. Classification (NCBI taxonomy): domain Bacteria; kingdom Pseudomonadati; phylum Pseudomonadota; class Gammaproteobacteria; order Alteromonadales; family Pseudoalteromonadaceae; genus Pseudoalteromonas; species Pseudoalteromonas sp. J2K-J979. The sequence continues at coordinate 775,615 of NZ_CM200281.1, read as the reverse complement.
AAACTGTTCACTGTAATCTTAGCTGTGATGCTTATAGGAACCGTCACCTTGTTCTTTTTCGCTACTCGGATTTCATCTCGGATCAGACGATTGCGCGATTTAGCCGAACAAGCTATCGACCCACAAGGGCGTGTTTTAGGAGACATAGAAAGCTCAAAAGCAGGAGATGAAATTGGCGACTTATCTCGAAGTTTCGCCAATATAGTCGGCCGATTAGGAGGGTATACACATTACCTTGAGAATATGTCCTCCCGTTTATCCCATGAATTACGTACACCTGTGGCGGTTGTGCGCTCTTCGTTAGAAAGCTTGCAGCTTGAACAACTTAATGAAGAACAACAAAAGTATATTGAACGCGCTACTGAAGGTGTGAATCGACTCAATAAAATCATCACCACCATGAGTGAAGCAACTCGCCTAGAGCAAAGTATTGCACATGCCGAGCGTCAGCAATTTACCTTAAATCAAGTTGTCAGCGGCTGCATGCAAGGTTATCAATTAACTTACCCTACGCAGGCTTTTTGTTTAGATCTAACTGAGCAACCTATTGAACTCGATGGTGTACCCGAATTCATTGCTCAATTACTCGATAAAATAATTAATAATGCGCTTGAATTTGCGACCCCACAAACCCCAATTACTGTGTCACTCACACGTGACGATAAAATAGCGACGCTCAGCATCAGCAATCATGGACCATGTTTACCGGAAAAAATTGGCGAACATATTTTTGATTCAATGGTATCGGTGCGCAGCCAAGCGATGCAAAAGCAACCGCACCTTGGGTTAGGGTTATACATTGCTCGCTTAATTACAGAGTTCCATTTTGGCCGGATCTGTGCCACTAACTTACCTGATAACCAAGGTGTCAAAATGATCATTACATTCCCCCTACACGATGCAAAGAGCTGACTTTGTTAGAGAAAAATTTATGCACAGTGACCCTGCTTAAAAAATTGTTAATTCAGTGAGATACAGACAAAAGAGTTGTGCCAAAATGAGTAATCTTGTTACTGTGGATAAAAACAACAACGAGAATCATTATGACAACACAACGACTCCTCGCATTTGGCCTACTTCTCAGCTGCAGCTTTTCAGCCTTGGCCGAATTTGAACTTATTCATAACGTCAAAGGGTACACCCTGACTCGCCAAGGCGATTTAAAAACGTTTTCGACCTTAGTATTTAAAGATGGCAAAGTCGTGCGCACCGGAGATGAAGGTTTATTAAAAACCTACAGCAAAGCAAAAAAAACTAACGGCCAACAAAAAGTGATGCTACCAGGGCTGATTGATGCTCATGGCCATATTATTGGCCTTGGGCAAAACTTAGTGCAACTTGATGTACGCGGAGCCACATCAAAGCAGCAGGTTGGCGAGCGCTTAGTACAGTATGCAAAAGATAAAAAAGGCTGGATTATTGGCCGCGGTTGGAACCAAGAGCTGTGGTCTGATGGACAATTCCCCACTGCCGCCGATCTTGATAAATACGTGAAAGATCGCCCTGTAATGCTCTCACGCGTAGACGGTCACGCCATCTGGGTCAATAGCAAAGCGATGGAACTAGCAGGGATCACCCCCAACACAAAAGCACCTGCCGGTGGCGAAATACTTCGTCTGAGCAATCAAGCACCCAGTGGGCTATTTATTGATAAAGCCGAAAATTTAATTCGCCTCCACGTACCAAGCCCCAGTGCGGACGAGCTCGGTTTTGCTCTTGATGCCGCCGGACAGCACTTATTAAGCTTAGGGATCACCTCAACCCACGATGCCGGTATTGATTATGCGACGTGGCAATTGTACAAACAACGGGATGAAAACAATCAACTCCCACTACGAATTTTTGCCATGCTCAGCGCAACGGACGCAAAGTTAGCCACCATGCTTAAGGCCGGAATTTATAAAAACCAACGCGATTATTTATCAATTCGAAGTGTTAAAATTTACGCAGATGGTGCGTTAGGTAGCCGTGGCGCCGCATTAGTCGATGACTATGCCGATCGCAGTGGTCACAAAGGCTTGATGCTCGAAAGCCAAACCCAGCTCGAAGCGCTCTTTGCACAAAGCTTTCAGCATGGCTTTAGTGCCAATACTCATGCCATTGGTGATATGGCAAATCGCACGGTGTTAGATGCTTATGAAAATGCATTTAAGCAACATGGCGGTAAGTTACTGCGCAATCGCATCGAACATGCACAAATAGTACAACCAAACGATATTCCCCGCTTTAAAAGTTTATCGATTATCCCTTCGATGCAGCCTGTGCATGCCACTTCTGATATGCATATGGCAGAGCAACGCCTCAATACATTGCAGCTTCAAGGCGCATATGCATGGCAAAGTTTTTTGAATCAAGGCTCTAGAGTTGCCGCAGGTTCTGATTTTCCAGTTGAACTCGCCAATATTTTTCATGGCTTGTATGCGGCCATCACGCGCATGGATCATAAACAGCAACCAGAGAAAGGCTGGCGCCCTTCTGAGGCGCTTAGTCGTAAAGATGCATTTAAAGCGTTTAGTCTAGATGCCGCTTATGCTGCGCATCAAGAGTTCAAAATAGGTTCTTTGGAACAAGGAAAATGGGCCGACTTTATTTTGATTGATCAGGATATTTTTACCGTCGATGCAGTACACATTTACCAAACTCAAGTACTTGAAACGTGGATTGCGGGCGAGCAAAAATTTAAGCGTTAAATCTGGGGGGGTGAGACACCTCATTGTTAGTTAGGCTGCCGCACACATTAAGATAAAGTGAGCTATCAACAGCCTAGCTCACACAACGCATTGCAGGTGTTAGCTTTGTTGTTCACTTTCATAGCGATGTAATTTAAATAAGTGATACAAATTGACTACCGCTAACAGGCCGTTAGTGATGGCTACTGGCCACGCGGTAATCGCAACACCATAAATCGTGAACGCAATGCATCCTGCCAAGTTTAACCAACGCAACTTGGTGACATTGCTCATCATCAAAGAGGCTACAAGTAATACAGAAGCAAAGTAACCTAAATATTCCCAACTCATTCTCGTGCCCTTATTGATGTATGTTCAGATAGAACATGAATAAAAAGACCAATCCACTAAATAGCCCACTGAATTCTTTGCCTTTGTATGCGGGGAGTCCAGTCACGGGATAACTCTTCATTAAAACAACCTAAGCTGCATTAAATATAGAATAAAGGCTTTTTCTTTGTATTGTGGATTGGTGTAAATTGCCAAAGATGGTAAGGTTTGTCGGTTTTGAATTGAAGGACAATTGTCCTAACGCTAAGTAAGAGAGCTTCTGTCGCTATGTTTCAATATCATTTTTCCTCTAATTTGGTCGAGCAATTATTGTCTTTTGCTGGCAATAGCTTTAATCAAGAGAAAGAAAAAGCCTTGTTGCACCAGGGGCAGCCATTTACGAAGTTGCTGTTAGTTCGCTCAGGAACCGTGTCATTTAGCTATGATGTTGGCAATGGGCGTCGTCTTTTGCTCGGTCAACTTGATTGTAACAACACCTTAATTGGCGAAATTGAAGCCCTCAATAACAAACCTTGCATCTACACAGTGACCACCAAAAGTGACGTGTGTTACAACCTAATTGAGCTAAAACATTGGCGTGAGTTATTGCTAAGCCAACCAGAACTCAGCCTTTATACAGCGCAAAGTATCGCAGCTAAATTTGCTGAAAACCAACAAGTGAACTTAGATAAACTGCTGTTACCTTTGAGTTACAACATCGCCAAAGATTGCTTAACACGAGCACAACACAGCGGACCGACCACATTGCGACCCTATCAAACAGTGAATGCGGAAGCCGAGCGCTTTGCCACCACTGAGCGCGCATACCGCCGCGTGGTCAGTGAACTGGTCGAAAAAGGCCTAGTGAATAGAACTGAGGATGGCCTAAAGCCAGTTGATGAAGCAGAGCTTGAGGATTTTATTGAACATTTTTTGCAACGCTAACTCATTGACACATTTAAACTATCGAATTCACCTCAGAAAAAAAGGCCTCGATTGAGGCCTTTTTTCTGTAAGCTGTTATTTAATTAACAAATCTTGAATATTAACTAAATCAGTTTTGCCAGCGATAATTTCATCTGGCGTTAAACCCGATAGCTCATGCGGGAACACCAGCCATTCATCGGACTCATGTATAAAGTAGTCTGGTACCATGTCTACTTTTTTATTTTTCGGTTTGTAATATGGACACGCAACACGGACATCTGCCGGCATGTTTAAACGCATTAACTCCGTAAGCTTTTCTTTTAACGCAAAGATACTGCGTCCAGAATCAAAAACATCATCAACGATTAATAATGAGTTATTGGCGTTGGCATTCTCAATAATATAATGCAAGCCATGTACTTTAATATCTTTCGATTGTTTATTAATGCCGTAGTAAGAAGAAGTGCGCACCGCAATATGATCGGTCTCCACCCCTTTAAAATCATAATATTCTTGCACTGCAATACCGATTGGTGCACCGCCACGCCAAATTCCGATTATGAAATCTGGACGAAATCCATCTTCATATACTTGCGCAGCAACTCGAAATGAATCTTCAAGTAATTGCTGAGCGGTGATATAGCGTTTATCTGACATGTGTACTCCCCATTGTTCAGAACAAGTATGATACGGGTTTAAAAATTGGTCGCGGATCTTAACGTAAAAGCGTGGACTTTGCTCACCGATTTATCAAGTTAAGCAATAATTAGAGTAAAAATACTAACAACCATGTTTTTCAGATTGTTTGGTTATAAAAAAAGCTCACTGACCACATCAGTGAGCTTGTTACGACAAAGCGTTGTGCTTACGCTTTTTCAAGCAAAGTTCTGGCGACTGTACGCATCCCCATAGTCGTCGCTCCGGCAGCCCATTGTGAGCCTGCGCTATTTTGGAAACATGCTGCTAAATCAATGTGTACCCAACCTTGTCCTTCATTTGGCACAAAGCGCGATAAGAAACCAGCGGCATTAGACGCTCCGCCAAAGCCGCCACCTTTTTGAGCACGGCTATTAGCTGTATCTGCGTAAGGGGATGGACATTGTTGTTGATGCCACTTTTCAAGTGGTAAAGGCCAAGCAGCTTCAAACTCATCCGCCGCAAATCCTTCCACTTCACGTGAGAGTGGTTTATCAAGTGCAAACAGCGCATTATATTGTGTGCCAACGGCCATTAAAGCTGCACCTGTTAAAGTCGCAGCATCAATGATTAACGGCGCACCGGTTTCGCCTGCGGCCATTAAACCATCAGCTAACACTAAACGCCCTTCAGCATCGGTATTCACGATTTCAACAGTGGTACCATTTTTATACGTTAAAATATCGCCCAACTTATAAGCGCCACCCGAGATCAAGTTTTCTGCACAGCATAAAAATAGTTTGATGCGTTTTTCAATGCCACGGCTAATAGCCAAAGCTAAACCAGCTGTTACTGTTGCCGCCCCCCCCATATCACATTTCATGCCCAACATACCTTCAGATGGTTTAATTGAATAACCACCCGAATCAAAGGTAATTCCTTTGCCCACCAGTGCTGCAGACACTGGTGCATTGGCATCGCCAGTTGGGTTGTAATCAAGTTCTAATAAAACAGGTTTACGATCACTGCCACGACCCACAGCATGAATACCGACCCATTGATGTTCAAGTAAGGCATCCCCTTTAATAATTTGGTAGCTCACATGTTCTGGCGCCAAAGATTGAATAAACTCAGCGGCCTTTTCAGCGAGCGACTCAGGGTAAATGTCATCCGCGGTGCCATTGATCATTGAACGTGCCCACGTCGCCGCTTGCTGTAAATAAGCCAACTCGCTTAAATCCGACTGGGCATTATCAACAAATGTGACGCCATCAAGCTGTTTTGGGTTGACATAACCTTGATAAAAAGCCCACTGACTTTCTGTGCACCACAAATCACCTTCTAATTGCACCGCTTTGATGCCTTGAGCTGCGATAGCGCGACCGGCTTTTTGAATATTTTTCAGTGTTTCATCTTGGCTCAAATGGATAAATGCGCCTTGCTGGTCAAATGAAAGCTGAGCACCTTCACCCCAGTGACCTTGCGCTGCTTCTTCACTTAAACGAACGATAAATTGATTCGACATGTGCTTTTCTCTTGCGTTTTTATGTTGCCTTGAGTCTACTATAGCCCCGTCATAGACCCAACTAATTGAGATAAAAAGGCCAAATCTAACTATGAAATTTAATACCCCACTAGAGCAAGCTCGCTTAATCAAACGCTATAAACGCTTCTTAGTGGATATTGAATTACCCAATCAGCAGCTCACAACAATTCATTGTGCCAATACTGGCGCAATGACAGGCTGTGCCGATGAAGGATTTACAGCTTATTACTCCACCAGCGATAACCCCAAACGCAAATACCCCCATAGTTTAGAGCTAACCCAAAATTCATTCGGACACTTAATTTGTGTCAATACCGCTTTGGCGAACAAAATAGTATTTGAAGCAATTAATGACCAAAAAGTCTCAGAATTGACTGGTTACCCAAACATTCAAGCAGAAGTCAAATACGGTCAAGAAAATAGCCGCATTGATATTTTACTGAGTAACGATGACGGCACTTTATGTTATGTCGAAATTAAATCTGTCACGTTATTAGCCGATAATGGGCAAGGGTATTTTCCAGATGCAGTCTCAGCTCGCGGTCTTAAACATATTCGTGAACTGATTGAAATGAAAAAACAGGGGCATCGTGCTGTGTTATTCTTTTTAGTGCAGCATCAGGGGATCAGCCATTTATCGCCAGCAGCCCACATAGACCACAAATATAATGAAGGAATAAAGCAAGCCCTTGCTGCAGGGGTAGAAGTTTTGTGTTACAACACTCTGATAAGCAATGATGCAATCATACTAAATAAAGCACTACCATTTACTATAATTTAGTCGACCCCCTCGAGTAGATAAGCAAACGACACGAACGAATTAAATTATAAATTGTTTGCCTAGGGTATAAGATTCTGGTATTTATACCCGCCGACTTTGACCGGGATTGAAAGTAAGGATTAGGAGAGAGTTATGCCGGAGCAAAAAAGATTAGGGTTACTGGCAGAGGCGGGTGTTGAGCCGTACCAAGAAAAGCCAAACGAAGAATACATGAATGATGCGCAACTTGCTCACTTTAAGAAAATCCTAGAAGCATGGCGCAACCAGTTACGTCAAGAAGTTGATCGTACTAAAACACATATGCAAGATGAAGCTGCTAACTTCCCAGATCCAGTTGACCGTGCTGCACAGGAAGAAGAGTTTTCACTTGAATTACGCACTCGTGACCGTGAGCGTAAACTGATCAAGAAAATTGAAAAGACAATACAATTAATCAAAAACGATGACTTCGGTTATTGTGATTCTTGTGGCATTGAAATAGGTATTCGCCGTTTAGAAGCGCGTCCAACTGCCGATCAATGTGTCGATTGTAAAACACTGTCTGAAATCAAAGAAAAACAAGCAGGTCGCGGTTAATAGACTGCATTATGGATCCAGCTTTTGATTCTGAAGTAGGGGTATATCGAGGCCGATTTGCCCCTTCACCTTCAGGTCCTCTCCACTTTGGATCGCTCATTGCCGCTCTGGGCAGCTACTTAGACGCCAAAGCTCACCAAGGCAAATGGCTACTTCGCATCGAAGACATTGATACTCCTCGTGTTGTCCCCGGCGCCACTGATGCTATTTTACGAACGTTAGACGCCTTTGCTTTGCATTGGGATGACGCAATTGTTTATCAGAGTCAACGACATGACTTTTATCAACACACCCTAGATCATTTACATCAACAGCACGCTATTTATGCCTGCCAATGTACACGCAAGCAAATAAAAGCAATTGGCGGTGTCTATAATAATCATTGCAGAGAATTATCACTTACCCTGCAATCTAATGCGCTTAGGCTTAAACAGCAGCTCCCTGTCACAACATTTGTCGACCGCATTCAAGGTTCAATTCAGGTAAGTCCTGAGTTTGCTAATGAAGACTTTATCGTCAAACGTCGAGATGGGCTGTTTGCGTATCAACTTGTGGTTGTCTTAGATGATATCGACCAAGGGATCACCGATATTGTTCGTGGTGCCGATTTACTCGAACCAACAGTAAGACAGATCAGTATGTATCACTTATTAAATCAGCCGACTCCTCAGTTTGCCCACTTACCTCTGGCCGTTACACAGCCAGGGTTTAAACTTTCGAAACAGAACCATGCCCCTGCAGTTAATAACCAAGATCCGTCCCCTGCTCTCGTGGCTGCGCTGGTTTTTTTAGGCTTGCAACCTCCGAAAGAACTGCTTTCGAGTCCGCCTGAAACCATCCTCGATTGGGCCATTGCCCATTGGCAGATTGACGACATTCCCAAACAAACAGAAATCCTTTTAACAGCCTAGTTAAATTAAGCTTCCCTCTAAAAACGCCAGAATCGCGGCGAACGATGAATATCCGCTTAATAAAGTAGAGTTAACAGTGCAGAACTCTTAAGTTTTTGCCGCCGCTGGTATATCATAGCCGCCTAAATTGGAATACGTACCAAGATACAGCTTAGGAGACACGTTATTATTTCCAAACTAATTAACTTTTGTCGAAACATGACCGGTAAAAAAAGCGTGAACACAGTGCAAAAACATAACAACAATAGCTCACCGCTTATCATTGGCCGCTCTGATCATAACGTATCGCGCAAAAATTTTAGCCCGAACGCGATTAAGGTCCTGTATCGCCTTAAAGATGGCGGCTACGACGCATACTTAGTCGGAGGCTGCATTCGTGACGTCTTACTGGGAGTCGAACCGAAAGACTTTGATGTTGTGACAAACGCGACGCCAGAACAAGTGAAGCGCTTATTTCGTAACTGTCGTTTAATTGGTCGTCGTTTTCGTTTAGCACATATTGTTTTTGGCCGTGAAATCATTGAAGTCGCCACCATGCGTGGTCATCATGAAGGTAACGAAAGTAAAAACCCAATTAGCCAATCAAGTACCGAAGGGCAACTGCTGCGCGATAACGTTTATGGCACCATCGATGAAGATGCGGAGCGCCGTGATTTTTCTATCAACGCGCTGTATTACTCAATCAACGACTTTAGTATCCATGATTATGCTAATGGCATGCAAGCCATTAAAAATCGCAGTATTGAGTTAATTGGTCACCCAGAAACACGATACCGCGAAGATCCGGTTCGGATGCTGCGTGCTATTCGCTTTGCAACCAAACTCGATATGAAAATTGCACCAGAAACTGAAGCCCCCATTTATGAATTGGCAGATTTATTATCAAACATTCCTGCAGCACGATTATTTGAAGAAGTGCTTAAGCTATTTTTAAATGGCAAAGCAGAAGCTAATTTTGTAGCACTGCGCCAATATGGCTTGTTCAAACAACTCTTCCCTGCATTAGATTTAATTTTTGAGCAATCAACTACTGGTGAAGAACTTAAATTTATCACGCAAATGTTCATCAACACTGACTTACGTATTAATGCTGATAAAAAGGTCACTCCTGCATTCGTGTTTGCCGCGTTACTTTGGTATCCGTTGGTGCAACGAGCAGAACAATTAATGCAAGAAAACCGCTTGGATGAATACGAAGCATATACACAAGCAGGCAATGAAGTTGTCGCAATTAACGCACAGCAAATAGCGGTGCCGAAACGCTTTACACTTGGCGCCCGTGAAATCTGGCAAATTCAGCTACGCTTGCCAAAACGTGGTGGGCAACGCGCGTATCGTCTCGCTCAGCAGCCACGCTTTAGAGCTGCGTATGACTTTTTGTTATTACGTGCACAAGTGACACCCGGCCCATTGCAAGAGTTGGCGACATGGTGGACTGAGTATCAGAAAAAAGAAAACGTCGGTCAAAAGCAGATGGTCAAAGAGCTACCAAATGAGAAGTCACCATCTCGTCGTCGCAAGCCTCGCCGTCGTTACCCTAGTAAAAAACCGCCTCAGTCATCGGATAGTTAATTATGGCGATTGTATATTTAGGTTTAGGGGCGAATTTAAACCAGCCTGTGCAACAACTCGATAAGGCCGTTTCGGCCCTAAAACAATTAGTGTCTGATGACAATATTGCGGTCTCCTCGTTTTACAGCAGTAAACCGATGGGCCCTCAAGATCAACCTGATTATGTCAATGCTGTTGCAAAAGTGAGTACCAACTTGTCACCGTTGGCATTGCTCGATAAAACCCAAGAAATTGAACTGGCATATGGTCGCGTCCGTAAAGCTGAACGCTGGGGGCCGCGGACATTAGATATTGATATTTTGCTTTACGATGATCTGCAACTAGACAGTGACCGTCTCACCGTTCCTCACTACGGCTTACATTTACGCGAATTTGTGCTCTATCCGCTTTTTGAACTTGCACCCAAATTACGCTTACCCAATGGCCAAGCTATTGCTGATTTACTCGATTTCGTGCCTATCAATGGCCTAACCGCAATCCAACGATAATAATAATACGATGTGCAAAACACATCATCTGAGGACCTTATGGCAAAAATTACAGTTTCTACCTTAAAAAAAATGAAAGAAGAAGGCCAAAAAATTGCCGCGCTTACAGCCTATGACGCCAGTTTTTCGCAGTTATTTCAAGATAATGGGGTTCATGTCTTATTAGTTGGCGATTCGTTAGGTATGGTATTACAAGGTGGTTCAGATACCCTGGCAGTGACGAACCAAGACATCGCGTATCATACTCGATGCGTGCGCGCTGGCGCAAAAGACACGTTTGTAATTGCTGACATGCCTTTTATGACCTACTCCAATGTCGTTGATACGTGCAAACATGCCGCTGAATTGATGCGTTCAGGCGCTAATATGGTCAAGCTTGAGGGTGGCGAATGGCTCTATGAGAGCATTATAGCCTTAACCCAACAAGGGATCCCTGTGTGTGGCCATTTAGGTTTAACACCCCAATCGGTTCATGTATTTGGCGGATTTAAAATTCAGGGTCGCGAAAACGAGCAAGCAGAAAAAATGATTAATGATGCTCAAGCACTAGAGCGTGCGGGCGCACAGCTTCTAGTCCTTGAATGCATCCCATCAGCACTGGCTGAACGAATTACGCAAAGCGTGTCTATTCCTACAATTGGTATCGGTGCAGGAAAATTAACCGATGGCCAAATATTAGTGATGCACGACTTAGTGGGCATATCAGCTGGTTATATTCCAAAATTTTCAAAGAACTTTTTACTCGAAACAGGCAATATGCCTGCTGCGGTAAAAAAATACATAGATGACGTAGCTTCGGGAGATTTCCCAGGCACAGAGCACGAGTTTAATTAATGCAAACAGTTTCGCAAATTCAATCATTACGTAGTCGAATCAAAGCTTGGAAACAAGCAGGGTTAAGTGTCGCGTTTGTTCCAACGATGGGCAACCTTCACCAAGGACATTTTAGTCTGGTAGAAAAAGCCAAAAATGTTGCCGACAAAGTAGTGGTGAGTATTTTTGTTAATCCAATGCAATTTGGTGCGAATGAAGATCTAGATAAATACCCGCGTACACTTGAACAAGATCAACAAGGCCTTGAAGCCCTAGATACCGACATTTTGTTTACGCCCACCCCAGATATCATTTACCCAAAAGGTTTAGATGAGCAAAGCTACATTGAAGTAATGGGAGTTTCTGAAGGCCACTGTGGTGGCAGTCGCCCCGGGCACTTTCGTGGTGTTGCTACTGTCGTGGCCAAGCTGTTTAATTTAGTGCAACCAGATTATGCCTGCTTTGGTGAAAAAGATTTTCAGCAACTGCAAGTGATCCGGACTATGGTCGAAGATTTGTCTATGCCTATTGAAATCATTGCCGTTCCAACCAAACGAGAACTAACCGGTTTGGCGATGAGCTCTCGCAATGGGTATTTATCCGATGAGCAAAAAGACACTGCACAAGTCTTGTATCAAGTGCTTAACGAAACTGCACGCTCACTCACTTCGGGTCAAACAGATATCGCTGCATTAACTGAAACAGCTAAATCACAATTAACGGCAGCAGGTTTAACACCAGATTACTATAATATTGTTGCTCGAAAAACACTTAAACCAGCGACAAAATCTGATACGCAATTAATTATCCTCGCAGCTGCATTTCTTGGTACAGTCAGGTTAATTGATAATTTACAAATAAATTTGGATTAAACAACAGGGACTACTATGAAAAAAATAACTCTTGGATTCATCCTCGCACTGAGCTCTGTGGTTCTCTCTGGTTGTCAAAGCAGCAATCAGGAAGTTAACCGCTGTGGTCAAGAGCTCTTTCAGTGTCAACAAAACTGTGAAATGAAAAGCTCTGGCGAAGGGCTAGTTCAATCAGTGTGTGAAATTAAATGTACTGAGCGCCATAACCAATGTAAAAAGCAAGCTGAAACACTTATACAAGCAGAACAAGCACAATAAAGTTGATCGTGTTTTACAATGATTGAAGCTCGCTATTTAGCGAGCTTTTTTATGCCTAAAAATAGGCACAAAAAAGCCAATCTCGTCAGATTGGCTTTTTAATGAAAGAGGCGAACTTATTTTAAGCCTAATTTCATTAATTCTTTTTCAACCATTTTTGCAGATAACGGTACATAACCATCTTTTTCTACAATTTCTTGACCCATTTTTGATAAAACCATTTTCAAAAACTCAGCTTCGATAGGTGATAAATTTTTATTCGGGTGCTTGTTTACATAAACATATAAGAAACGTGATAGTGGGTACTTACCACTTGCAACATTATCTAAAGTCGCATCAACAAAATTATCACCTTTCTTAGATAGAGGTACTGTGCGAACACCTGAAGTTTTATAACCAATGCCAGAGTAACCAATCGCATTCACTGACGCAGAGATAGATTGTACAACTGAAGCCGAACCCGGCTGCTCATTTACATTATTACGGAAGTCACCTTTACACAGTGCTTTTTTCTTAAAGTAACCATATGTACCTGATACAGAGTTACGGCCATAAAGCTGAATATCTTTAGTTCCCCAATCACCTGTTAGGCCAATATCGCTCCAACGTGTGACGTCTTTTTCTGCCCCACATTTACGTGTTGAAGAGAAAATCGCATCAACTTGATCAATGCGTAAGCCTTCAATGGGGTTATCTTTATGAACAAACACCGCTAGCGCATCAATTGCAACGCGTATTTCTGTTGGCTTATAACCAAAACGCTTCTCAAACGCTTCGACTTCTTTTGATTTCATTTTTCGGCTCATAGGGCCAAAATTAGCGGTGCCTTCTGTCAATGCTGGCGGTGCAGTCGATGAACCTGCGGCTTGAATTTGAATATTTACATTAGGGTATTGGCGTTTATATTCCTCAGCCCAAAACGTCATCATGTTTGCAAGCGTATCAGAACCTACTGATGAGAAGTTACCTGAGATACCACTAATTTTTTGATATTCAGGCATCGCCTGTTCAACTGCAGCAGCTTGGCCTGAGATAAAAGTTGTTACAGCTAAACCAGTTGCAACGGCTAAGTTTTTAAATTTCATTCGGATAACTCCAGGGTGAATGTATCTTCTTTAATTAGGGTCATTTTCAGATCTTTACGTGACAATAACATGACCTAAATATGACAATTAAATGACTGCGTTAATCTATTTGTCATAAAGCTGCTGGCTCGAGGTGTTTAATGCGGTTGGCATCAAATGAAAATGAAAAGCACGAGCCTTGCCCAACGACAGAGCGGATCACTAATTCACTTTCATGACGCGACAAAACATGTTTTGTAATGGCTAACCCTAACCCTGAACCACCTGTTTTTCGCGAGCGTGCTTTATCTACACGATAGAAACGCTCAGTTAAACGGTGCAAATGCTCAGGCGCAATTCCATCACCATTGTCAGTCACACTAAACAAGGCTTTATTATCTCGTAATTGCCAACAAATTTTAATGTCACCTTGTGCTGGTGTGTAATGAACTGCATTAAAGACCAAATTAGAAAAAGCGCTTCGCAACTCATCTTCACCACCAAGGACTTGCAGGTTTTCATCCGCAGTAAGTGTAATAACATGTTGCTTTTCTCGATTCAGTGCCTGCGCTTCCGTTAAAATTAACTTCAACATTTTGGCTATATCAACAGGCTTATCTTGATCGGGGCGACGTAGGCCTTCAATCCGAGATAAAGCTAGGAGCTGATTCACTAAACTATCCATGCGTTTACACTGATCGAGCATCGTACCATGTGCTTTTTCCCACACCCGAGCCGGCGGTAAATCATCAGAATCCATCATTTCCAAATAGCCTGCCACAACCGTCAATGGTGTTCTCAATTCATGGGATACATTTGCCACAAAGTCTTTACGCATTTGTTCAAGCTGTTTGAGCCGAGTAACGTCTCTTACAACCATCATTAACTGTGCATCTGCGTAAGGCATCACACGAAACTCTAAAACTTGCTCAAACCCCATTGGAGAATGAAGCTCAAGTGGCTCGTCAAAACTTTTCGCGGTCATATATTGAGAAAATAGTGGGTGACGGATTAAATTATCAAGTCGTTGGCCATGATCGGCAGGCCACTTTAATCCTAAAACTCGCAGAGCTAGTTGGTTACACCAGACGATACTCATGTCACGTTGTAACACAATAACGGCATCTGGCACCGCTTCAGCCCCCTCACGAAAACGACGAATTAGCTCAGCCAATTCATTGCGTTTATTACGGTTACGGTGCTGTAAACGGTAGATCCCTTCAAAAATTTGCTCCCACGTCCCTTCTCCTTCTGGCGGGTTAAAGCTCCGTTGGTTGATTAACCAATCACTCAAGCGATATAACTGGCGATAATGCCAAAACATCAAGGAGCTTGCGCCTAGAAATAAGAGCAAAAAAGGAGCCCCTATTAGGACTCCTATTAATAGAAGAGGTAAAAAATAAATAAATAAACGTTTTGTTAAAGTCCGCTTATTAATAACTCGATACATAAATCGGCTCTTTTTATGCTGTATCGTCAAGACCTTAAAGATACACTATCTAATCTAGCTTCGGCATCTATTGTTACGATCTTTCTACAGTTTTATTACACTTTACTCGAGAATCGATAGCCTGAACCACGAACTGTTTGCACTAGCTTATCGTGCCCCATTGGCGCGATAGCCTTGCGAAGACGGCGAATATGGACATCCACAGTTCGGTCTTCTACATAGACATTAGTACCCCAAACATGATCAAGTAATTGCTCACGGCTATAAACTCGCTCAGGGTGTGTCATAAAAAAGTGCAACAAGCGAAACTCAGTCGGCCCCATATCAAGTTCACTTCCCGCTGAGGTCACACGATGAGAAATGGGATCAAGGCGTAAGCCATGAACTTCAATTGCTTCTTCTAGCGAAGTAGGTGAAACTCGACGGATCACGGCTTTGATCCGTGCCATCAGCTCTTTAGGTGAGAATGGCTTAGTCACATAGTCATCAGCCCCCACTTCCAAGCCTTTTACTTTATCTTCTTCTTCACCGCGAGCAGTTAACATTATGATTGGGATATGGCGGGTATATTCACTTTGCTTAATTTTTTTAGCTATTTGCACACCGCTACCACCGGGTAGCATCCAATCAAGTAAAATCATGTCTGGATAAGGTTCCATCAATGATGCGATAGCTGAGTCATAATCTTCAGCTTCGATAGCTTGAAATCCATTTTGCTCTAAAACAAACACCAGCATTTCGCGAATTGGTGCTTCGTCATCAACGACAAGTATTCTACGTGACATCCTTTAACTCTCTTCAGTGTTTTAAACTGCAAGTATTATTATGACTAATTATGACAGTTTTATGAAAAAACGCGTCTTTTGGGGGTAAATGTGAAACACAATCTAAATAAATAGATCACATTTAATTTAACTCAATGATTTAAATAAGTTAAATTATAAATAAATATAAGTTAAAAGATCATAAATATTTCAATTTGGACACAAAAAAAACAGCAAATAACTTTGCTGTTTTTTAAAAGGAGAGGGTGGACACTAAAAATCGTAGCGTAGCGTCATTGCGAGATGATCTTGATCTTCCGTATTATCTAAGTCAAACATGCTGTATAAAAGATACATTCTTGCTTGTTTACTCAGTTTTCTTTCGAGACCAATCGACATCGCTTCACCGGTATCTTTAAGTTTACCAAAATCCATATCACTCGATTGAAATTGCGCTAGCAATTTGTATTCACTGATTTTATAAGCTGCGCTAATTAAATAGCCATCGCCATCTTTCCCATCTGACTCTCGCTCACTATCTTGATACATGCCACCTAACATTAAATCGCCAATTTGCCACTGCCCTGTGAGTCGAGTGATATTAAACCCCGCCACTTCTTCATCACGCGCAAGTGCCAAATACACTTTAGTACGTTTAAGCTTAATATCACCATAGGTAATTGCGGCTGATAAACCATCTTCGTCATCTTGCTTACTATTTTCTTTGGCAATATAAGTAAACATGACTTTAAATTCGCCCATTAAAGGAGATTCATAACGTAGTGAGTCTCCTAAACGATTTTCCCCATTAAATAAATATTTAATGTCCGATGAAAAGTCATTCATGACATCGACTTTGTTTTCAGACTTTTTCATGGTGGTATCCATACGACCAATCATCACTTCACCCCAACTCCCCTTGAGCCCCATGTATTGATCCCGGGAAGTTAAGTTTTCCTTTTTAGCACCATCATTATCTTGTTCTGTAACGTTAACATCCCACTCAAACCGAAACACAGCTTCTAATTCATCGCTAATTTCATGATTTGCTAAGACGCCAAATCGAGAGGCATAGGACTCGATATCTGTTTTACGACCGTCACCATAATCAGAGCTTTGAATGCCAAGGTGGGCTCGCCCATACACCTTTAAATCTTGTGCCACAGTCGCTAAACTAAGAAATGCTGAGCCCAGTAACACTGCACTTTTTACCATTTTTTTCATAGTATGACCTTTAATCGCTAGCAACTCCCAAATCCATCAACTCAGATATAGAAGCATTGTTTTTGTCTTATTTAAAAATCGACCATAAAACAAACAAGATCAAGTTAAAGGCAAAATTTCGCACAATATATCAAGTGATTTAACCCACACCGAGCAAGTAGCACTACTTTCATCAGATAAAATAAATAGGTAAACTCCAAAGAAAATAAAAATAAAAAGCTCATCATGCACTCGGCATTAAAAATCAACGTATTGTTGTTCGAATCACAATTAAACGTGCGCACCCATTTAGTATCGCTACTCAAAAAACTCGGCTGCAACAAAGTGTCAACAGCAAAAACAGTTAAAGAAGTGATAAACCAACTGAAAACAGGATCGATCGATGTCTTGCTGATGGATTTTGATACCGAGCACTATAGCAATGGAAATGATTTCATCCGTTACTTGATCTCACTCAAAGCGATCCCGGATCATTGCAGAGTGTTATTTTTATCTGATCAATGCGAACGAGCGCTTTGCGATCAAGCCTTTCGTTACACCAATACTGATGTACTAGAAAAACCCGTTAGTCAGCCAAAGTTAAAAGCGCTGTTGGCACAATATAACGAGTCATGTCAGCGGCTTAAAATCATGTTTAATCAGTTGCGACACGCCAATGCAGAACAACAACTGGCTATTTTATCTCACGTGACTTTTATCGGCTTAAGCCCTAATCAAAACAATGAATTACAATTAATAAAAGCCGCTTATTATCTTAAGCTTAACCATATTAATGAAGCACTGGCTTGTGTGAAATCCATCACACAAGCCAGTCAGCAAGCCAGTGCGCAATTAGCTATTTACAGCTTGATCGGCGATGAGAAAAAACTCAAACTCACGCTACTAAAAATGCAGTCATTGAATGTACTCACAAAAAAACAAACCTTATTTTCAGTGAAGCATTTTTTTCAATATAACGAATTTTATCAAAGCCTTGTAGTATTGAATCAATTACCAGAATTTAATTTAAGTGCTCATGAAGCAGAGCTCAAAGCGGTGTGTATTTATGAAACTCAAGGGATTGAAAATGCACTTGAGTATTTAGAAAAAAAACTAAAAACGACCCTTGAGAATGAGCATTATCTAGGCTTAATTTTAATGAGTATGATCCAGCTCATCATGCTTGAGCAATGCCTCTCATCACAACATTCACGCCTAAAAACAGATAAAACGACTTACCAAATAAAAACACTCGTTAAAAATCTGATGACTTTAAATAACAATGAAATAAACCAAAGTTGTTTACCCTTTTTACGCTTTTATTTACAAGTACTCGAAGATATTCAAAATGACATTCCCATTGACGTGCATAAGCGAACTGCGCAGCTTAGTGTGCTTTGTAAACGTGTGCATCATTCATCAGAGCAGCTAATTTGCTTGGCCTGTGCCGTTGAATTAAAGCAGACCGACATAGCGCTGGAATTAGTCAGACAAAAGATACAATTACACGGCATGATGGATAGTAGCGCGCAAAGTTTAGCGTTTGACTATTTTGTTCACAAACTTTTTGATAGTGCGTGTCTAGACGAGCAGCATAAAGCCAGTTGTTTCAATACGTGGGCCATCGAGCGGCAAGACAAAGCACAGCGTTATCGCGCGCTGGAGTTTTTTGCGAAAGCGCATTTTTTAGCACCCACCCACCCCGTTTATTTACTGAACTTACTTAACACTATGCAAAGTTTAGACTTAAGCAAATTTTGGCGCTACCAGCAATCCCAATTACTAGTTGATGCCAAGGCGCTAAAAATGACTCATGCACAACAACAGCGCTTGACACAATTAGCCTCATAAGAGGCTATAGCCTATTTTGCGTGAGATCAAAATCTTACTAAGTCCTGATCCAACTCATTTTTAGAGATCAATATTTTACTAATTAAGAGGAATTTCATCCGCTCAAAGGCAAAAACTGCTGTTTTATTGAACACAAAAAGTAAAGATTGCGCCTTTTGGTTCTATTTATACACGGCTTATCCCGATCTCACTTAGTATAATTATGATCTTTCAAGACCGCACTTCGATCTAAGTTAGTTAAGATCTGATCCCTGTTGATATAAATCTGATCCGCGATCTGAATCCTTAATAAAAAAATGATCCAAAAAAGAGAAAGCTCTCGCTTTTGCTTTAGCGACCCATTTAACGGGCTTGACTAAAAAACTCCCATACAACAACTAGGTAAACCTTAGTTCTAAAATAATTAAAGTTGATAGGAGAATACAACGTGAAACACCCCAACTTAAAACAACCAACAAGGCAAAGCATACATGTCGAAATATTTTACATAAATATTATGGAGACACAACAAAAACAAAGTAACCTATTGTTTTTTAACAATTAAAAAATATTGGCTCGACTTATGCTTAGGGAAGGTTCAACACTTGTAATATTCAACAGGAAAGTTATAAAATCATGAAAATAAAAAACTTTTTATCATTAGCAACCTTACTTTTTGTCTCTGTAACTCAAGCTGCTCCAATTACAGATGTAAAAAATCACAGTAACAACTCAAACTCAGAGTTTTTCGTTGATACTGATGCAAATAAAAATGAAAGCCCTTATTATAGAGGATCATCTCAAAGTTGGTCTTGGCAACACAACTCAGTATCAGGCACATTTACATCAGCGGTGTTAAACATTTCAGCTTTTGATGTTGATACCCCTTATGAGAATGATTTAATTTCGATTTGGACTGGCTCTAATTGGTTTAGCCTTGGTGAATTAAAAGGTAACAATCAAACTTGGAGTTTTACAGAATTTGATTTAACTTCAATGTTAAGCTCTACCACTTGGTTAGCAAATGAATTAAATGCTGGCTTACAAGTTAAAATTAAAATTGAACCGAGTTGGTTAGTGACACTAGCAAAATCGACTTTAAGCCTTGATGGTGGAAACCAAGTTTGTGTCCCGCAGCCAGGCCAACCTTGTCAAGTTACAGTTCCAGAGCCTGTGTCTTTGGCATTACTAGGCTTAGGCTTAGCTGGATTTGGTTTTTCTCGTCGTAAGAACAAAAATATCTAAATCTGATTGAAATTTTTCTAAAAAAGAAAGCTATTATATTTCAGTTAGATGGTAATTTTTTATTAAAAAGGCTGAGTCGATTATCGATACAGCCTTTTTTATTGGTTTTAAAACATCAACACGGTAATAACGACGAGCTATACTTATATGGGGCGTTTCATCCACATTGTTTTAGAAAGCTAAGAAATATATTGTAAAATCAAAGAAGCCCTATCAGATAAACAATCCTACTAAATAAGCTTTTGATTCCAATCTTTGTTTCCGCATTCAAATAATGTTTGTATCTTAAGAAGAATTAGCTTAATCGGCAATGATCAGCCTAAAGCATCGAGTTCGAAGAAACTTTAAGGCTTAGAAACAAAATTCGATACTCTGTTATGATCAAACTTGATCTTCTTATGCGCAACCTTAACAGTCATATTGCCTTAATAACAGATCTCAATACTAGTCAGTAACGTTGTCTCACGGTGTAATTATCAGCGTTTGCAACATTGGATCAAAAGTATTATTAGCTCATCTTGTAGTCTTTTTAGCTCTCAAATTAAATAAGTCCTTTTAATTCTAAATAGCTTTTTCAATGTTGAGGCTAATTAGAGACTCTGTTTATTTGGGAAGTCATTCACTTTTATAATTACACGACGATCAAAGAATAACCCTTCTGGATCATCCAGTTGAAATTGTGCGTTTTCCTCACCTAATCCAGCAATTGCAATACGGCTCTTTGCTATACCGTTTTGCACGAAATAACGTGCAATGTTTTGCGAGCGAGCGAGTGAAAGCTGGCTATTGTCGTCATTTTGACCACGTTGATCGGCATAGCCATACAGTTGCACGCTTAACCGCAGGTCATTACTGAGCAGCTGAGTAATACTATTAAGCTGATCCACATAAAGCGATTCCACTTGAGCTGTGCCGGTTCTAAATTGCACCGCAAAACTTAATTCGCTGACACTTTGCTGAGCAAGCGTTGCCAGTTGCTGTGCTTTTTGAGCTTGTTGCTGCTTAAATGCAGCTGCTTGTTTAGCTCGAGCCTGCTCGAGGGCTATTCTTTTTTGTTCTTTTGTTGTCCAGATACCTTTATCGATTCCTTTAATAACAAGACTCGATAACGCTTTTTCTATCGCCTGTTTCACACAAATATGCATGGGTTCATTTTCGCTATACCCCGCTTCAGCTTCTGCTAAACGCTTGTAACTCACATAACGGAAAAAACCTGCTCGGATCTCTTGGCTGAGCACTTTTTTCGTGGTCGCTACCGACAGCAAAATTTGCCCTGTACGCACATCGACTGCACGTAAATAAATTGAAATAACATCCTCGCGGTATAGCTCTGATGCACCAATACCAAAATACTCCATGCCGAGGCCACCGGTTTTAACATTCGAGTCATAGCTAATAATCCCGCCTTCTAGAATGACTTTTGCGGTCATTAAGGGCGGCAATTGCGTGGTCTCTTCTTCTTTATCTTTGAGTGACGCACGCACTATTTTTCGTTCAGTCAGAATGTTTTGCAGCCCTTCACGTTCAACTGGTGTAAACCAATCAGACTCATGCAACGCTTGCACTAAAATGGAGTTTGCTCCTTGAGTGACCGCAGTTGAAAAAGAACTGACGTTAGCTTGTGGTTTATATTGCCCGGTCTGATCGCGAAATGAATACACAGAAACCGCGACACTTCCTGCCGGAGCGGGTAAGTTTTTCAACTCGTTAAACGTATCAGTTTTTTCAAGCGCTTGCGCTATTTCAAGATCAGGGGGTAAGGTTTTTTTAACCACTGAGCAACCCGATACAATCAGCACGAAGACTAATAAAATACTGTGTTTCATCATCCGCCAAACCTCGGTACTTCAACCACGACCACTTCGCCGGTCACAGTATTGGTTATTTGTACGGTAATCGAATCCACGCCACTGGTCAGCACCTGAATTTCATAATCACCACTCATAAAAATTGAATCTTGATTAAAAATGCTGTCATCGACTCCCTCACCGAAAGCGAGATCCGTTATTTCTCGCACCATGCGATTAATGTAAGCTCGCTCCAAAGAGTCTTGAAATTTTTCTGCATACGTTTTTTCATTGATGGGGGCTTTGTGCTTATTTTGTGACTGGGCCTTATTGAGCAACATTGACCCATTTAAAGGACTTCCACCAAAACTAGGATTAATCGGGGTGTAAACTAATTCACTGGCATAGGCATGAGATAACCAAATCGATATCACTGCACTGATTATTATTGTTTTTAACATTGTCATTACTACCATCCACTACTAGCTAAATCTTCACTTTGTTCAATAAATTGCGAACGTGCTATCGCATCAATTGTGGTGTAAATTGCTTGCTCTACTTTGTCTTCAACTGGTTCAATTCGTCGGCCCATATACGTGGCGTAAATAACGGTATTATTCATTTCGACCACCAGCCGAGTTCCCGCCCTAGGCACCACGGTTTCTTTTATCACGACATTCGTGCCAACGGTATTTGGCATATCCTGCCATAATAAACTGAATTTATTATAAAATTCATGACCTGAACGACTTATAGTCCTGTCGAGTAACAAACCGCTAATTTCAATTTCTGAGTACGCAGCTTTAGGAATGAAAAAGAATAAAACGCTGATTAACAGAAAAATACGATATTTAGATTGGCTCATAAAAGTGGGGCCATAAGGCCCCTCCCCGCACAATTATTGCTGAACAATCGTTGCACTGTTGTAATCACCCACTTGAGTGATTGAAATATTACCCGAGGCGCTAATAATCGAACCTTCGACTAAGTTGCCATCGCCGATTTGATTAATACTAAGTGTAATATCACCACCGCCAACAAGAAGCGGATCGCCACCGATACCACCAATCATGTTGTAGTTACCGGTTTGAGCAATATCAATATTGTGACCACTACCCTCAATCATCATATCCAGTGAATTTAAATCACCATTTTGAGCAATATCTACATTGCTGTTATTACTATCAAGAATACTACTGAAGGTCACCGTTGATTCGTTTTCATTGCCCATTTGTGAAACAAGTACCTCATTATTAAAGCTTGTCAATGATACATCAGGATAAGATGATTGCACCAAACTTGCATTCGAATCACCCACTTGAGACACAGTGACATTACTATCTGCCGCATTAAAGTTTGCAATGTGGCTGCTATTATCATTACCAGTCTGCATAAGGGTAAAGTCATTATTATCCCCTAATGCACCCAAATAAGATTCATTGTCGTTACCCAATTGGGTGACTTTGAAGTCATTATCGTTACCAATCACATCCGCTGACGCTTTATTAGTATCACCTTGCTGATTTATCGCAACTTCGTTATCTGAGCCCGTAAAAATATCACTGATGATTTCATTATCATCACCATTTTGATCGAGCATGAGGGTGTTATCATTCCCCTCAATAGCTGCAACTGTCAAAGTATTGCTGCCGCCTTGCTGATCAATCGAAATATCATTATCTGAACCATCAATCAACCCGATGGTCGCAACTTGGAAATCACCCACTTGCTCTACATTGAGTTCATTCGCATCCCCGACTAACTCATTCACTTTGAGTGTATTCCAAAGGCCATCTTGCACAACATCAATGCTGTTCGCATCACCTTGCACTTTGTCTAAATGAACCTCACTCCATGCACCAGCTTGTGATACAGACACAGTATTGCTATTGCCTTGCATATCTTTGTTATATGCCCAGTGACCGCCATCTGATTGCTCGACGGTGATTTCATTATTATCACCCGTTATGACATTAATCGCTTCATTGTTAGCGCCTAAAAATCCTGAGCCAGACTGAGTAACCGCAATCTCATTTCCGCTACCGGTTAGCTCAGTTAGCGCACCATTGGTCTCACCATTTTGAATATAGACTTGGCTATTTTCATTACCTGTAGTAGTCAAAAGCAATAAATTACTTTGCCCAACTTGAACGGTTTCTGTGTTATTTGCTTCACCGTTAGTGGTAATTTCAAGTTGATGTAGGTCTCCATCTTGAAGTGCTCTTAAATCATTTCCCCATGTCACACCTGTACCAGATGTTTGGTGAATGACCATTGAATTACCCACGACTTGTACTTTATTTTTACTGTGGACTGATTCACTTAAGTCTTTGCTGTTTGCCAATACCGTTGTTGAACTTAAAGCCATTGCGACAGCGCATGTAACCAGAGATTTATTTAATTTCACTGGGTTTCTCCTAGAATATTGTTATTGTTTAGAAAACGAGACATTCACCACCAAATCGTTACCAATTTGCGTGACTTTGAATGCTTGTTCTCCTATTTGTGAAATATTGGCTATGTTGGCATCACCCTGTTGAAATACTTCAGCTTGGTTGTTATTACCTTGCTGTGACAGGTTGATGAGGTTATCCGAACCATTTTGCAAAAAAGAGGCGACATTATTACTGCCATTTTGCACCACATAGGCCTCATTCGAACTTCCATTGTGTTGGTTGACTGTTGCTTTATTTAATATCCCATACTGAGTGACAACTACGTGATGCTGTTGCGCACCATCTCGGTATTGCAGGGAAGGATTTAGACTGAGAGAAAGAGGAGATTCGATGAGATCCTGACCAGATTGGCTTAAAGACTCACCACAAAAAGCTGGCTGACTCACCATTAATGCACTTGAAGACAATAAAGCCATCAAGGCAATCGTTAGGTAGTGTGCATTTTTTTTGTGTGTGGTCATTTTTTATTATCTTTATCAGGGACTCAACCTCTTTAATCTACCTATATTTACTGGTCAACGCCTATCGGCCATTATTACTCTTTCTATAAACACCTATAAATCAACAAGTTAAAAAAATAAAAATCGAAATACTAAAAAAACATGAATACAACTAACAAAAAAGTATGGGGAGATTTTATGTAGCTATTTATCGCTCTTTGCATTGTTCAAAATTATAAAATACAATTGAAACAACAAGTTGAAAAAAAACGTTCTTTTTTTAAACTTTTAACTTGCCTAAAACTAAAAATGAGCGTTTTCTTAATAGGTTGCTGATTGATTTAATATATATTTAGATTGCTTGAAATTGAGGCCCAAGGGCTCAGGCATGTCCTGAGTAAGACAATAAAGTCAAAATGGAATCTCACAAATGAAAGCAAAACTTTCTACGTTATCACTTGCCTTGCTCCCTTTATTCGCAAGTGCAAACCCAGGCATTGCTCCAGCTAAAAAAGCAGAGCCACATTACAAAGCTGATTCAGTGATTGTTGTCTACAAACAAGGCACTAAAAGTACTGACCGCGCTTCAGCCCGTAAACTTGTTGCAGCAAAAATTTCCGATATCAACCTCGATGAAGTTGATGATCGGTTTAAAAACGTCCTTTCAGGTCGATTAGCTCAATACACACTCGATAAAACTCATGCAAAAGATGCCATTGCAAAACTTAAATCTCACCCTGCGGTGTTATATGCCGAGCCCGATTATCAAGTAAAAGCGCTGGGTGTACCCGATGACTCTCGCTTTGGCGAGCTTTGGGGTTTACACAACACAGGACAAACTGGCGGAACAGCAGATGCAGATATCGATGCGGTAGAAGCGTGGGATATCTCAACAGGTAGCCGCGAGGTAATTGTTGGTGTCATTGATACTGGCGTTGATTATTCTCACCCTGATTTAGCCGCAAATATGTGGGCTAACCCCAATGAAATCGCTGGCGATGGCATTGATAATGACAATAACGGCTACATAGATGATGTTCACGGGATCAATGCAGTGACAAACTCGGGCGATCCGATGGATGACCAAGGCCACGGCACCCATGTTTCAGGAACTATCGGTGCATCAGGCAATAACGCCAACGGTGTGGCGGGTGTGAATCATAATGTCTCTATTGTCGGCTGTAAGTTTTTAGAAGCTTCAGGTACTGGCAGCACGTCTGATGCGATTAAGTGTATCGACTACATGGTTGGTTTAAGTAACGCAGGTGTTGAAGTTAGAGTTTTAAATAATAGTTGGGGTGGTGGTGGTGAGAGCCAAGCATTGGCTGATGCCATTACTTCAAGCGAACAAGCTAATATCTTATTTGTTGCAGCGGCAGGTAATGATGCAGTAGATAATGATGTTAACCCGAGCTACCCATCAAACTACGAGCACAATAGTGTTCTTTCTGTGGCCAGTACTGATCATAACGATGCGATGTCTGGATTCTCTCAATGGGGTTTAACCACAGTTGATATGGGTGCGCCAGGTTCGGCTATTTTATCAACAGTCCCTGGCGGCGGCTATTCAAGTTTTTCAGGCACATCAATGGCAACACCGCATGTTGCAGGTGCCGCGGCATTAGCCTTATCAGTCAACCCTGCGCTGAACTTCCAAGAACTAAAAGATCTCCTGATGAACTCAGGCGATGATAACAGCGCACTGACCGGTAAAACAGTGTCGGGTAAACGCTTAAACGTGCTCAATGCCCTTCAAGATGCTAACCCAGAGCCTGGTTTTAGACTCAAAGTTACACCAACAAATCAAACCATTACTGCTGGCGATACCGCAACCTACACGTTTGAGGTCGCATCGGTTGCAGAGTGGAATGATACCGTCACGCTGGCGTTAAATAGTGCAATCGCAGGTGCAAATCTATCTGCAACATCAGCCATGCCAGGTGATACAGTGACCCTTACAGTGCCAACAACATCTGAAACAAACTGGGGTGATTACAGCTTCACTGTCAACGCAACTAGCGGCGAGTTAGCCAAAGATGCAACGGTTGGTTTATATGTTTATCCGCAAGGCTTAAATGACTTCACTTACGCCAATGACAACAGTGTTGCCATTCCTGATAACGATCCTACAGGTATCACTTCTGTGATTAACGTTCCTGACGATATCACTTTATTTGGTACTTCTGCTTCCGTGGATATTAGCCATACATACATTGGTGATTTAATTGTCAAACTGACTTCGCCATCAGGCTCTGTCGCTACGTTACATAATCAAGCGGGTGGTTCAGCAGATGATCTCGTTGCAACCTTCACTTCATCTGTCTTTGACGGAGAAGTGGCAACTGGTGATTGGACTTTAAGTATTGAAGATACCTATGCTGAAGACACTGGCACACTAAACAACTGGTCTGTCACATTTACAGGCTTAGGTGAAGTCGGCCCAACAGCCCCAATCGCTGGTTTCACGTATGTGCGTGACTTCCTAAACGTCAGTTTTACTGATACCAGCACCGATGTAAACGGTGATATTGTCTCGCGCTCATGGGATTTTGGTGATGGCAACACATCAACAGACACGAACCCAATGCACAGCTATGCTGCTGCAGGCACTTATTCAGTATCACTTACTACGGTTGATTCTGAAGGTCTGAGCAACACTAAAACGCAAGAAGTTCAAGTCTCTGAAGTGAACATTGAACTTGCAGTGAAACGAGCGAATAAATCGCGGACTGGTTATATGCGTGTCGAGCTGACGTGGCAAGGAGCTGCGCAAGGCACTGTAGATATTTACCGTAATGGCGATTTATTAAACACGGTCGAAAACAAAGGTGTTTATCGCGATATTCAACGTAAAGTAGAAGAAAACGCCTTCACGTACAAAATCTGCCAGTCAGTGGATATTTGTTCAAACGAAGTCAATGTTAATTTCTAAGTTCCACCCCTAACGACAAAGGCGCTCTATGAGCGCCTTTTTTATTTTGCCTAACAGCGAGTGTTCACAGTGACATGTTAGAGCTGCTTATAAAAATATACCGTGGCCGCCATGCGACCTAAGCCATCTTTCGCAAACTCTGGAATAATCCCACCAATTTGATAGCCTAATTTCGGATATAAAAAAGAGGCGACATCGCCTTGTTTAGTATCAAGCACTAATAAACGCAACTGATGTTCTAGCGCCCAATTTTCTAGCACTCTCATCAATGCTTTGGCCACCCCTTTACCTCTTGCCGCTTTGGCAACCATTAGCTTTTCGACCTCTGCGCGATGACTGCCATTGGCTTTATTACAAACAGACAATTGAACAGTCCCGAGCAATTTTCCTGCTTCAAAAGCTAGCCACACCCACTGCGTTTTATCTAACAACTGAACACTGACATTGTGCCAATAAGCTGTCGCATCACTACACGTGACTGGAGCAATAAACCCAATTGATGCTCCATCAGCAACGGTCTCAATCAATAAGTCAGTGAGTTCCTCGCGGTACAAATTGAGATCATCGCAGCAGATTATTTCCATCGTTATGGCGCTAGAGTTTGTAGGTAATCGACTAAAGCGAAATACGCGTCATTAGAACGTATGTCATCATGGGGTAAGACCAAATACTTACCATTGACGACAATTGCTGGCACGCTGTGTATTTTGTTATCGGTCATTTCTTTGAGGCTTTGCTGCATCTTCGCAATGACCGTTGCGTCCTGCCCTGCGGTGGTTAAAAAAGCGTCCTTATCGATGTCATTTCGCGTAAAGAAATCATCAAAAGCTTGCTGAGTCATGCCGTTTTTATATAGGTCAAATAATTCAGCAAAATGATCCATATTATTAGTTTGCTGTAAGGCATAAAAAATACGCCCGTCGTTCGCCCAGCTTTCATTCAAAATCGCATGTTTACGGACAAAACCCAACTCAGGCTGTTGACTTTTGTATGCCTGTAACGGCGCTTCAAAATGTTGGCAATGCGGGCAGCCCAGCCAAAAGTATTCAACAATAAAAGGAACTTGCGCTTGCTCAGCATCGATACCTGTGACAATACGATAATGCACGCCCTCTTGATACTGTGCTTGAGTTTGTGATTGTGCACTCTCAGCCTTTGCTGCAGGATTCGCCGGCGTCTCAACCTTTGAACACGCAGTTAGACCGAATAAAAGTGATATCGCACTGGCGAGCAGAATTTTTTTCATCTTGATGATTCTTATTATTAAAAAAGTGACCTGATCATAAAATAATTTAAACAAAATAGCAGGGGTTAATTTTACTTACTGTTAAACAGCCCTGCGAGCCTTGAAAAGATTGCATTTCTATTTCGTTTGGAGAAAAGTCTAGCCTGAATAAGTCACAGGCATAAAAAAAACCTCTCCAAATGGAGAGAGTTGTAAAAAGTGGTACCAGTGGGCGGACTCGAACCGCCACGCTTATTCAACGGGGCAGATGATAGAGAATGAATCCCCTATTTGCTGATTCAATATTATGACTAAATAATTCGAAACTTCTATTTTATGAGTCACCAGGCATAAAAAAACCTTACCAAATGGTAAGGGTTATAAAAAGTGGTACCAGTGGGCTTGACTTCATACCATCCGCCACGCTTATTCAGCGGGGTCGAGTATAGAAAGTGAATCCCCTCTCTTTTCCAGCTCCCAGTAAGAAAATAACAAAATGCTCAGTTTTTTAAATTTCAGCCATAAAAAAACCCTCTCCAAATGGAGAGGGTTATAAAAAGAGGTACCAGTGGGCTTGATTTCATACTATCCGCCACGCTTATTCAGTGGGGCCGAGTATAGAAAGTGAATCCCCTCTCTTTTCCAGCTCCCAGCAAGAAAATAACAAAATGCTCAGTTTTTTAAATTTCAGGCATAAAAAAACCCTTACCAAATGGTAAGGGTTATAAAAAGTGGTACCAGTGGGCGGACTCGAACCGCCACGCTTATTCAGCGGGGGATTTTGAATCCCCTATGTCTACCAATTTCATCACACTGGCACAATTTTTCTTTAATCCTCTCACGCCATCTAAGATGATTGAGAAAATAAAGAAAAACCACTTATGAGCAAAAACTTATAAAAGGTGCTTTTGTCTCTTGGTTTTGCATTATACAAAGAAAGCAGTGCTGGGCAAGCGCTTTTTTACCTTAAACTGAACAACTGCTCAGCAATCAATCAATTTACTTATTTACGGCTCTTTTACGGTGGTTTTACATTCACATCACATTGAGTTCTGACGAAAAAACCACCTTTGCGGATGGATTCATGTTTTTAACTTTGTTTGTTAGAATATGGCCAATTCAACTTTATAGGCTCGTTATGACTGACTTTCCTCGTACTGGTTTTTGGCGTCGTGCTGCTGCTTGGCTTTATGATGCCCTAGTGATTATTGCGTTTGCCATGCTCACTACCGTGCTTTATCTGTTATTTATTCAATCATTGCTCTCTTTTGAAGTCCTGAGTTTAGGCCAAGCTGCTGATGTCTCCGATTTAATTCAACAAGATCCTATTTTAAGAACAATTAGAACTGCGCTGCTGATTATTGTGAGCATCGGCTTTTTTGTTTACTTTTGGACGCGCGGTGGTCAAACAATTGGCATGCGGGCATGGCGACTAAAGGTTCAACAAGTTGGGGGCACTCGTATTACCATCAAGCAAGCCATCATTCGTGCTGTTACGGCTTTTGGTGGTTTGGGAAATGTTGCAGTAATAGCCAACTTAAAACAACCCAGAGCTTTGCAAGACTACTTAGCTGGCACTGAAATTGTGACTCTGACCAAAGACGAAAACAAACGGATTTATAAATCTCTCGATTAAACTTTACCGACCCACTTTTCTAACAAACGCAGCTAATTAGCTGCGTTTGTTAATTAAATAAACCGAAAATACAATGAAAATAGCACTCGGAAGGGTTGCTCCAACAAACGCAGGTAATTCATAAACAAGTACAATAGGCCCAAAAATTTTATCACTTAAGTGAAACACAATCCCCGTTACGACTCCCATCACAATCCGTGCTCCCATCGTCACTGAACGTAGCGGCCCAAAAATATACGACAAGGCAACTAACAACATCACCGCAATTGATACTGGCTGCATCAGTTTTCGCCACAACGCCAACTCATACGCGCTACTGTCTTGGTCGTTTTTTTCTAGGTAATCTAAATAGCCAATTAATCCACTAAAAGAAAGTGATTCAGCTTTTAGTGACACTATTCCTAATTTATCGGGTGTTAGGTTTGAGGGGTATAGCTGCTCTGTAAATTGTCGAGAAGTGACTTCCTCACCTAAAGATAATTGATTGACCCCTTTGAGCATCCACCCTTCTGAGTGGCTAACCGCACTTTGCGCATTGGTCACTTCGATTAAGTCGAGCTCTTTATTGAATCGATACATTTTCAAACCATCGAGTCGTCCTGATTCATCGACATTATCGATATTTAAAAATACATCCCCATCTTTAGCCCACACACCCTGACGGGCATTAAAGACATTCCCACCTGAAACAGCAAATGTGCGCAGTTCTTTTGCTTGTTTTTGTGCTTCTGGTACGCCCCACTCCCCCATCGCCATTACACACAGCGCCATGAACAAAGCTGTTTTCATCACCGAACGAATAATAGCAAAGCGCGACATACCGGCGGCCTGCATCACCACTAACTCACTATTGGATGCCAGTGCTCCCAACCCAGTTAAGCCACCTATTAGTGTGGCCATCGGAAAAAAGGTCACGACATCCCCCGGAATACTGTACAAAGTATAAAGGCCAGCCGTAGTGACATCATAGGTCCCGCGGCCAACATACTTAAGTTGCTCAATAAACTTAATTAATGTACTGATGCCGACTAAAACAAGCAGTGCAAACCCTGTTGTTTGGAGGATGCTGCGCCCTAAATACCAATCTAAGGTTTTCAACTCACTTGCTCCCTTTTCTTAAATATTGCTTTTAGCATCGCACCAGACGCTCGACCTCGTAAAATGAGTAATACACCAATAAATAATGCGCTAATATGAATCCACCACAAACCGATATTAGTGGGAATTTTTTCACCTTCAATGGCATGTTTTGCGCCATTGAGTAAAATAAAGTAAGCCAAATAAATGACAATTGCTGGCACTAACTTAGCGAACTTACCTTGTCGAGGGTTAACCTCGCTAAGTGGGACGGCAATAAAAGTTAAAATCAAAATAGACAGTGGGATCGCCAAACGCCACTGGAACTGAGCTGCGGCTTCTGATGAATCCATTTTCAATAGTGCCAAACTACTCACCGCTTCTAATTTACGGCGTTTATGTTCAATCGCTTGCTCTTGAATTTGAACTTGATAACCATCAAATTCAGTTAACTTAATATCAAGTTGGTTGCCATTGGTTTCATAATGTTGACCATGGCTTAAATTCAGCTGTTGCTCACCATCTTCTTCTTCAATAACAACGCCCTTTTCAGCATAAACAATGCGAGCTTCCGGCGCGGTTTTATCATCAGAAAATTGCGCGACAAACACTTTATTGAGCTCCTTCCCACCTTGGCTAATATCATGCACAAACACCACGGCTTTTTCGTTATCGGTTTGTTGAAAACGACCTGCGCGTAAGCTAAACAAGCCAGATTCAGCTTTAGCTTTTTCTTCTAAGCGATATTCTTGCTCACTCGCCCACGGCGCAACAACAAGAGTTAAAGCTGCTGCAAACATCGCCATCACAAAACTTGAAACCAAAGTCACTCTAACTACATACCACTCACTGACACCACACGCTTTTAAAACCGTCATTTCGCTATCAGCATAGACTCGGCTATAAGCTAAAATAATCCCTAAAAATAAACTTAAAGGTAAAATAAACGAGGCTAATTGCGGCAACTTAAGCGCAAGCATTGAAATAATTAATTTTGCAGGCAAAGAACCATCTGTCGCCTCGGTTAAAATACGAACAAACTTTTCACTGACAAAAATTGTCATTAAAGTAAGGAACACCGCCAACTGCGATTTCAGCACTTCAGCAGTTAAATAACGAAAAATAAGCAAAATGTGCCCCTATAAAACATGTCTTTTCACTGGAATAGTCAGAAATTTTAAGTAAACTTGTTATTTTCACAACTTAATTATATGTCATTGCAGGTTTTTATAAACCTAAAAGTTATTAATGGCACAAATAGTGAGCAGATTCATTTAGGAGTCGCTATGGAATTCAGCGTAAAAAGTGGTAGCCCAGAAAAGCAAAGAAGTGCTTGTATTGTAGTCGGCGTTTACGAACCTCGTCGTTTGTCACCTATTGGTGAACAGCTGGATCGGATCAGTGATGGTTATATTTCAAATTTATTGCGCCGTGGAGATCTCGAAGGAAAGCCCGGACAAATGCTTTTATTGCACCACGTGCCAAATGTATTAAGCGAACGTATTTTATTGGTTGGCTGTGGTAAAGAGCGCGAATTAAACGATAAACAATATAAACAAATCATTTCAAAAACGATCAACACACTTAACGAAACTGGTTCAATGGAAGCTGTCTGCTTTTTGACTGAACAGCATGTAAAAGGTCGCGATACATACTGGAAAGTGCGCCAAGCAGTCGAAACGACCCAAGATTGTCTATACACTTTCGATCAGTTGAAAAGTAAAAAAAGCGATACCCGTCGTCCATTACGTAAAATTGTTTTTAACGTCCCGACTCGTCGTGAATTAGCAATTGGTGAAAACGCCATTGAACATGGCTTGGCCATTTCTGCAGGTATGAAGCTGTGTAAAGATGTCGCGAACATGCCACCGAACATTTGTAATCCTGCTTATTTAGGCGAACAAGCCAAATTACTCGAAGAAACGTTCGATAAAGTGACCGTTAATTTGGTAGGCGAGAAAGAAATGGAAGAACTCGGGATGCACTCGTATCTCGCGGTAGGTCGAGGCAGTGCAAACGAATCCATTATGTCGGTAATCCACTACAACGGTGCGCCAGAAAGCCAAGCTCCTATCGTATTAGTAGGTAAAGGCCTCACATTTGATTCAGGTGGTATTTCTCTCAAGCCAGGCGAAGCCATGGACGAAATGAAATATGATATGGGCGGCGCTGCGGGCGTCATTGGAACAATGCGCGCCCTCGCCGAAATGAACTTGCCTATCAATGTAATTGGTGTGTTGGCGGGTTGTGAAAACATGCCAAGCTCCAATGCGTATCGCCCAGGTGATATTCTCACCACTATGTCTGGGCAAACGGTTGAGGTCCTTAATACAGATGCAGAAGGCCGCCTCGTTTTATGTGACGCACTCACTTATGTAGAAAGTTTTGACCCAGAAACAGTTATTGATGTCGCTACCCTGACTGGTGCGTGTATAATCGCCCTTGGTAGTCATGCGACTGGATTGCTCTCTAGCCACAACCCACTGGCTCACGATTTATTAAAGTCTGGCGAGCAAAGTGGAGACCGCGCATGGCAGTTGCCATTATGGGATGATTATCAAGATCAACTTGAAAGCCCATTTGCTGACTTCACTAATCTAGGAGGCCGTGCAGCTGGGACGATAACCGCAGCGTGTTTCTTATCTAAGTTCACCAAAAAGTACAATTGGGCTCATTTAGATATCGCAGGAACCGCATGGCGCAGTGGTAAAAACAAAGGCGCAACAGGCCGCCCTGTACCGATGTTAACTCAGTACTTATTAAACCGTGCTGATGTAACCCCAGTGCAAGAGTCATAATTTACTTTTGCACCTAAGCAATGCTTTGAGGCAAAAATGAACGCAGTGTTTTACGTTCAAAAACAAGAAAATGAGCCGGATAACCCTATCCCGGCTCATTTTGATCTAGCTGCACGTATTGCAGCTGATTTTTACCGCCAAGGTCAGCGCGTCTTTATTTATACCGACAATAAAAACGACGCTCACTTAATCGATGAACATTTATGGGGATTTGAAGCCGATAGCTTTGTACCGCATAACCTTCAAGGTGAAGGCCCCGCCATGGGCGCACCGGTTGAGATTGGCGACTCAACTCCGGTTGGCAACCGAAAAATTTTAATTAATTTGGCGCAAACCGTGCCAGATTTCATTCGACGATTTAATCAAGTGTTTGATTTTGTCCCTTTGCACACTGAGCAAAAACAAGCGGCCAGAGAGCGCTATAAGCAGCTACGCCAGCTTGGGGCCAACATGACCACACGTGATATTGAACAGTAAGCATTATTTAAAAGGTTCTGTGTAATGGATAAAACCTATAATCCGCAAGATATTGAGCAGTCTTTATATCAAGATTGGGAAGAAAAAGGCTACTTTAAGCCATCAGGCCAAGGTGAAGCCTATTCAATTATGATCCCACCTCCCAATGTCACTGGTAGCTTGCATATGGGTCATGCGTTTCAAGACACCATCATGGATACCTTAACGCGTTTTAAGCGTATGCAAGGCAACAACACCTTATGGCAAGTGGGCACCGACCACGCGGGTATTGCAACTCAAATGGTTGTAGAGCGAAAACTCGCTGCCGAAGAAGGTAAAACTCGCCACGATTTAGGCCGCGATGCCTTTATTGATAAAATTTGGCAATGGAAAAACGAATCAGGTGGCACAATTACCAAGCAACTTCGTCGTTTAGGTGCATCGGTCGACTGGGACCGTGAGCGTTTTACAATGGATGAAGGTTTATCTGAAGCGGTAAAAGAAGTGTTTGTTCGCCTTCACAAAGAAGATTTGATTTACCGCGGTAAACGCTTAGTAAACTGGGATCCAAAACTTCATACTGCTATCTCTGATTTAGAAGTCGAAAACAAAGATAAACAAGGCCACATGTGGAACCTCCGTTATCCTCTGGCTGATGGCTTAATGACAAAAGATGGCAAAGATTACATCATTGTTGCCACCACTCGTCCTGAAACCATGCTGGGTGACACGGGTGTAGCCGTAAACCCGGATGATGAGCGTTACCAAGACCTCATCGGTAAAGAAGTGCTCCTACCTATCGTTAATCGTCGCATTAAAATTGTTGCCGATGAACATGCCGATATGGAAAAAGGCACTGGCTGTGTAAAAATCACCCCTGCGCACGACTTTAACGATAACGAAGTGGGCAAACGTCATCAGCTTGCAATGATTAATATCTTTGATAAAGATGCTGCAGTTCTGACAGCTGGCGAAGGGTATGATTTTAGCGGCAAACCTATTGAAATAGACGCGCCAATTCCAGAGCGTTTTCACGGTTTAGATCGCTTTGATGCACGAAAACTCATTGTCGATGAGTTTGAACAACTGGGTTTACTCGAAAAAATTGATGATCATAGCTTAACCGTTCCTTATGGCGACCGCTCTGGTGTGGTAATTGAGCCGCTTTTAACAGACCAATGGTATGTTCGTGTTGCGCCACTGGCTGAGCCGGCAAAACAAGCCGTTGCCAATGGTGATATCAAGTTTGTCCCTGCGCAATACGAAAACATGTATAACGCATGGATGAACGACATTCAAGATTGGTGTATTTCACGCCAACTTTGGTGGGGACACCGTATTCCAGCTTGGTATGATGAGCAAGGTAACGTATTTGTTGGCCGCGATGAAGCCGAAGTACGCGCCGAAAACAATATTGCCGATGACGTGATATTAAGCCAAGACGAAGATGTACTCGACACTTGGTTCTCATCTGCGCTATGGACGTTTTCAACGCAAGGTTGGCCTGCAAACACCGATGATTTAAAAACATTTCACCCTTCAGACGTGTTAGTTACAGGTTTTGACATTATCTTCTTCTGGGTTGCACGCATGATTATGATGACGATGCATTTCATTAAAGATGACAATGGCAAACCACAAGTGCCCTTTAAAACGGTGTATGTAACCGGTCTTATTCGTGATGAAAATGGCGATAAAATGTCGAAATCAAAAGGGAACGTCCTTGATCCTATCGACATGATTGACGGTATTGATTTAGAAAGCTTGGTTGAAAAACGCTGCGGGAACATGATGCAGCCACAGCTGGCTAAGAAAATCGAGAAAAATACCCGTAAAACATTCACTGATGGCATCGAAGCGCACGGTACAGATGCCCTTCGCTTTACCCTTGCAGCTATGGCCTCAACAGGTCGTGATATCAATTGGGACATGAATCGTCTTGATGGTTATCGCAATTTCTGTAACAAGTTATGGAATGCAAGCCGTTATGTGCTGATGAATACTGAAGAGAAAGATTGCGGCTTTAATGGCGGCGAGATGCAGTATTCACTCGCAGACCGTTGGATTTTGGGTCAATTTGAAACCACAGTTAAAACCTTCACAGATCATTTAGATAACTACCGCTTTGATTTAGCTGCCAATACTATTTACGAATTCACCTGGAACCAGTTCTGCGATTGGTACTTGGAGCTCACTAAACCAGTATTATTCAAAGGTACTGAACCAGAGCAACGCGGCACACGCCAAACGCTTGTTACTGTGCTTGAAGGCTTGTTACGCCTCATGCACCCATTAACACCTTACATTACCGAAACCATTTGGCAACGTGTGGCACCACTTGCGGGCATTAATGCAGATACGATTATGCTGCAAGCTTACCCTTGTTACGATGAAAGTAAGGTCGATGCAAAAGCGATGGCCGATTTAGAATGGGTCAAACAATTCATTCTTGCGATCCGTAATATCCGTGGTGAAATGGACATTAGCCCGAATACGCCACTGAATGTATTACTTAAAAATGTATCAGCAGAAGATCAAAGCCGATTAGATGACAACCAAGCTTTCTTAGCTTCTTTGGCTAAACTTGAGTCGATTACAGTGTTAGGTGAGCATGATGAAGCGCCAGCTTCTGCCACTGCATTGGTAGGGAATCTTGAAGTGTTAATCCCAATGGCTGGCTTGATCGATGTCGATGCAGAGCTTGCGCGTATCGCCAAACAACTTGAAAAAGCTGAAAAAGGCCTCGCTCAAGTAAAAAATAAGCTGGCGAATGAAAAGTTTGTTAATAACGCTCCTGAAGCCGTATTGGCCAAAGAGCACGAAAAACTCGCTGAGTTTACCGATGCGCAAACTAAGCTACTAGAGCAAAAAGCAAAAATAGAAAGTTTATAGCATTCTATTTTTGCCATTAAAAAACGCGAGCACTGCTCGCGTTTTTTAATTTTTAAATTGCCCGAATCATGTGCGTTTAAGCCATTTAAAACTGATAGTTATACTGAGCGCCCACTAAATAAGCATGCCCTTTAGATTCAAATCCCCAAGCCTGACCTAAATTATCACTTTCAGTAAAGTTTTGTGTTTCACCACGCAAGGCACTCATACCCACGTCAATACTTGATTGCGGATCTAACTGGTAGGTTAAACCTGCGCTCAACCATAAGCGATTAGTATCTGGAATAGAAATAGATAAATGGCTTTGCTCAGCAGGAGACTCATCATACGCTAAGCCTGCGCGAAGCTTGAGGGCTTCATTAAACTGATAATCTCCCCCTAAAGCCACTCGAAATGAACTTGTGAAATCTTCCGTTTTGCTAAATACAGGTGCATCACGTCCTTCTACGTAAGCTTCTAATTTATCGAAGCTCGTCCATCCGGTCCATAAAATAGAATAATGCACAGCGTAAGCAGAATTCAATTGATGAGAACCTGAAAACTCAGCGATGGCCGGTAACGTGATAGCAACAGAGCCAGGAAGACTTTGCCCGGCCAAGCCACCTAATTGAGCCGGAAGCTGGTTTGAGTAGGTACCATCAAACGTAATATCGGTTTCACTACGATAGTGGAGGCCATACCGATGACCCGGCTTTACTTCATAAGCTAACCCGATATTAAAACCTAATCCTGTATCATCCCCTTCAAGGTTTACAGCTTCAGTTTGAGCAGGTATAGGTAATGGTGACACACCAAAATGACGTTTAATAGCCGCATCCGCATAGATATAGTTCACGCCAGCTGCAACAGAAAAATCATCACTCACTTGATAAGCAATACTGGCATTAAAGTTCACTGTTGTGATTTCTGTCTGGCCCGCTAACTGCCCCGCGGCATAATCATCACTAAACTCTGTGGCTAAGCCAAAATTAGAAAAAGCACCAAAGCCAATTACAAAGTCATCGTTGATAGGCATTGCAAAATAAGCCGCCGGAATAACCGCACTGGGCGCGATACTGTCATCATTGATTACATCGGCACTTAAACCATAAGGCGCACTTTCGCCTTTTAAGCTGACATCTGGTTTTACATACGTAGCAACCACACTTAATTGCATCGTATCAAATTGAGTCATTAAAGCAGGATTGCGTGCAACCACTGAAGCGTTTTCAGCAATCGCAGCCTCACCAGCAAATGCACGACCTAAGCCGGAGGCGCTATGTTCAGCTAATTGGAATGCAGCAGAAAAAGCCTGCTGCGAAACTAAAGTTAAACTCACTGCCAGTAGCGTTTTTTTAAAATTCATGGTGTTCTCTTGTTGTCTTTCGCGATACATCATCGCGTCGCTGTCTGTCATCACATGTCTAAACATCTTAACGACAGCGTTATTTGCACGGCGCATCTTGGCGAGGATCGCCAAGATCTTGGTAACAAGTAATCACTACTTATTACTGAGCATATACTCTAACTTTTTTAGAGTAATAACTCAGCATTTAAATTGTAATTAAGTTTGTTCTCTCGCTTAAAAATCAACACCTTGCTCATTAATCAATCACATTTAGAGCGCCATTTTAAAAACACCTAAATGATAATAAATATCATTTACATTTGATTTTTTTTTGATATGCTTAAACTCTCATTAGCCAATAGGGAATAAACACAGATGCTAATACTCGTCCTTGCTTTTTTGTTCTGCTTAATTGCTGTTAAAGCACTATTAATTAGTAATCAATATGCTGATACTGATGAAATACATGCTGATGAGAGGCTAACGCAGTATTGGTTTGTTGCGATTATTCTGGCTGTGATAGCCCAACTGATGTGTACATACTTATTTGATAGTTTTTTTGGTACCTTTATATGGCTGCTAATGCTTCTTGCTAGTTATGTGGTCATCTGCTTACCATTTGCAAAGTTACTGAAATTCGAACGCGTTAAACGCTCAACTGCTCTTTAAGTAAACGACTTAAGTTTATTTGATGATCTTGCGGCTGCACACTG
The DNA here is from genome assembly GCF_058169715.2 of Pseudoalteromonas sp. J2K-J979. Lineage (NCBI taxonomy): Bacteria > Pseudomonadati > Pseudomonadota > Gammaproteobacteria > Alteromonadales > Pseudoalteromonadaceae > Pseudoalteromonas > Pseudoalteromonas sp. J2K-J979. Next base: position 735,941 of record NZ_CM200281.1, on the reverse strand, counting down.
CCGAGTATTTTCAGCGAAGTGGCATTCTCTGACAGGCAGAGCTTTTTGCGCGTAATATAATGCTGGTGTTTTGCATTATAAAACACCTGAATTTTTGGACGTAATGGTTGTGAGCGGTTTCCTTCTAGCACCAATGCAAGCTTTTCTCCTGTGAGCTTTACAATTGACCCCACAGGATGCACCCCAATACAACGAATAAATTTTTGTACAAGTACCGCGTCAAACAGCGCCGGTTGGCTCATCAAATACCGTAATGCCGCAATAGGTTCGATACCATTTTTAAATGGTCTATCAGCTGTCAGAGCATCATAGACATCTACAATTGCAATAATTTTAGCTGCCGTACTCAACTTTTGTTCTGTGACTCCTCGAGGATACCCACTGCCATCTAATCGTTCATGGTGATTGACGATCATATCGACCATTAAGGGTGTTAATTTAGGGTACTGTTTGGCAAGTTGGTAACTATGAGCAACATGCTTTTGCACAGCTTTGCGCTCTAAAGGACTCAATTTTGTCGGTTTAGTCAAAATACCCTGTGGCACTTTGGCTTGCCCCAAATCGTGTAACAATGCCCCCATTGTCAATTCAATAATACGCTCTTTTGGAAAACCTAAATACTTTGCAAACATGGTCACTAAAATTGAAGTATTGATAGAATGTCTAAACGCATAGGTGTTTTTATCTCGTAAGCGTGTTAACACCGCCATCGCACTTTCATTTCGAAATACCGATGCTAAAATTGTTTGTCCCACATCATCAAGCACTGCAATATTCACACTTTGACCCATCATCAAATCACATTGCAGCGTGGTCATTTTTCGTAGCCCCGCATCATAATCAGCTGAAGCTTGACGAAATTCTTGCTCAATAGAAAGACTCTCTTTTTCATGTGAAAGAGTCTTCTTATTAACCTGACTGTTATCTGGGGCCTTGGGAGGCAGCTTCTGCTCGCTAGACTGGACTGGCGCGGATTCTTCAGCTAAGGGTTGTTCACTTTGTTTAAGATCAATCTCTAATTTTTTAACCCCGCGTTGCATCAAGGTATCAATTAATGGTTGGCTGCGAACAATGCCGGTTTTAATTTTTAAATCTGATTTTTGTTTTAAGATCTGGGTGACATACATGCCCGGTTTTAGATCGGCAATATTGATTACTTTTAACATATACGGCATTCATTACATTAAAGGCATAAAACTTACACCCAATTAACATAAATAGCGATATTTATCATGAATAATGTTTGTTAATTGTATTAAAATTACAACTTTTACATGGATTTTTAGGTGGTTAATTTGATGAGAAGGCGTGGTAACTAAATATAAAAATTAGCCACCACAAAGCAGGTTACTCTTGGAAATATGTACCCCAGCCGTCGTACTCGACTTGGCATTCGTGCGCCAGTGCAGCAAGTTTATCAACATCTTCCATAATGACATCAACATCTAATTCAGCTTCAACTACCACGTCAAAGCCCCAAATTTTAGTGCCATCTTCCAACTCTAACTCAGCTGGATCTTCAACGTCATAACCTAACTTAAATGCTTGTAAGGCTGCATTTTCTAACTGTTTAAAATCTTCACTGACAAAGTGATGTTCCACTTCATATAAAATCTCTGGATTTGAGCCATCTTCTAATAATGACTCAACAATGTCTTCACTAATTTCGCGCCAGTTTTCCATTATTTACTCTCTTGTTCTGCGACTTTCGCATCTAACTGTTTGATCTTGTCATCCATAATAGCATGGACGTTTTGGGCTTGCTCTCGAATGCTGCTATTTTGCTGCAATTTAATCGGTGCAAGTAACTCAATATAAATCGTGCCATTATTCCAACGATTGAGCTTAATTGTGTTATGCGTGGTACTCATACACACAGGGACAATCGGTACTTCGGCTTGTAGAGCCGTATGAAAGGCTCCCGTTTTAAAAGGCAATAGACCTTTGCCATAACTGCGTGTGCCTTCAGGAAACATCCAGACAGACAATTGCTTATGTTTTATTTTATCGGCTGCTTTTGAAATCGTTCCTACAGCTTTTGAGCGATTGGCTCTATCAATCAAAATATTGCCCGACAGCCAATAAAGCTGTCCAAAAAATGGGATCCATTTTAAGCTTTTTTTACCGATACTTACGGTTCGTTCGGGCACAGCATTGGTAATCGTAAAAATATCATAGCTATTTTGATGATTAGCAACAAAAACGTACGGACCACTTCCAACATCAGGTGAGACTCTTATGTCTATTTTGACTCCCAGCAACTTAGTGATACTGCCATACCAAGTTGCAAAACGATGCACATGATTAGGATGAAACGGCACAAAGATGCACAGTAATAATCCAAATACCCCGCTGAATAAAATAAACAGCGCAATCAAAAGTAATCTAATTACAGCAAGCAAAGCTGGACTCCTCGAATGAAAGTGCGCGCATTATAAACCTTATCGTCTGCAAATCCTATTTTAGCGCACAACTGTAAGCCAATATTCATCATTGCGACATATTCAGTTCGCGCATACCAATAAAAAACGCCCTAAAGGGCGCTTTTACAATTCTAGAGAATGTGTATCAGTGAATTAATCAAGCTTAAAATCCTGAAGCTCATCCGAGGGCTCCACGCCCCCAACTTCGACATTATCTATCTCTATTGCATCAACACGTTGTAGGCCTCGTGGTAATTTATTTCCTCGGCGGCCCCGCTCCCCATAATAATGTTCTAGATCTGTTGATTTCAGGGTTAGCTTTCGTTTCCCTGCATGTAAAGTAACCGAACTATTTTGCGGCACAACCGCCAACACAGTAACGAATTCTTCACGCGATTTGACCCGAGCCGAAGGTATCGAAATAATCTTATTTCCTTTACCTTTGGCTAATTTAGGCAAATCTCTAAGCGGGAACATCAACATCCGCCCTTCATTTGAAATAGCCAAGCAATAGTCTGTACTGATCTCATTAACTTTAATCGGAGGCATTAAATGCGCTTCAGCCGATAAACTAACTAACGCTTTACCATTTTTATTTTTACTGACCAAATCGGTAAACCCAGTCACAAAGCCATAACCAGCGTCAGAAGCCATTAAAAATAGGTGTTCGTTGTCACCCATCACTACGTGCTCAAAATTAACCCCAGCCGCCATATTAAAGCGCCCAGTCATGGGTTCGCCTTGGCTTCGTGCTGTAGGCAGGCTATGTGCATCGGTCGAGAATGCCCGGCCACTCGAATCTAAAAACACCACAGGTTGATTGCTTCGCCCTTTGGCTGATGCTTTGAACTCATCACCTGCTCGATAGCTTAAACCCGAAGCATCAATATCGTGGCCTTTGGCACACCGTGCCCAACCTTTTTCTGACAACACAACCGTAACTGCTTCACTGGGGATGAGGTCTTTTTCACTCAATGCTTTGGCTTCTGCACGTTCTACGACAGGAGAACGGCGATCATCGCCATACAACTCAGCGGCTTGTTGAATTTCTTTTTTGATCAACGTCGACATGCGTCGGTCTGATCCTAACGTTTGCTCTAATTTATCACGCTCTTGGGCAAGTTCATCTTGCTCACCGCGGATTTTCACTTCTTCTAGTTTAGCTAAATGACGTAGTTTTAATTCTAAAATTGCTTCGGCCTGAATATCGGATATTCCAAAGCGTTCCATAAGAACAGGCTTAGGTTTATCTTCAGAACGAATAATTTCAATGACTTCATCAATGTTTAAAAAAGCGGTTAATAGACCTTCTAAAATGTGCAAGCGCGCAAGAATTTTATCGAGTCGATATTGTAAACGCCTGCGTACTGTTTCGCGGCGATACACCAGCCATTCTGATAAAATAGTATGCAAATCTTTTACTTGCGGACGACCATTGAGACCAAGCATGTTCAAATTTACGCGGTAGCTTTTTTCAAGATCAGTGGTGGCAAACAAGTGCGCCATCAAAGGCTCGACTTTGATGCGGTTTGAACGGGGAATAATCACTATGCGAGTCGGGTTTTCATGATCTGACTCATCACGTAAATCTGCAACCATCGGCAGTTTTTTCGCTTGCATCTGAGCCGCAATTTGCTCCAAAACTTTGCCACCTGAACATTGGTGAGGTAAAGCCGTAATGACGATATCACCTTGCTCTTGCGTGTAAATAGCACGCATTTTTATAGAGCCTTTCCCTGTTTGGTAAATTTTTTGGATTTCGGTTTTTGGCGTGATTATTTCAGCTTCTGTCGGGTAATCAGGCGCATGCACCAGCTCGAGCAACTCATTCAGCTCCGCTTTAGGTTTATCGAGTAATAAACAACAGGCATTCGCTATTTCACGTACGTTATGAGGCGGAATATCCGTTGCCATCCCAACGGCTATTCCGGTAATTCCATTAAGTAAAATATGCGGTAAACGCGCAGGAAGCACTAATGGCTCATCCATCGTGCCATCAAAGTTCGGCGTCCAATCGACCGTACCTTGCCCTAATTCTTGCAGTAACACTTCGGAAAACTTAGACAAACGCGCTTCAGTATATCGCATTGCTGCAAATGACTTAGGATCATCAGCGGCACCCCAGTTCCCTTGGCCATCAACTAACGGATAACGATATGAAAATGGCTGCGCCATCAAAACCATTGCTTCATAACACGCGCTATCACCATGAGGGTGATATTTACCCAGTACGTCACCGACTGTACGCGCAGATTTTTTATACTTGGCTGCAGCTGATAAGCCTAACTCACTCATCGCATAAATAATACGCCGCTGAACTGGCTTTAATCCATCACCAATATGCGGTAAGGCGCGGTCCATAATGACATACATGGAATAATTCAAATAAGCGTCTTCAGTAAAACGCCCCATTGATAATTGTTCTATACCCTGCAACGACAGAGCTTCTAAATCGCTCATTCAAGCTACCTAATTTTTGTTTTAATTTTAACGATGCGTTGTATAACGCAACAAAGATTAATCGACTTTACTCACAACCCGATTTCGTCCTTCATTTTTTGCTCGATATAACGCCTCATCAGCATGTTGGAATAAACTTTCAAAGTCATCCACTAACGGATTAAACGACGACACACCAAAACTAGCTGATACATTCACGACTTGTTCTTTAAAAGTAAACTCGCGTTGCTCAATCAGCAGCCGAATTCTTTGCGCTATTTCTATGGCCTGAGCTAATTCAGTATGTTTAAGCACCACCATAAATTCTTCACCACCAATTCGACCTAATAAATCAGGCTCTCTCAGTCCTGATTGTGCGGCATCTGACACACCTTTTAATACTTCATCACCAAATGGATGACCATAGCTATCATTAATATTTTTAAAATGATCGATATCAAAAATCACAATACTAAGGGGGAGCTCTGAAACTTGCGCTTCTTTAAATACATTTTTTGCAAAATGAAAGGTATAACGACGATTGGCCAGTTGGGTCAAAGCATCTGTATTTGCAAGACGGTTTAATCGTTTGCTATGGCGTATTTGCCGATAAACATACACAGCCAATAAAATACATACCACGACAAATAAGCCGAGAACAAGCCGTTGAAACTCTTGTTCTTTTTTTACAGTTTCTAAAGCGAGTTGATCAATTAAACGGCTTTGTTGTAATACTTTGTTTTCTAATTCAGTTTGTTCGGTGTCAAACATCACTTTGTATTTTGAGCGCGCATCTTCACGCTCTTGCGAGTAATAATCAGCAAGTAAAGCTTCACTGGCAACTTTTTCATTAAATGCACTTTCATAGTCGCCAAGTAAAGCCATGACTTTCGCTTTTTGATCTGACAGGCGTACAAACAAATAAATATTTTTTTCTTTATCTAATTGACCTATTAACCCTTCCACCCGCTCAATTCCATCAAGTGCCCGCTTGCTCTGTTGATGATGATTAGCTAATACAACTTCAAGTAAATAATGATTAGCTTGCCCATAAGGGTCTTGAATAAAGCTGAAATATTGATTGGCTAGCGCCATTTGCTCGGTGGCTTGATCTAATTGTCCCTGCTTTATTTTTACATTGGCGAGCCCTATGTGGGCAAAGTAGACAAAGCGCTTTTCACCTACATATTGTGATAGCTCTAACATTTTTAAATAACATAATGTTGCTTTATCATGCTGCTTTTCTGCGATGTGGGAAAAAGATAGGCTCATTTGAGCCTGCATTTCATCGTAATGCAATTCGTTACTTGAAAAGTATTGAATAGCTTCGTTTTGTAGCGCTATAGCCTTATCATAATCGTGTAAATTCGCATAGGTATTAGCTAAATGAGTCTTTAGGTATGCCATCTCTAGTTCATCATTTAACGTGCTAATTATTGAATAAGCTTGCTGATAATATTGAATGGCCTCAACATCGTTATAACTATTACTATGTGCAAGGGCCATTGCACTATAGCTTTCAGCTAAGAGTTGATTGTTTTCTTCTTGTTTTGCTTGTGCCATCGCTTGTTTGTACTTAGCAAGGGATTGTTCGGTTTGACCGGTAATATCGAGTAAATTACCTTCAAGCAATAAAATATTGATCCCCGTTTCTGTTTTTATTTCAGGAAAAAAGTTTTTCGCATCTGAGTTCAATTGGTGTGCTGATTTGAAATCGCCTAAGTACAATTTGTACAGAGCTAATTTATTCAATACAGTTGCTTTACCAAAGTGGTTCATTTGTTCAAAACGCGCTGCCCTCACCTTATCTAAAAACTCAAAGGCTAAATACGGATCTTTTCTATCAAGCTCCTTAGCATCCGCTAAAGCTTCTTTTAACCAATCAGGATGGACATTTGAGGCATATACGCCCGACGAAAAAGCGGCAGAAATCAATAACAACATCGCAAAAAGCATGTTATTAACTGACAAGTATTGCTCCAGTTTTTTGATTACTGATTTCAAAGTCACCTACTTAAACAAGTATTATTTAGAGAAAGTATAAAACAATTTATAGTTGTACTTCTGCTTTATCACCACTATCTTCGAGCCATTGTCGACGATCTGACGCACGTTTCTTAGCCAATAACATGTCCATCATTTCAATCGTATGTTCTTTATGTTCAAAGGTCAGTTGCACTAAACGACGAGTATTGGGATCCATGGTGGTTTCACGCAACTGTAATGGATTCATTTCACCTAGCCCTTTAAAGCGCTGTACATTGACTTTGCCACGTTTTTTCTCTGCGGCAATGCGTTCTAAAATACCATTTTTCTCATCTTCATCGAGCGCATAATAAACATCCTTGGCCACATCAATTCGATACAATGGCGGCATTGCCACATACACATGACCTTGCTCAACTAAGGTTGGAAAGTGCTTTACGAATAATGCGCACAAGAGGGTAGCAATGTGGAGTCCATCAGAGTCAGCATCCGCTAAGATACATATTTTCCCATACCGTAAGGCTGAAATATCGGTAGAATCAGGGTCAATTCCCAATGCAACAGAAATATCATGGACTTCTTGAGAGGCCAATATTTGTCCTGATTCAACTTCCCAGGTATTAAGTATCTTTCCTCGAAGCGGCATAATTGCTTGAAAATCACGATCACGGGCTTGCTTAGCAGAACCACCAGCAGAATCCCCTTCCACAAAAAATATTTCACTTCGGTGCGTTTCACTGGTGCTGCAATCAGTCAGTTTGCCGGGTAATGCTGGGCCTGATGTTATTTTTTTACGCACTACTTTTTTAGCTGCACGCATCCGTTTTTGCGCATTATTGATACACAGTTCAGCAAGCAATTCAGCTTTATCTGTGTGTTCATTCAACCATAAACTAAAAGAGTCCTTGACCACACCCGAGACAAATGCAGAACACGAACGAGATGAGAGTTTCTCTTTAGTTTGACCTGCAAACTGTGGATCTTGCATTTTTACTGAAAGTACGTAGTTACAACGGTCCCAAATATCATCAGGGGTCAATTTTACCCCACGCGGCAGCAAATTTCGGAACTCACAAAATTCACGCATCGCTTCAAGTAGGCCTTGGCGTAGCCCGTTTACATGTGTACCGCCCTGTGCGGTTGGGATCAAGTTTACGTAGCTTTCACTAATCCCTTCGCCCCCTTCAGGCAACCAACAAATCGCCCAATCCGCCCCTTCGGTTGTTCCTTTAAATTCTCCTGTAAACGGTTCTTCTGGTAACGCTACAAACCCTTTAACTGACTCTTTTAAATAATCTTTTAAGCCAGCCTCATAAAACCATTCTGTTGTCTCTTTGGTTTGTTTATTAATAAAACGAATTTTTAGTCCGGGGCACAATACTGCTTTGGCTTTCAGCAAATAAGAGAGCTTCGAAATAGAAAAATTGGCTGAATCAAAATAACTCGCATCCGCCCAAAAACGCACTGACGTACCGGTATTTCTTTTTCCAACGGTGCCCGTTATCGATAAATCTTCGACTTTATCACCGTTCTCAAACGCTATTTGATATTGCTGACCATCACGTTTAACGGTGACTTCAACACGGGTTGAAAGCGCGTTAACCACAGATATTCCTACCCCGTGTAACCCCCCAGAAAACTGATAGTTTTTATTCGAAAATTTACCACCCGCATGTAATTTCGTTAAGATCAGTTCAACACCTGGGATCCCTTCTTCTGGGTGAATGTCGATAGGCATACCACGACCATCATCTTGCACTTCGAGTGAGTTATCTTCGTGCAGAATCACATCAATCTTACTGGCATGCCCAGCTAATGCTTCATCCACACTATTATCAATCACTTCTTGTCCTAGATGATTGGGTCGTGTGGTGTCCGTGTACATACCGGGACGACGTTTGACGGGGTCGAGGCCGTTTAAGACCTCAATGGATTCTGCATTATAATCTTGGTTACTCATAGTATGCTGTTCTTTCTCTTATATATGCATCGGTACTAAATGGTAGTACAGGCGTAACTTTGTATGCAGATTCGGCAAAATACAAAGTGACTAAATTTGAATTCTAGTTTTACGTTATTTTGAGGAATTCTACAATCCTTGCAAAATAACGCTCAAAGCCAATAAAACTGTGATTGCCACCAAATTCGATGACTTGCGGGCTGTTTTTATAATATCGAACCGCTTGTTGAAAATCTAAAACCTCATCCCCTGATTGCTGTAGCAACAGCACTAACTCAGCCTTCGGCAGATTTGCTAAGTACAATTGCTTGAGTTGTAAAACATGCATCGGGGTTAACTCATAATGGTATTGTTGATAAGGATTATACTGACGACCTAAAAATGAGTTCATTAACTCATGCGGTGCGACTGCCGGATTAATCAACACCGCTGGCAGACGGTATTTTTGCGATAAGTACGTCGCGAAAAAGCCGCCGAGCGAGCTCCCGACCAACACTGTGTGTGAGTTTATCATGCGCTCAATCGTTACTAAAGCTTCAAGAGGTTGGTGATTGAGTAAAGGTACTTGATAATCAACATTAAAACGGCCTAAAAATTCTCCTAATAATTGCGCTTTTGCAGACAAAGGAGAGCTATTAAAGCCATGGATATAAATTACACGTTTTTTAACCATCGGATCTGTGTTGTTAACCTTGAAAATGAGTCAATATTGATAAGCCGATAACTGGGCCCCTTATCTTCTTGTTTCCACTCGGCACAGTGTTTAACAAATTGAATACAAGTCGCTGGGGTTGCATAAATAGACACGTCCTCAAAACGGCTGCGGTAATCATTATGAACATGCCCATGAAATACATGCTTAACATAAGGTGTATGCGTAAGCGCTTTTAAAAAGTGCGCGCCATTTTCGAGTATGTGTTTATCTAAGTACCCCTTAATGGGTAAAGGGTGATGATGACAAAAAACCAGGGTTTTCTTAGGGAATTGCTCAAGTGCTTGTTGAAACTCTTCAATGTGTGTATCGCTCACCCAACCAGCTGGGGTATCGCTTTTGCTATTGCACAAAGCAATATTTAAATTAGGAGTAGTCAGCCATTTGGCTGGATGAATAATATTGGGGTTAACCCCGTTAAATGCTTGTGCAAAATATGCCAATTCATCATGGTTCCCGGGCAACCACACGACAGGACACCCCAACTTAGCTTGCTCCACCAATCGTAAAAATTGCACATAAGATTTCAGGCTGTGATCTTGTGTAATATCACCACCAAAGATTGCCAAGTCACAACTCTGCTTAGCGATATCCATCAGTACATCTCGTAGATTCGCCGCACAATCGACATCAAAATAGCGCCCTGAAAGCTCAGAGAATAAGTGGCAATCCGTAAAATGAGCTATCTTTAATTCTGCTTTGTCGAGTATCAGTATCTGATCAAACCAAGCCATTATTGACATCCCAATGTAATGTCGAGCGACCATGACTAATACAAAAATCTAACCAATCAAACAAAAAAGCATTTATTTGATACTTCTCGTCTTTGTGGCGCATTTGCGGATTTGGGTAATGGTAAGAAGGCTTAACACGATTCGGGTAATTCAAACAAAACACTTCAGCCACTCGTGCATCGTGATAGACACGCACCATTAATTTAGGACTGACAAATCCCATGATGTCACCTTTGTTCTGGCGAAAACTGACTTCAGTGGTAAATTTAGCCGATGCTGTAATTTCGAGTTGATAACAAAAATTGGCCACTAAAATATCAACCGTTTCTCCCACAATTTCATCTTTTGGCATCAAACGCATAATTCGAAAATAATTTTGCTCACACAGCGTCATAAAAGCAGGTAAGTTTTGCCGATATTTGACTGCACTATTTAACATTTTGTTTGATTTGCCCACTGTGCCATTAACCGAGTTTGATTTAATGCCATCCATTGTAGACTAATCACAGTAGCTGCATTATCAATTGTACCATCGGCGAGCAATTCCAGCGCTTGCTGTAAAGGAAGAACATGAACCTTAATATCCTCCCCCTCAGAAGCTAAACCGAAGATCCCTCCAGCTTGTGATAAATCAGCGCGCGCTGCATATAAAAACAAGCGTTCAGTTGTACCGCCTGGGCTAGACAAATACGACATCATGAATTCAAGCTGCTCAAGCTCTATACCCGCTTCTTCTTGCGCTTCTTTCCTAACTACGCTTTCATAATCGGTTGAACCATCGGCCATCCCAGCAATACACTCAAGCAACCAAGGGCTTTTTTTAGATGCCAATGCACCAATACGGATTTGTTCAATCAGCAGTACGTTTCCAGTATCAGGGTCATAAGGTAAAACAGCTACGGCATGTCCGCGCTCTAATATTTCGCGATGAATTGTCTTAGAGTGGCCACCAGCAAACAAACGATGCTTAAAGGCATACCCTTCTATTTTAAAAAAACCTCGATACAACGACGTTTTTTCTATCACTTCGACATCTTTGTCATTGAAAGTTGAAATATTAATCATATATTACTCAGATAAAGTGACCTTTAAGGTCAATTAGTTTACTCTCAACTGTGATCAACAGGAACAATTTATATTCTGTTACACTTGAACAACTTAATTTACGTAAAAGCCTTTTTGCTTTAATTAAAAACAGTTTACCATCAAGTTAATTTAAGAATAATAGTCTTAAGGACGTTATACCCCATGAAGAAAAAGATACTCTGCACGCTACTCGGTTTAAGTGCAACATTTGCAGCAAGCTCAAGCTATGCTGAAGATTTACTCCAAGTTTATCAAATCGCCTTAGCGAACGATCCGACCGTATTAAAAGCCAAGGCAAATCGTGAAGCTCAGAGCTACCAAATCGATCGAGCAATGAGTAGCTTACTGCCACAGCTTGGAATGACTATGGGGTACAACAAGGTAGACAGCACTTCCTTTGACCGAGACAATGCTAGTTCACCTTATTATCAAATTGACAGTGATTCAGATACATTTAGCCGAGGTATTTCTTTACAGCAGTCACTATTTAACCTTTCTTCATGGCGCAGCCTTGATATTGCTGAAAAACAATCGCTGCAAGCACAAGCGAGCTACGACTTAGCACAACAACAATTAATTGTACGTGTAGCCAATGCCTATTTTGCCGTTTTGTCGTCACTCGATGACCTTGAATTTGTTCAAGCTGAAAAACGCGCCATTGAACGCCAATTAGAACAAACTAAACAACGCTTTGCTGTAGGCTTAACCGCAATTACTGATGTACACGAAGCTCAAGCACAGTTCGATAATGCGGTCGCGCGTGAAATTGTTGCCACTAATAATGTTGAAACATCGCGTGAAAATTTGCGTGAGATTACAGGTAAATACCACGAGAAGCTAAATGCACTAAACACAACAAAGTTCTCAACGGTCAAACCAACGCAAAACTCCGCTGACTTCATCAAAACCGCTGAAGACAAAAATATAGAATTACAAGTCGCTAAAGTGACGTTTGACATCGCCAAACAACAAATTGATTTAGCACAGGCCGGACACTTCCCGACTCTGACATTGAGTGCAAGTTACGGCGATACCTTGGCAGATGGTTCTGCACGTGTATTAGGTCAATCAAGCAGCTCAAACAATCAACCGCGCAGCGACCAAACGAGTGTTGGTCTTAACTTTGCTTTACCGCTTTATTCTGGTGGTGGTACACAAGCAGCTGTCAATCAAGCCCGTGCATTTTATGTCGCAAGCGCAGAAGATTTAGAAGCTTCACACCGCTCAGTCAGCAAAAAAGTTCGCACGTCATACAACCAAGTTGTTTCAGATATAGCTACATATAAAGCATTAGAGCAAGCGGTGGTTTCAGCCGAAAGTGCACTGCAAGCCACTGAAGCAGGCTTTGAAGTCGGAACCCGTACGATTGTAGACGTGTTACTCAGCACACGTAACTTATACGATGCTAAACGTAATTTATCTGCGGTACGTTATCGCTACGTTGTCTCTACTTTAGGCTTAAAACAAGCTGCAGGGACATTAAATCAAGAAGATGTGAGTGCGATCAATCAAGGTCTAAATTAACTTTTACTTTTAAATAAAAAAGCCAAGCAAACGCTTGGTTTTTTATTTTTACTGAAAATCCGCTAAGATACCTTTCCTTTTTATTGATGAGCATACTTTGTGGTTAAGAATCCTCCTTTTAAACTCGCATTTTTAGGCCCTAAATTCTGGCCGACATGGCTGGGTGTATTTGTCCTATATGCCCTATCTTGGTTACCTTTTGTTATGCAAATACAACTCGGTAAAGCCATAGGTTTGTTAGTTCATCGCTACGCTAAAAAGCGTAGAAAAATTGCTGAAGTGAATATCCAACTTTGTTTTCCAGACATGCCTGCTGAACAACAAGCCCAGTTAGTTGTCAAAAATATGCAACAAACGGGTATCGCCATTTTTGAATCTGGCATGGCATGGTGGTGGCCGCAATGGCGTGTACAGCGCCACTTCGGTGGAATCAAAGGATATGAGCATATTCAAGCAATTCAAAACGAAGGGAAAGGCGTTTTGATGCTAGTGCCACATATGTTACACCTTGAAATGGCTGGCAGAATAATGGGGATAACACAACAAGGTATTGGTTTTTACCGACCTCATAATAATGCCTTGATGGAGTTTTTAATGACCCGTGGTCGACTTCGCTCTAATGAATACTTGATTGGCAAGCGCGATGTCAAAGGGTTACTTAAAGCGCTCAAAGACACTAAATTGTGTTATTACCTTCCAGATCAGGATTATGGGCGTAAACGTGCTGAGTTTGTACCATTTTTTGCGGTCAAGGATGCTGCGACTACGACTGGCACAACTTTATTTGCCTCGAGCCAGCATTGTGAAACTGTCAGTTTTATGAGCAAACGTGATGAAGATGGGAAATACTATTTAGAAATAAAGCCATTCCCCCAAGATTTCCCAAGTGGCAATGACCAACACGATGTGACTTTGGTTAATCAAGCTATTGAAACTGCGGTACTTAATGCGCCAGAACAATATATGTGGTTACACCGTCGCTTTAAAACAAGGCCCGACCCTGAGAGTCCATCTCTTTATAAATAATCACCATTTTTCGTAAGCACAAATTTTGTGCTTACGGCTTTGTTTGTTTGCCCTTCGATTCAAACACGTCACGCTAGATCAAATCGTAAAAACTGTTTAAGATGAACCGTCATGATCAAAAGAGATTCATTATGTGGTTTTGGATTAAGCACTTATCGCTGGCTTTTATTTTAATTGCTGCCGCAGCATACTTTTTATTAGGTGATGGGCCTGTTTATAAAAAGTCAGACAAAACGAACGCCGCCGCTGATGGCTTATCACAGTTTTATGCCAATATTCGTGCAGCAGCAGAGCGCTCCTCAAGTGAAGATGAATACGTCATCGAATTAGAAATGCCTAGCACGGATTTAAACTCTGTATTGCAACAGCGCAGCAAGTCAGTCAAACCTTCTACCACCAAATGGCGTGGCGAGGTAAAAAGTCGACGCTTTGTGGAAGGTGAAACCCTTAAAACCATCATGAAGCGTTATGCTGATGAAGAAGGTATTGAGTTTTTGTGGTATTTACATAAAGACTATGTAGTGAAACATAATTTTCGCGTTGAAGATAACTTTGTTGCTACCCTTTATCAATTGGGTAAAGCCATAGATAGCGACTTTGAATATGAAGTTAAAGCCTATTTTTGCCACAATCAACGAGCTGCGGTTATCACTGAAAAACCTTCGCAATATGTTAGAGATAACTGCATTTTAGCTAATACACACTAAGAAAAAGGCCGCTTAATTTTAGCGGCCTTTTCAATCACACCAATGTTATTTAAATTAACCCGTTATTTATGATATCAACAATTGCTGCCAGACAGCACTCACATGCTTACGGTGCTCAGTGACTGTTTGAGTCAAAATTAATTTACTTTCTTGGCGTAAACTTAAAATATGGTATTGCTCACGATAAAAACAATACGCTTCAATCAGCTGAGTGGCCTGTTGTTGTTCCATAATACCGAGCTCACTCGCGACCGTAAAAATACGAATATTATCCGACCACATTGTCATTTTTGGTAACCGGTAGGCATTGGCCAAAACACAAAACTGAGCGATAAACTCAATATCCGCCATTCCACCAACATCTTGTTTTAAGTCAAAAAGATGCTGATCACCTTTGGCTAAATGTGTACGCATTTTTTCGCGCATTTCTCGTACTTGCGTTTTAAGCTCATCAGTCTCTCGAACTCTGGATAACACTTGATGACGGATATCCGCAAAGCGTTGTTGCAAACTTGCTTGGCCATAAATCATACGGGCTCGTACAAGTGCCTGATGCTCCCATGTCCAAGCTTGCTCATTTTGGTACAGCCCAAAGGTCTCAATATTGATAGCCAATAAGCCTGAAGCCCCCTCAGGGCGCAACCTAGGGTCAAGTTCATACAACATACCTGAGCTTGTGCGAGTATTAAATAAATGCATTAGACGCTGCGCTAATTTTAAATAAAACTGACGTGAATCAATTTGTTTCGCGCCGTTAGTGACAGAAGTCGCATCGCTATTATGAACAAAGACTAAATCTAGATCAGAATCATATCCCAGTTCCAACCCTCCGCCTTTGCCATAAGCAATCACTGCAAAGCCCTTATTTTGTTCATCGGTGCCTTGAGGGTATCCAAAGCGGGCCACCATTTGGTGCCAGGCAATCTCAACACTCTGCTCTACAATCGCTTCAGCCAACGCGGTGAGGTGATCGCTCACTTTCATAATATCAATTACATGCGTTGCATCTGCCGCTGCAATACGTAATTGATGGGTTTGCTTAAATTGTCTCAATGCTTCCATTTGTAACTCAAGGTCATCCGGCTCAATACGCAGAAAATACTGGCGAATTTCACGCTGATAAGCACCTAAAGACAATGGTCGATATAAAATGGCTGGATCGATTAATTCATCCAGTAAAATCGGGTAGCGCGCAATGTGCTCGCCAATCCATTGACTGTGGCTGCATAACTTAATTAATTGCTTCAGCGCTCCTTGATTTTCATACAGAAGCTCTAGATAGGCGGTACGAGAGGCCACTTGTTCAATAACCGCTAATGTAAGTGCAAGTACATTCACCTCTGACGTTTGCGCTGTAATATGCTGCAGCATCGGAGGCAGCAACTTATCCATGATATCCCGACCTCGGGAGCCAATACGTTTTTTATTGATTTGTTCTTTAAACGTCATTAACTGAGACTGCCAAAGTTGGTAATCATCTTCTGACCATGCCAACTTCAATGATTCAAAGTCTCCTTGCTCCCACAAACTTTCAAACGCAATTAGATCTTGATTATCTTGCTCTTTTTCTTCTCCGACAACTAAGCGAAACTCCTGATGCACATTAGTCATTTGTTGAGCGATGAGCAAACGAACCTGTTGATAATCTTCAACCGATAAAAGTGAGCACAACCGCTGCTGATTCAACTCATCACTGGGCAACGTTTGTGTTTGTTCATTATCAAAAATTTGCAGATACTGCTCAATTTTGCGCAAAAATAAATATGCGTCTTGGAGCTGTTTAGCATTATGGTTAGCAACTTCACCTAATGAAACCAGCTGAGCCAAAGCAGTAAGTAAAGACTGAGTTTGCAACCCCGCTTCTCGCCCCCCGCGGATCATCTGAAATGCTTGAACAACAAACTCAACTTCGCGGATCCCACCTGAGCCTAATTTTATATTATCGACTAAACCTTTGCGCCTTACTTCTTGCGCAATTAACGCTTTCATTTTTCGTAATGACTCAATTACTGAAAAGTCGATGTATCGGCGATAAACAAAAGGCTTAAGCAATGCATAAAACTCCGACCAATATTGATTTCTTTGACCAATAAGGCGCGCTTTAAGCATCGCATACCGCTCCCAGTCGCGACCTTGTTCTTGGTAATATTCTTCAATAGCTGTAAAACTCATCACTAACGGACCACTATCGCCAAAGGGACGCAACCGCATATCAACTCGAAAAACTTGCCCTTCTGGCGTCACTTGATTCAATGCCGCTATCAATTTTTGCGCAACCTTATTATAAAAGACTGACGCCTCAACGGCCTTCCGACCACCTTGTGTATCTGTTTGATATGGGTAACTAAAAATAAGATCGATATCAGATGAATAATTCAACTCCCCGCCACCGAGTTTCCCCATACCAAGAATCAGCATAGGTAAAGCATTCCCTTGTTTATCGAGCGGTTTACCACAGCTTTTAGCGACCTGCTCGTATGCCCATAGATACGCATCATGAATAAGCTGATCTGATAGTTTCGAAATATAGGCCATACTATCGGCTATGTCGTTTCGCATGATTAAATCTAAAAATGCCACTTTTAACCAATATCGCTGCCGATATTGGCGCAACAGTGAAAAACATTCTCGCTCTTCTATTTGCGTTATATCTTGCTCAAAGACCGGTAAGACTTCGCGACTGTTTAATAACTTTGCATCAAGTAACCATGTTTTTAAAGTCGGCTCGGCGCTCAACACATTAAATGCAAAGTCGCTCAGTGCTAATAATGCGACGATCCCAGCGTCAACCTGTTCGCCTGAATATAGCGTTTCAAAGCGAAGGTGACCAAGCTGCAAAAGTGAAGGCGATAATTTCATGTAGATGTCCTAGCAGAATCTTAAATATAAACTTTAAATTTTGTTCAATATACTTCACTATATTCCTTAATCGGTTAGGAATACTCCAGTACATTCGAGTGAGATAACAATATTGACTATGACTTATAACGCCCTGTCGCAACAAGTGTTAATTGCATTAACTGTGACTTTTTTGATCACTTTTGTGGCTATTTTATTCTTGCGGTTTCGCGCCAATCAAAAAAGCGAAATTGGTTTAGTCAAAGAGCTATCCCAAAAAGATAACTTCGCTGTAGGCATCAGTTATGCAGCACGTATTTTTACCATCACACTCATTGTCGGTTATTTAATCCGCCATTTAAGCTTCACTGATATTCAAGCTGATTTAATCTACGCTGCGGCCTTGATTAGTCTCGCTATCAGCTTTAGCTATGCAGGCAAACAAATTCATAATAAATGGGTGCTTAGCCGCTTTAATGAAGAACAGGAAATTTTAAAACGCAATGTATCTGCAGCCTTAGTCGAATCAAGTGCTTTACTTGGTAATGCTCTGGTGATTTTAGGGTTATATAAATGGTCTCACACGCAAAGCCTTGACGGATTAATCATTGTTACCCTTACCTTTGCCGCGATTCAACTGTATTTATTATTTCACAGTCGATGGCAAGAACATTCATTTGCAAAAGCAAATCAAGGTAGTTCACTGCAAGAGTATCTAAGCTTTGATAATACGGCTCTTGGATTGAAGTATAGTAGTCAGACTTTATCTGTCTGCATGACTATTTACGCCGCTTTGTCTTTTATACCTTATGTCTCAGGAGTTGTAGTTGATAATATCCTCACCGCATTATTTTACTGCGCGGTGTTTATCCTGTTTCAGCAAGTCTCAAGCGCCCTTTTTACCCGTTTAGCCTTACCAAAAGTCAATACTGAAACAGAAGTCGATCAGCAAGATAATATTGGTGTTGCAAGCGTCGAGCTGGCAATTTATCTCGCGATTGGTTTAGTTCTAATTGCTGTTTTCAATCCTTAGCTTGTGCTGCTTTCCATTTATCAAAATTTGCATAATCAAAGGCCATTCCGTCTTGCATCACCTTTGCAACTATCGTATAAGCCTCGACCCACGCCTGCTTAACATCAGGCGTGAACGCACTTTGTAGACCTTGCTCTAAGGTCCATAACAACGCTTGTGCAACTGTGTTAAAGTCTTCTGCCGAAACCCGATAAACTTGATGGCGCCTACCCAGTTGCCACACCGCCATTTCTAAGCGCTCAAATTGCTTTAACCCACGTACAACCGTCGTTAAAATCTGCATGAGCTTTTTACCTTGTTCTTCAATATCATCTTTAAACAAATGCTTCAGCTGAGGGTTGAGTTCAAATAAGCGCCCATAAAATAAATCAGCTGCTTGTTTGGCGATTGGAACCACTTTTTCCCAACTTGATTGAACAAGCTCCACTTGTACTGGGGTCATGCTTTAATCCTTGACTAAACGAACATTGAGTGTCCACTTAGTTTAGACCATAGAATTAACGAATCCGGTAAAATATTGTTCTAATTAAACTAAGTCAGTGTAGCTTGTTTATTTCTAGATTTAATACGACTCAGAGCGACAGGAGTAATCCCTAAAAAATTAGCCAATTCAGCTTGGCTAATTCGTGAAAAATTTGGCGGATATTTATCCCCCCCTGAAAAAGAGCTTCACCCACCTTTGCTTTTTGCTCTTATCGAGCTTGGCCTTGCCAACGAAAGAAGACTGAACCAAGGGCTAAGAAGACGACACTCATAAAAATTAACGATAAAATATGCTGTTTTACTTGCCATAATGTCGCGCCTTCCAACATCACCTGACGGGCAGCTTCAAGCAAATGAGTGAGCGGAAACACTTGAGCAAAATGTTGAATAAAATCAGGGCTGCCTTCTAAAGAAAACCAGACTCCAGAGAGCATCATCATCGGCCAAGACGTGAGATTCAATAAGCCGCCAGTGAATTCCTCCGACTCTGAGCGAGCAGCCACCAGTAAGCCTAACGAAATCAGTGAAAAAGCTCCCAAAGCCGCAATAATAAATAAGTCCAGATAACTGCCGACCATATAAAAGTCAAACATCCAATCACAGCCAATATAAATGGCACTACTTAAAGCTAAAACAATAAACAACCGAGAACAAACTTGTGCAGTCAAAAACTCAATCGGCTTCAAAGGCGTTGCATGGAGCCGCTTAAGCACTGAGTTTTTTCTATACCTAACAATTACATAACCGATTCCAAATAAACATGAAAACATCATATTCATGCCTAAAATACCGGGAACCACCCAATCTAAATATCGGATTTCTCGACCATTTATAACTTGTTGCTTAAAGCTTGGTTCAATACTTAACAATAACTTTTGAATGATATAGCCATTCGCTGAAGATTGATTTACCCAATATTGTTGATGATCAAAATCAACCAACAAGTCCAACTTATGCTGCCTTAACTTATTTTGTGCGAGTGTAGGCTCTGCATATTCAACAAACTCAATGTGCTTAATTTGAGTGAATGCTTGTTGTTCATCATTCCCAACAATCCCAACTTTATATAATGATTTACCAGAACCTGAAAAAATAAACGCAAAACCAACCAGCAATAAAACAGGGAACATAATATTCCAACCTAATGCGGCTCTATCTCGAAAGAACTCATAATTTCTCGCTTGAAATACAGCATAAAAACGCTTAAACATGCCGAATCTCCTCTTTGTTATTCAGTCCATGCCCTGTCAGCTTTAAAAACAAATCATCTAAATTTGCTGATTTAACTTGCAACCCTTGCAAGGACACCCCTAAATCGATCAGTTGTATTAGTGTCTGTTGAATATCAGCACTTTGAATTAACACTTTATCGGCTACGATTTGATAATCAAACGGCAAAGCATCTTCTTGAGTAGAGACGGCACCTGCATTAAGTTTAATTAATGCCCCGCTAAAGTGCTGTTTTAATAAATTATCTGGCGTATCTTTAGCTATGATTCGGCCTTTATCCATAATCGCTATTTCATCACATAAATACTCAGCTTCGTCCATATAGTGCGTGGTTAAAATGATTGTTTTACCTTGTGCCTTTATTTGATTGACTAAATCCCAAAAAAGTCGACGACTATGTGGATCTAACCCTGTAGTCGGCTCATCTAAAAAGATAAGTTGTGGGTCATTAATTAATGCCAGCGCTAATAAAAGTCGCTGCTTTTGGCCACCCGATAACTTACGATGATCTTGCTTTAAAAACTCGTCTAACTGACACAGACTGATCAGTTGTTCAAGTGGTACGGTTCGCTCATAAAAAGCAGCAAACATTTTAAGTGTTTCATACACAGTTAAATGATCTTGAATGGCCGTATGCTGGAACTGAATGCCTAGTTGCTGATAAATAGCGTCATTAATCGGCGAACCTTGGTACAAAATCGCCCCACTAGATGGTTTAACTATCCCTTCAAGCATTTCTATTGTGGTTGTTTTTCCCGCCCCATTTGGACCGAGCAAACCAAAACAACTGCCTTGCTCAACAGAAAAACTCACCCCATCAACCGCCTTTATTAGACCAAATGAGCGAGTTAAATTGGCAACGTCTAAAATAATAGCCATGTTTTCTCCTTGTATTCTGCCGTCAAATTAGCACATTGCTGTTAGGGAAAAATACTATTTATCAAATAAAACCTGACAATCGTGGCTTTTCATTGCCAAGGTCTGCACCCTTTCATACCATAGAGCCAACACTTTCAGTTGTATCTATTCGAAAAAAGGGCACTCCATGCGCGTACCTCACATTTATCAACCAGGCGACATTACACTCAATCAAATTATTTCCCTCGAAGAGGATGCTGCAGGTCACATCGGCCGCGTTTTACGCATGTCTGTTGGCGAGCATGTCAGTATTTTTAATGGTCAAGGGGGTGAGTATCTCTGCGAACTTTATGAGATATCAAAAAAACATGTCAGCGTTAAAGTGTTAAGCTTTATTGATAAAGATGTCGAGTCACCATTACACATTCATTTAGGCCAAGGTGTGTCTCGTGGTGATAAAATGGACTTTACGATTCAAAAATCAGTCGAGCTGGGTGTTACTGAAATCACACCTTTATTTACAGAACGTTGCGGAGTGAAACTTTCAGGCGATCGCTTAGAGAAAAAGCATCAGCAATGGCAAAAAATAGCCATCGCTGCAGCCGAGCAATCAGGTCGGAACTTTATCACGACCATTCACCCCCCCATTAAACTTGAACAATGGCTGAGCCAACCGAGCGAAGAACTGAAACTGACTTTGCACCCAAGGGCTGAGCACAGCATCAAAACCATTCCCGCGCCAGCAAATGGTTTAAGGTTTATTGTTGGACCGGAAGGTGGCTTTACCGATGCAGAAATGCTGGCAACTAAAAACAGTGCGTTTATTGATATTCGTTTAGGGCCGCGAGTTTTACGAACTGAAACAGCGGCTTTGACGGTCTTAAGTGCATTGCAGTTACAGTTTGGTGATTTAGCCTAATTTACAATAAATTGGTTTTTACTCAATCATCCCCATATATGAAAAATAGAATATTTAAAGGATACTCCCATGGCAATTAAGCTCGGCATAATTTCAGATCCAATTTCAGGTTTTAACATCAAAAAAGACACCGGTTTTGCGATGATGGAAGAAGCGCAAAATAGAGGTTATGAAATTCATTATATGGAAATGGATGATCTGTTTTTGCGCCAAGGCGAAGCTTATGCCACCACCGCTATTGCCAAAGTATTTAATGACGCAACGCATTGGTATGAGCTTGAAGAAAAGCAAACCGTCAAGCTCGCTGATTTAGACGTTATTCTCATGCGCAAAGATCCGCCCTTCGATACCGAGTATATTTATGCCACTTACATTCTTGAACGCGCTGAACAAGCAGGTACATTGATCATTAATAAACCTCAAAGTTTACGTGATGCAAACGAAAAGCTCTACACAGCTTGGTTTAGTGAGCATACTCCCGATACTTTAGTAACACGAAATAAAACTCAAATTCGTGCCTTTCTTGCTGAGCATCAAGACATTATCATTAAACCACTGGACGGCATGGGTGGCGCCTCTATTTTTAGGGTCAAACAAGATGACCCAAACATTGGTGTGATCTGTGAAACACTCACCGAACACGGCAGCCGTTTTGCCATGGTGCAAAACTATATTCCCGCAATTAAAGAAGGCGATAAACGCATTTTAGTGGTTAATGGCGAAGTCATTCCTTACTGTTTGGCTCGAATTCCACAAGGCGGTGAAACTCGCGGCAACCTTGCGGCTGGTGGACGCGGCGAAGCCCGCCCTTTAAGTGAATCAGATTTTAAGATTGCCAATGCAATTGCACCTATACTCAAAGAGAAAGGGCTTATTTTTGTCGGCTTAGATGTGATTGGTGACAAACTGACCGAAATCAATGTGACAGCCCCAACCTGTGTCAGAGAGATTCAAGCGGCCTATGATATCTCCATTACTGGTATTTTATTTGATGCCATTGAAGAAAAACTAGCGTAAGCCTGAAGGCTTAAAATGAGGAGAAACAGGATGCAATCATTAGAAAATCACTTTTTAATCGCTATGCCCACCATGCTTGATCCTAGTTTTAAGCAATCGGTAACCTATATTTGTGAACACAATGATGAAGGTGCGATGGGGTTAGTCATTAATCACCCCACCGATTTTACTGTGGGCCAATTACTCGATAAAGTTGAAATCGATAATGACAAATCTACCGCCTCATCACAAACTTTAGTGTTTGCTGGTGGGCCTGTAGATACAGAGCGCGGATTTGTGTTACACAGTACAAAATACGGATTCACTACCAGCTCGACTTTAAGTGAGCAAATCATGATCACCACCTCTAAAGATGTCTTAGCGAGTCTGACAACTTCTGAATCTCCAGATAACTTTTTAGTTACGTTAGGGTATGCGGGCTGGAGCGCCGGACAACTTGAATCTGAATTACAACAAAATGCGTGGCTGACCATTCAAGCCGATCCTGAGATCATCTTTAATACCCCAGCACATTTACGTTGGGAAAAAGCCATTGAAATGTTAGGCATTGATTTAGCGATGCTTAGTCATCAAGTTGGCCATGCATAAATCAACTATAGAAATAGGTATTTTCATTTATGGCAAAAAAGCCATCAACACCAATAGGCGAACGTACATTACTAGGTTTTGATTTTGGAACTTGCAGCATTGGCATTGCTGTAGGTCAAGAAATTACAGGCTCTGCTTCTCCCGTCAAAGCGGTAGCAGCCAGAGACGGGATCCCAAATTGGGAGGACATTTTAGATATAGTGCAACAGTGGCAACCTGATTTACTCGTCGTAGGGCTACCTCTGAACATGGACGGCTCTAATCAAGAAGTGACCTTTCAGGCGAAAAAATTTGCCAACCGCCTGCATAACAAAACGGGCTTGGTGGTCGAAACACAGGATGAACGATTAACAACTGCCGATGCTAAGTCACAATTATTTGCGAGCGGGGGCTATAAAAAGCTCACCAAAGGTAATGTCGATAGTAAATCTGCCCAAATAATTTTGGAAAGTTATTTTGAAAGCCGTTATGGAGACTAATTTGGCTTTATAAGTCCCTGATTAAGCACCCTAGTGGTGCTTAAATCTGGTATAAATCCGGCCTCAAAATAAGCTTTTTTAACTCGCCCTTGTAGACGTAATTGTTTTAAGCCAAGTTGCAATGCGGTAAACACCGCCTCTCCTTCGGGATGATTGCGACTAACCACAAAATGACGACTATCATCAAGTACGATAGCTAAATTAGGTACCGCCTTTAAATCAACATTCCCCAATTTATAATAGTTATTTAAAGCGGGCATAAATGGCATTAACATAAAGTCTGCCCATTTCAAGTGCACCATCCGAATTTGACTTAGCCATTCATCTTCTACAAATAACTCTTTGAGATTTAAACTTTCTAATGTGCTCCAGTCAGTGCTCCACCTAGGTGTAGAAACCGATGTCATAGTGTGTAAATCAGATAAAGACTGAATATTAAACACGGTTTGATGATCTGGGTTTGCGTATATTCCTGCAAAATACTCCCCTCTGCGGATCACCGGTTCAGAAATAAATACATCATTTTGTAAAAGCACTGCATCCGAGAGCCAATAGCTATCAAAGCTGATCAATAACGCTCCTTGCTCAATCAACTTAGTATTACGAAAATTAACTTTACCTACTTTATAGGTGAATTTTTTTGTATAACCACCCAATTTTAGTGCTTGCTGCGCAATTATCATATCAACAACATCGCGGCGGATTTTAGGCCCGATAAAGCTTGTAATCTCCAGCGGATCACGTCCAGCCAAAAACGTCATATAATCATCATAAACATCATCACGTAAATAAAGCATGACTTTTTTATTGTCCGATGATTCTGCCTTCGCTTGAGTCAATATACTCAACAAACAAGTCGTTAAGAAAAAATATAAAATAGGATATGTTTTCAAACTTCAAACCAAATAGATACAACACACAGCAATTATAACCGTCGTAGTGTTATTTAGCGAACTGATGCCCCATACAACTATCTTTTAGAGGTAATAAAAATGCAGCCTAAGCTGCATTTTTAGCGATGAAATAGCGCAATCTTAATCTGGTTTATCTCCACCCAAACCGTCAATCGTCACCCCCTGCAAGAATCCAGCACCTTGCTGTTCATTATTACGTAATTTAATCATCAACCTCAGGTCATTAGGTGAATCAGCATGATGCAGTGCGTCAGCATAATTAATACGGTGGCGTTGGTAATGTTCAAACAAGGCCTGATCGAAGGTTTGCATGCCCATTTCACGGGACTTCGACATAGTTTCTTTAATACCACCAATATCCCCCTTCTTAATTAACTCTCCAATCATTGGAGAGTTTAGTAGCACCTCAATCGCAGCGACTCGGCCGTTACCATCCGCTGTCGGGATAAGCTGCTGTGCCACTATCGCACGTAGGTTAAGTGCCAAATCATACTTTAACTTATCGTGTTTTTCTTTTGGTACTAAGTGCATGATACGATCAATTGCTTGGTTAGCATTATTCGCATGGAGTGTGGCGACACACAGGTGTCCTGTTTCAGCAAAGCTCAACGCATACTCCATCGTTTCTTGAGAACGGATCTCACCAATCAAAATAACATCAGGAGCTTGACGTAAAGAGCTTTTCAGAGCCGACTCAAAACTGTCTGTATCCAAGCCTACCTCTCGTTGTGTGACGATACTTTTTTGATGCTCGTGAACGAATTCGATGGGATCTTCAATGGTTAAAATATGTCCACGTTGATTACGATTACGATAACCTATTAATGCTGCAAGTGAAGTTGATTTACCTGTTCCCGTGCCACCAACAAACAGCACTAAACCTCGTTTTGCCATAATGACATCGGTTAATACTGGCGGAAGGCCTAAATCGTTCACATCCGGAATGGTGCTCACGATGCGACGAATAACCATGCCCGCTTTATCACGCTGCCAAAATGCAGAAATACGAAAACGCCCTTGATCTGTCGCGATTGCAAAGTTGCACTCTTTTGACTCATGAAATTCGTTTTTTTGTTTTTCAGACATCGCTGACTCAACGAGAGACAGGGCTTCTTCTTCCGTTAAATCATGGTCATCTAAATGGGTTAATTCACCATTTATTTTTGCACTGACAGGCATAAACGTAGATACAAATAAATCTGAGGCACTACGTTCAATCATTTGGCTTAAATAGCTATTTAAAGTACTCATAATATTCTCTTACATTGTGCCCATACCACCAAATGCTCCTTTATCATGGGCTTTGGCTTGCGCTTGCGCTTGACTAATAATTCCGCGGTTCAATAAGTTTAATAAACATTGATCCATGGTTTGCATGCCATGAGATGCTCCAGTCTGAATCGATGAATACATTTGGGCTATTTTATCTTCACGGATTAAGTTACGGATCGCTGGCACACCAATCATAATTTCATGTGCGGCAATTCGCCCGCCGGTAATTTTTTTCAACAACGTTTGTGAGATAACCGCACGCAATGATTCAGACAACATTGAGCGCACCATATCCTTTTCTTCACCTGGGAAGACGTCAATGATACGGTCAATGGTTTTTGGTGCTGAAGTGGTATGCAAAGTGCCAAACACTAAATGACCCGTTTCGGCTGCGGTCATGGCGAGTCGGATGGTTTCTAAGTCACGTAACTCACCAACCAATATGACATCGGGATCTTCACGTAACGCACTTCTGAGCGCATTACTAAAACTTTTAGTATCGCGGTGAACTTCTCGCTGATTAATCAAACTCAATTTATTTTGATGCACAAACTCGATTGGATCTTCGATAGTTAAAATATGATGGTGTTTATTTGCATTAATGTAATCAACCATCGCAGCGAGCGTGGTTGATTTACCTGAACCCGTAGGCCCAGTGACCAACACTAAGCCTCGCGGATTATCTGAGATGGTTTTAAAGATATCTGGTGCGCCTAAATCATCGAGTGTTAAAACATCACTTGGGATAGTACGGAACACCGCTGCAGGGCCTCGATTAGAGTTAAAAGCATTCACACGGAATCGCGCTAAATTTGGCACTTCAAATGAAAAATCGCATTCTAAATTTTCTTCGTATTCTTTGCGCTGTTTATCATTCATAATGTCATACACCAAACCGTTGACATCTTTAGCTTCAAGCACTGGAATATTAATGCGTCTGACATCACCATCAACACGTATCATAGGTGATACACCTGATGATAAATGTAAATCGGACGCCTTATGCTGAACACTAAAGGCAAGTAATTCGGTAATATCCATGAGTTTAACTCCACAACTATCTGATAATTATATGGTTACAATAGCAGAACGACTTAAATCCGCCTACGCAAGAATTGCGCTTGCAGAGAAAAAAGCACAAAAACCAGCGCAAAGTGTGAGCTTGCTTGCTGTTAGCAAAACCAAGCCAGTTCAATTAATCATAGATGCATATCAAGCAGGTCACCGAAAATTTGGCGAGTCTTATGTGCAAGAAGCGGTCGATAAAATCAAGCAACTGCCTCACCGAGATATCGAGTGGCATTTTATTGGTCCGATTCAATCAAATAAAACAAAACCCATCGCAGAAAACTTTTCATGGGTTCAAAGTGTCGAACGCATAAAAATCGCCGACAGATTGAACAAACAACGCCCTAATAACTTACTGCCACTCAATGTGCTCATCCAAGTCAATATTTCAAAAGATGAAGCAAAATCAGGCTGTCCAATCGAAGAAGTTGCTGAATTAGCAGAGTTTATTGCTCAATCTCGCCAATTAACCCTTAGAGGCTTAATGACCATCCCCGCCCAAACAGATAGTGAAGCCGAGCTCATCGCAAGCTTTAGCCAATTAAGGGCTTGTTTTGATACACTTAAAACCCAATATCCTACTATGGATACTTTATCTATGGGGATGAGTGGTGATGTCGAAGCGGCAATTACTGCAGGTTCAACCATGGTTCGCATTGGCACCGATATCTTTGGTGCCCGCGATTACCCGACACAACAACATTAAAAAGGTTTCGTATGTCTCAAGCAAAAGTTGCATTTATTGGTACTGGAAATATGAGTTATGCCATTATTGGTGGCATGATCAATAGTGGTTTTCGTGCCTCAGACATCATTGCAACCAATCGCAATCAAAGCAAACTCGACAAAGTAGCCAATGATTTTGGCGTGCAAACTCAAACCGATAATTTAGTCGCCCTTGCTGAAGCTGACATTGTAGTGCTGTCAGTCAAACCACAGATGATGGCCGACTTATGCCAAACATTTGCCGTTTCAGGCATTGATTTGAGCAGCAAAGTTTTTGTCTCAGTGGCTGCAGGGATCACGGTTGCTCGTTTGCGCGAAATGCTTCAACACGATGTAAAACTGGTGCGTTGCATGCCCAATACACCGTCGTTACTTGGTAAAGGTGTATCTGGATTGTTTGCAGCAGGAATCAGCGAACAAGAGAATGCCATAATCACGGATATTTTTAGTTCAACAGGCATTGCGATGTGGCTTGAAAAAGAATCCCAAATTAATGACATCATTGCCGTAACTGGGTCATCACCGGCCTATTTCTTCCTCTTTATGGAAGCGATAGAAACAAAAGCCAAAGCGTTGGGTTTTAGTGCAGAGCAAGCACGTCAACTGGTTCAGCAAACCGCGATGGGCGCTGCAATGATGGTTGAAAATCAGCAAATTGAAGTGAGTGAATTGCGAAGCAATGTGACTTCAAAAGGCGGCACAACAGCCGCAGCGATTGCGCACCTTCAACAAAATGGCTTAGAGCAAACAGTCAGTGATGCGATGGATGCCTGCATTGCTCGCGCAGTGCAAATGGAACAAGAACTTTAAGGAGCTACCATGAATGCTTTTAAATTTTTAATAGAAATCGCGTTTGACTTATTTTTAATGGTTGTACTACTGCGTTTTTGGCTGCAATTAGCCAAAGCCGACTTTTATAACCCATTGAGTCAATTTGTCATTAAAGCCACTTCACCATTAGTAAACCCATTGCGTAAAATCATCCCTGGTTTTGGCGGCTTTGACTTAGCATCTTTGTTTCTTGCTTTCATCATCGCCTTTGCCAAAATAAGCACTGTGATGTTACTTTTCTTTAACGGTTGGGATCCGATTAATGCATTAGTCGGGGGTGTTATCACACTGTTTAAAGAGGCACTTAACTTAGTTTTTTGGGTGCTCATCATCAGAGCAATCTTAAGCTGGGTTAGCCAAGGCCATAACCCTATCGAGGCAGTTTTCCATCAGTTAACTGAGCCAATGCTGCGTCCAATTCGTAAAGTTTTACCTCCGCTAGGTGGTTTAGATTTGTCAATTTTAGTGCTTATTGTGGCACTACAGTTTTTACAAATTCTATTTATGGATTTGTTTCGTTAAGTACGAACATTATCGAGTTAAGCCCACTTTAGTTCGGGCTTAACTCGCTATTTTATTTATTCGCTCGATTGATTTTTTCAAAAAGGAAACCCTATGCTAGCCCGTATTCTAACTGTTATTGCGCTACTTTTTAGTGGGACTGTGTTTGCCAACGACCAAGGCGGACAATTTAAACAGCTTGGCGATTGGGAAGTCCATTACATTGCTTTTCCTTCTACTTTTTTACAGCCAAACATTGCTAAACACTATGGTCTTGAGCGCAGTAAATATAGTGGTGTTATCAATATCTCTGTATTAGATAGCCGTCACAAAGACAAACCAGCACAGCAAGTCGAAATTGTAGGCCAAGCCAGAAACCTACTCGGAAATACTATTGATCTTAGTTTTAAAGAAGTGGTTGAAGGAGACGCGGTTTATTACATTGCACCAATTAAGTTTACCAATGAAGAAATTTATCGTTTTAACATTGGTTTAAAACAAGGTCGCCAACAACACACATTAAAATTCCAGCAAAAGTTCTACGTAGACTAATCATGATTATTTAAAACAGAAGGCACGACCTTCTGTTTTAAAAGTGCAAAGGCTGAGTTAAGTTTGAGCGTACAGAAATAACCTTTGAAGCCACAGCTTTCGCCAACCCTTCTTGAATTAATAACTCTGAACTCTGATGGTTTTGAGCTTGATAATCAAGCGCAACCCACGCATTACGGCCACTTTTTTTCGCGCCATACAATGCTAAATCAGCCAATTCGAGTACTTGTTGCCAACTAAACGCTGTCACATCTTGTTTGTTAAATGGAAAGGTAGCAAGGCCAATTGAACAACTGACTTGCAAAGACTCAGCCTGCTCAAGGTTAAAAGTATTAAGGGCTACATTCTCTCTTAGGCGCTCAACAATTGCAGGTACGTCATCACGCAATGCATGACGAAAAACAATCAAAAACTCTTCGCCACCCCAGCGAATAACAAAATCCCCCTCTCGAATGACCGTTTTTAAAATCGACGAAAACTGTTTAAGCACTTCATCTCCTGCGCCATGACCAAAGCGATCATTAATGCGCTTAAAATAGTCAATATCGATTAAGGCAAACGACAGTCCGTAGGGTTCATCAGCCTTCGTTGATGAAAACGCTCGCTCGACTAACGCTACCTCATCCTCAATTATATTCGTAAAGTAGTGTCGATTATGAAGCCCTGTCAAACTGTCGCTATAACTGAGCTGTTCGAGTTCTTTATTTTTTTCTGCTAATTCCAATGTTTGCTTTGTTACTTCTGATTTTAATCTGGCTAAATATTGCTGGGTAATAAAGCGGCGATACAAAATCCAAACAAATACCATGATAAGCACCGCAAAAAAGCCCCACTTCTTTTTTGTCTGTTCGTGCTCTTTTTGTTGCTGCTGTTGCTGTAAGCTTTGCTGCTGGATTTGAGCTGCATGAAGTTTATTTTCTTGCTCAAGTAAACGTATTTGCTGTTGTTGCAATCGAGTGTTGAGCTGCGCTTCAAGCTGCAGCACTTTATTGTTTCGTTTTTGCTCATCAAGGGCTACAACCGTTAAATGGTAGCGATTTAAAAAAATATAAGCTTCTCGCATTTTTCCAAGCTGTAAATAGGCATCCGCTAATAATTTTTGTAACTGCGCCTGAATGTCTAAAAAACGCGAATTATAGGTAATACTTAGCTGCTCAAGCGCTATCTCAATTGCCAGTTGAAACTCCCCATGCTGTAAATACGCTTGTGCTTTCAGCAATTGATACTTAAGCAGTTGTTCCGAAGAAAACACAGATATAAATGATGAATTAAGCTTTTCGAGTGCCGCTCGCGCATCCTTTGGGCGCCCTAACTTTAAGGCCGCTTGTGAATAGGCGAACTGCAATTCGATTTGCATGGTCGAATCTGGGTCCAGTAAGGTATCAGCTTGCTGATACAGTTGTATTGCTTGGCGATAACTACCATTAAAAACATGGAGCTGCCCTTTTAATACGAGAAGGTGCGCGCGGTACGTTTGGTTTTTTTCACCAATAGCCTGTAAGCCTAAATCATAAAATTGAGTTGCTAAACGAGTCTGATCTAACCCTAAATGTAACTGGCCATAAGCACTATAAACATGTGCTAAGAGAGTGGGGTTTTGCAATTGTGTACCAAGCTCTAAAGCTTGTGCATTTAATAATAAAGCCTCAGAATACGCTCCAAAATACTGTTTAATCTTTGCTTCAAGCAACAACGCCTCAAGCTCAACCACTAAGCTAGGTGTCACCTGCAAATTGGCTTTCACATCATCCAGAGCTTGGAGCATCATGAAATTATAATCATCGGCTATTAATGATTTTAACTTTGTAAGCGAGGCCTCGAGTCTTGGACTCACTTGTTCTTCGAGCACATTATCAACTTTAATCGAGGTAACCTTGGTTCCCATTAAAGCCGGTGGTTTATCAGCAATCTCAGCGAGGGTACTTTGCCCAACAAGAAACGGAGCCACTATCACCACGAGTATTAACAAAGATGGTTTAGTCATTGACGACCACCATTGCTTTATTTACTAACTGCCACTCTTTAACTTGCGAATTAATAAAGCCAGCTTGTTGATAAAAGCGCTTAATTCTATGCTGCTTATTAAGCTCAACTAACCCCTTTTCAAGTGCTTCAAATATTGCTCTACCTTCTGGGTGTTGCTTACTCACAACAAAATGCCTTGAATCAGGTAGCATCACCTTTAGGTTTGGAATGGGTACAAATTCTTTTCCGGCAAACCGTAATATTAAATCTGGGCTTACACTAAAATTAACCAGCATGGCATCGACTATTTTTGCATCGACCATAGCAAGCATATTTTCCCACGGGCCAATAAAATTATTAATGATCACAGGTGTATTTTTAAGAGCTCGCCAATCGGCCTTCCAACGCGGGTTCGCGACTACTTTTAATTTGTGCAAATCATCAATGGTCATACTTTGCGCCGCTAAATTGTCTTTTGCGACATAAAAGCCCGCTTCATATTGTCCATAAGGGATCACAGCTTCGCTGACATAGAGCGATCCTAAAAAGTCGACCGTATCTTCAAACCACAAGGTACGTCCTAAAGTTAAAACATCTCCACTGATTAGATCGGTATATTCATTGAGATTGTGAGATTCTGTGCCTTTAAACCTAACAGGGCGAGTTTCGCCACCTAAATAAAGAGCTTGTTGTAAGAGAATCATCTCAACAATTTCAAGGTGTGAACCCGCCGAGAGAGGCTTAAACTCTTCAACTGCCAGCGCAGAACGACCATTAAGAATTTCGTTATAACGGTTAGTGAAATTTTCACTTTTTAGGATATCGACCACCACTTCGTTGGTGGCCTGTAAACAACAACTAATAAATAGCAGTAATACACATAACTTAGACATATACAAAACCTTCGATACATCCTTGTGATTACTTTTTCAGTAACTAGAAATTAGCATAATTACGACCAAATAAAACGTTTTAACTGATTTTCATCTAGGCTTATCGCCTATTGATTGGTAATTTTGCATAAAAAAGCCAGCATTTATAACTGACTTTTTCCTCATACCCTTTAAAATACTCTTAACTTTCAGGTTCATACCCTAAGTTAGGTGATAACCAACGCTCAGCTTCTGACAGGCTCATGTTGGTACGCTTAGCGTAGTCTTCCACCTGATCTTTTTGAATAGCCGCGACGGCATAATATTTCGCTTGCGGATGAGAAAAATACCAACCCGATACCGCAGCACCCGGCCACATTGCATATGAACTCGTTAACTGCATACCAATGCGTGTTTCGGTATCGAGTAATTGCCAAATTTTCTTTTTCTCTGTGTGCTCAGGACAAGCTGGATAACCAGGTGCAGGACGGATCCCTTGGTAATTTTCGCGGATCAGTTCTTCATTTGAAAGTGTTTCGTCTGGCGCATAACCCCAAAACTCTTTACGCACTTGTTGATGCAGATACTCTGCAAATGCTTCTGCCAAACGATCAGCCACCGCCTTGACCATAATCTTATTATAATCGTCTTGCTGTTTATCAAACGCATCAGCTAAATCATCTTCTTCTAACCCGCCGGTGACCGCAAAGGCACCAAAATAATCAGCTATTCCTTTTGGCGCGATGTAATCTGCTAAACAATAGTTGGCAAAATCCGACTTTTCAGTTTGTTGGCGTAAGTGACACGACAAGGTTAAGACGTCGGTGCGTGTTTCATCGGTGTAGATTTCAATATCATCTCCGACTCGGTTGGCAGGAAATAATCCAATCACCCCTAAAGGTTGTAAACTGCCAGATTTTTCAAGCTCATCGAGCATGGCGTTAGCATCGGCAAATAAGCTTTGCGCCTGCTCACCAACAATCTCATCGGTTAATATCCTTGGATATTTTCCTGCTATCGACCACGTCATAAAATAAGGAGTCCAGTCAATATACTGACGTAATGTCGCAATTGAGACATCTTTAAATTCTGTCACCCCTAGTTTTTTAGGCACAGGAGGCGTGTAATTTTGCCAATCGAGTTGTGCTGCATTTTCTCGTGCTCGAGTCAGCGACACAGCTTTAGAACGCGGGCGTTTACGCGCTTGTTGATCGCGTACAACTTCGTACTCTTTTTTCGTTTTCTCTAAAAAAGCGGGTTTGAGCGTGTCGCTAAGCAAAGATGAAACCACGCCCACAGCACGACTGGCATTATTTACATACACAACGCCTTTATCATACTGAGGTTCAATTTTAACGGCTGTATGGGCTTTTGAGGTCGTTGCGCCACCAATTAATAATGGGATCGTAAAACCACGCCGGGTCATCTCTTTGGCAACATGTACCATTTCATCCAATGAAGGAGTGATAAGGCCTGATAATCCAATCGCATCGGCTTTTTCATCAATAGCTGTTTGCAAAATTTTCTCAGCAGGGACCATCACACCTAAGTCGACCACATCGTAATTATTACATTGCAATACGACACCAACGATATTTTTACCAATATCATGGACATCACCTTTTACCGTCGCCATCACTATTTTACCGTTGGTTGCCCCTTCTTCTTTGAGTGCATCAATAAACGGATTTAGATAAGCCACAGCGCGCTTCATTACTCGCGCTGATTTAACCACTTGCGGCAAAAACATTTTACCTTCACCGAACAAGTCACCGACGACATTCATACCATCCATTAATGGGCCTTCAATCACTTCGATTGGGCGCTCAAAGCTCAAACGGCACTCTTCGGTATCAGCTTCGATAAAGTCAGTAATGCCTTTCACTAAGGCATGTTCTAAACGTTTGGCTACAGGCCAAGTGCGCCATTCTAAATCTTCGACGCGCTCAGCTTGCGCCATCCCAGAATATTTAGGCGCCAGCTCGACAAGGCGCTCACCCGCTCCAGCATCTTTATTGAGAACCACATCTTCAACAGCCTTTCGCAGCTCTTCGGGAATATCATCATACACAGCCAATTGACCTGCATTAACAATCCCCATGTCCATGCCTGCTTTAATCGCATGGTATAAAAACACCGAATGAATCGCTTCACGAACCGGATTATTACCCCGAAAAGAAAACGACACATTCGAGACACCACCAGAAACTTTACAATGAGGTAGCCCTGCTTTAATGCGTCGTGTTCCTTCAATAAACTCAACCGCATAATTATCGTGTTCTTCAATCCCCGTCGCGACCGCAAAAATATTCGGGTCAAAAATAATGTCTTCCGGTGGAAATCCCAATTGGTCCACTAAAATACGATAAGAACGTTGGCAAATTTCAAATTTCCGATCTTGCGTTTCAGCTTGCCCTGTTTCATCAAATGCCATCACCACAGCTGCGGCGCCAAATCGTTTGATGATTTTAGCCTGACGAATAAAGGGTTCTTCCCCTTCTTTTAGGGAAATTGAATTAACAATCGCTTTGCCTTGAATGCACTTTAAACCCGCTTCGATCACATCCCACTTCGATGAATCGACCATAATCGGCACCCGAGAAATATCGGGCTCTGAGGCGATTAAATTTAGAAATTTCACCATGGCTGCTTTTGAGTCCAACATGGCTTCATCCATATTGATATCAATAACTTGCGCACCACTTTCAACTTGCTCTCTGGCAACGCTTAACGCTTCTTCATAGTTTTCTTCCATGATTAAACGTTTAAATTTAGCTGAACCGGTGACGTTGGTTCGTTCACCTACATTGGTAAACACGGCAGTATTTTGAGTCATTATCAGTCCTTAGTTCAGATTACAGGCTTCTAAACCAGATAAACGCATCCTAACTTCAAGTTCTGGTAATGGACGAGGGGCAACCGTTGCGAGTCCTTGCGCAAATGCTTTGATGTGTGCAGGCGTTGTACCACAGCACCCACCGACAATATTGATAAAACCACATTGACCCCAATCGATAATTTCAGCGGCCATTTCGGGGGCTTCTAAGTCATATTCTCCAAACTCATTTGGCAAACCTGCATTGGGATGGACCGAGGTATATGTTTCACAGACTCGTGAGAGTTCTTCGACATATTGGCGCAATAAATCAGGACCTAGAGCACAATTAAGCCCGATTGAAATCGGTTTAATGTGGCGTATTGAATTGTAAAATGCCTCGGTAGTTTGCCCAGATAATGTGCGTCCCGATGCATCTGTAATCGTGCCAGAGATCATCACGGGTAATGCGCGTCCAGCTTGTTCAAACGCTTCTTCTACTGCAAATGATGCAGCTTTGGCATTTAAGGTATCAAAAATAGTTTCAATTAAGATAATATCGACTCCACCTTCCATTAACGCCAAGGTCGATTCGATGTACGCTTCCACCAGCGCATCAAAGGTAATATTTCGATAACCCGGATCATTCACATCTGGCGAAATCGAGCAGGTTTTAGAAGTCGGCCCTAAAACCCCAGCAACAAAACGCGGTTTATGTGGCTCAAGCGCAGTGACTTCATCACATACGGTGCGCGCTAATTTAGCCGACTCTAGGTTTATTTCACGACTTAAGTGTGCCATTTCATAGTCTTCCATTGAAATGGTGGTTGAGTTAAACGTATTTGTTTCGATGATATCAGCACCTGCTTGGAGATAATCACGATGAATTTTTGCGATCACATCGGGCTGAGTCAGGCTCAACAAATCATTATTACCTTTAATCAATACATGCCAATCAGCAAAACGCTCGCCTCGATAGTCTTCTTCAGAAAATTTATATTCTTGGATCATTGTCCCCATCGCACCATCTAAAATCAAAATACGTTCATCTAGCGCGGCTTTTAATTGGGCTGTATTGTCTTTATTCGGCATAATTGTTAGTCCTCACATCCTGGCTAACTAAGTTAATATCATAAGGCGTCGTTTGGTACACATAATAGTTTAACCAATTCGAAAACAATAAAAAGGCATGACTTTGCCATGTTTTTGACGGTTTGTTATCTGGGTTATCGTCGACAAAATAATTTTCGGGTTTAGGCGCATCCGATCCTTTCGCACAATCACGGATATACTCACCTTTTAGGGTATCCGCATCATACTCGGGATGACCTGTTAAATACACTTGGCTCCCGGAGGTATTTTTTGTCAAATACGCGCCAACCGTGTCTGACCCAGCTAAAATAGTTAACTCAACGACCTGTTGAATCTTGCTCACCTCGATATGGCCATAGCGAGAATGAGGAACCAAAAACTCATCATCAAAACCCCGCGTCAAGGCGGCATGTTCAAAAAAGCATTGATGCTGAAACACACCACATAACTTTTGTTCACGTAAATCTCGCTTCAACCCATAATGATGGTAAAGCGCAGCATGAGCGGCCCAGCATGAGAAAAGAGTTGAGGTAACATGTTGTTCTGCCCAATCTAAAATCACTTTAAGCTCTTCCCAGTATGCAACCTCTTCAAATTCGAGGTGTGCCAAAGGAGCTCCGGTGACAATTAGTGCATCATAATTAAGATCTTTGACTTCAGAGAAATAACGATAAAACGTATCTAGATGCTGCTCAGAGGTATTTTTGCTTCTGTGGGTGTCTAAGCGCAATAAATCAACATTCACCTGTAACGGAGAGTTAGCTAATAAGCGAATAAACTGTACTTCTGTTTCGACTTTATTGGGCATCAAATTTAAAATTGCCAACTGCATTGGACGAATTTCTTGCGTTTTAGCCCGAGTTTTAGGCATCACAAACACATTTTCTTGGCGTAATTGTGCAATAGCAGGGAGTTCATCAAGGACAGTAATTGGCATCGTTATTTCTCTATAAGCAAAACTACCTGCAATTATGACTAGATATCTGGAAATTTCAAGCTCTAGATGTTTAGACGTCCAATTATAATAGCGCTGCTCCTAAATGATTTTGCCAGAACAGCGCTTAAATCATGTTACTTCACGTGGTTCTCTTGTGCTTTATCAAAGCTGACTCTGAGTGTCTGAGCCCATTTTTTCATCACACGTTTTGCGTCAGCTCGGTTAGTCGCTCGATTAGCCCACTGATGATAGCCGTTATCGCCTGCTTCTTGCGCATTACTGACTCGCGCTAAAATTTCACCACTAACTGCATCGTATATTTCTAAATACAAGGTGGCTTGCCCTGTAGCCTCTACATAGGTGCGCCCGCGAGTGCTTGAATTAATATCTGGGGCATAAACATCAAGATTAATTATAAAAGGACGTAACAATAATGTGCCTTGTGAAGGTGCTTGCACAAGCGGGTATCCACCAACCTCACCAAATTCGGTGCGAAACACCTCATCAAACAACTCTGTAACCACCAATTTAATGTTGGTTACTTCTTTATCAGAGATCCGCTCACTCAAACTAACAGCTGTACGATTATAGTCTCGCTGCCAATTTTTCTTAAAGGCAACTTGACTGGGCAATATCTGAATAGTTGAATAAGAACCAAAATCTACCGGTGACTTTTTATACACAATTGTTGAACGTGTTTCTTTGATTAACGTTAATCCATCATGGGACACTGCAGGTGATACTGCCTGATGAGATGACGTGCTTGAACACCCCATTAAGATCCCACTCAATAAAATGGCACACCATGTAGATTTCTGAGAAACACTCCGTAATTTATTATGCATTTTCACTCCCTAATGTTAGCTATTTAAGTTTATGTTCCAGATAAAATGTCAAATCGAATGAATAATGTAATGCTTACTATGCAATTTAACACGTAATTAAAACAAGCTTTTTCAGGGATAAAGTTCACAAATCTCACTGATAATACTATCTTTATTTCATAAGTACTTTTTCATTTTTAACTTTATCACAAGGACAGCCCATGGCACTCACTGGTCTAAATGAATCCGGGGTTCTTGACCGAATGACAGACATTGTTGCTTGCCTCAATAGCAGTGATTCTATTCAGCGATTTTTGCTCGATATCCATTGTATTTTACAAAAAGTAACCTATGCCGATAATTTTTACGTGGTACTTTTAGGTGACGACGAGCGGCTCACCTTCCCGTATTTCCATGACGTCAAAGATGACTTTAAGGCAGAAGATCTCAATGGCATTGAACTCAATGACTTAGCGAGTACGCTCACTTACTACGCCCTAGCCCAGAAAAAAGTGTGTAACTTTAATTTATCACAACTTTCTGAGCTAATAGATAAAGGCGAAGTCAAAGTGCTTGGTTCTTTACCCCAACAATGGCTGTGCTTTCCATTGACTATCAGAGAAAACTTCTTGGGCGCGTTTATAATTCAGTCTTATCGACGAGAAGATGAATACTCTGGAGTCATGGTTGATGTGCTTTATACCATCAGTCATGTCATTGCATCCGCACTTGATGCCTTTAATAACCAACAAGCTTTATATGAAGCCAATCAGCGCTTAGCTGAATACCAAAACGAATTAGAGCACCAAGTAGAGTCTCGCACACAACAATTGCAAAACAGCCTGACAGAGCTGCAACGAGAAGTCGAACAGCGAAAACAACTTCAAACTCTACTTGAGTTTGATTCACTTCACGATAATTTAACCGGGCTTGCAAATCGAAAATCGCTGTTTAATGAACTCAGACGCATTTCAGCTCGTCTTGACCGTCAACCTGCCTATGTTTACTTGTTATACCTTGATTTAGATGGCTTCAAGCCGATAAATGATACATACGGCCATCATGCAGGTGATAAAGTACTGGTTGAAGTCAGTAAGCGGATGGTAAAAGCAATGCGAGGCTATGATTTAGTCGCACGTATTGGCGGTGATGAATTTATTATAATTATCGACCAAGCCCTTGATGAAGCTGAGCTCACTCAAATCGCTGAGCGCCTAATTGAAGATATCAACCAACCGATTAGTATTGATAGCTCCACGCAGGTAACCTGTGGGATCAGTATTGGCATAGCCTTTACCACACTCTCAGAACAAGTGGGAGAGCCGCTCGTTCAACAAGCGGACAAAGCACTTTATCAAGCCAAAAACAACGGTAAAGGCTGCTTTCATATATTCCAGTCTAACGATTAGATCGCTTTAAACCCAGCGCCAGAACCCATTACACGAGCTGGCGCAGTTCAACGCCTTTACCTCCTGTTATTTTATTCAATTGGGCTAAAAAGAGCTCAGCGGTCGCCAAAGCATCGGTTAAAGCGTTATGTGTTAAATACTCTGGCAAACTATAACGGGCTCGGCACGCAGCTAAGTTCAAATCATCAAAGCCTATTTCTTGACCTTGTAACGACAAACGTTTGTGCTCGATTTTCATAGTATCGACCATCACAGTCGGTGCGACTGACATATTAAATTGGCCAAATGCATTTTTTAAAAATAACCAATCCAGCTCAGCATTATGAAATACCAACACATATTGATCTATTAACGGCCTAAGCTGTTGCAGCGCTGAGATTAATGGGACGCCACCTTGCACAGCATGGCTATCAATACCATGAAAAATTGGGCTTTGCTTTAGCTCATTAACATGAGAATTAATAAAATGCTCACTTTGCCCTACAAATATCCGCTGCTCTTCTATGGGCAACCAAGCTAGAGAAACGATTTCATCCTTTTTAGGATTGAGGCCGGTTAGCTCTAGATCAATCACTAAATATTTGGCGCGAAAACAATTTTGCTGCAAGGTATCTTGCAACTCGGGAGAGAGCCCTAATAACCGTTTTATGGTATTAAATATACTCACGATAATTGATCCTTCTTTACTTATACGAGCGACACTCGATAAGT
The DNA here is from genome assembly GCF_058169715.2 of Pseudoalteromonas sp. J2K-J979. Classification (NCBI taxonomy): domain Bacteria; kingdom Pseudomonadati; phylum Pseudomonadota; class Gammaproteobacteria; order Alteromonadales; family Pseudoalteromonadaceae; genus Pseudoalteromonas; species Pseudoalteromonas sp. J2K-J979. The sequence continues at coordinate 695,410 of NZ_CM200281.1, read as the reverse complement.
CATTAGTTGTCGGGCCACCCACATCCCTGCGTGGCAAAAGTCAGACAAATAGTTATAAACTGCCTCGTGCAAACTTAAATGCAGCGGCCTGTTGCGCTTGTTTGACGAGGAAAAATGCTTCTTTCAATTGATGTTTTTCTAATGAAGTTAATGTTTCTGGGTTAATACAGTTACTCGGTAGCCCTTCTTGATTAATTTGGCTCCGTAGACGCAACTGAGTCAGGAAGCGCCAGCAATCTTTAAGGTCATATAAATCACGCTTATTGTTAGCTTGCGCTTTAACCAAGAGATCAATGCGTTCTACAGTATTAGCGGCTTTGACACCATTACTTAATGCGTATAAACGCACAATGTCATTTATGATCACCACACCGCGTTTTTTGAGATCTAAGTACTTGTATTTATGGAGAGTTTGCTCCAATTTAAATTGATTAAATAAGCCAATTGGTACTGAATTAGTGTTAATATCGGTGGCCATCGAGGCAAAGAAAATCTGATTTTTACTCATTTCGCTGAGTTTAAAACTGAATCCTTTATAGAGTTCACTCGAACCTTCAACAAAGCGTAAATCAAAAAATATTTTACAATTGAGTACCGCTTGAGGTGAGGGGCTACTAACCCAATGAGCGAATTTAGCCAGCCACGCAGAGATCGATAAACAACACTCAGGCGAACTGGCCATAATATTGCCAGGGCATTTAACAATCCCACATGCGCTTAGTTGCTCGCAGACAAACTCGCCCATGGCAGCAAAATAACGGCGCTGATCAGGAGTAAGATCATCGGGCAATAATAAGCCATTGTCTTGATCTGAATGAAGTGTTTGCTCTTCGCGTGCTTGCGAGCCAAAGCATATCCAGCTAAATGCTGTTGGGGCTGCGCCATGATCTTCTTGGAATAAATAAATTAGCCGTGATGTTAACGCATCTGTGATACCACTAAGCAATTTTCCAATCAGGCTGATATCTTCGACTTTATGAGAAAAACCCTGTAATAATTCAGGTATTTCCATAGCATAGCGCTTAACATCTGCCACTGTGGTGGCCTTATAAATACGGCCTATCAGCTGCACAGGATCGGATTTTTGCTGACGAAGTAAATCTGTACTAGTCAACATGCCGAGCGGTTTATGGTTTTCATCTAGTACAGGTAGATGGTGAATATTATGTCGCAGCATTAAATGTAGTGCCGAAAAGACCCGGTTATTTTCGAAAATATACTTAGGTTTAGCACTCATAATCACACTAACAGACTCTTTTGGGTCAAGCTCTGTGGCTAAGACTCGGTTACGTAAATCACGGTCGGTCACGACTCCTACGAGGCGTTCATGTTCCATAACCATAATTGATGACACGCCATGTTGGCTCATTTTTTTGGCCGTTTGGCGAATACTCGCATCTGGAGAGAGTGTCACCGCCCCTTTATGCATGACTTCAGAAATACGGCGTTCAGACCAATTATCAGCTTTATTTTTATAATGGGTGGATAACAACCGATTTGCATGTGCGCGAACAAAATACTGCTCAAAGGCTTTGTATTGCTGACGTAAAAAATCAAATGCACTTTGTTCCAGTAAATACACTATGCCATCGGTTTGCACTTGAAGTTGATTTTGAATGTCATCCCCAGTCAAAAGCGAAGGGTAACCAAAATATTCGCCTTCAGATAATCGCGCAACGAGTTCGCCACTTGGCTCGACTAAATCAAACGAGCCTGAGCGAATTAAATATAAGTTAGGTTTCTGATTGTTAAGCCATTGATGCTGATTTTCTTTGCTAATATAAACAACTTGCAAATGAGAGACAAAATACTCCGTCGCAGCAGAATCGAGCTGATTAAAAGGGGCTTGTTCGCTAATAAAGCGTATTAACTCTTTTTGTTCAATAGTCATCATCATTACCGGTTGCAAAGGCTAAGCCCACTGTACTGAAACTGGATAAAAAAAAAAGCTCGACGTTAGTCGAGCTTCTTATCGTTATAAGCCAGATAGCTTAGTGCGCATGCGCTGCTTCTGAACCTTTCGGGTTACGAATACTTTCAACCATCTCTTGAACTTCTTCTGGCGTTTCAGCAGTGAGTTTAAGCACAGCCACTGCAACAACAAAGTTCACTAACATACCGATTAGGCCAATTCCTTCAGGTGAAATACCAAATAACCAGTTAGCAGGAGCATTGAGCTCAGGACTAACAAACTTGAAGTAAATGATATAACCCGCGGTGAAAGTAATACCTGAAACCATCCCTGCAATGGCGCCTTCTTTATTCATCTTCTTAGAGAAGATCCCCATAATAATGGCAGGGAAGAAGCTTGCAGCTGCCAGACCAAAGGCAAATGCAACAACCGAGGCGACAAATCCAGGCGGGTTGATACCAAAATACGCCGAGACACAAATGGCCACCATTGCCGCTAAACGCGCAGCCATCAGCTCTTGTTTATCAGTAATGTCCGGTTTAAAAGTTCGTTTAAGTAAATCATGTGAAACCGAGGTTGAAATAACCAGTAATAGCCCTGCGGTTGTAGACAATGCTGCTGCAATACCACCCGCTGCAACTAATGCAATCACCCATGCTGGTAAATCAGCAATTTCAGGATTTGCCAATACCATGATGTCGCGGTCAATTTTAACTTCGTTTGCTGAATTTTGATCTTCAATTTTGCCAGCAGAATAGAACATTTTGCCGTCGCCATTTTTGTCATCAAACTTAATCAAACCTGTGCGTTCCCAGTTTTTAACCCAGGCTGGCGCATCCGCATAAACCGTACCGCTACCATCTTTGCCATTGATTGTATCAATCATATTAACACGAGCAAAAGACGCAACCGCAGGAGCTGTAGTGTATACGATCGCGATAAATACTAGAGTCCAAGCCGCAGAAATACGCGTATCTTTTACACGTGGTACAGTGAAAAAGCGCACGATAACATGTGGTAAACCAGCAGTACCCACCATTAAGGCACCCGTAATTGCAAAGACGTCGATCATACTCTTCGAGCCTTCCGTGTACTGGGCAAAACCTAGCTCCGTACTTAAACCATCGAGCTTATCAAGCAAATACATCCCAGAGCCGTCACTGAGTGTTGCACCAAACCCTGTTTGTGGCAAAACGTGACCTGTCATCATCAGTGAGATAAACACCGCTGGAACTAGGTAAGCAAATACTAGAACACAATACTGAGCAACTTGCGTATACGTAATGCCTTTCATGCCACCTAACACCGCATAGAAGAATACAATCACCATACCGATGTAGACACCCGTTTCGATTTCAACTTCTAAGAAACGCGAAAATACCACACCCACACCGCGCATTTGACCTGCAATGTATGTAAAACAGATGAAGATTGCACAAATAACCGCAACCGTTCTAGCCGTTTGAGAGTAATAACGATCACCGATAAAATCAGGAACAGTGAACTTACCAAACTTACGTAAATAAGGTGCAAGACACAGTGCTAATAAAACATAACCACCTGTCCAACCCATCAGATAAACGCCGCCATCATAACCGGCGAATGAGATAATACCAGCCATGGAAATAAACGACGCGGCGCTCATCCAATCAGCGGCTGTAGCCATACCATTTGCTAAAGGAGGCACACCGCCACCCGCTACATAAAACTCTTTTGTTGAACCCGCTCGCGCCCAGATTGCAATGGCAATGTACAACGCGAAACTTGCGCCGACAATGATAAAAGTGAGTGTTTTTACATCCATCATTTTAATCCTTATTCATCTACGCCGTATTTTTTATCTAACGCATTCATTTTGTACACGTAGAAAAAAATCAAACCAACAAATGTATAAATTGCACCTTGCTGAGAAAACCAGAAGCCCAATTTAAAGCCAAAAAAGCGTACTTCATTGAGCACATCTACCAATAAGATGCCAAACCCAAACGATACGACAAACCAAATAACTAAAAGCTTAAACATGAGAGACAGATTTTCTGACCAATATGCTTTCGCTTGTTCTTCATTTTTAAAAGCCATTTTTATCCCCTTACATCACTCTCATAATGAGCAGTGACTGTATTAATTGTCACCATTGACTCTAGCAATGCTCGACATCATTTTAATTGAGACCTTAGTCGTAACAACTAATTAACACTCCCCTTTACGTAAAGGGAAGGTCAGTAACAACCCAAGCTAACCAGTTGAAATAAAACAAATAAAATAAATTTAAAGCCGCTAAGAAATTGACCAAGGTTACAATCAGCCCCCCAATGCGACATTAGTCTTAGATTATTTTATAATCTATTGACCCTTTTAAATTAGTATTAATAAACAATAGATTAAGAATATTTTGCAGCTTAATGCAGCCACTCGTGTACTGATTGAAATTGACACTTTATCGCTTCAACATGATAAAGTTTGTGAACAAAATAATAACAAGCCTCGACTATGACTATCTTTCTTATTTTTGTCGCACTTGCTTATATCGCAGCCTTGTTTTGGTTGGCGAATTGGGGAGACAAAACCAGCGCAAGAGCGAGTAAAATTACTCGTCACCCATTTGTTTATTCTCTCGCGCTTGGTATTTATTGTACGTCATGGACGTTTTATGGCGCTGTAGGTACAGCGGCAAACAATGGTTGGAGTTATCTGCCCATTTTACTGGGTCCCGCGTTACTTTTTATTTTCGGTCAAGGTTTTTTACACAAGCTCGTTGTGGTCAGTAAAAAACAAAATATTACCACCATCGCCGACTTCATTTCCTCTCGATACGGAAAACGACAGTTCACCGCTATTTTAGTGACTGTCATCGCGCTTCTGGCCACGATTCCTTACATCGCTTTACAACTCAAGGCCCTCAGCACTAGTTTTGTTTTACTCCAAACCAGCAGTGGGGTATCCGGCCCCTTGTTAGCGTTTATTGGCACATTGATGATGGCGTTATTTGCGATTTTTTTTGGCACTCGCAAAGTCGATGTCACTGAATATCGTTCAGGATTAATGCTTGCAATTGCGTTTGAGTCGTTCATTAAGCTGATTGCTCTCATCGCTGTGGCGGGATTGGCTATCTACATATTTAGTGATTACCAGCCTGGCATGTTAGCATTTTTCAAAAGCCAAGATGCCTTTGAACATTGGCAAAGTAGCGACTTTTTTAGTTTCACGTTTATTGGCCAAACCTTAATGGCTGCTGCAGCCATTGTATGTTTACCTCGGCAATTTCATGTCACTGTGATCGACAACCAAGATCCTAAACACCTCAAAACCGCACGATGGGCATTCCCGCTGTATTTATTGTTAACTGCAGCGGTCATAGTTCCTATTGCCACTGCGGCGATGCACCCTCTTATTGGCGGCAACTATGCACCAGATAGCTTTGTTTTAGCCTTACCACTCGCACATGGGTTTGATGCAATTGCAATTTTAGTCTTTGTGGGTGGGCTGTCTGCTGCGACGGCAATGATTGTCGTTGCCACATTAACGCTCAGCACGATGATTTCTAATGACGTTGTTTTACCTTTAATGCTGCGCCGAAAGTTTAGACGAAATTTAATCACCACTAGCTATAAGAAACGCATTTTACTGGTCCGTCGTTTAACCATCGCCTTGATTTTATTTCTCTCTTATTTTTATCAACAAATGGTCGGCGATCAATCTGCATTAGCCAGTATGGGACTCGTCGCCTTTTCGTTAGTGACACAACTTCTTCCCGCCATTATCGGCGGCTTATATTGGCGAAAAGGGCATGCATATGGAGTCTATGCAGGCTTAATGGCTGGTATTCTATGCTGGATGCTATTTTTAATGCTCCCGATGCTTGAAGGGGTCTCAGGCGCAGGGTATGTTTCTCAGCAAAGTATTATTACGCAAGGCACATTTATTGCGCTTTTCGCTAACATCATCTGTTATATCAGCTTTAGTTTAGGGGCTCATGAGCGACTGGTTGATAAAATCCAAGCCTCTGCATTTGTAAATCCGCGCGCATCAGAAAACCTAGCGAAACGCGCCAATAAACGCATCAACGCCAATGTTTACGATCTCAAAGTCCTGCTGCAAACTTTTTTAGGCATTGAACGAGCAAAACAAATTCTGATTGAATACGCCATGATGAATGAAATGGGCGATGATAATAGCACTCCAACCATAAATTTTGTTGAATATTGTGAGCGCTCACTCGCTGGTGTACTCGGTGCATCTACTGCTCGTGCCATTATGGGAGCAGTCATTTCAGGCAAGCAAATGGCCTTTGAAGAAGTGGTTAACTTTTTTGATGAAACAACCCAAGCACTACAGTTTAATCAAAACTTGCTTTATACCGCTTTAGAAAATCTCAGTCATGGAATCTCTGTGGTAGATAAAGACCTCAAACTCGTTGCTTGGAATAAACGCTATATTGAAATGTTTGAATACCCAGAAAATTTTCTCGAATCTGGGCAGCCTATCGAAGAAGTCATCCGTTTTAATGTGGGTAAAGGTGATTGCGGCCCAGGCGAGTTTGAAGAGCAAGTACAAAAACGTGTGCAACATTTAAAGAATGGCACACCGCACCATTTCACGCGTAAACGGCGCAACGGTAAAGTATTTGAAATGATTGGTAATCCATTGCCAGATGGTGGTTTTGTTACCTGTTTCTCTGACGTGACCAATCACATTAATACGCAAGATGCGCTGGAAGAGGTCAATATAGATCTCGAAAACAGAATAGAAGTTCGTACGCAACAAATAAGGTCAATTAACAAAAATTTAGAAGCGCAAATAGTTAAACGAGAGCAAACGGAGCAAGCACTCCAACTGGCCAAAATGGAAGCTGAAAAAGCCAATGAGAGTAAAACCCGTTTTTTAGCGTTAGCCAGTCACGATATCTTACAGCCCCTCAATGCAGCTAGGCTGTACTTAGCGGCCATTGACGAAGAACAACTCAACTCCCCGAACAAAAGCGCCCTGAATAAGCTGGGTGATAGCTTAGACTCAACTGTACATTTGATGTCTGCCTTGCTTGAAATAGCTAAACTCGACCAAGGGGCTATGACCCCCACACCACGTCATTTTTCGATTAGTGATATTTTACAGCCACTCTCTAATGAATATTCCATTTTATCTAAAGCAAAAGGGCTGATTTTAAAAATTAGAGAATGCGATGCCATTGTGCATAGCGATACCACTTACTTAAGACGGATTATTCAGAATTTAGTATCCAATGCTGTGAAGTACACGCAAACTGGTAAAGTTTTGGTTCTGTGTCGCCAGCGAGGGCCCCATTTGCGCATCGAAGTTTGGGATACAGGGCCTGGGATATCCGAGTATGAACAACAGCGGATTTTTAATGATTTTTATCGTATCAGCAAAACCGATAACAAAGGGGTCGGATTAGGCTTAGGTGTCGTTAAAAGAATGGCCGACCTGCTTTCTATTCCACTTACCCTGAGCTCAGTGGTCGATAAAGGTAGTTGTTTCAGTATCGAAGTGCCACTTGGTGAGCCTGCTTTGGTTCAACAAAAGCCATCAAACTCATCACATTTGAGCCACGATAAAACATTAACGATTTTTATGGTCGATGACGCACAAGAAAACTTGAGCGCGATGAGCACATTACTCGATAAGTGGTTTGTAACTTATAACAGTGCAGACAATGTCGGTGATGCCCTTGAGTACGCACGCACGCACCCCGTACCAGATGTTATTTTAATGGACTATCAGCTTAGTAATGATTGTGATGGCGTTAGTCTAATTTTACAACTTCGCCAACTTTGGCAAAAGCAAGTACCCGCTATCCTGATCACTGCAGTGCGTGATGACAGCTTAAAGCAGCAAGTTAAGGAGCTTAATATCCATTATTTAAGTAAGCCGATAAAACCTGCTAAATTAAAAGCTTTACTAAACCATAACAGTCGCTTGTAACGCCTGTTATGGCAGTTAACTTTACCATTTGTTCAAAATAGAACCAACAAAGCAATACAAAAGGATGAAAATAAACTTTTTTACTAGTAAAAGCATGCAAAACCATAAAAATTAACTAAACTATCACGTAGATAAATATAAGTACCTAAATTAGTTATTTATATTAGTCACTTAGCGGCAATGTGCTAGGTGATACTTATCATAATAAATATTCACGGGATAAAAAATGAAAAAGACTTTACTCTCACTTAGTGCTATCGCACTTACATCTACTCTTTTTACAGCAACTGTCAGCGCCAATGACGAAGTATCTATTCGTATTTGTGAGTACACACAAATAGATGATAAATCTCGTCTTCGTTCATTTTTAAAAGATAACAAATTAAAAATTCGCTCTGTTTTTGACAGTATTCAATGTAACGGTGAGAACTTATTACAATTTGCTGCTACATCAAAAGCACTGAATACAGGCGAGTTTATTATCGGCCAGCTTCCTAAGTCAGTTGTGGGTGATAACCTAGCAGCCATTAAAGAAAAATCTCCGCACCTTCATATTGCCGCAGAAAAACGCGTCAACTAAACGCATTTTAAATAAGAAGCCGGCTCCGCCGGCTTTTTTTATGTCGAAAACCTGCATCGTGTATTTAAATCTTGTTCTGTAATTCACTTCGTGTTAACAATCAAAAACGTTTACATTATCTTGCTATGGAATGAGGAAACCATGAAGAAAGTATTACTAACCGATTGCCCAGATGAAAAAGGGCTCATTGCGAAAATAACCAGTCTCTGTTACGAGCACCAACTCAATATTGTGAAAAACAATGAGTTTGTCGACAATATTAATAGTCGATTTTTTATGCGAACAGAGCTTGAAGGTAACTTCTCGAGCCAAAATCTATTGCCTCAACTTGCAGGCATTTTACCGCCAAATAGTCACCTGAGATTAGAAGGTCAAAACAAACAAAAAGTCGTGCTATTGGCAACAAAAGAAGCCCATTGCTTAGGCGGGGTATTATTAAAATGTTTTGAGAATGCCCTGAATATTGAAGTCGTTGCTGTGATTGCAAACTACGACACGCTGGCTCCTTTAGTCGCAGGCTTTAAGGTGCCCTTTCATGTAATTAGTCATGAAGGACTCACCCGAAGCGAACATGATCAAGCTGTTGCAGTTAAAATAGCTCAATATCAGCCAGACTTAATTGGTTTAGCTAAATATATGCGCATTCTAACCCCTGAATTTGTAAAGCAGTTCATCGGCAAAATTATTAATATTCACCACTCGTTTTTGCCTGCTTTTATTGGCGCCAAACCATACCAACAAGCCTATCAACGTGGAGTTAAAATAATTGGAGCCACAGCGCACTTCGTGACTGATGAGCTCGATGAAGGCCCCATCATTGCTCAAGATGTGATACATGTGACTCATGACAATGATGCTACAGCATTAGCGCAACTTGGCAGAGACGTTGAAAAGAATGTATTTTGTAAAGCGCTGCAACTAGCGAGTGAGCACCGTATTTTTATTAATGATAATAAAACAGTAGTATTTAGATAGCACGCAAATTAACGTGTTAGCTCAATCTAACACGTTAATTCCTACTAGTGCTAATTGCTCTCGGTTTGAGGTTCTAGTTGTAATTTAGAAGCAATGAGTACTGCTTGAGTTCGATTATAAACGCCTAGTTTTCTAAAAATAGCCGTGATATGTGCTTTTACTGTGGCTTCGGAAATACTTAGTTCAAACGCAATTTGCTTATTGAGTAACCCTTCATGTAAATAACTCAATACTCGGTACTGTTGCGGCGTTAATGACGCGATCTGCGCCGCCAAGCCAATATCATCATCACTTAAACCTGCGACTTGATCCTTAAGCTGAGTTGGTAGCCAAGTATCCCCTTCTAAGATTGCAGCGATACCTTGTGCGATCTCTTCTGAAGATGAGGACTTAGGAATAAATCCCATCGCTCCATACGCCATAACTTTAGAGACAACTTGAATGTCTTCACTGCCAGAGACAACAGCAATAGGTAAATCAGGGTAATCTTCTCGAATGCGGATCAATCCATATAAATCATCATTGCCAGGCATGTGTAAATCGAGCAATAACAGGTCGAGCTCATCATGCATTTTCAATAGCTCTAATGTGGCATCAAAGTTATCTGATTCAAAGACTTCTAACTCAGAAAATGCTGACTTTAACGCCCCTTTTAATGCCTCCCTAAATAAAGGGTGATCATCCGCGATCAAAAACTGGCTCATTATCTACTCCTAATAAAATCGGCTGTTAACTTAACAGGTAACAGCCGATATCTTACTTGTTGAACAATCGAATTAGCAACCTTTTAACGGTTTAAGCGATTTTCGATTAACTCTTCAACAACACTAGGATCTGCAAGTGTAGAAGTATCTCCTAACTGCTGGTGCTCGTTTGCTGCAATTTTACGTAGAATTCGACGCATAATTTTACCTGAGCGCGTTTTAGGTAAGCCAGGAGACCATTGAATCATATCTGGAGAAGCGATAGGGCTCAGCTCTTTACGGACCCAATTACGAACATCTTTCGTTAATTCATCGGTCACTGCCACACCATCGTTTGGAGTGAGGTAAACATAAATACCTTGTCCTTTAATGTCATGAGGGTAGCCAACTACTGCAGCTTCAGCAACGGCTTCATGTGCAACTAAAGCACTTTCAATTTCAGCAGTACCTAAGCGATGTCCAGAGACATTCAATACGTCATCCACTCGCCCGGTGATCCAGTAATAATCATCTTCATCACGGCGACAACCATCGCCAGTGAAATAAACTCCCGGATAAGCTGAAAAATATGTTTGCTCAAACCGCTCATGGTCACCATACACTGTGCGAGCTTGAGATGGCCAACTATCTAAAATAACTAAGTTACCATCTGTTGCCCCTGTTAATGTATTGCCTTCGGCATCGAACAATGCTGGAGAAATACCAAAAAATGGTCGCGTCGCAGATCCTGGCTTCATGGCTGTCGCACCTGGTAATGGCGTAATCATCATGCCACCAGTCTCAGTTTGCCACCAAGTATCAACAATTGGACATTGGCCATTGCCTATTTTTTCATAGTACCACGCCCACGCTTCTGGATTAATTGGCTCACCAACCGAACCCAAGATACGAAGGCTAGTACGCGAAGAAGTTGCAGTCGGCTCATCACCTTTTGCCATCAAAGCACGAATTGCTGTAGGCGCTGTGTATAAAATAGAAACCTTGTGTTTATCAACAATCTCACCCATTCGACCAGCTGTTGGGTAAGTTGGCACCCCTTCAAAGATAACTTGTGTACAACCATTTGCAAGTGGGCCGTAAGCAATATAGCTATGCCCTGTAATCCAACCTACATCGGCACTGCACCAATAAATATCATCTTCTTTTAAGTCAAAAACACACTCATGAGTTAATGAAGTGTAAACTAAATAACCTGCTGTGGTGTGCACAACACCTTTTGGCTGGCCCGTTGAACCTGATGTATAAAGAATGAATAGTGGGTCTTCTGCATCCATGACTTCTGGTTCACACGTTGTAGGCTCATCAACCACTAAGTCATGCCAATAGACATCATGCTCAAACCACTCAACTTCACCACCTGTCAACTGGTGAACAATGACATGTTCAACGGTTGTTACTGTTTCTTGAGAAACAGCTTCATCAACATTAGCTTTTAGAGGTACCGCATTTCCACCACGACGACCTTGATCTGAAGTAATGACAACTTTAGCCCCTGAATCACGAATCCTATCCGCGATGGCAGATGGCGAAAATCCACCAAAAACAACCGAGTGAATCGCACCAATTCGAGCACATGCTTGCATCGCATAGACCGCTTGAGGCGTCATAGGCATATAAATAGCAACACGGTCACCCTTTTTGACTCCTAGCTTTTTTAAGCCGTTAGCTAATTTACAGACTTCATCATGCAATTGCTGATACGTAATATGAGCGACATCTTCAGGGTTATCTCCTTCCCAAATAAGTGCAACTTTATCTGCTTTATCTTTTAAATGGCGATCAATACAATTATATGAGACATTTAGTTGCCCATCTTCATACCATCGGATATCAACATGCCCTTGATCAAATGAAGTATTTTTTACTTTAGTGAATGGTTTTATCCAATCAAGGCGCTGGCCCTGCTCTTGCCAAAATGCAGCAGGATCATCAATCGACCATTGATATAATTCTTTATATTTTGCTTCATCAATCAATGCATTTGCTTTTACTGATTCTGGTACTGGATAAATACTTTCTGACATAACTGTCTCCCTAAAATTCTTGCTCATAGCATATACCCAAAGAATTACCCAGCAGCCCATTATTAAATATTAGACCTTAGTATGAGATAACCATGAGATTGTTTAAGATCAAACCATTAACGAATAATTTTTACTTTAATTACAAATCACTCCCCTATTAAATAACTTAATACTCATTTAATATCCTCTAGCCCTATTAAATTTGCTAAACACTATAAGCTTCTGTATATAGACAACTTTATAGAGAAAACCTGTAATTTAAACCTCATTTAAACTACATAAAATTAACAAGTTCAACCTTAGTCGTATAGACCAATAGGTAATTGAGCAAAATCTATTCATAAACAACATTACTTAAGCACGTTCAATTGGGATACAGTGATGAAAACAATTATATTAACAAAAAAATTAAGCGCTATTGCAGTATTAAGCGCCCTTAGCTTTGGCGCGAATGCTGCGTCTATGGACAACACAACTGTCAATTATGGTGGTTACGTCAAACTTGATGCAATGTGGAGCGACTTCTCTGCTGGTGCAATTTCTGGTGACAGCATTGGTCGTGACTTTTATGTTCCTGGGACAACACCTGTTGGACCAGATGCACAAAACAATGACCCTGTCTTTGATATGCATGCTAAACAATCACGTTTTTTCTTCGGGACTGACACTAAGTTAGACAGTGGGAAAAGCATTAAAACAAAAATTGAGCTCGATTTTTTAGTTACCCCAGGCGGGAATGAGCGCGTTTCAAATTCATATGTACCAAGACTACGCCAGGCATTTGTTACCTATGATGGTTGGTTGTTTGGTCAAGCATGGTCTAATTTTCAAAACGTTGGTGCCTTACCTGAAACTCTTGACTTCGTCGGTCCAGCAGAAGGAACTGTTTTCAACCGCCAAGCCATGATCAAATATACCAAAGGCAACTGGTCTTTCTCAGCAGAAAACCCTGAAAGCACAATTACAGTCAACGGTGCACGCGTCGAAACAGACGATGCTGGCTTGCCTGATTTATCGGCTCGCTATACCCACAATGCTGATTGGGGTCAGCTTGTTGTCACTGGTTTAGCGCGACAACTGAAATACAATAAAAATAATGTTGATGCGACACAAAGTGCTTACGGTGTAAGCGTTTCGGGTAAAGTTAATGTTGGAAATGACAACATCAAATTTATGCTCACTCAAGGTTCAGGTTTAGGCCGATATGTTGGCTTAAATATAGCTAATGGCGCTGTGCTAAATGGTGATGAACTTGATGCAATTGACTCAACATCAGGTTTTATTGGTTATCAACATCATTGGAGTAACAAAGTCCGTTCTACTTTCTTATACTCATTTTTTGAAGCGGATAACAATACTGATTTAGCTGCAATGTATGGTAGCCCAACAAAATCGAGTACCAGCTATAGCGCAAACTTACTTTACTCACCTGAGAAAAAGCTCACTTTTGGTGTCGAGTTAAAACATGCAAATCGCGAAATAGAAAGTGGGACTGATGGCGATTTAACTCGCTTACAACTTTCTGCCAAATACGTTTTCTAATTAGATTACTTCCTGAACAATGCGGCTAAATGCCGCATTTTTATTTACTGACTTTGAGCTCGCTATTCTCCTTTAGGTCAATAAACGAGTGTTTATTTTTTCTAAACACCAATAAAAAAACCAGCCTAAGCTGGTTTTTTCTATAAAATGCTAACTCTAAACACTACAAACCTGCACGATCCTTAATTGCAGCTGCGACAGCTGAAGCACCATGCCCATTTGCAGTTGCCCACTCAAAATCGCCTGATGACGCTAATTTCTTTTTCGGAAGCTGCTTAACTATAAACTCCCCTGCACTTGCCGCATTATTTGTCATCGCATGACGAAGTAATGAATTCCCACCACAGCTAATATCATCATACACATTGCGTAGCTTTAAACGACTGTCATCTAGTTTTTTACGTAAACGATTTTTGTCATCTGCTGCAACATAGTCACAAATACTTGCAACAAGCTGATCTGTCGCACTTACAGAAGAAGAAAATACCATTGATCCTGTTGCTAAAATACCTAACACAATACTCGCTGTTAATTTCATACTTCGTACCTTTTAATACTTTCTACTTAGTTAAAGTGCAAAAATTGTATCAAAATGACTAGATTTATGCAACAACCTAATGCTTATTTAGTATAAGTAATGAAAGTGTAGTCAAAAGGATTAGTTTTGTCACTGTCGTGTTTTTCAATCTCTGATACTTGCCAAGGACCAACTTTTTCATAGTCGGGAAATTGCGTATCACCTTGTGTATCAAGGTCAATAAAAGTTAAATATAAACGGTGACAAACAGGTAAAAAAGCTTCGTAAATAAAGCCACCACCGATAATCATCACTTCTTCAACCTCACCAACAATTTCAATAGCTTGAGAAGGAGAATTAACCAGTTCAACCCCTTCTATTGCAAGTTCAGTATTGCGCGTAATAACGATATTTCTTCGCCCAGGAAGAGGGCGACCAATTGACTCAAATGTCTTACGACCCATTATCACGGGTTTACCTAAAGTAACGGCTTTAAAATGTTTAAGATCTGCAGGTAAATGCCAGGGCATTTGATTTTCTTTTCCAATCACACGGTTATTTGCCATGGCGGCAATCATTGAAATAATCACAAGGAACACCTAATACTTATTCATTAATTTTAATATACTAAAATGAAAAAAGGCGCTAGGCGCCTTTTCTTATTTCTGATAAACGACTTCTACATCGTAATCATCTTCATCCCAATCATCATCGTCAAGATCATCATCCAGAGTTTCTTGATGATAAGAGTCCCATTTAAACTCAACCTCTTTCGTCGTTTCTTGCTCAAATTTATCTTTTGGCATTGAATCAAGTAACGTCATGACATCAAAACACAATTCGGATGTGTTTTGCTTACTCACCGCAGAGATCTTATAGATATTCTCTTTAATATCTAATGCATCGGCTATCTGAGCACAAACCGCATCAACATCATCTTGAGGCAACAGATCAATTTTATTGAAAACAAGCCAGCGAGGCTTTGAGGCTAATTCAGGGCTGTAACATTCAAGCTCTGCAACTATTGCATCAGCATTTTCAACTGGATCTGAACCATCTACAGGCATTACATCAATAATATGAAGTAACACACGGCAACGTTCAAGGTGCTTCAAGAAACGAATACCTAAGCCGGCACCATCTGCTGCACCTTCA
Organism: Pseudoalteromonas sp. J2K-J979; assembly: GCF_058169715.2. Taxonomy (NCBI): domain Bacteria; kingdom Pseudomonadati; phylum Pseudomonadota; class Gammaproteobacteria; order Alteromonadales; family Pseudoalteromonadaceae; genus Pseudoalteromonas; species Pseudoalteromonas sp. J2K-J979. The sequence continues at coordinate 680,061 of NZ_CM200281.1, read as the reverse complement.
ATCAAACCTGGAATATCAGCAATAACAAATGACTTGTTGACATCAGGACGTACCACACCTAAATTTGGAACCAATGTTGTAAATGGATAATCTGCAACTTTTGGTTTGGCTGCAGATACACTACGAATAAATGTAGATTTACCCGCATTTGGCATCCCTAGTAAACCAACATCAGCAAGTAATAACAGTTCAAGTTTTAGATTGCGAATTTCACCTGGTGTGCCTAGTGTTTTTTGGCGTGGGGCGCGATTTGTACTTGATTTAAAACGAGTATTACCTAAACCATGAAACCCACCTTTGGCAACTAGCAAACGCTGACCATGACGCGTTAAGTCACCAATACTTTCGCCAGTTTCGATATCTGATACTCGGGTACCTTGTGGTACTCGAAGAATAAGATCGTCCCCTTTTTTGCCAGTACAATTCCGACTGCGACCATTAGTACCACGCTCAGCACGGTGAAAGCGCTCAAACTGATAATCAATCAGCGTGTTCAGGTTTTCGTCAGCTTCAAAGTATACACTGCCGCCATCACCACCGTCTCCCCCATCAGGGCCCCCTTCAGGTACGTATTTTTCTCTACGAAAAGAAACGGCTCCGCTACCACCGTCACCGGCTTCGGCTCGGATTTCCACTTCATCAACAAATTTCATGGTTTCTCGCTTACAGAATAACTTGAATACTTTAACTTTGAGCAATTATAAATCGTTGCGCATATGCTTGCTATAGATAATAGCAATCAATCCCCCGAATAGATAACTCATAGTTTTGAACAGGCCCAAATCCCCCATAAGAGTCGCGATTATCACTTACTACTTATGAGATCATCTAAATAGGCAAAGAACTAACTCTATAAATTAACAATATAAAATGAACGAATCGTCCAACGATAGGTAATTGAGGAAGTTAAATTTAATAATTAAAAACAAAAAACCCCGCCTAAGCGAGGTTTTTCAAAACAAAGTTCTGATTACTCAGAGACGATGTTTACGTATTTACGGTTTAAAGGACCTTTTTGCTCAAACTGAACTTTACCGTCAGCTTTTGCAAAAATTGTGTGGTCTTTACCGATACCTACGTTTGCACCAGCGTGGAACTTAGTACCACGTTGACGAACGATGATGCTACCCGCTAAAACTGACTCGCCACCAAAACGCTTAACGCCTAGACGTTTACTTTCTGAATCGCGACCGTTACGAGTACTACCAGCTGCCTTTTTATGTGCCATCTTACTGTACCTCTAATTAAGCGCTAATGCCTGTGATTTTAACTTCAGTGAACCATTGACGATGGCCCATTTGTTTACGAGAATGCTTACGACGTCTAAACTTAACAATCTTAATCTTCTCGCCACGACCATGAGAAACAACTTCAGCTGCAACCTTACCGCCATTAACGAAAGGTGCACCGATTTCTACTTTCTCACCATTAGCAACTAAAAGTACTTTATCAAACTCTACTGCAGAACCAGTTTCTACGTCTAATTTTTCAAGACGAATCGTTTGACCTTCAGTCACACGGTGCTGTTTACCACCACTTTGGAAAACCGCGTACATAATTAACTCCGTCTGTGCGCCCTCAAATCGACGCAACTAAATATTCTTCAATGGCCGCGAAGTTTACGCTAATTATTCAACACAAGCAAGTATATTCAGGCAACTTTTTGCAAAAAACAATCCACATTTAAAAATTCACAAAAAATCAATGTAAACAATAAATTAGGTCAAAAAACTTACTAAAATAGATACAAAGCACTCATAAAGATAAAGAGCGGTTGCTTTTCAACCAGTCGTCAAGTTTATTGTGAGCAAAATTACTCTTTGAATTTATTTTAATTTAATAATTCTCGCTAAGCTAGCATTAAACGGTCGAGCTCAAATAATTATTGTTGTATAATCGAACGCTGCAAAACCACTACAAAGAAACTGGTTCGGAGATCAATGGATATCAAATCTATCCAGGCGCTAACTGATAATGACATGCAGCGCGTTAATCAATTAATTTATACTCAACTACAGTCTGATGTGGCCTTAGTTAATCAGCTTGGCCTATACATCGTAAATAGCGGCGGTAAGCGAGTTCGTCCCATGCTTTCCCTTCTTGCAGCAAAGGCCCTCGGTTACCAAGGGGATGCACATGTCACCCTGGCTACTATTGTAGAGTTTATTCATACTGCAACATTATTACATGATGACGTAGTAGACGAATCCGATCTCCGCCGTGGTAATGCCACAGCAAACGCTGAATTTGGTAATGCCGCAAGTGTATTGGTAGGTGACTTTATTTACACTCGCGCTTTTCAACTCATGGTTGGCCTCGAAGAAATGCGAGTAATGAAGATACTCTCTGATGCAACAAACGTGATCGCTGAAGGCGAAGTATTGCAATTGATGAATTGTAATGATCCCGACACCACTGAAGCGAGTTATATGCAGGTCATCTATAGCAAAACAGCTAAATTATTTGAGGCCGCGACTCAACTAGCCGCAGTGATAACACAGCAAGATGAGCACACCGAAAATGCGTTAAAACTGTATGGTATGCACTTAGGTACCGCTTTTCAATTAGTCGATGACGTACTTGATTACAGCGCTGATCAAGCTGAACTTGGCAAAGCTCTCGGTGATGATTTAGCCGAAGGTAAACCCACGTTACCCCTTATTTATGCAATGCAACATGCCAATGAGGAGCAAGTTGCACTTATTCGTAGAGTGATTGAGCAAGGCAACGGTAGAGAATTCCTCAACGAAATTTTGGCTACTTTAGCACAAACCGACGCACTTAATTTCACTTTAAATAAAGCGAAAGAAGAATCAAAGAAAGCAATTGAATGCCTTAAGTCTCTCCCTGAGAGCGATTACAAGAATGCACTTATAGGGTTAGCAAAATTAGCCGTTGACAGAAATCATTAGCTTAGCAAACTTAACCGCTAAACTGTTTTTAAGTCAGTAATTCAAGCTTAAATAAGCATAAAAAAGGCCTGCAGTGCAGGCCTTTTTTTATTTCATACTATGAATTAACCATCGATGAAGTCGATACCTTCTTTGATATCTGCATTTAAAGTTGCAAGCATATCATTTTTAGCTTTTTCTTCGAATGCACTTAACGCACCATAAGAAAGAATTTCTTCCACACCATTTTTACCAAGACGTACAGGGTGTGCAAAGTATGGTGCATCACCATTTTCAACAGCAACATAGGCATAATCAACAACGTCTTCGCCTTGTAAACCTTTAACCAAAGATAAACAAAAACGAGCTGCTGCTGCACCCATAGATAAAGTCGCTGAACCACCGCCCGCTTTAGCATTAACTACTTCAGTACCTGCATTTTGGATGCGAGGAGTTAAAGCTGCAACTTCTTCATCAGTGAAAGACGTGCCTTCAACTTGAGATAATAATGGTAAAATAGTTGTACCAGAGTGACCACCAATAACTGGTACTTTCACTTGAGCAACATCTAGACCCTTTAATTCAGCTACAAATGCTTCAGAGCGGATTACATCAAGAGTCGTCACACCAAATACACGAGACGCATCATAAGTTCCTGCTTTTTTGAATACTTCAGCCACAATTGGCACAGTGCCATTTACAGGGTTAGTGATAACACCAACCAGGGCTTTAGGACAATTAGCAACAATACCTTCAGCTAAAGTTCTGATAATACCTGCATTCACGTTGAATAAATCAGCGCGGTCCATACCAGGCTTACGCGGCATACCAGCAGGGATTAACACAATGTCAGCGCCTGTTAATGCATCCGCAAGATTATCAGCACCAAAACCTGCAACTTTCACATCTGTTGGGATGTGAGACAAATCAACAGCAACACCTGGGACAACTGGAGCAACATCATATAATGACAACTCAGAACCAGCAGGAAGGCTAGTTTTCAATAATAAAGACAGGGCTTGGCCGATACCACCAGCGGCACCTAAAACGGCTACTTTCATTTGTATTCTCCGTATAAAAGAGGAAGGTAAAAAAATTCGCCCCTAAAGATAATGAAAACTGAGGCTAAAGACAAATTAAACCCGCTATTTTCTTACTATTAGCGACTATAGTTGTAACAACATAGCAAAAAGACACCTTTAAAGCTCAGGTAAACCCAAACTAACCACTTTCATTAATTTTTACAGTCAACCCTTCAATCGCCATTCAAAGTGCAAGTATAAATTAGCCAATTCTCTACTTTGCTTTTTACTTACACATGCATCATCACTTTATAAGAATTTTATCCGCCCATAATCGCAATTAGTGCGGTGAACTTTGTGCATCTTAGCTGAAATTTGTGTAGAATTTATGAATTGATGTAAAACAGATTAGTCAGAGATGCAGATACAAGACAAACAAGAAGCACTGGTCAAGGCTTTTAAAGCACTTTTAAAGGAAGAAAACTTTGGCTCCCAAGGGGAAATTGTTGATGCCTTAAAAGAGCAAGGCTTTGATAATATCAGCCAAAGTAAAGTATCGCGCATGTTGAGTAAATTTGGCGCAGTAAGAACACGTAACGCCAAACAAGAAATGGTTTACTGCCTTCCTGCAGAGATGGGGGTACCGACCGCCAAAAGCCCTCTTCGCCAACTTGTTATCGATATCATGCACAATGAAATGATGATTATCATCCGTACTAGCCCAGGAGCTGCACAACTCATTGCACGTTTATTGGACTCGCTTGGTAAGGCTGATGGTGTGCTCGGTACAATCGCAGGCGATGACACTATTTTCATCGCGCCGGCTAAAATTAGCGAAATAGACATCACCTTAGATCGTGTCAAAAACCTATTTGAATCTGTTTAATCCTCAGCTAACCGAGCCAAAAAGTCGATCGATGGGGCAAAAAATGACGCCCCCATATCTGCTGACGTAAAATCAAGCCAGTTATCATAACCCTGCTCACTGCCTAGTCGGTTTTTCAATAACTTTAAAAATGCTTCACAATTAGCACTACAACTAACCTGCAGCATGCCTTGCTCATGCATATCCCCGTAAGGCATGCCTTGCTGTAATAATAACGCATTACCTTGCCCATCTTTGAGTTCAAAACGATAAGAATGACTATCTGTATTAATTGGCTCTATTAGATTATTATCAAGACGAGTCCGCCCTATAATCGCTTCTTGTTCATCGACACTGAGTAACTGCCACTTATTCAAATTATGTCGAAAACGTTGAATATGAACAAAGGCTCCTTGATGGAAAGGTGAATCTATATCTTCGATTAAAGCGGTTCTTTTTTTAGCTCGCCCATGAGGCACGTCAGCTCCATAAATAAAACCATTTAAATCACGCCCATCTAAAAATCGAAAACACTTAACTTGCTCAACAAGCTCAATATCAGGGGCGAGTAAATTCAGTACTCTCAACCCAAACAAGTGGTTAACATCACTTCTATCTGAGCGGATCTGAATGAATAAATCAAAAGGTTGAGAAGGCATATTATGCTCAGCATCATCAACATGTGGAAAGCCTACCAATCCACAAGGCACCTTCGTTGGGCAAAGATGCGGCCAATATTCCGCACCAATAGCCACAACACTTGAAAGTAGCGCCTCTGAAAATTGGTCAGAAAAATCATCTTGTAAGTCGATAATTTGCGACAGCTTCTTTGCAACCGACTTATCATGCCCATCTAAAACATTTAAAAATAAATATAAACCATGTAAATTAGCTTCGGCACAAATACCTGATTGCGCTTGTGGCATAACGCACCCTCTCAATAATCACGACTGGGCAAAGAAGTTAACTGGATGCGGTAAGAGAGTCGCGGTGACTGGCTGGCCAATTTCAAATATCGCATTAGAGTTTGCTGCAATTTCAATTTCTTGCCCTGCAATATCGACTCGATAAAAAAACTGCTCCCCCATAAACCGTCGTGCTTTAACGCTATGTTGACCGTGTTGATCAGCCTGAAGCATTAAATGATGTGGACGCACGTATACCAACCCCGCAAGCTCACTTTGCGCTAATCCTAAATCAGCTTCTAGCAGCCCTAGTTCAGTCGTTAATTCTCTATTTTTGTTATAACTTGCCGCTAAGTATATGCCGTTACCTAGAAATTCAGCAACTTGCTTTGAGTTGGGATGAGAAAACAATGCCTGAGGCTCATCTACTTGTAAAATTCGCCCCTGATCCATCACCGCCAATTTATCAGCAAAAGCGAACGCCTCTTCTTTTGAATGAGTGACAAAAATCGCCGAAACTTGTGCGGCTTTAATAATTTGACGGATTTCTTCAATTAGCTGAAAGCGCACCTGATGATCAATGTTAGAAAATGGTTCATCCAACAATAAGAAGGTCGGTTTGTAAGCTAATGCACGTGCAATTGCAACCCGTTGCTGCTGCCCCCCCGATAACTGATGTGGATAGCGGTTAGCTAAATCAGGTAATTTAATCAACGCCAACATTTCTTCAACGCGCTCCTGACGAGCTGATTTTGACCATTTAGCAAGTCCAAAACCTATATTTTCAGCCACAGTTAAATGCGGAAATAGCGCGTAATCTTGAAACATCATGCCCAAATTTCGCTGTTCAGGCGGTAAGAAATAATGCTCGTCGCTGACGCACTGTTCAGCAACAAAAATGCTACCTGATTCAGGTTTGATCAAGCCAGCAATCGCCTTAAGAGTCGTTGTCTTTCCACACCCACTCGCACCTAACAAGCAAACTATTTCATTCGAATTGACGGTCAACGACAACTGATCAATCACAGCCTGATTATGATAACGATAAACAAGATTTTTAATTGATAAGCTACTCATGAGATTGCGTTCGTTCCATAGATGAATTGACAAAATATAGAGGGAGCAAACCCACTAATACAATTAATAATGCAGATAAAGCAGCTAACTCTAAGTGCTCATCACTGACATATTGGTAAACATGGGTGGCTAAGGTTTCAAAGTCAAATGGTCGTAATAACAATGCGGCGGGCAGCTCTTTCATGCATTCAATAAATACTAATAACCCAGCAGTCAGAATACCGCGATGCATCAAAGGTAAATGAATGAGACGTAATGTTTCCCCTTTTGATCGCCCCATAGAGGCACTCGCCATATCTAATGAAGGTGAGATTCGGGCAAAACTGGCTTCTATCGTTCCTTGGGCTATGGCATAAAAACGCACTATATAAGCAACAATAAGTGCAAAAATGGTTCCGCTAAAAAACAAGCCTGGAGCCACAAACCATTGCGTATTATCAGCAAATTGATTAACCCACTCATCTAAACGCGTTAAAGGAAGTAAAACAGCAATCGCCAACACAGTCCCCGGTAGTGCATAACCAGCACTACCGATTCGCCCGGGAAAAGTTTTAAATGGCGATTCACTTAAACGCTGCGCATAAACAACAAATAATCCTATCAACACACAACTAAGACTTACAATGCTGGCTAACTTTAAACTTTGCCAAGCATAAATTAAAAAATCACTTTGCCATGATTGCGCAAAGTATTGCACAGCATAACTAATCAAAATAACCACGGGCAAAATAAACCCCAACGCTAACACCAATAAGCAAAACCCTGTTGCCAAAAAAGCTTTACTTCCTTTAAGTCTGTAAAGGGCACCATAATTATAAACACTTTGCCGTTCAAAAACGTGCTGGTTACGGCGACTAAATCGTTCTATTCCTAATGTTAGAAATAAAATAAGCAGCATCACTGCTGAAATCTTTGCTGCGGCTGTCAATGAGTAATAACCCAGCCATGTATCATAAACAGCTGTTGTAAGAGTGCTCACAGCAAAATAATGTACAGTAGCAAAATCGGCCATAGCTTCCATGCTAATTAACGCAAGGCCCGCCACGATAGAACCTCTCGCCAATGGTAAAGAAACGTTAAAAAAACTAAACAGCGCTGAATGCCCCATTAATTGACTGGCATGAATCAATTTATGTGACTGTTCCTTTAAGGCCGTTTTAAAAATGAGATACAAATACGGATATAGCACCAACGCAATCATGACAATCGCACCAGGCAAAGTTCGAATATCAAAAAACCAATACTCACCTGCCGATTGCCAACCAAAAATATTCCTTAGCCACACTTGTACCGGGCCTGCGTAATCAAAAAGGTCAGTATAAATATACGCAATAATGTATGCAGGCATCGCTAATGGTAGCATCAACGCCCATTCAAAATATTTTTTTCCAGGAAAATCACAATAAGCAATAAGCCACCCTAAAGGGAGTGCTATAAGTGCACTGACAATGGCCACGCCAAAAATCAATAAAATAGTATTGGCAGTGTAATCCCAAAGGACGGTTTGCCAGAGGTGATCAAAAACCTCAGCCGAAGGTTGAAACGATTCGAAAACGAGAAAAGCCAGAGGAAGCGACAGAAAAAAACCTGCCGCCCAAGCACAAACCTGCCATCTAGACAGTGAAAAACGTAAATGCATTAAAGATCAAATTTTACCTCATCCATCAGCCTCAATGCCGCAGGACGATATTTACTAACTTCAGTGAGTGGTAAACTGTCTTCCTTAAACTCACCCCAAGATGCCACTAACTCTGACAGTGGTACACCCACTTTTACAGGGTATTCCATATTAAGAGAAGCATACATATTCTGAGCTTTATTGTCAGTCATAAATTCAATAAGTTTCAAAGCGTTTGCTTTATTTTTAGTAAACTTACTCATAACGACACCCGAAACATTAATATGAGCACCACGGTCTTGCTGATTGGGGAAGTTGATATGAACTGCGTCAGCCCAAGATTTTTGCTGAGGATCCATAATCATTTTACCGAAGTAATAGCTATTTCCGAGCGCTAGATCACATAATCCTTCTTTAATGGCCTTCACTTGTGCACGGTCATTACCTTGTGGTTTACGGGCTAAATTCGCTTTCACACCTTCGAGCCACGTTTTCGTTTCGGCTTCACCGTGATGAGCAATCATAGAGGCAACCAAGCCTAAGTTATAAGGATGCTTACCTGAGCGAGTACACAACTTGCCTTTATACTTCACATCAGCTAAGTCTTCATACTTAAGTGCTGGCAATGCCCCCACTCGCTCTTTTGATGAATAAACATTTCGTGCACGTTTAGTTAGCGCAACCCATTGACCATCATCAGCTCTAAAGGTGCTCGGCACATTATTTCGGACTAATTCACTATCAATTGGCTGCATGAGTTCAGAATCTTGCAACTGTAACAGTGTATTAAAGTCAGAAGACAATACTACATCTGCTGGGGTATGCTTACCTTCACGTTTAATGCGCTCAATCAAACCACTTTTAGCAAAGACCACTTTAGTTTGAATCCCTGTTTGAGCGGTAAACTCTTCTAAAATAGGCTCAATTAAAAACGGTTGACGAAACGAATAAATATTAACAACATCAGCGGCTTGACTACTAACACTAAATAAACTCGCAAGTAATGCTATCGCTTTTAATTTCATAATTATGCCTTTTTAAATAAGAAGTATTATCAGTTGAATTTTAAACATTCTGATACATAAGTACAGCTTTTATCTCGTACACCCCACTTTCATGAAACTCTTTAGCTTTTAGAGAGTAAAAACCACGTAAGTAGGATTTTATTTGTAAGATATTTCCCACAAACTCGACAGACATACCTATTTCCATCGTATAAAAACACAACAAACAAAATTTAAAGTATTGATATAAAACAATTAAAGTAATTTTAAAATCTAATGAACATCAATTTATTGCTGTAGAGATACTATTTTACTCAACCCAAACTTCTATAATGAATACATAGCTTGAAGGAAAGATGGAACGTCAAGCAAGGCATGAAGCCAAAAGTGCTTAGTTTAGCACAGGGACAAGGAATAAAAGTAGGATGTGCAGGACGCACGGAGCTGGATGCTCAAATCATGGATCGCGCCACAGGAGTGGCGCTCAAAGATGCAACAAGGATGTTTTAACGCTGACAGGAGTCAGCTGCTCAAGGAAGTAAAGTGTAAAGGATGACAGTTAAGAGCACACAAGGAAATAGACTTAGGATGAGTCTGCTATAGCAATATAGCTAAGGATAGACGAGTAGGATTGCCCCAAAAGGCACCGAGCAGGATGCTCAGAAAGATTCCGGTCAGCGTGGACTATTTTATAGACCACGCTTTTTTTTGCTTAAAAAAAGGTGCAATTTGAAGTTTGAATTTATTAAAGCAACGCCCCAAGATTGGGATTACTTGCTAACGCTCAGAAAGTTAACCATGGTTCATCACCTTGAAGCATCAGGGCAGTTTCTGTCGGAAAAAGAACATCAATTCAGATTAAGTGATGCATATGAATGCTCACATCTCATCATCTATAAAAAGAGCATCATTGGCACCTTGAAATTTCGCGAAACCGAAGAAAAACTTGAAATCATGCAACTACAAATTCACCCAGATTTTCAAAACAAAGGCTTGGGAAGTCAGATTCTAAAGCAAGTTTTAGAGACTTCATCCCCTAAATACTTAGAATTAACGGTACTAAAAGAAAACCGAGCACTGAGATTATACAAAAGACTCGGTTTTCGCATTTTTGGCGAAGATCAATTTGAGTATTTCATGCATTCAAAGCAACTATAAAAACAGTAGCCTCCAAAACGATGAAAACTAAAGCGCGTTACCTCAAAAAGCACTTTAATCTTTAGGGGTTAATAACGCCCCTTTGTTGCGTTTGCCACTTAAATAAGCCTCTCGAAAATCAATAAAATGCTTCTCTAATTTTGCCGATGCATCGAGTTCTTTAGCCATTTCTAACACCATAATCGCCACTTCTGCGGTACCTAAATGATTATCAAAAGCCGCCACGCGAAGTTTATATTCACTCAGCTTATCTGGCGTGATAGATAAAATTGGTAAATGATCAAGGTATGGGCTTTTGCGGATCATTCGCTTTGCTTCGCGCCAGGTGCCATCAAGAAAAATAAATAACGGCTTTTTACCATCTGCGACCTCGATTGTTTCAATAAAACGAGATTCAGGTAGATTATCTTTTGGAAAGACAATAATAGGTTGATAGTTAGGATTAGCTAATAACGCTAAAAGTTCAGGATCGACCTCTGTTCGCTGCCACCGAAATGCGTAATGATCTGGAATAATATCTGCAATTAACCGCCCTGTATTCGATGGTTTATAACTTTCATTATGCGACATCAACAAACACACCGCACTTTGGCAATCAGCGACTTCAATCCCAGCACAAATACAGTAATTAACCGATAATAAACATCCTTCACAGCGTATCATCTTGCCGCCACGGGCATTAAATTCGCGTTTTGATGTCTCTAATTGCTTTGCACGAAGTGCTAATACTGCATTTTTCAACCTACTGACCTTCTACTTACGGAGCAAACCATACGACATAAAAAATGCCCACTCAAGGCGGGCATTTTATAACAACTGCATCAGAACAGTTAGCGTAAGATTATTTTAAATCTCGCTTATTTCTTTTTAACAGCTTTTTTGTTTGGTAAATCAGTAATAGAGCCTTCAAAAATTTCAGCTGCTAAACCAATTGATTCATTCAGTGTTGGGTGAGCATGGATAGTTAACGCTAAGTCTTCACCGTCTGCGCCCATTTCAACTGCTAAGCCAATTTCACCTAGCATTTCGCCTGCATTGATACCAATCATCGCACCACCGATAATACGACCAGAGTCTTTATCGAAGATAAGCTTTGTTTGACCTTCAGTACGTGCAGATGCAATCGCACGACCAGAAGCAGCCCAAGGGAAAACCGCAGTTTCGATTTTCAAGCCTTGCTCTTTCGCTTCTTTCTCTGTCACACCCACCCATGCGATTTCTGGATCTGTGTATGCAATTGAAGGAATACACTTAGGATCAAAGAAGTGCTTTTGACCAGAAATAACTTCAGCTGCAACATGACCCTCATGAACGGCTTTATGTGCAAGCATTGGCTGACCCACTAAGTCACCAATCGCAAAAATGTGATTCACATTGGTACGTAATTGCTTATCAACATTGATAAAACCACGCTCATCAACGTTTACGCCAGCTTTATCGGCATCCAATAATTTACCGTTTGGCGTACGGCCAACCGCGACGAGTACTTTGTCATAACGAACTGGTTCTGCAGGAGCATTTTTGCCTTCGAACGTTACATATAAACCGTCGTCTTTAGCTTCAACAGCAACCACTTTAGTTGACAGCATGACATTGAATTTATCTTTCACATAACGTTGGTAAATTTTGATAACGTCTTTATCAGCAGCTGGTACTAACTGATCAGCAAATTCAACCACATCAATTTGTGAACCTAGCGCTCGGTAAACAGTACCCATTTCAAGACCAATGATGCCACCACCTAAAACAAGTAGTTTTTCAGGCACATCTTTAAGCTCAAGTGCACCAGTAGAGTCAATTACACGGTCATCTTGTGGGATGAAAGGTAAGTTAACTGGTTGAGAGCCTGCAGCAATAATTGCATTATCAAACGTAATAGTACTTGTAGTACCGTCAGCCGCTTCAACAGCTAAAGTGTTTGCGCCTGTGAATTTACCGTAACCATAGACAGTTTTCACTTTACGCATTTTAGCCATACCAGCTAGACCGCCAGTTAATTGACCGATTACAGACTCTTTCCAAGAACGAATTTTGTCTAAATCAATTTGTGGTGCGCCAAACGTCACACCGTGTGATGACATTTCAGCCGCATCATCAATAACTTTAGCAACATGAAGTAATGCTTTTGATGGGATACAACCCACATTCAAACATACACCACCTAACGTATCGCGAGATTCTACTAGTGTTACTTCCAGACCCAAGTCAGCAGCACGGAAAGCTGCAGAATAACCACCAGGACCACCGCCTAGTACAACAACCTGAGTTTTGATTTCGTTGCTCATGCTATTACCTTATTATTTTCGAACGGGACACTGCCCTATAGTTTTGCCCTGCCATTTATCCTTTTACAAGTAACCCTGCAAGACAAGAACACACGACAGCGTTTAAATTTGGTCAAATTGTATCATTGGATACAAAATAAATCCTGTTTGTTTACACAAACAGGATTGTCTTTTTACATTACTAACTGACGAATATCACTTAAGTAGTTAGCTAATGTCACAGTAAAGCGAGCAGCTAGCGCACCGTCAATTACACGGTGGTCGTAAGAGCAGCTCAGCGGTACCATTAATTTAGGTTCAAACTCTTTACCATTCCATTTTGGTTTAATCTCAGATTTAGAGACACCTAAGATTGCCACTTCAGGTGCATTAACGATAGGCGTAAAGGCCGTACCACCAATTCCACCTAAGCTTGAAATAGTAAAGCAGCCACCTTGCATATCTGAAGAGGTGAGTTTACCTTCGCGCGCTTTTTTGGAGATATCCATTAACTCACGTGATAACTCAATAATGCCTTTTTTGTTCACGTCTTTGAAAACAGGAACAACCAAGCCATTTGGCGTATCAACCGCCACGCCTATGTTCACGTATTTCTTCAAAATTAAGCTTTCGCCATCTTCAGATAACGATGAATTAAACGTTGGGAACTCTTCAAGTGCTTTAGCTGCAGCTTTCATAACAAAGACTAAAGGCGTAATTTTCACACCGAGTTTTTGTTTTTCAGCCTGCGCATTTTGCTCTTTACGGAACACTTCTAGTGAGGTGATATCTGCTTCATCAAATTGCGTCACATGTGGAATTTGGACCCAGTTACGATGAAGGTTTGCACCCGATAGCTTTTGAATACGCGACAGTTTTTTCTCTTCAACTTCGCCAAACTTAGCAAAATCTACTTTAGGCCAAGGGATCAGGTTTAACTCACCGCCACCTTCAGTGCCTTTATTCGCGCTCAACGCACCCGATTCAACTTGCTTAACAAGCTGTTTAACATAGTTTTGTACATCGTCTTTCACCACTCGGCCTTTACGACCTGTGCCTTTAACGTTCGCAAGGTTAATCCCAAACTCACGTGCTAAACGACGAATAACAGGCGATGCATGGGCATACGCACTATTTTCAGCAAACGATTCAGCTTTAGGTGCAGGCGTTGAAGCCGGTGCAGAAACAGGAGCCGCTGGAGCAGATTGCGCTGCCGGAGCTGCTGCAGGTGCAGGTGCAGGTGCAGCAGGCGCGCTGCCTGCCACTTCAAATACAAACACCAAGGAGCCAGTCCCAACTTTATCACCAACGGCTACTTTAATTTCTTTGACAGTACCAGCAAATGGCGCAGGCACTTCCATTGAAGCCTTATCGCCTTCAACATTTAAAATAGATTGATCTTCAGCAACAACATCACCCACTGACACTAAAATTTCAGTGACTTCAACTTCATCGCCGCCAATGTCTGGAACGTTAACATCTTTATTGGCAGAAACGGAGACTGCAGGGCTAGCTTGTGCTGGCGCAGCAGCGACTGGTGCTGCTGGCGCAGATGAACCTGCCACCTCAAACACCATCACCAATTTACCTGTGGCAACTTTGTCACCAGCAACAACCTTAATTTCTTTCACTGTACCAGCAAAAGGAGCCGGCACTTCCATTGATGCTTTATCGCCTTCAACGTTTAAGATTGATTGATCTTCAGCCACAACATCGCCCACGGCGACCAAAATTTCTGTGACTTCAACTTCATCACCGCCAATATCAGGCACATGAACATCTTTTAACTCAGCAGCAGTATTACTTGCTGGAGCAACTTCATTCACCGGTGCTACAGGTGCAGGAGCAGCGGTTGCTGCACCTTCACCTTCAAAAACCATAATGAGGCTGCCAGTTTCAACGCTGTCACCCACTGAGACTTTAATCTCTTTTACCACACCCGCTTTTGAGGCAGGCACTTCCATTGATGCTTTATCACCTTCAACAGTTAACAAAGACTGATCTTCGGCTACGGTATCGCCAACACTGACTAAAATTTCAGTGACTTCAACTGCATCAGCACCAATGTCTGGTACATTAATTTCAATAGTCATCTTCAATCCTCTTAAGCGTACAGTGGGTTAAGTTTGTCTGTATCGATTTCAAACTTTTCGATTGCTTGAACGATCAGCGCTTTATCCACTTCACCACGTTTTGCTAATTCAGTTAATGCAGCCACAACAACATAACCCGCATTTACTTCAAAGTGACGACGTAAGTTCTCACGGCTATCAGAACGACCGTAACCATCAGTCCCTAATACTTTGTAGTTTGCTGATGGAATAAACGCGCGAACTTGCTCTGCGTAGTTCTTCATGTAATCAGTTGCAGCAATTGTTGCTGAGTCATTTAACACTTCAGTAATATAAGCATCACGCGCATCTGCACCAGGGTTAAGCATATTGAAACGCTCAACATCTTGGCCATCGCGAGTTAATTCATTAAATGATGTAACCGAGTAAACATCTGAACCAATACCATAATCATCACTTAAGATTTGCGCCGCTTTACGCACTTCATTCATGATGGTACCTGAGCTCAGTAATTGCACGCGTGCTTTGCTGCCAGCATAGTCTTCAAGTTTATAGATACCACGACGAATTCCTTCTTCAGCGCCCGCTGGCATTGCAGGTTGATGATAGTTTTCATTCATCACGGTCAGGTAGTAGTAAATATTTTCTTGGTTTTCACCGTACATACGACGAATACCATCTTGAATAATTACAGCGACTTCATAGCCATAAGTAGGATCGTAAGAAATACAGTTAGGCACCGTGTTTGCTAAAATATGGCTGTGGCCATCTTCATGCTGTAAACCTTCACCATTGAGGGTTGTACGGCCAGCAGTTGCACCGAGTAAGAAACCACGAGCTTGTTGGTCACCTGCCATCCACGCCATATCACCAACACGTTGGAAACCAAACATTGAGTAGTAGATGTAGAATGGGATCATCGGTAAATCATTCGTGCTGTAAGATGTTGCCGCAGCCACCCACGATGACATTGCACCTAATTCGTTAATCCCTTCTTGCAACACTTGACCTGAAGTGGCTTCTTTGTAGTAAGAAACGATGTCACGGTCTTGTGGCGTGTAGTTTTGGCCGTGAGGATTATAAATACCAATTTGACGGAACAATCCTTCCATACCAAAGGTACGCGCTTCATCAGCAATGATTGGCACTATGTTTTGGCCAATGTTTTTATCTTTAAGTAGCACATTTAAGGTACGAACAAACGACATTGTCGTTGATACATCACGCTTTTGCTCTTCAAGTAACGGTGCAAACGCCTCAACTTCAGGAAGCACTAACGGCTGAGTGAAGTTAGCAATACGTTTTGGTGTGTAACCCTTTAACGCATTACGACGTGCATGCAAGTATTCATGCTCTTTTGAACCTTCTTCAAGAGTCAAATAAGGCAAGTTAACCAGCTCATCATCAGACACTAAGTCTTGTAAACCAAGGCGAGAACGTAAATGCGCAACATGCGTCATATCCATTTTCTTCACTTGGTGAGCAATATTTTTACCTTCGGCCGCTTCACCCATACCATAACCTTTAACAGTTTTAGCTAAGATGACCGTTGGACGACCTTTCGTCTCTTGCGCCGCTTTAAACGCTGCATACAATTTAGATGGCTCATGACCACCACGCTTAAGGGCAAAAATTTCCTCATCCGTCATATCTGCAACCAGTGCTGCAGTTTCAGGGTAACGACCAAAGAAATGCTCACGAACATACGCGCCATCTTTGGCTTTATATGTTTGGTAATCACCATCAATGGTTTCATTCATTAATTGTAGTAATTTACCCGTCGTGTCTTTAGCAAGTAAAATATCCCAACCAGAACCCCATACAACTTTAATGACATTCCAACCAGCGCCTTTAAATAAACCTTCAAGCTCTTGGATGATTTTACCATTACCCATCACTGGGCCATCTAAACGCTGTAAGTTACAGTTGATGAGGTAACACAGGTTGTCGAGCTTTTCACGTGCAGCAAATGAAATCGCACCACGTGATTCTGGCTCATCCATTTCACCATCACCTAAAAAGGCATAAACACGTTGGTCAGTGGTATTTTTTAAACCACGGCCATCTAAATACTTTAAGAAACGTGCTTGGTAAATCGATGCTATAGGGCCTAAACCCATAGAAACCGTAGGGAACTGCCAAAATTCAGGCATTAACTTTGGATGTGGATAAGACGACAAACCATTGCCATCTACTTCTTGACGGAAGTTATCAAGTTGATCAGCACTTAAACGGCCTTCAACAAATGCACGAGCATAAATACCAGGTGAAATATGACCTTGGTAATAAACTAAATCACCACCATCAACATCGTTAGGCGCTTTGAAAAAGTGGTTAAAACACACTTCATAAAACGCAGCTGATGATTGGTAAGACGCCATATGGCCGCCAAGCTCAAGATCTTTTTTCGATGCACGCAATACAATCATGATTGCGTTCCAACGAATGATCGAGCGAATTCGACGCTCTAGATTCACATCACCAGGATACGCTGGCTCTTGCTCAACTGGAATAGTATTGATGTAGTTTGTTGTTACACCCGTTGGCATATCAACACCGTCTAAACGGGCTTTTTCTAATACTTGCTCAAGTAAAAATTGAGCACGTTCTACACCTTCTTCACGCACAACAGACTCTAAAGCCTGTAACCACTCTTGTGTTTCTAGTGCGTCTACGTCAAATTTATTGACTTCAGACATATGGAGTTTTCCTTATGTTTAAAATACGAATTTAGCTTCAAATTTTCCCACAACATTAAACCCGATTTAGCTTAACTTTGTTGTGTGCGCCTTAAACTACGCTCAATTCTTGAATGTTCTCTACCGGCTTCTAATAACGCTTCTTCGATAAACGCCAAGTGAGCATTACTGGCAACCCGAGCTTTATCGGGCTCACCATTAACGACTGCATCAAGCAACAACTTACGGTGCTCAGCCAGCTGCTTTCGCACTGCTGGCTTTTCAAGTAATACCGTTAAATTTTGCACAATGTTTTGTTCTAACAACGCTTCCATGCCGCGCACTAAATGCAGTAACACCACATTATGTGACGCTTCAGCGATGCTAAAGTGAAAGCCGTTTATCGCTTTTGCTTTAGCCTCTATATTGCCTTCTTCAGCCATAATTAAATCAAAACTCGTTTGAATCTTGGCATAATCAGTGGTGGTACCACGCAATGCAGCATAATAAGCAGCAATACCTTCAAGCGCGTGGCGAAATTCAAGTAAATCAAATTGCGATTCAGGATGTTTACTGATCAATTCAAATAGAGGATCAGTCATCCCACCTTCAAGCTGATTTTTAACGTAAGTGCCGCCCCCTTGGCGACGGGTAACAAGCCCTTTCGCTTCCAGTTTCTGAATCGCCTCACGTAATGACGGTCGAGACACATCAAATTGCTTAGCGAGCTCACGCTCTGGAGGAAGTTTTTGCCCAGCCGCTAATGACCCTTCAAGGATCATATTTTCTAATTGCTCTAAAATTACATCGGATAATTTTGCTGCTTTGATCTTCAGAGACATAGAAAAAGGGTTACTCAAGTTATTGAAAAAGATTTAAAGGTAAATTGGTCATACCAAAATATTGGGCATAAATTAACAAAATCTACCGCCACTGTCAAAGCACGACTAATAAAGCAACAATTTAAGACAAAACAACGCACAGATAAAAAACACGTTAACCGACAATTATGAAAACTTTTCGACAAAATGAAAGAAATAAAGCTAAAAAGTAAAATGGTCAGACCAGAAAGCGAAAAGCGACAGGTTAATCTGTCGCTTTTACTGTTTGGCTAAAAAAAGCGCTGCGCCTCAACACAACCACTAAGAGACATTGCCAAACAAGGTCAGCACCGCAATGATGGCTAAAAAGAACAATACATTACGCTTGACCAGTTTCACCATACATAGCGCCTCAACGGTACAACCAATATGCTGAGCTTCAACTTGTTCGGCAGCAAGGGCTGTTTCTGTGACCATTTTTCGGTTGCTGATCGAAAAATTAAGCACATGCTTAAGCCAGCACGAGGTTCCTTTATTAAAGTTACCGATAATTAAAAAGCCAAAACTGGCAATTCGCGCAGGTAACCAATCAAGCCAAAATAACCATGCTTGCAGCATTTTTTTATGTGGTTTCAGGCTATCAGCTTTACCCTCACGTACAGCATCAGCAAAACTACGCACCAAAGCGTAAAATACCGCTCCAGCTGGGCCTAGCGCCACAAACCAAAAAATCACCGCACAATAAAAACGAAAGTTAATCCAAGCCAACGTTTGCCCAAGGGTTTCGCCACCACGCTGATCTTCGGTACGTTTTTGGCCAAGCTGCAAAGCATACAAACTCGCCGCTTCGCTATCATTACGCTGCATCGCATTCAAATACCCTTTGTATTTTTCACGATAAAACACGCAGCCCAAACAAACCAATAACACCACCACATTAACCAACATCTGCCACAGTACAAAGTCAATAAAGCGCGCCGCACCCGCAACTAACAAAGCCGGTACAAGTAACCACAAAAAAACAAGCATGGATTGTTTAAATAACCCACTGAACCCTTGTGACTTGTCTAAATAAACACTGGCATAGGTTTGCATTTGCCAATATTTACCGCGGGCATCTAAGCGTTCAATAATCAGCGCTATTAAAATCGAAATTAAGGTCATAACATTACCTAATTAAGCTATCTCGTTTGGTTAATCAAAATAAAAGTATAAGGTTATAAAAGTGACAAAAAGTGTGGCCAATTGAAACTTTGACCCGGATCGGTTTTTCGCCCTGGCGCAATATGTTCATGGCCAGTGATCCGCGTTTTTGTCAGCCTAGGATACTGGTTTATCAATGACTTGGCTATAGCCGCCAATCCCAAATACTGGGCATCGGTATAAGGGGTGGTATCGGTGCCTTCAAGCTCAACTCCGACACTAAAATCATTACAATTACTGCGCCCCTCAAACATCGAGACCCCCGCATGCCAAGCGCGTTGATTAAACGGCACATACTGAATAACTTGCCCATCGCGGCGAATCAAACAATGCGCCGACACCTCAAGCCCTTTTAAATCAGCAAAACTCGGATGCGCAGTGCAATCTAAACAACCCAAAAACAAATCATTGATAAAAGGCCCACCAAACTGACCCGCAGGTAGCGAAATATTATGCACCACCAATAACGAGATTTCGTCATCTGGGCGCTCATTAAAATGCGCCGATGGGCAACGTGTCACCCCCCCTAACCAGCCTTGTTCAATTGCAAACATGGTCATCCTTTTTTTGTTTATTCGCTTTTGCCCTATTTTGCCCCTAGGGTTTCTTTTTATAAAGAGGTAAAATAAATCATATATCTGACAACACACTAGCAAACGTGGTGGCAATACCCGATAACAGGCATTTGGCACGCCTTTACAACTGATTCGCTCACGTTGTACGAGTAAAAAGACTCAGCAAAGCCAAATGACACATTAATAAGGTATGCCACCTCCCAAGACTAGCCAATTGAGAGTCAACTTATGAACATTTCACCCCAGTTAATTGAACAACTCGTCGCCCAAGCTTTAGCAGAAGATCTCAATGGGCAAAATGCAATCGACGGCGATATCACTGCAGCGCTTATTCCGCCCGCTCAACTCGCTCATGCCAAAGTCATCACCCGCGAAGATGGCATTTTTTGTGGCGAAGCACTGATTAAAGAAGTCTTCAAACAGGTTGACCCAAGCGTTCAGCTTGAAATAAACAAACACGATGGCGACATAATAAAAGCAAACGACACTTTATTTACCGCCAAAGGCAATGCCCGCGCCATTTTAACGGCCGAGCGCACTGCACTAAATTTTGTGCAAACCCTGTCGGGCACCGCCACCACCACCGCGCACTATGTCAAAGAGCTCGCAGGCACCACCACCCAATTGCTCGATACCCGTAAGACCATTCCTGGCTTACGTGCCTTACAAAAATACGCCGTGGTCTGTGGTGGCGGAAAAAACCACCGTATTGGCTTGTTCGATGCCTTTTTAATTAAAGAAAACCATATTGCCGCCTGCGGCGGGATTGATAAAGCCGTAGCCACCGCCAAACACAATCACCCACAGCTCAAAGTCGAAGTTGAAGTCGAAAACCTCACCGAGCTTAGCCAAGCCCTCGATGCCGGTGCCGACATTATTATGCTTGATAATTTCACCGTGGCTGATATCAATCAAGCCGTACAATTAACCGAACAACACCCCAATCAACAGCGTATTAACAATCAACGCGCCAAACTCGAAGTGTCAGGAAATATGACCATCGAAACATTACGCGAGTATTCGCAAGCAGGTGTCGACTACATTTCAAGCGGCGCAATTACCAAGCACGTAAAAGCCCTTGATTTATCAATGCGTTTTTTGAACGATCCAATCTAAAAAAAACCAGCATATGTTATGTAAAATTTGCATAATGCCAATTGTCAGGGCTAACAAAATGTGTACAATGGCGACAAATACACATTCGTTACAACACTTGTAACTAATTTGTAATAAAAGATACTACCAAAATCATAAAACACCTGTTAGTATCTAGTAAGAATTAGCGAGTACAGGAAGTAACAGCTAATACAAAAGGATGATTCAATAAGGATTTATTAGCCCATTACCACTGTTTAGTCGAGTTTTTTGCCCAAACAATCGGTCAATTTACCCAACCACACTGGCCAATCGGCTAAATCAATCACAGTGACATCATCTTTTTGTATGCAGTGTAAGGTGTTAGGACAAATACCCTCACTGACTTTCTCATTTGAGAAAACACACTATACTTAGAGATGTTAAATCGGGGCGTGAACATACTTTCCCCCCGGAAGTTAGCCCCAAATGTTACTCGTTAGGAGAGGTACATATGAAAAACATGAAACAACAAGCCCAAAAAGGCTTCACACTAATCGAATTAATGATCGTAGTTGCAATAATCGGTATTTTGGCTGCAGTAGCGATTCCGCAGTATCAGCAATATACTTCAAGCGGTGCAGAAAGAGCTTGTTTGTTAGAGCTGAAAGGTGTAGCTGATTCTGTCGCAATAGGCATTCATGATCCAAGCAAAGCTATAACTGCATATCCTGCAGCTAGCTCTTGCGCTTCTTATGAGCCAACAGCAATACCAACTGCGTTTCCATTTACATTAACAGGTAAGAAAAAATCACCTGCAGCAGCTGATTCAACAGTTACAAGAAGCTAATCTATTTTAGATGGGAAGAACATTCTTCCCATCTAATTTTCATTAATAAAAAATAAAATCAAGTATATATCATATAAAAATGTCATTAAACTCTCCTCTTATTCGCAAGCTCGTAAACTCCGGTTATTTAACTTCCTCAAATTTAAATGATTATAAAGATGGTAACTTAACATCAGTTTATGAATTGCTTTGTAAAGAATGTAGCTTTACAGCTGAAGAGTTGGCAAAAAAAGCCTCACAATTATTCTTCGTGCCTTATATGGATTTGTCTGGTTTTGATATTCGCTCATTGCCTGAAGAGAAAACAATAAACGAAAAACTGATCAGAAAACACTCAATCCTCCCTATAGCACTTAAAGGTAAAACCTTATATTTAGCATGTGCCGATCCTACTAACTTTGATGCCTTTGAAGACTATGAGTTTAATACTGGCATGCAAACCGAAGTGGTAGTGGTCAATTACGAGCAATTGAATCTCGCTATCGAGTCGTTATTTGATAAAACCGATGGACTCGAGCTCAGTGATGCGCAAATGGCCGAGCTTCAAGGGGTCGAAAGCGAACAAGACACCTCCAACAAAAAATCCCTCTCGACTGACGTTAACAGTAAAGAAGACGATGCACCGATTATCGTCTACATTAATAAGATATTGATGGATGCAATAAAAAAAGGCGCCTCGGATTTACACTTTGAACCTTATGAGCACACTTATCGGATTCGCTTTCGTGTTGATGGCGTACTGCATGAAATAGCCACTCCTCCGGTAGGGCTTGAAAGCCGTATTTCAGCCCGCATAAAAGTCATGTCACACATGGACTTGGCCGAAAAACGCAAACCCCAAGATGGCCGTATTAAGCTCAAAATCTCGAAAAAGAAAAGCATCGATTTTCGTGTTTCAACCTTGCCAACCCTTTGGGGCGAAAAAATCGTAATGCGGATTTTGGATTCATCCAGCGCTATGCTCGGCATCGATGTACTGGGTTATGATCCTAAACAAAAAGACTTGTACATGAATGCCTTAGCCCAACCACAAGGTATGATTTTGGTCACCGGCCCAACCGGTTCGGGCAAAACAGTTTCGCTCTATACCGGTCTGAATATTCTTAACAAACCTGAGCGTAATATTTCAACCGCGGAAGATCCGGTCGAAATTAACTTGGCCGGCATTAACCAAGTGCAAATTAATCCCCGTGCAGATATGACCTTTGCCAATGCCCTACGTGCCTTTTTACGTCAAGATCCCGATGTGGTGATGGTCGGTGAGATTCGAGACTTAGAGACCGCCGAAATCGCCATAAAAGCGGCGCAAACTGGTCACTTAGTGCTCTCGACCTTACATACTAACTCAGCGCCAGAAACCCTCACTCGTTTAATGAACATGGGGGTGCCCTCGTACAACATTGCAAGCTCTGTTAGCTTAATTATTGCCCAGCGCCTTGCTCGTCGTTTATGTAACCATTGTAAAGCCCCTGAAGATGTCCCTGTAGAGGAGCTTTTAAAACTTGGCTTTACCCAAGATGACTTACCGGAACTGACGTTATTTAAAGCAGTGGGTTGCGAGCATTGTACTGAGGGCTACAAAGGCCGGGTTGGTATCTACGAAGTGATGCCCATTACTCCCAATATTGCACAAATTATTATGCGCGGTGGTAACTCCCTTGAAATAGCCGAGGTCGCCACTAGCGAAGGAGTAAATAATCTGCGCCGCTCGGGCCTGATAAAAGCCGCCACCGGTATGACCTCAATAATTGAAATCAACCGCGTCACTAGCTATCAGCACTAAAAGGGTGTTTAATACACCCTATAATTTATAATAAAAACACACAGTTTATTTGGCAAAGGATCACACCATGGCAAAAAAAACAGCCGCCAGCAAAGCGCTCGACACCTATACCTGGGTCGGAGTCAACAGTCGTGGTAAAAAGCTCGAAGGTGAGATGAATGGCGCGAGTATTGCCTTAGTCAAAGCCCAGCTGCGCAAGCAAAGCATTACCCCCTCTAAAGTAAAAAAGAAGAGTAAACCACTTCTTGGTTTATCGTCTGAGCCGAAAATTACCGCTAAAGATATCTGTGTCCTCACTCGCCAAATCGCCACGATGCTGATGGCTGGCGTGCCCCTGATTCAAGCCATTGACATGATAGGATCAGGTTCAGAAAAAAAGAATCTCCAACGCTTGATTACTAAAATTGGCGACGAAGTCAAAGCCGGTAACCCGTTTTCAGACTCATTGCGTAAACACCCGCTTTACTTTGACGATCTCTACTGTGATCTAGTCGAATCTGGCGAGCAATCAGGTGCGTTAGACGCAATTTTTGACCGAGTTGCTACTTATAAAGAAAAGTCCGAAGCACTTAAATCTAAAATTAAAAAAGCCATGATTTACCCCATTGCAGTACTTTCCATTGCCTTAGTGGTCACTTCTATCTTGTTAATATTTGTGGTACCACAATTCGAATCGGTTTTTGCCGGTTTTGGCGCTGAATTGCCCGCTTTTACTTTGTTTGTTGTTAGTATTTCTGAGTTTATGCAAAATTATTGGTGGCTAGTATTTGGTGGTATGGCTGCAGCGTTTTTTGCCTTTCGCCAAGCGCACCGTGGCAGTAAAAATGTTCGCGATAACACTGACCGCGCAATTTTGAAATTGCCGATTGTGGGTAAAATTTTAGACAAAGCCGCAGTGGCGCGTTATGCCCGTACGCTTTCAACCACTTTTGCTGCAGGTGTGCCGCTCGTTGATGCCCTTGATTCTGCAGCAGGTGCTTCTGGCAATGCCGTTTATCGCGAAGCCATTATTGAAATTAAAGCCGAAGTCAGCTCGGGGAATCAAATGAATTTCGCGATGCGTAACTCGAATATTTTCCCCGACATGGTAGTGCAAATGGTCGCCATTGGTGAAGAATCAGGCGCACTTGATGACATGCTTTCAAAAGTAGCCACAATTTATGAACAAGAAGTCGACGATGCCGTCGATGGCCTATCAACCTTACTCGAGCCTTTGATTATGGCCATTTTAGGGGTGTTGGTTGGTGGTTTGATTATTGCTATGTACCTACCGATATTCCAACTCGGCGCGATCGTCGGTGGTTAATGTGATAATGAGTGATGTATTAGACTTATTCCAACAGCAACCGTGTTTTTTTTATCTCACTGTTGCGTTGGTGTCTTTAGCTGTTGGTAGTTTTTTGAATGTAGTAATTTATCGCTTACCGATGATGATGCAAAATGAGTGGCAGTCTGAATGTCGTTTATTGCTTGAAGATGAGCTTAAAACCAACCCTCAACCAGCTGATTCAACAAACCCTGCAGCCCCTTTTAACTTAGCGGTACCGGCATCAACCTGTCCTAAATGTCAGAGTAAAATCAAGGCATGGCAAAATATTCCGGTATTAAGCTGGTTATTTTTAAAAGGCAAATGCGCCAACTGTAAAGCGCCCATCTCAATTCGCTACCCTAGTATTGAACTACTGACGATGCTTGCAAGCGTCGCGGTTGCTGCGGTATTCGGTGCAACCGCCATAACCGCTCTCTACGTAGTGATTACCTGGGTGCTGATTGCACTGATATTTATTGATATTGACCACATGCTGCTCCCCGACCAGCTGACCTTACCACTCCTTTGGCTTGCATTGTTGGCATCAGTCTTTGCTTTAACCATTGAGCCTAATCAAGCCATTATGGGCGCGGCATTGGGCTATTTGTGTTTTTGGTCGGTGTATTGGCTGTTTAAACTTGCGACCGGTAAAGAAGGCATGGGATATGGCGACTTCAAACTAATGGCCGTATTTGGCGCGTTACTCGGCTGGCAGGCCTTACCGATGATTATATTATTATCAAGCTTAGTGGGCGCAATCATTGGCATTACCTTGCTAAGCATTCAAGGTAAAGACAAAGCCACCCCCATCCCGTTTGGCCCTTACATTGCCATTGCCGGCTGGATAGCCATGTTATGGGGCGAGCAAATCAATCAGGCGTACTTGTCATATTTGCTATAAGCACAAGCTTTCAGCAAAATTGCAACGAGAAAACAGGGTGAAGTTTAATAAGCTCACCCTATAAAGTTTACCAGTTAGCTATTAACGCTCTACAAACGAACTCACTACAGTGAATTTCATACCATAAGTAACACTTTTATGAACCAAGACATCACTTCACCTTCCAATTCATCCGTTGATTTTAACAAGCCTATTATTGGTTTAACCGGTGGTATTGGCTCGGGTAAAACGGCCGTTGCCAATATGTTCGCAGAGCTCGGCATTGAATTGGTGGATGCGGATATAATAGCTCGCGAAGTAGTTGCCATAGGTAGCCCTGCTTTAAATGCGATTCATCAGTACTTTGGTGACGATGTGTTACTCGAAAATGGTGAGTTAAACCGTGCTTTTTTACGTCAGAAAATTTTTAGCAATTCAGTTGATAAAAGCTGGCTTAATAACTTACTCCACCCATTAATCAGAGCAAAAATCCACCACGACTTAAATGCCGCCACCAGCTCATACGTGATCTTGGTTGCCCCGTTATTATTCGAAAATCAGCTCGATACACTTTGCACCCGCACACTCTTAGTCGACGCCCCCGAAGTATTGCAAGTTAGCCGCACAAGTCAGCGCGATAACGTACCAACAACGCAAGTCGAAGCCATTATGGCTGCGCAAATGTCCCGGCACGACAAACAAGCAAAAGCTGATGACATTCTTGATAATTCAAAAGACTTACTTTTTGCCCAGCAGCAGGTGATTAAATTACACCATGCTTACCAGAAACTAACTTAACGCCAGCTATAGTTTTTAAACACTCTTGATATTCTTGCATTCTTGGCGTTCTCGGTAACACTTAACTAATCAATAGTTTGGGTCACGCGATATGAATGTCAACTCTCCGCTTATTCGTAAATGTATCAGCCTTGGTTATCTCACCCCTGAAGATATCAGCGCACGTGGTGCCAGTAGCGCCTCTGTAATTGAACTTATTACTAGTAGTAGCGATTTCACATCTAAGTCATTTGCAGCCAAGTGTAGCGAGTTATTTAACGTCCCTTTTTTCGACTTATCTTATTTTGATGTCCGTAATATTCCCAGTGAACTAATCAATGAGTCTCTCATTCGTAAGCATCATATTATTCCGCTCGGTCAAAAAAAACGTACACTTTATTTAGCGACCTCTGATCCCACTGACTTTGATGCGTTTGAAAATTTCGAGTTTAATACCGGCTTACAAACCGAAGCAGTCGTGGTCGACTTTGCTGAGCTTGAAAAAAAGATTGAACAACTTTTTGACTCATCAAAAGGCCTTGATTTAAGCGACGATGAGTTTAAAGAATTTAGCGATCTCGAAGTCGACACCAGCAGCGAAAACAAAGAAGACGACAACGCTGATGATAAAGAAGATGCACCGATTATCGTCTATATCAATAAAATTTTGATGGATGCCATTCGTAAAGGCGCCTCAGATCTACATTTTGAACCCTACGAATTTACCTATCGAATTCGTTTTCGCATTGATGGCATATTGCATGAAGTCGCCACCCCGCCACAAGCGCTCGCAAACCGGATTTCTGCACGGGTTAAAGTTATGTCACGGCTTGATATTGCCGAAAAACGCAAGCCACAAGATGGCCGAATAAAACTTAAAATCACCAAGAAAAAAAGCATCGATTTTCGGGTTTCAACTCTGCCGACGCTATGGGGCGAAAAAATCGTAATGCGGATTTTAGACTCCTCCAGTGCCATGCTCGGCATTGATGTGCTTGGTTACGAAGCAGAGCAAAAAGAGCTCTATCTAAATGCCCTCGCCCAGCCTCAAGGCATGATTTTGGTCACAGGTCCCACAGGCTCGGGGAAAACGGTTTCGCTTTATACAGGCTTAAACATTCTGAATAAACCTGAGCGAAATATATCAACAGCTGAAGATCCCGTCGAAATCAATTTAGCTGGCATTAACCAAGTGCAAATTAACGCCCGCGCTGATATGACTTTTGCCAATGCCCTGCGTGCGTTTTTGCGACAAGATCCCGATGTAGTGATGGTGGGGGAAATACGAGACCTTGAAACAGCAGAAATTTCAATTAAAGCGGCGCAGACAGGTCACTTAGTGCTTTCGACCTTACATACTAATTCGGCCCCAGAAACCCTGACCCGTTTACTCAATATGGGCGTCCCAGCATACAATGTAGCAAGCTCAGTCACCCTCATTATCGCCCAGCGCCTTGCTCGGCGTTTATGCAGCAACTGCAAACAACCTGAAGAACTCCCCTATGAAGAGCTTATTCGCCAAGGCTTTGATGAGCAACAAAGTCAAAATCTCACTTTATTTAAGGCCGTCGGCTGTGAACTTTGTACCGAAGGCTATAAAGGCCGAGTGGGTATTTATGAAGTAATGCAAATTACCCCTGAAATCGCGCAAATTATTATGCGCGGTGGTAACTCCCTTGAAATAGCCGAAAAATCGAAAGAGCTCGGCTTTAATAACTTACGATTATCTGGATTACGAAAAGCGGCCAAAGGGGTCACCAGTTTGGCCGAAATAAACCGTGTGACCAGCTTTTAAGTCACTGCGTAAAAAACAGCAAAGCACTTTGCATCGTGACAAGCACGAGGTAAACTTTGTTTTTATTTGATTTTAAGAGTCCGGAATGAGTACTGTCGTTTCCTGCCCTAACTGCAAAAAAGACGTAATTTGGGGCGAGCAATCTGTTTTTAGACCATTTTGTAGTAAACAATGTCAATTAATCGACCTTGGTGAGTGGTCAATGGAAAACCATAAAATTAGCAGCCAAAGTGGTAATGACCAAAAAGTAACCTCTGAGATGATTGAAGATATCGAAGAAATGCTAGCAAAAGCAGAGCAGGATTTTTTTAAGTAAACCTTTTACACTCGAACAATTAAATATTAAGGCACTGATACATTTCGACTCAGCGCCTTTTTAATGACTTCAATTTAACCTTGCTGTTTTTTCATTTTTTTATGCCTATGCTTAGCCATTTTGCTCAGCTTTTCTTGTTGTTCGACCGTTAGCACATTCCAAACTTGGTTGTTGTATCGTGCTCGGATCACTGCTATTTCAAGATGCTCTGATTGGTTACCTTGTATAGCACTTCTAAATGCAGCTTCATCAAACTGTTCAGCCTGAACAATCGCCTTAATTTCAGTCCGGTTCCCCTTCATCGTTTCTTTAAAAGGTGCGAGCTCCGCTTTACTCAATGTCTGCAACGCAGCAATTTGATCTTGCTGTGCTTGGCTTAAGTCGAGTTTTTTTGCAGCGCGGTCTGACTGTAAAAAACGTGCTAAGTTATGATCTGGCTTAGCAAAACTTGCACTCGAAAAGAATGCGGTCGCGCCAAACGCTGCGATTAAAGCCAATTGTGATAATTTCATAATGATACTCTCCATAGGTTGGTAAACACACTTTAGCAACTGCAATGAAAAGGAACGCAAAGGAACGTAAAGGTTGTGTAAAGAGTGCCAAATCAACTGATAAACAGTTAAAATAAATTCATAAAAGCTAACCAGAGTGCGCTATGAAACTGCTATTAATTGACGATGATATCCCTTTATGTGAACTATTAAATGA
Source organism: Pseudoalteromonas sp. J2K-J979 (assembly GCF_058169715.2). Taxonomy (NCBI): domain Bacteria; kingdom Pseudomonadati; phylum Pseudomonadota; class Gammaproteobacteria; order Alteromonadales; family Pseudoalteromonadaceae; genus Pseudoalteromonas; species Pseudoalteromonas sp. J2K-J979. The sequence goes on along the minus strand of NZ_CM200281.1, from coordinate 650,416 downwards.
ATATTTAGGTGCGCAAGGGTTTGAATTAGTCATTAAAAATGATGGTGAAGCAGGCCTAAACGAAGCGCTCGCTCATGATTATCCATTGATTCTTCTTGATGTAATGCTTCCTAAAATTGAAGGCTTTGACGTACTTAAAACCTTACGCCAACATAAACTCACCCCTGTCATCATGCTCACCGCTCGCGGCGAAGATTTTGACCGTATATTTGGTTTAGAACTTGGCGCTGATGATTACTTAGCCAAGCCATTTAATCACCGCGAACTCCTCGCTCGCGTCAAAGCAATTACCCGTCGTATTGAGCACATTACCGCCAGTAACAAAAATCACCCCAATATTTGGCACGATATTGAAGTTCGCCCTCATAGTCGTGAAGTACTCGCCGCTGGTCACACTTTATTACTCACCGGGACTGAGTATGAAATTTTAAACCTGTTACTAAAATGTGCTGGTGATATTGTCAGTAAAGAGCAAATAAGCGAACAAGTGCTAGGTCGGCGCTTGGCTGCTTTTGACCGCTCGATTGATATGCATGTTAGTAATATTCGCAAAAAAATAGCTGAACATATTGAGCCTGAGCGTATCAAGACCATCCGAGGTTCAGGTTATATTTTTGTTTCGGGAGCTTAGGATGACTTTTCAGCGATTCGATCCGCGCCGTTATTTATTTTTCAAAATTTTTATTTGGTTTTGGCTCACTATTTTAGCCACAATCGGCCTCGCTATCTTCTTAAGTAATATCACCACTGATAATGTAATCAACGAGCCTTTAAAAGGGCCTATGGAAAAAAACCTAGCTATGTTAGGTAAGAGTATCGAGCGCGCGAGTAAAAAATCCCAACGCGATGTCAAAGAGATTGTCAATCACCCACGTATGACCAAACATCGCTTAATCTATATTGTTGATGAGCAAAAAAATGAGAGTTACTTTAATCAGCCTCTCGATAACGAAATCGATATTAGCCTTATTAGTTACACCAAAGCTTTATCGCCACAAATCATTTTTACTCCTACTTACCACGCTTTTGGGCCTATTCAAATAAACGTTGAGCATCAGAGCTATTTACTCTATGAAATTCAACCAGATACCAAGCCCCACCTTATTTTTAAATTAAAGCTTATGCCCACTTGGCTCAAATGGCTAATCGCACTTGGTGCAAGTTTAAGTTTGAGTTTATTGTTTAGTAAAGCGCTGATGAGCCCCATCAACGCATTAAAAAAAGCCTCCAGTGAACTCGCCAAAGGGCAGCTCAAAACACGCGTAAACAATGGTACTGCATCACGCGATGAGCTCGGCCAGTTAACTGATGAATTTAATCAAATGGCTGAAAAAATTGAATTATTAGTCACGAGTCAAAAACGCTTACTCGCCGATATCTCTCATGAGCTGCGCTCGCCTTTAACACGCTTACAAATGGCTGCAGGACTTGCACAAATGCAACTCGATAATCAACACAATCCGTATATTCAACGTATTGAAAAAGAGGCTGAAAACCTTGATAAAATGATTGCTGACGTGTTAACCGTCTCTCGTTTGGAAGCGCAAAGTCAGGTACTAATTAAAGAAAAGCAAGCCTTTAATCAAGTGATTGATAAAGTCGTCTCTGATGCACAATTTGAAGCTAAACAGCACCATAAATCACTCACTCTCAGCGGCCATCAAGATGCACAATTTAGCTTTGATGCCAAAGCGCTCGCCAGTGCTTTCGAGAATATACTTCGTAACGCGATAAAATACGCACAACACCATGTCACCGTTGATTTAAAGCATCATGATCAAACGTTAATAATTTCGGTGTGTGATGATGGACCTGGTGTACCAGATGAATATTTAACCCAAATTTTTGAGCCTTTTTTTCGAGTGTCACAAGCCAGAGATCGAAATTCAGGGGGCACAGGCCTTGGGCTAGCCATCAGTAAACACGCGATCGAAGCCCACAATGGTCAAATATCTTTATTTAATCAAACTGATGGTGGATTATGTGTCACTGTCACATTACCGCTAAATCAAGATTAGAACCAATTATGTTTTACTCCGAAGAAACACAGCTAAGCGAAAACCAAATAGTTATTGACACCTTCTGGCAAGAAAACGTCATACAAACGACCTTAGCATTTGCTGGATTTGAGTTAGCTTACGCATATACGATTCCCGCATCAGCTCAACATGCAATCGTCATTTCTAGTGGCCGCATTGAATGCTTATTAAAATACAAAGAATTGATTTGGGAACTCTACCATAATAATTATGCAGTTTTCATTATGGACCACCCAGGCCAAGGCTTATCGAGTCGTCAATTAAGCAATCTCCATAAAGGGTATATTGAAGATTTTTTTGTTTATGTTGACGCCTTTTCACACTTTAATAATACAGTGGTCGAACAATATTGGCAGGGAGAAAAAACCTTACTTGCTCACTCGATGGGCAGTGCCATCGCTGCTTTATACCTGCAAACACACCCAGATAAGTTTAAACGCGCTATTTTTTGCGCTCCGATGTTTGGTATCCATTTTGGATCGCTACCTAATTGGTTTGCAAAGTGCTATCTCAATCTATTGGTCAACATAGGGCAGAAAACCGCTTATTTACCTGGTCAGGGTGATTATTGTGAAAAGCCTTTTGAGGAAAATCAGCTCACACAGAGTGAAATCCGTTACCAACTTTTTAGAAGTTTATATCGTACTTTCCCCACTATCCAACTCGGCGGAGTCACCGCCGCTTGGCTTAAAGCGGCACTAATTGCAATGCAGAAAATAGCAGAGACCCCTCTAAATCTGGAGATACTCTTGCTGCAAGCAGCAGACGATGAGATAGTTGATAATCAAGCGCAAGATCTGTGGCTGAGCCGTCAGCCTCACGCGTCATTAGTCCAATACAAAAAGGCCAAACACGAGTTATTGTGCGCGCAAGACAGCATTCGCCGTAGCGTAATGAGTCAGATTTATGATTTTTTAGCCCCCCGAACCACAGATAAAGGATCCTGATGGATTAAGATATCAACGTGCCCATCCATATTTTTCTCAATAATCCCGACAACTTCGTCAGATACATGGTGAGCATTCATCAGTGTAAGGTCGTCATCTAGCTCAATATGTAGCTGAATAAACTTTGTCTGACCTGCTTGACGCGTTCGAATATCATGAGCACCATGCACTTTATCGTGGCTATTAACCCACTGTAGAATTTGCGCTTTTTCTTCATCTGGCAGTTCTTTATCCATTAAATGATCCGCGCTTTCTAACGCAACTTGCCACGCATTAAAGAGTAAATAACCTGCTACAAAAATCGCAAAGAAGCCATCAGCATGCAGCCACCCATAATTTGATAAAGCCATGGCCACAATTACACTCGCATTGAGGATTAAGTCACCTTTATAGTGTACAGAGTCTGCTTTTATCGCTATTGATTCCGTACGCTTAATAACTTGGTGCTGTACAGTGACAATAATTAACGTGCAGATAATCGCAAAAATGCTCACACCTATACCAATACTGGTGTGTGAAACCATGGTCGGATTATAAATACGCTCAATACCATGAAAAGCCAATAAACAACCACTGCCTGCAATAAATGCCGCTTGGCCAAGCCCTGCTAGCGATTCAGCTTTACCATGGCCAAAGCGATGGTCATCATCTGCGGGTCTAAGCGCATATCGTAGGACAAAAAAGCTCATCAGGGTCGCTGTAATATCCATTAAAGAATCGGTTAAAGAGCCAAGCATAGCTGCAGAGCCTGTGGTCAGCCACGCCCATATTTTTGTTAAGATCATAACACTGACCATCGCCATGGTGACCCAGCTGGCTAACTTGACCCAAAACCCATAATCTCTTTCTTTCATCAACTCTGCCTAGTTTTTTGACTTAACCATTAAGATATTATCATTTTTAATACGCGTCCCCGCTACTTTTTGATAGTATAAGCCAGCAATTTTTCAAGAGGTGTTTATGCTCGATATCGTACTTTATCAACCTGAAATCCCCCCCAACACCGGTAATATTATTCGCCTATGTGCCAATACAGGTTACTCGCTACACTTAATTGAACCATTAGGGTTTGAGTGGGATGACAAACGTGTGCGCCGTGCTGGGCTAGATTACCATGAATTTAGTCATGTAAAACGCCATCCAAACTTAGAAAGTTATCTAGCGACAGAAAAACCGAAAACCGTTTACGCCTGCACAACCAAAGGTTCCGGCCCATTTCATAAAGCGCAATTTAAAGCTGGCGATTGTTTGTTATTCGGCCCTGAAACTCGAGGCCTACCGATGGACATTATTGAGTCCCTACCCAACGAACAGCGCCTTCGCATTCCAATGCAACCTGATAGCCGCAGTATGAACTTATCTAATGCTGTCGCGGTGTTTATTTACGAATCTTGGCGCCAACTAGATTTTGCCGGTTCCGTTTAGCCGCTTTCCTCAGCTGTAGGGCCCAAGCTCTACAGCTGTGTCTCACTTATAAATATCCTCTCTTTTTCCCTCATTTTCGATAAAGTCAACTAAACTAAAATACAAACGGATTTTAGGTAAATGATGATGAAACGGATTGCTTTTTTAATTGCCCTATTTTGTTCAACCCTTGTTTGCTGCTTTCCACTTTTCGCTTCTTTACAAGCCTTAACTATTGACAATAAAGTCATCCAAGGACGCAATATCTTGGCTATTAATCAAGATTCTAGAGGAGATTTTTGGTTAGCCACCGATAATGGGTTATATCGCTTTGATGGTATCAATACCCGCAGTATCACATCACAAGAAGTGCCCGGCCTAGTTGGTCAATCTTTTCACGAAATTTCATCCGATCAAAAGCATATTTGGCTGAGCAGTGATAGAGGGCTAGAACAAATCAGCATTGATAGCCAGACCAGTCAAATACTGTTTGAAGGCCCTGTCAGTCAAGTTTATGTGCAGCATGCAAATTCAATTTGGTTTTTAAGCCAAGGGCGATTACATCAATATCAAGATGGGCAACTTTTTTACCCTCTGACTCGTTTAACTTTAGGGGCTATTAGCCAATTCACTCTGTTACCAAATGGCCATATTTGGATTTACAATACGGATAATCAACTACTAAAAATCAAGCTTGCTGTAGAAAAGGTGGTGGCCAAATTTGAGCATGGGCCTGGTATAAAAGAAATATCAGCTGATATGCAAGGTCGAGTATGGGTGATAGATTCATCTCACTCACTGTTTCAACTGCAAACAACTCAATTAAAAAAATACTCCCCCTTATCAACACATCAGATTAACACTATTAAACACAGCAATAATGGCTACTTTTATGCTATTAGCCAGAACCAAGCCTATTTACACGATAGTCTCTCAAATCAAACCCAAACAATCACACTTCCAAGTATCAACACTATTATAAACAGCTATATAGATACAAATAAACAGCTGTGGTTACAAGATCAATCTGGCGTATGGCAAGCACAATTTTTACCTTTAATTGTTGATAAAGAAATTACCACTGCATCAGAAATATACCCACTCACTCAACTTCAAGGTAAGGACTTACTCGACAATACAGCTTATTCGCTAACAGCTATTATTGAATATCAAGCAAACACTTGGATTTATAGTAACAAAGATGGGGTATTTAAATACCAAGCGACTGATGATTCTTCGACAAAACTCTCTATCTCACGCGATATTCGCAAGCTGGCTATCAATGAAGAGTCGCTCATTTTGGCAGATAATCAATCTATACACACTCTTGATCTCAGAACATTACAAAAAACGACTCATCTAGAGTTTAATCACATTAATGCCGTTTCAAAATATATAGATCGCCAATTTATTTTTTCTACTAATAAACACCTCTACGCACTTAATGATAACCAAGCTAGGCTGCTCACTTTACTACCCACTCAAATAACCAAAATTTATGATATTGCTTTTAATACAAGTAACAAAAAAATTTATATCGCTTCAAAAGAAGGGTTTTGGCAAGTTAATCAGACGCTTGATAACCACTTTTCATTCGATTTACTGCTCGCAGGTGAAACACGAAAAATCACGCCACTTAATGACACGCATTATTGGCTAAAACATCAGGGTTTAGCTCAGTTTTATAATTTAGACACTCATGCTACGGAGTTTATTAATAATACATTGCTTTTTGACTCGCCATTGAATCTATTAAAAATAAACAATGGGGTACTGATCCAAAAGAATGAAGGTTTTAGCACATTGACCCCCACAGCCACTTACCAAGATGTTAATCAACTACGGGTTTCGGAGGTACTGTTTACACATAAGCTGCAACAATCCGTACTCTTCCCCAGTAATACCGTTCATTTGCCCTATCCGGTTAATAACCTACAACTTAACTTAGCCACGCTCAACCCCTCTGGCTTAGACTACTTCCAATTTAAATATCGACTGCTTCCTAGCCAAGAGTGGCTGACTATGGCTCCTAATCAGTCAAGTTTAAATATTATGTCACTGCCTTCAGGCACACATGTTTTGGAAATAGAAAATAATGGCGAACCCAAGTTACAAAGCACCCAACTGACTCTGATCAGCCATGGAAGTAACTTAATTGCACTCGTTTATTTTTTAGCCATCGTAATTGCTGTGTTTAGTGTTATTTTTGCGTTTGTAAAAGCCAAGCGTTCAGGCTTTCATGGTAACAGTTTAACAACCTCTTTATTAAGCCAAACTAAAGAATCTGTTTGGATTGCAAATCAAGACTTTGAAATTATTGAGGTCAATAACGTTTTTATTCAAACAACAGGCTTCCAAAAAGAAGATATTCTTGGGAAAAAAACCAAAATCTACACGAGTAATGGTCGTAATACGCAACTTGAGCAACTCATCTATAAAGAACTAAAAGAAAATGCATTTTGGTCTGGGCAAATCTGGAGTTCGCGAAAAAACGCAGATGAGTTTTATTTGGATTTAACCATTACGGAAATTAAACAAAAATCCATTTTTAAATTAAAGAATAAAACCTTATACGTGGGGATGTTCAATGACATCACCACTCGAAAACGTCACGAAAAAGAGCTACAGCTATTAGCCACGCGCGATCCCATCACAGGCCTTGCAAATCGTACATTATTTATGGAGCACCTCAACAAAGCAATCGTTGACAGTCGAGAAGCTTTCCCTTCTTTTGCGCTGCTGTTTTTGGATCTCGATAATTTCCATAAAATTAATGAGTCGTTGGGTCATAGCCAAGGTGATGTACTTCTTAAATTAGCTAGCAAGCGGATCAATAAGTTACTTGATAAAGGCTGTATTTTATCGCGGTTAGGAGGTGATGAATTCGCGATTTTGATCCCCCCATATTTATATAATAATATGAGCATTTTCTATTTAAAACGACAAGCTCAAAAAATTCTCAGCAAAATTAACAGCTTTATTTTAAACGAAATAGAAGTCACCGTATCTGCAAGTATTGGCATTGCTTTATTCCCTGAAAATGGCGTCAACTGCGAGAGCTTGATGCGTAGCGCTGACAGCGCATTAAATTACGCTAAACGCCATGGTAAAAATAACTTTCAGTTTTACGACAAGAAACTACAAAGCTCTAGCCCCCACACACTCTCAAAAGAAAGCGCCCTGTTTCATGCGATCGAAAATGAAGCGTTTATTTTTTATTACCAACCAAAGTTCAATACCATCAAGAACAAAATTGTTGGCTTCGAGGCCCTTGCTCGCTGGCCTCAACCTGATGGAACTGTTGTCGGACCAAATGACTTTATCCCAATAGCTGAAAAAAACGGCACTATCATTGCGCTCACAAAAAGTCTATTGAAACAGGCGTGCTCACAAGTGAAAACATGGTACGAGCAAGGAGAGCTAGTCGGTAGAGTAGCAGTGAATATTTCAGCGGCCCACTTTCAAAAAGCCAGTTTAATTGAAGATTTGACACAGCTACTCACAATTTACAACATCAGCGGGCGGCACTTTGAACTCGAAATAACCGAAAGCGCCATGATGCAAGATCCTGAATTTGCAATAAAACAAATGGAAAAACTTAAATCTCTTGGGTTTGCAATTGCGCTAGATGACTTTGGTACAGGGCACTCATCACTTAGCTATTTAAAGCAATTCCCCATTGATACTTTAAAAATTGATCGATCATTTATTATTGATATGGTTGAAAATGAACGAGACAGAAATATCACAGCGACCATAATACAATTAGCCAAATACCTCGATATCAAAGTTGTTGCTGAAGGCGTAGAAACGTATGACCAATCTTATTTATTACATGTGATGGGGTGCAACGTGGTGCAAGGCTACTATTTCAGTCCGCCAGTTTCAGTTGCTGATATAGCGACGCTAAAAATCAATAAACCGTTAAAAAACAATAAAAAAAAGGCTGGTTAACTTTCAGCCTTTTTCTCTCTACCTAAAAGCGACATCGCAGCTTCTTTAACATTTTTACCTTCGTACAAGACTTGGTAAATTTGCTCCGTGATGGGCATTTCTACGCCAACACGTTTTGCTAATAAGTAGACTTCCTTAGTATTGCGGTAACCTTCGACAACTTGCCCGATCGATGTTTGAGCCAATTCAACATCTGATCCCTGACCCAGTGCTAAACCAAAACGCCGGTTACGAGATTGGTTATCTGTACAGGTCAAAATCAAATCACCTAAACCCGCCATCCCCATAAATGTATCGGGTTTGGCGCCCATCGCGCACCCAAGTCGGCACATTTCAGCCAAACCTCGAGTAATAAGTGCAGTTCGAGCATTAGCGCCAAAGCCAAAACCGTCAGATATTCCCGCACCTATAGCGATCACATTTTTGACAGCGCCCCCCAATTGCACACCAATAAAATCATCATTACTGTACACTCTAAATGAGCGACCACAGTGAAGGTAGTCAGAAAGTTGTTTTACTAATTGAGCATCAGCAGATGAGACAGAAATAGCCGTAGGTAAGCCCATTGCCATTTCTTTAGCAAATGTTGGGCCTGACACCACAGCTAATGAAATATCTTCACCCAAAATATCACGCGCTACGTCTTGCAATAAACGCCCTGTATCCGGCTCGAGTCCTTTAGTTGCCCAAGCGACTCTCGCTCCAGGTTGTAAGTAAGGTTTAATATTCGTCAAGGTTTGAGCAAAGGCGTGGCTTGGCACCACTACCAGTACAGTTTGAGTCTGCGACACTGCATTGGCTATATCAGTCTCTAAATGCAGAGTTTCAGGAAAAGGCGCACCAGGTAAATAGCGTTCATTACTGCGCTCTTGCGACAATGTTTCGATGTGAGTTGCGTCTCGTCCCCATAACGATATCTTATGGCTATTTCGCGCTAGACAAATAGCAAGGGCGGTCCCATATGAGCCCGCCCCTAAGACTGAAACAGCAAAATTAGCTGTTTTCATAATATTTATGCGTCTGCTTGTGCCTGCTCAGCTTGAGCTGCACGTTGTTGTACGTACTGGCCAAATAAAGCATCAAAGTTTACAGGTGCTAAGTTTAACTGTGGGAAAGTACCACGATTAACTAAGTTTGATACTGTTTCACGTGCATATGGAAATAACGTATTAGGACAGAATGCACCTAGCATATGCGCCAGTTGACCTTCTTCAACATCGCTAATTGTGAAAATACCCGCTTGCTGCACTTCACATAAAAAAGCTGTTTCTTCGCCAATTGTTGCCGTTACAGTTAGGGCTAATACGACTTCAAATACACCTTCATCTAATTTAGCCGAGCGTGTGTCTAAGTCTAGTTTTACTTCTGGCGTCCATTCTTTTTGAAAAATCGCAGGCGAGTTAGGCGTTTCAAACGAAATATCTTTTGTATAAATACGTTGAATCGCAAATTGAGGACCAGCTTGTTCTTGAGCTGCGGTTTGATCATGTTCTGCCATGTTACTTCCTATTAAATTTATTAATTATTGAAGCAAAGTATCCAATTTACCTTGCGCTTCGAGTACCATCATATCATCGCATCCGCCGATATGCTGAGCACCGATAAAAATTTGCGGCACAGTGTAACTACCGTTCGCTTTTTCGATCATTTCATCGCGAAGTTCAGGCTGCTTGCCAATATCATACTCAACGAATTCGATCCCTTTACTGGTTAATAATGCTTTAGCACGAACGCAGTAAGGGCAATAATCTTTTGTATAAACAACAACTTTGTTACTCATTATTTAGCGTCCTGTTGTCATTGGTAAGCCAGCATTTTGCCATGCTCCAATGCCACCAGATAATATATAAACTTGCTCAAAGCCTGCTTTATTTAAGTTATCGGCCACACCAGATGCTGTCATACCTGTGTTACATACAACTATAATGGGCGCACTTTTTAGCTTTTCAACCGCTGAAAACTCTTTTTCTTTTGCTTTTTCAGCAGACAAGTGCACAGAGCCTGCAATATGGCCATTATTGAACTCTTTTAAAGCACGAATATCGACAACCGCACCATTTTCTCGATTTACAAGTAAAGTCAGTTGTTGTGGGTTAATGTGCTTAATCGCAGAAAATCTAGCTTTAAACCAGCCTAAAATAATCGCCATCACTAAACCAAGCCAAATTAAGCTTAAAATCGGATGGTTTCCGATAAACTCTATATATTGCTCCATTCACATTCCAATTTTTACAGTTAATTAAACAAACGGCGTAAGTATACACGCTTAAAAGTAAGATACTAGGCTAATTATCTCATTCACAGCCCCCTACAGCTTAACCTTAATAGACTTTTGTCAATACAAGTATTTAATCTAATTAATCATACTGGCTCCGGTAAACGATTTATTGATCCCACCTTTAACTAAGCTTTTATGGGACTCTGAAACTTATCAATTCACAGGTTAATTTAAGGTGAATAATATTAATATGCTGGTTTCTTTGCTGAATATAAAAACAAAAAGCGGTATGCTTGCGATACTGCGTATTTTTAACAATTTTTCATGATCTATGGAGCTCAAATGACACTGAAAAAGAAACCTCTGGTACTTATTATCCTTGATGGCTGGGGCTACCGCGAAGACCCACAAAGTAATGCTATTTTGGCTGCCAACACGCCTGTTATGGATCAGTTATGGCAACAATATCCGAGCACTCTCATTTCAGGTTCAGGTCTAGATGTTGGTTTACCCAATGGCCAAATGGGTAACTCAGAAGTGGGTCATGTAAATTTAGGCGCGGGTCGTATTGTTTATCAAGACTTTACTCGGATCACTAAATCAATTGAAGAAGATGATTTTTTCGATAATGGCACATTTGTAAAAGCCATTGATCAAGCCGTTGCCAATAACAAAGCTGTTCATCTAATGGGGCTATTAAGCCCAGGTGGTGTGCACAGTCATATTGACCATATCATTGCAACTATTGAGCTAGCAGCACAACGCGGGGCAAAAGAAGTCTACCTGCATGCTTTCCTTGACGGTCGTGATACACCACCTCGCAGTGCACAAGCCTCTATAGACTTAGTTGATGCTAAATTTGACGAGTTAAATTGCGGTCGAATTGCCTCATTAATTGGCCGTTACTATGCGATGGACCGCGATAACCGCTGGGATCGGGTCGAGAAAGCTTACAACCTAATGACTCAAGCAAACGGTGAATTCAGCTACGCGACTGCAACCGATGCTCTGAACGCGGCTTATCAACGTGATGAAAATGACGAATTTGTCGCTGCCACGTCTATTCAAGGTCACAACCAGACCAATGCAACCATAAATGATGGTGACAGTGTGCTGTTTTTAAACTTTCGAGCCGATCGCGCTCGGCAAATGAGCCGTGTGTTTGTTGATTCTGATTTCGACGGCTTCAAAAAGCTAGCCTCACCGAAATTAGCTTCGTTTGTCACCATGACAGAATACGCTAAAGACATCCCAGCCCCAGCCGCTTTCCCTTCTGTGGCATTAACTAATGTCTTAGGTGAATGGCTAGCAAAACATAATAAAACACAGCTACGAATTTCTGAAACTGAAAAATATGCGCACGTTACTTTCTTTTTTAGTGGTGGTCGAGAAGAGCTATTTGCAGGTGAAGATCGCGTCCTCATTCCATCCCCACAAGTAGCAACTTATGACTTACAGCCTGAAATGAACTCTGAAATGCTGACAGACAAGCTAGTTGAAGCAATACATGCAGGCGCGCATGATGTGATCATTTGTAACTACCCTAATGGTGATATGGTTGGCCACTCAGGAGTATTCAGTGCTGCAGTTAAAGCATGTGAAGCCGTGGATCACTGTATTGGTCGTGTTATTGAAGCCTTAAAGGAAACCGGAGGCGAAGCATTAATCACTGCCGATCACGGCAATGCAGAACAGATGGAAAACCTTCAAACAGGCCAAGCCCATACTGCACATACCAGTGAGCCAGTCCCTTTTATCTACTTTGGTCGTGACGCAAAAGCGTTGAGTGCAAAAAAACTCAGTGATGTTGCACCTACCATGCTTCATTTATTGGGAATGGAACAACCCGAGGAAATGACTGGCAGTACCATAATGCAAGTGAACTAATCAAGATGGGCCATCTAATAAAAACAATAACGTTGCCCCTTTTGTGTTGTTTATTATCGTTACCATTGGCGTTTGCCAGTGGTAACGAAGATCGCACAAAACAAGACTTAGACCAAATTCAAAAAGAGCTCAAAAGCAGTGCGGAGCGTCTTAAAAAGCAACGCTCTGAAATATCAGCACAAGAAAAAAACCTTAAACAATCAGAACTCGATATCGCGCAAAACGCCAAATCACTCAAAGAATTAAATTTTGCCACTGAGCTCAATCGTAACGAGCAACTCGCACTAGAAGAAAACATCCAAGAGCTCAACACCATCAAGCTAATGCAGCAAAATACACTTGCAGCTCAACTCCGAAGTGCTTATATGACTGGCAGTCATGACTATAGTAAGCTTTTGTTGAATCAACAAGAAGTCACGAGCTTTGAACGCACCTTAAGTTATTACAGTTACCTCAATAATGCGCGTATTAAACAAATAGATTCACTTAAAACCACCTTGATTGAACTAGCTGCTAACAAAGAAAAGTTAGCCGCGACTCAATCCCAATTAGTCGTACTTTTAGCAGAGCAAAAACAGAAACAAAATGCGTTAGTACTCGCTCAAAATGAACGAAAGCTCAGCTTGCAACAACTTAAAAAGCAACATTCATCAACTCAGTCGGCAATTGACTACCTCAAACAAAACGAACAAATGCTGCGTGACACTTTGCAAGAGCTGCAACAGCAAGCACAAAAAATTATCCGCTTTGATGGCTTAACTGCTGACAAAGGTAAGCTTAATTGGCCTAGCAGAGGCCGCCTTACCCATAAGTTTGGCCAACGTAAGCATGGGAGCTTTCGCTGGAAAGGTGTGGTCATCAAAGCGAATGAAGGCGCCCCAGTGACCACCATTCATCATGGACAAGTCGTTTTTTCTGATTGGTTGAAAGGTTTTGGCTGGGTCGTTGTCATTGATCACGGTGAAGGTTTTATGAGTCTTTATGGCCATAATCAAGCAATTTTAAAAGAAGTCGGTGATCAAGTGGCTCAAGGAGAAGTCATTGCTTTAGTCGGTCAAAGCGGTGGACAAAGCGATCCTGGTCTATACTTCGAAATACGGCACAAGGGAAGCGCGGTAAACCCTAATAAATGGTGTAGGTAACTTAGTAAACTAGTTGGCTACACTCGACCCAGGAGTGAGCCCATGAATAGATTATCCCCATTATTTAAGCGTTGTAACGTCATTATTTTGTCGTTCCTGTTCTGTTTGTTGAGCATTAACCCGCTCTATGCTGATGAAGAGAATGCTGACCTCCCGATTATCTTAGAGCATATTCAAGCATTTTACGTTGATAAAATAGATGAGCGTAAACTCAATCAAACAGCTATAGATTCAATCATCAAGCAACTGGATCCTCATTCAGCTTACTTAGATCCTCAGGCACTTGAAGATCTCTTTAATGTTGCAAATGGTCAATATACCGGATTGGGTATTGAAGTAGAGCAACGTGATGATCATATTTTGATTGTTGCTGCTCTTCCTAACTCCCCAGCTTCACAAGCGGGGATCAAAAAAGGTGATATCTTACTAAAGATCAATGAGCAAACTGTAATAAATAAACCTATCAAACAAATAGCCTCACTGATTAGCAAAGCTAAATCACCGACTATCAAGCTTGCAGTTGCCCGCCATGGTCATAGTGAAGCGCTGACATTTAATGTCCAACGCGATAAAGTCTCCATTGAAAGCGTGACAGGCTCATTAACAGAGCGTGGATATGCCACAATTCGGATCAGCAACTTTAACAATCACACTTTGCATGACGCAGCTCGGCTCATTGCTCGCTTAATTAATGAAAACGGCGAAGATCTATCCGGCTTACTCATCGACCTTCGCGATAACCCTGGGGGTGTTTTGAGCAGTGCAGTCGCTATCTCTGATTTATTTTTACAACAAGGCACCATTGTTACTACAAAAGGGCGTTTTTATGATGCCAACCACGCCTATTATGCTAAACAAGGTGATGTGCTAAATGGCGCTCCTATTGTGGTATTAATAAACAAAGGCTCTGCATCTGCTGCTGAAATTTTGGCAGGTGCTTTAAAAGATAACCATAGAGCGACGGTCGTTGGTACTCGTTCTTATGGTAAAGGTTCGGTTCAGTCTTTAATCCCCTTAGGTGATGGACAATCAGCATTGAAACTAACAACTGCCAAATACTATACACCTTCAGGTAAGTCTATTGATGGGATCGGCATTTCACCCGATATCGCGATCGAACAAGCCAAAATTCCGGCAGAAGATGAGTTGGTTTTGAAAAAAATGAATGAAGGAATTAGCAATCAACCCTTGCTTACCGCATTTCGCGATGTACAATTAGAGCAAGCTCAAAAAATACTAAAAAAATACTAGATAAAAGAATGACAATGTAAATTTTTAGTTGCATTAACATCATAATAAATAACAAATTGCGCCAAAACATCACTAATGAGTTTAAGGCGCAAAACTAACTATAATAAGATTCTATTTGTGCGCTTAAAATTCAGGATGATTAGTTTTTGCATACTTGTGTGCTCAGCAAGTAGCGATGCTGGCCAAGTGGCCATCGTCATTGACGATATTGGATACCATGCGCGTGATTTGCAAGCAATCACGTTACCCGGTGAAGTCTCCTATTCTATTTTGCCTCATACCCCATTTGCTAAAATATTTGCCAAACAAGCAGAAATAGCCAAGAAAGAACTTCTTTTGCATGTACCTATGCAAGCTATTAGTGGCAAAGAGTTAGGGCCCGGTGCAATCACAAACGACATGGATAGAGCGCAACTTCAGCATACATTAGAAAAAGCCCTTGATGACTTACCGCAAGTAAAAGGTATTAATAACCATATGGGCTCGTACCTCACACAAAAAATCAAGCCTATGTCATGGACAATGGAGATTTTAAAAGAGCGAAACCTGTATTTTTTAGACAGTAAAACGACGCAAAAAAGCCAAGCACAAAATATGGCAAACTTATTTGGGGTAAATAATATTAGTCGTCACGTGTTTCTGGATAATATTCCGAGCGAAAAACAAATGACATTTCGCCTCAATCAATTAATACGACTTGCTAAAAAGAATGATTACGCGATAGCTATCGCTCACCCTTATCCTGAAACTCTTGCCTTTTTAGATAAACACATTCCGAGACTAAAAGATCAAGGGATAGAACTGGTGCCTTTATCTAATTTAGTTGATAAGAAATATATTCGTCTAGCTACGTTGTCTGAGCAACAAACATCGAGTGAGTAATTGAATTCTTTACAACTAAATTAACATTCATAAGATATAAAAAAAGCCTCAAAAGAGGCTTTTTATACCTTATGACGCGCTAAGCAGTCATAAGGTTTTGTAGTTTTTTCATTGCTGTTTTCTCAAGCTGTCTTACACGCTCAGCAGACACGTCATATTTAGTTGCTAAGTCTTGTAAAGTTGCTTTGTCATCACTTAACCAACGCGTGCTAACAATATCTTGAGAACGCTCATCGAGCGTTTTAAGTGCTGAAAATAAGCGGTTATGTGTATCGCTTTCCCACTGTTCTTGCTCAATGCTTTCAGCTAAATCCACACTATTGTCAGTTAAATACTGTGCTGGTGAATACTGAGTTGAGCTTGATGACTCATCATCATCATTCCCTAAATCAAAGCCCATATCTTGACTGCTCATTCGTGACTCCATCTCACGAACATCTTTTTCTGTCACGCCAAGTTCATTAGCTACAGTCGTGATTTCATCTTGATTAAACCAACCAAGACGCTTTTTATTCTTTCTTAAGTTAAAAAATAACTTACGCTGCGCTTTAGTCGTCGCTACTTTAACTATGCGCCAATTTTTGAGTACATACTCATGGATCTCTGCTTTTATCCAATGAACTGCAAACGAGACCAAACGTACACCTACTGATGGGTCAAAACGTTTAACAGCCTTCATCAAGCCGATATTACCTTCTTGAATTAAATCCGCTTGCGGTAATCCATACCCTGAATACCCTTTGGCAATATGTGCCACAAAACGAAGATGTGACATAATAAGCTGTCTTGCTGCATCAAGATCACCGTCTTGTTGTAGTTTTACTGCCAGTGCCTTTTCATCTTCAGCACTTAACATTGCGATACTGCTAACAGCCTGAAGATACCCCTCCATGCTGCCACTTTGTTGTGGCACAGTTAACATCATTGCTTGTAAATCTTTGCTCATATTTCACCTCTAGGATCCATGCTTTTCGCAATATTAGCACTCTTTTAATTAGAGTGCTAATTTCATATCGTTTTTTAAGACTCGATGATTTTTGAAAAGTTCAAAATATCGAGTACTACTTTAAATAAGAAGAAAAGAGAACGATAGCTTGGATTTGTTACGTAAAAATGTCTAAATTAAATTTAACGTTTGCGCAGTATTAACTGCGCTAGATGCTTAACTTAGCAAAATCTCTACTAAGTGCAAGAGCTAGAGTGTAAATATATCTTACAGATTTTACATCTCATCACTTTTCAAGAAGTTAATTCAAGAGAAACTTTAATGCCAACTCAAGCTATGAATTGTTCTTTGTAACAGGAGGGAGCAACACTTCAGTGTTAAACTAGCGGAACCGCCTTATTTTTGCACTTAGATTTTATCAGGTTCAATTGCATCTATATATCGTTTTACTGATAAAAATGAGCCACTTAAACCAAGTGATACCCCTACAAACAACAAAGCAATAAACTCTGAAAAAGTTAACCCCTGTAATAAAAAGTCAGTTTGATAAACCCCGGCAACATGACTCACCGCAGATTCTAACCACCAAGTCATTATGACTATCGAAATGAATGAAAAAAGTCCACCTACCAGACCGTACCAAATACCTGTCCATAAAAATGGTGCTTGTATAAAGTTATTCGTAGCCCCTACCAACTTCATCACTTGGATTTCTTCTTTTTTATCCATGATTGATAATCTGATCGTATTACCAATAATCAAAATAACGGAAGTCAGTAATAAAAGTGCGATGGTGATAACACTTTCTCTCAATAAGCTTAATAAGGCATTTAATCGCTCTAACCATTCAATATCAAGTTTTCCAAAGTCGATGTTTCGTTCTTTTTCTAACTTATTTAGTAATGCTCTAGCTGCTTGCGCTGAAGTGTGACGTTTAGTAGGCGTGACTAAAATAACACTTGGCAATGGGTTTTCATCCAAATAATTCAGCGCCTGACCGAATCCAGATGCCAATTTAAACTCTTCGAGTGCAGCCTGCTTTGAAATAAACCTTACCTGCTCTATTTCAGGATACAGGCTAAGACGATTTACGAGTGAGCTTGTTTCTTGTTCTGAACTTGTTGTTTTCACAAACAGTGAAATTTCAGCCGCATTTTCAAAACCACTACTCACTTGTTGAACATTTTTCACAACCAAGTACAAAGTCGCTGGAAGCGTCAAACTCAGCCCTAACACAGCAATAGTCATTAAAGAAGCCGCGGGAGTTCGCCACATTTCACCTAAACTATGTACACCTTGGCGAAGAGTATTTTGCGCAATAAAGTAAAGGTTGAGCCACCATGATTTTTTATATGTTTCAGCTTGGCTGTGACGACCTTTAAACAGGATACTCATACACCCTCCTGAGACAATAAATCGTCAATCAATCGGCCTTTTTTCAACGTTAGACTGCGATACTTCATTCTTGCTATTAATCCCAAGTCATGGGTTGCAATCAATACAGTCGTGCCTTGCTGATTAAAATCTTCGAATAAATTTAAAATCTCAACGGACAATTCAGGGTCTAAATTACCTGTAGGTTCATCCGCTAACAAGATTGGTGGTGAATTAACAATCGCTCGTGCGATACCAACCCGTTGCTGCTCTCCACCTGATAAAGTATCTGGATAACATTTAACTTTACTTAACAATCCAACTCGGTCAAGCGCCGCATGAACGCGCTTTTCTATGTCTTTACGGTGCATCCCTTCGATCACTAACGGAAAGGCTACATTATCAAAAATATTATAACGATTCAGCAAACGATGATTTTGAAAAATCATGCCAATATCACGACGTACAAATGGAACTTGCTTGGTAGAGAGTTGATTAAGTTTCACCCCATTGATGAAAACTTCACCTGCTGAAGGTCGCTCCATTAAACTAATCAGTTTTAACAGCGTACTTTTACCTGCGCCACTATGGCCAGTTAAAAAAGCCAACTCACCCGGTTCGAGATGAAAACTGATTTTTTCAAGTGCCAGGTGGCCACCTGGATATGTTTTGCTTACTTGCTGAAATTTTATCATTATTATTTTATCTTACAGCGAAGGGCGCCTGGGCGCCCTATTTTATAACTAAGAATGCTCATCCTGACTAAAGAGTGCGTTAATAAACTCATCACTCTTAAATGGGCGAAGATCATCAATTCCTTCTCCTACCCCAATGTAGCGAATAGGCACATTAAATTTATCTGCAACAGCAAAAATCACTCCGCCTTTAGCTGTTCCATCTAGCTTGGTTAGAGTAATTCCCGTTAACCCAACGGCTTTATTAAACAACTCGACTTGGCTAATTGCATTTTGACCTGTGCCCGCATCAATCGTTAACATTACTTCATGTGGAGCATTTTCATCGATCTTTTTCATAACTCGAGCTATTTTTTCTAGCTCTTGCATTAAATTATCTTTATTTTGTAAGCGTCCAGCTGTATCTGCAATTAATACATCAACGTTACGCGCCTTAGCAGCTTGATAAGCATCAAAAATAACCGATGCACTATCAGCCCCTGTATGTTGTGCTACAACTGGAATGTCATTGCGCTCACCCCATACTTGCAACTGCTCTACCGCCGCCGCTCGGAATGTGTCTCCTGCAGCTAACATCACAGATTTACCCTGTGATTGAAATTGCTTAGCTAATTTACCAATTGTAGTTGTTTTACCAACACCATTAACTCCAACCATCAAGATCACAAATGGACCTTCTGACTGTCCAACATCTAAGGCTTGCTCAGCTGAATGAAGCATATCAGCCATTTCTTGTTTTAATAACTCGTAAAGCGCCTCACCATCTTTTAACTGCTTACGATCTGCCGCATCCGTTAAACGATCGATTAATTTTAGTGTTGTGTCAACGCCCAAATCGGCTGTTAGCAACTGAGTTTCTAGCTCTTCAAATAGCTCATCATCGATCTTCTTTCCTGAGAAAATATTGATAAACCCAGAGCCAATATTCTGTTTAGTTTTAATCAAGCTTTTCTTTAAACGACTGAAAAAACCTTCTTTTTTCGGCTCTTTTTGTAGTGGTTTACTTTCTTGCTCTGCCGCTTGCGCCTCTTGTTCAGCAACTTCAACTAAACGAGCCTCTTCTGCCGCTTTAGCTTCTTGCGCTGCAATTGCTGCTAAACGGGCTTCTTCTGCCACTTTAGCGTCTTGCGCTGCAATAGCTGCTAAACGGGCTTCTTCTGCCGCTTTAGCTTCTTGCGCTGCAATTGCTGCTAAACGGGCTTCTTCTGCCACTTTAGCGTCTTGCGCTGCAATAGCTGCTAAACGGGCTTCTTCTGCCGCTTTAGCTTCTTGCGCTGCGATTGCTGCTAAACGGGTCTCTTCTGCCGCTTTGGCTTCTTGCGCTGCAATTGCTGCTAAACGGGTCTCTTCTGCTGCTTTGGCTTCTTGCGCTGCAATTGCTACTAAACGGGCCTCTTCTGCTGCTTTAGCTTCTTGCGCTGCAATTGCTGCTAAACGGGCCTCTTCTGCCGCTTTAGCTTCTTGCGCTGCAATTGCTGCTAGGCGAGCCTCTTCTGCCGCTTTGGCTTCTTGCGCTGCAATTGCTGCTAAACGGGCTTCTTCTGCCGCTTGCGCCTCTTGTTCAGCAACTTCAACTAAACGGGCTTCTTCTGCCGCTTTGGCTTCTTGCGCTGCAACTTCGGCCTGGCGTGTTTGTTCAATTGAGTGATCTTCATTAGAAGGAGTGTTTTGTTCTGGTGCTTGTTCAGAGTCTTTTTTCCCCAAACCTAGCCAAGATAAAAATCTGCTTTTTTTTGCCATACTAGCTAATAACCACTTATATAAATCTGATAAACTGTGAAGTGAAACTATGGTAACACTTTCATTAAAAGAATGAAAAAGTGACCACCACCAGTGAATTAAGCTCAATAGTATATGAGAGCGAATTCAGACACCATTTTTTAGTGACATCCATGAAAAAAAAGACAGGTAACACAGCTAAAACAGCCAATGGGCACATCCGAATAATCAGTGGCCAGTTTAAAGGGCGTAAACTGCCAGTCAAAGACGTGGCTGGTTTAAGACCAACAACAGATCGGGTCAAAGAAACGGTGTTTAATTGGCTGATGAATGACATCAGAGGTTCTGACGTACTTGACTGTTTTGCAGGTTCTGGCGGGCTAGGCTTTGAAGCATTGTCGCGTTATGCGAACTCCGTCACTTTTATAGAAAAAGATAAAATTGCTGCGCAACAACTAAAAGATAACTTAACATTATTGAAGCAACATGATGCCAACGTGATTCATGCCGATGCACTGAGCGCAATTTTAGCACTAGATCAACAATATGATTTAGTTTTTATTGATCCCCCATTTCGTCTAGGTCTGGCACAAATCTGTTGCGAACAACTAATTCAAGCAAATGCACTTAAACCAATGAGCCTAATTTATGTTGAAGTTGAATCTGAACTCAATGAATTTCAAGCTCCCGCTAATTGGGCGCTACTAAAAGAAAAAACGGCGGGTCAAGTCACCTACCGTTTATTTCAGGCACAGAAAAATGAAGCGCTGTAATTATTCTATCTCGATGCCAATATTAGTTTGACCATCTTCAAGCGCTTTTTTCTTAAGCGCTTTCACACTCTCAGAAGTAATGCGCCCCATACTTTCTACATGATCAATTAATTCTGACAGCATATCCATTTCATATTGCATTAATGGATGCTCTCTGATCGCTTGGTTATCGGCGACAATATCTTCACTAGTTAGCTGATATTCGATTAACTTTGCTACTGTTGCTTGTGATATTTTACTGATATCGACAAATTCAGATTCATCTTCCATGAATAAGCCATTGAGCATACCAAGCAATGCGGTGGCCGCATCGATCGCAGGGTACACGCCAAACATATCGAAATCAGCAACTTCGGGGACATTCGGCTCAACTTTATCAACTAGTAGCTCTAGATTTATTTTACTTTTAGGTAAAACAAGTTTTTCCCAAATTAAATTGAGCGTATTACGTAACACACTAGGTTCGCCAAACTCTGTTGCATGGCAAAAAAGAGTGTAATTAGGCAGCATTCGCTCTAGTAATGCAGCTGCCAGCACAGCCTTTTGTAGATAGTTTAATTCGCGAATACGTTGGAAGTTATTAGGCTTTTTCATCTTTATCCATTTGGCAGGACCAGCAAAGCTCAAATCCTGCGCCATTTTTTTCACCACAGTGGCCACAAAACCAGTCGTGAATTGATTGCTTAGATTGATATTCTAACAATATTTTTTCTGCTTGGCGCTGCTTTATCTGCATGACAAGAATTGAAACGTAAGTTTGTTCGTGGGGAATTTCACCTAAAGCGCCAGACAGCGCTTCACCATGAAATCGAACATCTATGCGACTAAGGGCTAACAACCCTTTGATCAGATTAGCTTCTATTACATTTTCTGCTTTGTAAATACTAATCCAATCTAAGAAATCCGTCATTTAGCTTATAAGTTGTTGCTGAGCATATTCAAATTTAAGCCTAAATTCCGTTACTTTTCCTTCTAATTCTTCTATTTTTTCTGTTAATTCATTATTTTGTGCTCGGATACTCTCATAAGCACTTCGGGCTTGCTGTGATTCAGCTTCTAAACGAGAAACTAAGCTCGAGTTGCGGCCTTGCGCCATATTCAATGCTGAGTCTTGATTGGCTAATAAGCTTTCTTTTTCAACAATGGCATCTTGATAGCCTTTTTCTTTCACCCTTAGCTCACTAAGTTGCTCACTCAATTGTTCGCGATCTTGCTCTAAAATAACTATATTAGCCAAGGCTTGCTCTAACTCTGCTCTTAATAACTTGCTTTCAGCAAACAAGTCTTTTTTGAGGTCGTTAAATCGACCGTCATGCTTTTTGGCTTGCTCTTCAGCCTTATCTTTAAACTCATTGTTAATTTTAACTAAATTTTCATACTCTTGAGTTAAAGTCGAGTTTGTTTCTTCGAGCGAAACAACATTAGCTTGAATCGCATTCAACTCTTGCTCTTTGCTATTCAGCGTTTTTTGCAAGGCTTCATTATTACTTTCAATTTGTTTAAAGCGTGCATTAGCTTGCTCAAATTGAGTATTTAATGAATGAAGACTTTGCTGCTCGCTTTCAAGTTTTTGAGTGAGTGCTTCTTTTTCTTTTGCTAATAAATCTAACTGCTGCAACGAAGATTCGCTTGCATTTTCGACATGAGAAAGCAATTCAGTCTTATCTTGCAGTTGCTCTTGATATTGTTGAATTTTTTGAACATGATTAGCCGATATTTTTTGTTGCTCTGCAACAGCTTGCTGACTTTGCGCTAACTCGGCTTCGATATCAACTAATGTCGTTTTGACTTCTGAAAGTTCTTTTTGATAATGGCGCTCTTGCTGTTTGAGCCTGTCATCAAGTGATGCATTTTCTTGGCTGCGTTCTTCTATCAGTTGTTTAACTTTATCTGACTGTAATGCATTTAGCTCTTTTTGCTTGGCAAGCGCCGATTCTGATTGTTGTAACTGCTCTGTTAATGACTGCTGTTTCGCTGTTTTATCCGATAGCTGAGCTTGCAACGTTTGCTGGGTTGTAAGGTGCTCTTGAGCACTTAATTGCAGGATAGCACACTGCTCTTTAACTGATTCTAATTCCAGCAATTTTTCCTTAAGACTGACCAATTCATCAACAGAACACTGACTCTTTTCTTGTTCTGTGCGACATTGTGCTTCAAGCTCGGCATTCGTTTCTTGAAGTGATTTAATTTGCTTTTCAAGCGCCTTTATTGCCTCATCTTCATCAGCTTGATGTTGCACAATCGCCGCTTGATGACCTTTTTCTAGCGCTTGTTGGCAAGCAACAAGCATCAAGCCTTTTAATTGAGGTGTCAGAATCTCGATTAATTGTTGCGACACTTGATCAATATATGGGTGCCCGACAGAAATAGTGTCCGATAAATTGGCATGCAATGCCACAGGCTCAATTGAGAGTTCCTGCGCAACTTTGTGAAACGTATCTTCTGCAGAAACAGACTCTAAGCTTTGTAAAAGCTGATGTAATTGGGTACCTTGAAATTCGCCCATGCTAAATTTTCCCCTGACGCACTGCTATACCTACTTTAGTTCAAGTTCTGTTATTTTTATGATGAACTTACTAATTACTAACGACTCAAAACTAAATCTTAAAAATTAACAGGTTAAAAAAACAGTTATTTTTTATAATCTAGCTATCTTAACACTGCTAATACGTGAATATAAACAGAATAAAACATATAATTAACAATCAAAACCCATATAGAAGTCTCTGAGCTATGACGTTAACCACTCCAGCACTACTTTTCCCAGCTATTTCCTTGCTCTTACTCGCTTACACGAATCGATTTTTAGTGCTTGCCCAGTTAATCAGACAACTAAACTCTCGAGAAGGAGACACTATTCGCCCTGTCGTAAAAGCACAAATAAGTAATTTAAGAAAACGAATTAAGCTTATTCGTACTATGCAATTTTACGGAGTGATGTCTTTCTTGCTCTGCACTGCAGCAATGTTTGCTGTTTTTTTAGAGCAAAGTTTAATCGGTGCCATCTTTTTTGGTTGCAGTTTATTGTGTCTCCTTGCATCACTTATTTTTTCTCTTTATGAGATTTATATATCCTGTGATGCCATTGAACTAGAGTTGACAAACATCGAGGAAAAGCCACTAAACAATCACTAAGCGAGTTTTATACTTTTTACTTTTACCTTCTATACTCAATACATCCAATGTTGATTAAGTGGTAATTTGTGTCTGACTTTTTATTCTCTGATGAAAGCTCACAAACTGATGAGCAACCTGAAGACTTCAATAGCGGCTGGGACATTTTAGTAGTTGATGATGAAGAAGATATTCATCAGGTTACTAAGTTAGTTTTAACTGGCTTCCAATTTGAAGGAAAGCCCTTGCGCTTCCATCATGCATATTCAGCTGAACAAGCAAAAGATATGATGAAAGACATGGATGAAGTAGCTGTAGGTTTGGTTGATGTGGTGATGGAAACCAACCATGCTGGGCTCGATTTAATAAGGTATATTCGTGAAGATGCCCATAACCATGACGTCAGATTAATATTAAGAACTGGCCAGCCCGGTGAAGCACCTGAAGAATCTGTAATTCGTGACTTTGATATCAACGATTATAAAAATAAAACAGAGTTAACAGCAATAAAACTTAAAACACTCTTATATTCAGCGCTTCGCGCCTATCGTGATATTCGTATTATTGAGAAACATAAGTTAGGGTTAGAGAATATAATTAATGCTTCAGCTAATTTTTTAGAGTGCGATACTGTAGATCAATTTGCTTCGACCATTTTAGGTCATGTTTCCACAGTAATGGGCCTTGAAGATAACGAAATCTACTGTGCTGCAGCAGTAAACTCTCAAGCAAAACCCGGCACTGACTTTATGTTACTAGCTTCATCTGTAGGATCTCCAAGCTCAGAGAATACACTTCTACCTGATGAAATTAGTGACTTATTTGTTAATGTTCATAACAAAAAACAATCATTTAAAGATGAAAATCAATTTGTTGGCTACTTTCCAACAAAAGGCGGCCTAGAGACAATGCTCTATGTGAGCAAATCCTCAAAGTTACAACCTTCTGATCATCAACTTCTAGAGTTCTTTTCTAATAATATTGCCCTTGCATACGACAATCTGCGCCTTCGTGAAGTAGTCAGAGAGTCACAAAAAGAATTGTCTTATATTTTAGGCGAAGCAGTCGAAAAACGTAGTAAAGAAACAGGTAGCCATGTTAAGCGAGTGGCCAATTATAGTTATATGCTGGCTTTAAAATATGGGCTCACCCCATATCAAGCTGAAATCATAAAACTGGCATCCCCCCTTCACGATATAGGAAAAATAGGGATACCGGACCTTATCCTCAATAAGCCAGGAAAACACACTGCACAAGAGTGGGAAATCATGCAGTCACATGCTCAAATGGGGTATGACATCCTTCGTAACTCGACCAATGAGATCTTACAGCAAGGAGCGATAATTGCCCATCAGCATCATGAAAAATGGGATGGGTCAGGCTACCCTCAAGGCTTAAAGGGCAAAGCAATCGATATATCAGGTCGGATTACGGCACTTGCTGATGTATTTGATGCACTTGGTAGCGATCGCTGCTACAAAAAAGCATGGCCACTCGAAGATATCTTAACGCTATTGAAAGAGCAAAGCGGCAAACAATTTGATCCTGAATTAGTCACTCTCTTCATTGATGATTTAGATGCCTTTTTAGGAGTCCGTGACGCCTACCCAGACTAAGGTACTTAATCAATTATGTAATCTATTAATACTATTTTACTAGAGTAAATAGAGATTAAAGCTTGCTTTTGTACCTTATTCTTTAATATTATTGCTCAGTTGTTACTTTTTTTAGGCAAAAAGCGTAGAAAAAACAAAGTAATTACTCAAAACCAAAATGATTTTGGTACAACTGTCAGTTTTAGCTCAGTTCACTTGAAAGAGAAGGATCATAAAGTGAGATTGGAACAATTCGAGCAATTTTTGGCGTTAGGAAAACTTCGCCACTTTCGTCAAGCCGCAGAACAATGCAACCTAAGCACATCAGCCCTTACTCGGAGCATTCAAACTTTAGAGCAAGAACTCGACTGTGAATTAGTCACCCGCTCAACCCGCTCAGTACATTTAACTGAAGCAGGAGAGATTTTTTTAACTTATTGTCATGACACATTGACAAATTTAAGTGAGTTGAAAACAAAACTAACTAAACACAAGTCGAATGAGTGTGAAAAGATAGTTATTGGTTACACTATGGATGCAACCACGATCGTCCCCTTAGCATGCGGTAAGTTTATGCAGCATCACCCTGAAACATCAATTGAAATGCACTTATATTCTCAGTCTCAACTAGATGAGAAACTAAAGCTCAACGAAATTGATCTCGCAATTGGCAACAGCCAAAGTAGTGTGCCAGAAAATGCCTTAGTACGCTTACCTGATCAATTGGTGTTGTTCGTACACAATACACACCCCCTCGTAACCACTGCTGATATCGATCGTAAAGCTCTGGCACCTTTTCCAATGCTCTCGTGCTTATCATCAAGCAGCTCAGTACAAAAAATGTTACAAGATGCAGCAACAGCATTGCATAAAGTATCAACGATCAAAGTCGGCAACATTGACCAGATCACACAAACTGTAAAAGATGCAAAACATGTTGCGATTGCAGGAATTGAACACGCTAAAACTATTGAGGGCAATACTGACTTAGTCATCATTAAGCCATCTCAAGAATCGCAACAACTTGCATTAGCTGTCACCACAGCTAATAAATTTTCTCTACAACATCAAGCAATACAACTTCTTAGCTATATTGCCGATGAAGTTAAATTGCAAACAGGAGAAAGTCTTGAACAAGTTGCGGGTTATTAACCCATCAAGATATTAATCCGGTGAGCGTCAATGCTATAATTGCGTTATAGAAATTATGAGCCTGGCTATGCACACACCTGATTTTTCCTCTCACACTCTTGATTCACTGATCAATCAAATCCAACAACATGGGTTGGCAGTTATTGATAACGCCATCCCTTGTGATCTCACCACAAACTTATTAACTGAATGTGTAACTCAGCAGTCGTTATTCAAGTCTGCCAGTATTGGTCGAGAGGCCGACAGGCAACTTGATTCAAGTATCCGATCTGATAAAACAAAGTGGTTTGATAATCAATCCATCGTGCAACAGCAATATTTATCGCTGATGGAGCAACTCAGAGATATTATTAACCAACATTTTTATCTTGGTTTATTCGACTATGAAGCACATTATGCGACCTATCAAGAGGGTGATTTTTATAAAAAACACCTCGATGCATTTAAAGGGCGTTCAAACCGCGTGCTCACTACTATTTTTTATTTAAATAGTCCACAAGGGGGAGAATTGGTAATTTACAAGCCAAAAAGTAAAGATGTATTAACAACCATCAGACCCACAGCTGGCACACTTGTCGTATTTGTTAGTGAAGAATTTGCACATGAAGTTTTGCCAGCACTTGAAACCCGTCACTCGATAGCGGGTTGGTTTAGAAAAAACACTTCATCACATCGCTTTATTGATCCAGCGAGTTAGCTATAAGAAACGACAATAGCTAACCACACTAGCAAACCAACATAGTTATTATGTAAAAATGCTTTGAAGCATAAATCACGTTGGCGATCTCGAATTAAATATTGTTGGTAACTAAATAACCCTACTAATACCAAGGATAATGTTGTAAGCAAGCTGTAAGGCCAAGCGTGTATTGATGCGATATATAGAAGCATCAAAATAGTGGCAACCTGCAACACGCAGACGATAATCTTATCAAATCGCCCGAATAGGATTGCGGTCGACTTAACCCCTATCTTAAGATCATCATCTTTATCGACCATGCCATACATAGTGTCATACGCAACGGTCCAAACTAAATTAGCACTATACAATAACCAAGCTTCTGCCGGAATGGTGTTCAAAGTGGCCATATAAGCCATAGGAATTGACCAGCTAAATGCAGCGCCTAATACCACTTGTGGTAAATGTGTGTACCGCTTCATAAACGGATAACAAAAAGCGAGTGCTAACGCTGCAAAGGATAACAAAACAGTGTTGAAGTTGAGACACAAAACCAAAAGAAAAGCCGCGATAATTAATACAAAAAATAAGACCAATGCTTCTTTTGAACTGACATGACCTGCGGCTAATGGACGATGTTCAGTACGCTTCACTTTCCCATCCACTTTTCTGTCAGCAAAATCATTAATCACACATCCAGCAGAGCGCATGACAAATACACCCAAACTAAAAATGACCAATAAGTGCCATTGTGGAAACCCATCCGCTGCCAACCAAAGAGCCCAGTAAGTAGGCCAGAGTAACAAGAGAGTACCTATGGGCTTATCCGTGCGCATTAGCTGTAAATAATACGGCCAATTCTTGTTAATTAATCCAAAAAGTGTCATGAATAAAGTACCGACTGAGGGAGAAAAACTTCGCACACCATCACTTGATGACCAAATAAAGTGAAAATACTTCTGCGTCCTAAACACTCCTGCTTTGGTAAATTAAGCGAACATGCAAGCTCAACAATAGGATGGGACAACCCAAACTGGGTAACTTGTATCTTATTTCTGACTAGATCTGGATGGCTAAATAAGTATTCTCCCAAAGGCTTATTTCCCAATTCAAATAATTGAGAATCGGCCAAAAAGAGTGCATCCGGGATCCAGCTTTGCGCATAAATTTGCGCTTGCTCATCGCAATGTAAAATGACTTCTCGAAAAGTATAATCACCTAGCTCCCTAGGAGATAAAAACTCAGTTTGCTCAGCTGTGAGGGACTGTTTTTTTTCACTTAACACCTCAACTTTAAAGTCATTAAAGCAAGACTTTAGCTTTGCTGTTAGTGAGCCTTCACTAAAAAGCCAATGATATTGATTGGGGCTAAATTTACACGCTGCTTCAGACAGCCAGTTATTAGTAAGCGGGAGAGGAAATTCGAACACAACACGACACCTAGACAATAGAAGCTCTATCATAGCATTTCAAATCCAACTGAAAAAGTCAGGTTAGCTCATGGATATTATGAAATAACATACGGAGTAAAGCGTTTAAAATAAAGAAAGAGTTATCTTGTTATAAATGCTGGACTATAATTTGCTAAAACAGATATCATAATGCTGTTAAATCACACATTTATGTCATCACATTTTATTAAAAGAGAAACAAGCATGCGATTTTTAGCCGTTTTAATTTGCGCTATTGGGATCCAATTTACCAGCTTAAACAGCTATGCAGCATCAAACATAGGTTACTATGGCTTTGAACCTGATGTTATCACCAATTACATTGGCACCTCAGCTAAAAAGATGGGTTATGTGCGTGTAACCGTTGAACTGATGATCCAAGATATGGGTAACTTAGCGGTTGTTGAGCATCATGATCCACTTTTACGCGATGCGATAGTTGAAATTTTAAGTAAAGAGCCTGAAGAAAAGGTCAAATCTTTAACTGGCCGAGAAGAAATCCGCAAAAAGTGCGTTGCCGAGGTTAAAAAACTCTTAAAACAAGAGACCGGCAACGAAATTATTAAAGATATTTTATTTACTAAATACCTGTATCACTAGTATCTAGCTTGGCTGGTTTAGTTGTCGATAAGAACCAGCCATATAAGCCACCAGCAACCAGTCCAATCAAATGTGCCCAATTGGCCATACTGACTAATAACACATCCGCGAAGCCTAAAATTAACCACACGAGCATAAAGCCAACTATGGGTTTCTCAATTTTGATAACCGAATCTGCTGTGCGATAACCAAAAATCCAGCAAAAGCCAAGTAGTCCATATACCACTCCAGATAAACCGCCGAAATTATCGCCAACCATCAAAAATTGAGCCCAATTACTTAACAAAGCGGTGATGATAAAAACATAGACTAGTTGAATGGCCCCTAAACGCTTTTCTACCTTGGCACCTAAGCTCATCCACCACATAATATTAAAAATTAAGTGAATAGCAGAAAAATGAATCACAGCGGGTGTAAACCATTGAACAGGGCTGCTTGGGTCGAATTTTAAAATAGCAAATAAACTATTAAATCCACCAAACATAAATAAACAATATAGTATCACACATACTAAGCTTACCGCTTGATTGAGCCAGCTCAGTGCTTTAAAGCGTTGGACTAAATTAAGTGACGCGCCCTGATAGCTTAGTCCAGAGTCTGTGCTACCCGCCACCCATGAGGCCTGCCAGTACTTTTCATCATTTGGGTTTTGTTCAAACTCATGCCATAAACGCTGCGCTTGTTCTAACTTAGCCTCATCAACAAGTATTGCTACTTGATCTGCGCTCTGCGCCGCTAACTGCACATTTATGTGCTGAGTTTTTAAATAATCAACAAAGGCTTGAGCTGCACGTGGATTATTTAATTGAGCTAAGATCACCATTATTTTTCTATTTCATCCATAAACTGTTTAGACCAAGCATCAAATCCACCATCCATGCTGTATACTTCCTCAAACCCTTGCTCAATCAAGTAATTAGCTGCACCTTGAGAGCTTATACCGTGATAACAGACCACAATAATGGGCTGTTCAAAATCTTTTTCAATCATAAATTGGCCGATGTTGGCGTTAGATAAATGTACAGCGTTCGGCATATGGCCTTGAACAAACGAATTTTCATCTCGAATATCTGCCACTACTGTCGTCTCGCCAGCCATAAGGTCTTTCGCTTGCGCCGCTGATAAATGTTTAAATGCCATAACTACCTCAAAATGAAATGATAAAAAAAGGGGCCAATGCCCCTTAATATTAACGTGTTAACTAATCAATTAACACCAATCTAAAATAACTTTACCCGATTGGCCTGATAACATGGTATCGAAGCCTTGCTGGAAATCATCAATTGAGAATTGATGTGTGATAATCGGTGATAAATCAAGTCCTGACTGAATCAAACTCGCCATTTTATACCAGGTTTCGAACATTTCACGTCCGTAAATCCCTTTAATGACTAATCCTTTAAAAATTACCTGATTCCAATCAACCGCCATATCAGAAGGTGGAATACCCAGCATCGCAATTTTACCGCCATGATTCATATTACTAAGCATGTTCGTAAAAGCAGACGGCACACCCGACATTTCTAAGCCAACATCAAAGCCTTCTGTCATACCTAGCTCTTTCATTACATCTTCAAGCTTTTCATTGGCGACATTAACCGCACGAGTTGCCCCCATTTTGCGAGCCAGTTCAAGACGATACTCATTCACATCAGTAATCACCACATAACGCGCCCCAACATGTTTTGCAACTGCTGCTGCCATAATGCCAATTGGGCCAGCCCCCGTGATCAGCACATCTTCACCTACTAAATCAAACGACAGCGCAGTGTGAACAGCATTGCCAAATGGGTCAAAAATCGACGCCAATTCGTCCGATATATTATGAGGGATTTTAAACGCGTTATAAGCCGGAATCACCAAATATTCGGCAAATGAGCCTTCACGATTAACACCTACACCAATGGTATTTCGACATAAATGCACTCGTCCAGCTCGACAATTACGACAATGTCCGCAGGTAATATGCCCTTCACCCGAAACCCGATCACCAACGCTAAAGCCACGAACTTCTTGCCCCATATCGACGACTTCGCCAACATACTCATGGCCGACAACCATAGGAACTGGAATGGTTTTTTGCGCCCATTCATCCCATTTATAAATATGCACATCCGTACCACAAATCGCTGTTTTACGAATTTTAATTAATAAATCATTATGGCCAACTTCCGGTTTTGGCGCATCCGTCATCCAAATACCTGGTTCGGCTTTTAATTTAGATAATGCTTTCATTTACTGTTCACCTTCAAAAACAGCCTCAAAAGAGAGGCTGTTTGTTCAATATCGATTAACTATAGATCAGATAATTTGCATGTCTTTACCAATACGCGTGAAAGCGTCAATCGCTTTATCTAATTGCGCTTGGGTATGAGCTGCAGAAATTTGAGTACGAATACGCGCTTGACCTTTTGGTACAACAGGAAAAGAAAAGCCAGTAACATAAATGCCTTCGGCTAAGAGTCTGTCAGCCATTTCAGCCGCCACTTTCGCATCTCCTAGCATCACAGGGATAATTGCATGGTCTTTACCCGCACAGATAAAACCAGCCGCTTCCATTTTTTCACGGAAATACGCCACGTTACTCCACAAGGTATTACGCAGCGCTTCTCCTTGTGCAAGCATATCCAACACTTTTAAAGAAGCCGTCACAATTGAAGGTGCTAAAGAGTTAGAGAACAAATAAGGACGTGAACGTTGACGT
Organism: Pseudoalteromonas sp. J2K-J979; assembly: GCF_058169715.2. Classification (NCBI taxonomy): domain Bacteria; kingdom Pseudomonadati; phylum Pseudomonadota; class Gammaproteobacteria; order Alteromonadales; family Pseudoalteromonadaceae; genus Pseudoalteromonas; species Pseudoalteromonas sp. J2K-J979. The sequence goes on along the minus strand of NZ_CM200281.1, from coordinate 617,891 downwards.
AACCACTCAACAATTTCAGCACGGCCCGATGTATAACCACCCGATGCGCCGCCAAGGGCTTTACCTAGCGTCCCCGTAATAATGTCGACACGATCCATTACATTACAGTATTCGGCTGTGCCTCGACCATTTTCACCAACAAAACCCACGGCGTGAGAATCATCAACCATGACCAAAGCATTATATTTATCAGCTAAATCACACACAGCTTCTAAATTACAAATCACGCCATCCATTGAAAATACACCATCAGTGGCGATTAATTTGGTTTTCACACCCGCGGCATCAGCTGCTATAAGCTGTTGCTCAAGATCAGCCATATCATTATTGGCATAACGGAAACGCTTCGCTTTACATAAACGCACACCATCAATAATTGAGGCATGATTTAACGAATCAGAAATAATAGCGTCATCTGCACCTAAAATTGTTTCAAATAAGCCTGCATTGGCATCAAAACACGACGAATACAAAATGGTATCTTCTGTTTTTAAAAACTCACTGACTTTTGCTTCAAGCTGCTTATGAATATCTTGTGTACCGCAGATAAAGCGCACAGACGCCACACCAAAACCATGCTGGTCTAAGCCATTTTTTGCAGCATCGATTAACTCTGGATGATTAGCTAAACCTAAATAGTTGTTGGCACAAAAGTTAATAACTTTATCGCCCGAGGCAACTTGAATTTCAGCTTGTTGTTGTGAAGTGATAATACGCTCACTCTTATACAAACCTTCCGCTTTTACTTCATTAATTTGCTGTTTTAGCTGCTCATAAAACGCAGATGCTCTCATCTGTTTTCTCCAAAGTATTTGAACGAGTAAACCATAACGATAAACCACTGTTACGGTTAAAAACTGAGGCGCATTGTAAAAGTTTCAACTTATAAATGCACTGTTTTGTTAGCGATCGGACCAGTCCAAACGCTTAATTAGTTACCTTTTTTACCGCAGAAGCTAATGTTGGCCATATTTCAAATTCAGCCAACTCTTGCTCTGTCGCTTGGTTTATTTCTTTAATATAGACACAACGTGCCACACCCGCGGCTTTTCCTGCGGCAATGTCTGAATGCTTGTCACCAATCATGATACTTTGGCTGGCATCAATATTAAATTGCGTCATTGCTTGCAATAACATACCCGGAGCGGGTTTACGACAATCACATTCTTGCAAATATTGAGGTAATGCATTGTTTGGATGATGTGGGCAAAAATACACTTCAGACAGCGGTGCTTCTTGCGCTTCAAATTGCCTTTTCATCCAGTGAGTGAGTTTTACAAAATCGGCTTCAGAGTAATACCCTCGCCCGATCCCTGATTGATTCGTTACCACTATCAACTTATAGCCTAACTTAACGAAATGACGACAAGCTTCAAAAACACCAGGTACAAATTCAAACTCATTTATTTTATAGACATACGCATGATCAATGTTGATCACGCCATCGCGATCAAGGAAAACCGCTTTATTCATTTTATAGTTGCTCTTTTTGAATGACATGATCAAACATAGATAAAACCGACTCAACCGTAATTTGCTGCATTAAATCAGCCCCTTTTGCACGTTTTCCCCACGGCAATTGGGCTGCTGGCTTGCCAAATTGCAACTCAATGTTCTGATGATATACCTCAACCACATAGTCTTGGTATAAATACGGCCCTGTGCGTTTAGGATTTGAGTGGGCATATAGACCAATAACCGGCGTCCCAACCGTTACCGCCATGTGCGCAGGCCCGGTATCAGGAGCTAACACTAAATCTGCACATTTGAGCACGCATAATAATTGTTTTAACGATGTTTGTCCGACCAAATTAAGAATATCGGCTTGGCTATGCTGAATAATTTGTTCGGCTAACTCGCGCTCCATTTCGGTTGGGCCACCACTTAGCACCACCTTGAAACCTTGAGCTTGCGCATGTTCGGCGATTGCAGCGTAGCGCTCTGGTAACCAGTTGCGCTCTTTTTTACTCGCAGCTGGCGCAATCACACATACTTTTGACCATTCACTCAATTGTTGCTTAGCCCAAGCTAAATCATTTTCTTGATAAGGCATCTGCCACTGTACAAGCGGTTGCGACACACCGATACTGCGTGCAAATTCAATAAAACCATCTAATACATGAGGCTCATCTTGCGGCTTAATTTTTTTATTGATAAACAAGCTGTGCGCTTCTTTTGCACGGTGCCAATCAAAACCGACTTTCATTTTCGCAGGAATACATGCCGCAGCCAGGTTGGCTCGAAGCGCTACTTGCATGTGTAAAAGTACATCAAACCGTCGCCCTTTAAACTGCTGCTTAAGTTGTCGATACGCTGCTTTGCCTTGTTTTTTATCAAAAATCACAAACTCAACACCCGGAAGATCGGCCAGTAACATAGCTTCAATTTTACCTATGACCCATGTGATTTTAGCGTTTGGGTATTGACGTTGAATTGCCTGTACTGCTGCAACTGCGTGGCAAACATCGCCGATGGCTGATAGTCGAACAATACAAATCTCTTTAAGGTTTAAGTTAGCGCTCACAGCAATCCTGTAGTGGAAAATCAACACAAGCTTAGATCTTAATGGAAATAGCCGCACAAACCAAATGTTCACTATGGCAAACTTATTGTAAACTACGCTTTGTCTTGGTTTTTGGTGCTAAAATTTGATGATTCAATTAAAACAATCCGAACAATCAGTCCTTCTGCTTACCTCATCAAGCCCGAGTGATGTAAGTGATATGTGGTTTTCTGCTGAATTTTGGCATCAACAAAATAAAATTTATGCTAAAAAAACTGGCCGTGCAAGTACATGGTTTTTTGAGCATCACGGACTAAAAGCTGTGATTCGCCATTATTGGCGCGGTGGATTAATTGGCAAAGTATTAAGTGACCAGTACTTGAATTTAGGCCTAAAAAAATCTCGTGTGTACCAAGAGTTTGCCTTATTAGCCCATCTAGCAGAGCAAGGATTCAATGTTCCTCAGCCTATAGCTGCGCAATTTAAACCATCAGGGTTAATTTATCGTGGCGATATCATCACTCAAGCGATTGAAGGAGCGCAAAGTGTGCTCGACATTTTACAATGTCGCTCATTAACTCTCGCAGAAATAGAAAAAGTAGCGCAAAGCATTGCTAATTTTCATAATGAAGGTGTCTTTCATGCAGATTTAAACATCAATAACATATTGTTTGATCACTATGGTGAGGTGTACTTAATTGACTTTGACCGAGGACAACTAAAACCCCCAGCAGCGCATTGGCAACAGGCTAATATGACTCGTTTACAGCGCTCTTTTAACAAACAACTCGCCAAACATGAGCAATTTCATTGGCAACAGAGTAATTGGCAAACCTTGCAAGCTCATTACCTCACTCATATAAAAAAAGCCTGATTTATCAGGCTTTTTTTATTTATAGTCTTAATGAGTTTTAATCTTATTAATGACATTCGATGTCGAGCAGCCATTTAAAAACTCTAACACTTCCACCTTTCCACCTTGTGATAACACAAACTCTGCGCCCGCTATTTGCTCAACAGTATAATCCCCTCCTTTGACTAAAATGTGGGGGTTTACTTGTTCTATCAATTTAGCTGGTGTGTCATTTTCATCCTCATTGCCAAATGGGATCACCCAATCAACCGATGACAAAGCCGATAACACCATCGCGCGCTCCTCAAATGGGTTAATTGGACGCTCAGGCCCTTTTAATCTGGCAATTGATTCATCGTTATTGAGCCCAACCACCAACCTGTGCCCCATCGCTTTAGCTTGCGCTAAATACCGCACATGCCCTGCATGTAAAATATCAAAGCAACCATTGGTAAATACGATGGTTTCACCCGCACTTTTAGCCAATTCGATATGCTGCAATACATCAGTAAATGGGGTTTGATAGTGCTCACCCGTTTCGAGTAAATACTGATTCAGTTTACGTGTTAACTCTTCAGGGCGAACGGTTGCAGCCCCTAATTTAGCAACAACCAATCCTGCAGCCAAATTAGCGACTTCTACAGCATCTTTAGCTGGCATACCCGCTCCAAGCATCACAGTTAACGTAGCAATGACGGTATCGCCTGCCCCCGTCACATCAGATACTTCCAACACTTGAGCCGGAAAATCATGTTTTTCATCAGCTGTAATTAACGACATTCCCTGCTCAGAACGAGTCAACAACATGGCCTGGATACCACATTCTTGGATAATTTTTCGCGCCGACTCAGTGATAATCGCCTCAGAACCCACTTCTCCACCCGCAGCTTTAAACTCGCTTAAATTCGGTGTGATAAAATCAGCCCCTCGATAGCGAGAAAGATCTTTCGATTTAGGATCAACTAAAACTGTTTTTCCAGCCTTTTTAACAACTTCGATCATCGGTTCAATTAGAGCTAATGAGCCTTTGTTATAATCTGAGAATAAAACAAAATCATAATCTGCAACAACAGAGCGTAAACGCTCAAGTAAAAGCAGGCTGTGTGCCGCAGTAAAGTTTTCTTCTAAATCGAGACGAACGATTTGCTGATGACGGCTAATTACGCGCATTTTTGCAATCGTAGGATGCTCATTTTGAATGACTAATTCAGAGGCTATATATTCATGATTTAAGAGTTTTTGTAAGGTTTCACCGCTTTCATCTTCACCGATAATGCCCAGCAAACTTACTTTCCCATCTAGGTGGGCAATATTTTTTGCAACGTTTGCAGCACCACCAGCTTTATCTTCTAATTGGCTCACTTTCACAACTGGCACAGGGGCCTCAGGAGAAATACGGCCTGAGTCACCATGCCAATAACGATCAAGCATCACATCACCAACCACTAACACTTTGGCGTTTGATAAATGTTTAAACAGTGATAAATCCATTATGCTTCTTCCTGCCAACTCAAATCCAGCGCTTCACACAACCAGTGACCAATAAACATATGTGCTTCTTGAATACGCGCAGTTTCATCGTTTGCAATGATCACCGCTAATTGAGCAATATCTTTAACCAATCCACCATCACGCCCTGTCAAAGCAACTGTAAATGCGCCAATTTCATTAGCAGCTGCCAGTGCTAAATTAATATTGTTACTGGTGCCAGATGTTGTCAGCCCTATCACTAAATCTTGTGGCTTACACAGTGCCTGCACTTGACGCTCAAAAACAGTATCAAAAGAATAATCATTGGAGTGGGCTGTTAAAATCGAGGTATCTGTAGTTAAGGCGATTGATGCCAACGGACCGCGCTCTTTTTTATACCGAACCACGAATTCTGCCGCTAAATGTTGCGCATCAGCAGCACTGCCGCCATTGCCAAACCAAACCACTTTTCCACCTGCTTTTAAAGTCACTAAGCATTGCTTTAATAAAGCTAAGGCTTGACTTTGATGAGCTTCAAGGGTTGAAAACGCCGCTCTGTGGCGCGCCAAACTAGCCGCATAACTATTTTCGATTTCAGGGTTATTCATAATTTTTCCTATCCAGCTTAAGCTATAGATAACTCAAGCCTTAAATTTAGCGAGGTTTTACCAAAACCAAGTCACCGATAAATGACCATATTTTTCATCAAATACATCTGTGCCGTATGTAATTTGGCTCTCGATTCGATACTCTTGCCACTTACGGCTATTGCTCAGCTGTAGCTCCAATGAACGCTGATAATCAGTTGCAGAATCAAGGTTCTCTATAGTCGTTAGTTTCATATGCCATGATGAATTAATATCTTCGTTGTAGCCAATATCAATAAGGTGAATATCTGACGGTGTGGCATCACCAAAGGTGCGCTGATCACCTGCAAAGTGACCATACACAGCCCCATCATTGGTATTGCCAAATTTATAAATTGAATTCACATACCACAGTGAGTGCCAACTGGTATATTCGTATCTCACTGACCAGTTAGAGGTCAGTTGTGGTAAATAAAAACCACCCGAAAACACTAAATTACCAATTTCATAGTTTTTATATTCTTTGGTATCTTCACCACCATATTCAAAATACAGTTCTGCAGGCGTACCCCAGTTAAAGTTAAAAACACTGGTTACAGACGCTAATTGATCGCCTAGTTCGACATCATCACCATGCAAATTATCATTGCCGGCAGGGTCAAAATAGGCTTTAAAAATATCTTTGGCGCTGACTTCTCGCGGCCCTCCACCAAAATGTAGAATACGATTAAGTCCTATTTTCCAACCTGTTACTGGTTCAAAGCTTAAGTGTGTTCCTGCAATTAGCGGCCGACCATCGTGCCATTCACCTTGATAACCAATGCCTTTTTCAACTTTTTCTAATTTAGAATAATAAAGTTCAAAATCAAGGTTCCACCAATCTGCAATCGGTTTGGTTAATCCCAAAGAGATAGAAGGAGAAGTTTTGGCATTAGTCGAAATCATTTGTGCAGAGTGTTTAAATGGTGAAAACCAATGCTCTTTATAACCTATATCAAGCTGCAATGACTCACCCGCAAGACTAAAGAACGTGTTATACGCAACCAGATCCCCTGATGCAAAACGATAATCTAAGCCAACTTGTACAAGGGTAGATTCACTGGGGCGCCAAATGCCTTCAAAAAAGCCTTGCCCCCACTCATCAGACATTAAACCGCGCTGATTGGGTATAGCCATGGTTTTTTCATATTTGGCTGTGGCCCTTAATCCTGAGCGGCTGATTTGATCTTGCCCTCGGTAAGGCTTTAGAGCAACACGGATAGCGTCATAAAGCGCTTTATCGACCGTACGAAGTTGCCTCAATGCTATATCTATCTCATCCAACGCATAAGGTTTGGTCATTGGCGTGCCCGTTGTGAGCACAAACATGGTGTCAACTTGCTGTTCTAAATGGCTATCAATATGAACAGGTAAATAAGCTGTTGGTTTAGCAAATAACGATGAACTACACAGAGCAAAAACTAACGGTGATAAATATTTTAATTTCATAAATGTATGACACTGATTTTAAGGCCTAATGATGGTATCAAATCTACTTAGAAGATGACACTTTAGGCCTGTTTAAAATTGTTATCTTCGTACTTTATTAGCGGTAGCAGGTGTTGTTTTGACTGAAAAAACGCTACCATAATGTTTATCTGACCTTATTGTTTCTGATTATGGCCCGCATTTTTTATAGCCTACTTTTATACCTGCTTAGCCCTTTAATTTTTGCCCACCTTTGGCGTCGTGGAAAAAAAGCCCCTGCATATCGACAACGCCTTTTTGAAAGACTAGGAGTTTATTCACAAGCAGCCCCCCCAGAAACGATTGTATTTCACTGCGCATCACTTGGGGAAGTAATCGCTGCGACCCCTTTGATTAAACGTTTTATAGCCGAGCATGATTTGCCCGTTGTGATCACCTGTAATACACCAACTGGCAGCGATCAAATTAAACACACCTTTGCAGACACGGTGAGTCATGTTTATTTACCCTTAGATTTTCCAGGGGCGGTAAAGCGCTTTTATCGCCACTTCAACCCCAAATTGATGGTTATTTTAGAAACAGAGCTCTGGCCAAACCTAATCCATTTTGCGACTAAACAACCGTGTAAAATTCTTTTACTCAATGCGCGACTTTCTGAAAAATCAGCTCTTGGCTATCAAAAAACTGCTTTTTTGACGCAGCATATTTTCCCAAAATTAAGTCATGTGGCCGCCCACAGTCAACAAGACGCAGATCGTTTTATTACCCTAGGTGTAAAGTCGAATTCAATGACGGTCTCTGGCTCAATCAAATTTGATATTCAACTTAGCCAAGAGGTTAAACAACACGCTTCTGAGCTTAAAACATCACTCAACCACCACCCGCTTATCTGGCTCGCTGGCTCAACCCATGAAGGCGAAGATGAACTTATTTTGTCAGCTCACCAAACGTTACTAGCCACACAACCGGATGCATTGCTCATTTTAGTTCCTAGGCACCCAGAGCGCTTTGAATCCGTCGCTCAACTGATTGCAAAGCATGGCTTAAGCTACCAAAGACGCAGCCAACCAGCCTTATCGACCCATAAAGATAAACCACAGATTTTATTAGGCGATACAATGGGTGAACTTCAAGTTTTATATGGCTGCGCGCAAATTGCATTTATTGGCGGGAGTTTGGTGGCCAGAGGAGGGCACAATCCACTTGAAGCCGCTGCGTTTGAATGTGTAATTATTACAGGTCCGCACACGTTTAATTTTCAGCAAGTCTATCAAGGCCTAATTGAACAACAAGCATGTATAGTCTGTGATAACCAAGCAGAGCTGAGTGAGCACTTATTGCGGTTACATGACCAGTCAACTAGCCAACAACAGCTCGGTCGTGCAGCTCATCAATTTGTTTTAGCAAATCAAGGGGCACTTTCGCACTCCCTTGAACTTATTTTAAAATTTTTGGATTAATTCTATGTCCCAACATCCTGCGATCACACAGACTCAACTCTGGGTCAGCAATGTGATTGTTAAATATAACTTTTGTCCATTTGCACGAGCAGAAGTTGAAAACAACAAAATTAAGTACACTGTGTGTCCACAGAGTACAGCAGAAGATGCAGTAATGAGCATGCTAGATGGCTGCTTTGAACTTGATCAACATCCTGAAATTGAAACAACTTTACTGATTTACCCTGATGGCTTTGCTGATTTTGATGATTTTTTAGCTTTAGTTGATTTAGCGAATGTTATGCTCGCTGTGCAAGGGTTTGAAGGGACCTACCAAATTGCAAACTTTCACCCTGATTACGTATTTGCCGACAGCGAAACTAATGACCCTGCAAATTATACTAATCGCGCTCCCTACCCTACACTGCATTTGATCCGCGAACAGAGTATGAGCCTTGCATTAGATGAATACGATCAGCCTGAATCTATTCCCGACCACAACATTAAGCTTGCCAGACGTAAAGGCAGTGACTTTTGGCAACAGTTATTGGCAAGTTGTATCAATCACGATAAAAAATAACTCTCTTTTATACTCGTTAAGCCCACAGGTAATCTACTCATTTATATGACAAAAATATTTTTCGCGCTCGCTAGATTTCGATAAATATTTTTGTTCTTACCGATAAAAAAATTATGTTTTACCAAATCCCAATCCTGATTCATATTTAGCTCGATCAATCAGTCTTGCGGAGAAATGTATGCGTACCGGTCAATTTGAGTTTTTTGATGATATAAACTTCCCGATGGGGTTCCGCCGTTCAGGTTCTTTTTCGATTAGCGAAGCTGAACTATTAAGTAGCTACGGTGATACCTTAATAAAATTACAAAACAAAGTATTGCAACCTGAACTACCAGACGAGTATGACTTCATAATGGTGTGTGATGGCGCGAAAGATGCACAAACCAGTTTAGAAAAAGTATGGGTTAAATATAAAAAAGAGATTTCACGAAAAGACACCTTTTTTAGTGCTTTTGGTAAAAAAGAAACCTCTCGCCCAACTATTGATTTTTCTAACGCCTAATTCAAGCAATTGAATGAATGCGCTCAGTGAGTAGAATTATAATATTCTCCTTGCTGAGCGTATTTTTTTTACTGTTCAGCTTGAGCTAGCTCTTGGTAGTGCTGCTGCAATTGAGCTATTTTATCCTTACCCGTTCCGTAACTATATGGCTTAAATAATAAGAGTATTTTTAGCAAACCTTTATAAATATCTGTTTTTAGCAGGCTTGAATCAAACTTATGAATTTTTAAGTACGGCGTCCAAAAGCTCACCATGATTTTCACACTGTGTGCCAAATCCAAAATATCTTGCTCTTCGATATCAATAATTTCTGCTACTTTCATACCGCGTACCACGTCTGAGATCTGTTCAAGCAGACTGGCTTGCATGGCGTGGTATTCTTTTTTAAGGGTATCGTCTCGCGACAAAATATCACCAAGATTATCGTAGAAAAAGTGGAACTTCCACATCAGCTCAAATAAAGAATCGAGATAACCGACTAATTGTTCGAGTTGATCTTCGTTTGGGTTAATCGGTGTAAAGTGAGTGTGTAAATGCTCTCGATATAACGCAAAGATATGTCTTAAAATATCTTCTTTATTTTTAAAATGATAATACAAGTTGCCAGGGCTAATTCCCAAATGGGCCGCGATGTGATTGGTGCTAACTGCACGTTCACCTTGCTCGTTAAATAAAGCAATACTGGCCTGAATTATTTTATCCTTGGTACTCATAATATTCTGATTCCATACAATAATTAAGCGCGTATTATAAACAATGTTACTTGGAACCTAAAGGCTGCTATTGAGAACAAACACTGATAAACTAAAGCTAAATCTTATATCGTTACTAATTTTTTGTGAATTAAACGCATTATGAATGTAAAAGCAATTTATCCAGGCACGTTTGATCCCCTTACCAATGGCCATTCTGACTTAGTAGAGCGCGCAGCAAAAATGTTTGATCACGTCACATTTGCGATAGCGTTCAACCCAAATAAACAACCTTTTTTTACTCTTGATGAGCGCGTCAGTTTAGCAAATGAAGTATTAGGACATATTCCCAATGTTGACGTAATTGGCTTTTCGGGCCTCTTAGCTGATTTAGCTAAAGAACAACATGCTAATTTGCTTGTTCGTGGGCTTCGTGCAGTGTCAGATTTTGAATTTGAATTGCAACTTGCCAATATGAACCGCAGTTTAAATCCAAATTTAGAAAGCATTTTTTTAACTCCTTCAGTTGAGAACTCCTTTATTTCATCCTCTCTCGTTAAAGAAGTCGCATTGCACCAAGGTGACATCAGTAAATTTGTACACCCTGCGGTTGAAAAAGCATTAAAGGAAAAAATTAGCGGATGATGTTACGTCGCACCCTTATTACTTGCGCTTTATTAACTTGTTCAAGTCTGCGGGCCGAACCGTGGATTGGCACCACCGATACTTACTTGCGTCAATCGATTGAACAGCTGGTAAGTTATGGCGTGATACGCCGCCCGGTCAATAACTACCCTCTAATGTGGCAAGGCATAGCACAAGACTTAAGCCAAGCTCAGCGAAATCAGCTCCCAAAAGAAGCTGAATTTGCTTTTAATCATGTTCGCCATGCCTTACGTTTTGCTCAAAAAGGCACCCGCTCTGGTATTAAAATTAAACTTAATAGCCGCCCCTCTGACACTCAAAGTTTTGGTGAGCGCTACCAAGAAGAAGCCGCGATCCAGGGCTACAGTGTGTTAATGGGTAATAACGTCACGGCTAAAGTAAGCGTTCAAGCAGCATATAACGCCAACAATGATAAAACCCTGTCGTACGATGACAGCTATTTAGCCGTATTAATGGGTAACTGGGTCATCAGCGCTGAACAAGTAAATCGTTGGTGGGGGCCAGCTAACGACAATGCACTGATGCTATCAAACAATGCTTCTCCCATGAAAGCACTACGACTCAGCCGATTCAACAGCGATTACTTTGGTCCTAATTTATTATCATTTATCGGTAATTGGCAGTTTACCGCCTTAATTGGCGAGCAAAAACACCCAAGCCAAACGCCTGTTACTAATAAATTTTGGGGAGCTCGTTTTGCAGCAACCCCATTAACAGGCCTCGAAATAGCCTATAGTCAAACAGCCCAATTTGATGCCAGTGATCAAGCCGATGACGTTGGCGATTTGGGTAACGTTATGCTGGGTAAAAATAAAATAGACCCTGCTACAGGGCTAAATTATTACAATCAGCTCAGTGCAGTTGATATTAAATATTCAACACTCCTATTCGGTCATAGCGGCGCTATTTATGGTGAGTTTGCAGGCGATAAACAAAGCAGTCTACTACCCGAATCAACCAATCACACTCTGGGCGCAGAGCTCTTTTTTGGTGATGTTGATTATGTTATCAAAAGCTATCTAGAGCACAGTAACACCCAGAAAACTTGCGCAAGCTTAGATAAACATTTTCATTGTGGTTATCAACACCCTGCGTTCAGCGACGGCTATCAGCATTACCAACAAATACTCGGAGCAAGCATCGGGCCATTTGCCACGAGTAATACTCTCGGTCTTCAATACCATCAAATCAATGGGGTCGCTGCCTATACAAAGCTTCGCCAGATAGAATTTGATCGACCACTAGGTCAACTCGACGAAACGGCCATCAATGAACAACTACAAATAGAAGTGGGTTATCAGCAAGGTATCTTTGACGGGTTATTTAAAGTATCGGCCAGTGCTTGGCGAGAAAAAAGCGAGTCAGACAACCAAACCCAGAACTTCAGCGCCGTACAAATGAGTTGGGAATATCGATTTTAAGAAATTTGAAAAGTGCCTATCGTATTTCAGACGAGCCACACACCATAAAAAAGCGCTAAGTCAGCGCTTTTTTTGTGAATAACTTAGGAATACAACTTATTTTCAAAAAGTCTTTAGCTACTATTAGAGAGACTATCATCGAAAAGTCTATTGCATTCATTCCAATGGAGTATAAACTCCAAAGCCACCACTCCTCTCTATTCATTCTTACATTAATATCAATATGCATACTTAAAAATAAAATAGCATTGAGTATCAATCCAATATAGATAAGGTAGATGGCACTATTTACCTCAAATTTAAAGAGTCTATGAGTAATGTAAATTAAAAAGATGGTGAAAAAGTCAAAATAAAGCCAGAAAAGATAAATTTGGGTTTTATCTGAAATATATAAATCCCAATCTCCACTGATGAAATATGACATAAACATAATCAGGGATGTTGACATAACAGATAAATCTTTTCTTGCTTCAGTAAAGTACATCAGCAAACTAAAAAAGAATGCCATCAAGAATCCCCAAACCATCAAGCCATTAAAATGTATCCCTAAGTATTCACTAAAAAAAAGCATTTTAAACTCTTATATTATTTAAGACTCTCTCGATAAGATCTACCGTTCAGTCTTAATGTCAGGAAGGATAACACCACCACCGCCACGCTGTAGCTGCGCACCACCTATTTCCATCGCCTGCTGAGAAAAGGTCACTTTATCAGACTGTAGGGTGTTTGTACCAGTGCTTTGCGTTTGAGCTGGTTGAGTATTTTGATTTTGAGCATAAGCTAGGGCTGAAACACCGCTATTTGCGTTAATTTGCATGTTAATTTCCTTGTAAATTAATTAAATAAATAGATTCAGCAGTCTGGTGGCTCATTTCACAATAGACACAAAACTGACAGGTTGAAGTATCCAATTACAATTTTTTGACACATCATTTAACTTGTAGCAAAATTGAGGCCAAGTTTATTTTTTTATTCACTAACTCCATAAAAAGTCATAAAAAAACACGCTCAAGGCGTGCTTTTAACATATTAAGTAATTGTTTCTTACTTAGCTCTTAAAAACCTCACTTTGTCGAGCAACAGTAATGGCTGATTTGACCTGCTCAAGAGAGGTCCCACCTAATGCAACTCGCGCATTAATGCACGCATCAAGCTCCAACACAGGGTAAACATCTTGCTCTATTACCGCACAGACCTGCTGAAATTGCTCCAACTTCAGTTGCTCTAAGCTTTTACCTTCTGCAATTGCTATTTGCACTAATTGACCAACGATATGATGACCTTCTCGAAAAGGAATACCTTTTTTTACTAAATAATCCGCAAGCTCAGTCGCATTGGCATGACCACCTCGGGCTGCTTGCTCGGTTCGCCCAGCATTAACTTGGACACCGCTAATGCAAGCTTGTGCCATATGAATACAGGCAAGCCATGTCGGCATCGCATCAAACAGCCCTTCTTTGTCTTCTTGCATATCTTTGTTATAAGCTAAAGGTAGCGCTTTTAGCGTCATCATCATGGCAGAAAACGCACCAAATACTCGCCCAGTTTTACCGCGGATGAGCTCAAGCGCATCTGGGTTTTTCTTTTGCGGCATCAAAGATGAACCAGAAGTAACATTATCAGCTAATTCAATAAACCCTGCCTCGCCTGAGTTATAAAAAATCATATCTTCGGCTAAACGAGATAAATGCATCATGGAAATAGACGCACAGCTCAGTAGCTCAACGACAAAGTCACGATCAGACACAGCATCCAGACTATTACGACTAGCGGCACGAAAGCCTAAATGGGTGGCAAGTTGTTGCCGATCAATCGGATAAGCAGTCCCCGCTAGCGCACCAGAGCCTAGCGGGCACACATTCAATCGTGTCAATGCATCTTGTAATCGACTTTCATCACGGCTCAGCATTTCGTAATAAGCCATACACCAATGGCTAAACAGTACAGGCTGAGCGCGTTGCAAATGTGTATACCCGGGTAAAATAGTGCCCAGCTCACGTTCAGCTAGATCCACAAAACTCTTTTTAAGCTCAGCTAAAGCGAGCAATAACTGCTCAGCTGTTTCGCGACTCCACAATCGAAAATCAGTGGCCACTTGGTCGTTTCGGCTACGCCCGGTGTGCAACTTTTTGCCTAAATCACCCACTTTTTTAATCAGCGCATCTTCAACAAATGAATGAATATCTTCTGCATCTGACTCCTGAAGTAATGAAGGCGCTTCTTGCACCTCAATCAATAAAGCGTCAAGTGCAGCAACTAACGTCTTATGCTCTGTTTCAGTCAAAATGTTGACTTGCAAAAGTGCGCCCGCCCATGCGATTGATCCAACAATATCTTGTTCTGCTAGTTGATAATCAAACGGAAGCGAATCATTAAATTGCTTAAATGCTTGATCAGGCCCTGTTGAAAAACGTCCGCCCCATAATGCCATGTTTTATTCCTCATAAACCCAGTGAAAAAGGGCCTTTCGGCCCTTTAAAAAAGACTCGCCGTTATTTATTTCGCTTTATGTAATGCTGAAATACGACTCGCTAATGAATACAAACGAATAAACCCTTCAGCATGCGATTGGTCATACACATCATCAGCTCCGAAAGTCGCAAAATCTTCGCTATATAAACTGTTCGGAGACTGCTTTTGGACGGCTGTAACTTGGCCTTTATACATTTTTAACACCACTTCACCTGTCGCAACCGCACTTAACGCTTCTGCTCCGGCTAAAATCGAATCTTTAAGTGGAGTAAACCAGCGACCATCATAAACTAAATGAGAAAACTCGCCTGCCAGTGTCGCTTTCCATTTACGGCTCGCTTTATCATGGACCAATTCGTCAATCGCTTGCAGAGCTGCCATAATAACCGTTCCACCTGGAGTCTCATAACAACCTCGAGACTTCATACCAACCAAACGGTTTTCGACGATATCCACGCGCCCAATACCATGAACCGACGCTAATTTATTAAGCTTAACTAAACACTCATAAGGCGTTAATGTTTGACCATTGACCGCAACAACTTCACCTTGCTTAACAGTTAGCGTCACTAACTCAGCTTGATCCGGCGCTTGCTCTGGAGAGTTTGTCCACGTCCAGACTTGTTCGCTAGGCTGACACCAAGGATTCTCTAACTCACCACCTTCATGAGAAATATGCCATGCATTGGCGTCTCGGCTATAAATTTTGGTTGCTGAAGCCGAACAAGGAATATCACGCTCTGCTAAATAATCTAATAATGATTCGCGGCTGGTTAAGTCCCATTCACGCCAAGGCGCAATCACTTTCAAATCCGGAGCTAAAGCAGCAAAACAGCCTTCAAAGCGAACCTGATCGTTACCTTTACCAGTACAACCATGTGAGAGTGCATCAGCACCGACTTTTCTGGCTATTTCGACTTGTGCTTTTGCAATGATCGGACGAGCCATTGAAGTACCTAGTAAATAAGTGCCTTCGTAAATTGCGCCTGTTTTAAGTGTAGGGTAAATATACTCAGCAACCATCGCCTCTTTTAAATCGACGATATGACATTCTGATGCACCTGAAGCCAACGCTTTAGCTTCAACGCCTTCAAGCTCTTCAGCACCTTGACCAACATCAGCAACAAACGCAACAACTTCACAGCCATAATTCTCTTTTAACCAAGGAACAATGGCTGAGGTATCTAATCCACCTGAATAGGCTAAAACGACTTTTTTAATTGAACTCATGTTGATCTCTTAAACAAAATTTGGATTTAATAAAGTAACAAGCAAAGCATTTTGCGCATGCATGCGATTTTCTGCTTGCTGAATAATTTTAGATGCTGGGCCGTCCATCACTTGAGAAGTAATCTCTATTTCACGGTGAGCTGGTTGACAATGCAGCACGCTACTAGCACCGGTTAAATCCACCAGCTCCTGATTGACTTGGTAGGGCATGTACTTATCTTTCACCACTTTGAGTGGTGTGTTGTCACCCATCGATACCCAAGTGTCGGTGTAAACAGCATTTGCGCCAACGGCAGCTTCAACTCTATCGCTCACTTGAATTGACGCACCATTTGCAGAGGCAATCAGTTCAGCTTGCTTTACAATTTGCGCATCAGGTGAATGCCCCTTCGGACACACTGCCACAAAATCAGTTCCAAGCGTGGCGGCTAATAACATCAAAGAGTGTGTAACGTTATTACCTTCACCAAAATATGCGAGCTTGAGCTCACTCACATCGCCATGTACTTCTTGTAGCGTTAAAAAGTCAGCTAATGCTTGGCACGGGTGATACAAGTCACATAAGCTGTTTACAACTGGCACATTGGCGTACTCGGCCAAATCTTTTAACGTTACATGTTCATTTACCCGTGCAACGATGCAATCTGCCCAAGTCGAAATATTCAGGGCAAAATCTTTGACCGATTCACGACTACCCATACCGCCATTTTGCTGATCGAGATAGACTGCATGGCCGCCTAATTTATTGATTCCAATATCAAAAGACAAACGAGTTCGTAAACTCGGCTTTTCAAATAACGTGACCACCGACTTGCCCGCAAGCGCTTGGTTGAAGTCTTGCGGTTGCGCTTTAATTTTTTGCGCTAAATTGAGTAAGGCTAATAATTGCTGCTTGTTCAGCTCTAATCCGTGTAAATAATGCTGTAACATATCTATTCCTATGGGACGATTTTGGTTCCTACATGCTCTTGATTAAGTAGAGCGGTTAAGTTTTCTGGCTTTTGCCAACTCGAAATATAGACACCGCGTCGTAAATGTTGGGCAGCGAGTAAGCTCGTCTCAACTTTGACTTGCATCCCACCCAAGATCACTCCTGAAGCAATTAGTTCACTAATTTGTTGTGCATCCAACTGATGCAACGGTTGTTTATTTTCATCAAGTACCGCTTCGACATCCGTCATAAAAATAAGCTCGGCATCGAGAATTTTAGCAATTGCAGCAGCTGCTTCATCAGCATTGACGTTGTACCAAGTACCGTCGTTATCAAAACCAATCGAACTGATAATGGGTAACAAGTTACTTGCTAATAATGTCGGAACCAAATTAACACCGCCTTCACTGCATGTACCAACCAACCCTAGAGCTTTAAGCTTTTGACTACTCACAATCCCAGCTTCAAATAGGCTAATACCAACCGGTGTCATGTTTGAAGCGATTGCTTGCCCCATTAACTGCTTATTAGCACAGCCTGCTAGAGCACCGACAATATAGGGCATTTGCTCTCGGGGGCTGATCCGTAACCCTTCATGTTTACTGCTCACAAAACCAGCATCTTGTAACCATGTATCGACTAGAGCGCCGCCGCCATGAACAATAATAAATTGTGCATTTTTTTGCTCACTCATTACCTTAAATAACGCAGAAGCAGCCTCTTCAGAATTTAAAACTGCCCCACCGAGCTTAATCACCCATTTAGTCATACTGACCTCCAACTAAGGTAAAATGAGCGCTAAGCCCCATTGCAATATTCATACATTGCAACGCCTGTCCCGCAGCTCCTTTGAGCAAATTGTCAATCGCACTCATAACAATCAACATATTGCCTTGCTGTTGCCAACCGATATCGACAAACGCTTGGTTAACTACGCCATTAATTGACGGGATTTTCTCACCTAACAATCTAATCAAAGGTTCATGAGCCAAACATTGATAAGCTTCGGCCACTTGCTCAGGGCTTACCCCTTCATTTAATTGCACATAAATGGTTTCTAAAATTCCACGAGGAAAATTACCTAAATGCGGAGTAAAAATTACTTTATGATTTAAGTAGCGTTCTATTTCAGGGCTATGTCTGTGATTAAATAAACCGTACGGTTTTAAGCTCACTTCACAAAACCCAGTCGATATATTGGCTTTACGGCCAGCACCACTCACACCCGACACCGCGTTGATAATAATAGGTAAATCATTCACTAAGCCTGCATCAACTAAAGGTTTTAATGCGTTGAGTGCCGCGGTTGGATAACATCCCGCAACAGCCACTAACTGTGCTTTAGCAATTGCTTCTGCGTTCCATTCAGCTAAACCATAAGCCGCTTGTGCTAATAGCTCGGGTTGAGAATGGCTAAAGCCATAATAACGTTGATAATCTTCATCACTGCTCAGACGAAAACCGCCAGATAAATCAAAGACTCGCTTGCCCATTTCAAGAAATTGAGGGGCTAAATCAACGCTGACTTTGTGCTCAGTACACAAGCAAACATAATCGGCTTGCTGTTCTATGAGTTGCAGAGCACTAGAGTTTAAAGGCTGAAGTGGTAAATCAATCAAGCCGGAGTATTGAGGATATAAATCACTAAGTAGCTTTCCTTGATCTAAACTTTGTTCAGATACAAATAAACCTGCTAACGTTAATTTAGGATGTACAGCAACTAATCTAGCCAATTCGGCTCCGCTATACCCACTTGCACCAACAATAATGACGTTCATGACACCTCAAAAAAAACAGCTTATGCCGCACTAAATTTACTTTGCTAATAATAGAAAACTGCTATCGTCAACATGCATTCATAATATGACAAAAAAACGATGCGGCTTACTATTTTGAATTGCTAAGCAGCATAAATAGATTTAAATTAATATGCAACAATCTTGCATAATTATTTTGGAGTTTTTATGGCTCAGCCGACATTTCTTGATATGTACCAACAACTCATTGCTTCACCTTCTATTAGCGCTACGGTCGAGCACCTTAATTTGAGTAATCGAGGTGTTATAGACTTGATAGCTACATGGGCGGAGTCGCTCGGATTTCAGTGTGAAGTGACAGAACTGACCGAGGCTCCCGGAAAGTTTAATCTGGTCGCTAAATTAGGCGAAGGGGATGGTGGTTTAATGCTCGCTGGGCATACTGACACCGTCCCTTTTGATGATAGCCGCTGGCAAGTCGACCCGTTTCAGTTAACGTTAAAGGAAGACAAACTCTATGGATTAGGTAGCATCGATATGAAAGGTTTTTTTGCCTTCATTTTTAATGCACTCCAGTCTATTGATTTAACAAAACAAAAAAAGCCGCTTATCATTCTTGCCACCGCCGATGAAGAAACGACAATGGCAGGGGCGCAACAAATAGCAAAGCACGATAATTTAAAACCCGAGCGATGTATTATTGGCGAACCCACTGACATGGTTCCGGTTTTTATGCACAAAGGTCATATGTCTGCTGCAATTCGAGTGATAGGGAAAGCAGGCCATAGCTCCGATCCTGACGCTGGGCTTAACGCGATAGAAATCATGCACCTTGTTACTAGCAACTTACTGAGACTGAAAGAGCAGTTAAAGAATAACTATTCAATTAATCATTTTGCAGTGCCCTATCCCACTCTCAACTTAGGTCATATTCATGGTGGTGATAATGCAAACAGAATTTGTGGCTGTTGCGAGCTTCACATTGACCTTCGCCCACTACCTGGAATTAGTATTCCAGAATTACAAGCTTTGCTGCTTGATGCAGTCAAAGACATTAATCAACGCTACCCGAATTCTGTTGAAGTCATTGATTTACATGATCCGATCCCTGCATTTACCGGAACAGTTGATAGCAGCTTAGTCAAACTAGCCGAAGCAATTTCAGGGCAACCAGCACAAGCCGTAAACTACTGTACAGAAGCACCATTTATTCAACAGTTGGGATGTCAAACAATTGTGATGGGACCGGGCTCCATTAGACAAGCCCACCAGCCGGATGAATTCCTTGCGGTTGAGAAAATAGCACCCACCCAGACAATGATTAAGGAGTTAATTTTACAAAGTTGTTTTTAACTAAATAACTTTATTACCGGATAAAAACTCTATTTTACGCTGGGTTACTTTCTACGATGAGAGTAACCCGCTTGAGATAAATATCTTGAACTATTACTTTAACGTCTCTTTTTGATCAACTTCTCATCCACCACTGCGATTAAATAGGTGAGTCAAACTTCTGAGTAAACATGCTGCTTAACCTTACCTGTGGAAGTTGTTTACTCAGAGAATCGGTTAACTACTCATCACTGCTAATAGCAATGAGTGTGCCTTCTATTGAACGTACGTAGGCAACTGTTTGCCCCCACGGTTTTTCTACAGGCGGAGCCAACGGCTCTGCTCCAGCTTGAATGGCTTTATCATAAGCGGAGATGACGTTGTCACTTTGGAATACGATTTCAAATCCCAATGCGGGTTGCTTAGGTTGTGAACGAATATAACTCTGTTTAAAGTGCGATTGTGCTAAAGGGTGGGCTGCGAAGCCGAGTTTCACGCCGCCAGTATCTAGCTCCCCATACTGACCTGACTCATCTAGCACCAACGCAACAATACCAAATGCTTGATAATAAAAGTCGAGGGTTTCTTCTACATCATCAACATAAATGATTGTTTTTAAATGCTCCATTCTTACCTCAGCCCATTTCACCTTATTGTTTAATAAAGCATAAATATCAAACAATTTCTAGCGATGATTCATTTAACCGGGCGCAGAAAATCGAAGGCTTAAATAGCGAGATCCAGATTGGTTATATAAAGAATATAAAGCATTAAATCTATTTTATTCTTTATATAAATAGTCGACTCTTGGCGTAATATTACACAGCAACTCGTAAGGAATTGTTCCTGCGTGCTGAGCCACGACCTCGACAGGTAATTCTGGCCCCCATAAAATCGCCTCGTCGCCAATTTTCGTATCAGTAATTGGCCCTAAATCGACCGTAATCATATCCATCGACACTCGACCCACTAACGGAACCTTTTCACCATTAACAATTATGGGCGTGCCCGTTGGTGCATGGCGCGGATAACCATCACCATAACCAATAGCTATCACCCCTACCTTTGTATCTCTTGGGCTTTGCCATGTTGAGCCATAACCAATCGCATCACCTTTTTTTATTTGGCGTATTGATATCACTCTGGTTTTCAAACGCATGACTGGCTGTAATTGATGGTCAGCACCAATACAATTTTGCATCGGTGATACCCCGTACATCATCAACCCTGGGCGGACCCATTCGCCATGAGTGTCAGGCCAACCGACAATAGCGGCCGAGTTAGCTAAACAATGCTGCTGGTTTTTCCCTGCCACTAATTGATTGAATAATTTCAACTGTTGCTGAGTTTTCTGATCGTTTAAATCATCAGCGCAGGCAAAATGCGTCATCAGACGAATTGCAGGGTGAACATTTTTGCACGCTAATAAAGCCTGATAAGTCGCATCAAATTCTTCTGGTGTCACACCTAAGCGGTGCATTCCGGTATCCACTTTAAGCCACGTAATGAGCTGACCATCAAGATCATTCGCCTCAAGAGCAGCCAACTGGGAGCAATCATGAACAATGGTTTGAAAATTATTCGCTAGTAAAATCGGTAAATCTTGTGGTTCAAAAAAACCTTCAAGTAAAACAATTGGTTTAACCAGACCACCTGCGCGTAATGCAAGCGCTTCGTCTATTCGTGCCACTGCAAATGCATCGGCTTGATCTAAACGCTTGGCAATGGGCACTAAACCATGGCCATAGGCATTAGCTTTTAAAACAGCCATGATTTGGCTATGAGTTGCAAATTTTTTAACTTGATTAAAGTTGTGCTCAAGCGCACTGAAATTTATTTCGGCGGTCGCCAAACGCATTATTTAATACTCATCATCAACAGCTGGCCCCGTGTAGTTATCAAAACGAGAAAACTGGCCTTGGAACGTCAAACGTACTTTACCAATTGGGCCATTACGTTGTTTACCAATAATAATTTCGGCGACCCCTTTATCCATACTGTCTTCGTTATAAACTTCATCACGGTAGATAAACATGATTAAATCGGCATCCTGCTCAATAGAGCCTGATTCTCGTAAGTCTGAGTTTATAGGGCGTTTGTCTGCACGTTGCTCAAGCGTACGGTTTAGCTGCGAAAGCGCTATCACAGGGCACTCTAATTCTTTAGCCAATGCTTTGAGAGACCGAGATATTTCAGCTATCTCTAAGGTTCGATTATCCGAAAGACTTGGAACACGCATAAGCTGTAAGTAATCGACCATGATCATACTGATGCCACCATTATCGCGGGCAATACGACGCGCTCGCGAACGTAGTTCCGTTGGGGTCAGTCCTGATGAGTCATCAACAAACATTTTACCCTTTTCTATCAATAACCCCATGGTCGACGATAATCGCGCCCAATCATCATCATCCAGTTGACCTGTTCTGACTTTGGTTTGATTAATTCGGCCAAGGGATGCAAGCATACGCATCATGATTTGTTCTGAAGGCATCTCTAACGAGAAGATCACTACAGGCTTGTCTTGTGTCATCGCGGCATGCTCTGCCAAGTTCATCGCAAAAGTGGTTTTACCCATTGATGGGCGGGCAGCGACAATTATCAAATCAGACGGTTGCATCCCAGCGGTCATTTTATCTAAATCAGAATAACCTGAGCTCACTCCGGTAATACCATCTTGTGGTGATTGATAGAGTTCTTCAATCTTATCGATGGTTTTTTCTAAGATAGTATGAATATTTTGTGGGCCTTCAGAGCTTTTAGTTCGCTTTTCGGCAATTTTAAACACTTTACTCTCGGCTAAATCCAGTAGCTCATGACTCGCTCGTCCTTCTGGATTAAAACCTGCTTCGGCAATTTCATTGGCTACAGAAATCATTTCTCTAACCACGGCTCGTTCACGCACAATTTCTGCGTACGCATTGATATTGGCAGCACTTGGAGTATTTTTTGCAATTTCACCTAAGTATGAAAACCCACCAATACTGTCGAGCTGATTATTTTTTTCGAGGGTTTCAGAAATGGTTATTAAATCGATTGGTTGCCCTTGCTCGGCCAACTTTTCCATTGCTTCAAAAATGAAACGATGGGTACGAGTGTAAAAATCTTGTGCAACAACACGTTCCGCAACACGATCCCATGCTTCGTTATCGAGCATCAGACCGCCTAAAACAGACTGCTCCGCTTCAATTGAATGAGGAGCCATTTTAATGGTATCGACTTGTTTATCTGGTTTAGCCATGAGGTTTCTAATTACACGAACAATGGCTCTATTCTATCGGCTCTATACAGGTGTGGAAACACTAATTAGAAAAAGATTTCACCTTGCAGCCTATGCTACAAGGTGATGATGTGAATTTAATCTTGCTTACTTAGTTTTTTTCAAACGAACATGGCCACTGATGGTGTCGACTTCTATATCAGCTTGAGCGGTGCCCATATCAAATTTCAGGGTGCTCGAAGGTCCATATTTAGCTTTTTTTACGGTATCACTCGTGAGGTTATTACTAATTTTTCCTCCTGCATGTGTTTGCACTTCTATTTTAGCCGAAAGCGATTCTGGCAAACTGAGAGTGACACTGCCACTGACTGTTTCGATCTCTATTTGCGCATCAGGTTGTAAAGCACCGACCTCGATATTCGCAGTCCCGTTCACTGTGTTGATCTGAACTCGTTGAGTATTGGCTAACTTAAAATTAATCTCGCCATTCACACTCTCAGCACGTAATGATGATGCTTCAGTACGAGTTGTTAAGTCACCATTAACGGCTTCAAAGCGCAAGGTCCCCTTCGAATCATGGTCGTCAATGTTACCATTGACCGCACTGTAGCGGATATCGCCATTCAGCTTTTCACCTTTAATCTGCCCATTGACTGTATTAAGGCGAATATCGCCACTTAAGTTATTTGCTTCTATCCCGCCATTTACTGTTTCAATGTCGCTGCCACCTTGCACATCCGATATCATGACTTCTGTATTAACACCTTCAAAATAGACTTGGCTATTCTGAGGCACAAAAAATCTCAACTGAGAACCGTCTCGGTTATTACCACTGGTGCGCCTTGGCATTTTTACCTCAAAGTTCACCTCATCATTATCAGCATTAAGTTCATAACTTAATGCTTCATCATCTAATTCACCTTCGACTAAAAACGCATTTTTATCCCAAGTTTTTATTTCGCTGAAACCACTTGGGCTGGATATTTTTATTTTGGCATCACTTTGGATAACCCGCGATTGATTGATTGATTCACCAGCAAGTAGTGTCAATGGAAACAACGCCAGTAATGCCAACGTATTTATTAATTTATTCATCTCAATCCCTCTTAAATATGTTGTAAGCTTGGTTTGTGGACACGGTTAATTAAATCTAATTGCTGCTGATAGACTTGCGATAACATACGCAACAACGTTGGATTTTTTGAATCATTCTCCAGTGCTAGTTTAATCGCCGCTTCGGCACTTTCTAATTCAGCCAGTTGCACCTGCCAATCTTCTGTTAATGCCGGTTGCATTTGGTACTGCACTAATAAAGCGGATTTTTCTGCTTCGTATAAATTGCTCATAGCAACAATGGGGTCAATTTGTGTATTGGTGTTAAGCGAAACATTCACCAATAAAGCAAACGCACAAACACTGGCAGCCATGGCTAAATATTTCACTTTTGAATGCTTGGCAGTCATCGCTGCAGTTTGTTGTTCTTGCCCATCAATTGCCCGCTCGATTCCCCGCCATAAATCGGCCTGTGGCGTGATATCATGATTCAGCTCTCGTAATGACTGAGTTAAAAATGCATCAAAGTTTTTGTCATTCGACTGATTATTTTTGCTCATTTTGATACCACTCCTGTAATAATTGCCTTGCGCGATGGTACTGTGACTTACTTGATCCCACGGCCATATTTAGCATGTTACCAATTTCTTCATGGCGATAACCTTCGACAGCGTGCAATACAAATACTAAACGCGCACGCTCTGGTAAACGCACAATGAGTTTATCCAACCCTTCAATACCATGGCATTGCTCAATAGCTTGCTCTGGCATACCTTCGGTTTCAAAACTCACCACTTTTTGCAACCAACTGGTTTGTTTACGCATATAACTGATCGCCACATTTGCTGTGACACTATGTAACCAAGTAGAAAACTTGGCCTTACCATCAAAACTATTAATTTTTTGCCAGAGCTGTACAAACACCTCTTGCGCCGCTTCTTGTGCAAAAGCTTCATTGGCGGTTAAACGTAGGCATAAGCCATAGACTCTTTTAACATGTAATTGATACAAGCCCGCAAAAGCAGTTTGGCAACCTTGCTGAGTTTGTATAATCAATCGCTCTTCATCTGAGGTGTCATCTAAGTCATTGGCAAAACGCTGTTTTGCATCAATCAACATCCGTATCCCAGTTTAATTTTATTTTGTAATACTCTATTAGACGCTAAGGGTAATTGAAAAGGTTTAAATCACAAGAGAGATATTTAGAATGTCGTTTTCACAGAACTCACAGTAAATGTTTATCAATCACCCAAGCAGATAAAACGTGTTAACTCATCACAGATTACAGCAGAGTTATTTTGCATGCCTAGAAATACAAACGGCGCATGATGCGCCGTTTGTATTATTTATTTTGAAGAGGCTTCTTCTTCCTCCGATTCGGCATGATATCGCCAACCTTTGAAAACTAATTTAGGGGAGGAGTTGCCAGCCACTCCACCTCCAATATTTCGTAAAGCGACATCAAACCGAGTTGTTCCTGTCCCACAGTTTTGCACTGTGCCACCGCGCATTGAGCCAGAAAATACCCCTGAGCCTCCAACATGAACATTCGTATCTGGGGCATAAATAGTGGCATTAATTTCAGCTGCAGAAGAAATATAAACACCATAATTACTAGGCTCCCCAGTACCACTTGCACAGGAAGTATCTTTTGGTGCTATTTTCATCTGGTTGTTAGCAGAAAAAAAGTTCAATGCATACAGTTTTTCATTTGGAAAACTAATTATTGGTTCTTCAACCGTTGCAGAATCTCGAATTTCAATGCGACCTTGAACATAAAAAGACAAGCTCACATTTTTACTAATGAACGCCTGACTTTGCAAAGCCTTTAAATTAAAATTACCAGCCACAAGTACAGCTATTTTTTTATTGGTACCGTCGCTAGAAATAAATTTTACATCACCACCATTAATCAAAAAATCATTGAAGAAATATACACCATCATATGTCGAATTTAAGATTTTCAAATTACTTGAATCGATATTTCTGATGGGCAAACTGCCAGAGTTTGTTCCGTTTTGGTAAGCATAATTGGCAGTTTTTTCTGTAAAGACAGCCACATTCCCCCATTTAGAAACCAGACTGTCTGCAGAGTCATTAAATAAAGGATTCATAGTATTAATTTGTAACGGGTCACATTCTTTTGACGTTGGTACAGGTCTGCCAAGCTCATCCAGTGTCTCTACCTTTGGTATTTTTAAGTTTGTATTTTTGGAGGATTCTGATAAAACCTTAGTGATTCCGTTATTAATATAAGTCGAGGTTGTACCTAATTTACCAACACCATAGAGAACATCTTCATAAGCGCTGTTATTATTGATTACTACACCGCCATGCAGCTCGATTAAATTTTTAGCTCGAATATAACCATTTACTGTAGATTGACTAATAATCACATCTTGTAAAGCCAATACATTACCATTGACAATACGGCTACTCGTTGATCCCCCAGCCATAAAAGTGATATCAAAATTAGCCCACAAATCGCCCTCAATAACAGCGGTTGATGCAACCTCAATTGAACCTGTAGACGTGATATCCCCCTTTACAGAACCTGAGCCCTTTAATTTAATATCTGCATTCTCTATAATTGTCTTTACATTAGCGTCGTTACCATTATAAGTCGAATCCTGAGAATGATAGCTTTCCAAGCCACCCGAAGCACCGTACGAAGCACCTTTACATCCAATTATGGCTTCGGGGTATAATGAGTTACCAGCACTTGGAACTAACTCATAGAAAGCTCTGATTTTTTTTTCACCTTCATAACGCTTCCCCCCACTGGTAACACTTAAAAAACCATCGCTAGTTTTCGAAAGTTCAACATTTGCCAACATGCCTTCAAGCATATTTATGGCTTCATAAGAAAACTTTCCATCCACCCCTTTACTCGCAATTAAATCATCTAGCGTTGAAGCTGGTAAGGCATTTAATTGCGAATTAAGATATTCGTTTGTAGAAAATAAACCTGATTCAGCCGCAAGCCTTGCATTGGTTTGCTTTTCAAAATTACCACTCAAGCGTTCTTGCATCGTGGTATCTTTCAGCGAGCTAATCACCACCACACTGGCCATCATACTTAACAGTAAAACCACGACGATAGTAAAACCTTGTTGTTTTTTCATTTGTTTCATCGGATTGGCCTTAGTTTAGAATATCAGCAGTTAAAGAAGTATCGATAGCAAGACCATTACCTAAATAGTCAGGCAATCCAGTTGGCTTGACTGTCGTGGTTACTAACTGACCGCTTAAGGCAAAGCTGAGACTTTCAACACCTGTGATTAAGGTTTGGGAGGCTCCCCCATCAATGGAGCATTTCAAATTAGGTGCATCAAAGAGATACACTTCGGTGTAATCGGCCACAGCCAACTGGCCTAAACAATTAATAGTATTGGCCTGTTGAGAAATAGTCAGCGTGTCGTTCAAAATGGCGGTCGTACTAACGACTGGCGCAGATAGCGTTTGCTTGAGAGTCCGCGTCATTACATCCGCAGTCGAACGGATCACCTCTTGTGAGTTTTCTAAGGCTTCAGTGCTACTGATAGTGGTTTTAATCGAGACAAATGCCATCGAAACACCACTTAATAAAAACATACTCGCAGCTAATGCAACCATTAATTCTATCAATGTGTAGCCATGCTGAGTTTGATGAATCGCGCGCATTATAAACTGCACCCCGCATTTAGATTTGGATACTCAGGGCTGAGTGTCACAGAATTCGCCAATTGATCAGTCATTCTGTCATCACTCCAACTGACGGTAATTGATAAGCTATTACTAAATGCGGCTGGCGCTGCTGGTGCCACTGTTAGGTTATAACGAGCCAGTGTAGGATCAAGCTTCGCCTCAAATGGCGCATCATATGCAACTACCCCATACTGCAAGCCACACAAATTAGCCCATACCCGCTCTACAGCATTATTAGCCTGAATAATTGAAACCGTATAATCGAGACTATTTGAAGCAAACTGCAGTGATTTAGCCTGACCAGAGGCCAACCCTAATAACGCAGTACTGGCGACCAGCATGGCTATAACAACTTCAAGTAAGCTAAACCCTTGCTGAGTTTTATTTAATTTTAAGCGCATGCGGTACCCTTACTTAACATACTTTGGCCGCTCACATAGATGCACAACAAATAGTCTTGTGTTGTTGCGTCTGCATCGGTCACGGTTAATGAACTAACCAGCGTACTGCCATACTGTGAAATGGTTAAATCACGTAACCCAGACACTGAGACACTGCTGTGGGTCGAGTTAAACTCTGCCAACACTTCTATCGGGGCAACCGTGGTTTTGACTTGCCATTTATTACCATTTTTTTTCAGTTGAATTGGTTTTTCGCGTTTAACTGCTTCAGCTCGTGCATACTTGTACACACTGTGTAATTGATTCGCATTGGTTACTAGTCGGTCTTGCTTTATTTGTTGGTAAAAATTAGGTAACGCCACTAGAGCCAAAATAGCGATAATGCTGACGACTACCATCAACTCAAGTAAGGTAAATCCATTACGTTGCTTCATCATTTCCAACACCCTGAAGTACTTGGAGTTTTAACGCCTTGATGATTAATTGTTAAACTGCCGCACGAATCCGAACTTTGGTCGCCTGTCGGTACAGCTTTAAGGGTAAACGCGCTATCAGAACTTTTGCTATAACTAAATCGATAAAACTCTAAAGTGGTTACACTGAATGATGCGGGGTATTGACCTTGACGAGAATATTGACGCTCTAATAACGCCGCATTTTGCAGCAGTATTTGCTGAGCATCGGCACGACGCGCTTTTTTGACATGATCAGAATAAGCTGGCAGCGCAATGGCACTTAAAATACCAATAATGCTAACTACTATCATCATTTCTATTAATGTAAAACCAAATTTATAACGCGATGCTTTCAATGTAATACCTTGAGTTATGTAAATAAATGTAAATGACAGCGGTGTCATTTGTGAAGTAGATATTACCGAAAAAAGCATTAGGCAGTAAAGCAGGAGAATGAAATTAGCGAAGCAAGATTAGAACATTTTTTAAGCAGCCATATTTTTTTTGAATATACTTAATTTTCCTAGCGTTAGGACCGTATAAAGGTAAAAAAACGAAACCAAATGTTGCAGTATTAGAATAGCATGAGTGAAATCTGTATATTATTTGTGAAACTGTAAAGTTTACAAAACAAAAAGCCGCGCAAAGCGCGGCTTTTTTAGCCAATCAATAAATATTATTGATTAAGCTTCAGCAATAACAACAACAGTAATCGTTGTAGTTACTTCTGCGTGTAATTGAATTGCTACTTCAAATTCACCTAATTCACGGATAGTACCGTTAGGTAGACGAACTTCTGATTTAGCAACTTCAATACCAACTGCTGAGATAGCATCAGCGATATCGCGAGTACCGATAGAACCGAATAACTTACCTTCATCACCAGCTTTAGATACTAAAGTAACTTCAGCTAATGCAGTTAGTTTATCAGCGCGCGCTTGAGCTGCTGTTAAACCTTCAGCGATTTTCGCTTCAAGTTCTGCACGGCGTGCGTCGAATGATTCAATGTTAGCAGCTGTTGCAGGAACGGCTTTACCTTTAGGGAAAAGGAAGTTACGCGCGTAACCTGATTTTACTGCAACTTGATCACCTAGAGTACCTAGGTTAGCGATCTTGTCTAGTAGAATAACTTGCATGTCTCTACACCTTTTAAAAACTGTTAGTCCGCTGCTTACTTATGTAAGTCAGTGTATGGAAGAAGGGCTAAGTAGCGAGCGCGTTTGATTGCTGCTGCTAATTGACGCTGGTATTTAGCGCTAGTACCTGTGATACGGCTAGGTACGATTTTGCCACTTTCTGTAACGTAGTTTCTAAGAGTAGCTAGATCTTTATAATCAATTTGTTGTACGCCTTCCGCTTTGAAGCGGCAGAACTTACGACGTCTGAAGTAACGTGCCATGAGATAAATCTCCTAAAATAATTCTTTCTATTTGATGGGCATGTAAAACTAACTGACTTAAGCCATTTCGGCCTTCGTGACGATTTAAAAAACCAAACACAGTCAATTGTGACCCAATCTGTAAGCCTTGAGTAGCCTCTTGTATTGCTTCGCCACTAGCAACAACTTGCATCCGAACATAACTATTACGGTTTAATCCGGCTTCAACTTGCTGTGAACGGTGTTCCAACACAAATATACAGTGTGGAATGCCCGCTGGGCTTTGACTAAACTTAGGTGTTTTACACACCGTGCCAGATAAAACAAGCTGGTTATTAGTCATACAAGTACTCAAAACGATTAAGCTTCAGTAGCTTCTCTTTTCTCTTCTCTTACAAGAGGAGATGCTTCAGTTACAGCCGTTTTAGTACGCATAACTAAGTTACGTAGTACTGCATCGTTATAACGGAAAGAAGTTTCAAGCTCGTTGATTACTTCAGATGTAGCTTCAACGTTCATTAGAACATAGTGGGCTTTATGAAGTTTATCGATTGGGTATGCCAATTGACGACGACCCCAGTCTTCTAAACGGTGGATAGTGCCACCAGCTTCAGTGATAGAACCAGTATAACGCTCGATCATGCCTGGTACTTGCTCACTTTGATCTGGATGAACCATGAATACGATTTCGTAATGACGCATGGGTATTCCTTACGGTTAGTTAGCCTTTTACCGTTTCAGCCGGTCGGTTTAAGGCAAGGAACTGATAGTTGTTTGGCTGAAAAGAGCGCGTATTTTACGTCTTCATTAATGATTAAGCAATAAACAAATAAAAAAATAACAAGGTTAAACTAAAAACAAAAAAGGCGACTTAAAGCCACCTTTTAATGCATTGATTTAATTATGATTTTCTTTGTCGTAAAATCTCAAATAAACAAATTCCTGTTGCGACCGATACATTTAAACTGGAGACCGTACCAACCATTGGAATTTTAACTAACTCATCACAGTGCTCACGAGTCAAACGGCGCATGCCTGTACCTTCAGCCCCCATCACTAATGCAACTGGCCCTGTCAATTTGGCGTCAAATACATGGGTGTCTGTTTCACCTGCCGTCCCAATCACCCATATTCCGGCTTCTTTAACTTCACGCAATGTACGTGCTAAATTGGTCACCTGAACTAAAGGAACGGTCTCTGCTGCACCACAAGCCACTTTTCTTGCAACACCATTCAATTTGGCCGAATTATCTTTAGGAACAATCACCGCATGAACTCCAGCCGCATCTGCGCTACGTAAACACGCCCCTAAATTATGTGGATCAGTCACGCCGTCGAGCACCAAGAAAAATGGCATTTCATGGCGAGCAATAATCTCATCCAGATCTTTTTCGCTGTAGCTTTTGCCTGCTTTCACTTTGGCAATTAAACCTTGGTGTTGCTCACCTTGCGCTTTTTCATCTAAAGTTTTACGGTGCATGTATTGGACAGAAACACCAAATTGCTGCGCTAACTCGAGCACTGGCGCTAATCTTTTATCTTCACGCCCTTTCAAAGCGTAGATTTCAATAAAACGCTCTGGTTCTTTGGCCAAAATAGCTTCCACGGAATGGAAACCAAAAATTAATTCATTACTCACTGATTATTTCGCTCCTAAATCACGGCCTGTGCCGTTGCGTTTCCGGGCATTCTTACCTGGACGTTTACGCTTCACAACTTTCTTTTTCTTCTTCTTTTTAGCCCCATCTTGCAGCGATTTAACGTCTACTTTTACGACTGACCTAGTTGAAGATTTAGACTTTTTAGCCGCTCCATCTGCTTTCGTTGCTGATTGACCACTTTTAGTCTCAGTTCCTGTTTTATCTTTTAATTTCTCTTTACCCGGAATTTTACCGGACTTAAGTTGCTGCCGAACACTAATTTTTTCTTCGATTGCCTTATTATTTCTGCGTCTTGAATAACGATCATTGGCTTGTTCAGATTGTAACCCTAAGTGGATACGACGCTCATCTAGGCTCACAGAGAGGACGGTCACTGAAATCTTATCACCTAAGCGATAAACTTGTTTGGTGTTTTCGCCAACCAAACAATGACGCGCACCATCAAAATGGAAGTAATCATTACCTAAAGCCGTGATGTGAACCAAACCATCAATAAATAAATCATCTAAACGAACAAATAAACCAAAACTGGTTACTGACGAAACTACCCCTGTAAAATGCTGCCCGACGCGGTCTTGCATAAATTCACATTTGAGCCAATCAGCGACTTCTCTGGTAGCATCATCTGCACGGCGCTCAGTTGTTGAACATTGCTCACCCAGCTGATCCACTTCATCAGGGGTATAAACATATTCGCCAGATGTTTTCTGTCCTTGTGCGTGTATCACCCCTTTTATTGCTCGGTGAACAACTAAATCAGGATAACGCCTAATCGGCGAAGTAAAGTGGGCATACGCTGGTAAAGACAGTCCAAAATGGCCTATGTTATCAGCTTGATACACAGCTTGTTTCATCGAACGCAGAAGCATGGTTTGAATTAACTCAATTTCAGGACGTTGCCCTAAGCGGCTTAAACTATCAGTTATGTCTTTTGGTGTAGGCTCTGCTGGAATGGTGTTTTCAATCCCTAGTTCGCCTAAAAAAGCTCTAAAATGAGTGAGTTTTTCACTATCTGGTTCGTCATGAACACGATATAACGCACTGGCCTCGTGTTTTTCCAATAACCGTGCAGCCGAAACATTCGCAAGGATCATACACTCTTCGATGAGTTTATGTGCATCGTTACGCTGCAGAGTCGTTATCGTTTCTATTTTTCGATGAGCATCAAAAATAAACTTAGCTTCAAGGGTCTCAAACTCAATCGCCCCCCTCTCTAAGCGAGCACCTTTTAAGGCCATATACATTTGATACAGATCTTGTAAGTGGGGCACCAAAGCTTGATGTTCTGACTCTGCGGTTTCGCCAGCCAAAATTGCAGCGACTTGGGTGTAAGTGAAACGAGCATGAGAATTCATAACAGCTTCGTAAAAACGATAACCCGACAAACGCCCCGCATCAGATACAGTCATTTCAGCGACCATACAAAGACGGTCAACTTTTGGGTTAAGTGAACACAAGCCATTTGAAAGCACTTTTGGCAACATAGGAATAACTTGTTCAGGAAAGTAAACTGAGTTCCCTCGATTTATTGCCTCTTGGTCAAGAGCCGTATTTTTACCCACATAATGCGAGACATCGGCAATAGCGACCCATAAACGCCACCCTCCACTTTTCTTTCGCTCACAATAGACCGCATCATCAAAATCTCGCGCATCTTCACCATCAATCGTAACAAGCGGCAATTGTCGTAAATCAACCCGCCCTTCTTTGTCTTTATCAAGCACATTCGTAGTTAAATGAGCGACTTGCTCAGTGACTGCATCTGGCCAAACGTGAGGTATATCGTGATTACGCAGTGCAACCTCAATCTCCATACCTGGAGCGAGGTGCTCACCTAAGACATCCAATACTCGACCAACAGCATTCATGCGCTGGCTAGGGCGTTGAGTGACCTCAATTTGTACCATTTGATTATGGCGAGCCCCATTTTCATTCCCTGGTAGAACAATAATATCTTGATTAATACGTGGATCTTCTGGCACAACAACCGCCATACCATGCTCAACAAAGTAACGACCAATAATCGGCGCACGCTCACCATCGAGCACTCGAACAATTCGCGCATCACACTTGTCACCTTTCCCTCGAGAAGCAGGCTTAGCTAAGACCCTATCTCCATGAAGTAGCCCTGCCATTTGATGCTTTGGAATAAACCAATCTTTACCCCCTTCATCTAGCGCTAAAAAGCCAAATCCATCTCGATGCCCGATAACCTTACCTTTAACAAGGCCTGCTTTATCTATAATGCAATAACATTTCTGTTTATTGAAAAATAACTGGCCATCACGCTCCATCGCTCTTAAGCGACGCTTCAGTGCAATCACTCGCTCTTCATCGAGTACGAGTAATTCAGCACATAGCTCATCAAATGAGGCTGGTTTTTGACGTGTTTGTAAATGAGTGAGAATAAATTCTCTACTAGGGACGGGGTTGTCGTATTTGTCTTGCTCGCGGCTTAAAAAGGGGTCTTGATTAGACATTAAGTGGCTTTATAAATGATTTATGCTGTTATTTTAAACCAAAAGCCACTAATGAAACAGGTTAAATTATTTTTACAGCGATTCAATCTCACTAAATTGGCTTTCGCGCTCGCTCAATGACACTTGCCGGCATTTTTTGCGCTAGTGACGCCAGTGCAGTCTGAGCTTGTTGATGCACTTTTTTATCTGCAATAATTGAATGAAATAACCACCGATAAGCATCTTCGTAATCTGCAGGGCTACCCACCCCTTGATTAAATAAGTCGACGAGTCTCAATTGCGCATTTAAATTCCCAAGTGCTGAGGCCTCCCTTAAAAACACGATGGCTTGGTTTAAATCTCGCTGCACAAAACGGCCAAGATGATAATAACGCCCCATTTGTTCGAGTGCTTCAGCTAAGCCTTGCTCGGCAGCCAAGCGCATATAATAAATACCCCGCTCGGCATCTTTATCAATACAGACTCCAAAAGCAAGCATGTCGCCAAAGAGAAACTGATACGCTGGTATGCCCATTTTAATTGCTCGAGCTTCAATATCTTGTACTAATTGGCATTCATCCAATTTCACACGGCTTAAATGAGCATTCTTTTTGATCAATGCTAACAACTCATCTTGAGTATAGAGTTGAACAGCTTCAAGTGGCGCAGCTGCTTTGGCGTACATCGGCCACAAGCAACAAAATAATAAAGCAATTTTTTTCATAGTCAGTTTCACGTCTTATTGATTACACAATTCATGCACACTAAATACTATTCAAGAAATAAGCCAAACCTGCGACATGTACCATTCAAGCTTGACTCATTCAACCGATAAAAGCGAATACATACGCTTTAACAATATAACCGGCAATAAAAAAGCTGCCAAAAGGCAGCTTTTTCTACACATAAAACCGTTTAGTGATTATGCACCAAATGGGTTACGTAAAATCATCGTTTCAACACGATCTGGGCCTGTTGAAATAATATCAACTGGAACACCTGTGATTTCTTCAATTCGCTTGATGTAGTCAATGGCCGCTTTCGGTAATTGCTCAACAGTCGTTGCACCAAATGTGTTTTCTGACCAGCCTGGCATTTCTTCATACACAGGAGTTACTTTCTCGTAGCCTTCTGCAGCTAAAGGAGTCACATTTGTCACTGTGCCATCTTCTAATTGATAGCCTGTACAGATCTTAATTGTTTCTAAGCCATCCAAAACATCTAACTTAGTTAAACAAAAACCCGATACACTGTTAATTTGTACCGCACGGCGCATTGCAACCGCATCAAACCAACCAGTACGACGTAAGCGACCGGTCGTAGCGCCAAACTCACGCCCTTTATCACCTAAATGCTTACCAACAGGGTCTTGTTTATCAAGACCATCATAAAGCTCTGTTGGGAATGGGCCAGAACCAACGCGTGTCGCGTAAGCTTTCGCAATACCTAACACATAGTCTAGGTGCAATGGACCAAAACCAGCACCGGTAGCCACACCACCAGCAGTTGTATTTGAAGATGTTACATATGGATATGTACCGTGATCGATGTCAAGTAATGTACCTTGCGCACCTTCAAATAAAATACTTTCGCCTGCTTGACGCGTTTGATCAAGTAGCTCAGTGACATCAACAACCATGGCTTTTAGAATATCAGCGACAGCCATCGCATCGTCATACGTTTTTTGGAAATCAACTGGCTCAACTTTATAGTAATGCTCAAGCGTAAAGTTGTGGTATTCCAAAACTTCTTTAAGCTTGTCAGAAAATTGTTGAGGGTTGAATAAGTCACCAACACGTAAGCCTCGACGCGCAACTTTATCTTCGTACGCAGGGCCTATACCACGACCAGTCGTGCCGATTGGCTTATCACCACGCGCTTTCTCACGCGCAACATCAAGCGCGACATGGAAAGGAAGAATAAGTGGACATGCTTCACTAATAAGCAAACGTTCACGAACTGGAACGCCACGCTCTTCAAGCATGCCAATTTCTTTCATTAACGCATCAGGTGCTAATACAACACCATTACCGATAACACATTTCACGTTATCGCGTAAAACACCCGACGGAATAAGATGTAATACTGTTTTTTCACCGTTAATTACCAATGTATGACCAGCATTGTGACCACCTTGATAACGAACAACCAAAGATGCTTTGTCTGTCAGTAAGTCTACAACCTTACCTTTACCTTCATCACCCCATTGGGTGCCTAATACAACGACGTTTTTACCCATTGTAAATTCACTTAGAAAAAATTAGGGGCAGATTTTACCAGAAATCATAGGTAAAGATCACCCTGTTTTGGCGCTTTTTTCATCTTTGTGTCAAAAACTATTGATTCAATGGTGATTTAAAAAAGTCACTTCTTTTTATCAGGCTATTTTGATCTATACCTTAAACAAATTTGCATAAAAACCTCTTAGGGCATAAAAGTACTTTGAGACATCTATCACAAATTCACTCACTCAATACTCAATACTCAATACTCAATACTCAATACTCAATACTCAATACTCAATACTCAATACTCAATACTCAATACTCAAAAAATTCCGCCACTGTTTAGTTTTTAAAACAAGCAAAAAAAACCCCGCACAAGCGGGGTTTTCATCAAAAGCATAATTACTGAGTCTTAGTGCTCTTCATTGCATCGAAGAATTCACTCTCAGTGCCTAGCACCATCACATCATTCTTATTATTGAATGTTGCTTTATAGGCATCTAAGCTACGTAAGAAACTATAAAACTCAGCATCTTTTGAGTACGCAGAGGCATAAATATTAGCAGCTTCAGCATCACCTTCACCACGAACAATTCGTGCATTACGCTCTGCTTCAGCGAGTAAGACAGTGACACGACGGTCAACACCAGCGCGAATTGTCTCTGCTTTTTCTTTACCTTCTGAGCGATGCTCTTTGGCCACCGCGGTACGCTCAGCACGCATACGTTGATAAATTGAGTTGCTGACCTCTGTAGGTAAGTTAATTTGCTTCACTCGCACATCAAGCACTTCAATACCTAACTCGCTGGCACTCTCAGACGCTTGAATCAACGCATCTTTCATCAATGCACTGCGCTCACCTGAAACAATTTCTTTAATCGTTCTTGAACCAAAATTAGTTCTCAAACCATTATTTACTTTTTGCTTCAACAGAGTTTCAGCGTATTGCAAATCACCACGAGTTCTTAAGTAAAAAGAGCTAAAATCGTTAATGCGCCATTTAACAAATGAGTCTACGATTAAGTCTTTTTTCTCACTAGTAACAAAACGATCCGGTGCCCCATCCAACGTTTGAATACGCGCATCTAATTTTCTCACTTCAGCAATAAAAGGAATTTTGAAGTGAAGACCTGGACCATAAACTACAGCCGAGTCATCATTGTCTTTTTTCACTTTACTAAACTGAAGTACAATCGCTTGCTGACCTTCAAACACCACAAAAACAGCAGAGAAAGACAGAATAACGAAAGTAAATAATAAAACTAAACTAAAATTTTTCATCTATTCTTATCTCCCATTTGAATAGCGATCAGACTTAAAACGATCGATTGCGCTATTCACTTGGCTATTGCCTAACGTGTTATTCATTTGCGTTCTCAAATTCTGAATATCCGTTGTACTTGGCAACTGCGTAGGCGTGTTTGTTGAGCTTTGTGTATGCTGCATGATTTTATCTAACGGCAAGTACATCATGTTATTGCCACCTTCAACATCAATTAGCACCTTCGAGCTATTGCCTAAAACAGACTCCATCGCCTCAATATATAAACGTTTGCGAGTGACTTCTTTTGCAGCTTGATACTGGGGTAATAACTTTTCAAAACGAGCTATTTCACCCTGTGCTTCAAGTGTTACACGTTCTTTATAACCTTCAGCTTCTTGCGTCATTCGCGTTACCTGACCACGTGCACGAGGTTCGATCTCTCTGGCATACGCTTCGGCTTCACGAATAAAGCGTTGTTCATCTTCTTGTGCAGCAATAGCATCATCAAATGCATCTTTGACTTCAAGAGGTGGTCGAGCATCTTTAAAGTTAACATCAGTCAGAACAAGACCTAAATTATACGGCTCTATAATTTTATTAAGCTCTTCCCATGTTTGTTGACGAATAACTTCTCGCCCACGAGTTAAAATTTGATCCATGCGAGCATGACCAACCACATAACGAAGCGCACTATCAAGGGCTTGCTGAAGGCTGTGATCCGCATCCGTTACACTAAACAAGTAATTACGCGGCTCGGTCACTCTATATTGAACAACAAACTCGACACTCACGACATTTTCGTCTTCAGTTAGCATAAAGCCCGATGCAGATAAAGAACGTACCGCCTCAACATCAACTGGTATAATGCGATCGATAAACGTCATTTTCCAACGTAAACCAGGTAAAGCAACATCATGGAATTGACCAAAACGAAGTACGACACCTCGCTCAGCTTCCTTCACAGTATAAATACCGCTTAATGCCCACACCACAATCGCAATAATCAATACAAACCCAATTGCAGCACCACTTAAGTTACCGTTTGAGCTGCCTGACTTATTGCCACCACCGAATAAACCATTGAATTTATCACCATATTTACGAAAAACTTCATCTAAATCTGGTGGACCTTGATCTTTGCCCCCTTTATTTTTCCAAGGGTCTTTCTCGTTGCCATTGTTACCCGGCTCGTTCCAGGCCATAGCCATACTCCATTGTTATTAAAATGAATTCAGTTAAACTTATCAAACTAACGCTCATTATCATACCCAAATGCGTTAAAATTATAATAGTGAGTCAGTCATAATAAAGCTCTCTATTTCAGTGCCATTATCTTTAAGTAAACGATTCCAATCCGTCATCGGTAAACGGATTTGTAATAAACAGTTACCTAAATCATCATATTGTTCATCATGGATACAATTCAATTTATATAAGGCACCCCGTAAAGAACCAAATCGAGCAGGGACTCGTAATCGGCACTTTAACATTTTTTCGGCTAAACATTCACTAACAGCTTGTAAAAGAAGTTCACACCCTTGGCCTGACTGTGCTGATAACCAAACGCTTACAGGCAAGCCTTCATCATTACGGACAATACGTGGAATGAGTTCTTCAACTAAGTCAATTTTGTTATAAACCAATAACTGCGGTACTTCGTCAGCATCTATCTCATGCAAAACATCATTGACCTGATCGATATTTTCTTCTCTGCGCTCATCAGCAACATCAATAACATGTATTTGTAAATCAGCTTCTCGCGTTTCAACCAATGTGGCTTTAAATGCAGCAACCAAATCATGAGGTAAATGACGAATAAATCCTACTGTATCAGCCATAATCACTTTGCCAACATCCACTACATCAATTTTTCGAAGGGTGGGATCTAATGTAGCAAATAACTGATCGGCAGCGTAAACTTCTGAATTAGTTATTCTATTGAATAAAGTTGATTTTCCTGCATTTGTATAACCGACTAGCGAAACCGTCGGCACTTCATTACGACTTCGAGCTCTTCGGCCTTGCTCGCGCTGCTTTGATACTTTATCTAAACGCTTTAAGATACTTTTAATTTTTTCTCTAATCAAACGACGGTCAGTTTCAAGTTGCGTTTCACCAGGCCCGCGTAGGCCGATACCACCTTTCTGACGCTCTAAATGAGTCCACCCCCGAATCAAACGCGTTGAAATATGGCGTAACTGTGCCAATTCAACTTGAAGTTTACCTTCATGAGTTCGGGCTCGTTGAGCAAAAATATCTAAAATTAGCGTCGTTCTATCGAGTACACGACACTGACAAATTCGCTCTAAATTTCGTTCTTGAGAGGGTGAAAGTTCGTGATTAAATATTACAACATCCGCTTGATGGATTTGGACAATCTCAGCGATTTCTTCAGCTTTACCCGTTCCGACAAAAAACTTGGGATGAGGCGATTGACGACTGCCTTGCACAACCGCCAAACTACTTACACCTGCAGAAGAAACTAACATTTCGAGCTCTTGAAGATCTTCACGATCTCCTTCTTTTGGGAACTCTATATGGACTAAGACGGCCTGTTCACCAGCTTCATAACGGTCAAACAAGCATTATGCTCCTAAATTAAAAATTGCCGTCATCTTCATTATCAGTTGACGCTGCATCCTCAGGTTGAGCGTGGAAATTAATCGCTCGGGCTGGCACAACCGTAGAGATGGCATGTTTGTAAACCATTTGGTTTACAGTATTTTCAAGTAAAATTACAAACTGATCAAAAGACTGAATTTTACCTTGTAATTTAATACCATTAACTAAGTAAATTGAGACTGGAATACGCTCGCGACGAAGCGCATTCAAAAATGGGTCTTGTAGAGATTGGCCCTTTGCCATTGTTATTTTCCTTCGATTTAGGTGTTTTTATATAATTATTAATCTGTAAAGATTTCAACTAGTTTTACTACAATCTCTTTATTAGCTTAGCGAACTTAACACACGTTGCAAGTTTTCTTCAGCCCCAGACTCAAGCCAAGTAACCTCTTGCCAACTACGTAACCAAGTTAGCTGTCTTTTTGCTAATTGACGGGTCGCTGCGATGCCACGAAATACCATTTCATCGTACTCAACTAAACCGTCTAGGTAATCCCACATTTGACGATAACCAACACAACGAATTGAAGGCAAAGCGGTGGATAAGTCACCTCTTTGATATAAGGCCTTCACCTCTGATTCAAAACCCTGTTCGAGCATTATTTTAAATCTTTTTTCAATTCGCTGATGTAATACGCTGCGTTCTGTCGGTGCTATCGCAAATTGTATGACTTCAAAAGGCAAAGGTTCTGACTTTACTTTTTGCAGTTCAGTCATGGCTGTGCCCGTTATACGATACACTTCTAATGCACGATTAATACGCTGCGAATCATTTTCTTTAATACGTTCAGCCGCAACCGGATCGACTTTTTTTAACTGCTGATGCAACGCCGGCCAACCATCCAGCAAAGCCTCTTTTTCAAGCTGTTCTCTAATTTTAGGGTCGGCTTCTGGCAATGGCGAAATGCCTTCTAATAGTGCTTTGAAGTACATCATAGTACCACCCACCAACACTGGGATTTTTCCTTGCTGATGTAACTCATTTATATGAGCCAGTGCATCTTGCCTAAAATCAGCCACGGAATAACTTTCTTTAGCATCTAAAATATTAATTAAACGATGTGGCGCTAAAGTAAGCTCTTGCTGAGTCGGTTTAGCTGTCCCTATATCCATGTTACGGTAAATCAACGCAGAATCAACACTGATAATTTCAGTATTTAAGTGCTGACATAAGCTGATAGCTAAATCAGTTTTTCCTGCGGCCGTTGGGCCCATTAAAAAAATTACCGGTAAACGCTTCAAGTGATGCTATTCCGCTCTAATTGCTCTATAAAATCAGTAAGATCTATTTTAACGGCTTTTTCAAAAAGAAGCGCGTTCATTTGAGGTTTATTAATAAGAAATTGGTATAAGGCAGTATTTTGTTGCTTATTAAAGAACCGCGGGTGACACCACTTTGCTTGCCACGTTAACCACTGTTCAATATTTGTTAATTTATCTTGGCAAATAAGAATAAGTTTATCGACGACTTGGTTAACATCCACAGAATATACGCAGGGCGGTAATTGTTTAATCATCACATAGTTATGGTTAACGATCAGTTCATAGCCTAATATCGTTAACCAAGATAAGTTTTCCGCTAACAGTTCCCCACTTTCTTCTGTCACACTAACCCGAACTGGGAGTAGTAGCGGTTTAGTGTCTAGTTGCCCTTCTTGTGCCAGCTCACCTAGCCAAAATTCGGGCAAAATGTAGCGAAAATGAGAAAGATACACGCCGCCTTGATTCTTCAAAATGCACGAGCCATCATCGAGAGTTAAATATTGAACTTCTTTACTTGTATAAATTGACTCATTTGAACTTTCAGCTTCTCCAATCGAAGGTTGATCAAAGTGCTGCGCTCGCTGCTCAGCAACACCCTGATAAAATGCATTCGCATTATGGTGCTGCACATTTGCATCTTGAGAGATACTTCTCGGTTGATACCCACCACTTGCTTGCGCGCGAGGTTGATAGGAGCCTTGACTGGCCATATCACGCTCAGGCTGCCGGTTTGCGCCCAATGCAAACTCAGCATAATTATCATGAGAAAGCTCAACCCTTGTCGTATCAGATAAATAACTCGTTAGCTCAGCGGCCGAAGGTTCTGCTGCCTGTTTAACAGCTTGCAAAATAAAGTCATGAATTAACCTTGCTTGATGAAAACGCACTTCATGTTTCGCTGGGTGCACATTCACATCTACTTGACGGGGATCGATAGTTAAATAAAGAACAAAAGCTGGAATAGGCTGGCTCGGGCACACCTCTTCAAAAGCTTGTCGAATTGCGTGCAAGATAAGCTTGTCACGCATCATTCGTCCATTTACATATGTATATTGTGGCTCTATTGCCATTCCAGAAGGTAAAATCCAACCTTGGATATTTAATTGCTCGTCTCCAGACTCTAAAAAAGCAGCGTGTGCCAAAAAGTCTTTTCCTGCAACTTGTGATACCCGCTTTATTTTATCGCCTTCGTTCAAAACAGGGCGGTACTGACGAACCATTTTACCATTGTGCTTCAAGCTAATAGAGACATCAAAACGACTAAGCGCAATGCGTTTCAAAAGCTCATCAATATGATTAAACTCAGTTTTTTCTGTTCGTAAAAATTTACGTCGCGCCGGAGTGTTAAAAAAGAGATCAACAACTTCTATAGTAGTACCCGTTGGATGAGCAATTGGTTTAATCGTCACCGCCATATCTCGCCCTTCGGCTTGAGCTTGCCAAGCATCTTCTTGATATGCTGGTTTTGAGCTTAAACTTAAACGAGATACGGAGCTGATTGAAGCCAACGCTTCACCTCTAAACCCTAACGAGCAAATATTTTCAAGATCATCTAAAGTTTTTAATTTACTCGTCGCATGACGAGATAATGCCAGCGTCAATTCGCCTTTATCAATGCCCGAGCCATTATCGCGAATACGAATAAGTTTGTGCCCACCCCGTTCGATATCTACTTGGATCCTCGTCGCACCTGCATCTAAGCTATTTTCAACTAACTCTTTGACAACAGATGCGGGTCGTTCCACCACTTCACCTGCTGCTATTTGGTTAGCCAAACGCGCTGGTAATATTTGAATGCTCATTTATGTAACTTAGCTTCTTGGAATAGTGAGTGTTTGCCCGATTAGCAGTCTGTTGCTCTTTAAGTTATTCGCTTGCTTAATTTGTGCAACAGACACGCCGTATTGACTTGCCAATACACTTAATGACTCACCCGATCGAACCTTGTGAATGCTATTTTCTTTTGGCTTTTGCGCTTTTAACTTGGCAAATAATGAATCGTCTGGCGGATTTTTCTCAAAATGAGAGCGAACAGCTATAAATACCGCTTTTGCTAAC
Source organism: Pseudoalteromonas sp. J2K-J979 (assembly GCF_058169715.2). NCBI lineage: Bacteria > Pseudomonadati > Pseudomonadota > Gammaproteobacteria > Alteromonadales > Pseudoalteromonadaceae > Pseudoalteromonas > Pseudoalteromonas sp. J2K-J979. The sequence continues at coordinate 574,243 of NZ_CM200281.1, read as the reverse complement.
TTATCTTGGTGTTCCCGAGTCTTTAATAATCGCTCTTCATGGGGATTTGATATAAAACCTGTCTCAACCAAAATTGATGGAATATCGGGTGACTTTAGGACGGCAAGACTGGCCGCTTGAGGTCTCTTTTTATGCATTTTGGTTACTTTACCAAGCTCTTTTGCCACTTCATCTGCCACTTGCATCCCTGTTCTCATAGAATGATCCATAGACATATCTAGTAAGGCTTGCGCTAAGTATTTTTCATTTTTAGTGTCTTTAATCACATCTGCCGCCCCACCGAGTAGCTCAGATTGCTTTTCGCTATCTTCGATCCATCGAGCTGTTTCTGTATTAGCTCGCCGTAAAGACAACACAAACACGGACGCGCCACTTGGCTTAGGTGTCACAAATGCATCAGCATGTATCGAGATTAAAAAGTCTGCTTTATGCTGCCTTGCCCGCTCCGAACGCGTGTTAAGTTTTACATAATAATCACCGGTACGCGGTAAAACAGCTTTCATACCAGGTTGCTGATCAATCAACGCCCCCAGTCGTTTAGCTATTTGTAATGTAATCGTTTTTTCATAAGTGCCTGATGGACCAATAGAACCAGGGTCCTCACCACCATGCCCTGCAACAACAGCAATAACAATGTCACGATCGCCACTGATATCACGATTTTTCGCCACAGCAGGAGTTGTTTTTTTCTCTGGATTTTTTCCATATAAATCAATAACCAACCTATCGCTGTAGGGCTCAGTTGGAGCTAAAGCAAATAAAACAGGCTTAACTGACTGGTTCAACTCTAAAACAATTCGCACCCAGCCCTTTTTCTTTGGTTTGCTATACCTAATTTTCGAAATCACCGAGTGCTGACCTGATACTTGAGGCAATACTTGGTCTTGTTTTGTTTCTTTAAAATCAACGACTAAGCGTAACGGGTTTTTGAGCATGAAATAGCTATAATCAGGCTTTTCTTGAAGGTCGAACACCACTCGGGTGCTTTGTGGAGAGGGCCAAACACGAACGCTCGTAATTTCGTTTTGTTTTGCGGCATATGCTGTAAAGCTGCTAACTAACAGCACACAAAGGCACAAAATAAGCGTTTTAAGTATATTAATTTGCATGTATTTCAAGTTTAGCAACAATGGACTGACCTTTCTCTGTACTTCCCATAATACTGATTTTTCGTTGTTCATCAACATACTCAAGTGTGATATCTAAATCAGGCTTAGCTAACAACAGCCCGCCTTTTTCAGGCCACTCGATTAAACAAATTGCAGAATTGGCAAAATAATCACGGATCCCCATAAACTCAAGCTCTTCAGGATCAGCTAATCGATACAAATCAAAGTGGTAAATGTTATGGTGTGCAAGCTCGTAGGGTTCAACAATTGTGTAAGTTGGGCTTTTAACCTTTCCCTGATGACCAAACCCTTGAACAATCCCCCGGGTCAATGTCGTCTTACCAGCACCTAAGTCTCCATGTAAAAAGACCACAGCCCCTTCACCTAATACAGTGGAAAGTCTTGCACCCATTGCAACAGTTGCTTCTTCATTTGCCAAGTCGCATTCAAATTTTTTCATGTTCATCTCTTTAGCCAACTAGGCGCCTAATCTCAGGAAATAAGTCACTCGCCAACAAACCACGCGCACCTAAATGTTCAATATTTTGAGCTGCAGCCCCATGGATTGCAACTGCTAACTGAGTTGCATCAAACGCACTCATACTTTGTGCCATTAACCCGGCAATAATACCAGATAACACATCACCCATCCCAGCACTGGCTAAAGCGGCTGAACCTGTTCGATTAATATTTATACAATCATTTTCGCAAATGAGCGTTCCAGGCCCTTTTAGTAAAGCAACAGATTGATAGATCATCGCCAATGTTCGAACACTCTCAAAACGGTCTTCATTTACTTGATGAGAGACCGACTCTAATAAGCGTGTCATTTCGCCTTGATGAGGCGTTAATACTGAGCCTTTTGGTAACGAAATAGACGCCTTTGATGCAAGTAAATTTAACCCATCCGCATCAATCACTAGTGGCACAAGGGCTTTACTCAGTACCCAATCTAACAAGCCTAAGGACCATTCATCTTTGCCTAACCCTGGACCTAACATGATGACTGAAGCTTTATCCATTAATGGGATTAAATCGTTGGGTGAGAGTACTCCATGAACCATTAACTCATAACGACCTTGCTGGACTTGATTACAATTTTCAGGACGCGTTACAACACTTACTAACCCTGCGCCACTGCGCAATGCTGCTTCAGCAGATAAACGGATCGCACCTGCCATTCCTATATTTCCACCAATACACAAAACATGGCCTAACTGATTTTTATATGCATTGATGCTTCTTTTCGGTAAAGATCTTTTTAGAGTCGGAAGTGTTTTAAATGTAACCGCTGCGGGTACTAAATTTGAAAATGCACAATCAAGCCCCAAACCTGCAAAGATCAACTCCCCAACGTGCACTTTGGCCAACCCAGTCAATAAACCTTGTTTTAACGCGATAAAACTAACGGTAAAATTTGCCAATATCGCATGCTCACATACTGCACTAGAACTTGCATTAACACCTGTAGGAACGTCAACAGCAACAACCGGCTTAGATTTCTGCTGATTGATCCAGCCACAAGCTTCACTGTATGGCTCTGCGAGCACACCAACAAACCCTGTACCCAACATTGAATCTACAATTACGTCATAGTCCGCTGTATCGCTTTTTATAAAAGCATCCCAGCTCAATGCTACCTGTTGATGGCAAGAAAATAATTCAAACGCCCGCTTTGCATCCCCAGATAAGTGCTCAGGGCTTTTTAATGTCACAACGGTTACTTGGCAGCCCTCCATCAGAGCCAAATTAGCAATAATATACCCATCACCAGCATTATTACCCGCGCCTGTAAAAATCAAAATTCGCGAAGCTGTGGGATAAAAATCACAGATAACTTGATAGACCGCTTTTCCAGCCTGCTGCATCAAATCAAACATTTCAATGCCACATGCGAGCGCAACACGAGACTCATTCAGTTGAACTTGTTCCGCTGAATAGGCTACTTGTGGTAAATTGTCTGTGTACATTTTTTTCATATGGCTCATCTGTGACTGCACCTAATATTAACTATCCTGAACTAGCCTTACAAATTAAGCAATGGGGCGTTGAGCTTGGCTTTGATCAAGTTGCGATCAGCGATATTGATCTGAGCGAACATGAAAGCCAACTGAAACGTTGGTTGGCGCTCGGTTACCATGGTGAAATGGATTACATGGCCGCGCACGGAATGAAACGCGCCCGACCAGCAGAACTTGTACCAGGAACACAACGGGTGATCTGTGTGCGAATGAACTACCTCCCACCGGATGCTAGTTTTGCAAAAAACCTCAAAAATACTGATAAAGCCTATATCAGCCGCTACGCCTTGGGACGCGACTATCATAAACTCATTCGAAATCGCCTCAAAAAACTCGGTGAACGGATCGAACAGCAGGTCGGTCAGTTTGGCTTTCGTCCCTTCGTTGACTCAGCCCCAGTTTTAGAAAGACAGTTAGCAGAAAAGTCAGGTCTAGGCTGGACAGGAAAACACACCTTAATCCTAAATCAAGAAGCCGGTTCGTGGTTTTTTTTAGGCGAATTATTTGTCGATTTACCTTTGCCTATAGATGAGCCAGTTGAAGAAAAATGTGGCAGTTGCGTCGCATGCATAAAATTATGCCCAACAAATGCAATTGTAGAACCTTATGTTGTCGATGCGAGAAGGTGTATTTCCTATCTCACTATAGAACTACAAGGAGCCATTCCCACCGAGTTTCGCCCTTTAATCGGCAATCGTATTTATGGCTGTGACGATTGCCAACTCATTTGTCCGTGGAATCGTTACGGCCAACTCACCGCTGAAGATGATTTTCATGCCCGCAAGCAATTAAAGGATAAAGAATTAGTAGAGCTCTTCTTATGGGATGAAGCCACATTCTTAAAAAATACTGAAGGCAGTGCCATTCGCAGAATTGGTCATCAACGTTGGTTAAGAAATATTGCTGTAGGTTTAGGTAATGCATCCTTCAGTGAACACATTATTACAGTGCTAAAAAAAGCAAAGCCCGACGCCTCCGCACTAGTAAGTGAGCATATTGACTGGGCTATTTCAGAACAGTTAAAGAAGCGTGAAAAAAATAAAAAAACACAACGTTTGATTATTGCCATTGAAAAAGGCTTACCAAGAGATGCATAAAGAAATGTTATTCGAGCATCTGATGTAAATCTTGTTCAATATCGAAAAAGGCACGCTTAACATCGGTCAATAGGTCTTCTCGTGCGACTGATCGCAAAATAGTATCATCGACTTTTTTATATATGTATTGCTCTTGATCGTCGTCAAGCCCCATGTGCGGGATCCGCATTTCAAATTCATTCTGCAAATCTCTAAATATCGCTTCATTCATTTCGTGACTGAGATTCAATACTCCCACCAAATCTTCAAATTTATCACGCACAAGAGAAAACGCCCGCTGCAACTGCATTTTCTGGTACTGTAATTTGCGTTTTGTTAAAATTGCGTCCAGTTGTTGCTCAGTAACACTGACAATAAAACAGATATGATCACGAATTCGACCTAACTTTTCTTGATCATCTATCGGAAGATTCAAGATTAACAAACTGATTTTTGGATAATTAACTAAAATCCTTGGAGGGAACTCGTACAAGCGCCCTTTACAGTAGAGTAATTCAAATAACTCTATTACCATGGGAGAGCAAGCTCCCTCAGAACTAAAGTGAGTGACTTTATCGTTATAACGAAAAGCAACACATGACTTAAGTGAAAACCCTTTTATGCATTGAATTAGCGCTTTAGCTAAATCAGCAGGATCGTCAAGTGTACCAATATTCTCAATATATTGGACAATATTGCCCATTTCACTGCTATTGGTCATGGCATTAAATGCGGTTTCTGTTGCATCTTCAACTTGACGCTCTAATTGCTTCCGTTCTTCAATCACCTTGAATAATGAATTGAGTTTGGCTTTTATTTCTTCTTTTGCGAATGGCTTAACAATATAATCTTCAGCACCAACATTATAACCTTCAATTCGTTCCTCAATGGTTCCCCTTGCTGATACAAACATCACCATAATGTCAGCTGTAGCAGGGTTACTTTTAAGCTGCCGACAAACCTCATAACCATCCATGTCAGGCATACTCACATCAAGTAGAATGACTTCGGGGGCAATACCTTCCACAACATTTAAGCAATCTGGTCCACTAGATGCAAAATGCAGTGTGTAATCATCCTCTAAAATTTCTTCAATAATCTCTAAATTAAAAGGCTCATCATCTACTGCTAAAATTATGTGTTCTGACATACTTCCCCCACAGGTTCCTTGTATAAAATAATCAAGTTAACAAAATAAAACCTTTGTTACCTTTTGCTCTTAACACGTAGTCTTTTATAAGCGTAGTCAAGACATTGAGATTTCACTACTTAATGTCTGCTTTGTTGCATTAATTGGCAGTGATATAAAAATAGATGCTCCTTTATCGGGGTTGTTTTGAGCCCAAATTTTACCATGGTGTAAGCTGACAAATTCACGACAGATAGCCAAACCCAAACCTGTTCCTCCTGCACCTTTGTTAGTTGTAGAGCTTTGAGCAAATTTATCAAAGATATGTTCTAACTCACTGTCAGGGATCCCAATACCATTATCTTTAATTTGTATCTGGACATGACCTGAATCCTTGCTGAGAATTACATTGATCTCACTATTGGCGTCACTAAATTTAATAGCATTACCTAACAAGTTACGAATTATCTGGTTAATATGAGACGCATCACAATATAAATGACATGGTGAAAAATCACCTTCGGATAATGTAATGTGAATATTTTTCGATAGAGCACTCCCCGAGACATCTTCGATACCAGTCCTGATAATACTCTGGATTTCTTGTTTACTCGGATTGAAAGGGAATTGACCTGCATCCAGTTTTGATAAATCGAGCAAATTATTAAGTAAAGACAGCAAACGTTGCCCACTTGTCTCTATACGTGACAAGTACTTTTCTAGTTTATCGACTGGAATGGGCTCTTTCGATAGTTTCTCCAAACCAAACTGAGAAAAACTCAAAATAGAATGCATTGGCGTTCTTAATTCATGAGACATATTAGCTAAAAATTCAGACTTACTTTGATTGGCCATTTCTGCTTGTTCTTTCGCAGCCTGCAGCTCAGCAGTTCGACTTTGCACCTTGTGCTCAAGTAAAGCTTTTGCTTCACGCAACAAATCCTCTTTATGTTTTAAATGTGAGACATCTTTGAGTACCGCTGCATATGCAGATTCGCCATGAAAGTCTATTTCACTGAAAGATCCTGCTAGAGGAATAATTTGACCTAAAGTATTTGCGACGCTGAGATCACAATGAAATTGCTTATTATACATCGCCATTGCAATAGCATCTTTAATTTCATTAACTGATTCCTGATCAATCAATTCATAGATTGAATGTCCGACAAGACGATCTCGAGCTACAGAGAATAAATAGCTACACGAGTCATTCGCCTCTAAAATAACTCCTGATTTTTGGAATAAAATAATGCCATCTGGCGTATTTTTATAAATAACACGCAATAAGCTATCTTTTTCAATTAGGGCATCAACTGTATCTTGGAGTCGTTCAACCAGCTCAGAATTGTTCCGCTTTAACAATTCTGTTTGCCACATTTTGTGCACGGATTGAAGTAATAAACTCTGATCAAGTGGCTTTTCTAAAACATCATCAACGCCAATCCGAATAGCTTCAATCAAGGTACTTTGCAAAGGTTGCGAAGTAATCAATAAACAGCGACAATCAGGGTTTATCCCTTTAACTTTGCGATAAACGTCGATTCCGCTGCAGCGCGGCAAATTAAAATCAGAAATTAATATATCTATTTTAAATGCAATTGATTGCTCAATCGCTTCAGCTAGCGAGGTCGCTGTTACAACATTGATATGTGCGCCTTTCAACGCATTCTCGAGCTCGGTTAACTTATCTAACTCACTGTCAACCAATAATATTTGAGGGAGTATAATTTCAACTTCCTCTTCATTCATCATTAACTGACTCTCTAAAATACCGATCAACTCTTTATTATCATAAAAGGGATAGATCACTTGAGATTCAGGCAAAAGACGATAAATATCAGAAAATGAGTCAAGAACTGTCCCACCTTGGCTGTTTGGAGCTATTAGTAAAGTCGGTATTGCAGTTAAAAATGGTTTAATTTGGCTGATTAATGTAATCGGGATTCCATGGGCAATAGCAATCATCTCAAAAGATTGCTCTAATAAAATTTTTTCAACTTCACTAAAGTGACATAACACAACTTCGCAGCCGATCAATTCTAACAATGCTTTGACTCTCATCGCTAACACGCTGGAGTTATCGACGATCAATATCCTTTTTAACATACCCGCTTCGTTCCGCTTCTCGCTGATTGCATAATATTAGCGTAGCTTGTTTTTCCTGATCACTCATGGCTCGCCAAGCTAAAATTTCATTGAGTGTCCTGAAACAGCCTAGGCAGATATCACAGGGATCTAAACAGCAGTTATTTTTACAAGGGTTATTAATGCTCATAAGAGACAAATATTAAAGATGGATTACAGTAAGTATAGATTTGAAAAAGAAAATTAAGCGTATAAATCGGATGAGTAAATCATAGAGGAAATTTGGAGCGGCACACGAGGCTCGAACTCGTGACCTCAACCTTGGCAAGGTTGCGCTCTACCAACTGAGCTAGTGCCGCTTCACACTATAGTAATTTTAATTCTTACAGAGAATTTGGAGCGGCACACGAGGCTCGAACTCGTGACCTCAACCTTGGCAAGGTTGCGCTCTACCAACTGAGCTAGTGCCGCTTCATAAATAGTCAGTAACTTGACCGTTGGAACACAACCTTGAGGTTGCGACTAACACTCCGGCAACTGAGCTAGTGCCGCTTCATAAATAGTCAGTAACTTGACCGTTAAAACACAGCCTTGAGGTTGCGTCTAACACTCCGGAAACTGAGCTGGTGCCTTTTATCTAAAATAGTAATTTTAATTCTTACAGAGAATTTGGAGCGGCACACGAGGCTCGAACTCGTGACCTCAACCTTGGCAAGGTTGCGCTCTACCAACTGAGCTAGTGCCGCTTCATAAAATAGTCAGTAACTTGACCGTTGGAACACAACCTTGAGGTTGCGTCTAACACTCCGGCAACTGAGCTAGTGCCGCTTCATAAAATAGTCAGTAACTTGACCGTTGGAACACAACCTTGAGGTTGCGACTAACACTCTGGCAACTGAGCTAGTGCCGCTTCATAAATAATCAGTAACTTGAACGTTGGAACACAACCTTGAGGTTGCGCCTAACAATCCGGCAACTGAGTTAGTACTCGATAAACCCGACATTTGGTATTGATGGATTTATTTTGCTCACAAAAACGCCCCGAAGGCTTGTTATCCTAAGCGGGGCGAGATTTTACAATAAAGATGCTGCTTTGCAAGCATTTTTTTAGTAAAAAATTAGAGGTTAAAAAATTCTGTACGATAAACCTTCAATTCCGCAATCGACTCATGGATATCTTCAAGAGCTAAATGCACACCTTTCTTTTTTACTTTCTTCAAAACATCTGGCTTCCAGCGTCTTGCCAACTCTTTAATTGTACTAATATCCAAATTTCTATAATGGAAATAATCTTCAAGAACAGGCATATACGCATTTAAAAAACGACGATCTTGTCCGATGGAATTACCACACATCGGCGATGCCCCTTTAGGCACCCACTTTTCTAAAAACTTAATCGTTTCATTGATTGCATATTGCTCATCAAAAGCACTTTGGCGACAACGTTCTGTCAAACCTGATTGCCCATGCTGATTCACACACCACTCATCCATACCATCGAGTAATTCATCAGATTGATGAATCGCAATCACAGGCCCTTCAGCTAATATATTTAAATCACAATCCGTAACAATCGTCGCGATCTCAAGTATTTTGTCTGTTTTTGGTTCTAAACCCGTCATTTCGAGGTCTAGCCAAATCAAATTTGATTCATGAAAAGACATAAATTACCTTAGCGGTGCTTTCCTTTCGATTTAATGCAATTACATATATCATATTACGCTTCGAGCATGGATAAAACGCTTTTTTTAAAAGCAAACCATTTATTTAAGTTATAGGCGAAAAGTGACAAAACGAAAGAAACTAAGTAAAGGCCAATCCCGCCGGATTCAGGCTAACCATGAAAAGCGCTTAAATACAGCAAAACATAAAGCGCCGAACAACGATATTTCATGGCAAAACGATAATTTAGGTGACACTGAAAATGCGCTAGTTATCAGTCGTTTTGGTCAGCATGCAGACATTGAAACTACCAGTGGAGAAGTGTTGCGTTGCAATATTCGTCGTACCGTAAGCAATATTGTTTGTGGTGATCGTGTTATTTTCCGTCGTGCAAAAGTGAGTTCGGGTGATTTAGCAGGTGTCATTGAAGCAGTTGAAGAGCGCACTAGCCAACTGACTCGTCCAGACTTTTATGATGGTGTGAAAGTGGTTGCTGCCAATATCGACCAAATTTTAATGGTGTCAGCTGTGCTTCCAGAATTTACGCCTAATATCATTGACCGTTATCTCGTAGCCTGTGAAGACATGGGCATTGAGCCAGTGTTGATTCTGAATAAAACAGATTTACTGGATGATGAGTCATTAGCTTACATTAACTCTGTGCTCGATATTTATCGAGATATCGGTTACCAAGTACACCTAATTAGTACGAAAACAGAACAAGGAATTGCTGAACTAAAAAAAATACTGGTCGATAAAAACAGTATTTTTGTTGGTCAAAGTGGTGTTGGCAAATCCACTTTAGTGAACAGCTTATTACCAGAAAGCCAAATCCTTACCCAAGATGTGTCGCAAAACAGTGGACTTGGCCAACACACCACTACCGTTTCTCGTTTGCACCATTTACCCAGTGGCGGAAATTTAATTGACTCTCCGGGGATCCGTGAATTTGGTTTATGGCACTTAGAACCAGATCGAGTCACTTGGTGCTTTAAAGAGTTTCGAGAGTTTTTAGGAGGATGCAAATTTCGCGACTGTAAACACCTCAATGATCCTGGTTGCCTCTTGGTAGAAGCCCTCGAGAACGAGCATATCAGTGAGCTACGCTTTGATAGCTACCATCGAATTTTATTATCCATGGAAGATGGCCGCGCCGGCGCTCGTAATCCGCGAGTCTAAAATACATTGGTCTAGCGTTTGTTTTTCGCTAGAATTAAAAAAATTTCATTTGGAATGAACGACGTGAGTTTAGATAAATTTAAAATAGCCATGCAGTATGCCATGCCTAAGCACTTAGTATCACGTGTTGTAGGGAAATTAGCTGCGGCAGAAGCTGGTTTTGTCACCACTGCATTAATCAAAGCATTTATTAAACAATATAAAATTGATATGTCTGAAGCTGAGCAAGAAAGCCCATCGGCTTACAAGAGCTTTAATCAATTTTTTACTCGCCCTCTCAAACCTGGTTTGCGTCAAATTACTCCCGAGAGTGACCTTATCGCTCATCCTGTAGATGGTAAAATAAGTCAGTTGGGCGATATTTTAGATGATCGTTTAATCCAAGCAAAAGGCCATGACTTTAGCCTCGAAGCATTACTAGGTGGAGATGCAAATGTCGCCACCCCATTCCAAGGTGGAAAATTTGCCACTATTTATTTAGCGCCTAAAGATTACCATCGTATTCACATGCCCATTGCTGGCACCCTCAGTAAAATGATCTACGTCCCAGGTGATTTATTCTCTGTAAATCCTCTAACCGCGCAAAATGTTCCTAATTTATTTGCCCGAAATGAACGAGTGGTTGCTATATTTGAAACCGAGATAGGTCCACTCGCTATGGTACTCGTTGGAGCAACGATTGTAGCCAGCATTGAAACAGTTTGGGCTGGCACAGTCACCCCACCAGCTGCAAAACAAGTATTTAGCTGGGATTACCCAACAACAGGCCCTGAGAAAATCACCTTGGAAAAAGGTGAAGAGATGGGCCGCTTTAAACTCGGTTCAACCGTTATTTTGGCATGGCCACAAAATGTTGCTGAATTCTTACCTTCTGAAGTCGCTGAAACAGTGACTAGAATGGGGCAGCCCTTTGCTAAAATCACTGAAGCAGGCCCAGCTGAAGTATTACAAGAGTCTTAAAACGACAAAAAAGGTCTGCAAATGCAGACCTTTTTTAATTAGCACCCATTAAACTACTTTCCGTAAACGGGTTAACAGAGTCAAAAAGCCAAGAACTAACCAACCAAAGGTACCCCCTGATTTTTTCTCTGCAGGCTCCACAACGACAGGCGGCTCAATCACCACAGGGGCAGTTAATACAACTTGTGTTTCTTTTTCTGCAATTTGACCATGTTCATCTGTAACTTTTAGTCGTACGTCATAAGTGCCCGCTTGGGCAAAGTCATAGCTTAACACTTCAGCATCCGATACAACTTTAGCGTTTACTTTCCATTCGTATCTTAACCCTAAGCTATCGTCATCGTTGCTAAGTGAACCATCGAATTGACAAACATACTCCTGACACGACTCACTGTAATCAGCTACAGGCTCAAATAATTCATCAACTTGAACATCAAGCTCCTTGCTTTGCGTGATACCAAATTGATTGGTTAATTGATACGTAACTTTATTTACACCAATCTGAGGCATAACAGCCAAAAACTCAGCTTCATTGCGGCTGTCATCATCACTTAATTGCCATAAATATGAAAAGCCGCCGAGCGAATTACCTGATTTAAATTCACATTTCGCCCCCAAACACTCAACTGATGCACTTAATTCTGGCAAACGCGTATCAACTTTAAACGCGGAAACAGGCCCAACTTGCCCTGTTTCGTCCTTCGCCTGCACATAAACGGTCACTTGCCCATCGATTAAATCTGACTCATTAAAACTGATGATGGCATTTTCAGTAGGTGAATCAGCATTACCATCGCTGATTTCAGCAAGTTGCGAATTTCCAATCTCAGGATAGGCATTTAGACTAAACCGCACCTCTGAAATATTATCAGTGTTTAAGTTTCCATTTAACTGACTAAAACGTGTTTCTGTCGCCCGAGCTTGGATACGAATTAAACCGTTTTCTGCACTTAGCCCTTCGATTGATTCAATATCAGGCCCTTGACTCAATAAATAAGGCGCTTCAACCACCTTAGCTGCGTATAATAAGGCTTCTATATTATCTGGCTTTAACACTGTGTCGTAATAACTGCACGATTGGAAAAACTCAGTACCAAGTTCAAAAGTAATATGCGCAACCCCAAGCTCACCATAGGCTAAATTATCAGACGTGCCATCGGTCGCGTACAAACCAATAGACTGCTGCGGCATGTATTTATTGAAAAACGCTAACTTTTTCCCCAAAGCTTCTAGACCCGCCTGATTAGGTGCCGGTGCATTAGTATGCCCCCAAGGCCATAAAATCAAACGGCTATAACTATGAATATCTAAATACAAACCAGGTGTTGTATCGGGGGCTGCATCGTTATCATTTGGGCCTCGCACATCTGGGTAAAGGCTTCTGACATAACTTTCTATCGCTGCAACTTCAGGTTCAGATCCTGCACTCGGACCTCGATACGTTTCTTGGCAAGCTTGGCCACTTGAGCCACCTGAAACAGAATTCCAGCCAAACGAATAATTACGGTTCAGATCAACCCCGACATTACCATTCGCACAATGATTTTCGTTTTTGTTTTTTCGGTGTAAAAAGCCTTTTTCGGCGATCTTACGCCCATCTGGGTTACTTTGAAATAAGATATGAATTTGGTGACGTTCAAGGATCCATGCAATATCAGCATCGACTTTTGCATCTTCAAGTAACAACTTCGCAAAATCTAATGTTAGTGCTGCTGTCGCAAGCTCACGGGCATGAAGGCCACTTTGAATAAACAATACTGGTGGATTAACTAAATTTTTATTACCAATTTTAAGGACTTTGAGATCATAACCTTCACCACCGTTTTCTTTTTGCCAACTGTCGCCAATATCTTGCCACTGTGTAAGGTCTGGATATTGTTCAAACAATATTTGCATCTGTGTAAATGTTTCTTCGACGGTGCTATAACATGGAAAACCCGGGATTCCGGTTTGTTGAACGTTTAAAGAGGTTTGCTGGTAACTCAGTTCTTTCGCTTTTCGCTGCCACACATCATCAGCTGCGCTCAATGTAATGCCTTTACTTTGTAGCTTGAGCACTTCATCGTTTGTTAGTTGCAGTAAAATGCCATTTTTTTCATCCGTCAACAATGCATGATGAAAACTAATACGTGTTTGTATTTCTTGTTGTTTATTATCAAACTTTGCCAAATAGACAGGGTTTTCAACCCCCGCCATAAATATGGTGCTTGCCAATAAAAGTGGGCTGAGCAACGCCATCCTAGAGAACCAATGTTATAAAATTATTATTAATGAAAATATAACATTCTTGGAACAATTAAAACATTCTGTTACCACTTAATTGTCAAAAATTGTAACGCTATTTGGTGTTGCAGACCTCACAAGCTGGATCTTGCTTAAAAAGAAAGCGTGTTTGCTGAAAGCTCAGTGCATCAAACGCAATAAAGCAATTTGTGAAAGCATGCCCTAATAGATAATTTAAACCTTGCTGTGCTTGCATCGCGCCAATCACACCAAGTAAAGGTCCAAAAACACCGGCATTACCGCAATTGAGAGCTGTCTGAGCATCTGATGGGGGAAAAATACATTGATAGCACCCGTCGGCATGGTCTGCCTGACGAGTATCCACACAAATTAGTTGCCCTTTATTCGCAATCGCTGCGCCAGAGATCAGAGGCGTGTGGGTCTCTACACACGTTTTATTTGTAAGATAACGAGTACTAAAGTTATCACTGCAATCAAGTACAATATCATGAGCCGAAATTAAGCTGTGGGCGTTATCGTCCGAGAGTAATTCAGCGACCGTCGATATCACGATTTGATTATTCATACTCGTCAAGGTTTTTGCCGCAGCAGTTACTTTTTCCTGCCCGAGATGATTAATTTTATACAAAATTTGTCGCTGAAGATTAGATAAGTCAACCCTGTCATTATCGACTAATGTTAGATGACCCACCCCCGCAGCCGCTAAATATAACGCTGCCGGCGAGCCCAGTCCACCGACACCAATAATCAAGACTCGGCTTTGCTTCAGCTTTTTTTGGCCATCAAAACCGATTTGATCAAGCATTAACTGACGGCTATAGCGGATTTGCTCTTTATCTGATAATTCCATCATGGCACTTTATACGCTTAGTCTTGAACCTTAATGGCCTGTTGTAATTGGCTTATCGCAAGTATCGGATCAGCTGCTTCTGTAATCGCCCTCACCACAGCAACACTGCCAACACCTGTTGCGGCAACTTCTGACGCTCTTGCCAAATTAATGCCGCCAATTGCGACTGTCGGGTATGCTTTCATCAAAGGTACAAAATGTTTTAATTTTTCAAGACCTTGAATTTGCCCAGTCATATCTTTGGTTGTGGTTGGATAAATCGCACCAAATGCCAAGTAGCTCGGTTGATAATTATGTGCTCTGAGCATTTCATAAAAACCATGTGTCGATAACCCCAACTTCAATCCTGCTTGTTTAATGACTTCTAAATCAGCGGTATCGAGATCTTCTTGCCCTAAATGCACGCCATACGCATCATGCTCAATAGCCAATTGCCAATGATCATTAATATAAACCTGCGCATTAAACTCTTCGCCTAAAGCAATCGCTGTTTTCACTTGTTCTGCTAAATCTGGAGCATCGGCGTTTTTAATTCTTAATTGGGCCGTTTGAATGCCATTTTCAAGACATAACTTAAGCCACTGGCAATTATCTACCACAGCGTACAAGCCTAGCCGCTTGGTCTGAGATTGCGCAAAGCCACTGATAACCGGACGATCCCAAGGTTCCAATTCGAGCTCTTTACCCAACCAACTGCCAGCTTCAATCACACTGGGAAAATCAGCTAAATCTTGAGGAAAACCACGATGGTTCACAGGACCAATCCCCTGCCCAATGCGCTCTGAATGTTTCAGCCCTTGATTGATATATGCTTTTGCTAGGATAAAGGCATCTTTAAGTGGGTACTCTAGAGCTAAACATGCAGCGATACTTGATGCAAAGCTGCAGCCCGTTCCATGGCTATGCGGTGCAATTAGCTTTTTATTTCCTAACCAATATTCCTGGCCTGGCACAGCACAATAGTCCACACAATAGCCATCAGGATAATCCCAATGCCCGCCTTTAATAACCGCCGCTCCAACTCCCAAGTTAAAAAAAGCATCACTGGCATCACGCACTGCACTGGGGCCAATTAAATAATGACCGGTCAGAATTTGTGTTTCTTGTGTATTGGGGGTAATCACATCCACCAGCGGTAATAACGTACTTTTTAACGTCGGTATAATGTCATCTTCTGTTAAGGCCTCTCCACTTGATGCTACCGCCACAGGATCATAAACCACTAACGGCGGAACAGGCCAATTAGCTTTAAAATGGGCAAGTTTGGCGGCTATAAACTCAACTTGTTGGATATTTGCAAGCAAGCCGATTTTGATTACGTTTGCAGGCATATCAACTTCAAGCGCTGATATTTGTGATTCAAGGATTTCAATACTCATTGCATTAATAGCCTCGACGCCAAGGCTATTTTGTGCGGTTAACGCAGTAATAACGGTACATGGATGGCCACCAAAACTTTCGATGGCTTTAATGTCAGCTTGGATCCCAGCACCACCGCCGCTATCAGAGCCTGCGATTGTCCAAATAATACGTTTCAAAATTACTGCTCACTTATCCAATTTATTGATTAAATACGATTTTAAGGATGTTTAATTCTGGTGCCAAAATGGCATCCCGAGTGTCGGCGTTGACGGCTTAGCCAGCTCTTTTTCTGGCATTGCTTGCGCCAAATAACCAGCTCGCCCTGCAGCAACAGCATCAGCAAACCCTTTGGCCATCAGCACCGGATCTCCGGCTTGCGCGATAGCAGAATTAAGTAATACCGCATCATACCCTATTTCCATCGCTTGGCAGGCATGAGATGGTAAACCAAGCCCCGCATCAACCAATAAAGTTGTGTCAGGGAGGCGCTCACGGATTACTTTTAAATTATAAGGATTGAGCAAACCTTTGCCGGTCCCAATTGGCGCCCCCCACGGCATCAATACTTCACAACCCAATTCAACGAGTTTTTGGCAAATAACCAAATCATCGGTGCAATAAGGTAAAACGTCAAAGCCTTCAGCCACTAAAATACGGGTCGCTTCAAGCAGTGCAATTGGGTCGGGCTGTAAGTTATATTCATCGCCAAGTAGCTCCAATTTGATCCAATTGGTTTGAAATACTTCTCGGCACATTTGGGCTAGAGTCACCGCTTCTTTCACGCTATAACACCCTGCGGTATTGGGTAAAATAGCCAGCTCGGTTTGCTTAATAAGCTGCCAAAAATCCGCCCCCGCCTCGACCGTTCCTTGACGACGCAAAGACACCGTCACCACAGAAGCATTAGATGCAATGATAGAATCGAGCATCACTTGCGGTGATGGATACAAAGCCGAGCCAATAAACAAACGGCTAGTAAGAGTTTTGCCATATATCGTCAGTGGCTTATCCTGTAGTCCCATACTTATCCCCCTTGAATCGGCGAGAGTAGCTCTACGCTATCACCAGCTGTTAGCTGGTAGTCATCGCAGCGGCTTCGGGCGATAAATACTTGATTCACCGCGACGGCATACGGCTCTTTGGCACCTTGTAGCGTTAATAGCTGAGTTAAATTAATGTGTGTCTCCGCTAAGGTGAGGGCTTGACCATTAAAGATAATATTCATTTTAATTTTTAATCCACACGTTCAACCAACTCAGCGACATGGGCACTGGCTGGTACAAAATCTGATTCTAACAACCGATGACGCGCTTGACGGACAACTTCATCAACCAAGACTGGAGCTAATAAGTAGCCATGTCGATACAAGCCATTGATCCGAATAAGCTGCTTCTCCAAAGTAATTTTTGGGCGGTTATCAATAAAGCTAGGTCTAAGACCACTTTTTAAACTCAGTATGTGTGCTTCAGCAAACCCTGAGTCAATACTATAGGCCGCAGATAAAAGCTCCAGCGTAGAGCGTACCGTGACAGGATGATCACCTTGTGATTCGATTTCTGTCGCGCCAATCACAAATTCATGGTTAGGTTTAGGTACAATGTATAGAGGGTAACGAGGGTGCATTAAGCGGATGGGTCGTGACAACGAGACTTCAGGGGCGAAGACTCGAGCTACTTCACCACGTACACCACGAAGTCCTAGATGCTGATTTTTTGCCCCTAAACCACGACAATCTATTACTAAATCAAATGATTGCCCTGCAACTTGCTCTCCTTCGACCTGCACTGACTGACCGAAATGCCAGTGAATATCTTTTTTTTGCAAAGTGCGATAACTCGCTTGATAAAAAGCTGCATTATCAAGTTGTCCTTCACAAGGCAAAAACATCCCTTTTTGAAATCGAGCACCCAATGTCGGTTCCATTTGAGTCAGTTGCGCATGGTTGAGCCATAAACCTTGTTGTTGCTGTACAGGCTTTAAGCGATTAGCAAATAACTGTAAATCCGCGAAGTCTTGTTGATGCGCAACAACCAGCGCACCTTGTTGTTGAAAAAACACATCCTCAATCAAAGTGCTGAGAATATTCGGCCAGCGTGCAATAGCACGTAAACCAAGCTCGGCTAAGTCGGGTTCACACGAGACAGACTCAGCCAGCGGAGCCAACATTGCAGCCGCTACGGCACCAGCACTTTGGCTAGCATGATGATCACTGGCCTCGAAAATACTGATCGTAAACTCATCAGCCAGTTGCAATGCTGCTAAGCGACCTGTTAAACCAAATCCGACGATTGCAATGTGTTTTTTCATATTAATGCTCGTCTCACTTAACCCACAGGGTGATAAAGCTCAGATCCGGTTTGTTTAAACTCATCTGATTTTGCTTTCATTTCTGCCTCAACATCCACCATTTTGATGCTGATAGCTTCACCTGCATTGTTAGGATCAATGCCGCGGGCTTCGAGATCATCAGCGTAATCACGTACCTCTTGCGAAATTTTCATCGAGCAGAACTTAGGGCCACACATAGAGCAAAAATGAGCCACTTTTCCGGACTCTTGCGGTAAGGTTTCATCGTGGTATTCACGAGCGCGATCGGGATCTAAGCCAAGGTTGAACTGATCGTGCCAGCGAAATTCAAAGCGCGCTTTCGACAGTGCATTATCGCGTACTTGCGCACCGGGATGACCCTTGGCTAAATCAGCCGCATGGGCTGCTATTTTGTAAGTGATCAAGCCTTCTTTTACATCTTCTTTATTTGGTAAGCCTAAATGCTCTTTTGGCGTCACATAACAAAGCATGGCACAGCCATACCATGCAATTTGCGCAGCCCCAATCCCTGACGTAATGTGATCATAACCAGGCGCGATATCGGTAGTCAGTGGACCAAGGGTATAAAACGGTGCTTCGTCACAATGTTTAAGCTGCTCTTCCATATTGGCTTTGATCATATGCATGGGCACATGTCCTGGCCCTTCAATGAACACTTGCACATCATGTTTCCACGCTAATTTAGTGAGTTCACCTAAAGTGCGTAATTCCGAAAATTGTGCTTCGTCGTTGGCATCGGCAATTGAACCCGGACGAAGACCATCGCCGAGTGAGAAGCACACATCGTACTGCTTCATGATTTCGCAAATATCTTCAAAGTGGGTGTAAAGGAAGTTTTCTTTATGATGTGCCAAACACCATTTGGCCATGATCGATCCGCCACGCGATACAATGCCCGTGACACGCTTTGCGGTCATTGGCACATAGCGCAATAACACACCAGCATGAATCGTAAAGTAATCAACACCTTGCTCCGCTTGCTCAATCAAGGTATCGCGGAAAATTTCCCACGTTAAGTCTTCAGCCACGCCATTTACTTTTTCAAGTGCCTGATAAATTGGCACAGTGCCAATTGGCACAGGCGAGTTACGCACCACCCACTCACGGGTTTCGTGAATATAACGACCTGTTGATAAATCCATCACGGTATCCGCGCCCCAACGGGTTGACCAAACGAGTTTTTCGACTTCTTCTTCAATGGATGAAGTAACAGATGAATTACCAATATTAGCGTTTACTTTAACTAAAAAGTTACGCCCAACAATCATCGGCTCTGATTCTGGATGATTGATATTGTTTGGTAAAATTGCGCGCCCACGGGCGATTTCGTCTCGTACAAATTCAGGGGTAATAAATTCTGGAATACTCGCACCAAATGATTCACCCGCATGCTGCTGCGCCAGAATTTCTTCGCGTAATTTGGCACGCCCCATATTTTCACGGATCGCAACATATTCCATTTCAGGCGTGACAATCCCTTGGCGCGCGTAGTGCATTTGCGTGACATTTTTCCCCGCCACTGCACGGCGAATTTTTGGTAAATGCTCAAAACGAATATGATCTAAGCCTTCGTCGGCCATACGCTGCTGTGAAAACTGAGAAGTCACAGAGTCCAGTAACTCCGTATCATTACGCTCTTCAATCCATTGCTCACGAAACTTAGGCAAACCATGGCGCACATCAAGGGTAAAATCTGGATCGGTATAAGGGCCCGATGTATCATACACACGTACCGGATCGTTTTTTTCAAGAATGGGATTGTCTTCTGTGCCACCTTTGAAGCTATCGCCTAAGGTGATTTCACGCATGCCAACATTCACCCCTTTTTGCTCGCCAGCGACATACACTTTGGCTGAATTTGGAAATGGTTGACCGGTTAAGTTATAAATAAAATCTGACGCTGCCTGACGCGTTTCGCGACGAGAAGGCTTGCTTGCATTGCTGTTATTTTGTGACATGACGCACCTCATTAAATTTGAATGACGGTCTTGTCAGAGATCTTTGGCTTTCAAGATGTGTGCATAAACACTGAAAAAAGGTTCAAGGTGACCGAAGTCATTGCATCATTTTGGCAGAGTGTGCACGTTTTTCGAGTGCACAAACACACCCGAATGAGGGCAGCTTGTTTCCTACGCAGATATGAGTCTGTTCAGGTTCACGGATCCCGCTTTCGCGATCTCAGCCTCTGTTAGCTTCCTAACCTTGGCACTCCGACAAGTAACTGGCGCTAGTGTACTGCCCCTAATGATGAGACGCAAGAACGAAACATTCAATTAACCGGCTATTTTTCGCTCCGTTGATAAACTTTTGCTGCAAACCATTAACGAAATTGCCACAGCAGAGCCGCTAAAAAATTGCTATGCTTTAACTTCGTTTCGAGTTTGAGTTTTTTCATGAAATTAGCTGCCATTATTACCTGTTTTTCTCTGTTTCACTTAACAGGTTGCCAATCGACTCAAATATCAATCGCAGAACAATTAAAGCAGCAGACCTATCAATTAGTTAGCGTTGGCACTGAACAACCCGCTACAACAACGGTGACCCTGAGTTTTAATGAAGGGATGCGAATCAATGGCTTTACTGGGTGTAATCAATTTTTTGGCCAAGGCCAGCTTCGCAATTTACGTTTTAAAGTTGAACAACTCGGAATGACGCGAAAAAGTTGCACTGCGCCACTCAATGAAATTGAACGATTGCTTATTTCAACTTTAAAAACTTCAACTGCAATTGCGCTCTCTCAAGAGACACTCACGCTAGGAACAAACAGGCCATTAACATTTAAGCGAGTAACAGCCACTGCGGTCTTAAATCCCCAATAAATCATCACACTAGTTAAGTGGAAATATCTGCTCGATTTCAGCTGGCACAAACGGGCGACCACGTTCATTAACAGAGGTGCCAGTGATCACAGCCGAAACCACCAATTTATCATCACAACTGCGATAAATTTGCTGTTCAAAAGCAAATTTCAACTTAGAAGCTCGATTTGGAGTGACTAAAATATAAAATTCATCCCCTGGTACTAACGACGCTTTAAAATCTATCTCACTACGGATCACCACTAAATTGATTTTATCTGCAGCGAGTTTTGCAAAGTCAACGTTGTTAGCATGCAAGAATTCATGGCGAGCATGTTCTAAATAATTAAAATACACACCATTGTTGACGATACCTTGTAAATCGCATTCATAATCGCGCACTTTTAAGTCTATTCTAAAGCCCATTGTTACTCTCTATTTTGAATTTTAACGCTTTATAACACACTAACAAGCCTGACATGGTATGACGACTGTGACTGGTAATTAAAAAGTAATCCATAATCAATGTTTATAAGTTTATTCCTAACATTGAATTTTAGTTATATAACATAGCCAGACAAACGCTGAACTTGGTATGCATTACCTTTATAAAATGCCGACTTTTTAATACACTACAGCCCTCAAATAAGGACAAGTGAATTTTAATGAACCTACGTACCTCTTTAATAGCCATCGCAATCAGTCAAGCGATCGCACTCCCACTACTTGCTGATGAAAGCGACATTGAACGTGTTGTGATTAATGGTGATTTCAAAAATGAAAGCATCCAAGCGCTGAGTGCTAGCGCATCTTTGTTTACGGATACTGAAATTAACCAACGCAATGCGACTTATTTGGATGAAATATTAGCCGCCGCTGCAAACGTTAACTTCACTGCTGGTGCCTCGCGTGGCCGCTTTGTACAAATTCGCGGGGTGGGTTTACGTTCACAATTTGTTGACCCTATTAACCCTTCGGTCGGTGTGATCATTGATGGAATTAATTATTCAGGTCTCGGTGGTGCAGCCCTGTTATTTGACACTCAACAAATTGAAATTTATCGCGGCCCTCAAGGAACGCGCTTTGGTGCCGATGCCTTAGCTGGCATGATTAACATCAGCTCAACAGCCCCAACTCAAGAACAGCAATTAAACATTAAACTCGGTGTGGGTACATACAATAGTACTGAAGCTGGGCTTGCTTTTGGCCAAGGTTTGACTGATTCAACGGCCATTCATGGCAGTATCTACCAATCAAAAAGCGATGGCTTTGTTGAGAACTCATATTTAGGTGTGCAAGACACTCAGGGACGGGATGAATTTGTCAGCCGTTTTAAAGTTTCACAGCAGTGGAACGATGATTTTTCCAGCTTAGCAACGGTGCATTACACCGATATTAACAATGGTTATGATGGTTTCACGTTAGACAATAGCCGAAATAGCGTGGCGGATGAGCCTGGTCAAGATAATCAACTTAGTAAAGCGATTGCATTAAATAATGTCTATACCGGTTTAGCTTCTGCTGATATTGCATTTAATCTGACAGCAATGGATTCAGAGCTTCTGTATAGCTATGATGAAGATTGGGTCTGTAATGATGCAGCGCAACCGGTGTTATGTGAAGCGGGTTTACATGATTGGGGTTACAGCTCCACAGATGCGTATTATCGCGATCGCTCTGATCACACGGCTGAACTCACCTTTTCTGGCAAAGATCAAAATTGGATTTCTGGGCTTTATTACCAAAGCCGTGATGTTGATTTAACGCGTCAATATACTTGGCAATCGCAAGATTTTACTTCAGCCTATAAAACAGAAAACGTTGCTTTATTTGGTCAATATATTCATAACCTTGATGAGCAAACCCGCTTGATTTCAGGGCTGCGCTTGGAGCATTACGAAGGGAATTATCAAGACACTAATAATGTCAACGATACGACCTCGGATACCATGCTGGGCGGTAAATTAGCGATTGAACATGATGTCAAAGACCGCACCATGATATACACGAGCCTATCAAGAGGCTATAAAGCCGGTGGCGTGAACGGTGAAGCGTTAGCTAAAGCTCAGGATGAAGGGCTCGAAATCGATCCGAGTAATCACTATTTTGATCCTGAATACCTGTGGAATGCAGAGTTTGGTGTTAAAGGGACTTCACTTGATAACCGCACTGTACTTCGCTTAACCGCATTTTATATGTACCGTGAAGATATCCAGCTCAAAAATTGGAAAGTGTCAGGTCAAAAATTTGCTGGGTATCTCGATAATGCCAGTTCAGGCACCAATTATGGTTTAGAAATTGATGGCTCCTATCAGCTCACCGACCGCATCAGCCTAACAGGTAGTGTCGGTTATCTTGAAACCAAAATTAATGATTTTGTTACATCATCTGGCTTAGATAAAGACGGTGATGAGCAAGCACAAGCGCCTAAATATCAATATGCTTTTAATGCTCATTACATCTTAACCGATCATCTATCTGCCAATATTGGCATCGAAGGAAAAGACGATTATTACTTCTCTGATAGTCATTATTCAAAATCGGATAGCTACAACCTAGTCAATGCGCGCGTCGCTTATCAGCGTGATGAGTGGGAAGTGAGCGTCTGGGCTCGCAACATCTTTGATAAAGACTATGCGGTCCGTGGCTTTGAGTTCGGTAACGACCCGCGTGATGGCTATGAGACCCATACTTACGTGCAATATGGCGAACCTCAAGTCGCTGGGGTGACTTTTAACTATGGCTTTTAATAGCCTGTAACCATAATAAAGAGGTAAGGTTCGCTTACCTCTTCTTTTAGTGAGAATCACGATGCAATTGTCTGTCGAAATTAGTAAATACCCACTTCACCAAGACTATATTCCATTTATCAAAGGTTTTATCGACCGCTTAAACGAACACTCGGGACTGAAAGTGATCACCAACACCATGTCGACCCAAATATTTGGCGAGTATGATTTAGTGATGACCGTCCTCAGCCAAGAAATAAAGCGCTCCTATCAAGAGTTCGGTAAAGCGATCTTTGTGTGTAAATTTATCAGCGGTGATTTATCACCTGAGCAAAAATGAGCGACTTTTTACACACAACACTAAGCGGTTTTACCGCCATGTCTTATTGGGAGTATTTAGCTGTTGCCCTTTCCATGGCGTACTTGTTACTCGCAATTAAAGAAAGCCTCTGGTGCTGGCCAGCCGCATTTTTTAGCACCATTATTTATACACTCTTATTTTGGAATGGCGCCTTATTAATGGAATCGGCGCTTAATGTTTATTACATGTTGATGGCAATTTATGGTTGGCACATTTGGCGTCACGGAACACAGCAAAACTCAACAGGCCAACACATTCAAAGTTGGACCATACATCGCCATGTAAACATTATTTTGGTGACCTCATTAGTTGCGGCTGCATTTGGTTTTGTCATGCAAAATTATACCCACGCAGATTTCGCCTACCTCGACAGTTTTACAACCTGTTTTGCTGTAGTTACGACTTACTTAGTGGCAAAAAAAGTGCTAGAGAATTGGATTTATTGGATCGTAATTGATGCTGCGTCGATGTATCTGTACTTCGAAAAAGGATACTACCCAACTCTGGTACTCTTTATCTTTTACACCATTATGGCTGCATGGGGCTTTAAAACCTGGCATCAACAATATCACCAACAAGTGCCACAATAATGCACCCATTTAAATGCTTAGAACAAGGGCCTTTCCCTGATATTGTCACTGACATTTGCGCTGCACACTTACCAAAAGAGTCAGTGCAAACCCTCACCTATCAACCTCAAGGGCTCAGTAACGACAATTATTGCCTCACAACCGATAAAAACACTTATCTACTAAAGTTTTATCGTAACTCAACCCCCCTAGCGCAATTACAGACGCAACAAATTCTTGCGCTACAAGGAATTTGCCCACAGGTAACAGCTATCGACTCAAGTAAAAATATCGCCCTTTTTGAATACCTTGAAGGTAAGAAAAGTACTGATGTTGAGATTGATAAGATAGTGGCTCTTCTTAGCACCTTACACCAACACCTGGATCTAGGTCCGTGCTTAGCTGTCTGTGAAAATTTTAAATCTTACCAGCATTTACCAGAATATTTACCTTTTCGAGAGTTAATCACCCAACTAGCAGATAAACTCGCGCAATACCCACTGCATATTGGCTATTGCCACAATGATCTAGAGCTAAGCAATTTGCTTAAGTCTCAAAAACAGCAAAACAGTCAGTGGTTCTTACTCGATTTTGAATATGCCAATAACAATGATGTTTTTTTTGATTTAGCCGCAGTGAGTTTAAGCTTTGCACTCAGTAACTCTCAAAAAGATAAGTTTTTACACGCTTACTTAACTACCAATGATATCGGGTTTGATTTTCTTCAGGCACAAAAAAAGCTGGTAACATACCAACTGATTTATTTATTACTGTGTTATTTTTGGTATGTATCACGTCAACTTGATAATCAGGCGAAGCTGACGTGGACACAAATCACTCAACTAAAAACCACTAAGCTGAATTTAAAACGTTAAATCCCACCAATTCGTTCAGCTAACTCTTTGTAACGTTGTACATCTTGATCGTTAAACATCGGGTTACCCGCATCATCTTTGTCTTTACTTGTTAATAAGCTCTCTCGCTCTAAACGCTTAACACGCTCTACTTGTACACCTAAAAACTCAGCCACTTGTTCAATTGTCATTAGTGCCATTAGGCTCTCCTTCAATAAAAGTCATAATTAGAGATTGCTACTCTCATAATTAAAGCCCAAACGGCTAAAATTGCGAGCAATTATACTAACATAGCAAATAAAAATTGAAATATCGCTGAATTATTAAGCATCTAGCATTTTCACGCTAGTAATTACCTCAAGATCGATTTATCATTGCCTCTGAGCTTATCGCTCATCATCTCGACTCGCTCTCGTGGTGAAATGGATATCACGTGGCCCTCCGGAGGCCAAGTTCTAGGTTCGATTCCTAGCGAGAGCGCCATAATTACTCATTAACTACAGCTTCACGTTCTAATTCATACTGAGCGCTTGCTGTAAGTAACAAAATCAAACCAATCATTGCATAAACACTATTTAACGCGCTGACTGACAGACCATTTAAAAATAAAATTGAGCACGCTGCAAGATTAACTCGGTTAGAAATACCGCTAATCTTCACTAATGTCCAAATACTACCAAAAATAAAAATCAAGCCTAAGATTCCATGGTCAAACAAAACTCTAATAATGTAAGAGTGAAGTATCACCGAATAACACCGACTTGGATCTGCCGCACTAAACATTGTTTTATAAAACACCAAACGTTCACACACAACATCAGGTAAAGCAGTCAAAGGAGGTGAACCTGTTAAATAGTCCAATACCCCCCAATCCATCACTGCTATAACGAATCCTTGCAAGAAAACAAATCGATCTATTGATTCAATCCCGCCACCAGACAACCTGCTTATAAATACAAACCCGACACCCACACCAACAAAGAAAAGTAAGCCAATCTTCAATAAAGTGCGCCAATCAAAAGATTTAATATATAAAATACATAGCATTGCAAAAAGTGCTAAAACACCTGAGCGAGAGCCAGACAAAAACACAATTGCAACTAATGTTAGCAACTCTACCCGAGATAACTTACCCACAGCAGAATACACAGATAACGAAAAAAATAGTAGCAGCATTAATTCAAAATTATTCTCTGTAAAGATCCCAGGTCTTTCAAAGGTAGCAATTAATAACCACAGCACATACTTTAAAATAAATAAAGCTAGCACTATATGATAAAGTTTTATTAGCGCTGTTTTATCAAACAACTGTTTACCACTAAAAAAGCAAAGAATAGCTAAATAAACAAATGTTTTATAAGCAAGAAAATAATCTTGAATGTGTACGTTATTGATTAAGGAGATGGAAAGTGTATAAACAATATAAAAAGAACAAGTTGCAAAAACAATCCAAGCTTTGACCTCCATCCTTTTTGCAACAAAAAAGAATGCACTTAACACTAGAAGCTCAAATATCGCATTTGCGGGTAATAAATTGTAATAGTTATAAGAAAAGAAGCTAAAAAAAGCCAAACCTATAATGAATATATAAAACTGATTTTTTATCATTTTATTTTTCAATTAGCTCATTTAAAACTGATTGAGCTGCCTCTCCGGACAACCCAAACTCTATTGCCAAACCGTATGTATTTGACTCTTGCCCCTCTAAGAATTCTTTGTTTTTTAATAAATATTCAACCATCAAATCTGCTGAATCGAATATAAAAAGGCCATATCTCTTTAAAGTTTCCTCATCATATTTATTAAAGAAATCATAAGCCAACCCTACGTCTTTTGTTGTTAAGACAATGCAGTTAGCTAACATAGCTTCAACCATACAGTATGAGTATGTCTCTATTAATGATGGGATCAGTACAATTTTAGCTTCGGCATAAAATGAAGCCATTTCTGATGCATTTAAATCTTGGTGATTATTATTAATTATAAATGAGTGGCATTTCGTTATTAATTCAAAACCTTTAATTTCTTCATTTTTACGATTTGGAAAAAAACACCCTTGTCGTTGTAACAATGGCTTTATCAAAAAGTCTGGATTTATACCAAAGCGAATAACCTTATCTTCATTTGATTTTAAGTACTTAGCTTGTAATGTAGATAAACAATACGTCTCACTTGCTAGCTTAACGCAAATACGAGAAATAAAAAGTGAAGAGATTAAGCTTCTTGGAAAAGGGATTGCCTGCTTGAATTGCTTTGGAAATAAAGGCTCTCCTTCGTGAGGAATAAATACGACTTTCTTAAAGAAACAACGAAGCAATGGCCCTAGCAACAAAAACAAAGAAACATAATTTATAATTATAACCTGGCACGTTAAGGCTTTACGCATAACAGAAATGTAATCTGAAAAAAAAGTTTTTACACTTTTTCTAAAGTAATAAAACTCGGCATTTTGGTTTTTATTGTAAAAATCAAAATAACCTACACCATTGTTACTCGATGCAGGAAAGGAAATGCAAAGCACCTTTTTCATTTAGCTTTTTTTCCCAAAATCTGACGTTTAAAATATACCAACGAAAATATTACAAGCCTTTTAGCCATAACTAGCATAGCTAAGTACCAAGGAGTGTGCCTTTTAATAATTTTAAAATCCTCTTTGATCATTCGACTCATGTTACTAGATATACTTCCTGCTGATTGACGATAATACGAGTAGCTTCCAGATACAGACAACAACTTCATATTATTCTTTGCCGCTCGAATAAACAAATCATGATCTTCAATAACGACATCTGTTGAAAAGCAACCCAACTTTAAGAAACTCTCTTTTTTTATTGCACAGCCAATAATACTATATTTCCGTTTATTAATACTCCCCCAACCAAAAAGTACATTTGTCAGCTTAAGTTGTAACGTATCAACAATGACAGTATCTGTTAGCGAAAGAATATCTGTCGAGTAAAAAAACTTCACAGGTGAAAAAACGATATCAGCACCACCATCAAAATGAGGCGTTAACCAATGGGTAAAGTTTTCACCTAACAAATCATCCCCACCAAGCACGATTAACACATCTCCTTTAGCCAAATTAGCAGCGCGATTAAGTGTCTTTACATGACGCATATTAACTTCATTACGATACACTCTAACACGGCTATCTGAAGTCACATGCTGTAATACATCCCATGTATTATCGGGGGAGCAATCATCAATAGCGATAATTTCATCGTTAGGCCCAATTGCCGCGAGCACAGATTGAATCGTCTGCCCAACATATGCCGCTTGTTTATAAAAAGGAATTATTACACTGTACATTTGATCGACTTAAATTTGGAATATTAAAAATCAAAGCTTACTTTCAAGTCAAACCCTGCTAAGTATGCGATGCGTAAAACGACTCAACTTGTGGTGAACCTCTTTTTCGATTATTAAATACATAAAAGTCGATAAAATAAAGCATGCTACTAGTAACGAAAACAACAAAATAAATTCATTAACACCATCAAAATATGAGAACAATATATAGCTGGCATTTTGGTGTACTAAATAAAGTGGGTAAGTCAGCCCACCTAAAAAAACAATCAACTTTGCATTTAGATACTTTACAAAATAACTAGAGTATTTAATTAAAAATATAAAAAACGCATACATTACCACTATGATGCTATTTATTACTAGTAATGAGAACTCTGCACGCTGCGCCACATCAAAATACAATAGGTAGTCTGCTGCTTTAAGCATCGAAACACCTAGACTGATAATTAACGCGCAAAACCATATTGGCGCCCTATTACCTTTGTAAAATAAATAAAAAATCATACCTGATAAAAAATACGAGACCCAATCTAGCAATAAGATGCTTTTGAGTAATTTAGGCAGTTCAATAAAACAGCTTAACAAGGCTAAACAAAGCAGAGCTAGAAAAAAATAAGGGATTGCATTCAATCTTTTAAAAAAAATAAAAATAAACATCCAAAAATAAAAAACTAACTCAACAGTTAATGTCCAATAAACGCCATCAACATGAGTTACATCTAAAAAGTCTTGCAGCATAGTTAGATTAATTAACACATCATTTACCGATAGTGGGAGCTCCAAATGTCCAGGGAAACTAAAAAAGAGTGTCGCAGTGAATAAGACTGCAAACCAATATGCGGGGAACAAGCGACCAACTCGAGAAGCAATAAATTCACGCCAATCTTTCTTTTCTATCGATAAATAAATAACAAATCCACTAATCATAAAAAAGAAATTAACTCCCAAATAACCATATTGAGTGTACGATGAAAAAAACTCAAAAGTTACAGGTTTACTTGGTAAAAAATAAGTTAAGTGATACAGAACAACAGCTAATGCCGCAACAAAACGAAATAAATCTAAAAATATCAACCTAGTTCGTTGATCAGCTATATGAATATTGGCACTTTGCATCTTATCTTCTACTGATTTTTTTTAAAGTTGTGAATATAAATGCTGCGGCTGACAAAGTCACCGCGGTGAAAGTACTTAATAATAACAAACTATATAAAGGACTATGATGTTTAAGTGATAAATATGTAAAGTGGCCTTTCATTACATTTCTACAGTAAGTTATCTTCATTTTTATCTCGTCAACCTCAACTTTAGACATAAGATGTTTATTTTCATTAAACACAACACCTGCAGACCAAATACACACCATTAATTGAGCGCAATATCGAGCTTTACACATCTCAAAACAGCCCAACTCCTGAAGCAAACTTCTTATTTTCAACTGATTATCAAGCAAGCCGAAGCGACTCATTGAAAAAGCTGATGTTGAAGAGCTGTTATATTGGCGGTAAAAATATTTTCCGGTTGAGAAACTCACATGCTGACATTTCGAAAACAGCACCCGAGTTGTTAGCTCATCACCATGCAGATTAGACTCATCATAACGAACATCACTAAATACAGCCCTGCTAAACATACCAACACCTGAAATAGTCCAATCTAATGACAGTTCTAAAGCCTCAAAGCCTGTGACAGTTCCAGAAGTATCAACCTGTTTGAATTTTGCACTACTTCCATCTTTATATAGGTAGTAAAGATCAAACAACACAGCATCTGCTTGTGTATTTGTAATAGTTGACACCAATGTTTCAATTGCATCACTGGCGATATAATCATCAGAGTCGACCATGCAAATAAAATCACCATTGGCATGTTTAAGCGCTAGATTGCGAGCCGATGATGCTCCACCATTCGCTTTATCAAACACTTTAATTCGCGGATCGCTGTTGGCAAATGTGTATAAAAAATCCAAAGAGCTATC
This sequence comes from Pseudoalteromonas sp. J2K-J979, assembly GCF_058169715.2. Taxonomy (NCBI): domain Bacteria; kingdom Pseudomonadati; phylum Pseudomonadota; class Gammaproteobacteria; order Alteromonadales; family Pseudoalteromonadaceae; genus Pseudoalteromonas; species Pseudoalteromonas sp. J2K-J979. Next base: position 543,637 of record NZ_CM200281.1, on the reverse strand, counting down.
TTTAGAGCCATCATTAACACACAACACTTCTATATCTTGATAGCTTTGGCCAATTAATGACTCTAAACACTCGGTGAGAAATAACTCAGCATTATACACTGGGATTAAAATAGAAACTAAAGGTGTCTTCATACGCTAGCCACTTCTTGTTGTTTAACATCGCTAAAACGGTCCATTTTTCGTAAATGGATAATAAATACAGTCGAAACAACCAAGAAATAAATAGCGTAATTAATTAAGTGAGCGTAACTTGCACCTATAATTCCTAACTCAGGGATTAAAAAATAGCTTATCACTGCAAAATTTAAACTTGCTATAATTTCACATATTGCATTCATTTTAAAATAACCTTTTGCCATTAACAGCAATGCAGGTATGTAACTTAAAATACGAACTAGGTCGCCTAATAACTGCACACCAAATAATTCTTCTGTATATTTAAACTCTTCTGTTGCCAATAAAGTGATTAATTCGGCTCTTATAAAATAAATCATGCCTGCACCAATTAAGGCTAGCGGTATGATTAAAATAAAAACCTTTAAAGTATCACTGGTTAAGTGTTCAAAATATCGACTTTTAGCTAATTTCGGATAGTAATACACTCCAACGGCTGTCGTTAACACTGATATAAAAGCCGTTGATATGCTCCACATCAATTGCCAATTCCCTGCGGCAGCTAAAGAAATATTATTCTCTAACGTCTCTCTGACAAAGATTAATGACATCGGCCCAGTCAACGCACCAACAACACCAAGCGCCATGTATTTAGACATGACACTAATTTTTTCTGCATCTGTTTGACCAAACCATTGCGTTAAATTAAACCACTCAGTTTTATAGACACGTGCTATTACAATTAAGCCTGCTAAAGCATTATTTAACGCGACAGCCGCTAAGCCACCATTAATCCCATAAAAATAGATAAGTAAAATTGCCATTATTGTTGAGGCAACTGTCGAGAGCATAAGTGAAGTTATATATTTTAGATGCTCTTCTTTACCATTTAACACACTGAGCAAAAAGCTATTACAAATATTCAAGGGCAGAAAAACCATCAATAACACAATGATCCAATAAAGCTCTGTGGACCCTATTAACCAATTAGCAAGTTGCGATGAAAAAATGATAAAAACAGGTGTAACTAAACACAAAATATAAACAAGTAATTTAGTTGCGGCACGCCAATAAAGCGAAGGGGATTGCCCATCGCTTCCATTTTGAGCGGTAAAACGCGCAATACCCTGGCCGATTTGATTTGATACTAACCCATTAATTGCGGCTACAAAGCTTTGTAATTGCCCCATCATTGCGACCCCTTCAGGGCCTGCATAAATCGCAACAACTTTAGAAATCAAAAAGCCTTTGACCATATTAAGAAAGGTCAGTAGCCCACTTAATATGGTTACACTAAATAACTTCATACAGTATAGTGATTAACCCTATCAATTACATAGGCTATCTCATCATCACTCATTGTTGGGTCTATCGGTAAAGATAACACCTCATTATGCAACTGCTCGGTAAGCGGTAATGTTAAATGATTGTATTGTGAATACGCTTGTTGCTTATGCGGTGGAATTGGGTAATGGATTAAATTTTGAATGCCATTATCAGTTAAATACTGACCAAATACTGCTCTATTAGCTGATTTAATTACAAAAAGGTGCCAAACATGCCCTTGCTGCGACTGCACAAAAGGTAACTTAATTAACGGATTAGTAATTTCATTAATATAACGATTTGCAATATAACGACGACGCTCAACCTCTGCGTCTAAATGATTTAATTTGACTCTTAAAAATCCTGCTTGCATCTCATCTAAACGACTATTTAACCCCTTATATAGGTTTTCATAACGTTTATGTGAGCCATAATTACGCAGTGCTTTAATCGTCGTAGCCAGTTCATCATCGTTAGTTGTTACTGCGCCTGCATCGCCTAAAGCGCCTAAATTTTTGCCTGGATAAAAACTAAAACCAGCCGCATCTGCAAAGTTACCCGCACGCACACCGTTTAACTCAGCCCCATGCGCCTGAGCACAATCTTCAAGAACCAATAAACCATGCTGCGCTGCAATGTTATTAATTGCTTCCATATCAGTTAATTGTCCATACAAATGCACAGGGAACAGCACTTTAGTTTTAGCTGAAAGCGCAGCAATCACATTGGTTGGATCTAAATTAAATGTCACCGGATCAGGTTCAACAAACACTGGGACCAAATTATTTTCAGTAATAGCCAAAACCGTTGCGATATATGTATTTGCAGGAACAATAACTTCATCACCATCTTGCAGTTTGCCAAGCTCTTTCCACGCCCTAAGGACCAAGTTTAATGCATCTAAACCGTTAGCGACCCCTATCGCATGCTTAACACCACAATAAGATGCAAACTCTTGTTCAAATTGCGTCACTTCATTACCCATAATAAACCAACCAGAGTCTATAACTCGTGTTGCAGCCGCAATGAGTTCATCACGATATTGAGCGTTAATTTTTTTTAAATCGAGAAAAGAAACTTGTTTAGACATTTAAAGATGACTCTTTATCAATAAAACGAATATGTTTAGCAGGATTACCCACTACGACTGAATAGGGTGCTACATCTTTGGTGACTACCGCACCGGCACCGACCATAGCTTTTTCACCGATAATAACACCAGGTAAAATAGTAGCATTGGCACCAATTGAAGCCCCTTTTTTTATTAAAGTGATAGGGTATTCCTCTGGGTATTGCTGCGATCTCGGGTGCATATCATTGGTAAACGTCGCGTTTGGACCAATAAATACATCATCTTCAACCCTTAAGCCACTCCAAAGAAACACACCACTTTTTAACGTAACGCGATTGCCAACGAATACATTACCTTCAATAAGCGTATGAGCGCAGATATTACAATTCTTACCAATAATCGCGCCATCAAGTACAACTGAGAATTGCCAAACTCGCGTACCTTGGCCAATTTTATCTGTATGTACGTCGGCTAAAGGATGAATCATCATTGATTAGCCTCCCGCAAAAACTGATCATAATCACGGATATAATCGCTCTCATCATAATGCTCACTGGCAATCACCATTAAAATACAACCTTCGCTAAAGTTATGCATTTCACGCCATTGCATGTGTTCGATCAGAAGGCCTTTAGTTGGTGAATCTAGCAAGACTGTTTGACGTGTTTGGCCATCATCTAAAATAAATTCACAGTGACCGGCAATACAAAAAGCGACTTGACGCAGTGCCTTATGAGCATGAAAACCTCGTGCAACACCTTGCTCGGTATTAAAGATGTAATAAACCCGTTTGATTGCAAAAGGAATATTGCCATTCTCTTCGAGTGAAATTAAATCACCGCGGCTATCACCTAACGATTTGATGTCAATAAAATTGATTAAACTCACTGCTCACCTTTCACTAAAGACTTCAAATACTGGCCATAACTATTTTTGCTCATCAACGATGCTTGTTTTTCTAATGCTTCGTTTGTTAACCAACCACGGTTCCAAGCGATTTCTTCAAGGCACGCCACTTTTAAACCCTGGCGGTGCTCGATGGTTTGAACAAAATGGCTCGCTTCAAGCAAACTTTCATGAGTGCCTGTATCAAGCCAAGCAAAACCACGGCCTAAAATTTCTACATTAAGATCGCCACGCTTGAGGTATTCATTATTAACACAGGTAATTTCAAGTTCACCACGAGCAGAAGGCTTGATTGATTTAGCAATTTCAATCACATCATTATCATAAAAATACAGCCCAGTGACTGCATAATGTGATTTTGGCTTCAGTGGCTTTTCTTCAATTGATATCGCTTTATTTTCACTATCAAATTCAACCACACCAAACCGTTCAGGATCTTTTACTTGATAACCAAACACAGTTGCACCACTTGGACGAGCGGCTGCATTTTGCAATTTAGGTGTAAATCCTTGCCCGTAAAAAATATTATCGCCCAAGACTAAACACACACTGTCATCACCGATGAACTCTTCGCCAATAATAAATGCTTGCGCTAAGCCATCTGGACTAGGCTGAATAGCATAAGAAACATTAATACCAAACTGCTTACCATCTTCTAATAATCGCTCAAAGCCACCAATATCATTTGGTGTCGAAATGATTAATACATCTCTGATACCGGCAAGCATGAGCACCGACAGAGGGTAAAAGATCATCGGCTTATCGTAAACAGGTAACAACTGCTTTGAAACACCTTGAGTAATAGGATATAAGCGAGTACCGGAGCCTCCAGCTAAAATTATTCCTTTCATATTTTAGCCCTCTAACCCTAATCGTTGGCCAGCGTAAGAGCCATCTAATACTCGTCTCCACCAGGCTTGATTGTTCAAATACCATAAAACTGTTTTGCGAATACCGCTTTCAAATGACTCTAAAGGCACCCAACCGAGTTCTCGCTCTATTTTGCTCGCGTCTATCGCATATCTCACATCATGGCCCGGACGATCAGCAACATACTCAATCAATCCAGCAAAACCATGCTCATTACCACCTAATTTAGAAAATGCATTGTCAGGTACTAGCTCTTCTAATAAATCACAAATTGTTTTAACCACCTCTATATTGGCTTTTTCATTGTGACCACCAATATTATAAGTCTCTCCAATCTTCCCTTGTGTCACAACTAAATATAGAGCACGAGCATGATCTTCAACATACAACCAATCTCGAATCTGTAAACCATTTCCATACACAGGCAAAGGCTTCCCTTCTAGAGCATTTAAGATCATAAGTGGGATAAGTTTTTCAGGAAAATGGTATGGCCCATAATTGTTAGAACAATTGGTAATAACTGAAGGTAAACCAAAAGTGCGAAGCCAAGCTCTTACTAAATGATCACTTGCCGCCTTAGACGCTGAATAAGGAGAGCTTGGTGCATAGGGGGTTGCTTCGGTGAATAAGTCCTCTGGCCCATCAAGGTCGCCATAGACTTCATCAGTCGAAATGTGATGAAAACGGAACACCTCTTTCTTTTCTTCTGGCAACATTAACCAATATTTGCGCGCAACCTCCAATAATCGGTAGGTTCCAACAATGTTAGTCTCTATAAACTCTGAAGGACCATCAATCGAACGATCAACATGTGACTCTGCCGCTAAGTGCATCACAGCATCTGGTTGGTATTTCTCGAATAAAGCAGTTAAAGCGACTGAATCACAAATATCCACTCGTTCAAAGTGATAACGTTCACTATTACTGACTTGGTCGAGAGATTCTAAATTTCCTGCATATGTCAGCTTATCGACATTAACTACGGTATCACTTGTATTTTCAATGATATGACGAATAACAGCCGAACCAATAAAACCAGCGCCACCCGTAACTAAAATGTTCATTTAAGTTCCTATAAAACAGTGCCCTCTCATAACTATGAGACCGCTAAACTGTCTAAATCTGTGTTCTAATTAAAATTTAAAAACTATCTGTTATTTCATTCGATAATCTGCGATTACCTTAAAAAGAAATTTTGGATAATCAAAAAATAATCGCTTAGCAACATACGAATTTGTTAAAGCTCTGTACAGCCAACGTAAATTAAACCGATTTATAAATTCGGGATAGTACTGTAAGCGCTCAGAACTCTGATGTAAAAAACCACCGCAAGTGTAAATTTGCTTGATTTGCCCTTGATGAAACGCCTTTAGTTTGACTGCGAATTCATCCTGCCTAGGCGTTCCCATACCACACACAACAAATTCAGCTCCACTATCAACAATTTGTTGCATCACCTCAACATCGTCAGAGAAATAACCATCTCGAAATCCAACAATATTTAAGTTAGGGTATTGCTTTTTAAAAATTGCGACGGCTTTATTTAACTCGTCACTTTTTGCACCAAGTAAATAGATAGGTAACTGATGAGTGTTTGCTTGTTCAAAAAAGTGCTTTGCGTAAGAGCCCAAATCAAAACTAATCCGGGGAACAGGCTTACCAAACATCCACCCAAACATTTTTGCGGATGAAATTGCATCGGTGTATAAAGCATCTAACCCGCTAATTAATAAATCATGCCCTCTTAATTGCATGTATGAATATGGATTTACAAAGCTAATCGCTTGAGCAGAGTGTACTTCTGTTGCTTGAATAACGTCATCCAAGGCCTGATAAATATCAGGTGAGACGTTTAATTTATCTAAAAGTGCGTGCATAACTATAAAACCTAGCGACTAAATTTTTTGGTAATAACAAAGATGCAAACGCAAATAGGCGATATACATCCCATTTTAGCCAATGGTGATTTGTTAACAATTGGAATGCTTGACCTTTCTCGCCGGCGATCAAGTTATTTTTAATACAGCTCATCACACTCAAGTGGATCAAGGTTTTAATACTTCCAACCATCGGAAGCGGGACCTTTTTATCCATGACCAATTTAGTAAATATATCGACATGGGGGGAGATTAATAAACGCTGCTGAAAATGCCTTGTACTATCAGAAGCCTGCAAATCATACACAACACTAACAACAGGCGAATATGCAATTGTCGTAAAACATGCAACTGTTCCCCAAACAGCTTGGTCTTCACCTATATTGATCAGCTCTGGAAACCCTCCAACCTGATCTAACAGCGTTCTTTTTATACAAACCGATGATGCAGTAACGGGTAAATCGGCATTACAACAAGCTGCAAAGTAATCTTTAATAATCCCAGGTGAGCTAGGTAAATGAGGGTTTTTTAATTTTACTAATAACTCATCGCGAAAAAACTCGTAGCCAGTACAGAACATCCCTGAATCAGGGTATTGGTTATGTAATGAAATAATATTCTCTACAAAATGAGAATACCAGTAATCATCTGCATCAAGAAAAGCAATATATTCACAGGTCGACGCCCTAACACCTGCATTACGAGCTGCCGAAACACCAAGGTTATCCTGTTGAATAAGCGTTAATTGATCTTTAAATTGAGAAAGTAAACGCTTAACTCCATCATCTGTCGAACCATCATCAACCACTATTATTTCAGCTACACTCTGGGTTTGATTCAGTATAGATTCAATAGCACGGACCACATAATTAGCTTTGTTATAGAGAGGAACAACAACAGATATTTTCATATTCAAAAACGCACCTGAGATCCAACACACCTTTTAATTATTGTTAAATTAAAACAATAAGCGCTTAGTGAAAATGATTCAAACATAAGATAAAAATGCCTTACTTAAAAGCTCTTCGGTAGAGTCTTGTTAAATGAGCTCTAATCATAAGGCCGAAAATATTAAAGTGAAGAAAGTTAAACAAGCAATACTTAAATAATAAAAGCCAAAAACTTGCTAAGTTTAACTAAAATCAAACGAAAATCCTACTAATCCCTGCAATTATCTAATCCTTATTTTGATTGAGGAAACTTGCATTTCAAAATAAGGTTTTTACATAATGAAAAGGGCAACTATTCTGTGCGGATCAAAGAATGGGCAAGTAATGGCCAGGTAAACTTATTTTTAACTAATTGCCGTCCATGTTCACTCATTTCAAAAAGAAGCTTGGTATTGCTCTCTTGCTCTCTTAATTTCACAATGATACTTTCAGCCTTACATTCATCAACATACAATGCATCTGACGGTAGTAAAATTTCTGATGTCGCAGTCTTAACTCCAGCATTTGGAGAAAAAGCTACAATCGGGAGTTTACAAGACATTGCTTCTAAAATAGTTTGCCCAAAAGGCTCATAAATAGACAGCATTAAAAAGATATCTGCACACTGATAAAAAGGGACAGGATCTTGTTGAACCCCAAAAATAGTGACGGACAATTCTAATTGATTATCACTGATGAAGTTTTGATATATTTCCTCTTCTTCACCCGAGCCCACTAATACTAAATGATAATCCTCTAACTTTAACATCGCTTCTAAAGCAAACATAATCCCCTTAGCTCTTACAAAGCGGCCTACCATTAGTAATATCTTTTTATCATTTGGCAGACCTAGCTTATCTCTGAGAAATTTTTTATCACTCTCCTGTAAAGCAGAAAAACGCGCAACATCGACTCCTGGCTTAGTAATATTTAAATCTATCTTTTGGTTAACTATACTTAATACCTGATTACTCATATTTTCACTAAAAACAAATAAACGATCGGCAACTTTAAACGCCTTATTTTGAAGAAGAGCGTGATATGTTAATTGCAAGGTACGCTTGAGCTTACTAATGCCAGAAACAATACTCGTGTTATCCGCTTTGTTTTGATATTTAACCACACCAGGAACTAAATAAACTACATCTTGAAAACCAGCAAATTTAGCAATAATAGTATTGAAATGAAATCGACTAATCACAAAACTTTGTTGCCCATGAAGTCGACGGCCAACCAGTAATCTATACATCGCGATTAGCGAAAGAAATGAACGAAAAGGCTTAACAACTAAGCTTGCGTGCTGATAACTTGGGTAGCGATATATGGTAATCCCTTGTTTCAACTCTTTATCTTTTAGCTTGGATTGATTGACTGTATTTATATCACTGACAATGATTTCAACTTCGTAACCTAAATTTCGGTAAGATATAGCCAAATAATACAGAGAGTTTTCAATCCCACCTATATTGGGTAAATAAGCATTACTAGTTATAATAACCCTTTTACTTGATGATTCTTCAGTCATAGCTAAAAAGCCTATAATCTAAACGATATAACAATTTAACTTTCCGTATTGCTTCATCACTTAATGACTCGCCAAAACTTGTTTCGCCACTTTTATTCACCCAAGGAAGCTGTAAATCAAGTTTCAATTCACGCATAAGTACTTGCCAGTCATTTTGTAAGTTTTCATATTTCAAGACTAAATCAACTTTACTTTGATAATGTCTATCATAAACAAAGAGGTACTGTGGAAGAAACAACACTTGTATCATTAAGAAGTCATAATCCAGTACATCCATTATAAAACTATTAAAATCCACAGAATTGTCTGTAACTGCATCTCTTAGGAGTAAATCTGATTGTGTGCCATTCCCACCATTCAATATATACTGATACGCTGAATAGAGACGATCTAGGGGCTCTCTAACTATTGCAAACTTTGTTGATTTTTCAAAAAAATAAGCATGAGATTCATAATAATCTTGCCATCTTGCATGCATCCGATACCCATTATCACCAAACGCACGAAGAACACTCGTCCCTGCATTTTTAGGAATGTGTATAAAAATACATTTATATTTATACATGAACGGCTTATATGGATAACCTACACATCTAACGTGATTCAAAATATTTTTTATAATTTTTTTTAACATGTGAGCATTTCGTTTTTAATAAAGTACCTAAGTCTAAATAGACGTCTTAAACAATTTTCAGTATTCTGTCGTGATAATTTTCTGAGAGATTAAACTATGCATATTTTAGTACTGCCTTCATGGTTTGAGTCTCCTAACTCCCCGACTCTAGGATCTTTCTTTAAAGATCAAGCTAAATCAATTGCTAAACAAGGAGTCAATGTTGGCATTATTTATCCACAAGCGACATCCATAAAAAATATTTCGAATTGGTACTCGTTAACTGAATATCAGGAACACTCACCTAAACTAGCCGTTATAAAAAAAGCTTACTTCACAATGCCGTTTTTCTGGTCCTACAACGCCAAACGAAGACTAGAACAATTTGAACAACTCTATCTTTTATACTGCAACAAATACGGTAAGCCTGATATTATTCACGCCCACAGCACTTTTTGTAGTGCCGCAGGTGGAGCCGGTATTGCAGCTAACCTGATCGGAAGCAAGTATAACCTACCCTTTATCATAACAGAACATAGCTCTATGCTCCGAAAAAAAGCATATCGCCTTCAAGAAATAGATACTATTAAACAAGCCTGCCAAAATGCTCAAACTTTGATTGCTGTTTCCCCATCATTATCACATGATCTTACCCTATTTTCTGAGATAAATAATATTCAGGTAATCGGGAATGTTGTTGATACAACTTGTTTTTACCCAAAAAAAGTTACACATAAAAAGTTTCGCTTAATTGTTGTCGCTCACCTGCGGCCGATAAAACAAATCGATAAAATTATATATGCGTTTGCAGCAGCGCTAAAAAAAGTGGATTCAATGAGCTTAACCATAATCGGTGATGGTCGCGATAAAGAAAAGTTAATCAAACTCGCCACAGAACTTAAGATAATTGAACACACTATATTCACTGGCGAATTACCAAGAAAGGAAGTCGCCCAACGAATGATGAATTCAGACTGCTATATATCAGCTTCTGAATATGAGACTTTCGGCGTATCAATATACGAAGCAATAAGTTGTGGGTTAAGTATCATCACAACCCCATGTGAAGGCCCTGAAGAAATGATAAATAAGATAAATGAAACTGTCCTCACAAGCTTTTCGATCCCAGAGCTCACTGATGCAATTATCAAAAAACGTCTCAAACCCAGAATGAGCAATCAAAAGAAACAAGAACAACATCAATTAATAAATAATCATTTCAGTAATGAGGCAATCGGCTCTAAATTAGTCGAAGTATTAAAGCTTGCACATAAAAGCTATTTACACAAAGTATCAAATAATGATTAACGCATCTAAAATCATGAGGCTATCTCTAGCCCCCTTCGTAATAAAGGCATTAACGGCCTTGTTAAGCTTATTGATAAGTTATATTGCCACCCAAAAGTTGAGCACTCTAGAATTCGGGCTATTTTCCTTAGCGCAAGTACTCGTACTATTTATAGTAACATTCGCAAAGTTTGGGTTTGATAGTGCAATCGTTAAAAATACAGCTATCAATCTTCACAGAAAACATTTCAACTTGTTGATAAATCGATATTTAAAAGTTAGTAGTTTAGCTTTTATCTTTATCACCGTGCTTTGCACCACCTTATACATATTTAAAATCGAAATTTTTGGCTATTTATTAGAGCAGCCACTTCTAATTGACCTGACTAACCCTATAATAATCATGGCTTATTCTGCCACCTTTTTATCCATTAACTCTGGACTACTAAAAGGAGTCAATGCAACGACTTACTCTGTCGCTTTTAATGGATTTACGTCGTTATTGATTGCGGCATTACTTTTTCAATGCTTTTCACAATTAGACTCAAACGCAAAAGAGCTCCTAAACTTACTGGCGAGCGCAAGTTTTCTCGCTTGTATATTCAGTTTTATTATGTGTTATCTCAAGCTAAAGCCCTTGATAAATGGTAATACAAACAAACAAAAGCGAGAGACCCCTTTACAGCTACTTAAACACAGTTTTCCTTTATGGACTACATCTATTGTATATTTACTAATCCCTCAATTTAGTATCGCCTTATTAAGTATTCACACAAACTTAAATGACATTGGTATTTATGCTTTGGCACTCAAAATATCAACGGCTATGACTATGATACTATTTGCAATAAATGCAGTCTTAGCCCCCCATTTTGCGCAACTATATAAAGCGAACAAAAAAACTGAGCTTGTTAAACTTGTAAAGTCATGTAATCAAATTTTGTTAATTACTTCGTTTATGCTGGGGGTTATTTTACTATCTCTAGCTGACGCTTTACTTTTACTTTTTGGAGAGCAATTCCAAGCTGGTACACTGTTACTACAAATCCTAATTTTAGGTCAGTGCATCAATGTAGGAACTGGCAGCGTCGTAAACTTATTAATTATGACAGGCAATGAGAAGCATCATCAAAAAATCACCTTGCTCACAGCCGTACTGACCGTTTCTTTAGGGTTCATTTTAATCCCTAATTACACTACCATAGGTGCTGCTATCACAACCTCTTTTGGTATCGCATTACAAAACCTGTTAAGTTTGTATTTCGTAAAAAGACGTATTTTAAATTTTGAAAAAGAAAAAATATGATTTCAACTTTCGATAACTGTTTATTTATTCACATCCCCAAAGCCGCAGGGCAAAGTGTGGAATCTGTTTTCTTAAAGCGCGCAGGAATAAAATGGGAAGATAGGCATCACTTTTTACTCAAAAAAAATCCAAACCCAAAAAAGGGGCCACCACGACTCGCTCACCTGACCGCACAAGAATATTTAGAGTACGGCTACTTAACGGAACAAGAGTTTAATCAACTTTTTAAATTTACTATCGTAAGAAATCCATGGAATAGGTTAGTATCCGAGTATCTCTATAAAGGCCATAAATATCCATTTAAAGACTTCCTCTTTAAACATTACCCAAAAAAGGGCGAAGATGATTATCAAGGATATAACGGCATACACCGCCACGTCATGCCACAAAGTGACTTTGTTGTTGATAGAAACGGAGACGTGTGTGTCGATTTTGTTGGTAAATTTGAAAACATAAATAATGACTTTGCTGAGATCACACGTATTATTACAGGTGAGTCACTCACTTTACCTCACAAAAATAAAACACAGAAATCGAACTTTATCCTCGATAAGTTGCGTGCCATTCAAAATACCCCTAACAAGGTTGACAACTATTCTGAATTTTACGATCTGGAAGGCCAAGAATTTGTTGCTAATAAATACAAATGCGACATTCTAAATTTTGATTATGCCTTTGAATCAAAATAGACTAGTAGTATAACAAAAGGGAATACTCCCCTTTATTAAAATTAAAATTAAAGCCGAGAATAAAATGGAAGAAATATTACATCAAGTTAATGAGTTAATTGGTAAAAAAAAGATTAAAAAAGCACTCACTTTAATTAAAAAAGTTAATACTAAGAACCCCTCTTATGGCTCTTTAGACCTCGAAGCCGTTTGCTACTTTCATAACAATCAATTTGCATTAGCAATTCCAAGGTTTGAAAAAGCACTTAAGCTCGCTGAAACAAAACAAGAAAAATCAAGAATTATAAATAATTTAGCTTCTTCTCACATTAAAAACAATACTAAAGACAAAGCGCTAAACTGCTTTATATCTGCTCTAAAGTTAGACCCTTCAGCCAATAATGCTCAAACGCGTTTAAAACTGTGCCAACTAGCGTGCGAACTTGAAGAGTTTGAATTGATACTCGAATATGGAGAAAAGTTAAGAGCTTTAACAGACTACTCTATCGAAGCACTATATTTATTAATCTTAGCTGCTATAGGTATCAACAATACCGATAAAAAAAACTATTTTTCTACACAGCTGCTTACAGAGTGTAATAACTTATCATCAGCTAACAACCAAAAGTTTCTAAATCTCTTCTACTTATCTAACGAGCTTTGTCTCGGTAACCAGCTTTTAGAGCGCTTAGAAGCAAAACATAATCATGAGAAGTGGTTTAGTGCATTTAAACAAATATTCAATCCAAGTACAGAATCAACTACATCAATTGATGAATCATCAATCTCAAACGAATTAGTCAGTGGTAAGAATAAAAAGCTGATCCAACTCATTGAGCAATTGTTCGAAGACAATATAAATTACGGTGCGACCTTCCACACCCGATTACGTGTCCATGAAGAAGATAATAACTTGTCAATCAAAGTATTCAGCAGTAATAAATCAAATGAGCGATTACTCGATATCCCACTCACTTGCATGCCGCTACTGAACGACTTTGACATCAGCCTCTCAAAAGATGATCAACTTGTGGTTCAAGCTAAACAAACGATGATGAATCCACAAGCTAAAAAAACCATGGAGTTAATGGTTGCTATTTATAATGAGACAGACAAAATAAAGACATGGAAAGCGTCGAGCCCATTTTTTTCATTAAACAAACAGCCTGAACTTCTGGCTAAATTGGTATCAGGTAAGGGGTTTAACCAAAAGGTTCAAAAGTTTAGCCAGCTGTGCCAGAGTAATATGGTCGAAAGACTCGCTATTGAGAGCTTTTTCGGATCTCGTACTTTTACTTACCAACAGAATGCCCTCTTAGAGTTAGGGATTCACACAGAGCTACCTCATGAACTTGGGTTATTATCTATTATTGATTTTTTAAATCATAAAACCAAATCAAATTATTATAATGCAAATAAATCAACCTTATCAGTATCAGGTCAACCTGACCCAGTAAGCGGTGAACTTTATGTACACTATAATAACTTTGATCCATTACTAACCTACCTTATTTATGGCTTTATTGACACACAAGCGCCGTGGTTTTTTAGTGTACCTACAAAAATTACAACCAGAAACAATATTTCTTTTACCATCCTCGGTAATTCAGGTGCTCAATCGACCGACAATATTTCAGAAAATGGTGATTATCTGACAGACTTTGCTCCCGATTTGGTAGCGCTTTCAGAGAATGAATATCAAGTTGATAAAATGGTAATCCCTAAAACTGATAACTCAGCCTTACTCAATGAAACCTTAAAAATGATACTTCTTTCCTCTAATGAGGCTGGTCACTACCAACATGATGCTGACCTCATCAATGAAGTTAAGCATTTAGAGCAGCAGATTATTGTAAAAAATTATAATTATTGGCAAGAGGTCAACAAGTTAAATCATCCTGAACACCAAGATGTCAGTCTTTTAATTGAGACTGCATTTAAACATTTAACCAGTTACGCAAACAAAAATAGCATTTTGTTATTTTAATTAACTAGAATTACATGGCTAGTTGTCTTTTAACAACTAGCCATCTTTACCTAATCAAGTTGTGCCCTCCCCCAAAAAAATCAAACAGTTCATAAGTAGAATTTTCAATTGACATAAATAGGAAAGTTTACGATGAGAAAAGCAAGTTCACCGAAACTCAAATTGTCAGCATTATCAAAGAAGCAGAGTCAGACATTCCAGTAACTGAAATTTGCCGTAACTATGGAATAGGTGATAGCACATTTTACACTGTGGCGCTCAAAATATGATGGTATGGAAACTTCTGATGTTAAACGCCTTAAAGAACTTAAAGAACTTAAAGAAGAAAACCATAAGTTAAAAGATATGTTTGCAACACTGAGCCTAAAGCATTCTATGCTTGAGGATATCATTGCAAAAAAGCCGTAAAGACAAGTAGGCGTAGAGCTTGGTTAGAGCATTTAAGAGCTCAATTCAAGGTTTGCGTCGCATTTGCTTTTGAAGTGGCATGGCTAAGCCGCGCAGCTTTTAAACGACCACCAGGTGATGAAGTTAGCGACGTGCTTTAGGCGTTAGCCGAACGTCACCATAGGGGGTGCCTCAGTTATTCAAAGGCTTCGCAACACAAAGGCAAGCCTTGTAATAAAAAGCGCGTTGAACGCATTTACAACCTGTTAAAACTCAACTTGAGACGTAAAAGAAAGCGCCATTTACCAATGAGAACGCCTGAGCCATTAAGTGCACCAACACAACATAATGAATCTGCTCAATAGACTTTATGAAAGATGCACTGAGCTATAGGCACCATTTTAGAACATTGAATGCACTTGATGACTTCAACCGACAACCAGTTTAACGGCTGAGAGAGTGATTGGGACACTAAAACACACCATTGCTTAGCGTGGTAAACCAAATAAAATTAGAGTAGATAACGGCCCTGAATTTACCTCAACTAGGCTGGAAACTTGAGCAGTAGAAAACAACATCAAGTTGGAATTTATAAAACAAGGCAATCCCGACCAAAATGGTTTTGTTGAAAGGTTTAACCGAAGTTGCCGTTAAGAGGGGCTAGATGTATATTTTTTGAGTCACTCCTAGAAGTACGTACAATCACAGGTAAGGGGTTAGATATTTATAATTATGAGCGGCCTTATGGCCCACTTGGCGATATGACATCAATTGGATGCCTCGAGCCTGCATAAGATTCTACGCAATAACTGCACTAAATTGGGTGGAGTTACAATTTAACTTCAACAAGAACTCTGACTAAAATGGGCTGCCCTGCAGCACCACATAAAGAGAATGACAAGCATATCAAACTTCCATCTATCAGAAAATTAAATATAAAAAAAGCGAGCCTAAGCTCGCTTTTTATTAAACTAAGTTTAAATTAGTTTACGTTAGTTTTGAAAGTACCTAAGTGGATACGATCTTGACCTTCAGCAGTGATTTTCGCACCACCGTATACGTGTACGTCTTTTGAAGGTACGTTAGTAACAACTTCTAAAGCTACTTTGAAGCCTGTAGTCGTTGCATCATAACCTTCTGCTTTAAGCGCATCAGTTACTAAGTTAAGCATGTTACGAACACCAGGCTTAGCATCTTTTACACCAGCAGCAGCTAGTGGCTGCCATGCAGTGTGCACGTCTTCAACCATGTAACGTACAGTGATGTCACCAGTTTGTGTACCAGCATTTGTGTGACGTAAAATTGGTTGTGTAATAGGACCAAACGGTACGTAAGGAACTACAACAACAGAACCATTTAATTTCCATGCACCCGCAGCTGTTTTAGCTAAAGAAGGCATGTTCACTGCTTTATTTCCAACAGACTTATCAGAAAGTGTATCAACTTTAACTGTGAAATCTTGAACAGAAATCATTGGATTTTCTGCTTTACCAGAGTCAAAACCTGGTACGTTGAATGTGATTGTTGGATTTGTATCTAAAGCACCGGTTACAGTACCTACAATTGTAAGTTCTGTGTTAGTAGCATTTAATGCAAGAGATTTAATCGTATCATCACCACCTGTTAAAACAGCAACTTTACCAGCAATTAATTCTGCAGATGATAATTTACCATCTTTATTAGAATCTACTGAAGGAGCGTATGCCCAAGAGAAATCACCAGATACAAGATAAGTCACTTCAGAAGGTACTAATGTATTTGATGTAGGGTTTAAAGTTGTTTTAAGTACTAGCGCATCAGCAGTTGAATTGTTAGCAAACTGTTGACGATCTTTACCAACATCGATATCAGCATCTAACAGAGTTTCAACTTCAGTTGTGTACTGTGGAAGCAGACTTACTACTGTAGTAGCAGAAGATTCATCAAACTTAGTACCTGATGTATTAGTACCAAAAGAATTAAGCGTTACAGATGTAGATGCAGCTAAACCAGTAGAATCAAGGAAGATTTTGCTTAGTTCTAAAATAGCGCCACCACGTACAAACGAAGTTGCAGGGTTAGCTGATTTAACAGTAAAACGAACTTGAGAATCTGTGATATCTAGAATATCAAAAGAAACGTCAGCAACAGTACCTTGAATACCACCTACAGTTGTATTTGTACCACCGTGCCCTTGAACTGTAATTACTGGAGCTGTTGTTTTAGTTAAATCTAACTTAGCACCAGTAAATTGGAATGTTAATGTATCTTCCGCTTTGTAACCACCAATACCAGCAACTACCATTGGTTTGATTTCAAGCGCTGTAGCTTGCGTGTACTCTAAACCATCTTTTGTAGCTGTAGTGCTTAAAACAGGTTGAATTTCAGCAGTACAAGTATCAGCAGCAGTTGTAAATACTTTATTTGCAGATAAACCATTACCAGCAACAAAAGTCGCAGTATCACCAGCAATACCAGCACCTTTAGTTGAATCAGCAGTTCCGCCAGTTTTATTTGTTAATGTAACGCCGTAGAATGAAGCAAGGGCTAGACAGTTATCATCAGCACCACCAAATGCTTTATTCACACCTAACGCTTCACCTGCAGCACCTTTTGCAGACGCTGTAATTAATTTTTCTTGAGCTGCAGCTGTTGTTGCTGTAGCACCTGTTTTTACTGTTGCTGCATTAGCTGCTACAGATACACCAGCGATAGATAGTGCTAGTAGAGTTTTCTTGAACATAATTTCCATTCTCCAAGTTTCATGAAACTGAAACAATAGTATTAGTCTATTATTTCACATACTTTTTATTGTACTTAGGCCGTCACCTAAGCAACAACCAAACGCAGTAAGTGTAAGCCGCTAAACAACAAACTGTCAACAACCTAAATTACTGTATTTTTATACTAAGTTTTCTGAGCGCTGAATATTGTAAACAACGCGAATTAAATTTAGCAAATTTCGTTAAGGCTATTTACTAGAGACTTTTTAACAAGCCATAACGTATAGCGAGTCTACTCAAGTTTTTCAAACTTATCAACGAATAATCAGTAACTTTATTATTACAATTACAATTTATTTGTTTAAGTACAAACACTAATAATAATTACCTACTTTGTAGCCAACCTTTATTTGTAGCCAACCTTTATGGTTATTGCAAACTAATATGAGTTAAACCCAATAATATGTACTAATCAAAAACCCGTATTAATTGTAAATAATTGGCGTTGGCAACGACAAATTTTGAAACGCACTATCAAATTGCTTTTTGATATCATCCCATTCCGAAGAAGACTCAATAACTTTAGGCGTAACCAGAATAACTAACTCCGTTTTATCACCGCTTTCGGTATCTGCACGAAACAAACCACCAATAATCGGAATATCGCCTAAAAACGGTACTTTAGAATCTTTAGTGCTTTGGTTTTCACTAATCAACCCACCTAGCACTATGGTTTGCCCACTTTCAGCCACTACCTCAGTGTTAATTGTACGTTCAAAGACACTGGGGTTTCCCGAGACCGTCGAACCAGACTCTACTTGATTCGATATTTTTTGTTTAATTTCCATCAATACAATACCCTGAGCATTCACTGTAGGTGTTACTCCAAGCTCAACCCCTGTTTTACGATATTCTATTTTAGTAGTTTGCCTATCACCATTAATCGGGTCTGATGATGTTTCGCCTACAATGGGAATATCGGTTCCAACATTAATATTGGCACTCACACCATCTCTCACAACCAAAGAGGGACGAGACAAAATATTAACCAGTGAATTGGTTTGCAACATATTAATCGCAAGCTGCCCCTGCGCACCTTTCAATAGATAGGAAAGACCGCCAAACCCTTCCCCCATAAATGCACCTTGCGTTGACAGTCCATAATTACCATTATTAAAAGCGAACTCCACCCCTTGCTTAAACTCATTAGTTAACGAGACTTCTGCAATAACGACTTCCAACATAATTTGTTTTGGCAGAATATCAAGCCTCTTAACTAGCGGTAATATTTGCTGATACTTCTCTCCTGTAGTGAAAAATATAACGGAGTTAGATCGTTCATCGACGACCATTTTCAAGTCTTCTGAACTCGCTGTTAAAGCACCTTGCCTTTTACTGTTCTCTTGCGCTGCAGATGTACTTGACGAAATGCTACTCACTTCACCTACTAATGCTTCTAGGCTTTCGCCCATATCAACAGCTCGTGAATATTGAGGCTGGTAAATAAAATACTGCTTTTCAGCTGTATCAATAGGTTTATCAATTTCATTCGCCCAAAATACAGCTCGTTCGATGATTTCAGGTTTAACAGCAAAAAAGACTAAGCGACTTTGCTTTTCCATATTCACAACAGTAATCGTGCTATTTGTATCTGAGCCTGATCCTAGCTTTATTCCTTCTTGAGCCAATAATTCCTTTAATTTTTGTAATAATTCGTCCCCACTGATAAAGGTCGACTTATATACACCAATATGTCTATTCGCTATTGCTGGCCGATCGAAAATATCAATCAATTCTAAAGCACGGATAATATCTCTGCGCTTGCCAAAAATATTAATAGTGTTTCGGGCTGGATCTGAGGTTGACTTAACACCTATCATTTGCCGCAAGGTATTAGACATAGAAATTTGCATTCCATATTCAAATGGTACCATCTGCACAATATCGCCACTAGTTTGCGGCACACTCTCTACACTTTTTCCATAGCCATAGACTAAATCCGTTTGACCCTGACTGCTATCTTGCTTATGTACATAAAATATATTGTCACTAAAGCGAATGGTATAACCACGTTCCTCCAGCAATTCATCCGTTAATAAAAACAGTTTTCTTTCTGTCACCGCATTTTGAAGGTTTAAGGTTACAGGCTGACCATCAGCTTTTATATCATCTGACAGGACATAACTAACACTTAAACGATCACCTAAGACTAAATGAAGGAAATCTTGTAAAGGTAAGGTTTCTGCGCTAATTTCTAGAGTCTGTTCATTACTAAAACGTTCGATAACATCATCCGTTAATTGCGCACTTTGCTGCTCAACTTGAAATGTAGGTAAAAAGTTTAGTTTTTTCTCTGAGTTAACTTTACTGACTTTCTCATTTTTGGGTTGAATATTATCAGTCGCTGAATTGCTCGTGGCAGAGTTCGACGCTAAAAAAGATGTTTTTGGAGTAAACGGCTGATTTTGAGTAGTGTTACACCCATTTAACAGAACCATACCAACTAAAGCTACCGAAATAGCATTAATATTATTCATTCGAGTGCCTTTCATTATTGTGAATCTACTGAATTTTGTGTTTTGAACATAGTTAGGTTTATTTCTTGTGTTTCTTGCTCTCTTGGTACCGATAATAACACTGACTTATTACTCAAAATCTTAAGTTGTGCTCCAAGTAATAAAGTCTCATGGTTTATTTGCTTCATTTGTGTTTGATTTGTCAACAAATCATCTATCTGAATAATGGCATATTGCTCTTTTTGTGCTCGGTCAAATATTACAGCTTTAAGTTGTAGCTTATTATCACCTAAGAAAACCTCAGTTAAGTCACCACGTTGATTTAACTGTTCCTCTAAAGTTAAGCCTCTATTTTTATTGACTTCTGCGTCTTGATTTTCTTCCTGAGGCTTCTTCTGAGCATAAGCTTGGTACAGCTGATTCAATTGAAAAATGTGTTCTTTTGTCACTGCCTGACTAATATACTCAACAACATTAGTATCCTCATCATTATTTTTAGCTGCCTCTCGCTCCAATGTTAAATTATTCACACCATAATAAACACAACCACACAGAGAAATTAGCAAGCTTATTCTCACGTCTCCGCGATTCAGAAAAGCGAAAAATATTTTCATCGCCATTTAGCTTCCCTTTTGACTTAAAACATAAAAATTGCGTTTAGCAAAAACACTGATAATCCCCAACTGCCCGGGCCTTTGACCTCTAAAGCTTAAGTTGATTTTTTCTATTGCTAAAAGCTCTTTATTTTCACTTAGTTCAATCAAATAGGCGATGACATTTTCGCCATCACCTTCAAAACTATACTCGAGTTGTATTTTACTGACTTCTTCATTTGATTGCTCATAGGTTGGCAGCCAGCCAAGCCTTTTACTCGTTAAGTTGTGCCGAGCTAGCTTTGTTTCTATGATCTTTTGCTGCTCTAACTGAAAATTAGTTTGAGCTTCCTCAGTATAAAAAAGAGGTTTAAGTTTATTCATCTCACCATTTAAGTGCTCATATGCTTCAACAATATCATTTTTATTAGCTAAAAGTTCCAATGATTTTGTCAATTTTCTTAGCTGCAATTTCTGCTCATTCACAGTCCTTTGCTGCCACTCTGTTAATGGAATAAGAATAAATTTAATGGATAATAAAATCGCCACTATAAGTAATAAAGGGTAATGCTTCTTCAGTTCATTCATTAGATCAACCTAACTTAGGGAAACTCAGTGTTTGCGTAATAGAAAAGCTCAATGTAAAGCGCTCTCTCGATCCATTTTTAGTGACGGGTAAATCAAATTTGGCTTCTTGGACATTAGGCTGTGTTGATAATAATTCCAATAGGACAGATGCCTTTTCCACCTCTCCTTGGACAATATATCTACCAAATTCATATCTAACACTGCTGATAGTGGCAATATCAAAAACGGGTGCCAAAGATGCAATTAGCCCTAAATGATTGTCCGCACTTTCAGAAATCAAATATAACTGCTTATAAATACTGCGCTTTGCTTCGTATTCAGAGTAACTTTCTAGCAATCCGCTTACATCATCTTGTATTGCATTTATTTGATAGTCTAAATGCGCACCTCGCACCATAAGAAACACAGAACTTAAGCATAAAAAACCTGCGAACAATAGAAAGCCAGGTATTATTAATCCTTGCAGTATTTTATCAAGACTAACCTTAGTCGGCAGCTTAATAAACTGAACTAATTGCATGATATTGAGCGCACATAAGTTTTTCATTAGTGCTTTTTCTTTCTGATTTTCGTCTAAATTTTGCCGATGATTAGCAAGCATTCCTGCAGACATAGCAAACATATCAAAACTATTTATTCTGGCAAACTCATCAGCACTTCTGATTATGTTATTGGGTGATTTTGCAACATAAAAGGCTTTATCTGGAGACTCTTGCACCCTGACAATATGGTGTACTTCCAAGCCGCACCCAAGCAAGTAAGATTCGGGTACTTGAATAAACGAAGTTGTTGTAATTGAGTCAAAGACCCACTGATTAACAAATGTACTATCGTTTGACTTGCTTGCTATACAAGAAACCGTATTGGCTGAACCTGCTAATTTAATTAATTTAGCAACTTCTTTATTTTCAACTACTGGAAAGGTTAATATTTTTTCTTCATAGAAACGATTTGAAATAATTAACAACCAAGGGCTAAAATTTTCGACAACTTTTTTGCCTTGTTCTGAATAATCGAATTGGTGCAACTGGCCATCATAATAGCCCACCTTTGAAAATAAAAAGCTTAATATTGACTTCTTAATTTTATAAAAAATACTGGATATTTGATTCATTTTATTTAGTTTCGTTCCGAAAGAATGAGATATGGAGAAGCCCCTTGGGAAGCATATGGCTGAAGTTTAACTGTGTACTCTTTATGTAATACAATTTGATCTAAGGTAACTTTATACTTTATTTGTAAAGTGTTTGCGACCACTAACCATGACTCATCACTATCTTGAATTCCACTGATAGACTCAAACTTATTTCGATCCAATTGATTGCTTTCACGCAACCTTTTAATCATCAACTCTGAACCTATATTTTTAGTGATACTCTTAATCATCTCGATCGATGCAGACAATGGGTTAAAATGACCAATAAAATGGATTGTTGAATTCGCCAGAATTAGTTTTTTTTCTTCATCGGTGAACTGCATTACTTTATCAACCTCACTTAAGTGACTTAAAGGAGCATTTCTGATCAAAGAGTTATCACCACTATCTCTACCAAACTCGCGCGGTTCAGCATCTGGATCTTGCCAATCTAACAAACGTTCAATAATCATTCTAGCTCGGGTTGGTGTAACCCCATTAGCCACGAGTAGCTTATTGAGAACATTAATATTAGGCTTGTGAAGGTTGATCAACCCTGCTAAATCCTGGATTTCAACATCAACAAACTGATTTAACTTAAATGGTTGGCCATGAAAATTCCAAACACTCTTTATGTCTAAGTTTTCCTCTTCATCATTGCTGGCAATCACCATCACTTTATCTTTTGTTAAAAGATTAAATAGTACAGTCGAATGAGCTGATTTCAGATAAAACTCAGCTTCAGCACGTTTTTTTGCCATTTGGGCTAGTGAGACTTGTTGTTTCGCAGTCTGATTTAAGTAGATTGCAAACACTGTCAGAATAGCGGTAAATAAAAGCACTTGTATTAGTGCAATCCCATTTACTTTTTTCACGGATCAACCTCAATGTATGGGGTTAAATACCGCAGTGAGTTTCGCTCCATTTGAACTTTAAATGAAAATTCAAGATCAACTGACTCCACAACGACCTCTACCTCGTTAGGTAAAGCTTGAGAGTTCAACCCTGAAAACTCACTTCTCCAAGAGGCTGAATTACCTTCAACATTTTTCTCAGTTTTAGTAAGGAGATTATCCCAACCAAAGTAGCTTAACTCAAACTTTGATACCCCTTCTAACAACAAGTAGCTATGCTCGAAAACAATCTCTTGCGTTGAAGATGTTAATAAAAAATGTTCTGTACTTAGCGCTTGATATATCAAATCAAATTTACCATTTTCCACTTCCTTCAGTGAAAGTAAGAAAATTTCAGGGTATTCATTTGAAAATAACCCCTGCTCGGTAATAGATAAAAGCCGGTTTTTTTTCCCAATAAAAAAAAAGCCATAATTGGAAGCTAATAATTGTCTATCTTCAATAACTAGCGGAAGAGTACTACTGAGCACTTTTTCTAATATTTGGATATTCCGACTCAGACTAAGTGAATTATCAAAAGTACCTAATTGCTTCTCCCATCGATTTGCTAACATTTGATAACTAAATGAGCCCAAGAATAGCAGTGAACTAAGTATCATGATGGTGATTAGTAATTCAATCAATGTGAAGCCATTTCTACTCATGCCAAGAGACTTCCAAGTAGGTATAAGATTGAAGCGTAGACAGAAATTCAAGGTCTAAGTTCACTTCCCACAATTTATATTTTTTCGGATGCTCAGTTAGCTTCCCCGACTCAGGATCAAAACTCACTGGCGGAGACTGAAAATCTATAGAGTTGGCGACCCATTTATAGTGAACATTGTATTCAGTCCCACTCCCTTGCAAAAAAAGTACCTTTGAATCTGAAGTATCAAAAATCACACTTTTAATTTTTTTCTCAATAAAGGGGGCAGCTAAGCTTAGCTTTACATGATTTTCAGCCTTGAGCGAAGAAGTGACAACTCCTTTATAGATCAACCCTAAAACAGCGATAGTACCAAATAAGATGACACTCGCTATCATGACCTCTATAAGCGTAAAACCGAGATTTTGTTTATTATTTGCAAACATTTTATTATTCAAAATTATAAGGCTTATTGATTAAATCAAAAACCTCAAGCTCCACTATCTTATTTCCAACATGAATTGAGACTGGATTTCGTTCTTGAATAAATCCGTATTGATTAAATCGCAGACTTCTGTTTTTAAAAAATAAATGCTTGTAAGTTGTGCTTTTGATTATTGCTGATGAATTTATGTTTTTGATAATAACTTCTTTGCCATTCAAATTTAAGTGAAAATGTTGACCTGTCAGGTATGCTGCCTTACTCATGTACTTCAAGTTATTCTGAAAACTGATGAGCTCTGTTTTTGCTTCACTCTTATCTAGTTGCTGCAAAGTTAGCGGCCCTACTAACCCCATTAATAAAGCAACTACTGCCATCACAATCATGAGCTCAATTAACGTGAATCCCATCCCTCCTCTTCGTTGCTTAGCCACATCCAGATTCATTTGGTTTAAAATCCAACATCGTTAAGAGACACCATACTTAAAAGCATTACGACTACAACACTCCCAACAAAACCACCCATAAATAAGATCATCAACGGCTCTATTAGGGTCGTCATCTTAGAGGTCCAGCTTTCGAACTCTTGACGTGACCGGTTAGCCACTTCATCAAATACCCGCTCTAAATTACCCGACTCTTCGCCCACTTCGAGTAGTGAGATAAAAAAATCAGGGTAAAGGGAGGTTTGTTTTAACGCAGGAGTAAGTGCACTCCCTCGCTTTACTTTTTGTTTGACTATTTCCATCTCTCGGCGTAGTGAATGATTTTTGATATTACCTGCAGATAGCCCTAATGCTTTATCTATCGGCACACCGGCTTTAACCATCATAGCCAAACCGCTATTAAAACGAATGCGTTCGATGGTGATGATAGCTGTTCTGATTACAGGAAGTTTTAGCGAGGTATTTTGCCACCAAGCTAAAAACTTAGGTTGTTTTGCCGCCGCAACTAACCCGAAAGTACCGGCCAATAAAGCAACAAGTAATAAGCCTTGATACTGCATCATCCACTCGCTACTACTCAGCATCATTTGGGTATACCAAGGTAAATCTTTGGCATCAGCGAACATGCTCGACATTTTTGGGATAATAAAGTTAAAAATGAACACAATACTTAAAATACAGACGAAAAAAATAACACTTGGATAGGTCAGCGAGCTGATGATTTTGCTGCGTAAATCACGTTTAAATTTTAAGTCTTTGGCTAAGTCAGCAAATATTTCGCTCAGGTTTCCTGATGCTTCCCCAAGCTCAATCAAATTACAATAAAGCTCATCAAAAACCTCAGGATGATCACGGCATGCATCAGACAAGTTGTTACCTTTCTTGATGCTTTGGTTCAGATCATTGAGTAATTTAGCTAAAGCGGGTTTGGCTTTGGTTTTACGTATGATATCAATACCGCGGTCAATTTTAACGCCCGATTCCAACAACAAACTAAGCTCTGCTGTTAAAAACTCTAAATCAGCAAGGTTTACTTTTTCTCCAAAGCTAAAAACATTTTTTCCAGGCTCCTGATAAGCCTTAATTTCTGAAGGCAGGAGCCCTTGTGCTTTTAATAGCTCTAAGGCGTTGGATTGATCACTTGCTTCGATTTGACCATCCGTTTTTGCACCTGAGCTATCGTAAGCTTTGTAGTTAAATAATGCCATCAGCCCGCAACTCGCAATACTTCATCTATTGTCGTAAAGCCTTGTACAGCTTTATACAAGCCATCTTCAAGTAAAGTACGACGATTTAACTTTGCATTATGCGCTTTGGCTTTATTAATAAAATCGCTGTCTTTAGGCATCGCTTTTATTGCGTCATCACAACCCAAGTATTCGGTGACTGCCATTCGACCTTTATAGCCAGTATGAGAACAATGCTCACACCCTTCGCCTTTACGAAGGTTAAATTCACTTAAATCAAATTTATTCGCAAATGCATGAAGCTCATACTTCTCAATCAAAGACTCGGCATCAGGATGAGGTACTGAGCATTTAGGGCAAATTTTTCGGGCTAACCGCTGTGCAACTATCGAGACTAAAGCGGCATTAAGTAGAAATTCTTCAACTCCTAGATCGAGTAGCCGAGTATAAGCGCTAGCTGCATCATTGGTATGCACGGTTGAGAAAACTAAGTGACCCGTTAACGCCGATTGCAGTGCAATTTGTGCAGTTTCTTTATCGCGGATTTCACCAAGCATGATGATATCTGGATCTTGGCGTACAATACTCCGTAAACCTGCAGAGAAATCAAAACCAATATCACTGTTTACTTGTACTTGGTTGATTCCAGGTAATTGGTACTCGACAGGATCTTCTAAAGTTATTATTTTCACATCATCATTGTTAAGTGCATTTAAAAACGTGTACAAGGTCGTGGTTTTACCTGAACCAGTTGGGCCTGTGAGCAATACAACCCCCGCAGTGGTACGGATATCACCTCGTATCATAGCTTCAATATCAGCCGATAACCCAAGGACAGACATATCATACTGCACATTATCTTTGCGTAAAAAACGCATGACGACCGATTCACCATCATTAAGTGGTAATGCTGAAACACGAATGTCGATTTCTTGATTTGAGATTTTCATCTCAATTTTTCCATCTTGCGGTCGGCGCTTTTCAGCGATATCCATTCCAGATAATATCTTCAAACGGGTCACAATCGGCAACTGCATTTTTGGGGCTAAACGCTCTACTTCATGTAATACACCATCGACGCGATAGCGCACCCGATAACGCCCCTGATATGGTTCTAAATGCATATCAGATGCCCCCTGACGCAACGCTCGAGAAATTAATGAATTGAGCAAATTAACCGTAGGTGCTTCTGTGGCCAGCTCTCTGAGTCGATCCTCTTCATCTCCAACAAACTCTGAGTTATCTTCTTCCACCGTATGTTGCTCATACTGAGCTAATAAACTTTGAATGTCAGATTCAGTGGCAATAAACAGCTCAGCGTTAATTTTATGTTTACTTAGCCATTCATTTATCGTGAGATCAAGCGGAAAAACACACGCAAAGGTCCAATTATCACCATCAACCTTTAACGGTAGCCAGTTTTTCGATACCAGTATTTTAAAATCTTCATCAGCGACAGTAGGTAAGCTTTGCTCTTGCCAAGTAAACAAATCTAGCAAAGGAATATCGAGATAACGCGATAGAAAATGAGGAACTTGATCGTCTGGAAGGCTCCCCATATTAACTAAAATTTGCTCTAATCTACCACCAAACCGCTGTTGAAAACTGAGTGCTCGCTCAAGATCGGGTTGCGTTATAAAAAACTCATCACGAAGTAATTGATTTATTTCCATTATTTATGAACTATGTCTTCGTTACTATCTTCGCCACCAAGCTTGCCATCAGCACCATATGACATGATGCTATAGGGGTTCCCGTCTTCACCGGGAATTTTATATACATAAGGATTTCCCCAAGGATCGAGCGGAATATCTTTAGGCAAATAAGGACCATCCCAGCGAGGTTCAGATCCAACTCTCAGATCTTCGAGTTTTTGCGGGTATTTACCTAAATCTAAGCGATAAGTATCCAAAGCGGTTTCAAATGCAGACATTTGAGTAGCTGCTATGCCTCTCTCTGCCGTGCTTAATTTATTAAAAAACTTTGGTGCCACTAAGGACATTAGTAACCCTAAAATCACAATAACGATTAATAGTTCCATCATTGTAAAGCCAAATTGAGAAGATAATTTTTTTTGTTTCATAGTTTTATAATGACCATATCAGCATAGAAAGGAATACCCGCTCGATACTACCAAGATTGACGATTACTGTCGATATAAGAGGTTTGCTTGAAACAGAAATTTATGCCCAAACAAGAAAAAGCCTTAAGTAAATACTTAAGGCTTTTTGTATGAATGACTATTATTGCGGTTTCGCCTCAAGAAGCGAGCCACTTTCCAGCTATGTTGAATACAGGAAGAATAGCCAATAAAAACCATTATGAATAAAACAAGCATAACTAAATCAGGAACCGCTAATAACTCACCAGTTATTCCTACCCCACTCATAATCATTGAGAAGGTTGCGATCACAGAGAGTGCTTTACGAGAGCTAAAACCTATGCGCATAAATACATGGTGCAAATGATCTCTATCTGCCATAAAGGGAGATTGACCTTTTTTAAGACGACGGATAATGATCGCCATCATATCCATAAGTGGAATTGCAATAATCCAAAGGGCTGTCACAGGCCTAAAAGCAACGCCCTCACCTTGGGTGCACACCATCAAAAACCAAACAATACTCAAACCAATAAACATTGAACCTGCGTCACCCATAAAAATTTTGCGATTCCGATGCCCTTTAACCCCTAAGTTAAAAGCTAAATAAGGCACAATTGTGGCGATAATAATTAAAGGTAATGCTGTAATAGCAAAATGACCACTGAAGCTCATCAGTAAAAAAACTGATACTAATGTTGTAATACTAAGCGAACCAGCTAATCCATCAATCCCATCAATCATATTGAATGCATTAATCGCGGCAATAACACTTATTATTGTAAAAGGAATACCAAACAAACCTAAGTCAATCCCACCTGTACCAAATAAATTACCGAGATTATGAATATATACATCAGAACCCCACATCATTACTAAAGCAACAATCGTTTGGATACAAAGTCTAATTTTAACTCCTAATTGCCTATAGTCATCCACAACACCCAAGAGCACAATCGCTCCAGCACAGACCAAGTAGCTCACTAGGGGTTTATCTAGTGGATAAAACATTAAAACAGATACTAAGACAGCAACAAATATACACACGCCACCAATAAGAGGAATTGAGCCTATATGTTTTTTTCGACTACATGGCTCATCAACTAAGCCAACTTTTATAGCGAATGGTTTGATCGTGATTATAGCGATATAAGATGCAAGGAAAGCAAAAAAGACCGTGAATGTTTCTGTAAACATAATTTAAAATACATTTCCTATTGTGGACGATATTGTAATACAAACTATAAAAAAAACAAATTAGGCATAGTCATTTTTCAATAATAAACAGCACCTTAAAATACAATTTATTAGGAACTAACCTTTATTATCTACCCGTAGTAAAAATAGCTTACTTATTTTTTATAAAAAATCTTATTAAAACAATTACACTACCTAATAAAACCCCAAGCAAGGTACCAAATATACATAAAGTAGCTCTTTTCGGGCCATCTTTTAGCTCTGGAACAACTGCAGGATCAATTACCTTAAACACATATTCACTTCGCGCATTCGCAAGCATTTTAGTTTGCTCTTGTTGCTCAATTAACTCATAAAAGATTTTTTGCATATCTGCTACGACTGTTTCTTGTAAAGCTGCTGTTAAATAGTTAATGCTATTATTGGCCTCTTCAATATCATCTTTCTTTATTTTACTATTTATAGCCTCAACCAATTTATCGGCAATATCCTTCGCAATATAAGGTGAAGCATGAAAGACCGAAATTTGAGTCAAACCTGATTTCTTATCAGAAGTTATGACTAAATGCTCCTTTAAAAATTTCTCATATACTTCTTGAGAACTTGGTTCTGCCACTCTCGGAAATACAGCTTCTCTAACCCAGAGTTTTAACTTTGAATCATAAACATTATCATTATAAACCAGTGCGTTTTGATGCGCATCCCAGTCTTTAACCGCCATAATATTTACTTTAAAATCATAGTATTCGACAAATTCAACAATAAACGATCTACTTTTGATTATCTCTAAAGCTAAAGCTGACTTATCACTCGTTGCTGAGCCTAGGTTAACACCCGCCATTGCTGCCAACCCCCCAAATTGAGATGTAAGCTTAGACCCCACTCCACTTTTACCTTCATCTGCAGCAGTTAGCAACACTGTTGATTTATAAATATTCGGAATTGAAAGCGCGTAAAAGACACTCATTCCAGAAAAGACAATAGCAAAAGCTAAGACAATGAACTTCCCCCCCCATAAGGCTTTAAATAGCTCCATTAAAGCTATTTCATCATTGGCTTTATTTAAGACAGACTGCATTTAATATTATTCCATTCAATTCTAAGATTCTTCTGCAACACTATTTTATCAAGACAGAAAGAGAAGCCGCCGCAGTGCCCAAGTTATACACTATCTGTGTAACAGTACTCCACAGTGTGAGTTTATCCATGTGCTCAGCATCTAGAGGAACCACGATTGTATCCCCAGGAGCCAAATCAACTCCAGAAGACACAGAAAACCAGGCATCGTTGCTAGGTATTTTAACTGAACCATTAGCTTTGATAATGTAAACGCGTTCTTCATCAGCCCTTTGTTTAAAGCCACCACTAGCTGCAATATAAGTCTCTAATGTCATTTCCTTATTGAACAAGTGAGACGTTGATACATTAACCTCACCAATCACATTTATGGTATTTTGAATGGCTGGAACATATAGTGTATCACCGTCTTCAAGTTCAAGTTTTTGAGTGCCATTATAAATTTCATTAATATCGATAACGAGACGACCTAACGCTTCTACTTCAGACAAATCATTTAAAAGCTTATTTGTATCTTCATAACTCAGTGACGAATCAGTTATCGAATTCTGAAAGCTTTTTGAGGCAATTTCGCGGCGCAAGTCCTCTGATAGTTTTTTAAGTTGCTCTCGTTCTTTTATACGAATCGATTCTCGAGTAAAAATAGCACCATCAGGAGCAGAAAACTCGGTCAACCCTCCAGCACGCTCAAGAACACTTTCAAGTGTTTCACCGCGCCTGATAGAGTAAATACCAGGAAAACGAACTTCACCAACCAACTGAACGGACACCTCTTCCTGCCAATTAGGAACTGAAAAGATATTTAATGAATCTTTACTTTTAAGTTTATATTTTAAATCTGACTGATTTAATAATGCAGATTCGATATTAAAAGTTATATGCTCAACTTTATTGATACTATTTTGAGAAAGCCGTGTCACCTCTGCCTTTTCTAAAAAAGCGGACTCTAACAAACCTCCCGCTGCAGCTACTGCATTGGCTATACTTCCATCTTTTACTAACGGATAAACACCTGGATAACGAACTTTACCATTAACAGCTATTAATTGAGCTTCACTGCCTGATGAGGCTTGCTGTTGTAGCCTAAGAACGATAGGTTTCAATAATAATTTGCGACTAAATAGTGAGTAATCATCCTCATTAAGCTCTTCTTTTTCACCTTTTAATAATTGAGTTAGGCTATCTATGTCTTTTTCTTTTAACTCTTTTTCTTCAATTAAAATGCCAATATATTCTTGAAACTTTCGATTTTCATATTGTTGCCACTGTTCGACTTTTTCTTGTAATGCAATCTGCTCTTCCGTAAATGCCATACCTGAGAGTACACGCTTTTCATCTACTTTCTCTTCAAAACGACTAAATATAACAACGATATCTCGAGGCTCCAATTTAAAGTCTAGGGAAGAACTGTTTGATACTTCCAACAATGAAAACTGCAGTATCTCTATTTCTCCTTTTAGATTCTTCTCCCTTACGATTAATGAATAGTCGAAGTCAGCAATTGGTAATACATCTGTTTTTATGGAAGAAATTAAGCTCGAGATGCGATCTCCTTTTTTCCAGGCATAATGTCCAGGACGGGCCACCGCTCCCATCAAAGTCACCGCATTTTCGAGCTCCTTTGAAGAAGCTTGAATTTTAATGATGTCGCCATCTTGAGGTTGGTAATCTACAGGCTGCTGTGAAAAGTCGAGTGTAAGTACTGTTTTAAAGCTATTGCCCTTATAACGCTCAATGATAGTTTTCTGCGGGAAAGCTTCAGCTTTAAATCCACCAGCCATTTTTATCAAATCTTCAGCGGTTTCATTCTCTTTCAATTCAAAAATAGCTGGGCGCTTCACCAATCCAGAAATTGTAACTTGCTTACCAACCGATGGAACAAAAACCACATCCCCCGCTTTGAGCATCACATCATTTGTACTATCGCCTCGAATCAATAGATCATAGTAATCTAAAGTGGTAATCGTTTTTCCTGCTCGCTTTAACTGAATATTGCGCAAAGAACCAATATCGCTCACCCCTCCTGCGACAAATAATGCATGGCTTAACGAAGACAAGGAGGAAATAGTATATGATCCCGGTTTGTAGGCTTCACCTAACACCATCACGCGCATCGAACGTAATTTACCAAGCGATACAAAGGCTTTTACACCAATAATTTCTTGTGTAATTTTGGTTTTGATCAGCTCTTTTACTTCAGAAAAACTAAGACCAGCGACATGGACAGGTGTTAAATCAGGTATCGCTAAGCGACCTTCACGATCAACTGCCACGTCATACATCTGATTTTCTTTGCCGTATAAATTAATTTGAAACTCATCACCCCGCCCTACAATATAAGTTTCTGGCACAGCTGCAGTCTCGCTTGGTGTAAACGACATAGGCTCACCGGCAAAAAGTTCATACCCAAACGGTTTGAGCTCTTCAGTCTCGGGTTTAAATTTTTTATCTAACTTATCTTCCTCAGTTTCTAGCTCTTCAATTCGAGGAAATACCGATTGCGTATTACTTTCAGATTCTGATGTATTGTTATCCGATTTTTTATTGAGCGAATTAAGGTCAATTCCATATTGTTTCGCGAGTACTTGCTGTTGAGATTTCGGTAATTTTTTAAACTGTTCTAATTGTTGTGGTGTCGGTGAAGCAGCATTTGCACTACTTGTGATACCTATGAGTACTAAAGCAGAAAAGATTAAGCTTAAAAATTTCACGCAAATCCCTTATATCAAGAAAAAGTCAAAACAAAGGTCGCTATTCTACCTGACTTTAGATATAAAAAAAAAGGGAGCAAATGCTCCCTGTTACAAATAATAACAATTTCTACCTTAGAAATTGTATACCAGCGTCAATACCGTCTCAGTATCTGTGTTTTCTTTATCACCCGAAACATCGCTATTGTGGGTGACATTAAAACCCACTTTCATTTGCATTGAACCATTGATCTTAGTTAATAATGCCGATTCAGATTTAGTCTTAGTATTGGTGTCGCCGTATTCAACCTGTACAAGTTGCGTAAAACGCGCGCCTTCACTAATTTTCCATCTAAAATTAACCATTCCAAGAGCAATGGCTTCGCCATCCGTTTCACCTGCAACTAGGTTACCTTTGGAATCTTTAACTGCACTTGTTTCTGAGTGTTTAAAATACTTATAACCAGGACCTATTTCAGCATCGAGTTTTATCGTGCTGGTTTCATAAAAACGTGCACCATAACCTAAAGAAGCTAATGTTTCATGTCGGTATGCACCAAAATAATCTGATACGTGCGAACCATAAACGAAAAAGTGTGAGTGTTTTTCACCCACTTCATAATTCCCTTTTGCTGACGCTGAGTACTTTTCATTCGTACGCTGCGTTTCTTTCACCCCAGAATCTAAAGTTACTTCGTCTTCTTTATACAAACCATCAAGCTTATACTCATTCACCCAGCTTTCTAAATTGTGCTGTGCTGTAATCGCACCTTTGAGTGTATTTGTCTTTGTATTACCACTTGTGGCAATTAAACCCAGCTCACTTGATACTTCCCACGTTTTGTCAGCTTCATCAGCCATAGCAACGTTTGAAGTGGCTAAGACTGCGCTGACTAATAATAACTTTTTCATTTAAAACCTTTTAAATCTAAATTGAGTCTTATGCGTCTTTATGTAAGTGCACATCCATTTGTGGATATGGAATTGAGATATTGTTATCGTCTAAAGCAATTTTAATATTTTCCATCAATGCAAAATATGTTGGCCAGTAATCACCGCTATTCACCCAAGGGCGTACGACAAAGTTCACACTTGAATCGGCTAACTCTAGCACTGCGACAGTAAATGCAGGATCTTTTAATACACGCTCATCAGCATTTAATACATTTTCAAGCACTTGCTTAGTTTGTTTCAAATCAGCCTCATAGCTGACACCGATCACTAAATCGATACGACGCGTTGCTTCACGAGAAAAATTTGTGATGGGGCCACCCATAATTGCTGAGTTGGGCATAATAATAACTTTATTATCTGGCGTGCGTAATTCAGTAGAAAAGATTTCGATTTTTTGTACACTGCCCGACTTGCCGCCAGCCTCAACAAAGTCACCGGCTTTAAACGGGCGCAGAATAATAATTAATACACCTGATGCGAAATTAGATAACGACCCCTGTAACGCGAGACCTACAGCCAAACCCGCAGCACCCAAAATAGCAACAAACGAAGTAGTTTGAATGCCTAACTGTGATAAAGCCATCAAAATTACAGCTGCAAACACTAAAGCATAAACAATGCTTGATAAGAAACTCGATACAGCCTTATCTACCTTACGCTTTTCTAACCCTTTAGCTGTTAGTTTTCCGACAAAATGTGCCGCTTTATTACCAATAATAAATATAACAATTGCAAAAATTGCTTGAACACCATAGTGCAAGAGCAAATCTGAGTTACTCGTTAACCACTCAATAGCTTTATCCATGTTTTATTCCATAAGTGTCAAATTTAGGGATGGCAATTATATCGAACTTTATTTGTGCAGTAATGAAAAAAATAATAAATTTTTATCCTATTTTTAAATTTTTAATTCGTATAGTCAGCAAAGGTTCATACATCGCCTTTTGACAAAGCTCTGACGCTCGGTCGAGTCCAAATAAAAATCAGGACTATTAAGATAGACATACACACCAGCATTTTTAAGTACTGTGAGAATGACAAACATAACAAAGGATAAGCAACCATCAGCACCATTGAACATGTTGCGATTAACTTAACCCGAAAACTGATCACTCCGTATTGCAGCCAGTCGACAATAAGCGGCCCAAATAGGCGATGATTCAATAACCAAGCATGCAAACGCGTTGATCCTTTAGAAAAACAAAAGGCAGCCAATAATATAAAGGGGGTCGTTGGCAGTAACGGTAATACTACACCAATCCCGCCTAACAACAGGCTCAGCAAACCAAAAATCAACCAAACCGCTCGTTTTAGCATCAAAAACCATCTCCAATACATTTTATTTAAAAAAAGACTATCACAACTCTTCCCAAAGGAAGTTATTTTATGTATTATGCGCGCCACACCAAACATGGTGTTAGTGGCGGTTGTAGCTCAGTTGGTAGAGCCCCGGATTGTGATTCCGGTTGTCGCGGGTTCAATCCCCGTCAATCGCCCCATTTTTTACTTTTTTCTCTCCCTAGAATAATCAATACAAAATATCCTATTGTTACTACAAATTATTTAACTTGATGCTATCATCTGCCAAATTTATTTTTTGGATAGTATTCACCATGTTTAAGACATTAATTCTTCCTGCGCTTTGTCTTCTTAGCACTCCAAGTTTCGCTCATTGGCAAATTGATAATGAACAAAGCCGCGTAAATTTTGTATCAATTAAAAACAATACCATTGCAGAAACACACTTTTTTAAATCACTTTCGGGCGAAATTAATGACAGCGGCTTGTTCAATATGAACATTGATCTGGCCAGCATCGAAAGTAACATCGCAATACGCAATACACGCATGCAAGAGTTCTTATTTGAAACAGCTCAGTTTCCTCACCTAACACTTTCAGCCAATGTGTCATCCGCCCTTGAGAGCATCAAAAAAGGCCAATCAAAGATAATGAGCTTACCTGCAAGCCTCTCTCTTCATGGTGTAAATAAAGAAATCAATGTCGATGTGTTAATTACACACCAAGTCACGGGCGGGTTAATTGTCGCTTCAGTAATGCCTGTACTTATCAATGCCGCTGACTTTGGCTTAACGGCTGGTGTTGAGAAATTACAGCAACTAGCCGGGCTGCCTTCTATCGCACAAGCCGTACCAGTTTCATTTGTCCTAACATTAGAAAAACATTAATCCATGGACTTAGCCGCGCTCAGTCAACACATTGAAGGAAAGCTTCCTGAATTAGACAATTGGGATCCCCCTTTTTGTGGCGAGATCGATATCCATATCCGATCGGATGGGCGCTGGTACTTTCAAGGTACAGAGATTAAGCGCATAGAAATGGTTAAACTCTTTGCCTCTGTCATGCTTAAAGAAGCCCAGAGTTACTATTTAAAAACCCCTGTAGAAAAAGTCAGAATTAAAGTGGACGATGCCCCTTTTGTAATTGTTGATTACAATGAACAGCAAACAGAACAAGGATTAGCATTGTGCTTAGTCGATAACCTTGCGCGCACCTTTGTATTATCGCCAAGACACCCTTTAATTTTGCAGCAACATCTAGACCAAACACTTCCCTACTTAATTCTTCATCATGGTTTAACAGCTAAGCTAAATAGAAACGTTTATTATCAACTCGCACAACAGACTACTGAAAAAAATGGGATATTCACGATCCAATCTGGCGAGCATTCGTTCAGATTGGGCTAAATCAAGCGTTTAACCAAAGTTTCAGCCACAAAAAAAAGCACCTGAAGGTGCTTTTTTTTAAACAATAACAACAAATTATTTTTTGCTGCTAAGTGCGCCAAAACGCTTGTTAAAGCGATCAACACGACCACCTGTATCAAGAATTTTTTGCTTACCAGTATAGAACGGGTGACACTCAGAACATACGTCTAAGTGAACGTCTTTACATAAAGTAGAGCGAGTAGAAAAGCTGTTACCACATGAACAGGTGGCATTGATTAATTCGTACTTAGGGTGGATATCTTTTTTCATAGTAACCTCAGGTAAGGCCGTATCGCTCTCCAAACCCGAAGTCTGGCACCATACGTAGTTAAACAAATGTAGTTAGGGCGCGTATTTTAGACAAATCAGTACACC
Source organism: Pseudoalteromonas sp. J2K-J979 (assembly GCF_058169715.2). Lineage (NCBI taxonomy): Bacteria > Pseudomonadati > Pseudomonadota > Gammaproteobacteria > Alteromonadales > Pseudoalteromonadaceae > Pseudoalteromonas > Pseudoalteromonas sp. J2K-J979. The sequence continues at coordinate 506,502 of NZ_CM200281.1, read as the reverse complement.
GACACAAGCGTTATCTTTCATCAGCAACATAATATCCTTTACCTCCTTCTATTTAAAACATAAGAATTTAATAAATAAGAGAATATAATATTCACTTGAGATGCTTTATATCGCCTAGAAGCTGCAACTACATTCATGCAGATCTGTTGTGGCGCACAATAATAAAGGCCCTCGCATCTTTCTCTGGGTTGGGTATATAATCACGCTAAGTGATTGGTCAGACTGGTTTTCAATTCAATGAACATAGTAGAAGTTGCAATTAAAGTTCCACTCAATCGAACCTTTGATTACCTTGTTCCCGATACGTTAATGAATCAAATAGCGCCAGGCATGCGGGTTGAAGTCAACTTCGCCAATCAAAAAAAAATAGGCATCGTATTAAGTCAAAAAGATAACAGTGACTTTGCCATCGAAAAGCTCAAACCCATCAACAGCCTGCTCGATACAGCTCCGGTGTTTCAAACGCAACTCTTAAATTTACTGAAATTTGCGAGTCAGTACTACTGCTTCCCTTTAGGTGAAACACTGCAACTAGCTTTACCAAGCCTCCTTCGGAAAGGTCAATCACCCGACAAAACCAGTGTCACTTACCTTGAACTGACAGAAAAGGGATTGAAAAGCGGCGATCTTCGGGGCGCGAAACAACACGCATTACTTTGTCATTTAAAAGAATCTGGCAAAACCCCCATCACTGAAATTAAAGCGCTTGGTTTTGCAAGCCAGACCATCAAAAGTCTATTAACCATTGAAGTGGCTCATCAGTTTGTTGAATATGATAACCAATGGCAACAACACCCGTTAGAGATACATAAGCCGCTAACACTAAACGCAGAACAAGCGGTAGCATGTGCCGCTATCAAGCAAGTTCGGGGTTATCAAACATTTCTGATTGAAGGGGTCACAGGCAGTGGTAAAACTGAAGTTTACTTGCAAGTACTGGCCGATATTCTCGCAGCTGGGAAGCAAGCGCTAGTGTTAGTGCCCGAAATAGGTCTAACCCCACAAACTGTCAATCGGTTTAGACGCCGATTTCCAAACACCCCCATTATGCTTTGGCACTCAGCACTGAACGATAGTGAGCGCCTGCAAACATGGCGATATTGTGAACAGGGAAGCTGTGCAATAGTGATAGGCACTCGCTCAGCCATTTTTACTCCATTCCAGCATTTAGGTATGATTATTGTCGACGAAGAACACGATAGTTCATTTAAACAACAAGATAGCCTGCGTTACCACGCCCGTGATTTAGCCGCTTTTCGCGCTCATCAAGCAAATATTCCATTAGTACTCGGTACAGCGACACCAGCATTAGAAACTTTACACAAAGCACTTACAAACAAATATCAATTATTGAGCCTCAACCAACGCGCGCAGACCAGTACCGACAATCATTACCAACTTATTGATATGCGAGGCCAAAAAGAGCAAGCCGGTATCGCAACTAGTTGCCTCCCTATAATTGAGCAACATTTAGCAAAACAAAAGCAAGTGATGATTTTTTTAAACCGTAGAGGATTTTCCCCCACACTAATCTGCCATGAGTGCAGCTGGGTCAGTAATTGCACTCGCTGTAGCACCAGTGCGACTTATCATAAAAGTTCGCGTGCCCTAATTTGTCATCACTGTGGAGAACAAGCCCAACCGCCGATGCAATGCCCTGAGTGTGGGAGTACACAAATTTTCCCTGCAGGTAAAGGGACGGAGCAAATCGAAGAATTTTTAATTCAAGCATTTCCAGATATCCCCATCAATCGAATCGATCGTGATACCACCCGCAAAAAAGGCAGCCTAGAAAGTGCATTGCATGACATTAATACACCAGGTGCACGACTACTCATTGGGACGCAAATGCTCGCAAAAGGACATCACTTCCCAGATGTGTCATTAGTCATAATTCTAGATGTTGACTCAGGTTTGTACTCGTATGATTTTCGCGCCACCGAGCATTTAGCCCAGCTAATCACTCAAGTATCTGGAAGAGCGGGGAGAAGTGGCGAACCTGGTACAGTTTTACTCCAGACGCATTTTCCAGATCACCCACTATTACAAGACTTGATCAATAACGGCTACCAAGATTTTGCTCGCTATGCACTAACAGAAAGAGAAATCACGACATTTCCACCGTACTCCCAACTCGCATTAATTCGAGCTCAAGCCCATAACCCACAACAAGTATTAGCTTTTTTACATGACCTTGTTCCTGAAAGAATACCACCCGGTATTGAAATACTAGGCCCACTTCCCGCACCACTTGAAAAAATTGCAGGCCAATACCGATTCCAACTTCATATTCAGGCGCAAAACAGGGCATCATTGCACAGCTATTTACAACAACTCACCGCTTACTTAAATCAAAGCAAACTGGCTGCTAAAGTGAGGTGGCACATTGATGTCGATCCGATGGATCTTAATTAATCTAAAGCATGGTAAAAATATCCGCGTTGGCGAATTAATTTATATTTTCAATTCAAATGCATTAATACATCTGGATAGAAATGTATTAGACTATCGGCCAATTCTCTCGCTCTCGTACTAATTTTTTAATAAGTAATATTTCTTATGGCTCAACACGACTTCATCAATAAAAAGCGACCCAATAAAAAAGCGCCGCCTCCAAAAGCTAAACTGCCTATTGGTCTGTCTTTATTAGCCATTGTTTTAGTGTCTGGGCTGAGTTATGGGTTATGGTATATCACTCATAATAAACCCCCAGCGCAAGTGGCTGAACAAACTAAAGCACCTATTAAAGTGCAAAAAAAACCAGAAATAAAACCACAACCACCTAAGTTTATTGAAGAAATTAAAAGCCACGAAATAGAAGTGGAAGTGACTGAGCAAGAGCAAAAAGGTCCGTATGCTTTAATTTGTGGTTCATTTAAAACCAGCGAACGCGCTGAAACACAAAAAGCCATGATTGCGTTTCAAGGAATTAGCTCTGAGATAAGCCAATCAAAAAATGGCTATTATCGAGTCAAACTTGGACCATATAACACAAAACGCTTAGCTGAAAGTGATCGAAATAAATTAAAGCGAGCCAACGCTGCTCGATGTCAAATCCTTAACTGGTCTTGATTTTAACTTAACCACCCCCATCTCCCTCCTTAAGATAAATAAACGAGTGGCACCATCGCCACTCGCGTTAAGGAATTACTATGACGACGATTGTGTCAGTTCGCCGTGAAGGCAAAGTAGTCATCGCTGGAGACGGACAAGTCTCACTTGGAAATACAGTCATGAAAGGTAATGCACGAAAAGTGCGCCGTCTTTATAACGGCAAAGTACTTGCCGGTTTTGCTGGCGGTACAGCAGATGCTTTTACCTTATTTGAACGCTTCGAAAGCAAACTAGAAATGCACCAAGGTCATTTAACCAAAGCAGCAGTTGAAATGGCCAAAGACTGGCGTAGCGATCGCGCCCTTCGTAAACTAGAAGCTCTTTTGGCCGTTGCTGATCATACTGCATCATTTATTATTACAGGCAATGGTGATGTTGTTCAGCCAGAGAACGACTTAATTGCTATTGGCAGCGGCGGCGCATTTGCGCAATCAGCTGCCACTGCACTGCTCGAAAATACAGAGTTAAGTGCTAAAGAAATTGCTGAAAAAAGCTTAACTATCGCAGGTAATATCTGTGTATTTACCAACAACTTCCACACAATTGAAGAGCTTTAAGAGGATTTAGACATGTCTGCGATGACCCCTAGAGAAATTGTCCACGAACTGGACCAACATATTATTGGCCAAGCCAGTGCCAAAAAAGCCGTCGCTATCGCCCTTCGTAACCGCTGGCGTCGTATGCAATTACCTGAAGATTTGCGTGCAGAAGTGACACCAAAAAATATCTTAATGATTGGTCCAACGGGTGTCGGTAAAACAGAAATAGCCCGTCGTTTAGCTAAGCTCGCAAATGCGCCTTTTATCAAAGTAGAAGCCACTAAATTCACTGAAGTAGGTTATGTTGGTAAAGAGGTTGAAACGATCATCCGTGATTTAGCGGATATCGCGATAAAAATGACTCGCGAGCAACACACTAAAAAAGTAAAACATCGTGCCGAAGAAGCCGCTGAAGAACGCATATTAGAAGCTTTATTACCTAGCGCTAAAGATAACTGGGGAGAAACCCAAGAAACACGTGATTCTTCAACTCGCCAAGTATTTCGTAAAAAATTACGCGAAGGCCAGTTAGACGACAAAGAAATTGAAATTGATATTGCCCAGCAACCTGTTGGCGTAGAAATCATGGCACCTCCGGGTATGGAAGACATGACGAATCAATTACAAAGCATGTTCCAAAATCTGGGTTCAGATAAGCGTGCTAAGCGTAAACTAAAAATTAAAGATGCTTTTAAACTATTAATTGAAGAAGAAGCAGCTAATTTAGTTAACCCTGAGGAGCTAAAAGAACAAGCTATTCACGCTGTAGAACAAAATGGTATCGTATTTATTGATGAAATCGACAAAATTTGTAAGCGTGGTGATTCATCAGGCCCTGATGTAAGCCGAGAAGGTGTTCAGCGTGACTTATTACCACTCGTTGAAGGGTCAACAGTCACCACAAAACACGGCATGATTAAAACGGATCACATTCTATTTGTAGCATCAGGTGCTTTTCAAATGGCCAAACCTTCAGATTTGATTCCCGAGTTACAAGGCCGTCTACCTATTCGTGTTGAATTAGAAGCACTAAGCGCCAATGACTTTAAACGTATTTTAACTGAACCTCACGCATCTTTGACCGAGCAATATCATGCACTGATGGGCACTGAAGGTGTAAAAGTAGAGTTTAGCGACGATGCAATTGAGCGTATCGCCGAAGCTGCATGGCGTGTAAATGAAAAAACCGAAAATATCGGAGCACGTCGTTTACATACTGTAATGGAAAAACTAATGGAAGAAATTTCATTTGATGCATCTGAAAAGTCAGGTGAACATATGCTGATCAATGCTGAGTTTGTAAACAAGCATTTAGGCGCTTTGGTTGAAGATGAAGATTTAAGCCGTTTTATTCTATAATCCTAAAAAGCTGAGGGCAGCCTCAGCTTTTTTCTGCTTTAAAAGGTTCAAGTCATGCTCGTTAAAAAGGTCCATTATCATCAACAAGCAAAAACCTTAGATGTTTATTTTGATAATGATCACAGAGCCACGTTCAGTGCTGAATTTCTAAGAGTCCTATCCCCTTCTGCAGAAGTTAAAGGCCATAGTCCTGCAACCGCTACTTTAGTTGCAAATAAGAAACAAGTTACGATTAGCAAAATTAATCCGGTCGGGCATTATGCTCTGCGGTTAGTGTTTGATGATGGACATAACTCGGGATTATATAGCTGGCAATATTTTGAACATTTGGCTAAAAACCAAGATACGCTTTGGCAAGAGTACCTAAAAAAACTCTCTAGCAGCAATGCTACCAGAGAGCCTTTGATTAACATTAAAACCCTTTAAACTTTAAATTTAGCTATTGCACTGTGTAATACTTTCGCCTGCTCTGACACTTCTTCACTCGTATGCGCATTGGTCTCCGAATGACTGGCTGCTTGCTCTGCAATATCTCGGATCCTAACCACATTTTTATTCACTTCAGAAGCAACCAAATTCTGCTCATCAATGGCTGTGGCTATTTGTGTGCTCATGTCCATGATGGTTTGTACATTTTCAGTAATAAACTCCAATAATTCCCCAGCTTTTCTTGCTTGGTTAGCACTCTCATCACCTTGAGTACGACATTTATTCATCAAGCTCACAACTTCTTGAGTACGTTGCTGTAGCGTATGAATAATGCCTTCAATTTCTTGAGTCGAATCTTGCGTTCTTTGTGCCAAAGAACGCACTTCGTCAGCAACAACAGCGAAACCTCGACCTTGCTCGCCCGCTCGCGCAGCCTCAATGGCAGCATTAAGCGCCAGTAAGTTTGTTTGTTCAGCAATTGCACGTATTACATCCAGCACAGAACCAATTGTTTCACCATCTTTCTCTAGCTGAGAGACAACCTCAGATGCACCACCTAAAGAGTCTGTTAATTGAGATATTTGCGCTACTGTCGAGTCAACTTCTTTTTTACCTTCTAATGCACTTTCATTGGTTGTTTCTGCTTTTTTCGCTGCAGCTTCAGTATTAAATGAAATATCTTGAATCGTGGCTTGCATTTGTGTCGCGGCTGTTGCCACCATATCCGCTTCGTGTAATTGTTCCCTCATGCCATCACTGGTTGCTGCGGTGGTATTCGCTAAGTTTTCAGTTGCAACCCCTAAAATTCCAAGCGCTGTATTCACTTCAAAAATAAGGGTTTTAAAATCACCGATTAAACTATCAAAATCATTGGTCATGATCGAAATTTCATCTTTTCCAGATGAGCGAACACTGATACTTAGATTATTTTCTCCACGTATCTTATTAATCGTCTCACACACTTTATTTATCGGGGTGATAATAGATTTACTAGTAAAGAAAACCAAAAACATCACGATCGAACTGGCAACAATAAATACTGAAATGCTTAAAGTCTTAGCCAAAGCGATACCTTCATCAATACGCTGCTCGGTTAATTTAACTAAACCTCGAATAAATTCATCATTATCATTAGCACTGGTAGTCAACTCTCCCAGTTTTGCACTGCCAAGTGTCAGTCCAAGTGCCCTTTGAGCTTGCACTAAGCCTGAGAATTTTTGATGGTACACTTTTAATAATGCACTAAGTTGATTTTTATAATCACTTGGGAGTTGGCTTTGTGAAATAGAACTAGAAAAACTATCCACATTTTCGTTAAATTTAGTTAAGTACTTATCATCCAAACGCAGCATAAAGTCCTTTTCATTGCGTCTGAGCTGTAACATAGCACTCAGTAGCTCAAAATCATTTTGTTCTTTCAACAGAGTTTCTACTTCATGAACTGCAGCTCTGAGCTCACCATACAGTGCATCTTTGGGGTGCAATCCGATTGTCTTTTGCAACTGAACAACAGCTTCAAACACCTCATTATAATGAGATATCAAGTTTTTAAGTTTCTTGATGTCATCAAGCTCATAGCCTAAATCAGCAAAAATATTATTCAGAAGGGCCGCTTTTTCTTCAAGCTCTTTATATTTAAGTTCAAATAGCTCTAATTCTTGCTCTTCTTTAAAAAACAAAAAGTTTTTCTCATGTTTACGAAGTTCAAGCTGTGAAATGCTTAGCCCTTCGGTAACTTTGATCGCTTCTGTAAGCTTTGCCATACTATTCGTTTCATAAATTAGAACGATAAGTAATACAACCATTGCGATCCCAATTACTAAAGCATTAAGTTGTAACCGCAACTTAATTGAAAATCGCTGTAACACTTCCATAGAGTTCTACCTGTTTCGTTGACATTAAATAGATTATAGAAGGCTCTGATAAAACTGCTAATTCAAGTAAATTATAATTTCACATCTTGCCATAATTGTTTACTCAACAGACCTACCTCATCCCATTGCTTTTTGATCAGCCATTCGATTAATGGGGATGGATCGGACGGAAAATTGACTTGTTCGATATTAGGAATCAACAACCAATCTTCAAGTGCATCAGGGTCTAAAAACTGCATCACTTTAGCTAAACCAATATTACACAGCATATACGCATTCGAGCTCTGCTCAAATTGGCCAGATAAAGGCTTCAATAAAAGCTTTTTACCAAAGCGTAATGCTTCGCTTGAGAGCTCAAAACCAGCATTGGCAATTACACCACTTGAACTACACAAGTCACTTAAAAAGCCATTGCGCGACGGTTTTCGTAAGTGGATATGAGCCATGGATTGATCTTCTGCATCTGGGTGATAACAATAAAACTCAAAATGCGGGAAACCTCTTAATAACTCGACCACTTTGCTTAATGACTCAAAGGGAAGGTAAACGAGTACTTTATTTCTAACTGCAACAACCTTGGTTTCTTGATGGTTTTGACTAATAAATGGTGGAATAATATTACAAGCAAAAGGCTGCCAATGTACGCCCAAATACATATCTGCAGGAGCAAATTTACGGATCAGTGTACGTGTTAAAATATTACTCCCTATTACTGGGACTTTCGGCGATAAAAACGCAGCTTGATGACTCATCCCTATAACTGGTACATTTTGTTTTTTGGCCGCCCAAGCGCTAATAGGTTCAAAATCATTAAACACAAGATCATAACAACTTAAATCAAGTGCATTTATATCTTTAAAAAAGCGCTTTATCTTTGCTTGTTTGACTGTTTGCCAACCGTTCACTTTTCCAGCTTGGGTCACAAAAGTGAGGCCTGTCCGGGTTTGATATTCTCCAAAGGCTTCCATATCAAAGTAATCTGATGGATTTCGGCCTGAAAAAAGATAATCAACCTGAACATCATGCTGTTTAAATGCCTCAGCCATCACCCTAGCTCGTGTTGTATGACCATTCCCAGTCCCTTGAACACCATATAAAATTCTCATAACACTCCTGTGATTTTCATGCTTAAGTGCGCACACCCATAACCCATCAATGAACCAAGTACGATATCTAATGGATAATGCACCCCTAACATCACTCTTGATAAAGCCACCAAGCTCGCCCAAGTAAAAAATAACACTTCATATTGAGGTAAAAAGAAAGACACCGACGCAGCAAACACCCAAGCAGCAGCGCTATGGCCTGAAGGTAAACTAAACTGATCACTCGGAATGATAAATGACATCCCTCCTTGCCAATGACAAGGTCGCGTGCGTTTGAATACATTTTTGAGAAAATAATACAATGGCCGCTCAATCATGAAGCCCAGCAGTAGCACATTAAGTAAACTCAATGACTGTGGTTTGTTGAGGTAAAGTAACAAACCAGCAAAGGCAATATATACATAGCCATCGCCAGTTTTAGATAGGTTTACAAATAAAACTTGCCACCATTTGGGGGCATTGGGCTTAAATAACCCGCGAAAAATTGCGTGGTCCAACTCAGTGATTTTGACAAATATCATGGCTCACTCCCTTGCGTTTTACTTAAGCCTAATTGGGTCAAGTAACAATTACATGAAGATTTCAAGACATTAATATTTCTATCGAAAATCAGAGTTTATTTGATTGTATTGCGTCCAGACAAATGTATACTGAGACACATAACCTCATTAGCTAACACCTAAGGATCAGCTCATGCAATACAATACATCTGAGTTATGTGACCAATTTGCCGAAGTAGTCGATGTACTCGAACCTATGTTCGTAAATTTTGGTGGCAGAACCTCATTTGGCGGACAAATAAAAACCATCAAATGTTTCGAAAGCAACCAATTGATCCGTGATGCGTTGGCTAATGATGGTACGGATTTAGTGCTATTAATTGATGGCGGCGGCTCCACTAGAAGGGCATTGATCGATATTGAATTAGCTGAACTAGCACTCGAAAATAATTGGGAAGGCATCGTTGTTTATGGTGCAGTTAGGCATGTTGATGAATTAGATGAGCTCGATATAGGGATTCAAGCAATCGCCTCCATTCCGGTTGGCGCAGAAGATAATAATAATGGCGAATTAGCTGTTCCTGTCAATTTTGCAGGGGTCTCTTTTTATGAAGACGATTACATCTATGCTGATAGCACAGGTATAATCATATCTGGGGAAGATCTTGAAGCTGATGAAGATGAGTTTGATTCAGAAGATGAGTTCGACTCTGAAGGTGAATTTGATTTAGAAGATCGCTAATTCATGTCCTTCAAGTTAAATATTTACACCGAAAATGATATTGCGCCATTTATCAGCCCGCGAGAAGGTGAGCAGAAAATTGGCCAATCTCTCTTTTATATCAATACTCAAGTAGATTTCACTCAAGCACTGAATGATGCCGCACAATTTGGCATCAAGTATGTATTAATTGGGATCCCAGAAGATATTGGCCCTCGTGCTAATTGTGGCAATGGGGGGGCTGATTTTGGTTGGCGCGCATTCTTAAGCCGTTTTTTAAATATGCAGGCTAACCGCTTCTTTGCTAGTGAACAGATTTTACTACTTGGAGAGATTGATGTTAGCTGTATCATGGCTCAAAGTGCAGGGCTTGATCCACATTCAGTTCAAGATTTAAATAAACTACGTCAGCTATGTAGCGACATTGATGACGTTGTTGAGCCAGTATTAACGGCAATTTTCAAAGCTGGGTTAGAGCCGATTGTCATTGGTGGCGGTCACAATAATAGTTATCCTTTATTGCAAGCGCTTGCAACAAGCACTCAGACTCAAGTTAGTGCAGTCAACCTTGACCCTCATGCGGATTTTCGTTCAATTGAAGGACGTCACAGCGGTAATGGATTCCGCTACGCGTATGAACGTGGATATCTGAGTGATTATCATGTCATAGGTTTGCACGAACTGAAAAACAACGAGGCTATTTTCAGCGCGTTAGAAGAAGCTAGGTTTACTTTTGACTCCTATCAAACTATAAAAGTGCGCCAAACTCTCACATTTCAAGATAGTTGCTCGCTTTTTAAATCCAAAGCAATAAAACAAGCCCGACCTTTAGGGGTTGAGGTTGATGTGGATAGTATTTCTCACATGCCGGTTAGCGCATTTACAAATTGTGGGTTTAGTGTCAACGAAGCTGAGCAGTTTGTTTTTAATATGGCCACTATACCAACTAGCCGTTATCTTCATCTGTGTGAAGCCGCACCTAAAACTCACCCTGCAGGCCTCAATCAAGGAATGAATGAAGCGGGTCAAATATTAAGTGCTCTCGTTTATGCGTATTTGATGGGGCGTCAAGCTCAATAAGTTTGATCCTTAATACGGCAACTGATCCGCATCAAGCTTGTGCTGCCACTGATTTAACCAAGCAGTGATACCCACCACACTTAAAGGTCGTGTAAATAAATACCCCTGAGCACCATCGCACTCCAATGTCTCTACAAACTCGAGTAAGACATTTGAAGCTACACCTTCAGCTATCACCTGCGTGTCTAAATTGTTGCACATACTTATAATGCCACGCAAAAGGTTGCGTGAGTTCGTATTTTGGCTAAATTCAGCAATTAAAGCATCATCAAGTTTAACATATTGCAGTGTTAATTTTGGTAACTGAGTTAACAACAACGGACTTACACCCAGATCATCTAAGCAAACCGGAGTGCCTAGATTTTTAAGCCTTTTTAATATCGCGGCTCCCTTGTCTTCTAAATCAAGCAAAACTCCTGCAGGACACTCGATAATTAAATTCTTTGGGTTTAAATGATGAATCTCAATTAGCTGTGCCAAATACTCAACCATTTCATCCTGAAACAACTCAGGGCCAAATAAATTAACACTAACAGGTACCTGTAAGTTTTCTATTTTTAGCATTAAAGAAATTTCAGCGGCTTTTTCTAAGACCCAACGTGTAACTTCATAAGACAACCCTGCCATGCGTATTTCGTTCACAAACGCAGCGGCATCAAGTAAGCCCTTGTCTGGGTGTTGCCATCGTAATAATAATTCAATAAATAAGACTTTATTCGTTTTTAAATCAATGACCGGGTGAAAATACAACTGAAATTCATCATTAAAATTAGCATTAGCCAAACGCATAATTTTTTCTAGTTGAGCTTCTCGTACTTGTGACATATCTGCCTGATAATCCACTAAGATGTCTTGTTGCTTCACCGCCATCTCAAGTGCCAAATAGGCATGTTTAATAATTTTCTCCACATCAACAGATTCAGAGGAACATTCAACAGGGACCATCGCTGCTTTTAACTCTGTATTGAGGGGACAGCCTTTAATAACGACAGGCTGACTTGTAATGCGCGCTAACTCGTTAATGAGCTGCTGATAACGATATTGCTGAGATAAATCTTTGACTATAAAAGCAAACTCTACGCTATTGAGACGCGCAAATCTAAAGTCATTTTGTTGATCCAACGATAAAAGAGAGTCATCACTCAAAGTGGTTTTAATACGTGAAATAAGTTGAACTATCAACAAATCACCAAATTCATGGCCGAGTTTATGGTTAATTTCACTGAATCCATCAAACTTAAATAATACAAGCTGGCATTTTTCTTTACGCGATTGTGCCATTAAGCTGTGTTTAAATATCGCCCTATCAGGCACAGTTATAGTTGGAACAGATTGCTCCACCAAGTTTTCATCGGCACAGTTTAACTGTCCTTTTTCAATACTTAAATCAATTAACAAACATTGTAATAAGAAGAACGCGATGGGGCCAAGAGCCAAATAATCAATACTAAATGAGAACCATGCGACCCCGATAATAATCAACAAGAAACAACCTAACGCGACATACCCCGCAACTGCACTTTGGCTATAACGCCGATTATCTTTTAACTGAAAAACTAACTCAGCAACAATAGCTAATATAGGTAAAGCAATGAGCTCAACTTTATGGAAACTTAAAAAAGCCAGAGAAGTGACTCCAGCCGCAATATTTAAGATGCGTGTAATTAACCCCTGATTCAGCTGCGTACATAACAACCAAGAAATCAGTAACATGCCCGCAATAAAGCTGGTCGGATTAAATACATTTAACTGTTCACTGGCCGATAAATCTACTGTAAAGAGACTTAACGCTGTCAAAGTGAACCACCTCAAAATACCCATGTTCCTTCCCATTTAAGCTAAGTTGCACGTATTAACTAATTTTGCTAGTTCAATAGCTAACTCACGGTATAAACGTTCAAATTAAGCGATACAAAAAGAGCAATATTACAATCAACAAAGTTAACCCATTATGAATAGACAATTAATGAATTACCATTGTTTGCCCTTCTATCCACAATTCAACCAAAGGATTCACCCCAAATTGATAAGCTAACTCTGCTGGATGCTCAATATCCCACAACGCTAAATCGGCAGTCATGCCAACTTTTATAACACCTCGATCATTCAAACCAAGTGCTTTGGCAGCATGCTTTGTCACCCCTTCAAGTGCTTGCTCTGGCGTCATGCGAAACAAAGTACAAGCCATATTCATCATCAGTTTTAATGAGCAAATCGGTGAAGTGCCGGGATTAAAGTCTGTCGAAATAGCTATGGGGACTTGGTATTGCTGAAGAAGCGCCAAAGGAGGGAGCTGAGTTTCTCTCAACACATAAAATGCGCCCGGTAACAACACGGCTACAGTTCCCGCTTCCGCCATAGCCTTCACACCAGCTTCATCTAAAAATTCAATATGATCGGCTGATAACCCAGAAAATTCAGCTACAAGCTGCGCACCGGCTAAATTTGATAACTGCTCTGCGTGGAGCTTAACTGGTAAACCCAATGCCTTTGCTTTTTCAAACACGCGACGGGTTTGTGCATTACTAAACCCAACTCCTTCACAAAAAGCGTCGACAGCATCAGCTAAGCCACGTTGTGCGACCTCTGGCAACATGACCTCACAGACATAATCTATATACTCATCTGCTCGGTCTTTATACTCTGGAGGCACGGCATGAGCGCCTAAAAATGTTTTTTGTATAGTGATCGGGTGATGTTGATTAAGTAACTCTGCAACTTCAAGCATTTTTATTTCGTTTTCAAGGTCTAAACCGTAGCCTGATTTGATCTCTACTGTGGTTACACCTTCCTTGAAGAGCGTTTGCAAACGTTTATTTGCAGCAACGAACAATGTTTCGGTACTTGCACTGCGAGTCGCTTTTACAGTCGAAACTATCCCACCACCTTGAGCTGCAATCTCCTGATAAGAGACACCTTGCAACCGCATTTCAAACTCTTGTGCTCTAGAGCCTCCAAAAACTAAATGAGTGTGACAATCAATTAACCCCGGAGTCATCCATTTTCCCTTAGCCGATAAAACGGGGGTTGTCAGTGCATCAAATTTGGGTAAATCTAGCTGTTTACCTAACCATGCAATTTTTCCATCTTTGAATGCGATTGCGCCATCCTTAATCGCACCATAAGCACCGCCAACATTGGTATCGAGAGTCGCAAGGTTCACATCAATGATGACCTGATCGAAAATATGCATGTAAAAAATCCAAAGTAAAAGTTAATTGTATCAAGTCTAACAACACGCCTTGTATATACAAGATCTCTGTGTCATCTTTATTTGTAATGCTCAAAGTATATGGCAAATTCGCCAATTAAACACAGGAAATCCTATTATGTTGGAACCTAAATTTGCCCAAATAAAACAACATATTATTAGCAAAATTAAGTCAGCTCAATGGGAAGAACATTCAAAAATTCCATCAGAAAATGAATTTGCCGAGCAATTTTCTGTCAGTCGGATGACCGCTCGTCGAGCACTTACTGAACTGTGTGAAGCAGGGATTTTAACCCGAAATCAAGGTCTGGGCACATTTGTTGCTGCCTTTAAATCACAATCGTCATTACTTGAGATTCGAAATATCGCTGATGAAGTAAAAGATCGAGGGGGCCAATACAGTTGCTTGCCCATTACGCTTGAGTCAATCTCTGCAATCGCTCCTATCGCAATTGCCTTAGGGGTGGAGATCGATAGTCTCGTCTATCATTCTGTGTTAGTCCACCTAGAAAATGAAATCCCACTTCAAATAGAAGAACGCTTTGTCAATCCCGAATTTGCGCCTAATTACTTACAACAAAATTTTGAGCTAACAACACCACACGAATATTTATGTAAAGCAGCCCCATTAACCGAAGCGAAGCACACAGTTGAAGCGATTAGCCCGAATGCCGAAATGTGTAATTGGCTCGCGCTTTATAATGAAGAACCTTGCTTACAAGTTATCCGACGAACTTGGTCATCCAGCGGTATTGTCAGTTTTACCCGCTTAGTCTCACCTGGAAGCAAATACCGCCTTGGTGGGCATTTAACGTTTAAAAAAAATAAACCCAAAATATAAACTTCATACTAACAATCGATTAGATGACTTTCATAAACTAAAAAGCCCCACCTCGCATCAACGTGGTGGGGCTTTATTACAACTCAAATTTGATTAAAAACTGTAATTAAGGCCTACATAGAGTCGACGACCTGCACCCACGTAATTTGAAGTGATTTCACCCGTTTGCCAGTTTGTTCCTGCGACATTGGTAAAATACTCTTTATCGAATGCATTTTCTAAACGTGCATTAAGCTTGATATTATCAACAATGTTATAATTTGCGCTGACATTCCAAACCGTATAAGACTGCAGAGGTGTTTGGTAATAACTTAAACGATCTGAGCGATATTGCATTTCAACCGCAATATATAAAGCATCGATTTGTTTTGACACAGTCCAATTAACAGCATGCTTAGGTCGCAAAACTAATTGTGTGCCTGTTTGCTCATCTTTGGCATCAAGATAAGTAAAATTAGCATTATTATCAAATCCAAATAAGCTAAACTGGCCACTCAGTTCAACCCCTTCAAAAACCGCTTTAGCGACATTTTCAGGTCCTTGTACCCATTGGATCAAGTTATCAATATCGTTTTTAAATATCGCTACGTCAAACTGGCCCTGTGCTAAATTAAGATTAAAGCCAAGTTCACTATTGGTTGACTCTTCTGGCTGAAGATCTGGGTTTGTGCCCCAAATTGAACTGGCATTATTGAAGGTTGGCGCTTTAAAGCCTGTTCCATGTGTTGCTCGAAACATGCCAATATCCGAAACGGGTAATCCAACGGCAACATTATAAGTATTATTTACTCCAAAATCAGAGTTATCATCACGACGGACAACCGCATTGACATTTAATGCTTGTGAATCAAAATACCCACCAACATAGACACCGAGGTTATGACGAGTTTCATCAGTAAAGCCTGATTGAGGTTGTTCTGGGCCTGCCCACGCATTTACTGAATCACTTAAATCTTCATTGTTCCAATCAATACCACCCGCTAAATCCCATTCTGGATTAATATTAACTGCAAGCTGATAATTAGCTTCTTCGCGATTCGTTTGATAATTACTTGGTTTATGCCATGCAGTGGGCACTTGCATCGTATTAAACTCTTTATCTTTGCTTTGACTTAACTGTAATTGATGATCAAAAGATCCAACTGACTTTGTCCAGCCTAATAAAGTATGAAATTTTTCGAATTCTTGAAGGTCGTCGCCACTGCTATCATACTCAACGTCACCTTCACTATACTGAGTGATGAACTTGAACTCACCGAACTCTGCTGTTTGAAAACGCGCATTGATACCCAGATTTTGATTTTCATACCCATCACGATCTAAATCTTGATTCGTGGTCACATCAAAACCATCGGTTTTTTCAACACCTGCATTTAACACCACCGAGTAGTTTTCGCCGTTAAGTGCACCTGAAAATTGCAAATCAGTATAATTATCTGCGCCACTCGTAAAGGCAGCTGACGAGCTATCTCCTGTTCGGGTAATAATATTAATTACACCAGCTAACGCGTCAGAACCATACCAAGCCGCTCGAGATCCCTTCACTATTTCAACACGCTCAATCGAGTTAAGCGGCACAGTCGATAACGATTTATACCCTAAAGAAGCAGAGCCAACACGTATTCCGTCAATCAAAACTAAAGAGTGGCTAGAGCTAGCACCACGGATAAATAAGCTTGCGTTTTGGCCTTGGCCACCGTTACGCACAATATCAATGCCACCTATACTTTGAAGTAACGTTGGCAAGTCTCGTGCATTTGCTTTATCTATATCATCACGGGTAATAACATTCACGGTTGCCAATACATTTTCAATCGATTGTTCAATTTTATTGCTGGTTACTGTAATTGTTTCGATTGTATCTTGGGCAAGTGTTGAAGTTGCCCAAAAAGAGGTGACAGCTGCCGCAACGGCTAATGTAGCTTTTGATTTGTAAAACATGGTATCTCCTTGTGCCCACCGCACAAATTGTAAGTAACTAAATGAAATTAAGGCCGGTCTCCGGACTGTCGGATAAAAAATTATTTTATCTCGCTCACCGTTGCGGGGGCAGTGTTGGATTATGGCGCACCAACTTCCCGATTATCCTAAAAAGCGTTCATTGCAATGAAGCTTGATTAGCACCTTAATTAAGGGCTCAGCTTAATTATCAGGATCCTAAAGATCGCTGATAGTCGCTATTTGCGCGTATTGTGATGATATTGAGGACGAATGTCAATGGACGTATAGATGTCTAAAAGGCAAATTAACGAAGCTAACTTGCCTTTTCGGATCTGAGAATTAATCGCGGAAGTTTTTAAACTGGAACGGCTGGCCTAGTTCTGAAGTACGAATAAGCTGCATTGCTTCTTGTAAATCATCACGCTTTTTACCTGTTACGCGCACTTCTTCACCTTGAATAGAGGCTTGCACTTTAATTTTAGAATCTTTAATCGTTTTGACTATTTTCTTAGCCATATCTTTTTCGATTCCTTGCTTTAGTGCAACATTACGCATCACATTTTTACCTGCGCGTGTAATATCTTGCAGCTCTAAACTTGCGACATCTAGACCTCGTTTTGATATTTTATTTGCTAAGATATCAAATAATTGCATAACTTGTGGGTCAGCTTCTGCTTTCAGCTTAATTACTTTATCATTTAATTCAATTGATGCATCCACGCCGCGAAAATCAAAACGCGTTTCTAATTCACGATTAGCGTTATCAACCGCATTTTTCGCTTCACTCATTTCAACTTCAGATACAATGTCAAAAGATGGCATAGTTTTCTCCTCAAAAATATTGCAGCGATTATACCCAAGTCGCGTTGAAATGCGAATATTGAGCCTGACAACACATGAAGTGATTATTGCAAATTGAGTTACAAAAAAGCAGCAGCGTCCTTCATTTTGTTTGATATACTGGCTCACATTTAAAATCAAGAGCCCAAATTGTGAGTCGTCGAATTTATCAATTAGTGTTTTTTATAGCTGTATTGTCATTTACAGTCTTGTTTGCCAAGGAAGTCAAAGGTGGGGTCATGTTATTCCCACATATCGATAAAGTTGCACATTTTGGCATATTTTTCATTTTGGCAGGTTTGCTTGCTCATGCAATAAAAGCGCCTATTTGGGTGTATATCATTGTGCTTGCGGGTTATGGCGGGATTGTTGAGATCATGCAGCATAACCTTCCCCACCGCCAAGCATCTTTGGGTGATTTTATCGCTGATACAGTGGGTGCTCTAAGCTATTTTGCAACGGCATATTGCTGGCACAAATATGTGAAAAAAGATGCCTAGCATTCATCCTACAATTCACATAATAGGAAAAGGTGCTATCGGTTTATTGTATGGTTACTTTTTACAAACCCAGTACTCAGTGACACTCTGTTTAAGAGATACACCTACACTTAAGCATTTTAATTATTGGCGAAATAATCAATACACCCCCTTTTCACCCAAACTTGAACAACTTGATAGCCCTGATGAAATAGATTACCTCATCATTCCTACCAAATCATTTGGAGTTTTAGAGGCATTTAATGCAATTAAACCTCGGTTAAGCAAACATGCGATCATTATTTTAAGTCATAATGGTATGGGCAGTATTGAACTGATAGCCCCTTTATTAACTGGCCAGCAGCAGCTGTTTTTCCTCACGACAACACAAGCCGCATATAAGCAATCAAGCCAAGATGTTATACATACAGGTAAAGGAGTGAGTAACTTAGGCGCAGTCAATTCGGCAGCCAAAACAAATCAAAATAAGGTGTTTAAAAGCCTGAGTGCAGCAATTCCTGATTTGCACCTAGTCGATAACATTGAGCAACTCTTATGGCAAAAACTCATTATCAATGTCGCCATTAATCCGCTTTCTGCGATTTATCAAGTTAAAAATGGTCTGTTGACACAACCCCACTATGCCAGCCAAGTATTTAATTTAGTTCATGAAGCCTATCAACTAGCACGAGTTCAAGGGGTGAAACTTGAATTACATAAAATACTGTATCAGGTTTATAAAGTGATGCGTGACACTGCGGACAATTTTTCCTCTATGAATCGTGATATTGCGGCGGGACATCCTTCTGAAATAGAAGCTATCTGTGGTTATATTGTGCATTTAGGGCAGCAATACCATATACAAACACCGTACAACCTGGAGATGCTCAAACGAATTAACCATTATTCAAATGCAAAAAAAAACGCACCTGACGGCACGCTTTTACATTAATTTCAGATTATCCCAACACGTATTTTTACACCAAAAATACGTGTTGGATTTTAAGCGCCCTTATGGACGATAAACTTTGACATTCGCATAACCATTTTCATGTAAAATCAACGCTTGCAGCTGACTCATAACACCTTTAGCACAATATAAATAATATTCTTTATCTTGAGGCAAATCGCCAAACTTAGTCGCTAATCGGAAAAATGGAACATGGACTACTTCAATCCCTTCAAGATCGAGCGGATGTGCATCTTCTTCTTCCGGAGAGCGAATATCAACAACCACTGCGCCAGAAGGCAAATCAGATACTGACTCAGCCTCTTTTACTTCTTGCTTTGCTTCAACTTCAATATCACGAATATCCATAATTCGTGCGTTATAAACAACAGTGTCTAAGATATCTAAATCAAATTTCGTTTCTTCTTCGATAATTTTTTCAAGTTTAGCTTTCACTGTTGGCTTTTTAGAGATTACACCACAATACTCTGGCATCGCTTCCGCCATTTCTGCGGTACCAATTTGGCGGGCAATATTAATAATCTCTTGTTTATCATGCTGAATAAGCGGTCGTAAAATTAACGTATCAGTCACTTGATCAATAACACTTAAATTTGTCAACGTTTGGCTAGATACTTGACCTAAACTTTCACCAGTAACCAGCGCTTCGACACCCATCTTTTTTGCAACCATGCTTCCAGCACGCATCATCATACGCTTGAGCACTACGCCCATTTGGCTGTTTTCAATATTCTCTAATATCTCAGCAACGACCGGTTCAAAATCAACACTGATGAATTTCACTTTATGTGTTGAGCTAAATTGCTTCCAAATATAGTGACTTGCTTGCTTAACACCGATTTCATGCGCTGCACCACCTAAATTAAAAAACAAGAAGTGTGTACGAGCGCCTTTACGAATCATTTGATAACTGGCCACACCAGAATCGAAACCACCCGACATCAGTGAAATCACATCTTCTTGCGTCGGTAAAGGAAAGCCAGCCATACCAAAATGAGTTTGTGTGATGATGTAAGCACGTTGATCTTTAATTTCGATTTTAACCGTTTCTTGTGGGGCTTTCAGTTTCACCTTTGCACCCGGCACATTTTGATTTAACCCCCCCCCTACATAGCGCTCAACATCGCTAGAGGTAAAATCATGTTTACCTTGTCGCTTACAACGTACACAGAAGGTTTTTCCTGCCACCACCTCATAATTGAGCTTTAATGTTGCTTGATAGATATCGTCGAGCGTCTCGAAGGCGACTTCTTGCACTTCAATGAATTGCACAATCCCCGGAATGCGTTTTAACCCGTCAATTAATGCTTCTCTTATCGCTAAATCTTCACTATTTGATACAACACTAACGTTATCGTAGTTATTTACAATTTTGACTTTTTCGTCAATTCTGCGCATTACTATTTTAACGTTATTCTCTAATAATTTAGTAAAACGTTTACGGACTGAACGACTCTTAATCGAGATCTCAGGGTGCAATTTAACAATAAATTTAAACATCTCATTTACTCACTCGGCGACAAGCGCGCGATTATAGCAAATGTGGCCCAAGGTAGGAAATATGTTATGACCTAAGCCATCACCATCGCGCATTTCTACTTACCTGCAACTCTTCCTCTAAAAAGCTAAGACTTTAAAATCAATTGAGTAAAACACGGGTGTCAAAACCTATTTACACCGCAACATAAACAATAAAACAACAAGTTGAACGTTTTTCATACACAAGTATTTAATTGTTCCTATACTGACTCTTGGAACACATTGGAATTCAACAGAAAGGGAATTGGCATGTTTAACTTTTTCAATCAGCTGACATTACAGAAAAAACTAACCTCTTTACTCATTTTTATCGGTGTGTGTCCGGCCATTTTTTTAGCCATTATGGCACTGTATAATTCAACAAGTGCGATACACAACATCAAAGGTGAAAACCTTTCAGCGATAGCAAGCCTAAAAGGTAATGCTATCGAACGCTATTTTACTCAAGCCACTCAACAACTTAAAAACCTGTCACATCAGTCTTCAATCAAAAAGGCCATTACTGATTTTAAGGAAGGGTTTACTCAAACCCAGCTTATTGATGATTCATTACTCAAGCAGTTTTATACTGAAACATTTGCCTCTGCTTATCAAAATAAGACCGACCAGGTAATCGACAGCAACGCCCTTTATTTAGCGCTTTCGCCTCAAGCCAAACAGTTACAAAATACGTACATTAGCAGCAGCCCTTATCCTTTAGGTGAAAAAAACAAACTCGTAAAAACCAATCAACAGAATCTTTATGAACATGCTCATCAACAATACCATCCTGACTTCTCTACTTTTGTAAGTGATTTTGGCTATTACGACTTATTTTTAATTGACGCGCGCAGCAGTGATGTTATTTACAGCGTGTACAAAGAAATCGACTTTGCAACCAATATAAACAATGGCCCCTACAAAGCCAGTGGATTAGCCCAAGCTTTTAAACAAGCACTGACAAAACAACCCGATGAAGTCGTGATGATTGATTATCAACCTTACACTCCGTCATATTCGGCTCCGGCAAGCTTTATTGCGACCCCTATTTATCAAGACGCAACCATTCTTGGGGTGCTTATTCTGCAACTCCCCTTAGATCAAATTACGCAAGTGATGCGTTCAGATTACGGGTTAGGAAAAACGGGTGAATCCTATCTGGTTGGCACAGATATGAAATTAAGGTCCGACAGTTTTTTTGATCAAACCATGACTGTGTCCCAATCATTTTCTCAACAACGTAACAAGCTTGAAAACTTAGAAAGCATTCGTAATGCACTCGCTGGTAATGATGGAGTATTAAATACGATTAACTATCAAAATCAGGAGGTCATTACCGCGTATCAAAATGTACATGTTGCAGGCGCTCAATGGGCGCTCATTGTCGAGCAAAGCCAGTCGGAAGCCTTTACCTTAGTCAATAATCTCACCATAATTTTTGTGATCAGTTTATTCGTCGCTACAGGTTTAATTGCGCTTTTAGCCTTTAAATTTGCTGCTAGCATCGCGATGCCAATCAAACAATTATCAGAATTTCTACTCACTCTCAAAGAAAAATGGCAGTTTTCTATGCGAGCTCCGGTGCATGGTAACGATGAGATAGCACAAGCAACTAGAGCGCTCAACGAAATGCTTAGCTCTTTACAAAGTGCTGTAGGTGATATTAATCAAACAATGTCCAAACTCGCTGATGGTGAGTTTAAATCTCGCGTCACCGTCGAGGTCGATGGTGATCTCAATACTCTAAAATCAACTATTAACACATCAGCCTCCAGTATTGATTGTGCCATTGATGAAATCAGCGATGTAATGAATACCATGCGCAATGGTCATTTCGATAAAACCACAACAATAAAGTGCCGAGGTCAATTAGCAAGTCTGACAGAAAATGTAAATTTAACCGCGCAAGCACTCGGGCAATTTATTAAAGAAGGCTCTTTTGTAATGCAACAAGTAGAGCAAGGTTTATACACTCACAGAGTAGAGCTGCCTTGCAAAGGTGACTTACAGCATTTTAAAGAAGCTATTAATTTGTCCGTTGCAAATACTGAACGCGTCATCAAAGAAATAGTCAACGTAATGGGTGCGATAGAACAAGGCGATTACAGCCAATCTATAACGTGTGAAGCGAAAGGACAACTGGCGCACTTAAAGCAAGCAATAAACGAATCAGCCAGCAGTACCTCTACGGTTATTTCTGGAGCGGTCACAGTAATGCAGTCGCTTTCGCAAGGTAATTTCAATGTCAGCTTAGATACACAATGCAAAGGTGAATTAAAAACGCTACAAGATTGCATCAACCGTGCAGCTCATGACACCGACAAAGTGATTTCTGACATCATCTGCGTGATGAAAGAAATCGAGAATGGCCACTTTAATAGCCAAGTGCAGAGCCCTGCAAATGGGCAGCTTGCTGAATTAAAAGTTGCGATCAATACCTCAGCTAATGCAACGTCCTCGTTTATTACCGATGCAGTGATCGTTATGCAATCCTTATCACAAGGAAACTTTACCCATCACCTCACCGTCCCTGCAAATGGCGATTTAGCGACCCTAAAAGAGTGCATAAACACAGCTGCAACCGATACTAATACTGTGATCTCAGACATCATTAGTGTAATGAAAAAAGTAGCTAAAGGAGAGTTTGAGCAGCAGGTAGCGGTTGCTGCAACAGGCCAATTACTCGATTTAAAAAACAATGTGAATCATGCTGCTGCACAATGCGATCAAGTAGTGCATGCCGTATCTGAGGTGATGCAAGCGCTAGCCATAGGTCAACTTGATAAGCGGATCCATATCCAGAGCGATGGTGATTTTGAAAAACTCTTTTCTGCAGTTAACACGACTTCAGACACCCTATCAACTGTATTTGGTGAAACAAAACAAGTAATGGAGGCCGTTGCAAAAGGCAACCTGACTCATAATATTTCATATAACAGCCATGGCGAATATAACGCAGTAAAACAGAGTATCAATGAAACAGTTAGTAACCTTGTTGCCATGATTGAAGATATCCATCAGACCGCCGATATTGTGACGCAAAGCGCACAACAATCTTCTCATGAAACAACAGAAATCAACCAAAGCGTATTTCAACAGGTCGAAAACCTTCAAACCATCAGTAACGCTATGAGTGATATGAGCCAAGCGATAAACAACACAGTGACACAGACTGAACAATCAATGAACCTATCAGTCAAAGCCTATGACTTTGCAAACAATGGCGAACAAGTTGTTGCTAGAGTAGTCGATGCAATGCAAGATATCAATCAATCAGCTCGAAAAATGTCGAGTATTATCAGCACAATTGATGAGATTGCATTTCAAACCAATTTACTGGCCCTCAATGCAGCGGTTGAAGCAGCACGCGCTGGCGAACAAGGAAGAGGATTCGCTGTGGTCGCCTCAGAAGTGAGAAGCCTCGCTCAACGCTCTGCAGCGGCTGCAAAAGAAATATCGGTGTTAATTAAAGAATCAGCCAGTAAGGTCAAACTTGGCGTTGAACTCGCGACCGAATCCGGTAGTATTTTAAAACAAATAACCGTATCAAGCCATGAAGTGAAGGATGTAATAGATTCTGTGACTCGCGCAATGCAACTGCAATCAGGGCAAGTTTCGTCGGTCACACAGTCAGTAGTGAAAGTTGATCGCGGAGCACAAGAAAACGCATCTCTTTTAAACAACTTAGCTAACAACTTTGAACAAGTGGAAAGCCAAGCAGACGCATTACAAACGTTAATTAACAAGTTTAAATTAATCGAGCATGACGTTATATCACTCGAAGCACCTAAGCCAAGTCATACACAAAAGCTCTTAGCCTAACTCCTTCAAAGAAAAGTGGCGCCGGTTATCGCGCCATTTTTTTGCTTACTGAAAACTTTAAACCATACTTACGATGAACTCGCCAGTCTGTAATGCTAATGAACGGTATGAGCACGTATCTAACTTTAATGACCAATCGTAGGAGAAAAAATGAAGTGGTTCTTTCCTCTTTTATACATCTTCTACTCACCTCTTTCCTTGGCCAATGAGCAAATCAACTGGTTAATTGTCGATTTTCCGCCTTATTATATTAATACTGATAATCACGAAGTATTAGGTAGAGATCGAGGTGTGATTGCATTGTTACAAAAGCAGCTCCCAAGTGTAGATTTTACCTACCAAGCCATACCTGGTAGCCGCTTAATTCATGATCTTAGCAACCCTGATAATCAATTTTGTTTTCTATCTTTATATAAAACTCCAGAACGTCTGAAGAAAATTGCATTTACTCACTCACCATCTACATTTGGCATGGCACCAACAGTGATGATGCTGAAAAAAAGTGCGCTGAAGTTAAATTTAATATCTCAAACACACGTTTCTTTAAAGCAATTACTCACCGATGAAAAACTGACGTTAGGTGTCTCCCCTAACCGTTCATTCGGTAACAAACTCGACGCCATAATCAATCAAGCCGTATCGACTCAAATAATCAACCGAGCTGGAATGGATATCTTAGAAAATCTCATTATGATGCTGTATAAGCAACGCCTTGATATTGTGCTCGGTTACCCAGATGAAGAAATGTACCTCGCTCAAAAGCATCTTATTAATAAGGAGCTCAGTATTTTTCAACTGAATGAAGCTCCTACCTATAGTCGCGGGTATATTGGCTGTACAAACACCCCTGCAGGAGTTGCTCACATTGCTTTATTGGAAAGCGCCTTACTGAGAGTTTATAAAACAGAGCATTACCAAAAGGTGTTAACTCGCTGGCTTCCGCCATTATTTCACCCGCAGTTTAACGAATTCCTTTTAGAAGCAACACGAGCAACACAATAAATACATGATTGCTCGTTGATTCGCGAAGCCTTGTTATTGCTTAATCCCTTCAATATGCATCTCAATCTCAACATGGGTCGATGCAGGGCCTAAATCATAGTTAATTCCATAGTCGGTTAGTTTTAAACTAGTTTGCCCCATAAACCCAGAGCGGTATCCACCCCATGGGTCCTGGCCTTCCCCTACTTTTTCTATTGGGAAACTGATTTCTTTACTCACCCCATGCAGCGTAAAAAGACCTGTGACTACCCCTTTCTGCTCACTATCAAACTGAATCTTTGTGCTAGTAAACGTGGCTTTTGGGTATTTACTGACATTTAAAAAGTCCTTACCTCTTAAGTGCTTATCACGTTCTGCATGATTAGAGTCAATACTCGCGGTGTCAATCTCAATCGAAATAGTTGAGTCATTCACTTTTGCGGCATCGTAACTAAACTGACCATCAAACGTATTAAACCGGCCATGTAACCAGCTGTAACCCAGATGCTTTATCTTAAAATTAACAAAAGCATGCGCACCGGCTGTATCAACTTTGTATTGTGCTCCATGAGCTTGCAAGCTAGCAAGACTCAATAATGTACCTGCCGCTAACGATAGTCTGATTAGTGTATTTTTCATTACCTTCACTCCTGTCTATTTTGTTTAATTTTTACCATTCGCAATAATGTGCGATCTTTATCAATAAAATGGTGTTTGAATGCACCTAAAGCGTGAACCGCAATCAGTGTCATTAAGCTCCACGCTAACCAAAAATGGATTTCACCGGCTACATCTTCTTGTTGATCAAACGAAAAAGGCAAAGCTGGTATCGTTAGCACGCCAAATACATCAATAGCTCGCCCATCCGCAGTCGAAATTAAAAATCCGGTAACTACAATCAAAAGCATTAAAATATACAGGAGTAAATGAACATACTGAGCAATGCTAGCAAGTGCTTTTGCAGAAGAACTCTTTGAATAGATAACATCTGGTGCGATATTAAAGTAGCGCCATACGACCCGAATGAGCAATAGTAAAAACACACCAATACCCAGGCTTTTATGCAAATCAAGTGAGCCCTTATACCAAGCGTCGTAATAAGTTAGCTCCACCATATACAGGCCTAGTGCAAATAAAAATAAGATGGCTACGGCCATTAACCAATGCAAAGCAATCGACACAACCCCGTATTGGTGTGATGAATTTTTTAACATGCAACCTCCATAATCAACACCATCAGTGTACGGAGATTAAAAATTAAAAAAATAGCTAATTTAGAAAAACAATTGTGCGTATTTGCACAACTCTTTACACTGGAGCAATCTGTTTTGATGAGAAAAGACCATGCTACAAGTTAGTTGGGATGATTACCGCATCGCATATCAAGTCGCCTTAGATGGTAGCCTAAGCAAAGCTGCTATTAGTTTAAATATCAACCATACCACGGTATTGCGTCATATCAATCGTTTAGAAGAACACTTAAAAGTAACGCTCTTTATTCGACATCAGCGTGGCTACCAACTGACAGATGCAGGGTTTGTTTTACTTAAAAATATGCCGTCATTTGAGAGTAACTTTGCTCATCTTCATAATTTACTCAATGAGTGTGAAAGTGAAATTAGGGGCAAACTGCGCATTACAACTGTTTTGTCTTATTCTTCTGAGCTCAACCCAGCCTTAATGGCATTCATCGCTGAGCATCCTCATCTACGCATCGAAATCGTAGCGACGGATGAGATTGTCCCCTTAGAAAACGGTAGCGTACATGTAGCGATTAGAATTGGTAAAAAGCCCAGTGAACCCGATATCATAGCTAAACAATTAGCGAAGTTAGAGTTTAGCTATTATGCCGCTCAGTCCTATATAGATAAGTATGGCTCGCCCACTCACTCTGATGAGTTTCAACACCATGCTTGGGTTTTACCCAGCGGAGGGAAACGCTCTATCCCCTTTGTTAACAGCATAAATCAACATATTAAAGAAGATAATATTATTTATCAAAGCAATCATTTCCCCGATGTGCATCAAGCTGTAATCGATGGTTTTGGCATTGGCCCGCTCGATAAAAAACAAGCGAGCTTGTATCCCCATTTACAGCCGATCCGATCAATCAATTTGGCCCCGACTGAGTCTTTATGGTTTGTTTATCATCGCGATTTAAAGCACAGCCTTCGAGTCACACTCCTCTACCAATTTCTACAACGTCATTTATTAACATAAAAAAGGGGCTTTTTCGCTCCTTTAGCAGATCCATTAATAACATTACTCAAACTTTTAGCTGCTTAATGCCCCATGCTATACAAGGTAAATCCAGGAACAATTATTTTACTTGTTGGTGTGCCCGCGCCATGCCCAGCATTTTAAAGTCGGGTTCGAGCCTACTTGCATAGCTTGTAACTGAGCCGCAAACTTAATTGAGTGTGCGGACAATTACACGTTTAATCATTTTTCCCTTAAGTAAAAAGCGTTTGTCTGTACGCTATTTGCTGGCTTGTAAATTGCCTAGTGTTAAGAGACTAACCTCGTGTAAATACGTCGACCACTTTTAGGTTTACAGCCTATAATTTGTTATCAACACTGAATCAACGCCTAAAAAGAGATTAAAAAATGAAAGTTATTAGGTCTCTCCTTATCTGTTTTTTTATCTTTTTTCACAGCTCACCTACCCATGCGATTTCAGTGATCTTTATTAACCCAGGGCACCAGCACGCGAACTCGACAGGAAATTTCTGGCTTAATGTCGATCGCTTTATGCATGCCGCAGCTGATGATTTTAATATTGATTTGGTCACCTTTTTTGCTAATCGCGATCATATTTTTATGAAATCCTTATTACTTAGAGCCATTCGCTCTAAACCTGATTTCATTGTGCTAGTAAATGAAAAAGGTGTTGGATTGGAAATGCTAAAAATGACTAATCATGCCAATATTCCAACTTTATTTTTATTTAATGGTATCAGAGACGTTGACTGGCAAAATCAAAAACACAACATCACTGAGTACCCATTTTTAATCGCCAGCCTAGAGCCTAATAATTATCAAGCTGGATATAAATTAGCCCATGAATTACTCAATCGGCACCAAACCCATTCGAAAAAACCAGCAAAAGTCTTAACTCTACAAGGTGACTACAAAACCTACGCCGCTATCGATCGAAAACAAGGTATGCTAGATGCATTTAACGCTGCCACTATTCCCGTGGAGATGGTGGGCGAAAGCGTTGCTAACTGGTCACAAACTCAAAGTGAAACACTCAGCCTTGCCTGGCTCACCCGCTTTCCTGAAATCAATATCATTTGGGCGGCTAATGACCCTATTGCATTTGGTGCAAAAAAAGCATCTTTAAATGATATAAAAAGTCGTACGATAGGAGGGATTAATTGGGATGAAAAACCTCAATTTGCCAAAGATGTCATTTCTATTGGTGGTCATGTAGCGTTGGGAGGTTATGCGATGGCTTACATTAATGACTATTACCATCAATTACTTCCAAGACAAGAAGCAATACAGCAGGTCGAAGTTTTTGAACGAGAGTCAAAGCAATCTAGCCAAGCCATTATATCTTTACTTAACCAACAAAAATTGAACGATATTGATTTTACAGTTTTTAGCTTACAACATCGTTCCAAATTAGCTTACACTATCGATAACTTAGTGAAAGCTATCCCTCATTAGTCTTGGTTTCCTAGCTGCTGAAGTTTCATTATTTCTGCTTTTATCTCTTGCAGATAGGGATCGTCATAACCCAGCTTTTCAAATTCATTTATACAGGCTTGATACTGCCCAATAACATCGCTATCAATGACTGTTGGCTGATCTGCCTTTGGGTTAAATGTAATATCCATCTCACATGTCCACTTGTTGTTTATGTAATAATTATATTAATCAACCATAGATAAACAAAGAGCTGATTATTTAAGTTTTTATGACAGTACACACATAAAAACCAAGGAAAAACAAATAATGAACAATAAAAACAATGCATTAAAAAAATAAAAAGAGTGATAACTCTAAAAAACACGCCCTATTTATACCCATTACTACAACAAACTAGGTCAATGTCTCACATTGTACGTAGACAAATCAGCACTCAACATCCTTTTGTATATATTTTAACCAGTGGAATTTCAAAAGAATCCATGTTGTAGCTCTGTTTTGTGAACTATAAACAAAAGTAGCAATTCACTATCTTCACTAAATCATTGATCGGGAAAGTTAGTTTGGTAGAAATCATATTTCTTAATCAGCGCAGGGTAAGCTGATGATGTTTTGTATTCAATTAAAGCCTGGTTGAAGTGATCTTTTAAGGCGATATCTTTAAACCCTAAATGATAATGACTGGTAGAGAAGAGAGGGTGGATATCTACATTGTCAATATGATCTTTGTGCATGATAGCTCGACTTAAATAATTAAATATATTCACATCCATGACCACTGCATCAACACGCCCTTTAAGTAACATTTCAACTTGGTGGGTTTGATCGGGTAATTCAAGGTAAAATGGGCTTCGCGTGGTCGTCCGAGCGAACTTATCGCCTAACACTATGGTCGCATTTTGAAAGCCAACAAATGAAATAGCAGCCAAATCATCAATCGTCGTAAACCGAAACCCTCGGCCTTTTAAACTAATGACTGCATTATGATAATTAATATAGCTTACGCTCAACTGTTCAGGACGAATGTTCATTCTAGGGTTGAGCGTCATCGCAATATCAATTTTCCCTTGTTGAAGTAAGTAATGAGAACGGGCAAACGGCACATAAATAAAATTTAATTTGTAACCCATCTGACTAAAAATGGCACGAACCAATTCAATTTCAAAACCGGTATTGTTTTTCTCAATTACATAAGGCGGTTTATTCCAACCAACACTCACTGATAACGTCGTGCTATCTGCCTTACTATAAAAACTGATCATAAGTGCGATCGCTAGATTTACGAGCAAGTACAATCTAAACATCAACTAAAGCCTATTCTTGTAACCTTATATGCAGTGTAGCCAATAAACCCTACTTATGACGCTTTTCTCGCCCTTAACACACTCTCAATATTCAGACAGGAGTTTATCTAAAATCACTTTATTAGCTTCGGGAAATTGATAACTCTGCAATTCATGTAAAGCAACCCATCGCCCCTGTTGGCCTTCCATCCCTTTGGCCTCACCGTCAAAATCTTCAACTAAGTGAACATCTAAAAACACCACTTTATCACCATAATCATGGTGAATTTCCATAAATGGCGTTGAACAATTCACCACTAAATTAACTTCTTCTTTTAGCTCTCGCTGAAGGGCCTGCGTAACCGTTTCAGCCGCTTCGACCTTCCCGCCTGGAAATTCCCATTTCCCGCCCTGATGTTGATCTTTTTGTCGCTTACAAATAAAGATACGATCATCTCGCTTAATGACACCTACCGCTACATGCACACTCTTTTTTTGCTGAATTCCACTCATTTCCAAACCTTACGAAATCGATAATATGAAGCACCTATCCTAATAGTCACTAGGAATCACTGGTTTTGAGTTAATAAAAAAGCGACTGAACGTCGCTTTTTTATTTTTTACCGCTGTAAACTATTTTAATTTACCGTGGCATTGCTTGTACTTTTGCCCTGAGCCACAAGGACATGGATCATTACGACCAACCTTTGCCTCAGCTCTGACCATACTTGGTGCTGCAGGTGCTTCGCCACCAACTTGCTCAGCCTCTGCGTGTTGATACTGTTTTTCAACATTTTCAGAGCGACGTCGTTGTTCTTCGACAGCTTCGACATCTTCTTCTGCGCGAACCTGAACTTTACTCAAGATACCGACAACATCGACTTTTAAGTTTTCAAGCATTTCAGTAAATAATTCAAACGACTCACGCTTATATTCTTGCTTAGGATTCTTCTGCGCATAGCCACGTAGATGGATTCCTTGGCGAAGGTGATCCATCGCAGCTAAGTGATCTTTCCAATGCTGATCTAAACTTTGTAGCATAATCGACTTTTCGAACTGGCGAAGTACTTGTGCACCGACCATTTCTTCTTTTTGCTTGTAAGCATTGTCGATTACTTCCTCAATGCGTTCGCGAAGCTTTTCTTCAAACAATTTATTGTCTTCATCAAGCCATTGCTGCACTGGGATTTCAATCAAGAAGTCTGCTTTTAGACACTCTTCTAACCCTGGAATATCCCACATTTCAGCGAGAGACTGCGGTGGAATATACAAATCAATCTTGTTATTCAGTACATCTTTGCGAATAGCGGTGATTGTTTCAGAGATATCTCCTTCATCGAGTAGCTCATTGCGTTGTGAATACACAACTCGACGCTGGTCGTTGGCAACATCATCAAATTCTAATAATTGCTTACGAATATCGAAGTTACGTGCCTCTACTTTGCGCTGTGCATTCTCAATCGCACGGTTAACCCATGGGTGTTCTATCGCTTCACCACGCTCCATTCCCAATTTACGCATCATGTTAGTCATACGCTCACCAGCGAAGATACGCATCAATGAATCTTCCATTGATAAGTAGAAACGGCTTGAACCTGCGTCCCCTTGACGACCTGAACGGCCTCGCAACTGATTATCGATACGACGAGACTCATGGCGCTCTGTAGCGATGATATGAAGACCACCTGCAGCAATAACAGCATCATGAGTTGTTTGCCACTCTTGCTTAATTTGCGCGATTTTTTCGTCAGATGGATTATCTAATTTTGCAATTTGAGCTTGCCAGTTACCACCTAAGACGATGTCGGTACCACGACCTGCCATATTGGTAGCAATTGTCACTTTTCCAGGTAAACCGGCATCTGCAACAATATCGGCTTCTTGCGCATGGAACTTAGCATTAAGCACATTATGCTGGATTTTTTCTTTGCGTAAAAACTGCGATAAGTACTCTGAACTTTCGATTGAAATTGTCCCGACTAACACTGGCTGACCGCGTTTTTGACAATCGATAATGTCTTTTAAAATCGCTTCGTACTTTTCTTCTTGAGTTAGATACACAAGATCTGCACGATCATCACGGATCATCGGCTTGTTAGTCGGAATGACAACAGTATCTAATCCATAGATTGATTGAAATTCAAATGCTTCTGTATCTGCCGTACCTGTCATGCCTGACAAAGTATTGTAGATACGGAAGTAGTTCTGGAATGTAATTGACGCTAATGTTTGGTTCTCATTTTGAATTTTTACACCTTCTTTTGCTTCAACGGCTTGGTGTAACCCTTCAGACCAACGACGCCCTTCCATTGTACGGCCTGTGTGCTCATCTACGATAATGATTTCATTATCTTTTACAACATAGTCAACATCTTTTTGGAATAGCTTATGTGCACGAAGTGCGGCATATACATGGCTTAACAGTGTGATATTTGCAGCTGAGTACAATGACTCACCTTCTTGCATTAAACCACGCTCGAGCAATAACTCTTCAACTTTAACTTGTCCACGCTCTGTTAAGTGAATTTGCTTGCCTTTTTCATCAATAGTGAAATCGCCATCGCCTTCAATACCTTCTTCATCTTCTTTTTCTTGACGTTCGAGTAGTGGAACAATTTTGTTAATTTCAATATACAGCTCTGAGCTATCTTCAGCAGGACCAGAAATAATAAGAGGGGTACGCGCTTCATCAATAAGAATCGAGTCAACTTCATCAATAACGGCAAAATTAAGCTCACGCTGTACACGTTCTTCAGGTGAGAAGGCCATGTTATCGCGAAGATAATCAAAACCAAATTCGTTGTTGGTACCGTAGGTAATATCAGCTAAGTATGCTTGTTTTTTATCATAAGCATTCATACCTGGTACATTACAGCCAACAGATAGGCCTAAAAACTCAAATAAAGGTCTATTTGTTTCAGCATCACGTTTGGCAAGGTAATCATTCACGGTAATAACATGAACACCTTTACCGCTTAAGCCATGCAAGTAAGCCGGTAATGAAGCCGTTAAAGTTTTACCTTCACCGGTACGCATTTCCGCAATACGGCCTTGATTCAGCACCATACCACCGATCATTTGCACATCGAAGTGGCGCATATTAAATACACGTTTAGATGCTTCACGGACCACAGAAAATGCTTCTGGCAGAATATCGTCAAGCGTTTCCCCATCATCAAAACGCTTGCGGAATTGTGCCGTTTTTGCTTTTAATTCTTCGTCTGTTAATGCTTCTATTTGTGATTCTAGAGCATTGATCAACGCCACTGTTTTTCTTAAATTTTTAATGGTGCGATCATTGCGACTACCAAAAATTTTGGTAAGTAAATTAGCTATCATGATAAAACCGTTACAACCCTTGTTTTTGTCAGCCTATGCTAACGCCTAATTTGCACGTGTGCGATATACAGTTCGTAGTGGATTGGTTGCGATGCCATTGTGTAACACCTCATAATGCACATGCGCGCCGGTCGAACGGCCCGTATTGCCCAATTCCGCTATCGTCTGCCCTTTTTCAACTACATCACCTACTTTGACTAATAAAGTACGATTATGGCCATATCGAGTAGAAACCCCATTGCCATGGTCAATTTGGACTAAATTACCATAACCAGAGCGTTCTGCAGACCATATTACCACACCTGCGCCTGTTGTGATGACTGGATCACCTTCAGAACCAGCAAAATCAAGTCCCTTATGCATTGCTGCTTTTCCGGTAAATGGATCATTACGCATTCCGTAGTATGAAGATAACCATCCTTCCATAACCGGTTTACCAGAAATTTGTGAACTTTCTTTTATATGGTGATTCATTAACACAGATTCAAGTAGCGACATTTTATGCGCTTGATCTGTTAGCGCCAAGTCTATTTGACCAATTTCTTCCAATACAGACTCAAGCTTGCCCCCTAAATGTGCATACTCAGCACTTGCAGGGCCTCCTTGTGCCATAATTTGCAACACATCGTATTCATTTTCAGGAATATTGGCAACCTTTGCGAGAGTTACACCTAACGCATTTAGCCGAGTTACTTCACTGTGTAATTGAGCTAATTTTACTTGATAAGAGACAAGATGATCATCAGCCTTTTGTCGCAACTGAGTAATGATTGTCTGCTGGTGCTGGTAATCTTGCTTGACTTTTAGCAAGCTTGCGGCAACATGCTCTTTATCTGAATGATAGTGGTGCCACTGATACAGATTGAATACTACACTTACAGACAGTACGGCTAAACTCAATATAACGAGTGCCATACCCTTATTAAAGCGACGTTCAGTCTCTTTATTTTTTTGATTTAATTTCATACTAACTACGTTACCCACTATGGCTAAAGACAGATACGCACCAAAAACTTTGGATGATTTGATGGCAAATATGTCTAGCCGAATGTCATCTTATGTTGGTAAAAGCCAACAGCTTAACCAGCATCAAGAACTACTGACACAGTGTGTCGGCGCTACTATGGCGCAAAAATGCCGCATTAGCAACTATCGCGATTCTATCTTGATTATTGAGGCAGAATCCGCAGCTGTAGCCATGCGTTTGAACTATATGAAGATGAGTATCTTATCTGACTTGCGTAAGAATGGATTGGCTGATTTATGCCAAATAAAAATTCAAACCTCGCCTCGCGCAGCAGCAGATCAACAGACACAAAAAAAACGTTCGCAACCTATCATTAATACTCGAGTGTTAAGCCAACAAACAGCCGATGCGTTACTTGAAGTAGCAGAGCACGCCCCTGATGCATTAAAAGAAAAACTCAAAAGACTCGCCGCTCTGAGTAAAAAGAGTGAATAATATTTATTTTAGACATAAAAAAAGCTGACTAAGTCAGCTTTTTTTATGTGCTAGAATTTAAGCTTTTGCGAGTTCAAGGCCCGGAGCAGGCATCGAGACCGTTTCGTCAAACGTTGCCCATTGCCACGCTGATTCTGTCGCCATCAGCTTACGCAACAGCTTATTGTTCAAATCATGACCAGATTTAAACGCGGTCACTTTGCCCAATAAATTATGACCCGTCATAAATAAATCACCCACACAATCTAAGATTTTGTGTTTAACAAACTCATCAGGATAACGAAGACCATTAGGGTTCAGCACTTTGTACTCATCCAGCACAACCGCATTATCCATGCTGCCACCTAGCGCTAAATTATTAGCATGCATATACTCAATGTCTTTCATGAACCCGAAAGTACGGGCACGGCTGATTTCTTGAGTAAAGCTTTGTGCAGTAATATCTAATCCGATACGCTGACGGCTGTCATTAATTGCAGGATGATTAAAATCGATTTGGAAATCAATGTGAAAGCCATCGTATGGTTCAATTTCAGCCCACTTATCACCGTCTTCTACACGTACTTTTTCAGTAATGCGGATAAAACGTTTTGCAACTACCAACTCTTTTATACCCGCTTTTTGCAACAGGTAAATAAATGGTAATGCACTACCATCCATAATCGGCACTTCAGGGCTATCAAGTTCAACGACTAAATTATCGATCCCTAATGCAGCAATTGCAGCAATCAGATGCTCGGTAGTCGATAAGCGAACACCGTCTTCATTGATCAAACAGGTACATAGCTGAGTATCGCCCACGGCTTCAGGTGTTGTGTAAAAATCCACAACAGGATCAAGGTCCACGCGACGAAATACAATCCCAGTATTCGCTGCGGCAGGTCGGAGAGTAATAGAGACCTTTTCTCCCTTATGAAGCCCAACTCCAACGGCACTTACTAACTCACCAATCGTACGTTGTTTAATCATAGGCAATACTTCGCTTATCTAAATTAATAAAATGACGGTGGATCTTACCACAAGTAAGACCAGCTGACAATTAAGTTGACTATTTATTAATCAGCTTGTTTACGTAAAAAAGCTGGAATATCAAAATAATCACCCTCTGCTGGCTTCTTCGCTGCAGGAGCATGCTCTTTAGCAGTCGTTTGCTCTGTGTGATTCTGAGCAACAACATCATCACTTTGTGATGTTTGATTAGCAAAACTCGGTACAAATACACCCGGATTGGTCGCTGCATTACTGGCAACATCTGATCCCGATGCTTTTTTCAAATTATTTTCAACAATCCCAAACTGTGGACGACGATCGCCACCTAAACCAGTTGCAACCACTGTAACACGTAATTCATCACTCATTTCAGGATCGATAACTGCACCAACAACAACCGTTGCATTTTCAGATGCGAGCGCTTTAACATGATTACCAACCGTTTCAAATTCCTCAATCGCAATATCCATGCCTGCTGTAATGTTAACTAAAATGCCTTTTGCACCAGTTAAATCGACATCTTCAAGTAATGGGCTTGAAATTGCCGCCTCTGCCGCTTCTTGTGCACGATCAGGGCCTGAAGCCGAAGCAGTTCCCATCATAGCCGTGCCCATCGCAGACATGACAGTCCGTACATCCGCGAAATCCACATTAATCAAACCAGAGCGAGTAATAAGCTCGGCAATACCTTGTACCGCACCATATAACACATCATTCGCTTTTGCGAAGGCATCTAATAATGTCGTACCTTTACCCAAAACTTTAAGTAATTTATTGTTCGGAATTGTAATTAACGAGTCAACAATTTCAGAAAGCTCAGCAATACCTTGATCTGCAGCCGCTGCACGCTTTTTACCCTCAAAATCAAATGGGCGAGTCACAACCGCTACAGTCAAAATCCCCATCTCTTTGGCTAGCTTAGCAACAACCGGCGCAGCGCCCGTTCCTGTACCGCCCCCCATACCAGCAGCGATAAAGATCATGTCAGCCCCTTCAAGGCTTGCACGGATCGTTTCTGCATCTTCTTCTGCCGATTCTCGACCGACTGCAGGATTCGCTCCAGCACCAAGACCTGAAGTAATTTTAGTCCCAAGCTGAACAGTGACATCTGCTGAGGACTTACGTAATGCTTGTGCATCCGTATTCGCAGTTATAAAACGTACGCCTTCAATTTGACGCGTAACCATGTGCTCAACAGCATTACCACCACCACCACCGACACCGATGACTTTAATGACAGCTTCTTCGCTGTGCTGCTCCATATAATCAAACATATTCACTCTCCGACTAGAGTTTAAAATTCACCTTGGAACCATTTAGTAACGCGGTTCCACCAATTTGTGCTCACACTCTCTGTTGTTTTTCTCGCATTTGCGACTTGCATGGTCCGGCCGTATTGCAACAAGCCGACCGCAGTCGCGAATGAAGGATCATCAACATAGTCAGACAATCCAACCATCCCGATTGGACTACCAACACGTGCAGGCATCTGAAAAATTTCTTCTGCTACTTCCAACGCATGGGCCATTTTTGCTGTGCCACCAGTTAATACAATTCCAGCGGCAATTTGTTCTTCGAGCCCAGAGCGACGGATCTCTTCCATTGCTAATTCAAATAATTCTCTAAAGCGAGGTTCAACAACCTCCGCTAACGTGTGGCGGGACATGATTCGAGCAGGTCGACCACCGACACTTGGCACCTCTATAGTATCCTCTGTGCTAGCCCTTTGGCTACTTGCACATGCATATTGCACCTTAATTGCTTCAGCGTGCGAGATAGGGGTACGGAAAATCTTCGCAATATCACCCGTTACCTGATTACCTGCCACTGTGATAACAGCTGAATGGCGCAAAGAACCATTGGTATAAATAGTAATATCCATGGTGCCTCCACCGATATCAATCACCGCTACACCTAATTCTTTTTCATCTTCAGTTAGCACTGAGTAACCAGACGCTAACGCTGAAAAAATTAGCTGATCAACGTGCAAACCACAGCGCTCTACACACTTTTCGATATTTTTGGCCATATCATTTGAGCAAGTAATAATATGCGCGCGAGCTTCCATTCTCACTCCGCTCATACCTAACGGGTTTTTGATCCCTTCTTGCATATCAATACTATATTCTTGCGGCAAAGCATGAAGCATTTTTCGCTCAGCAGAGATGGGGACAGATTTAGCAATATGAATCACATTTTCGACATCTTCTGAGCTCACTTCAGCGTTATTAATTGCAACAACACCATTCTCATTTTGACACTGAATATGCTTACCTGAAATCCCCAAGTAAACTGAGCTTATCCGGCAATCTGCCATGATTTCAGCTTCATCAACGGCACGCTGAATCGACTCAGATACAAGGTTCAAGTCATTCACGCCACCTTTATCCATGCCATGAGAAACCTGAGTCCCAACTCCAACGATGCTTAATTTGTTATCCGCTGTTATTTCGCCAACCGTTGCAACGACTTTTGATGTGCCTACATCAAGCCCAATTACTAAATTGCGTTCTGCCGACTTTGTCATGCTTTACTCTTTTGTTGTTGTAATAGTTGAGACTGAAGTTGCTTCCAACTCACTGCCAGCCCAGTATCATATCTTAAATCGACCACATCGACCTCTGCATCCTTGCGTTTTAGTAAATAAGGGTATAAATCAATAAATCGCTGTACCCTTTGTGCTTTTTCTTCACGGCCTAAATTTAATTTAATGCCATTATCTAACCAAAGCTGCCATGAAAACCGCTCCGACAACGCTAAACTGGTTAGCTTAAAATTATTGATGTAAAACAATTCATGAAACTGCTGAAATGTTTGCCATGCCTCTTGCTCACTCCCTTCTGGACCAAATAAGTCTGGCAGTGGTTGTGTAATATTCTTTTTAGGAGCTTGAAAAGCCTCCCCTTTGTCATTTAACAGCTGATCGTCATTCCACACAGCTACTGGCACATGCTCTACAACAAAAACCTTTAATGTGTCAGGCCATTGCTTACGAATTGACGCACTTGCAACCCAAGGTAAATCAACCACTAAGTGTTGGACTTGATTCACATCAAGTTCAAAAAAGCTCGATAAATCCGCTTTTCTAATTGCCGACAAAATCTGTTTTTCGCTGGTGTAAACAGGTGCGCCTAGTACCACTACTTGTTTAATTTGACTATTTTTGTCACTTGCCATCCAATTACTCACTGAAACAAAGCTGTGAGCTAACCCGATTAACACCAATAAAAAGAAACCTAAGCCAAAAAACAACGACCAATTAACCCGTTGTTTTATTTGACTCAGCGATTCCAGAAATTGTTTCATACTAAAGCGTTTGCTCCAATATATTTATAACTAATTGATTGAAATTTATACCATTCGCTTTGGCAGCCATCGGTACAAGTGATTTTTCAGTCATACCGGGTACAGTATTCACTTCAAGTAAATAAAACTGGCCATCGCTATCTTGCATTGCATCAACACGGCCCCAACCTGATGCCCCCACTAACTTAAATGCCTGCTGGGCTAACTGTTGCAGATAATCAGTCTGATTAGTTGTCAGGTCAGCTGGGCAGAAATACTGCGTGCTATTAGCCTGGTATTTTGCTTCATAGTCATAAAAGCCTCGAGGTGTGACCATTTCGACAATCGGCTGAGCAACGCCAGCAATCACAGTCACCGTAAACTCACGACCTGTTATCCACTTTTCAAGCATTACTGTGTCATCAAAGCGAAAAGCATTGTTAATTGCTTCATTTAACTGCGCAACGTTTTCAGCTTTAGCCATACCAATACTTGAGCCTTCGTGGGCAGGCTTGACCATCACTGCACCAAATTGAGCAATAATTTGTTCAACATCAAAATGCGTGCCTTGCTCAACAACTAGAAACTCCGCAGTGCTCAAATTGCGTGCTTTAAATAACTCTTTGCAACGCACTTTATCCATAGCCAAAGCCGATCCTAAAACACCACTTCCCGTATAAGGCAGCCCTAGAAACTCTAACGCGCCTTGAATCGTTCCATCTTCGCCACCTCGGCCATGCAAGGCGATAAAAGCGCGATCAGTCTGCAAACTTTTCAGATCAAATAAATTACGCTCAGCTGGATCAAATGCAAATGCATCCACCCCTTGTTCCAATAATGCATTAAGCACCGCCTTACCTGAACGAAGAGAAACTTCGCGCTCTGCTGAGCTTCCGCCCATTAACACGGCCACTTTACCAAACTGCTGTGGATTCATGCATTCACCTGCTTTAACTTCTCAATATCTAACTGGGTATCAGCCAGTACTTTTACTAATTGGCCAATATTGCCGGCCCCTTGTGTGAGCACTAAATCATCACCATTTAAGACTTCACTGAGTATTTGTGGCAAATCCGCAGGGCTTGCAATATAAAGTGGCTCTTTGCCCCTTTGACGTAAGCTTCGGCAGAGGCTTTTGCTATCGGCTCCCGGAATCGCTTGCTCTCCCGCTGGATACACTTCCAACAAAAGTAGTAAATCAACGTCAGCCAACACTTGCACAAACTCTTCGTAAAGATCACGGGTTCTTGTATAACGATGTGGTTGATATGCCATCACTAAACGCTTTTCTGGCCAGCCTTCTCTCACCGCTTTGATCGTCGCAGCCACTTCAGATGGATGATGACCGTAATCATCTACCAGCATCACATCGCCACGCTCAGTCGTAAAATGGCCATAATGTTGGAAACGTCGACCAATCCCTTCAAATTCGCCTAACGCAGCAATAATTGCCTGATCGGCAATCCCTTCATCTTTGGCGACAGCAATCGCCGCGGTAGCATTGAGCGCATTGTGAAGACCTGGCATATTCAAGTTAACAGTTAAAGCGTGCCCTGCTTTGTCTGTCACAGTAAACGTGCTTGTATTGCCTTTTTGGCTAAATTCGGTCATTCGATAATCTGCAGATTCAGATTGGCCATATGTAATAAATTTTCGACCAAATCTTGGCTGTAACTCTTCAATCACAGCATCATCAGCACACACAACCGCTAAACCATAAAACGGTAAGTTATGAATAAATTCAATATAGGTGTCTTTCATATTCTCAAAGTCACCTTGATACGTATCCATATGATCAGCTTCGATATTGGTAATCACTGACACCATTGGCTGAAGATGTAAAAACGATGCATCACTTTCATCCGCTTCTGCAATTAAAAAACGACTTGAGCCCAATTTTGCATTGGTGCCAGCGCTATTTAACAACCCTCCAATCACAAAAGTGGGATCTAACTCAGCCTTGGCAAAAATACTGGCTATTAAACTGGTTGTGGTCGTTTTTCCATGCGTGCCAGCAATCGCAATCCCATGACGAAAACGCATTAACTCAGCCAGCATTTCTGCACGACGTACAATCGGTGTATGATTTTGTTGTGCAGCAATAATTTCGGGGTTACTGTGATCAATCGCACTAGAAACCACCACCACACTGGCATTTGCAACATTATTAGCTTCATGGCCAATGTAAATCGTCGCACCTAAGTTAGATAATCGCTCAGTCATTGAGTTTGATGCGATATCTGAGCCGGTAATTTTGTAGCCTTCGTAAGCTAACACCTCAGCAATACCACCCATACCCGCACCACCTATGCCAACAAAATGGATAGATTCGACACGTCTCATGGCGGGTAACTTACTTATTTGATTCACTGAATTCTCTTTATTTACTTAATTGTTCACAGTACATCGCCATTTGCTCCGTCGCGTCTAGCTTGGCTAGCGCTCTTGCTTTTTTGGCCATATCACTGATTAATTCATTATTTTCAACATATGGTTGTAATAGTGCAACCAAACGTTCTGTATTCATCTCGTGCTGCTGGATAAGCAAAGCAGCTTGATTGTCAACTAAATAGCTCGCATTGGCCGTTTGATGGTCATCAACCGCATGAGGAAATGGCACAAACACAGCCATTTTTCCGGCCGCCGCAACCTCACTGACGGTCAATGCACCTGCACGACAGATCACCAAATCCGCCCATGCATAAGCTTGATCAATATCATCAATAAACTCACTCACATTGGCCGTCAATGCTAGGGATTGATATTGCGCTGTCACACCACCAACATGCCCTTTACCTGTTTGATGCCAAACAGATAAAGGCTTCACCTCATTTAATCGAGCAAACACATCGGGTAATGCATCATTGAGCGCTGCGGCCCCTAATGAGCCTCCCACCACTAACACTTTGCATTTTGTCTCATCAAAATGGTGAGTTATTTGACTCACACTGGTCCGAACAGGATTTCCCACTAAGGTGGCTACCCCTTGTTCAAATGCAGCCGGAAATGCCGCACATACTCGATTAGCAAATTTGGCTAGCAGCTTATTACTCACTCCAGCAACCGCGTTTTGCTCATGAATAATTAACGGAATACCCAAGGTTTTAGCTGCAATACCAGCAGGGCCAGTTACATATCCACCCATCGCCAGCAAAACATCGGGCTGCTCTTGCTTCATAATCTTTCGGGCTTTTAAAATCGCTTTTAACACCATAAAAGGTGCGCTAAACAAACGTTTTAAACCATTGCCACGTACGCCTTTAACCTTAATAAAGCGAATATCAAAACCATGTTTTGGTACGACGCTCGCTTCCATTCTATCTGCGGTGCCAAGCCACACGACTTGCCAACCTTGCGCTTTTAAATAATCAGCCACAGCAATACCAGGAAAAATATGGCCACCAGTGCCACCCGCAACCACCATTAGTTTCTTCGTCATTTTTTTCGGCCTCCGGTGGCTTGTTTAGTGGCCATTTTAACTTCAAAATCAACACGTAGTAATATTCCTGCGGCGAGTGTCATGATCATCAAACTCGAGCCACCATACGATACAAAAGGAAATGTCAGTCCTTTGGTTGGTAACATACCCGCACTGGCGCCAACATTAACAATGCTCTGAAATGCGAACCAAATACCAATCGCTAAAGCAAAATAACCTTCGTATTCTTTACCCGCTTTAAGCGCCCGCTGCCCGATAGAAAATGCACGGTATACTAAGGTCGCGATGACCAATAAAATACTCAATACCCCAATAAACCCAAGTTCTTCGCCAATCACCGCAAAAATAAAATCATTATGTGCTTCTGGCAAATATTGCAGCTTTTGCACGCTATTGCCGAGCCCTTGACCAAACCAACCACCACGGCTGTAAGCCATTAAAGACTGAACTAATTGATAACCCTTACCAAAAGGGTCATCCCAAGGCTCTAAAAATCCGACAACTCTCGCCATTCGGTAAGGTTCAAAGACGATTAAAATCACCACCAAAAAAGCTGCGGTCACAAGTAAAGCAAAAAACTGCCATAATTTAGCACCTGCAATAAACAGTAATCCTAATGTTGTGACAAACATCACCAACACTGTGCCTAAATCTGGTTGTTTAAGAATAAGTAATGCGTAAATAGCAAATACAGCAATAGGCTTAGCAAACCCTTTTAGATTTTCTTGTACCTCTGCACGCTTTCTGACTAAGTAGCCAGCGATGTAACTGAAAAAGCAGAGTTTTGCCACTTCAGCAGCCTGTAACCCTATCGGACCAACAGGGATCCAGCGCTTCGAACCATTGACTTCACGACCAACAATGAGCACTAACACTAACAAACCAAGCCCGATAAATAACAACGGCATATTCGCTCTTTTCCACCACTCCATCGGCACTGTGGTACTAAACCAAAACAACAAAATACTCATGCCCAAAAACATGCTGTGACGAATCGTAATATGAAATGGATTATCATACAGCCGTTCAGCGACCGGCATAGAAGCACTATTGACCATC
Source organism: Pseudoalteromonas sp. J2K-J979 (assembly GCF_058169715.2). Classification (NCBI taxonomy): domain Bacteria; kingdom Pseudomonadati; phylum Pseudomonadota; class Gammaproteobacteria; order Alteromonadales; family Pseudoalteromonadaceae; genus Pseudoalteromonas; species Pseudoalteromonas sp. J2K-J979. Next base: position 462,663 of record NZ_CM200281.1, on the reverse strand, counting down.
ACAAAACCCAAACCAATCAAAAGCAGCACACAATATAAAAGCTTTACATCATATAATGGTTCCGGTTTGTCTGAATGAAAGCGGCGTTGAAATTGCTCGACAAGCGTCATACAGGCTCTCCTGTTACACATTGAACAAAATCGTTTCCTCGTGCCATATAGTTAGGGTACATATCTAAACTGGCGCAAGCGGGGGCCAACAATACTCGGTCGTGATAGGTCGCTAACGACTTTGCGAGGCGCACCGCTTCTGCCATGCCTGACACTAAGTGAGCCCCTTCTTTTAAAGCTGCGATTTGCTTGGCATCTTTACCAAAACAAATGAGTTCAACAACGTGCTGATTTAGGTAGTGAGTCAACGGCGAAAAATCCGCCCCCTTACCTTCACCACCCGCAATTAAAATTAACCGCCCATTTTTTCGTGTTAACCCTTCAATAGAGCTGATCGTCGCACCCACATTGGTGGCTTTTGAATCATTAAAATATTCAACACCATCCTGCTCAGCGACAAATTGGCAACGATGCTCTAACCCTTTGAAAGCGTTAAATGCATGACCGAATACCTCTGTAGCAATATTAAAAGGTGATAATAATGCCATCACTGCCAGCGCATTAAGTTGATTATGCTTACCAACAGCACATAGCGCTGATACTGGCAACAACGCCTGAGAATCTAAACTAAAAAATGACTCTGTTTTAGCGTCACTCAAATGAAAATTTGCATCGGCGAAGCCGAAGCTAACACTCGCCTGCTGATTGATAGGTTGAGTCAACGCATCATCGGCATTAAATACCGCTAACTGGGCACCTAAGTATATTCGCTGCTTGGCAGCGCAGTACTCGTCCATCCCTGCATAGCGATCCATATGATCTTCACACAAATTCAAAATACAGGCCGAAACAGGGGTTAAACTAGAGGTTGTTTCTAACTGAAAACTCGACAGCTCCAACACAAAGACATCAATTTCATCATCAATGACATCTAATATTGGCGTGCCAATATTACCAGCAAGGGCCACTTTTTTACCTGCAGCAGTCAGTACATTGGCAGCTAATGTGACCACAGTTGACTTACCATTAGAGCCCGTTACTGCAACTACAGGCTTAGTATTTAGGCGTGCAAACAGTTCTATGTCACCAATGACTTCAACCCCAGCAGCAAGCGCTATTTGAACTTGATGAGTGGCTAGAGCTACACCAGGGCTTATCACAATTAAATCGCACTCGGCTAAACCCGCGCCATCAAGATCGCCAAAATAGGTTTCTAAATGTGGCCAGTGCAGCGCCAACTCTTGGCTACCTGCAGGGTTAGGTCGACTATCGACCACTTTAAAGCCGATATTTTTTCTTTGCAGAAAACGCACAGTGCTCAGGCCGGAAATTCCAAGCCCAAGCACAATAATTCGTTGTGATTGTAACTGCGTTAAATAACTCATTTATCGTATCTTTAAAGTCGCCAAACCAGCTAAAACTAATACCACCGAAATAATCCAAAACCGCACAATAACACGAGGTTCAGGCCACCCTTTAAGTTCATAATGATGGTGGATCGGTGCCATTCTAAATATTCGCTGGCCACGTAATTTATACGAACCAACTTGTAAAATCACAGATAATGCTTCCATTACAAAAACCCCGCCCATAATGATCAGGACCAGCTCTTGTCTCACTAAAATAGCAATAATTCCTAACGCGCCGCCGAGAGCCAACGACCCCACATCGCCCATAAAAACTTGCGCTGGGTAAGTGTTAAACCATAAAAACCCTAACCCTGCACCGACAATCGTCATACAAACAATCACTAATTCACTGGTCAGAGGTATATGGGGCAAATGTAAATACGTTGCATAGTTAATATTGCCCGTCACATAAGCGATTAAAGCTAATGCGGCGGCGACTAAAATGGTTGGTACAATAGCGAGCCCATCAAGGCCATCAGTGAGGTTAACTGCATTAGAAGTCCCGACAATCACAAAATAGCTCATCACAACGAAGAAAATCCCTAATTGCGGTAAGAGCTCTTTAAAGAAGGGCACCACTAATGATGTTTCTGCGCTTAAGGTGGCTGTGCTATATAAAAACACCCCCGTTGCGATGGCAATAACGGATTGCCAGAAGTATTTCCAGCGTGCAATTAACCCTTTACTGTCTTTGCGCACGACTTTGCGATAATCATCAACAAAACCAACCACACCCAATGAGCCAATCACAAATAATGTGACCAACACATATTTATTGCTTAAGTCTGACCAAAGTAAGGTACTTGAGAATATCGAGACTAAAATCAGGACTCCGCCCATTGTTGGCGTTCCCGATTTTGACAAATGAGATTCTGGACCATCATCACGAACAGTTTGGCCAATTTGCATGCGTTGCAAATAACGGATCACTTTAGGGCCAAAATATAAAGAGATAAATAAGGCGGTTAATACTCCCAAAATAGAGCGGAATGTCAGGTAAGAAAAAACATTAAACCCTGAATAATACTGTGTTAAGTATTCCGCTAACCAAACTAACATGACTGTGCTCCATTATTTTTATTGTGAGCATCTGCGACAATCTCTTGCACCAACAACTCCATACGTGAACTACGCGATCCTTTTACTAAAATCGTAATTGGACCGTCAACGCCAGCCATATCTGATGCTATGGCTGCTAATAACTGACTGCGAGACGAAAAATGTAATCCAGGTTGTTCATAAACATCACTGGCATAACGACTTAGCACCCCTAAACTATAAAACGAACTTATCCCCTTTTGCTTGGCATACTCACCCACTTCTTGATGATATGCACGCGCTTCTTCACCGAGCTCACCCATATCACCAAATGCAAAAATTTTATGTCCATCAATCCCTGCTAATAAATTAATACCCGCTTTCACTGACTGAACATTGGCATTGTAGGTATCATCAATCACAGTTAAATCTTGATTGACTTCAATGAGATTTACGCGCCCTTGAACCATCGGCATCGCTGCCAGACCTTTAGCAATTTGCGCTAACGTGACTCCAAATGGCAACGTTAACGAAGCGGCAATTAACGCGTTGGTGACATTATGCTCACCGGGGATCGGTAATTTAACTGCAACTTGTTCGCTACCGCAACATAAGGTAAACGATGCTCGACCAAATCGATCTAGTGTGATCTGCTCAGACCAAACATCTTTTTGCTCAGTCGCTGAAAACTGAGTCACTTGGCTCTCACCTAAGCTGCTCAGCCAATAGTCAGCATAAGGGCTATCTGCATTTACAACGGCAATACCATCGGATTTTAACCCTGTGAATATCTCACCTTTGGCTTGGGCTACACCGTCTAATGATCCAAACCCTTCTAAATGTGCGGCTGCAACATTACACACCACCGCAACATCAGGCTTAACCAACGAAGTGGTATAACCGATTTCGCCAATGTGATTCGCTCCTAACTCTATCACTGCATATTCATGCTGTGGCTCAAGTCGTAATAACGTCAGTGGCACGCCAATGTCATTATTGAAGTTCCCTTTTGTTGCGAGTACGTTGCCGTGATTTTCCAAAATCGCTGCACACATTTCTTTCACGGTCGTTTTACCCACACTGCCAGTGATAGCAATTGTTTTGGGTTTAACCTGCGCCATAACAGCGGCACCTAAGTGACCTAGGGCTAAGCGCGTGTCTGGAACAATAAACTCAGGAACTTGAACCGTGACTGAATGATCAACAATCACTGCGATTGCGCCTTGTGCAACGGCTTGTTCAACAAACTTATGGCCATCAAAATTAGGCCCTTTTAACGCTAAAAATACTTCACCCGGCTTGATCGTTCGAGTATCCGTATTGATATTAAGCACCGTATCGTTTTGACCTTCATACGATGTTGATAAAACTTGTTTAATCCAATTAAAATCCATTGGGATCATCAGCATTGCCCTTTTAACAGCTGTTGGACCCACGCCCTATCACAAAAGCGTAAAACCTGATTTGAGATGATTTGATAATCCTCATGACCTTTTCCGGCGATTAAAATAACATCATCAGCAGAGGCCTGAGTAATGGCTATTTCAATGGCTTTGCCCCGTTCGGCTTCTAATACAACCTGGCTGTGATCGGTCAACCCAGCAGCAATATCTGCCATGATGTCCATGGGATCTTCACTACGAGGATTATCACTTGTTATTATTATTTTATTTGCATATTGTGCTGCCGCTTTTGCCATAAGTGGCCGCTTGCCTTTATCTCTATCGCCACCACAGCCAAACACACACGTCACTTTACCTGGCACATGCTGCTGTAATGCTTTAAGCGCTAACGCCAACGCATCTGGCGTATGAGCATAATCAACTACGCAAGTTGGTTTATTTGGTGCACTAAATGCCTGCATACGTCCTGAAACGGGTGCTAAAACCTCAATAGCATCAACTAATGCACCTAACTCAAATCCTAAACTTAGCAAGGTCGCGATTGCAGCGCTTACATTGTATAAATTAAATTCACCATAAAGTGGACATTGGATTTCGGCATTACCCCAACTGGTGATCAATTGAGCATGTAGCCCTGTCGCATGGTATTGCACTGATGAAAACAGCACATAATGGTTAGATTCAAGGCTTGAAATATCCAGATCGTGGGGCGCTTTCCCATAGACAACGCAGCGATTAAACTCGTTATTAGCTAACCATGCTTTTGCGGTGAGATCATCGCGGTTCAATACGCAGATTTCTGGTTGGTATGATTTAAACAGCGTCAGCTTTGCATCAGCATAACTATCCATATCACCATGATAATCAAGATGATCACGTGACAAATTGCTAAATACTGCAACTTTAAAACGATTTTCAGCGGTGCGGCCTTGCACTAAACCATGTGATGACACTTCCATTGCGACTAACTGAGTATGTTGGTGGTGAAGTCCACTCAAAATTTGCTGTAGTTCAACACAAGAAGGGGTGGTATTGGCTAGTGGAGTTAACGCATCTGGCTGGCCCCATCCTAAAGTACCAATTACAGCGCTTGATGTATGACAGGCTTTGGCTAAGTGAGCGATCATGCTGGTTATAGTCGACTTCCCATTGGTGCCTGTTACCCCAATCAAGTCTAATTTCTCACTCACTCGACCATAAAAATCAGCGCTAATAATTGCGAGTTTTTCATTTAGCTCATCGATTAATACGATTTTTTCATCCGTAATGCTGAGCGAGCAGTGACTATCGACCAATGCGAGCACGGCTCCTTGTTCAAATGCTTTTGCGACATATTGACCACCATCTTGGGCATGGCCCTGAATAGCGATAAAAACATCTCCGGGTTTAACTTTTCGACTATCGAGTACTAAGTCCTGTACATTTACATCAGGAATTTCAATGGCAAACTGCGCCATAATTTGCTTAAGATCAGACATCATTACTCTCCTGATCTTCTAATGTTGCATAATTTTCAAGGTCTGGTGCGACATTTAAAATACGTAACGCGCCCGACATAATTTCTGCAAATGCAGGTCCTGAAACCGCGCCACCATAATACACATCGCCACCAGGTTCATTAACCATTACAACAACCGCTAAACGCGGATCTGACACCGGGCCAACCCCAGCAAAATAACCAACATATTCGTCACCGTAACCACCGGCAATCGCTTTTTTTGAAGTACCCGTTTTACCCGCAACACGATATCCATCCACTTTCGCATTCGGTGCTGTGCCGCCTTTTTCAAACACACTTTCCATCATCTCAACCACGGCTTTGACATTATGTTCTTGCATAATGCGCTCGCCAGGCATTGACTCTGATTGCTTTAAAATAGTTAACGGACGTGAAATCCCCCCCGAACCCAACGTAGCATAGACCCGCGCTAACTGTGCCGTACTTACAGAAACCGCGTATCCATACGATAATGTCGCAATTTCAAAATCAGACCAACGGCGATCCGGACGATACAAGCCACTGCTTTCTCCGACCATATTGGTACCAGTATCTTCACCAAAACCAGCTTTTTGATAAAAGCGGACTAAGTAATCTTTTGGCAACGTTTGTGCGATTTTGGCAACACCCATATTGCTCGACTTTTTTAAAATCTCACGCAGGCTCATTTCTTTATTATTACGAGGATCAGTCACCACTCGGCCGCCCACACGCATCCAGCCTGGGTGCGTATCAATCACTTCATCTGACATAATCGATCCATATTCAAGACCCGCCAATACAGCCAAAGGTTTGACCGTTGATCCAGGTTCAAATAAGTCAGTGATTGCGCGATTCCGGCGCTTATGCGGCGCAGCATTGGTTAAATTATTCGGATTAAATGAAGGGCTGTTTACCATAGCTAAAATCTCGCCGGTTTTCACATCCACCACCATTGCGGAACCTGACGTCGCTTTGTAACTCAAAACAGCTGATTTCAATGCTTTATATGCAATACCTTGAATACGTTGATCAATGCTGAGTGTTACATCTTGTGGTTCTACTCGCTCACGCTCATCAAGTACTTCAATTTCGCGGCCTCTAGCATCTTTTCTAACTGTTCTGCGCCCATCAGCGCCGGTTAACGCTTGATCGAATAAGTTTTCAATTCCTTCAATACCCTCACCATCAATATTAGTAAAGCCGACGACATGGGCAGCGACTTCACCAGCTGGGTAGTAACGCTTTGATTCATCGAGTAAGTGAATACCTGACAGTTTTAAATTGGCGATATAATTGGCGACCGCAGGAGTGATTTGACGCTTGAGGTACACATAACGGCGACTTGGATCATCACGAAGACGTTGATTAATTTCACTTTGAGAATCATGCAAAACATCAGCAAGCTCACGCCAACGAGGATCATTTTTATAAATAAGATTTTTACGTTTGGTTAGTTCCGCATGATTCTTTTGTAGCTCGTCGATATTTTCGCCTTGCTTACGTGCGGCTTTGATCACTTTCTTTTCGAGAGATTTATCGAGTGCCTTAGGATCAGCATAAACACTCACCACAGGCACGCTCACTGCCAACTCGTTGCCATGACGGTCAAAAATCATCCCTCGTTGAGCATGCAGCGCCTCAACACGTAATGTTCGTTTATTGCTTTCATCAATAGCCATATCCGGCTCAATGATTTGAATATAGGCCGCACGAGCAGCCAGTGCGATAAACACTGCAAGCATAACAAAGCAGACGAGAAAAAATCGCCAAGCAATAAAGCTATTATTTACCTTCTTCCTTTGACCATCCGTCATGGTAAAATCACCACTTGTTCATCTTTGCTATCTGGGCGTTTCATTTGTAGTTTTTTACTCGCGATATCTTCAATACGCGCATGCTGGGCATAAAACTCCTGCTCCACCAGCAAATACCGCCACTGCAAATCATACTCATCGCGTTGTTGTAATAATTTATCTTGCTGAATCAACTCTTGACGTGACAAGTGAGTGACTTGCACAACGGCCAACGCTGAAATCAAAATAAGAAAAAGCAGCCCCGAAGTGAACTTCTCCCTAAAAAGTCCCCCCACTATTTCAGCAAAGAGATTGGGTTGCCTCATTATAGGTTTTTGGCTCACCCTAACCTCTGTGCAATGCGAAGGACGGAGCTGCGCGCACGGCTATTTCGGGCAAGCTCTTCAGCGCCCGGTTTAATGGCTTTACCTACCGCCTTTAACGTCAATTTTTGTTGTAACTGCGCATCCGTTAATGGCAAACCGCGAGGTAAAGCTTCGCCTTTACTTTGCTTTTTAATAAACTGTTTAACAATTCGATCTTCAAGAGAATGAAAAGAAATCACCACTAAACGCCCACCTGGTTTGAGCACTTCAAGTGAGGCATGCAACGCTGTTTCAATTTCTTCTAATTCACTGTTGATATAAATGCGAATTGCTTGAAACGCGCGGGTTGCTGGGTGCTTGTGTTTGTCTTTCACCGGAACAGCCTCGTCAATTAACTGCGCTAATTGGGCTGTTGAAGTAATGGGTGTGTGCTCACGTGTTTCAATGATTTTATGTGCGATGCGACGGCCAAACTTCTCTTCACCATAGGTTTTTATAACCCATGTAATATCTTCTAATTCAGCTTCAGCCAGCCACTGTGCCGCACTTCGCCCTGCATTGGGATTCATACGCATATCAAGGGGGCCATCTTTCATAAAACTAAAGCCACGTTCTGCATCATCTAGTTGTGGCGAAGACACCCCTATGTCGAGTAAAATGCCATCGACTTGACCGATTAATCCAGCCTCTTGCGCAACTTGTTTGATTTCAGAAAACGTGTTGTATGCAATTGAAAAACGATCATCATCGGCATATTTTTCTGCAGCTTTAATCGCTTGAGGATCACGATCAATGGCTTGTAAACGACCTTTCTCGCCTAACTTTTTCAGTATTTCACCCGAATGACCGCCGCGGCCAAAGGTGCCATCGATATAAATGCCATCTGGTTTGATTGCCAATGCATCAATGGTTTCATTCATTAATACTGATATATGTTCAAAGTTATCTGACATTAGTCGTTTTAAGCCTTATTTATTAATGTTTGTTATGTTTGACTGTGTTAAAAAGAAAAGTCTTGTAACCGCTCTGACAGTTCAAAACTCCCCTGCTGCTCTTGGGCGATATCAGCCTGCATTTGCTGCTGCCAACTGTCTTCATCCCACAGCTCAAATTTGTTTAATTGCCCTACCAGCATGAGTTTTTTATTTAATCCTGCATGGGCTCTTAACGGTGAAGACAATAAAATTCGACCATTTTTGTCAAGCTGACAGTCCATCGCATTCCCGAGAAGTACTCGCTGTACTCGACGCTCATGTGGATTCATACTCGACAGTTTTAATAGTTTACTTTCAATTAGTTGCCACTCACTCAGTGGATAAAGTAATAAACATGACTGCTGTAAATCAACGGTACACACCATTTGGCCTTCACAATCTGCTTGCAGCAAAGCGCGGTACTTGGTCGGTATTGCCAAGCGCCCTTTATCATCAAGACTGATTGAGTACGCACCACGGAACATAGATTGATCCAATTAGTTATTATTTGATCCCTGAAGATCCACTTTTACCCACATCTTACCACGAAACTACAGTTTAGGGCTTGACAAGCTTATTTGTCAAGCAAACAAAAAGCTTAAATCAGCCTGCTAAGTCAGAAAAAATAAGGGCTAGAACGAAGTTTATGAATTCTGTGGGAAAAAGTGGAAACATGATGAAAAAGGAACCATTAATTACATATTTGCTCTTTAAAGCCCATTTTGAAGATTCTGTGAGCAGCTTTTAACACCTATTTAGCTAATCAATTGTAAATAAACGTGAATAAACAATTACATTGCGATTACACAACTTTTTACATTTATTATGTTTCTAGTAATATACAATTTGAACTGGTTATAAAAGTATCGAATTCATTGTACCGGCTTTCATAAAGGGGCATTTTGAGAATTCGACCCAAAAGTAATGCAAAGGAAGTACGAATGTTTAAAGTCTATCGTTTAACAAAAATAGGTGCTCTCATAGCAAGTGCATTTGCATTAAGTGCATGCGGAGGCGGAAGCAATAATGAGACGACCCTCCCTGATTCAGGAGTCGCGCCTGATACAACTTGGACAGCTGGCAACTTCAGTCCTGCCTCAACATTCAAAGATTATTGCGATAGCCCGCGAACAGGTAACGATCCCTATAATAGTAACCGACCTTACCCGGACAAGTTAGGCGCGGCCGCTCATGAAAAAATGTGGTTACGCAGTTGGACCAATGAAACCTACTTGTGGTACGACGAAGTCCCAGATAATAATCCGGCCAATTTCACTGTCGCCGCTTTTTTTGACCAATTAAAAACTTCACAACAGACTGACTCTGGTGCACAAAAAGATCAGTTTCACTTTGCGCGTAACACTGCCGATTATAAAAAAGAAACTCAAGCTGGCGTTGTATCAGGTTATGGTATTGAGTGGAGTGCTATCGCACGAAGCGCCCCTCGTGATTTCAAAGTCGCGTTTACCGAGCCCAACTCACCAGCAGCCAATGCAGGTATTGAGCGAGGCTTTACGCTGACCTATGTTGATGGGATTGATTTTGTGAATGATACCAGCCAAGCCGGTGTTAATACCCTTAATGCTGCGCTCTTTCCGAGTAACGCTGGCGAGACCCATCAATTCACATTCTTAAATCGTGCCAATCAAAGCATCACCGTTAATCTGTCGTCTGCTGATATTGAGTCCTCACCAGTTCAAAATATTAAAATACTCGATAGCAACCAAGGAAAGGTCGGTTATGTGCAATTTAATGCTCATATCGCCAAAGCACAAGATGGTTTAATTTCAGCAATCAACCAATTTTCTAATGCGAATGTCTCGGAACTAGTCGTTGATTTACGCTATAACGGTGGCGGCTTGCTGGCACTGGCATCTCAGTTTGCCTATATGGTCGCAGGTGATAATGCCACTGCCAACCGTACATTTGAGCAAACGGTATTTAATGATAAAACCACCCCGAGTGCCCCAACCCCATTTTACTCAAAGCAAATTGATTACACCGCGAGTGTGCTCACCAATAATAATTTACCTAACTTATCGCTAAATCGTGTATTTGTCTTAACCACAGAGCAAACTTGCTCGGCTAGCGAAGCGTTTATAAATGGCCTACAAGGTATCGATGTTGAAGTCATTCAAATCGGAGGGCAAACCTGTGGAAAGCCTTATGGCTTTTACCCGACCGATAATTGCGCGACGACCTACTTCAGCATTCAATTTTCTGGTGTAAACGCCAAAGGCTTTGGTGATTATGCAGATGGATTTAAACCCGCTTTGACCCCACAGTATGATGATCAAATCAAAGGCTGCAATCTCAGCGATGACTTTAGCAAAGTGCTTGGCGATCCAAGTGAAAGATTGCTCAACGGAGCGCTTACTTATATCAATTCGGGTAGCTGTCCGGTCAATAAAACACAGATGAGATCAGCACCAAAACCGTCTTATGTGAATAAACCTGGGGATGTATTTGATATTCGCTATCAATCATTTTTGCTTGAAAACAAAATTAACGCACAACCTATCAAGCAGGAGCAGTAGATGAAAGCATTCTCACTCAAACAATTGACAGCAATCTTGATCGGCACTTTATTACTTGTGACAGGTTGTCAGCAAACCCACGCACAGTTGCAACCTGCACGCATCATAGATGTGAGCCCACAAAGTAAAGCCCAGTTGCAAAAAGCCATCAAAGCCTTACTTAACCGCGATATCAAAATTGCCGATAATGCGTTCAGCCAAACCAGTGAAATCCTCGTCGAACGGGTGGTGTTAAAAGATGATCGAGGCTTGCCGATTATGGGGCGTGAGTTTGGTAATGTACTCAAATTATCTTTATTCACGGATGGCAATGGCTGCTTTTTACAATCGAGTGAAACTGCTCAATTACAAACCACCGTCGAAAGTGTCCGCTGTCAGGCTTTGTAATCAAAATCCAAATGAAACCAAAGCCCCTTAAGGGGCTTTTTTTATTTATACACTTTTGCCCTATTTTTAATAAGATGAAAAAAAAGACTACCTAAAATGAATTGATATGATTATTAAGAATACCCAGTTAAGCTTACACTGAACTCTCATCATCAGGAGTTAACATGCAAACCAAACTATTAAGTGTATTTAACAGTAATCACCATGCATTCGCTCCCTTACTGCTGCGTTTAGTCATCGGTATTATTTTTATCGGCCACGGTTATGGCAAACTATTTGCCGATGGCAACCCAGGCAATTTTGCAGCTTGGCTTGCTAGTTTAGGCCTTGAGCCGAGCTATTTACTGGCTGTATCTGCAGGCCTAGCAGAAACGTTTGGTGGTTTACTCATCATATTGGGTTTGCTGACTCGTTTTGCCGCAGCCAGCTGCATAATTGTAATGACGAATGCGATCGTGTTTGTTCATTTAAACAAAGGTATGTTTGGCCAAGGAGGTTATGAATTTCAACTTTTGCTCTGGGTAAGTTGTCTTTTCTTTATTATTCAAGGCGCTGGAAAGTGGTCTTTGGATTCCTTAATAACAACAAAACTACAACAAGGGCTCAATCAGATTAATGAATAATTATAAATTACTGCCTGCGCTAATGTCGCTACTGACTACTCGCAATCTGACTGAGTCGGCAAAACAGCTTAATGTCAGCCAGTCAGCTATGAGCAAAACCCTGATTTTAATTCGTCAATCTTTCAAAGATCCTATCTTAATTCGTGAAGGAAACAGCTTTCGCCTCACACAACGTGCCGAACAACTCAAACAACAATTACCAAGCCTTTTAAATAGTGTCGATGCACTATACCTCCCCGAATCTTTTGATTTAACGCAATGTGAGCGCCAGTTTAGTTTGGCTTCAAGTGATTATGTAGCTCAATTTGTACTGCCAAGAATTTGTAATCAGATACAACAGCACACCCCAAAAGCAACAATTAATTACCAACTTTGGCAAAGCGCGTGGCTGACAGAACTAATTGATAAAAAAATAGACCTAGTATCGACCATTGCAGACGGCATCCCTGAAAACTTGTATGGGAAAAAAATGGCCGAAGACCCTCTCGTTGTTGTCATGCGAAAAGAACATCCTTTGAGCCAATCACATTTAGATCTTCAACGCTATTGTGATGCTCATCATGTCGTTATCAGTGGAGGAGGAGATAAAGACAGTGCACTTTATATCGCGTTAAATAAACTGAATAAACAGCGAAACATCTTTGCTAACGTGCCTTTTTTTCAGGCTGCTATTGAGCTTTTGAACACCACAGATACCTTACTGACCACTCCATTACATATTGCAGCAACGTACGCAGAAAAAAATAATCTCCTAATCAAACCCTTGCCCCTCGTGGTACCAAACAATCACTATTACGTGCTTTGGCATGCTAAATACCATCATGATCCAGCGCATAAGTGGTTTCGCGAACTGTGTTATCCGTTATTCAAACAACATATATTAACTACGGTTCAGCGAGGGAAAAGTCTACTCCAGCAAAATAAACAGTAACACACTCATTTAAATAATGAGTTAGCTTAAACCTAACTCAAGACAGGAAAAATTATGGAATTAACAGCTTGGTTATCTCTAGCAAGTATTTGTGTACTAGGTGCAATGACTCCAGGACCCAGTCTAGCTGTCATTTTAAAACATACCGTGGCCGGCGGTCGTAGCCATGGTTTATGTGCAAGTATTGCGCACGGTTTAGCGATTGCCCTGTACGCGTTACTCACAGTTTTGGGCATGGCGCTTATAATTACTAACACGCCTTGGCTATTTAATATTATTAAATATGCCGGAGCCGCATTTTTACTTTTTTTAGCTTATCAAGCACTCACAGCTAAAGCGGGAAACGACACACTCACTGTCCACAAAGAAACAGTCACCCTGTGGCAAAGTAGCCGAGAAGGGTTCTTAATCGCGTTTTTAAATCCCAAAATAGCGCTATTTTTTATTGCTCTATTCAGTCAGTTTATTGATTTAGATGCTCTTTGGCCCCAAAAAATACTCATGGTCGCCACGGTCAGTGGCATCGATACGCTGTGGTATTGTTTGATCTCCGTCGTACTCTCGCAATCAAGCATGTTGGCAAGTTTGCGAAAAAACAGTCATATCGTAGATAAAATAACCGGAGTCGCATTGCTTTTAGTCACTGCGCGAGTCCTGCTTTAACTAAACGCGTTTAAACAGAAAAAGCCGACGCTCTACGTCGGTTTTTCTATCTGTTATGAGAGTCGCCGTTTTTTTCATGATAGATATTGCTATCACTTTACTTGCGCTTTTAAGGCGACGACTCGCTGTTGTGACATTTTTGCATGTGGGTTGAGTTTCACAACCGCTTCATAATTTTTTAATGCCTCTGAATATCGATTCTGCATGTCGTATGCTTTTGCTAAGCCAAAATAGTAAAAAGAATGCTGATCATTAATCGAAATCAAACACTTAAATACCTCGATTGCATCCTCCACTCGCTGTGCCGCTAATAGCTCGAACCCCCACTCTGCAATGATATCAAGATCAAAGGTGACTCCTGTATCATGCTCAACATCTTTAAATGTGTTAGCAAATTTTTGAAAACCATTTTCTTTCGCGGATCTATCTAAATACTCCATCGGCCTGTATGAATTAACTTTATCTGGGTGATTGAAATTAGGAATATAATAAGCCGCAATATCATCGACAAATGTGATCGGTAGTGCGCCGAGTAAGTTTGTTAACACAACCACTGACACATCATCTTTAGGGTAAGTAATCAGAGTACTCGCATTGGCACCACTGGCGCTGATACTTGGGTGATATTTACGCTGCCCCACTTGCCAACCCATAGCATAACCATTCTCTTTGTTATTAAAACCTTCAGTTCTATTATTATTGAGCCTCACGGGTTGCCACAATCGCTCCACATTTTTTACTAATTGACCATTTTGCAAAGCAATAATATAGTCGGCCAGTTCTAATGCGGTTGAACTCATCCCTGCTGCCGTTCTTAACATTTGTGCAAATTCACCATAAAAGTTTTTATATGCACCACTTCCAAGGTGAATATATTGCCTTGATTGATTGGGGATCACCAACTCTAAGTTACTAAACCCAGCTAAAGCCGTTTGCTTCATTCCTACCGATTTAAGTTGGTAATCGTTAATATAACCTGCGAAACCTTCAGGAATATAGTGATCAATCAGTTTGCCGAGTACGATATACCCTGTTTGATTGTAACTAAAGCGACTGTTGGGTTCGAATAAAAATGCTCGCTCTTGAACGGCTTGCCAAGAAGCATCAATATCACCCGGCACAATTAATTCCAACGAACTCGTGGAAGCCAAAATTTCAGGTAACCCTGAGCTGTGCGCCATTAATTGCTGAATAGTTAACCCATGCCACGAGGTCGGCAGCGAAGGTAAATGTTTACCAATTGGATCATCAAGCTGCATTACGCCTTTCTCTACCAACTGCATAATGGCCACCCCTGTAAATGCCTTTGTCATTGAATTAATTGCAAAGAGAGTATTATCTGTCACAGGTACACTATGTTGTAAATCAGCCATACCATAACTGGCATGCTTTACAACTTTGCCATTTTTAACGACAGCAAGTTGCAAGCCCGGAATTTTTCGTTCAGCCATAACCGAATTGATATACTGATCTAAAGATGGTTCAGCCTTCGATGAAAATGAAACAAATAGTGAGCAAAGCAAACCCATCACCAACAAACATGTATAGAGCAGGTGTTTAATATTTTTATCCATTACAAAGCCTTGTTTTTGTAGTGTTTTTATTAATACTATTATGACCAGAGCATATCGCATGCCAAATATATAAGCTTATATTTCAATATGTTACATTTTAAATAATTTTTATTGGGTGTAAAAACAAAACATTTAATCATATTCACCAATATATCGTTATTTTTACAAACAAATAAAAAACAACTTATATTTATTTGTGTAATTACAGTTCTGTACTGATATTTGGCATTTGGAAAAATAACTTTATTGTTTCGGCTTGGGATGAGTTTGGCATTGGGTGAGAAAAAGGCGTTTACTGACCCTCACCAATAAAAAATTAATGTAACCACAGCTAAATCGATAAACAAAAAAAGCCCGATGCAATGCATCGGGCTTTTTTATAATTTAGTGAGTCAGCCAATAAGCCGGGTTCTGTCGTGGATAATCATTCGTCTAGGCCTAAAATCGCTCTTAGGCTCAAGCAACCTACCCGGTTCCGATGTGGGCCACACCATAAGGAACCCTATTTGGTCTTGCTCCGGGTGGAGTTTACCTTGCAACCAACTGTTACCAGTGGCCCGGTGCGCTCTTACCGCACCCTTTCACCCTTACCAATCCGAAGATTGGCGGTCTTCTCTCTGCTGCACTTGTCGTAGGCTCGCGCCCCCCAGCCGTTAGCTGGCACCCTGCCCTGTGGAGCCCGGACTTTCCTCCCCCTGATCATTTTCGTCACAGGCAGCGATTATCTCGGCCAACTCGGGCGGCATTATACGCAATTAGCTTACTAGTTACAGTTTTATTTCGCTTTTTAACGAAGGCTCTCATCTAGAATACCAGACAAAAAGTGTCGTTATAGTAGCCAAACGCTACGCTTAATCGTCTTTATCTGCCAATACCGCTTTATACAGGGCATTTTTTTTGATGCCAAAGTAATCAGCCACGATGCCACACGCTTTTTTCATTGGCATTGCTTCTTCAAGTAAACCCAGCATTCGCCTTGCATCGGCCGGTATTTCATCTTGCTGTTTTGCTTTACCCGGTAACATTAATACAATCTCACCGCGCTGGCGCGTAGGATCATCGGTGAGGAACGTTCGAAGCTCCACAACTGTGCCACTAAAAAATGTTTCAAAGGTTTTAGTGAGCTCTTTAGCCAAGACCACAGTTTGATCTTCACCCAATACAGCTTCGATATCATCTAAACTTGCCATGATTCGATGAGTACTTTCATAAATTATGCTGGTCATGCCGCTTTCAAATGCAGATAAAAAGAAATCTTGTCGCGCTTTACTTTTTGCAGGACTAAACCCTAAAAATTGAAAACGATCGGTTGGGAGGCCTGAACAACTCACCGCAGCAATAGCGGCACATGCACCTGGCACGGGTGTCACTTTTGCGCCCTGCTCACGGCATAGGCTCACAACTGAGTAACCAGGATCGCTAATTAGCGGAGTCCCCGCATCAGACACCAACGCAACATCGAGCCCTTCATTGAGCCAATCAACGATTTGTTGCGCTTTTTGTTTTTCATTGTGATCATGCAAAGCAAATGTTTTCGCTTTAATCGCTAAATGACTCAACAATTTACCAGTATGGCGTGTATCTTCGGCTGCAATTAAATCAACACTTGAAAGCGTCGCAATTGCGCGCTGACTAATATCATCTAAATTACCTATCGGGGTTGCTACCACGTACAAGGTACCAATTTTGTTCGATTTATCCCCATTTAACATTGAGGTCTCCTACATCAGTCAGTAATATACACACATCGCTTACTAGTTGAGAAAATTCTGTGCGACTTAAACATTCTAGCTTTATTTTGTTATTTTCCTTGTTATCTGCATGTAGTACAACAGAGAAAACCACCATAGAGCAACAAACCGTAGTAAAACCTGTCGAAAAAGTCGCGCCTCAGATCTTTGATGCTCAAACCCTATACGATAATGCCCGTTTAAAACGCGGCATCGATAAAATTCAAATGCTCTATGGTGCTCGCGATAAAGCCATTACCGAGCAAAATTGGGCACTTTTACAAACTATTTGCCAAGACTTACTCAGCCGCCAAGGGGTCGATCGGGTTCAAAATAACCTGTATTTATCATTGGCTCAATTTAAGCAACGACGCTATCCAAACGCTTTGGCATCTTTGGATAATCTACAAGATAAGCTCACTAGCCCGATTCATTTTTATTGGCACCAATTTATCAGTGGCCAGATTTATGCTGAACAAGTACTTACATCTCAGGCGTTACCTTACTTATTTCGAGCGTCAGAAACAGCCGTTAAGCACCAAATTGAAGCATCTGATCTCAATCTACTTATTTGGCAACAACTAAACCTGTTACCTGCTTTTACGTTAAATCAACTAAAAGACGGCTCTCTCATTCAACAGGGCTGGGTTAATTTAGCACTATACAGCCAACTCTATGTCGGTGATCCGGTCGCTTTGCACAGTGCAATGAATAACTGGCAACGACGCTACCCTCGCCACCCTGCAAGTTTTGCTTTACCTGAGAAAATGCAAACTTTAATGGAAATAGAACCATTTAATGTCAAAAAGCTCGCTATATTATTGCCAAAAAACAATAAGAAAAATGAGCGTAATAACGATGCACTTACAGCCGGTATTTTAGCTGCCGTCGAATTTAATAGCTCAACAAGCTTGCAATTTATAGACTCTGAGCAAACCAGCGAACAAATAAAAAATCAGCTTGAAGAGTTTGCACCTGATTTTATTATTGGTCCCTTGCTGCGTGAAAACATTGAGCGCTTAAAGCAAGATAATGTCTTGGCCAACTATCCGGCGCTATACCTTAACAGCAGCATTCAAGAGCGATCTTCTTTAGAGCACTTTTATTTTGCACTCGCCCCCGAACATGAAATCAATCAAGCTATTGAGCACTTTCTATCTCAACCATATAAAAAACCGCTTATATTAGCGCCACAAAATCGTTCAGGCACACGATTGGTTGAACACTTTAACCGACAGTGGCAATTGTACTCTGAAGTGGAACCTGAAATTGCGTTTTATAGCAATAACCAAGATATGCAAAAGCAAGTCAGACAATTGCTTGAAGTGGATAAAAGCCAACAACGAATTGCCCAAATCAATTTAATGTTTAAAGAGAAACTCCACAGCGAAGCGCGTTCTCGTCGAGATTTTGATGTGATTTATCTAATTGCCGATGCCGTTAAAACAAGGCTTTTAAAGCCTTATTTTGATGTCAGTATTAGCACATTTGCAGAGCAACCTCCTATTTACGCGATGTCCCGTAGTCACAGCCTCTTGGTTGATAAATCTGACAAACGTGATTTACAAGGGCTATATTTTACCGACATGCCTTGGATGCTGCCGATTAAACAAACAGCGCCTGAACTTCGCGGCCAATTTGATGAGTTATGGCCCGATCAAGCCGATTTACAACAGCAACTGTTTGCTATGGGTTATGATGCTGTGCGATTAATTCCTGAATTACGCCAACTTAATGCACTACCGGGTAAACGCGTAAAGGGCCTAACAGGTCGTCTATCCGTCAATGAACTGGGTGAAATTGAGCGTCAATTGCAATGGGCACAATACCGCAGGCAATCAATCAAAGCAGTCACTTTGAAACAAGAAAAGCCAACCCCACTGTTTATGCAACCTCAATTAACTGAATCCTCTTCGCCGGTCTCTGAATAATCAGCTTCACCTGTTTTCAAATCAACGCTATGCTTTTATTAGTCTTTATTTTGAAAACAGGTATCAAGGATGAACTGGTTAACTCGAAGCTTTGCCAATACACGCCAAAAAGGTGAGTTTTATGAACTCGAAGCCGAGCACTATTTAACGCAACAGGGGCTGACACCTGTTGAACGAAATTTTTGGTGTAAATTAGGTGAAATTGACCTCATAATGAAAGATCAGCAAACTTGGGTGTTTATCGAAGTAAAATACCGTAAGGGCCTGCAATATGGGGGAGCGAATGCCGCGTTCACAAAACAAAAACAACAACGACTACATCGAGCCATTTCTGTCTACATTCAACAGCATCAACTACAAAATTCGCCGTTAAGAGTCGACTTTATGGCAATAAATGGGCAAAATCCCTATCAATTTAATTGGTTCAAAAATGTTCTGTGAGCGTCGAGTATGCAAGAAATAGTCAAAGAAATTTACACTGAAAGTATTCAAGCCCAAATCGCTGCAGGTGAAGTGTTACCAAGTGCGCTAGAAACAGCCGCTTTTACTATGGCGCAAAGTCTCATCAATGGGAATAAGCTCTTGTGCTGCGGTGCTCAGGGATGCCATATGTTAGCGCAACACATGGCCAATTTGTTGGTGAACTTTTATGAAACAGAGCGCCCATGCTTGCCCGCTATTGCTTTAAGCTCTGAACTGACGCACTTAAGCAGCTATGCAGAACAAAGTGATACTGATGCATTTGCTCGCCAAGTACGCGCATTTGCGCAACAAGGTGATTTATTGATGGTTTTTGCTATCAATGGAAATGAAAAATCAGTTATTTCTGCAATTGAAGCGGCACTAACTAAGGATATGAGGGTCATAGCTTTAGTCGGAGATGACGGAGGTGAACTCGCGGGTTTACTGGGACCGAATGATGTTGAAATTCGCGTGCCCTCTAAACGCCCAAGTCGTATTGTTGAATCACAACTATTTAATATCCACTGCCTCAGTGAGCTAGTCGATATGACACTTTTCCCACAGGATGAAAGTTAATGTTACATAAAGTCGTAATTATTTTAGCCCTAATCGCACTTCAAGGTTGTGCTGCAGCGATTGTTGCGGGAACAGCTGGTGCAGTATCTGCCGCCACTGATCGTCGTACACTCGGCACACAAATCGATGACAATAATATCGAAATAAAGGCAACTTTAGAAATAAAAGGGCAACCGCAACTGGCTAAGTTTGCCAATATTAGCGTTGTGAGCCTAAATGGAGTGGTGTTACTGATTGGTCAAACACCGACTGATGAAATGCGCACTGCCGCTGAGCGCGCAATCAAAGACGTCGCCGGTATCGTTAAAGTCCACAATCAAATTCGCATCGGAAGCAACGTCGGGATCAGCACCCGCACCCATGATTCATGGCTTACCTCCAAAGTAAAAACACGCCTCCTGACTGAAGAGTCGATTAGTGCCAATGACATTAAGGTTATCACTGAAAATGGCGAGGTTTTTCTAATGGGCTTAGTCAGCGCTCAAGAAGCCAATACTGCGGTTGATTTAGCACGCAATATTTCTGGCGTAGTAAAAGTAGTCAAAGTTTTCGAATATTTATAACTGTATGGGCTGAACAGTCAGCCCTTCTCACCTCCTTATTCATAGCTCCTTCAGTTAAGTGTTTATTTTTATCGGCTGAGATGATTTACTGTTAACAAAACACTTCAGCATAAAAATAATAATGAGAAAATTTTTTGTATTTGCTTACTTTATCTTTGCAAGCACGCCAACGCTTTCTCTAGATTTGGTGACACCGTATGGTGATTCAATTTTCCATACCCAAAACCTTCGCGAAATGGCTCAATCTCTAAAAAAAGACAACATTCATATCACGATTCATTCTGGCGCGAGTTTATACAAGGATAGTGAAATTTATCGAGCTGTACGCACAGGGCAAGTCGCGATGGGAGAAGTTTTTATTGGCTTATTAGGTAATCAGAACCCTATTTTTCAACTCGATAATTTACCTTTTTTAGTGTCAAACTTTGAAGATGCGCACTTATTATGGCAATTGTCACGTCCATATTTAGCTAAAGCACTTATTAAAGACGGCATTATGCTCTTGTTCGCAGCGCCATGGCCGCCACAAGGTATTTATAGCCAAGTAGAGTTAACTGACTTAAGCAAGCTGCACAATAGTAAGATGCGTGCTTATAGCGCCATTACTGCTGACTTAGCCACCCTAATGAAGGCAAACCCTACTTCGGTTCAAGCCTCTGAAATTGCACAAGCCTTTAGTACGGGTATGATAGATAGCATGATTACCTCGCCTTCAACAGGAGTCAGTAGTCGTGCATGGGACTTTGTTAAACACTACTCTGATAGCCAAGCTTGGATCCCAAAAAATATGCTAGTGATGAACCAACAAGCATTCTTTTCTCTCACCCCAGCTCAACAAGCAACACTTCTTGAACACGCCAATCAATTCGAGAAAAAAGCTTGGCAATTAGCCGCTGAAGAAACGCAATTAAAAACAAAAACGTTAGCCGACAATGGCTTAATAGTAACTAAACCAAATGAAAAGCTATTAAATCAACTTAATGATATTGGTAAACAAATGCTGAATAATTGGCTCGAAATAAGCCCAGAAACAAGCCATGAATTAATAAAGAAATTCTTAAAGCAAAGAGCGAACCATGACTAAATCCCCTTCTTTTCTTCTCTTAATAGCAATGAGTTGCATCGTATTAATTTTTATCTTGGTGTTAGCACAAATATTACTGCGCTTGCTTGATATTCAACTTCCTTCCGTCGAAGATTTTGCTGGGTACCTGTTAATAACGAGTTGTTTTTTAGGACTCGCCTATACTTTTGACGAGCAAGGTCATATCAGAGTCACTTTACTCCTTAATACGCGTTATAAACGCCTGAATGTAATCGCTGATTTTATCAGCCATATAACAGCTTTATTGATTAGTGTCTTTGTTGTCTACGCATGTTGGCAACTCATCAGTGACTCTTACCACTTTCATGAGCTGACAACTGGGCAAATCCCCTTACCCCAATGGCCATTGCAATTACCCATGTTAGTAGGATCTACCGTATTACTGGTCAGTATCTTAAAAGCCCTTCTTCTACTGGGGAAAAAACATGGATAGTTTGTTTGTTGCACTTTTATTAGCCCTGTCTTTATTGACATTTTTAGCTATGGGTTTATGGGTTAGTTTTAGCCTAATCCTAATTGCACTTTTAGCGTTAGTATTCAATGACAATCAAGCCATCGCGCTTATATTTTCGACAACCGCGTGGGGACACCTCACAAGCTGGTCATTAACTGCACTACCGTTGTTTATCTGGATGGGTGAATTACTGTACCGGGCTAATATCGGCAAAGATTTATTTGATGGCCTAAGCCCTTGGCTAAAGCGACTTCCAGGTGGACTCTTACATATCAACGTTTTTGGTTCTGGGGTTTTCGCGGCCGTGTCTGGTTCTTCAGCAGCCACCGCAGCAACAGTGGGTCGAATGACGTTACCTGAATTAAAAAAACGTGGCTATTCTGAACGCCAAAGCATTGGCTCCTTGGCTGGGTCAGCCACATTAGGGCTACTGATCCCACCATCGATTATTTTAATCGTTTACGGCGTCGCGAGTGATGTATCTATTGCGCAACTTTTTTTAGCCGGAGTGATCCCTGGTATCGTGTTAATGATGCTATTTTCTGTGTATTTGATTGTCTGTAACTTACTTAATGCTAGGCATAATGAGACTTCCATTCCCAGCTTAAAAAAACGTCATACAGCAGCAAAGCTACTCCCTATCGCACTCTTAATGACTTTAGTTATTGGCTCTATTTATAGCGGGTTAGCCACTCCGAGTGAATCAGCAGCATTAGGTGTGCTCGGAGCCTTACTTATTTGCAAATATAAAGGCTTACTGACTCTTTCTGCCTTTCACGACAGCCTTATTGCCTGCGTGAAAACCACAACAATGATTTTGTTTATTTTGTTGGGTGCTAGCTTTTTAACCATGGCGATGGGGTTTTTACAAATCCCAGCATCACTGGCTGCTTGGGTCGCAGAGCTTTCGTTATCACCAGCTGTGTTACTCATTGCGCTGACGGCGGTATTTATTATCTTGGGGTTATTTTTAGACGGGATCTCTATAGTGATATTAACCAGTTCAATTTTAATGCCGCTCATCAATCAAGCTGGATTTGATCCTATTTGGTTTGGCATTTATTTGGTTGTGGTGGTTGAAATGTCACAAATCACTCCGCCTGTAGGATTCAATCTATTTGTCTTAAAAGGGATCACTGGTAAACCTTTGCTTGAAATAGCACACGCGGCCCTACCATTTTTTCTTATTTTATTATTCAGCTTGATTTTGTTTTATCACTTTCCAAATCTTGTACTGTATTTGACAAACTAACATAAAAAAACCTGCATATTTGCAGGTTTTTTTATCATTTTACAACACGCAAATGTGATGGTTTTTTCTTAGCATCAGGCTCCGGTTTAGTCGGCTCTGGTGTTGAAACTTCAAACTCGTCTAAAAACTCATCTTCTTCATCAATCAGATCTGGTGTAAAGACCGTCCCTTCGCCATTTTCACGTGCATAAATAGCCAATACAGCTCCAACTGGCACAAATACTTGCATGGGTTGCCCGCCAAAGCGCGCATTAAAGCTTATGTGAGTATTATCCATTGTAAATTGAGCTACAGCACTTGGGCTGATATTTAGGACAATTTGTCCTTCTTGAACAAACTGCGTAGGAATTGTCACATCTGGATACGTAGCATCCACCACTAGATGAGGAGTGCATTGGTTGTCGACAATCCAATCAAAAAAAGCTCGGAGTAAATATGGACGATTAGGCGTCATGGAGTCGCATCCCTTGGTTATTTAGGCCTAATTGCATGCTTAATGCTGCGATGGCCTATATGCATTCAAATATGTTCAGAGGGTATCGTGTCACCATGGTTGATGCAAGATTACGAACAAAAAAATAGCGCTTAATCTACATTAAACGCCATTCTTGGATACGTGTTTGTCTAAACTCACTATTATAAGCGAATCTCACGCTCAGCTTCTGTCAATGAAGCTTGGAATGATTCACGCTCAAATAAACGCATCATGTACTCTTTTAACTCTTTGCTCCCTGCTCCCACTAGCTCAATACCAAATTCAGGCAAGCGCCATAATAATGGGGCTAAGTAGCAATCAACTAAGCTAAACTCTTCACTCATAAAATACGGAGCTTCAGAGAATATAGGTGCAACACTTAACAACGCTTCTGTTAGCTCTTTGCGAGCTTGCGCAGCGTCAGCGCCACCTTGATAGATTTTTGCTGCTAGCGAATACCAATCAGTATCAATACGGTGCATCATTAAACGACTACGGCCGCGCATCACTGGGTAAACTGGCATTAATGGAGGATGTGGAAAACGCTCATCAAGGTATTCCATGATGATGTTTGCCTGGTACAGTCCTAACTCACGGTCGATCAAAGTCGGTACCGTGCCATAAGGGTTAATCTCGTGTAGCGCTTCTGGCAAATTTTCCTTTTCAGCCATATGGATATCTACACTTACACCTTTTTCCGCAAGTACAATGCGTACTTGGTGGCTATACATACAGTTTTCGCCAGAAAAAAGAGTCATTACAGGGCGTTTATTGGCAGCAACAGCCATGCCTTCCTCCGTTTATTATTGCTAGAGACAGCAAAAGGGGCTTAGGCCCCTATTGCTCATATTTACTCGAAAGCATCCAAATTAATGAACATCTCTCCAGTATTCTTTCTTCAGTAAGAATGCCAAGATAAATAAGATAAATAAGAATCCAATAACCTTGATACCCAGCGATTCTGATTCTAAGCGTGATGGCTCCCCGACATAAGCTAAGAAATTCGTGATATCTCTTGCAGCTTGATCGTACTCATCTGTGCTCATTTCACCAGAACCGTCAGTTTCTGTACCGATTACTTTCATTACCGTTTTACCATGCTCTTCCACTTCTTCAGTGATTGGAGTAGGTAAACCTTGTAACTCTTGTAAAACGTGCGGCATACCAACTAATGGGAATACAGTATTATTTACGCCAAATGGGCGAGACTCATCTTTATAGAAAGACTTCAAATATGTATAAATCCAATCAGTACCACGAACTCGACCGACTAAAGTTAAGTCAGGAGGTGCTGCTCCAAACCACTTAGCTGCATCATCCGAATCCATTGCATTTAAGATATGACCGCCTACTTTAGAACCGTCAAAAATGAGTTGTTCTTGACCTATTTCAGTAGGAATACCGATATCACGAAACGTACGTTCATAGCGCTGATACTGCATTTGGTGACAACCAAGACAGTAATTCATGAACAATTTAGCGCCTCGTTGTAACGATGCTTTATCTGTTAAGTCATTGTTAGCTTCCATTAATGGTACCGCAGGCCCTGCAGCAACAGCTAAAGTAGAGGCAACTGACGCAGAAAGAGCAAATAAACCGATAGCTAGTTTCTTGATCATTTCGTTAACCTCTCTGGCAATGGCTTAGTTTTTTCGTTTTTACTATAAACAAATAGCAATACAAAGAACATGAAGTAAGTCACAGTACAAATCTGAGATAAAATTGTCGAAAATACTGTTTGTGGTGTTGCACCAGCCCAACCTAAGATTACGAACGTGACAACAAACTGTGCAATATTCAATTTATGCCATTTACAACGGTAACGAATTGAGCGAACAGAACCACGATCTAACCAAGGTATTAATACCAACATGACAATAGAAGCACCCATCGCAGCAACACCGATCAACTTATCAGGGATTGCACGTAAAATCGCATAGAATGGCGTAAAGTACCAAACAGGGAAAATATGCTCTGGTGTTTTCAGTGGGTTGGCTGCTTCAAAGTTTGGCGCTTCTAAGAAGAAACCACCCATCGCAGGCGCAAAGAATACAACCCAGCAGAACAAAATTAAGAAACCAACAACACCGACAAGATCTTTTACTGTGTAGTAAGGGTGGAAAGGTATCGCATCGACGATGTCTTTCTTATCTGTGTAGTATTCATGGAATTTAAATTTAGGCTTATCTTCTTCAGCAACAGAACCTTTCTTACGTTTAATTTCAACGCCATCTGGGTTATTTGAACCCACTTCATGTAAAGCGACAATGTGTAAGAATACTAAGATAACAATAACAAGTGGTAAGGCAATAACGTGTAATGCAAAGAAACGGTTTAGTGTCGCACCTGAAATTACATAGTCACCACGGATCCACTGAGTAAGATCATCACCTATAACTGGTATTGCACCAAATAAGGAAATAATTACCTGCGCACCCCAGAATGACATCTGACCCCAAGGTAGTAGGTAACCCATGAACGCTTCTGCCATTAACGCTAAGAAAATTAGCATACCAAAAACCCACAATAATTCACGAGGCTTTTGGTAAGAACCATAGATCATACCTCGGAACATATGTAAGTACACAACAACGAAAAATGCAGATGCACCGGTTGAGTGTAAGTAACGAAGTAACCACCCATATTCAACATCACGCATGATGTATTCAACAGAAGCAAACGCACCTTCAGCTGAAGGAACATAGTTCATTGTTAACCAAATACCCGTTACGATCTGATTAACAAGTACTAACATGGCTAAAGAACCAAAAAAGTACCAGAAGTTAAAGTTTTTTGGCGCAGGATACTGTGCAATATGCATGTTCCATACACGTGTCATTGGAATGCGTTTATCAATCCAATCAACCAAATTTGCAAACATTAGGCAGCCCCTTCTTCAGCACCCACAACAATCGTGGTTTCGTCTGTAAAAATATAAGGCGGGATTTCTAAATTTAATGGTGCAGGAACCGCTTGGAATACGCGACCTGCCATATCAAACTTAGAACCATGACACGGACAGAAGAAACCATCATCCGTTCCCTCAACTTTTTCACCAAAGCCACCTTGAAGGAAACTTGGTGAACAGCCCAAGTGAGTACAAATACCCACAGCAACAAAGATTTCTTCGCGCTTAGAACGATACCCGTTTTTAGCGAACTCAGGTTGTTGAGGCTCATCTGATTGCGGGTCACGAAGTTGTCCTTCATGTGCTTTCATTTGCCCAAGCATTTCTGGTGTACGATACACAACCCATACAGGTTTGCCTCGCCACTCAACACGAATTAATTGTCCTGGCTCAAGTTTACTGATATCCACTTCAACAGGCGCACCTGCAGATTTGGCTCTCTCACTTGGATTCCATGACGCAATAAAAGGAACAGCAGCTCCGGCCGCACCAACACCACCTACAACAGAGGTAGCGATGGTTAAAAAGCGACGTCGGCTATTGTCTACAGGCGCATTGCTCATCCACTCATCTCCACTATGATTCTCAACACTTGCTATATCGAGAATTCAGTTACAGCAGGTTAAATTTTGAAGTTACAAAATAGAAGCGATCATAAATAAAACCCTTGATTAAAACAAGGATATTGAAGGTCAAGCAGCCGAATAAAGCTATATTTACGTTAGTTTTTAACTGACTTAAACTCGATTCGCTACA
Source organism: Pseudoalteromonas sp. J2K-J979 (assembly GCF_058169715.2). Classification (NCBI taxonomy): domain Bacteria; kingdom Pseudomonadati; phylum Pseudomonadota; class Gammaproteobacteria; order Alteromonadales; family Pseudoalteromonadaceae; genus Pseudoalteromonas; species Pseudoalteromonas sp. J2K-J979. The sequence continues at coordinate 435,263 of NZ_CM200281.1, read as the reverse complement.
GACCTAACCCTGATCAACCCAATCGTATCCTGTTTCAGGCTGCGTTGTTCTGACCAAGATCAATTATCACTTACCCTTTTGAGCATTCTATAACCAAGAAAACATCCAAAAAAATTTTTGCATCACGGCTAACATGATCCCGTCAATTGTAGCAAAAATTAATCCGCTTTACTGACTGATTTATCTAAATAAATAATAATTTGTTGAACTTTTTTAATTCATCTAGCTGGTAAGACATAGAAAAATTAATATCCAGCGAAAAAAATACAAGCTAAGCACTTAATTGAATAGATATTTTTAGATAAAAACAAAAAACCCGACACAAGGTCGGGTTTTGGTATTCTTTGAAACGTAAAAAATTAACGTTTTGAGAACTGTGGACGCTTACGTGCTTTATGTAGACCCACTTTCTTACGCTCAACTTTACGAGCATCGCGAGTAACAAAACCAGCTTTACGTAGAGCTGGACGAAGAGACTCGTCAAACTCCATAAGTGCACGAGTGATACCGTGACGAATTGCGCCAGCTTGACCTGTGTTACCACCACCAGAAACAGTGATGTATAAGTCAAACTTTTCAATCATTTCAACTAGCTCTAACGGCTGACGAACAACCATGCGAGAAGTTTCGCGACCAAAGTATTCTTCAATAGAACGCTTATTGATTACGATGTTGCCAGTGCCTGGGCGTAAGAACACGCGAGCACTTGAACTTTTACGACGACCTGTACCGTAGTATTGATTTGCCATGAGTGTGCTCCTTAAATGTCTAGAACCTGAGGCTGCTGTGCAGCATGGTTATGCTCAGTACCAGCGTAAACTTTAAGTTTACGGTACATTGCACGGCCTAAAGGTCCGCGTGGCAACATGCCTTTAACTGCTTTTTCGATGATCATTTCAGGCTTGTGAGCTTGAAGCTTATCAAAAGTAGTTGACTTAAGGCCACCAGGAAAACCTGAGTGTGCATAGTACATTTTGTTTTTAGCTTTGTTACCTGTAACAGTAACTTTCTCAGCGTTGATAACGATGATGTAATCACCAGTATCTACATGCGGAGTATATTCAGCTTTATGCTTACCACGTAAGCGAGAAGCAATCTCAGTAGCGATACGACCTAAAGTTTTACCTTCAGCGTCAACTACGTACCAGTCACGTTTTACAGTTTCTGGCTTAGCAACAAACGTTTTCATTTATTAAAAATCCAATGTTTACAATTAAAACCACAGGCAGTATAAACTGCCGCTCTAAGTTGATGCTTGAACCCCTTCGAGTAAAAGACTTTGAGTCAAAATTAGTGGCTAAGCTAATTAAGACAATAGAACGCAACGTGGCAGAGGCGGGAGTATAGCAGCGCTTTTTGTAAAATGCATGTTTTTTCTACGCCAAATGCCAGATTAGCTTATTTTATTGGAACTAAGCTAAATGAGGTTGCGACAAATATTCCAGTGACTGCATTTCCTGTAGCCGACTTATGCAGCGTTTAAACTCAAAGCTGAGTAAACCCTCACTGTATAATTGTTCAATAGGCATCGCCGCAGAAATGATCAGAGTAACATTTCGCTCATAAAATTCGTCGACTAATGCAATAAAGCGTCTTGCGGCATCATCATTATTGTGCCCCATTTGTTTCACGTTTGAGAGTAATACGGTGTGATAAACACGGCTAATTTCCATATAATCGACTTGACTACGCGCTGTTTCACATAATTCACTAAACTCAAACATCACAATACCATCAGCTTCCATGCGAGTGTTTAACTTGCGTCCTTCGACTTCAATGATTTGACCTGCTTGGCCGTGTTCTGGTGATAGTTTTGCAAAATATTCAAATAAATTTTTGTCTGCTTGCTGATCTAAAGGGCTGTGGAATATTTCAGCTTGCTCTAAAGTGCGTAAACGATAGTCAATCCCTGAGTCAACATTCACCACTTCGGTATTGGCTAGCACTAATTCAATTGCAGGCAGAAATCGCGCACGTTGCAAACCGTTCCGATAGAGTTCACTCGGAATAATGTTCGATGTTGCGACTAACACTATATTACGTTTAAACAAGGCCTGCATCAGACCACCTAACAACATTGCATCAGTAATATCTTGAACAAAAAACTCATCAAAACAGATTATATCTACTTCAGATTTAAATTTATCTGCGATGGTTTCAAGGGGGTTAGCAACATTTTTTAACTGTGCTAACTCTTGGTGGACACGGTGCATAAAACGATGAAAGTGAACGCGCATTTTACGTTCACCGGGTAATGCATCGAAAAAAGTATCCACTAAATACGTTTTACCGCGCCCAACGCCACCCCAAAAATATAAGCCTTTAACTTTTTGAGTAACATTTTTCTTAAATAATTTAGCAAAAAAACCAGTCGTTTCTGGCTTGGATGTTGTAAGATCATCATAGAGACGCTGCAAATGGCGAACCGCGTTTTCTTGAGCGGCATCGTAGTGAAAATCGTCACGAGTTAGGTCTTGCTGATATTTTTGCCAAGGAGTCATATTAAATTACATTGAACAACCATTAATTTAGCCTGCTATCTTATCACGAGCAGGTTAAAAACGTACATTAATTCCAGTTAAATACAGGCCTATCCCCTATCAGGAGAATTTTATGACAACCGTGATTTGGTTAACATTAGTTTTATTCACAGCCATTGGCTGTTTTTTCCTCGGTTCGATATATACCAAACGTCAATACGAACATGATGAATTAGAAAAAGAAGTCGAAAAAGCCCAACATAATCTTGAGCAATATAAGCAAGATGTTGCCGATCATTTAGCAAGCACTAATAAACTCGTATCCAAAATGCGCGACAACTATGAACAACTCGTCAATCATGTTGAAGAAACCAATAAAATTCTTTTGACAGATAACCGTTCAGAATCAATGCCTTTTTTCTCAAAAGAAACCACTGAACATTTAAAAACATCTTTAAACTCATTAGAGAAAAATAAAACAAAGAAAGAGTCACTCTCAAGTCAACCTGTTGACTATGCTGACAGCAAATCAGGAATTTTTGCCGACAATCGTACAAATAAAAACCAAACAGAACAGGCTTGAGGAACTTTTTTTTGACCCCATAGTCAGTAAAGGTAACCAATTAATCTGGAGTATCTTTCTGACTATGAAAACAAAATTAACCATACTTAGTGCAATTATGCTTTCTTCAAGTCTGTTGATTGCACCCTCTTTCTCTTATGCAAAACTACCTGTAGCAGTGGATGGACAACAACTTCCAACACTGGCTCCTATGTTGGAAAAAGTCACCCCTGGCGTTGTCAGTATTCAAGTCTCTGGCGCAAAAGAAGTGCGTCGTCAAGTCGACCCATTCGAGTTTTTTTTCGGTAATCCACAACGACAGCAACGTAGCCAAAAACAACCATTTAGCGGACTAGGCTCCGGTGTAATTATCAATGCAGACGAAGGTTACGTTGTCACCAACAATCACGTCATTCAAGATGCTGAGAAAATCACAATTACACTCGAAGATGGTCGCGAATATGAGGCAAAACTGATTGGAACAGACAAAGAATCTGATATCGCTCTATTACAAGTTAAAGCTGAAGATTTAGTTGAGGTAAAATTAGCTAATTCAGATTTACTTCGCGTCGGGGACTTCTCAGTGGCCATCGGTAATCCTTTTGGGTTAAGTCACACTGTCACATCAGGCATTGTCAGCGCATTAGGCCGTAGCGGCTTGAATATCGAAGGGTTTGAAGACTTTATTCAAACCGATGCAGCAATCAACCAAGGTAATTCTGGGGGTGCATTAGTTAACTTAAATGGTGAACTGATTGGGATTAACACAGCCATTTTAGGCGCATCAGGCGGAAATGTAGGCATTGGGTTTGCTATTCCATCAAATATGATGAAAAACCTCGTAGACCAAATCATCGAGCATGGAGAGGTCCGTCGCGGCTCACTTGGTATTGAAGGCCGCACACTCGATGCCGGCATTGCAAAAGCGCAGGATATCGATCTAAAGCAAGGTGCGTATGTACTCAGAGTTGTGGAGGATTCCGCCGCATCTGAAGCGGGTATTAAAGCAGGTGATGTCATAGTTAGCATTGATAAAGCGGATATCCATAGCTTCCCTGAGCTTCGCAGCAAAATAGCAACAATTGGCGAAGGCAAAAAAGTTAAACTCGGTATCTACCGTGATGGAAAAATAAAAACGGTGAGTGTAACCCTTCGTGGCAATAGCCAAGCATCTGCATCAGCCGACAAAATGCACCCAATGCTGCAAGGGGCAATCCTAGAATCAAGTAGTGATGTACAAGGCGTTAAGGTAACGGAAATTGCCGAACGCTCACCTGCTGCTCGTGTGGGCTTAGAAGAAGGTGATGTTATTATGCAGGTAAACCGTAAACGTGTTAAAACAATCAACGAACTTGCACGTGCTGTTGATGATATTAACGGTAATATCGTCTTAGGCGTGAAAAGAGGGAGCGACTCTATTTTTGTGTTAATTCAATAGCATTCAGATTCAAAAAGATAAATATTAACAGCGGCACTTGCCGCTGTTTCTTTTTATATGCCATGATAGCCAATAATTTCTTATAAAAATAAACTGACAGTTGTGCTAACAAAAATTAAATTCCTTCTCGTCCCTATCTTTGCAGGTCTTGCGGCAGCATTTGTTGTATTACTCCTAGTGCCCTCTCTTCGCCCTGTCGAATGGCAATCCCAAATCACTATAAACGATTTCAATACCAGTCATTTAAGCTTCGCAACAGCGGTGAAACGCGCCTCTCCAGCTGTCGTTACGATTTATTCTGAAGGGTTCACAAACCAACCGCGCTATTTACGAAGACAAAATACCATTCAAGAACTTGGTTCGGGTGTCATCATGTCTGATAAAGGATATATCCTGACCAATTACCACGTCATCAATAATGCAGACCAAGTCATCGTTATTTTGACCGATGGACGACAATTTACAGATGTACAATTGATAGGGTATGACACTGTCACTGATTTAGCTTTATTAAAAATAGAAGCACAACACCTACCCGTCATTCCAACCGATGATAGCTTCACGCCACAAGTAGGAGATGTTGTTTTAGCTATTGGTAACCCTCTTAATCTTGGCCAAACCATTACTCAAGGAATAATTAGCGCAACTGGAAAACAAAATATTTCTCAAAGCGCCCATAATAACCTATTGCAAATGGATGCCGCGATTAATGTCGGTAACTCCGGTGGAGCGCTGGTAAACTCCAATGGTATCCTTGTCGGAATAAACTCCGCTCAATTTAAAGCGCAACGAAATATTGATATACAAGGGATCTTCTTTGCAGTGCCTTATTGGCTAGCAAAAGATGTGATGAATAAACTAATCAAACACGGGCAAGTAATTAGAGGTTATTTAGGTTTCAATGCTGAACCTGTGGACAACACAGGTAAGCGACTGAGTAACCAGCTGACCCCAATGTTTGGCATGCAACTCGTCTCTATCGATCCTCTTGGCCCTGCTTGGCAAGCTGGATTAGAAGAAAATGATATTGTTGTAAAAATAGATGGTAAAGCCGTAACGAACTTACAACAAACATTAGAGCAAATTGCCAATACACTCCCAGAGTCAGTCATTAATTTCGACATTTACCGAAATGGTGAACCACATAGCATCCCGGTGAAGGTTGGTAAATTGGAGCCTATTTAACTCTTTATTGAAAATCTGATTATGAAATAAAAAAACCGCCAAGGCGGTTTTTTTATTTCGGTATTTATGCTTTTTTTCGTAAAATATTGGCACCCAAAGCGCTGAGTTTATCCTCTATTCGCTGATACCCTCTATCAACATGATAAATTCGATCTACAACCGTTTCACCACTTGCGATAATCCCAGTCAATATCAGGCTCGCTGATGCCCTTAAATCTGTCGCCATAACTTGCGCTCCAGATAAACTTTGAGTTTCTCCGCAATAAGCTGTATTACCTTCTAAGCGAATATTCGCACCCATACGTTGTAACTCAGGAACATGCATAAAACGATTTTCAAAAATAGTTTCAGTGATTGTTGCCGTCCCTTTTGCGACGACGTTTAAAGCCGTAAACTGAGCTTGCATATCGGTAGGAAAACCTGGGTGCGGCATGGTTTTAATATTCACCGCTTTAAGGTCACGCTTGCGCATATCAAGATAAATAGAATTATCGTTAATCTCTAAGTACGCATTCGCCGCTTTTAACTTCTCCAGAACGGGCTCTAAACTCAGGTGATCTGTATTTAAGCACAACACTTCACCTTGGCTCATCGCAGCCGCAACTAAAAACGTGCCCGTTTCGATTCGATCAGGTAAAATTTTGTGTTCACACCCTACAAGTTGTTCAACACCTTCAATTTCAATACGATCAGAACCTGCGCCTTTGACTTTCGCCCCCATGTTATTAAGGTACAATGCTAAATCAACAATCTCAGGTTCACGAGCGGCGTTTTCTAAGATAGTTATCCCATCTGCTAAGGCTGCTGCCATCATTAAGTTTTCAGTGGCCCCTACACTGACCGTATCCATAAAAATCGGAGCGCCAACTAAACGCCCTGGGGATTTCGCATGAATATAACCATTTTCAACACTAATGGTCGCGCCCATTTTCTCAAGGCCTGTGATGTGTAAATCAACAGGTCGCGCACCAATTGCACACCCTCCAGGTAACGAAACTTTCGCCTCACCAAAGCGAGTAAGTAAAGGCCCTAACGCCAATACAGAAGCACGCATTTGCTTTACTAGCTCATAAGGAGCGACAATTTGGTCGACCGTGCCACCATCAATTACAAGCACATCTTGTTGCCACGAACAATCAGCTCCTAGCTGACTCAGTAAAGCTTCGGTAGTTTGAATGTCTCGTAACTTAGGTACATTTAGAAAAGTGCTTTTACTCGCTGCAAGCAACGACGCAAATAAGATAGGTAAAGCGGCATTTTTAGCGCCAGAAATAGTCACCTCACCTGCCAGTGAAGTGCCACCTTGAATTATAAATTGATCCATCGTGCTGCTCCTAATTTATAGGAACATTAATTTGCGTTCACGTTCCCACTCACTCGGAGTGAAAGCACGAATAGAGACAGCATGAATAGTCCCCGCGGCGATAGTTTCCATTAATGGCGCATACACTAATTGCTGCTTTTTAACTCGACTCACGCCTTCAAAACAATCACCAACCGCTATGACCTCATAATGGCTACCATTTGCTTTAACTCGGACATCGCTTAAAGATAAGGCGTCTTTTAAAATACTTTCGACTTGACTCGGTTCCATTAGGATATTCACTCAAATAATTGGCTAACCTGAACCAATTGCATTAACTTTTGCAATTGTTCGGGTACATGATGCAGCGATAAATTAATATTTTGCTGCCGTAATTCAGATAAGGTGTGAATTAACCAAGCTAAGCCCGCTGTGTCAACCCTAGAAATAGCCGATAAGTCAAAAATGATACAATTTGACGAAATATCTGGAAATTTTTCTAAAAAAGTATAATTGGCAACTGTTTCTGCGCTTAACTCTCCCGAAACAATAAACTCACCAGAGACTTTTAACTCGAGGTTAAGCTGGGTCATCACCAGATTTCCCTCTAAACTGAATAGGTAGTTTGCTTTTCTTATCGAGTAAGTCAATTACATAATCTAAGCCTTCAGTACGCAAAATACCGTGAAGCTCACTTTGTTTTGCATCTAATAAGCTAATACCTTCTGCAACCATATCAAAAGCACGCCATTCACCTTTACTATCCTTTTTTACTTTAAAAGCAATATTAATATCTGGCTTACCTGATTCGATAATCTTCGTTCTAACCATTGCGATCTTATCATCACCAATATTTTGAACAGGTTCAAACTCCACCTTTTGCTGATTGTACTGTGTAAAAACCCCAGCATATGTAGCGACTAAATAATTTTTGAATACTTCAATAAACTGACGTAACTTTGCAATTTCTTGCTTTTTTTCTTGTTCATCTTCGATATTTCGAATTTTTTGGATGTAGCTGCCAAGCACTTTGTAAGCTGCATAATTGTAATCGATATACGGTAATAACTCTTGCTCAACTACATCGCGCAAATGCTCTGCATCCGCTTTAATTTTTTGTTGATCAGCTGAAATACGATTAAAAGTATTTTCTGCGACTTGCTGAACCATAGTGTAGGGTTCATCCATTTTTACCGTTTTAGTTGTGCTCGCATTAGTCACACCACTAACAAAAACCAACGCTACAAGTAATTTTTTAAACATGGTTTATTCACCACCTTGATTGAAAAGGAATTGACCTATTAACTCTTCTAGTACCAATGCAGATTTAGTATCGGTAATGGTATCGCCATCTTTGAGTGTGCGAAGCTTCTCTTGACCAAACAAGTCACCGATATCATCGGCAAAGTCGCTATTTCCAGTAGCCAATACACCAGGGTTTAGCCCTAAATATTGCTCACCTAAAATTCCAGAAGTCAGAATATTCACCGACGTTGTTTCTGAAAACTGATTAAACTCACTGGCAATTTTCATATGAACAATTGGGGTATAATCTTTTGGATCGAGGTTGATTGCTTCGACTCTGCCAACAACCACACCACCCACCTTAATCGGTGAACGAACCTTTAAAGAACCTATATTATCGAACTTGGCATATAAACTATATGTTTCACCGCCACCGCTAATACCCGCATTAGCCACCTTTAACGCTAATAATAAAAGCGCTAAAATACCTAATGAAACAAAAAAACCAACTAAAACTTCTATTTTCCGTGACATAAAATTAGTTACCTTTAGCTGCTGAACATCACAGCAGTCAAAACAAAATCAAACCCCAATACAGCCAACGAAGACTGAACAACTGTTTCTGTGGTCGCCTTACTTATTCCTTCAGATGTCGGCACACAAAAATACCCTTTATAGAGCGCAATCCAAGTCACAACAAAAGCAAAGACTAAACTTTTGATTACGCCATTAAGCACATCCTTCTCAAAAGAGACTTGCGCTTGCATAACAGACCAGAAACTTCCAGAATCAATTCCCAACCAATCGACCCCCACGATATGCGCCCCGAGAATGGCCACAGCTGAAAAAATTAACGCAAGTAAAGGCATACTTATAATACCAGCCCAAAAACGCGGAGCTATGATACGCTTCAATGGGTCTATCGCCATCATTTCTAAGCTAGTCAGTTGCTCAGTCGCTTTCATTAACCCTATTTCAGCGGTCAGTGCACTGCCCGCCCGACCAGCAAACAATAAAGCTGTTACAACTGGCCCTAACTCTCTGAGCAAACTCAACGCAACTAACGGACCTAAACTATCTTCTGCACCATAATCAACTAATACAGTATAGCCTTGTAAAGCAAGTACCATTCCGATAAACAGACCCGAAACAACAATGATAATCAGTGACAAAAACCCAACCATATAAAGTTGCTTTATAAGTAATGGTGTCCCTTTTTTAACATTTGGTACACTGAATAATGCACCTATCAGCATCATCAAAGCCTGACCAATAGCAGCAAAACGATCGAGAGTTTGTCGGCCTAAACCTTGCCAGAAGTTAATCATGCTTGCTCTCCTGACAACAATTCACTGATAAATGGCTGAGCTTCAAAGTGAAATGGAACAGGACCATCACTGAGCCCTCCCAGAAATTGTTGTACCAATGCGGATTCATGATTACGCATTGCTTCAGGTGAGCCTTCACCTATCACTCCTTTGTCTGCCACAATTACAACATGGTCGGCAATACTCATGACCTCAGTCACATCGTGAGTCACCACCAACGAGGTGATACCTAACACTTCGTTGAGTGATTTAATCAATTTAACAAGCACCCCCATTGAAATTGGGTCTTGTCCGGCAAAAGGTTCATCATACATAATCAATTCAGGGTCGAGCGCAATAGCACGAGCCAAAGCGGCTCTTCTGGCCATACCACCAGATAATTCTGATGGCATCAGATCCTTGGCGCCGCGCAAACCCACAGCTTCTAACTTCATTAAAACAATGATACGTATTAATTCTTCACTTAAGTTGGTGTGCTCCCGAATAGGAAAGGCAATATTATCGAATACTGACATATCGGTGAATAGAGCACCGCTTTGAAAAAGCATGCTCATTTTTTTCCGAGCTTGATACAGCTCCTTACGGGACATTTTTGGAATACTCTGATTTTGAAACAGAATATCACCTGCATCCGGTTTAAGCTGGCCACCAATCAAACGAAGCATAGTTGTTTTACCGATTCCACTTGGGCCCATAATCGCAGTGATCTTGCCTTTAGGTACAGAAAAACTCATATTCTTATAAATCAAACGCTCGCCTCTAGAAAAGGATAACCCTTTGATTTCAACCAAGTTGTTTGACAAGCCATACTCCGAATCTGTTAAGTAGTAAGTTATTTTATGCTTTTTCGACTGCAAAAGGATAAATTAAAACGTAAAAATTTGTAATAAACCGCTGTGATACTAGTATTTTTTTATACATTTAGTACGGTCTTTGTTAGTATTCGCGATCAGAAATTTCTTATTTGGTTTTAATAATGTTGCTGTCTTTTGTCATTTTAGTGTGTGGTTTTGCAGCCCTTGTTTGGAGCGCTGACCGCTTTGTTTTTGGCGCTGCTGCACTAGCTAAAAATTTTGGTGTTCCTACTCTTATTGTTGGTTTAACAATTGTGGCGATGGGGTCGTCAGCGCCAGAAATGATGGTATCCGCCTCTGCTGCACTCGCAGGAAAAACAGATACGGCAGTCGGCAATGCTGTCGGATCGAATATTACAAACATTTTACTGGTTTTAGGTCTTACTGCGATACTCAAACCTTTAAACGTCTCATCTGGTATTCTCAAACGAGAAATGCCGATACTGATTTTAGTCTCTGTCGCAGCTTGGTATATTTTTTCTGACAATTATTTTTCAATGCTTGAAGGCTATTCGCTGTTAATCGCGTTCATTATTTTTATTGGCGGCTTGATTTTCATTTCTACCCGCCAAAGCGAGATTGACGATCCTCTTGTTGCTGAGGCATGTGAAGATGTCCCTCAAGATGTTAGTAATGTAACAGCTATTACTTGGTTAATTGTTGGGATTATCTTGTTACCTATTAGCTCTCATTTTTTAGTCGAATCAGCGGTTGATATTGCAAAATATTTTGGCTTAAGTGATTTAGTGATCGGCTTAACCATTATTGCGATTGGTACGAGTTTGCCTGAATTAGCCGCTTGTATTGCAGGTATTTTAAAGGGAGAAGATGATCTCGCTTTAGGTAATATCATTGGCTCAAACATTTTCAATATTTTAGCTGTACTATCATTGGCAGGTATTATTAACCCATCCGTTATAGACCCTGCAGCAGCCAATCGAGATGCCATAATTATGCTTTTGGCGACCTTTGCACTCGTGGCAATGAGCCTAAGCATCCGCGGTACTCGCCGCATTAATCGCGCAGAAGGCGGAATACTTGTGATCAGTTTTGCCGCTTATCAATACTTTATTTTCTCTCAAGTAGCATAAAGGTTCTCAATTATGGCTTCAGAATTCATCGCTTGCGCCAAGCGAGTATTAAAAATTGAACAACAAGCAATTGAGCAACTTGTACAATATCTTAATCCAGACTTCGATCTCGCATGCGAGCTAATGTTTAAATGTAGGGGTCGAATCATCGTAGTTGGTATGGGCAAGTCGGGTCATATTGGAAATAAAATTGCAGCAACCCTTGCCAGCACAGGTAGCCCTGCGTTTTTTGTTCATCCAGGAGAAGCCAGTCACGGTGATTTAGGGATGATCACCAAAGAAGATGTCGTTTTGCTAATTTCAAATTCAGGTGAAACCAACGAAATCCTCAGTATCGTCCCCGTTATTAAGCGATTGGGAGCTAAAATGATAGCTATGACAGGTAATCAGACTTCTTCATTAGCAAAGCTCGCAAACGTCCATATTTGTATCAAAGTTGAACAAGAAGCGTGCCCGCTAGGTTTAGCACCGACTGCGAGCACCACCGCGACTTTAGTAATGGGGGATGCCCTTGCCGTAGCACTGCTCGAAGCCCGAGGTTTTACTGCTGATGACTTCGCACTTTCACACCCTGGTGGCAGCTTAGGCCGACGCCTGCTGCTTACAGTCAAAGATATTATGCATGCCGGTGACAGCCTGCCGATTGTTAATGAACAGGATATTATCCGTAATGCGTTACTGGAAATCTCAGCCAAAGGGCTCGGCATGACCGCCGTAGTTAATGCGAGAGGCGAACTGGCAGGATTGTTTACCGATGGTGACTTACGCCGTATTTTAGAACAACGAATAGATATCCATACCACTGAAATTTCAAGTGTTATGACTAAGCAGTGCTCCACAGTAACGCAAGATATACTTGCTGCAGAAGCACTCAATATCCTTGAAAAAAAACGCATCAATGGTTTATTAGTCGTTGACGAAACAAATCACCCCATTGGCGCCTTCAATATGCAAGACCTCCTTAAAGCAGGGGTAATTTAATGACTTTTGACCAATTATATCAACCAATTAGCTCTGAGATTGCAAATAAAGCGGCTCAAATTAAATTACTAATTTGTGACATCGATGGTGTTTTTTCTGATGGCCGTATTTACCTTGGTAATCAAGGGGAGGAACTCAAAGCGTTCAATACCAAAGATGGTTTTGGCATTAAATCACTCATAAACAGCGGTGTTGCGGTAGCCGTTATTACAGGCAGACGATCAGCAATTGTCGAACAGCGTATGAAGAGCCTCACCGTTCCTTATATTTACCAAGGTCAGGAAGACAAAATCGTTGCTTATGAAGACTTGAAAGTACAGCTAAACCTCCTAGACAACCAAATTGCCTATATAGGCGACGATAGTCCCGATCTGCCAGTCATGGAAAAAGTTGGTTTTTCTGTTGCCGTTCAAGATGCCCATCCATTGGTAAAGCGCCAATCCGACTACACGACTTTACTTCCTGGTGGCTTTGGAGCAGTAAGAGAACTCACCGATTTATTGATGCTTAGTCAAGGGTCAAGCTTGGGCGTACAAGGAACCAGCGCATGAATTTGGCTCGCCTAATCATTAGCGCCTTATTTTTAGTCCTAATGACGTGGCTTTGGTACCCCTATTTTACTCAGCCGCAACAAAAGCACACCCACAAAAAAGCATTAGTTGCCACACCTGATTACATTGCCACTGAACTTAAACAAACCGTTTTCGATGTTAATGGAAAGATTAGTCATAAAGTTGCAGCGACAAAAATGGAGCAATACCAAGAGTTAGGATTCACTCACTTTAGTGCTCCTATTTTCACTCTATATTCAGATAAAGGAACATGGACAATCAATGCCTCTGAAGCCACGCTGTATGACAGTAAAAAGCTCATATTAGAAGGGAGTGTTGAAGCCATTAACTTAGATAAAACCGCAATGCTACAAACGATCCAAGCCGATTACTTTGAGGTGGATATTAACCAATCGACCATGAATTCAGAGCGGCCAGTAATAATCACAGGGCCAAATATCTTAATTAAAGGTAAAGGACTAATTGCTAACTTTGAAACCGAAGTTATTGAACTCATTAACCACACACAGACCATTTATTATGACCAATAAAATTTTATTCATGCTTACGTTAATTGGATCAAGCATGCTTGCTCAGGCAGCACAACCTAATTCAAAGGTAATCATTGATGCGGACAACCAAAAAGCAGATATAAAACGCAACGTGATCATTTTTGAAAAAAACGTTGAAATTACGCATGACAAACGAAAAATTAAGGCTGAGTTTTTAGAAGCTTACCGTAGAGCTGAGTTAGGTGAAAATAAGCAGCTACTTGTCGCTAAAGGTAACCCAGCATCTTACTCTGAAACACTGCTAGATGGTACAGTGATCACGGCCAGCGCAAATGAAATCAGCTATGATGTCGCAACTGAAATCCTGTTAATTTCAGGTAAAGCCACCATCACTCAAAGTGGCCAAAAAATGAGTGCCGAGAAAATCACCTACGATATTAAGCAACAGCTAATCAGTGCGATTAAAGACGAAAACTCCACACAGCGCGTGCGAACCATTTTAACGCCATCTGAAAAGGACAAAAAATGACCACACTCAACGCCAAACAACTTGCCAAAAGTTATAATGGCCGCCAAGTGGTCAAAAACGTAGGACTGAGCGTAAAAGCTGGCAGCATTGTTGGATTACTTGGCCCTAATGGAGCAGGAAAAACCACCACATTTTATATGATCGTTGGTTTGGTCCCTAGTGATAAAGGCTTGATTACCATTGATGAGGAAGATATCACTTTACTTCCCATGCATAGCCGAGCCAGAATGGGCATAGGTTATTTGCCACAAGAGTCCTCTATTTTCAGAAAGTTAACTGTTTATCAAAACATTATGGCTATTCTAGAAACACGCAAAGAACTCAAAAAAGCGCAGCGAGAAGAGCAACTCGATAATCTACTAGAAGAATTTAATATCTGTCATATTCGAGATAGCCAAGGCATGGCTTTATCGGGTGGTGAACGCCGTCGTGTAGAAATTGCTCGTGCGTTAGCCGCAAACCCTAAATTTATCTTGCTTGATGAGCCTTTTGCTGGTGTTGATCCAATATCAGTGATAGATATAAAAAAAATAATTCGCCACTTAAAAAACCGTGGCATTGGTGTGTTGATAACTGACCATAACGTAAGGGAAACTTTAGATGTTTGTGAAACTGCTTACATAGTTTCACATGGCGAACTAATCGCAACAGGCACACCTAAAGAGGTACTTGAAGATCAAAAAGTACGTGATGTTTACCTAGGTGAACAATTCAAGCTATAGTTAATTAACTTCATAACTAAGTGCCATTTATTTTAATAACCAAAAGGATTGTTAGACGTAAATGAGGCAATCATTACAACTTCGTCTTGGGCAACAACTTACAATGACCCCACAGTTACAGCAGGCAATTCGCTTGCTGCAACTGAGTACTTTAGATTTACAACAAGAAATTCAAGAGGCACTTGATAGCAACCCGCTGCTTGAAGTTGAAGAAGCAGAATATGGCAATGATAATAACAACGATGCCAACGACTCCCAAAAAGAATCCACTGACGATCACGAGCATACCGCTGAAGTTGAAATAGAGTCATCAGATGCACTCAATAAAGATTCCCTCACTGACGAACTTCCTATGGATGTTGGCTGGGATGAATATGTCAGCGCAGGACCATCGACTTCGTCCTCAGGCCCAGCACCCGATAATGACACCCTTTATCAGGGTAGCACCTCTGAGTCATTACAAGATTATCTAATGTGGCAGCTGCGATTGACACCATTTAGCCCCACAGATGAAGCCATCGCCACGGCTATTGTCGAAGCCATCAATGAACAAGGTTACTTAACCTTATCAACCGAAGACATTTGTGACAGTATTGGCGAAGGCAGTGATGGTTTAGCGGTTGAGCTAGATGAAGTCGAGGCAGTATTAAAGCGTATTCAAGTCTTTGATCCTATCGGCATCGCTGCGCGGGACTTTCCTGAATGCCTACTGATCCAACTTAATCAATTTGATAAAAATACACCTTGGTTGGCACAAACAAAAGACATTG
The DNA here is from genome assembly GCF_058169715.2 of Pseudoalteromonas sp. J2K-J979. Taxonomy (NCBI): domain Bacteria; kingdom Pseudomonadati; phylum Pseudomonadota; class Gammaproteobacteria; order Alteromonadales; family Pseudoalteromonadaceae; genus Pseudoalteromonas; species Pseudoalteromonas sp. J2K-J979. The sequence continues at coordinate 419,712 of NZ_CM200281.1, read as the reverse complement.
TAAAAGAACATATTGAACTTTTAGCTTCTCGTGACTATCGAACCTTAATGAAGAAAACCAAACTTAAGGAAAACGAGCTAAAAGAAGTCATGGCACTCATCCATAGCCTGAATCCTAAACCCGCTGACAGCATCAATACAGAACAGCCTGAGTATGTTATACCTGATGTATCAGTAAAAAAAATAAAAGGCCGCTGGGTAGTTGAGCTGAATTCGGAAAGCATGCCTAAGATTAGAGTTAATGATCAGTATGCCGCTATGAGCCGCTCAGTAAAATCCAGCGAAGATAGTCAATTTATTCGCTCACATTTACAAGAAGCAAAATGGTTTATTAAGAGTTTAGAAAGCCGAAATGACACGCTTTTAAAAGTATCTAATTGCATCGTTCAGCAACAACAAGCCTTTTTTGAGCATGGGGATGAAGCAATGAAACCTATGGTACTCAATGATGTTGCTGAAATGGTCGAGATGCATGAGTCAACCATCTCACGTGTGACGACTCAGAAATTTATGCATACCCCACGGGGCATATATGAATTGAAATTTTTCTTTTCAAGCCATGTCAGTACAGAAAATGGCGGTGAATGCTCATCAACAGCTATTCGAGCATTAATTAAAAAGCTAATCGCTGCAGAAAATCAGGCTAAACCTTTGAGTGATAGTAAAATTGCAGATATATTGGCAGAGCAAGGAATACAAGTGGCGAGACGCACGATAGCAAAATATCGTGAATCTCTCTCTATCCCCCCGTCAAATCAGAGAAAACGTTTGATCTGAGACGTAAAATAGAAGGAAAATGCTTATGCAACTTAATTTAACTGGTCGTCACGTAGAAATCACCGAGCCATTAAGAGACTATGTCACTAACAAATTTGCTAAGCTCGAAAGGCACTTTGATCATATCAATAACGTGCACGTTATTTTGGATATCGAAAAGCTAGTCCAAAAAGCAGAGGCCACACTCCATGTCACCGGTGGTGAATTATTTGCAACATCAGAGCATCAAGATATGTATGCGGCAATCGATGGCTTGATTGATAAACTAGATCGCCAAGTAATTAAACACAAAGAGAAACTTTCACGCCATTAATCATGAAACTAAATTCTTTTATTTCAAAGGACTGCACCAAAGCTGCAGTCCTTTTTCATAGCAAAAAGCGAATTTTAGAGCACATCAGTACTCTTGCTCACCAGCAACGACCTGACCTTTCTGAACAAGAGATTCTTGGCGCACTTCTAAATCGTGAAAAACTTGGAAGCACAGGAATAGGGCGTGGTATCGCAATACCCCATGGTCGACTCGCAGGATTAGATAAAAGCCTCGCTATTTTAATCGTCAATCAAGAAGCTATCGAGTTTGATGCGATTGATAATAAACCTGTCGATATTTTTGTAGCACTGCTCGTACCTGAAGATGAATGTCAAGCTCACCTACAGACGCTTGCAGCAATTGCTGATAAACTAAAGGACAAGCTATTTTGCAAACAATTACGTAATGCGACGTGCGATGAAGAGCTCTACGCCATTATCGATGCTGCGTAATCATCAAGGAGATGTACCGTGCAACTTATTATTATTAGTGGCCGCTCAGGATCGGGAAAATCCGTAGCATTAAGAGTTTTAGAAGATCTTGGCTACTATGCTGTCGATAATATTCCCGTCAATTTACTGCCCTCTTTAGTACGCAGCGTGTCAGATAGTTACGATAAAATAGCCGTAAGCATTGATGTACGTAACCTGCCCAAAGAGCAACAAGAGTTCAATGAAATTCTCGAATATTTACCTGAGTTTGCCAAACCATCATTATTTTATCTAGATAGTGACGATCAGACATTAATCCGACGTTTTTCAGAAACAAGACGCCTGCATCCACTTTCAATCAATGCTCAACCACTTGATTCAGCCATCAAACAAGAGAAAATGCTACTTGATGTTGTCGCCAGCCGTGCCGACATCATTATTGACACCTCTGATTTAAGCGTACATCAACTCGCTGAGTCCATTCGCGAGCGTGTTTTAGGCAAAAAAGACAATCAACTTATTATCACGTTTGAGTCATTTGGCTTTAAACATGGCATTCCTAAAAATGCAGATTATGTGTTTGATGCACGGTTTTTGCCAAACCCACACTGGGAGCCAGAGTTAAAGCCATTAAATGGTTTAGATCAACCCGTTAAAGACTATTTGGCCAGCCACAGCATAGTGCAAAAATTCACATGGCAAATCCAAACCTTTTTACAAACTTGGTTGCCTCATCTAGAGCGTAATAATCGCAGCTATCTGACCATTGCAATTGGTTGCACAGGTGGCCAACATCGTTCAGTCTATCTAGCTCAAACTCTAGCCGACAGCTTTTGTCGCAGCCATAAGAATGTAAAAGTCCATCACCGTGAGCAAGAGAAATAAGATGCGCTGCGAAGATACATTTTTGATTCAAAATAAGTTAGGTTTACATGCCAGAGCAGCCACAGCATTAGCTCAACTGGCACTGAGCTTTGACGCTAATATCACCTTACAGCAAGATACTAAAACCGCCGAAGCGGACAGCGTACTTGCATTAATGTTGCTCGAAAGCAGCCAAGGAAAAGAAGTTAAAGTCACTTGTGATGGACCTGATGCTGAGCTAGCTTTAATTGCTATCGGCGCATTAATTGCTGATAAATTTAACGAGCAAGACTAACTGAAAATTGAAAACTAATACGCTATACTTATCCAAAATCAATCACTTGCTTTAACCTATTAATCGATAAACAACACAGCATCAATCTGTTTGACTACCACCAACACTATTACAATAAAGAGCAGCCATGCCAGAAGCTATTGAACAAGACAACACCCAGCTAAGATTGCACGAAATAACCCGAGCACTTAATAGCGGTATGTTTGTTCATGTCAGGCGTATGCTGGCCCACATGGCACCTTGTGATATTGCCCTATTACTTGAATCCTCCCCTCATAAAGGCCGAACAGTCCTGTGGCAACTAGTCGACTCCGATCTCCAAGGCGACATCCTCGAAGAGCTCTCTGAAGATGTGCGAAATGGTATTATCGCCCAGATGGATCCAGCACTCATTGCGGCTGCTACTGAAGATATGGATGATGATGACCTCGCAGAAATGCTGCGAAGTCTCCCCGATACCATTTATCAAGAAGTTATCGGCTCCATGGCCAGTCAAGATCGTGAGCGAGCTGCGTTAGCACTTTCCTATCCGGAGGAGTCAGCCGGCGCCTTAATGAACACAGATACAGTGACCATCCGCCCAGATGTCACTTTAGATGTTGTTTTACGCTATTTGCGTCTTAAGGGTGAATTGCCTGAAGGGACAGATGAATTGTATGTTGTTGATAAAGATAATTGCTTTATTGGCGCTGTTTCATTAGCTTTACTCCTCACTCGTAGCCCCGATCTCACTGTGCGAAATGTGATGAATGATCATTGCGAATCCATTCCTGTCACAATGGATGAATCAGAAGTCGCACAACTGTTTGAACGTCATAACTGGATTTCAGCACCTGTTGTAGATGAACATGAACATTTACTTGGCCGAATTACCATCGATGATATCGTTGATGTTATCCGCGAGGACGCAGAGCATAGCATGATGAGTATGGCCGGTCTTGATGATGAAGAAGACACCTTCGCTCCTGTTGTGAAAAGTACAAAACGTCGCTCAGTTTGGCTAGGAGTGAACTTGATTACTGCACTTCTAGCAGCGTTTGTAGCCAGCTTTTTTGAGTCAACCCTCGACATTTTACCTGTATTAGCCGTTCTCAATGGTATTGTACCTTCAATGGGTGGCGTCGCCGGTAGCCAAACGCTCACCTTGGTGATCCGCGGTATGGCTGTCGGGCATATCAATCAAGCTAATCAGCGCTTTTTACTCGGCAAAGAGCTCGCGATTGGTGCCTTGAACGGCCTCCTTTGGGCACTATTAATAGCCGGCGTAGTCGCTCTTTGGAAATGGGATTTCACTTTAGGGTGTGTGATCGCTTTTGCAATGTTTATGAATCTGTTAGCTGCGGGGATTGCAGGGGCAAGTATTCCGTTGTTTTTAAAACGATTAAACATTGACCCTGCCTTAGCTGGTGGAGTGGTACTGACAACTGTCACTGATATTGTGGGTATTTTCGCTTTTCTTGGCACAGCGACCTGGTTTTTGCTTCCATAAATATCCACATCACCGAGAGCCTTATATTACGACATATAAAAAAGCACCTTTCGGTGCTTTTATTCATTGATACAAACTAGTTTCCTGCAACTTGCATTTGCTCTATCAAAATCGAGCCTGTTTTTACACTGCCACGTAAATCAAAGTCACCACCAATTCCTGCAATCGTTTTAAACATATCTTTCAAGTTGCCTGCAATGGTAATTTCACTCACTGGGTATTGAATTTGACCATTTTCAACCCAAAAACCTGCCGCGCCACGGGAGTAATCACCATTGACAGTGTTAACCCCTTGTCCCATTAGTTCTGTGACTAATAAACCGGTGCCCATTGTGGCAAGTAACGCGGCTAAATCAGGCTCGGTCTCACTGACTAACCAATTATGAATCCCCCCCGCATGACCTGTCGCTGTCATATTGAGTTTACGAGAAGCGTACGTGCCTAATAAGTATGTTTGTAATACACCATTGTCAATAATTGTGCGGTCTTGAGTTTTCACCCCTTCACTATCAAAAGGCGACGATGCCAGACCTTGCAAAATATGAGGTCGCTCAACCACATTAACTACATCACTGAATATTGGCTGACCTAAAGTATCTAAAAGAAAACTCGATTTACGGTACAGTGCACCTCCGCCAATACCAGCAACTAAATGACTAAATAACGAACTTGCGATATCCGCTCTGAAAATTACCGGATACTTACCTGTAGCAATTTTGCGACTATTTAACTTAGCGAGCGTTTCACTTGCGGCTTCAATACCAACTGATTGAGCTGATTTAAGGCCACTTTGCAGGCGCGAGAGCGTATACGCAGACTCACGCTCCATAATTTCACCATCTTGACCAATGACCATGCAACTAATGCTATGACGTGTACGCGGAAAACCAGCGATTAAGCCATGACTATTGCCATAAATCCGTAAACCTTGGTGAGAACTAAAACTAGCACCATCAGAGTTAATAATACGCGCATCATAATTTAATGCGGCATCTTCGGCCTGCTGGCACAAAGCAATCCCTTCATCTGGGGACACATCCCAAGGATGGAATAAGTCTAAATCAGGTGGGTTAAACTCAAGTAACGCTTTGTCTGCAATACCATTACAAGGATCTTCTGAGGTGTATTTAGCAATTTCAATCGCCTTTTTAACCACAGACTGAAGTGCGTCAGGACTTAAATCTGCTGTCGATGCTGAGCCTTTTTTATTACCAACATACACACTGATCCCTAGTGCCCCGTCCTGATTAAACTCAATCGTTTCAACTTCCCCCAAACGGGTGGTCACAGACAAACCTGACGTGCTAGACATTGCAGCTTCAGCTGTCGTTGCACCCAATGCCTTGGCCTCGCCTAAAGCTTGCTCAACTGCTGCTTTTATTTGTGTAATTTGATTATAAACAGTCTCTTCACGGGGTGAATTCATGAACTCTACTCGAAGGTTTAAATTAATTTAAGGATATCATAAGGCTCAGCACTTGAGCCTACTTTATAGAGAATTCACTGAAAAATTTACACAATAAAAATACCGAAAAAGCCTTATTTCGCTTTTGATAAAAGAAAAAACACTATCTATGAGCATTAAAACCAAGCTATTGATATAATCACAAGATTATTAATATATTTATCAAAAGCGAGCTTTGGCATCATCATGGCAAAAAAAGGCAAAAAAATACCTGAAGAAGAAATTATTTACATCTCAAAGAGCGAGCTAAAGCGCGAAGCGCAAGAGATGCACGACTTAGCAGGGAAAATATGTAAACTGAATAAGAAACAACGTGACAAACTGCCTTTAAATGAAGATTTAAAAGAAGCACTGATTTTAGCCGACAAACTCAACACTAAAACTGAAGCGTTTCGCCGACACCTCAACTATGTTGGCAAACAACTACGCTTAGCTGAAAACTCTGATGAAATTCAAAAAGTCCTCAATGCTATTTTAGACATGGGGAAAGAGTCGACTGTTTTATTTCATAAATTGGAGCGCACCCGCGACCAAGTGATTGAACAAGGTGACAAAAAAATTAATGAGTTACTTGCCGAATATGGTAGCTTAGACAGACAAAAGCTGCGTCAACTTGTTCGACAAGCCAAAAAAGAACAAGAATTAGGAAAACCTGCCAAAGGTTATCGCGAGCTATTTCAATATTTAAAAGAGTATATTCTCGACTAAGGAATATTCATGCTTGATATACGACACTCACTGAGCTTACTAACTATTTGCTTTTTAACCGCTTGCAATGGTTCATCTGGTAAAAATGACGAAGTCATCCCTCCCGATCCAGATGCCCCTATTAGTATCACAGTCAATGTACTGGATGAAAACTGTTTAGCGGTGACGACTCCAAGTTTCAAAGCTGGTGAAACAGTGTGTATTCAAGCACTTTTGAATAAGAATGGCGAACCCGTCAGCGCTTCTTCCGTTTCTTTTTCAACTCCTTTGGGCACACTCCGCCAGCCCTCTAAACTCAGTGATGACAACGGAGTCGCCCAAGTCTTTCTCGACAGTGATTTAGCGAATGTAGGCGCTGCAACCATCAGTGCAACAAGCCAATCCATCACTGCGAGTACAGATTATGAGTTTATAAATAATGAGACCGTCGGATCGCAGCTACCGCAACTAGCCGTCTCGATGTTTAAAGATGGTAGTGCCAACAATCGCTTCAAACAGGGCGAAACAGTTAAGGTACAAGCAAAGCTCACCGATGCCAGTAATGATCCGATTGAAAATGAAATCGTCGCATTCTCGGCTGAACTCGGAACACTTTCGGCTACCACTGGCTTAACCGATCAACAAGGCTTAACCACTATCGAGCTTACGGCTGCAGTCGACAATACAGTGGGCGCAGCTTCATTAACGGTCACATTTGATCCTAATGACGATAGCAGTGTAACTCAGCAGTTTAATTACCAAATACTTGATCGCGATGTGGTAGACCAACCGCAAATCCAAGCTGGCTATTTTGATAATACAAACACTTTCATCCCTAACCAAATCGGTTTAACGCTCGAGAAGCAACCCGATAATAGTGTGTTATTAAGTGCTGGTGGGACATTAGGGTTGAAGGTTGCTTTGGTGGATGAAAATGGTCAACGTTTAAGTAGTCCGACAGCCATTTCATTTAGCTCAAACTGCGTCACCAATGAACAAGCTAATATAGATCAACAGGTGCTCACCATCAATGGTGAAGCGAGTGCAACATATGAAGATATTAGCTGTGCTGGAAGCCTGGGAAACCAAGATCAAATCATCGCTACTATTAATGGCAATGGCGAAACCATCACCTTGGCTCAAACAATTAACTTACAGGCTGAAGAACTCGGTGCCATTGAGTTTATCGCTGCTGAGCCCGAATCTATCGTCTTAAAAGGAACTGGAGGCCAAGGCAAGCAAGAAATTTCCACGCTAAGCTTTTTAGTTAAGGGCGCGCTGGGTAATCCACTTGCTCAGCAAGAAGTTTCCTTTGAGCTCGACAGCGATTTAGGAGGCCTTACTCTAAACCCGATTGTCGCTTATACAAACTCAAAAGGCGAAGTTGGCACCAAAGTCACAGCTGGCAATGTACCTACCGTTGTACGGGTGACTGCATCGGCGAAAACAAACGCTGACGCGTTAATTCAAACGCAATCTGATTTACTATCTGTCAATACAGGCCTTGCCGACCAAAATAGTATGACCCTTGCTACAGAGGTCATTAACCCAGAAGCTAACAATATCAACGGAATTGAAGTACCTATTACAGCTTGGTTAGCGGATAGCTTTAACAATCCTGTCCCCGATGGTACAACCGTAAACTTTACCACTGAAGGAGGGCAAATTACGCCGTCTTGTACAACGACCAATGGTAGCTGCGCAGTGACATGGCGTAGTGCCGAGCCTAAAGTTTACAACCATCGCATTACCATTCTTGCTACAGCAATAGGTCACGAAACATTTTTTGATACCAATGGCAATAACGTATTTGATAATGCCGACGGGGAGCCAATCTTAAATAATCAAGTAGCTAGCGGCTTTGGAAGAGCGCAGTATCAATCATCAGGGTTTATTGATATGCCTGAAGCATGGCGAGACGATAATGAAAATTTAGTACGTGATCCGGGTGAATTATTTTTAGACTTTGAGCGAGACAGCTTAATCGATCAAGATGACAGTAATTATACACCACAAGATGGTAAGTTTAATGGCCCTCAATGCACGAGTACATTAAAGTGTGGTCCGACTATTAGCCGTTCAATCAATGTCCGTAAAGCAATAAAAATGATCATGGCTTCATCGCAAAGCCTTTGGTCATTATATGATACCACCGTCACAAACCCCTTGATCAGTAACTATGCTGGAGAAAACGCAGTCGGTACTCCCTCCGCAGTTGCACGTAATTCAACACGCACCTTCCAACTTTATTTTTCTGATTCAGCACTGCAAACTATGCCGCAAGGCACTTCAGTGAGCATTAATTCAAGTAAAGGCACTATATCTGGTACCACTTCATTTGTGGTTGGTAACACCCTGGGTACCAATATAGCGATTAGCCAAGCGCAACTTGATGCAAATATTAGTTTTAAGGATGCTAATAATAATTCACTGTTTGGAGGGAATATTTTGCAGTTTGCCATTGAAAATGATTTGCTAGGGACTGAACCTGCAACAGAGACTATCGTGAGCTTTTCAATCACAACGCCTAGCGGTATCGTCTCAAGTGGCTTAATCAGCATTCCCCTACTCTAGCATTTTGAAAATAGGCAGCTGATTGTGAGCTGCCTATTTTACTTATCTATCTATCGAACCATCTAACGCTTGATTATTTGCCCACCTTTTAAGACAAAGCTAACTTCTTCCATAACAGTAATATCTGCAATTGGATCACCTTTCACAGCAATAATATCAGCCAGCTTTCCGACCTCTATCGACCCAAGCGATTGCTGTTGCCTCAATAATGTCGCCGCATTAATTGTCGCAGCTTGTAACGCTTGTGAGGGACTCATACCGAACTTTACCATTCGAGAAAACTGCTTTCCATTCTCCCCATGAGGATACACACCAGCATCCGAACCAAATACCATATTTAAATTTGCATTGACAGCTTGCTGAAAACTATTACGTTGTTTTGCTCCTACAACTCGTTCCTTATTTAAGCTTTCTTCTAGGATTCCCGCTTTTTCACCCTCAGAAAGTATGTATTCAGTATTGTAAATATCCATAGATAAGTACGTGCCATGCTTTTTGGCTAAACGAATCGCTTCACCATCTAAAAAGCTCGCATGCTCAATTGAATCAACGCCAGCACGAATAGCCGCCTTTATCCCATTGGTTCCATGTGCATGTGCCGCCACCGTTAATCCACGTAAATGCGCCTCAGCCACCAACGCATCCATTTCTTCTTGTGTATATTGCTGTGCCCCCACTTGCGTCCCTTTTGATAACACTCCACCTGTTGCACAAAACTTAATAACATCAGAGCCAAACTTAATATTTTCACGCACTTTCGCTCTTACAGCCCACGGTCCATCAGCCACTCCCGCCGCTGTGACCGCAATTTCATGAGGCAATAAGTTATTATCACAATGCCCTCCAGTTATACCTAATGAAGGGCCCGCGGCAAATACTCTCGGACCGACCACATCACCTGCGTTTATCGCATCTCTAAGGGCAATATCTGCGTATCCTGGTGCACCTAAGTTTCTAACAGAGGTGAATCCCGCATTAATAGTTCGCTGCGCATTGCGCACCCCTGTAATTGCCGCCCGTGTTGATGTCACTTGCAAACGCTTATACCCATGAATATGTGCATCACTGGTTAAATGAACATGCATATCAAAAAGCCCAGGTATTAATGTATGTTCAAGCAAGCTAATTTTCTCAGCAGGTTGATTGTATTGTATTTTACCGTGTGAGCTAATTTCGACTATCTGATTATTTTCAATGACAACTGCTGGGTTGGTGATTAACGTGCCGTTGTGCGCATCAAACATCGCTTTTGCTTCAATAATAAAAGCGCTCGATAATGCATCAGGGCTCACGATTACTGTGAATGCGCTAAACAGCAGCGGGATATATTTTTTCATTGTTGGCTCCTTCATTATTATTTTTAACAGTGAGTCCTTGCGTGACTTAACACTGTACTTATTGATTGCTTTTCTAACCGTTTGCTTCGATGTTAATTGCTGGATATAAAAATAGAGGCTTTTGCCTCTATTTTTATATCCAGCAATTAACTTATGTCTTAAGTCGAGCTAATTGAGTGCTCTGCTCGTTTACTAAGCCAGCTAATTCTGCACTGCCTTTACCTGCTTGAGTCGATAAATCAGCTAAATGGGCTGCAGCATCCGAAATTCGGGTTAAATTGCGATTGATCTCTTCTGTCACCGCACTTTGTTCTTCCGCTGCAGTGGCTATTTGCGTCACTTGATCGCTCACTGCCTGCACTTTCTCAACGACATCGTGCAAAGTTTCAAATGCATGACCGGTTTGTTGCACGGCATTACCAGCTCTACTGACTCCTTTTTCTATAATCGTGGATGCACTGGCCACTTCAACCTGTAGCGATTCTATTAAACGACTTATATCATCCGTCGATGCACGCGTTTTTGAAGCAAGCGCCCTCACTTCATCCGCGACAACGGCAAATCCTCGCCCTTGCTCTCCAGCTCGTGCGGCTTCAATTGCAGCATTCAGAGCCAGTAAATTTGTTTGTTCAGCGATAGAACGAATAACTTCAAGTATCTGATTAATATCGCTACTGCGAGCTGACACCTTTTCAACAGCTTGATTTGCATCAGATATCTCTTGTGACATGACTTCTACCTGCTCAACCGCTGATGATAAGTTTTTCTCACAATTTAAGACATCACTGGTGATCTCATTAGTTTGTCCAGCAGCAAACTCCGAAGCATTCGCGACTTCTTGAGCGGTTGAACTCATTTGTGTCATCGCAGTCACGACACTTTCAATTTCTTTGAACTGCTCAGCAATATAACGCTCTGATTCTTGTGCTAATGAAGCAGAGTTTTGTGACTGTAAATTACTTTGTTCTGCAATATTTTTTAAATGGGTAATTAATTCTTTTAACTTCAAAATAAAGCGATTAAAACCACCAGCAAGCGCAATCAATTCTGCATGATCTGCAACCACTATGGTCTGAGTCAGATCTCCCTCTGCACTTGCCAAGTTATCGACTCGCGTTTGAATTAACGTTAACGGGGCAATGATGGTTTTTATCAATCCACTCATAATAATTGTTGCAAACAAAGCCACCGCGATTCCAACTAAAAATATAGTCTGGCCTAACGAGGCAGTATTATCATCTAAAGTTTGCTTTAATTCATTCGAACCAGCTAGCACCAAATCTTTGGGTACTTCGATCAATAGCTGCCATTTCACCCCAGGTAGCGCAATATGCACTTCTGCAGATACAAGATAATCAGCTGATGTAGAAAGCAATGTATTGGTTTGCTTTAACCTCTCATACAAAGAGAATTGCTCTGTATTTATCGCTTCTTTAAGTGGCCGGCCCAATTTTTCATCATAATGACTACTTCCAGCTATCAAATCTAACTCACTTAACAAGGTGACACGTGCTTGGCCGTTGTATAACTCTTTTGATAATTTTTTTGTAATTTCTTGCAATACGGGTAAATTCAGATCGACCCCCATAACCCCTATGAAAGCTCCCCTCTTTAAAATAGGCACTGTTAAAGAGGTCATCATTTCTGAATGCCCCGGGGTAATTTCGTATAAATAGGGCTCCATGATACAGGGACGCTTGGTGTCTTTAGCACACAAATACCATTCAGCTTCTCGTTTTCCGAACTCATTAAGTTTATCTAGGTATTTTTCAGCGGCATCTTCAACTGCATGTTGAGTGATATTACCGCTTTGATCACGTGTGAAATAAACTTCTAGGGTGCCTGACGTTGGAACCGAGTGGCGTTTTCCTCCAGCGTATTCTTGATCGCGTTCATCATAGCCATTCGCCTCAAATTGAGAGTAAATGGAAGAAATATTATCATTCTGAGCAAGCACAGATCGGTCGATAAGCTGCACCATTTCTCTAGATAATGGCTGAGTTTCGGCGGTGGCACTCAGTTCGGCAGCCACCGTGTATGGGATACGATAAGCCTCATTGATGAATCCCTGGATATGAGCGGCCTCTTGTCCAGCTTTTGCATGTAATTTGACTTCGATTTCTTGAAGAATAACTTCTTGAGCTTGAACGGATAATTCTTTGTTTGTTGCTTGCAACTGAACCAGTAACACACCCACAAGTATCACCACAGTTAATAACACAGCGAATGTACTCAACCATAACAACTTTTTACTGAGCGCTATTTCTCGCATAACAAAACCTTCTTGTTTAATTCAAATGACTGATAGTTGCTAAAAAATCACTTCTAAAAGCATAGTTGAAGATTATTGCTCTGGGCGAAATAAAACCAACGACTCTGTAGGTTAACCTTTCTCGCCTAAGTGTTTGCCTAAAATGGTTAAGCTACATGCCTGTCCAGCCATGTTCGCAACATTAGGCAGCAGTCCCCATTGATTAAACCCATGGCGTGTAAACAAAGAAATACTCGGGTGATTATGACTAAAAATAAACGCGAGCAATACATTAATACTGATGTGTTCACTGTGCTGCTCTGCAAATAAAAGGAGCTGACGCCCAACACCCTGCCCTCGGGCTGATTCCGACACATAAATACTAATTTCTACGGTGCCATTATATGCTGGCCGCCCATAAAAAGACTTAAAACTCAGCCAGCCAATGACTTGCTCTTCATGACAAAAAACAAAAATAGGACGGTGTACATTGTGAGATTCGAACCACTGTTTTTTATCTTCATAGTTCACAACTTCAAGATCCGCCGTCACTAAACGACTGGCAATGGTTTGATTATAAATATCAACTATTGGATATAAATCATTAGGTTCAGCAACTCTTATCATACAAAGTCTCGGCAAAGTTTTAAGAAATAATACGCTTGCCTAATTTAGCAGTGTCGATACACTGGAACAAGCCGCGCATGCTGATATCAAATTAAATTGATCGAAACTCACATCTAGCTCGTAAACTACTAGAACTTAAACAGTAAGGATTTGACGTGTTAAAAAAATTACTTATTCCTTTAATGCTTTTTTCTGGGACAGCTTTGGCTGAACAGTGTAACGATTTTACCAATGTTGAAATGCGTAAACTTCGTTCAGATAAAACCATCGACTTATGCCAATTCAAAGATAAGCCACTCTTAATAGTCAATACCGCAAGTAATTGCGGGTTCACACCACAATTTGAAGGGCTAGAAAAAATCCATCAAAAATACAAAGATCAAGGTCTCATAGTATTGGGTTTTCCATCCGATGATTTTTTCCAAGAAGAAGACGATGAAAAAGACACGGCCAAAGTCTGTTTTATCAATTACGGGGTGACTTTTAATATGTTTTCCCCAATTTCGGTTAGGGGCAAAAACGCACATTCATTATTTAAACATTTAGGCGATCAAACTAGCTCTCCTAAATGGAATTTTTATAAATACATAGTCAGCAAAGACAGGCAAACAATCACAAAATTTAACAGCAAAACAACGCCTGATGATGCAGAGCTCATTAAAGTTATTGAACAATCACTCTAAAGTAGCTATAAGTTAATGGTCACTTTTATGTTGTTTGTCATAAAACTTTAAAGAGAGGCCATTATTTTATAAGAAAATCGAGGAGATTAAGATGCAAATGGACCAAAACCAACATATAGCTATACATCATCCTATTAGCTTTGTTTCAATTAACAAATGCAAAGTAATCTATGAAGACCAATCAGGTCATGTAGAAAAGAACTTCAGTAATGCAGCTCAGGCTCGATTATTTGTGCAGCACTTAACGACTAATAGCTAATAAAATAAAAGAAGGAAGAAGGTAAGTTAATAAAATTTAGCATCTTTTAGATTTTGATTTAAACTTGCTACTTACCTCTAATGAAAAGGAATAAACCATGACTCTTGCAAGTGCACGTCACATCCTAGTCGACAGCGAAGAACAATGTAACGAATTAAAAAAACAAATCGAATCCGGTGCTGACTTTGCGCAAATTGCTAAAGAATATTCAAACTGTCCTTCAGGCCAAGATGGCGGTCAACTCGGAGAGTTCGGACCAGGTATGATGGTGCCAGAATTCGACACCGTTGTTTTTTCTGCTCCTGTAAATACAATTCAGGGCCCTGTCCAGACTCAATTCGGCTATCACCTGTTAGAAGTAACTAGTCGTAGCGAGTAACCCCATTTATTGCGTCAGCCATTTATTTGGCTGACCGCTAACTAAAAGTATTTTTCACTATGAAATTATACGGTTCAAGCACTTCACCTTATGCACGTCGAATTCAAATTTATTGCCTTGAAAATAGTATCGAGTTTCAATGTATCTTTTTAGACATTTTTAATGAACAAGATCGCAAGACTCTCATCACACTCAACCCAACTCGAAAAATTCCCATGCTTGAAGATGGAGATCAAATCATCTTTGATTCAGGCGTTATTCAACAGTATCTAGCTGTTAAATACAGATTATCATCATTGACTTGGGAGCAGCATAATCAACTGTCCCTAATTAATAGCTGCAACGATTCTTTCGTCGAGCTCCTGTTATGCCAACGTTCAGGGTTGAATATTCAAGACGACCGCTTGTTTTTTAATCTTCAGCATGAACGTACAACAGAGACACTTGCAGTCTTAGAAGCGCAAGTAGCAAATAATCAATTTAACACTTTTGATTATCCAGCAATCAGTTTATATTGCCTCCTCGATTGGATCTGCTTTCGTAAACTATTTGATTTGACTCAATTTGAGCATCTCAGCAACTTTTGGCAACGTTACCAAACTCACGCACATGTGATAAATAACGATCCACGGCATTAATTCACATCTATAGTTAAATAGTGAATACAGCTATTAGCAGCGTCCATATTAACTAATGATACAAATTCAAAACATTGAGCATCAAACCATGACAGAGCAAACCTCACAACTCGCTATTTTTACGCAAGAAGTTAATCAAAATGAAGTCATTTGGGCATTAACAGCTCCTGATGGCGGTTACGTTGTCTGTGACTCAGAACAATTCGAAGATGTCGATGTACTTTTACTTTGGAGCAACAAAGAAACAGCCAAACAACACTGCTGTGATGAGTGGGCCGATTACAGCCCTGTTTCAATTAGTAAAGAAGAATACTTAGAGTATTGGGTCGAGGATTTAAGCCAAGATAACACATTTGTCGGAATTCAGTGGTCTGAAGAAGAAGCCTGCTTAGAACTTACAGCCATCGATGTGGCCAAAGCTTTGCTTGATAGCTAAGCACAAACACGTTAAGTTACCTAGCTGTTAGTTAGCCGTTCAAGCTCTCTCAGCTAAGGTAACCATGAATATCACAATCACAGAACTCTCACCTCAACACTTCGAACAAGTTATTGAAATAGGTAATCTAGTCCATGGTGACAACTACCTAGACCTCCCGAGTCTTGAAAAAATTTACCTCTACTCAATCAAGCAAGGTATCAATGCCAGTTTTGTAGCGATCAAAAACCAACGGGTTATTGGCTTTCGCCTTACTTATGCACCCGAGCAATGGCCTATGGATGAATGGTGCAGCACCGAGCTTTGGCCAACCCAAAGACAAAAAGTCGGCTATTTCAAGTCAAGTACCTTAATTGAATCAGCTCGAGGCAATGGCTTAGGCGGTCAACTACTTCGTATTTCTATAAATGCACTCAAACAACAAGGTGCAACAGGTGGTGTTTGCCATATATGGCAACAAAGCCCGGGTAATGCTGCTTTTAAATACTTTAGTAAAGCGGGTGGTCAAACAATCAAAGTACACCCAAATCGCTGGTTACAAGACTGCTTTGATTTTGGGTACTTGTGTACTTTATGTGGCTCAGAGTGTCATTGCGATGCTGTTGAAATGTTTTTAGAGTTTTAATTTATGCACTATGATCCCCTGATTTCAACCATGTGTTACAACGCGCCACTTGCATCCAGTTACTGGGCAAGCACTCACCCTTACCCAATTGCCAAAGCCCCATTAACCCAACATAAACAAGTCGATGTGGCTATTATAGGTGGTGGTTTTACAGGCTTAACCACGGCTTATTATTTGTCGACAATGTTTAATATTGATTGCTGCGTACTGGAAGCCAATCAAATTGGATTTGGAGCAAGTGGACGCAACGCCGGATTTGTACTTAAAGGTTCTGGTCGTTTAAGTTATCAACAAATGGCTGATAAATGGGGCCTCCCTATCACTCAAGGTATATACGACGAATTCAGCCAAGCCGTTCACCGAGTCGAGTCTCTGATTGACGAACACCATATTCAGTGTGATAAACAGGAATATGGGTATTTAAAAATAGCGCATAATGCAAAAGCCCTGGCTTCACTGCAAAATCAAAGTCAATTTATCAGTGAGAATTTAGGAGGGAACGCAGAATTTTTATCTCCTGAAACTTTAAAGAACCAGTATATGATCAATCATCAAGCTTATGGCGCATTACGCTTAGATGATGGATTTGGCCTCAATCCGTTAAAATTAGTTCACGGTTATGCTGATATGGTCAAGCAAGCGGCTGTCAGCATTTACGAACAGACACCTGTTGTCAATTGGCGACAAGACAAGCTTCATCACCTCGATACGCCATCAGGTTCAATACAGGCCAAACAGGTGATCTGCGCAGCCAATGCCTACAATAATAAACACACGCACCCTGCTATCGCCAAAAAATACTTACCGATCTTAAGCAATATTATGGTGACACGCCCACTAACAGCAGAAGAGCTAGCACTGACAGGCATCAAAACCCATCAAGTCACAATGGATACTCGCACTTTAAAATACTATTATCGCTTACTTCCAGATAACCGCATTTTGTTTGGTGGCCGAGGCGCGGTTCGAGGACAAGATCAAGATAAACAGCGCTATAAAAATAATTTAATGGCAGCACTCACTGCTTGTTTTCCACAATTATCCGATATACACATTGACTATTTTTGGAGTGGCTGGATTGCTGCTGCGCTTGATGATATGCCCCATGTAATTGTAGATAAAGGATTAGGGTACAGTTTAGGTTATTGCGGTTCTGGAGTGGCGTTTAGTGCTCAGGCAGGCTTCCGTTTAGCACAAATGATAGCGAAACAACCCGTACCTGCATTACCTCTTTATCAAACGCCTTTACCAGCATTTCCCTTTGCTGCTTTTCGCCGAGTCGGTCAAGCAGCCTATTACCAATATGGTTGGCTAAAAGATAAATATTTTTAGTAGGGTATACCACCAATTTGGGTTTAAAATGATAAGTAATCAATTGATGTTGTGGCATTTTGTTTGAAAACTCATTTAGGTCGACGACCATTCACAGCCATGGAACTGCATGCACTGTTCAATGGCTATATTTATTCAGATTTTAAAGTCGCGAAAGAGCAGCCCAAAAACTGGCATTTTTGGCTTCCTGTTATTGCTTATTATACTGGGGCGTTTAGTGATGAGATTGCATGCTTAACTAAACGTGATATCACGACTATTGGCGAACATACTTTTTTCGACTTTCATACCAATGGAAAATTACAACCTCGTCTTATCCCTATTCACCCAGCGCTCTATCATGCTGGATTATTTGAGTTTATTGCCACTCTACCAAATGAAAATTCGCGCCTTTTATATGATTTACCAGCAAAAAGTGGTCGCTATAGTGAAAAAGCACGCATTTGGTTTTCAGGTGAAGGGGAACGCCAAGGCTATTTACAAAAATGCTTGATACCTAATATTGACCACGATGGTCGCAAAGTCGCAATCAGCTCATTTAGACTTAACTTTGAACAACAAATTCGTATCGCTGCGATTCAAGCTGGTAACAAAGACCTCTTTAACTATTTACTCGGCTTTACTGAATTTCAAGGTGATATCACACCACAAATGACTAATTTACCGTCTATTCTGTCAAAAGTGCGTTCATTACCCCCTCAGTTAAGTTGGGCACGTTTTATTAACCGCTTAAAACCATAACAACTCAATTTTGCTGAGCACACAATTAATAGGTTAAAAATGAGTCGCTCTCATTTATTAATCATATTAAGCTTAGATTAAGCTGCGTGTTATAAGTTAGGGCACATTAAACCACAAGGATCGCGATACGATGAACAACGTTTTTTTGAAATCAATCATGTTTACCACAAGCATGCTTACAGCCTTAATCATTTTAACTGGCTGCCAACTTTCTCATGCCAATTCCGATCCCCAACAAGCCACTGATGAAACTTTAACAATCAGTGTATTGTATCGTGATAGAAGCATGTTACGCCCTGGCTCAGAGCTGCACGTAACTCTAGAAGATGTCTCAAAAATGGATGTCGCCTCTAAAGTGCTTAGTACTCAGGTTATACAACTCGATAGTGCGCCACCGTATGTGGTTTCACTGCCTTACCAAAAGAGTAAAATAAAAAGTAACATGCGCTACAATATACGCGCTCAAATCACTCATCAAGGGCAGCTCATCTACACTTCAACACAGCACTACGATCCATTTAATCAAGTTGTTAATGGACCCTACAGCATTGAAGTAGAAAGAGTTCATAGCCGTACACCCAATGTAGCCTTAACAAATACTTATTGGAAAGCAATGACTCTTGGTCAAGAAGCGGTCACCAATCAAGAACACTTCAAAGAACTATTTTTACAATTAAGAGAAGGCAACCAAGTTAGAGGTTTCGCTGGCTGTAATAATTTTCAAGGCTCGTTTGAACAAAGAGATTCTTTAATTACATTTAAGCAAATAGCTAGCACCATGAAAATGTGTATAGATTCGATGGAGCAGGAGCAAAAAGTATTCCATTCTCTCAATGAAACCACCAGTTACTTAATCGAAGGTGAACACCTAACTTTGCTCAATAAAGATCAGCAAATATTAGCCACATTTCAAGCCATGTATTTTTAAATGCAAGAGAAGCCGAAATAAGCGCCGCTCACCCTAGATGAGCGGCATTGTTTTTTCTAGTGAATTGACTTTATATTTACTTCACGCACATTAAAAGCTCCACACCCTCTTAGTTCGAGAACCTAAATTTTGAGCATTTTTAACTCTTTTAGAATTGTGTCAATGCTGAATTTACAATCAACAAATAACTCCATTACTTAAGCAATAGTGCAATAAAATATTACAGAGAAGATAAATAGCCACTTTCTATTTGTATTTATTATTCCATATAGTTTTCAGGTAGTGCGATACGTGCCACACCTGACGCAACTGCAGCTTCAGCAACCGCACGAGCAACTCGAGGCAACAAACGAGGGTCCATTGGTTTTGGAATAATGTAATCTTTACCAAATTCAAGTGCATCGACTCCGGCAGCTTGTAGCACTTCCTGCGGCACTGGCTCTTTCGCTATTGAACGAATTGCATGAACAGCGGCAATTTTCATTTCGTCGTTAATCGTTTTAGCACGTACATCTAAAGCCCCACGGAAAATAAACGGAAAACACAATACGTTGTTTACTTGATTTGGGTAGTCAGAACGACCTGTCGCCATGATTAAGTCATTACGCGCAGAATGTGCTAGCTCAGGATTAATTTCAGGATCAGGGTTTGAGCAAGCAAACACAACAGGATTGTCAGCCATTAACTTAAGATCGTCTGCTGTAATCAAATCAGGGCCTGATACCCCAACAAACACATCCGCTTGTGCAATTACATCTTGCAAGGTGCGCTTATCAGTATTATTGGCAAATAATTCTTTATACTCGTTTAAGTCGTCACGACGGGTGTGAATAACTCCTTTACGATCAAGCATATAAATGTGCTCACGCTGGGCTCCACATTTAATCAGTAGCTCCATACAGGCAATTGCAGCTGCACCCGCACCTAAGCAAACAATTTGTGCATCATGCAGGCTTTTACCCTGTACTTCTAACGCATTAAGCATGCCTGCAGCTGTTACGATAGCAGTCCCGTGCTGATCATCATGAAATACTGGAATGTCACAACGTTCAATTAATGCTTTTTCAATTTCAAAGCATTCTGGCGCTTTAATGTCTTCTAAATTAATGCCGCCAAACGTGTCTGCTATATTCTCAACAGTATTAATGAAATCTTCAGTTGTACGGTGTTTTACTTCGATATCAATCGAATCAATGCCAGCAAAGCGTTTAAATAAGAGCGCTTTACCTTCCATAACTGGTTTTGAAGCTAGTGGTCCTAAATTACCCAAACCTAAGATTGCGGTTCCATTCGAGATAACCGCGACTAGATTTCCTTTGGCTGTATATTTATAGGCATCGGCAGGGTTAGCTGCAATTTCACGTACAGGCTCAGCGACTCCAGGACTGTAAGCTAACGCAAGATCTTTAGCTGTTTCAGCTGATTTAGTTAACTCGATACTGATTTTACCTGGAACGGGCTCAGCGTGATAATTTAAAGCTTGTTGTCTAAAGTCTGACATGGGGCGATTTTTTCCTGCAAGAAGTTAAATGTGAGAGTGAGATAAAATTCGCTATTGAGATTAACGATACCTTTATTAACCAGAATTTCAAGTAAAATACTGCCAAACTCTAAAAATCTCGGTCAATTTAATTTCGACCACAATTTTACAGACGTTAACAGCATTTTCACCGAAAATACTCATCAAACCAGTTATCAGGTGCATATTAATTTAATCAATAATGAATATAAAACCAACGACATAGAAACTAAATAACATATAAAACACATTACTTATAACCAAAACAACACAAAGTACCAGCAGCAAAAACAAAAAACACGTTAAAGTCAAAATATTAATATAAACCAACTTTAAACGTATTTTAACAGCACAATTACACATTTTACGCTTTCAGTTTGCACTAATTAATTTGTCAGAAATTGTACACTCTACGCTAAAATTAGCCTGACTACTGAACAAGCCCTATCAACTAAAGGTTGAATAATTTATCACTTTTTATAAGCCTAGCCTAAACCAAGCAAAGTTGTGCCAGATCAATGAGTGTATTTTTTTGCTGACTATAATGGGAAAAATTATAAATCTGAGAGAGTATTGGTCGTGCAAAATTCTATAGATTGGGATGATTCCCTTATTAAAAAATATAATGTATCTGGTCCGCGTTACACATCTTACCCAACGGCTCTGTCGTTTGAAGATGGTTACAGCGAACAAAGTGTTAAGGCTGCGATCAGCCACTCAAGCAATAAAACTCTCTCTTTATATATTCATATCCCGTTTTGCCATCAACTTTGTTACTACTGCGGTTGTAATAAAATCGTCACCCGCCATCAACATAAAGCTGACTTGTATCTTGATTTTTTAGAGCAAGAAATGGCATCGCAAGCCAAGCTATATCAACATTACCAAGTTGACCAACTGCATTTAGGCGGCGGGACCCCCACATTTTTAACAACCGAACAAATGGCCCGTTTGGTTAATTCACTCAATAAGCACTTCACCTTTACGGCTGATGCGCAAAAAGGGATCGAAATTGATCCTCGTTCTTTAGCCAACGGCATGCTGCCAACCTTAAGAGGGTTAGGATTTAACCGTGTATCGTTTGGGATTCAAGATTTTAATGATGATGTGCAACAAGCTGTGAATCGGGAGCAATGTGCTGATAATGTTGCTAATTTAGTTGTTGAAGCGCGTCAATTAGGTTTTAAATCCGTCAATACAGATATGATTTATGGGCTACCATTACAAACGCCTGAGAGCTTTACTGAAACAATGGATAAGTTAATCGCCCTCTCGCCTGATAGAGTCTCGGTTTTTAATTATGCCCACTTACCCGACCGATTTGCCGCTCAACGAAAAATTCGTGAGCAGGACTTACCATCTGCATCTCAAAAACTCGCGATGTTTAAAAATACTTTGACGCAGATGGAACAAGCGGGATATGTGCTCATTGGCATGGATCACTTTGCTAAAAAGGACGACAGCCTTGCAATTGCACAACAAAAAGGTGAGCTTCATCGCAATTTTCAGGGTTATACCACTCATGGTGAGTGCGATCTGCTTGGCTTAGGTGTGTCGTCAATTTCTCAAGTCGGCAATAGCATTTTTCAAAACCCAAAAGATCTCAAAGAGTATTATCAAGCGGTGAGCGTACGTTCGATTCCAGTCGTTAAAGGGCTCACTTTAAGTGAGGATGATTGCATCCGCGCAGCTGTGATTCGACAACTAATTTGCCATTTTCAGTTAGACTTTGCGGAGATTGAAGCCCGTTATAAAATCAATTTCCAACATTACTTCCAAGAGGCCTTAACCTCACTGGGTGCGTTAGCGCAAGATAACATGCTCAGCATTACCGATAACGGCATTACCGTATTACCTAAAGGCTTATTGTTTATTCGAATCATTTGCATGGCATTTGATGCTCATTTGCAACGTCAAGCCAAGCTAACTCGCTTTTCTCAAGTGATTTAAATAAAAAAAGGGCTGCACGCACACGTACAGCCCTTTTTAAAATCATAAATTTATACTGACATCACAGTTTTTGTAGCCGGATCAGCTGGAAAGCGCTCAATTATCAATGTTAAATCACTGATAATTTCTTGAGCAAGCTCCTCCTCTTTACGCCAACGTAAAGAGTCTTGCTGAAAAATCTCTTTCTTCGAATATTTTTTCCGGGCCTGATGAGTCGGCATATCTTTTACGACCTCATACATTTTATGCACACCCGGATATTCTGCAATAAGATCAACATCCTGTTCAAATTGATATTGCGACATTAATACCCAGATTCTTAAACAGCCTTCAGAGTACTCACATTGCTTTTCTTTCATTGCTTTAGCAATCAAATTAATGCTATCTGACAGTTTGAGATTTTTCTCGGCCTGTTGGGCTTGATACTGAGCTTGCTTGGCTGCAATTTTTGCATTTTGCGCTTTCACTTGAATTAACAAGCGACCCGCATAAAATGCTAAGCCAGCAATAATAATCGTACCTAACACTAAGCTTACGATTAACCCTATACTCATTTATCATCGTCCTCATCTAACCACTCATTGGCGAGATTATTTGACATAAATTGCTCGAGCAAGTCATCACCGCTGTCTTCATCGTCTTCGTCATCAATACCCAGTAACTGGCACAAGGCTTGATGGCGAGCCACCTTAGTATTAAAGTACTTCGCATCTTTACCCACAAGTAACTCACCACTTTCATGGCGGTCAATCAAGTCAAGTAAGCGCTGATCATTTTCTAGCTGTTCAAGCTCTTGCTCTGGTGTCAGTTCAATTGGCGCGGCTTTTTTAAGCTCGGCTTGAGGTTTGAGGTGACGTTTTAATTGAGGCTCATGCTCAACCACTTTTGGCTCAATCACTAAGCTAATTGGTTTTTTACTACCTTTACCTTTTTGATGATCTTTGTTTTTTTGATCATCCTGTTGAGGTTTCTTTGCTTCAACCGCATTACGTGTGCCCGCTTTATTACCCTTTTGAGCCTTTACACGGTTTTCTTTCAGCGCACGTAACTCTTTTAACTTATCTTTACTTAATCGTGTAGGGCCGTTGCTGCCACCCTTACGAGATTTTTTTCTGCTCATTTGCTATCAACCATTCAATAATTGGAGTCATTTTACATCAAGGCTAAGAATTTAGTTATGGCTTTTTAAAGAGGATCACATCATTGCCAAAAAATTCGACACTTAACCCATCTCGCTGCGCTAAAAACTTAAAAGTCGTTTGGCTAAAAAAAGAAACATGCGTGAGGTCGCTTTTATAATGCCAGTTAGAAAATCTATCTTTATCTATTACAAGTTTAGTCATAACCGCCAAAGTTCCTTTCGGTTTGACTAACTCTGTTAACATTTTCCACTCCTTTGATGGTGTGTGAAAATGCTCAATAACTTCTGTGCACGTTACAAAATCATATTGTGCTGTGAGTACATCAGTCTCTGGGGCATAAAAAATATCATACACGCTCATAGTATGACCTAAGCCCATTAGCATATGCGCCAGCGCTGGGCCTGGGCCACATCCAAAATCAAGGCCATCACTTTGCGGGCTAATAGATGCTTGTAATGGTGCGATAACCCGACTCAAGAAAGTCTGGTACCCTTGGTCTTCAATATGGTTTTCATGTTTGTCGTACAGTGCTTTT
Organism: Pseudoalteromonas sp. J2K-J979; assembly: GCF_058169715.2. Taxonomy (NCBI): domain Bacteria; kingdom Pseudomonadati; phylum Pseudomonadota; class Gammaproteobacteria; order Alteromonadales; family Pseudoalteromonadaceae; genus Pseudoalteromonas; species Pseudoalteromonas sp. J2K-J979. Next base: position 395,436 of record NZ_CM200281.1, on the reverse strand, counting down.
TCTTGCTCAGCTGTCAAATAAAATTGAGCGGGTACAAAAACTAATGCACATTGTTGACATTGAACGTATTCACGATGTTTATCGGTGAAGAAATGCGTTACTTGTGTTGAGTCACATAACGTGCAACTAAGAGTCATATAAACACTAAGATAAAGTTTGTTGGCGTGAGTATAACAAAAAAACAAATAAAAAGGCGGTAGATTGCTCTACCGCCTGCTAATTCGAGTGCCTAGTGATCTGGACACCTCTCCCTTCGACTGTTCGATCTATGTCTTCAGTCATATTTTTATTATTTTTTTTCTATCCGTATTGTTTTTATTATTTAACTTCCATGAGTTTTATTATTTTCGGTCTTCCTGACGCTTTCTTCTCATTCCATTAGTGAACATAAAATCAAATGCCTTATGTTCTTTTCCCCTTGCACAAATTTATCGCTATAACTTCCGTATTTACGTCTATCCATGTTGTTTTTATTGTCTCTGCGACAGGGATTAATATACTTGTTAATAATTTTGTTACAACTGGTTTATATAAAATAAATAATAAAATTTTAAGCTGTTTTTTTCAACCTTCGGAATAACATAGACTTAAGTCTAACCTTAAGCTCACAAAGAGACTTTACGCACACGTAAAGCCAGCTAATAACTTACAACCATTGTGAGATATATCTCAAAGCATCAGACACAAAAAAAGCAGCTAATGCTGCTTTTTTAGACGACGCCTAAGTTTAATGAAGGCCATTTAAGTATTGTGATAATACTTCGATATCTTCGTCAGTCAGTTTTTTCGCGATATCACGCATCATACCATTAAGGTCATTATTACGAGTACCACTTCTGAATTTTTCAAGTTGTAGCTTGATGTATTCAGGGTGCTGTGATGAGATCTTCGGGAAACCGGCTAATGAAGTGCCATTTCCTCGTGGGCCGTGACATGATGCACAAGAAGGAATACCACGTTCAGCATCACCTGCTTTATACAATTTAGTGCCTACTTCTACCACATCTTTAGGTGTTTCACCTTCTTGAATAGGTAGCGTACTAAAATAAGCAGCTAAATCTTTCATATCTTGGTCAGATAATGGCATTGCCATACCGCTCATGACAGGATCCATACGACCTTCTTTTCCGCCCGAGGTCATACCCTTTTTAAATTCGTCTAATTGCTTGTAGATATACTCAGCATGTTGACCCGCAATTTTAGGATACATACTAATTGGCGCATTGCCATCGGCGCCATGACACGCTGCACATGTTGCAGACTTTGCCTTACCTGCAGTTGCATCGCCATCAAATGCAGTTGCGTTGTTTGCAGCCAATGCACCAAACAACATAGTTAAAGATAGTGCTATTTTTTTCATGGTGGATTCTCTGTTTTCGACCCTATTAACCTGCAATGCAGGTATATCTACCAGCATTAGAATCTTATTCTACACGATATTAATTTCTCTGGCACGTCTTATGCCATGTAAAAACTTATAAAATATAAGGGTTTTGACCTAGATTAATAAGTTTCGCCCTTTTTTTGACACCTGAAAGCTAATCTGACTCGATAGTTACTCAACATTTTATTGATATTAGTATAAAATGGCCAATTGACAGATAAATCTAACATTTCGCAGCTTGCCTGCCTCTTTCCCAGCATACCTTAAGGAGTCACTGTGCTTAAATCACGTGTACAATACAGTGCTGCAACGTTTATTACTAGCGCGCCCGATATCAGCAAGCTCCCACCTGACACAGGTATAGAAGTTGCCTTTGCGGGACGTTCAAATGCCGGCAAGTCCAGCTCACTAAACACACTGACAGATAAAAAAATTGCCAAAACCAGTAAAACTCCAGGTCGCACGCAATTAATCAATGCATTTGATTTAGGCGACAACATGCGCTTAATCGATTTACCAGGTTATGGTTATGCAAAAGTTCCGATTGAAATGAAAAAGAAGTGGCAGCGTTCACTTGGGGAGTATTTAGAAAAGCGTAAAAGCCTGAAAGGACTCGTTATTTTAATGGATATCCGCCATCCATTAAAAGATCTCGATCGCGACCTGATCAACTGGGCTGTCGACAGTAAAATCTCTGTATTGGTCCTACTCACCAAAGCAGACAAATTTAAACAAGGTAAACGTAAAGGTGAAGTGCTGCGCATCCGCCGAGAGTTAAAAGAGCTTGATGGTGAGATCAGCGTTCATGCTTTTTCATCATTAAATGGCATTGGTTTACCAGAATTAGGAAAACAGCTCGATAATTGGTATTTAGGTGAGATTATTCATCAAGCGCCTGAAGATAATGAGCCTGACATTACAGCCCAATAGATCAAAAAAAACCGGCTTATGAAAATAAGCCGGTTATAGCAATTCTGGGGAGAAGCTATTAATACGCTGTACCTCCAAAAAGGCAGATACATCATCAACAGGATGCCTACCTAAGCAGGACGGCGCGCACTTTAACAAAGCCCCCCAAAGAAATAAAGCGCCTTTGTAAACAATTGCAACGAGTCGCTCAATCCCTGCACAATGCTTACTAATTACTTACAAATCTATCATTTTCGTTAACGTTCGGCGCAACATGCTGTTTATTATTACGCCAAACATTTAAAAAATATTAGTGCGCTTGATCCCAGTTATCACCCTGATCAGACTCCACTATTAATGGTACATCCAAATTTGCAGCGTCAGACATCAGCTGACAAATTTGCTTTGTATAAGATTCAACACATTCTTGTTTTACCTCAAACACTAATTCATCGTGTACTTGCATTAATAACCTGACCGTATTCGCAGGCTGCTCATTGACCCAAGCATTCACTGTAATCATTGCTTTTTTAATAATATCAGCAGCAGTGCCCTGCATTGGTGCATTAATTGCTGCTCTCTCGGCGGCTTTTCGACGCGCTCCATTACGTGCTTTGATCTCAGGGAGATATAAGCGGCGACCAAAGTGTGTCTCAACATATCCCAGCTCGGCCGCTTTTTCACGCGTTGCTTCCATGTAGTCGAGTACACCAGGGAAACGTTCAAAATATTTATCGATATAATGCTGTGCTTCATGGCGAGGCACATCAAGTTGACGCGCTAAACCAAACGCAGACATACCATAAATTAAACCAAAATTAACGGCTTTCGCTTTACGACGCATATCTGTTGTGACTTCCTCAACAGGTACTGCAAATACTTCTGCGGCAGTCGCACTATGCACATCAAGGCCTCTTGAGAAGGCATTCAGTAATCCTTTATCTTGTGATAAATGCGCCATGATACGAAGTTCAATTTGACTATAATCGGCCGCGACAATTTTAAACCCCTTGGCCGCGATAAACGCTTGGCGAATTTTACGTCCTTCTTCCGTTCTGATTGGAATATTTTGTAGGTTAGGATCGGTTGAACTTAACCGGCCAGTCGCTGTGATTGCTTGATGATATGAAGTATGTACTCGCTGGGTATCTGCATTAACCATCAACGGTAGCTTATCGGTATACGTTGATTTCAATTTCGATAAACCACGATGCTCAATAATCAACTTAGGCAATGGATAATCATGCGCGAGCTCCTGCAATACTTCTTCTGCAGTAGAGGGCACCCCTTTAGGGGTTTTTTTGACCACTGGCAGCCCTTGTTTTTCAAACAAGATAGCTTGGAGCTGCTTAGGTGAGCTCAAGTTAAAGGGCTCTTCAGCTAATTCATGCGCTTCTTTTTCAAGTTGCTCAAGACGAGCGCCTATCTCTAAGCTTTGCTTAGCCAACATATCACTATCGATTTCTACACCAGTCCGTTCAATATCAGAAAGCACATTGACTAGCGGTAATTCAATTTCTTCAAAGACAGATTTCAGCTTTGCATCCGCTTCGAGTTTAGGCCACAACATTTGATGCAAACGTAAGGTGATATCAGCATCTTCAGCAGCATAAGGCGCAGCTTTCTCCATCTCGATTTGATTAAATGTCAGCTGATTTTTACCTTTGCCAGCAATTTCTTCAAAACTAATATTCTTATGACCTAAATATTTAAGCGCTAAAGAGTCCATATCATGTCGAGTAGCGACACTATTGAGCACGTATGATTCAAGCATCGTGTCATATTTAATCCCATTGAGCACTAAGCCAGCACGTGCCAATACACTTTTATCATATTTTAAGTTTTGCCCAACTTTAGCTTTTGTTTCATCAGCTAATAAAGGTGCAATTTTTTTAAAAACTTCATCACGGCTCAGTTGCTGTGGCGCACCCATATAATCATGGCCAATGGGCAAATAAGCCGCCTGGCCCGCTTTTACAGCAAAGCTCATACCCACTATCTCTGCTTGCATATAATCTAAGCTGGTTGTTTCTGTATCAAAGGCAAATAAGTCAGCTGAATTTAAACGCTCAAGCCAAGTATCTAATTGCTCTATTGTTAAGATCGTTTCATAATCAGTTTCGATTGCTGATTGAGCCGGTTCTTGATTTTCTAATTCTGGGGCGATGACGACTTGAGGTGCTGAAGCTGATGGGTTGGCATCGAGAAGTTCTGCGAGCCAGCGACGGAATTCACACGCGCCATAAAGTTTGATCAATTCATCACTATTTGCATCTTGAATCTTTAACTGCTCAAGATCTGCCTCCACTTCAACGTCTAATTTAATGGTGGCTAATTCGTAACTAAGTGGTAAATGTGCTAAAGCGGTACGTAGTTTCTCACCTATTTTCCCTTTCACTGAGTCGGCATTCTCAAGTACACCTGTCAATGATCCAAATTGATCCAGCCACTTAACGGCTGTTTTCGGTCCGCATCCATCGACACCTGGGATGTTATCAACTTTATCGCCCATCAAAGCTAAATAGTCGATAATTAACTCAGGTGGCACACCAAACTTATCCGTCACCCCAGCAGGATCAAGGACAGTATCCGTCATGGTATTAATCAAAGTCACATGCTCATTGACCAGTTGAGCCATGTCTTTATCGCCTGTTGAAATTAATACATTACGTTTTTGTTCTGTTGCAATGCGCGCAAAAGTTCCAATCACATCATCCGCTTCAACTCCTTCTATACTGATCAGCGGAAAGCCCATGGCGCGAATAATGTCATGTAAAGGCGCGATTTGTGAGCGTAAATCATCCGGCATTGGCGGGCGGTTTGCCTTATAATCAACATACATATCATTGCGAAAGGTTTTACCTTTTGCGTCAAAGATCACCACCATATGGCTAGGATCAAACTGCCTAACCAAACTTTTTAGCATGTTCACCACACCATAAATAGCACCTGTAGGCTCACCTTTTGAATTTGTTAAATGCGGTGGCGCATGGAAAGCTCGAAATAAATAGGAAGAACCATCAACTAAAATAAGGGGGTTTTCTTGGATCTGCGCCATTTTAAAGGATCCTATAATCAATAAAGTTTAATAATGCATTCTGATTAGCAAGCATGCCATAAGGCCTTTCAGAAAACGAGTCACAACGACAACCTAAACACAAATGAATCAGAATAAACTGTGGATAAGTTTGTAGATAAAAAGGCAGGGGTAATTTCACCAGATTAAAAATATAATCTGGAGTTTATGTAACCTGTTACTTTTAAAGGATATATAAAATAATTTTCGGTAAGAATATTATTTTTTTTATAATTTACCAATGTGGAAAATCTTAATATGTACTACTTTGACTTACGATAATTAACACGGCTTAATTATCAGAGGCGATACTTTACCACAAAGGATCAAAGATCCTAGCGATCCTTTTATATTTTTTTATTCTTTAGGTAGAATTGTTCACGATAAAAATATCTAAGCCCCAATATCTCTGCCTTGCTACAGCTTAGATCCACAACTTACTCGAGACGTTGCACACAAAAAAGCCAAACGTCACGGTTTGGCTTTTTTGTGTTAAGTATGGATTCGACGACTACAGACCAAAACCTGGCTGCGTAATTTCCACTTCTTGCACCTTACCATACTTGTTGAGCTGTTCGCGCAAAACTTCAGCTTGACCAATTATTACAAATTGAAGATTTTCTGCAGGTAAATAGCTCTCAACCAATTCGTTTGCTCGCTTGAGTGTCAATTCATCCATTGCTTGCTCAAAGCCATTAATAAAGCCTACATCGGTGTCATACACATACATATCGGTTAAAAAGTTGACTAAGTCACCACTGGTTTCATATCGAGGAGGAAGCTGTCCTTTTACATACGATTTCGCTGAAGCCAAGGTCGCCTCGTCAATGCCTGCTGACCACAGTTTTTTATATGTTTTTAACGCTAAGTCTATCGTTTCAATTGTTGTCTGGGTTTTTGTGAAAGTTGCGATGTAAAATACCCCAGCATGTTTTTGGCTTGAAAACTGGCTACCTGCGCCATAAGTCAAACCACTATTGACTCTTAATTCATCATTTAGCCATGAAGTAAAGCGTCCACCTAAAATAGTATTGATCACTTGAAGTTGCACAGCATCTTTGGCATTTTTTGGGATCCCTTGGCCACCAATCAATATCGTCGCTTCATTCGCATCAGCTTTATTCACTAACAAAACATGCGCGTGTTTGGGTGGGGTTAAAGCTGTGATAGCTGGCTCTGAAACTGCTTTATTCTGCCAAGAGGCAAATAAAGCTTGGAGGCGAACTTTCATCGCAGCGCTATTAAAATCACCACTAATCACCACTGCACTATTATTAGCAACATAGTGAGTATCGTAAAAACGCCTCACATCTGCTAAGCCTACTTTAGCTGCACTCACTTCATCACCAGAGACCGGCAAGCCATAAGGGTGGCGTTGGTAATAGAGTTGATTGAAATATGCTCTGATGACGCTTTGTGGGCTTTCTTTTTGTTGCCCCAAAAGACTTAGATGACGCGTTTTTAATTTATTAAACTCATTATCATCAAAGCGAGGTTGCACTATCATATCGCGTACCAATGCCATGACCACTGCTTGATCTTTTGCCGCAAACGAAGCATCCATCTGTGCAGAATCTTGACTGACTGAAACGCTGACTTGAGCACCTAAAAAATCGAGTTTTTCTTCTATTTCACTTTTACTGATTTTTTGTGTACCAAGCATTAAGCTTTGCGCTGTTAGGTACGCAGCGCCTGATAATTGCTGCTTAGAAGCAGATCCAGCTTTCACCACAACCGACATATCAATCAATGGTACTTCATGCTGCTCTAACAAATAGACTGTTAGGCCATTATCCAGCACCATTTTTTCATATTGAGGAAAAGTGAAACTCGCGGCATTTACAAAAGGTGCACTTATAAACACAAAGAAGGCAAGGCAATTATAAATCATTTTCATGGCTATCCTCTTGTGCAGCTAATACACCTACAGTACGGTTCTTTTTGATCAAATACGTTGCAGCAACACGTTGAATGTCTGCGACGGTTACTTTTGCAAAATCTTCTGGCGCATTAAATAATTTCTTATAATCACCAAAAAAGACTTCATACGTCCCCATTTCATCAGCTTTGCCATCTATCGTTGCTAATGTTCTGTATAAGGAGACTAAACGTTGATTTTTCACCTTATCGAGTTCGAGTTCCGTCACACCTTCTTTAATAACTCGATTCACTTCATGTACTAATGCTCGCTCTAATTGCGTCGCGTCAATGCCATTTGCAGCAACCCCATACACATAAAATAAATTAGGATCAAACGACTGCGGTAAATAAGTGGTGACATCCAATGCAATTTGTTTTTCAACCAATTGCTGGTACAAGCGTGCACTTTTACCACTGGACAGAATATCCGACAACAAAGCTAAAGCATAATAGTCATCATCTGATGTGGCTGGCACATGGTAGGCCATCATAATGTTTGGTGAAGAAACGGATGTCTTTTCAATATACACTCGGCGTTCGCCGCGCTGGACAGGCTCAATAGTGCGGATTTTTTCTGGTGGAGTCTGCGCAGCAATTGGACCCAAATACTGAGTCGCCAACTGTTTAACTTGCTCCAATTTCACTGCGCCAACAATAACCATCACTGCATTATTAGGGGCGTAATAAGTCTTGTGGAATGTTGTTAAATCTTCAAGGGTCCAATTATCGATATCCGATTGATGACCTATCACTGACCAAGAATATGGATGAGCCCGAAATGCTGCCCCCTTCACCTCTTCGGATAAAGTGCGCCAATTTGAGTTTTCAAGACCTGTACTTCTTTCTGAGGTCACCACCCCACGCTCACTTTCAAGTACCTGTTGATTGATATCTAAATTTGCGATGCGATCGGCTTCTAAATCAAAAATGATCTCTAAAGATGCCGCAGGAAACCAGTTGCTATAAACAGTTAAGTCTTCTGTGGTATAAGCATTATTGCGACCACCATGATTTTCCATTGTTCGATCAAACATTTTCGGGCCATATTTTTTGGCTCCGTTAAACATCATATGTTCAAAAAAGTGTGATAAACCTGTGGTGCCAGGAGACTCATTACGAGAACCGACTTTCCAAAAAGTGTACATGTTCGCATTCGGGATCGAGTCATCTTCCAATACAATCACTTTTAAACCATTTTCTAATGTAAACGTTTCTACATCGTTTGCATTGACCAGCGCTTGCGCACTCGAAAAGCCGATAACACTAATGGCCAGCAAAACCTGCCAGGCTAGTTTCATACCTGAACCTCCAACTACTTACTAAAGTAGTGTTTTATAAAAAATATAAACACTTAATTATTGGGCTAAAAATAGATGTGAAACAGCTATTTTTACATCATTGAGCCATATTAGCGTAATTAAGTCCGATTTTAAGTATTTATATGTAAAAAAGCATTTCGGTTAAATTGATCCAAGCGGAACATATAAAAGATTGATGCCTTAAATAAAAATTGCCGCTTTTCTTTGCGCTAACGCAAATTTTTTGGTTTTTATAGGTTTATACGTCGACTAAGCATTTTATAAATTCGTCGCTGACGTTATAATTGGCTTAATTTCCGTCTATCGTGTTTGATCGCGTTCTAATCGAAGTGAGCAAGGTAAAATGAAAAAACTAACCGCAGCACTATTACTGCTAGCAACAACAGCAACAGCCCAGGCTTATGATAATTCAATGACAGAAGAAGCGATCAAAAGTCGTTTAGCACCGGTAGGTTCTGTTTATTTGAAAGGTGATAAACCAGCTGGTCCAGTCGTACCAGCAGGCCCTCGAACAGGCCAGCAAGTCTATCAAGCAAGCTGTTTTGCTTGTCACGGAACCGGTGCATTGGGCGCTCCAAAAACTGAAGCGGATTGGGCACCGCGCGTTGCAAAAGGTATGGATGTATTATTAGACCACGCAATCAATGGTTTTAATTCAATGCCTCCACGTGGTACTTGTATGGATTGTTCCGATGATGAAATTAAAATTGCTATTGATTTCATGATCAAAGGCGAGTAATTTCAGCCGTTTAATTTTAAAAAAGGTCGCCAAATGCGACCTTTTTTATTGCATGTAATTCATTAAATCTTGACGTAAAACACAATCAATGGAAATATGTCGCATAAAATATAACCGCATAATAACGATAACGGTTTAAGTCAGTGGATGATTTAGCTAGCGACAATAAAAAGCTCAATACTAAAATTGCTCGCTTAAAAAAAATAATAAAAAAGTACAAGCATGCCCACAACATGCAGCATGCGCTAATCCAATTGTCTGAACAAGCGAGTAACGTCGCTGAGCTGACCTTGCTGTACCCTGCAATCCATAAAATCCTTGAAGTATATCTTCCTAGTAGTAATTTTTATGTTGTACTTGAAAATCAACTCACCCATACATTAGAGCTGACTTATTTCAGTGATGAAAAAGATCATAAGTCAGTCCCTTTAGCCGAAGCGCATCACTTTAATGAAGGACTAACAGGCTACGTATTTAAAACCGGGCAAACCCAATTATTTACGCAAACAGATATATTGAATGGCCACCAAACAGATAAATTTAAAGTGATGGGGACTGTGTGTGAGCATTGGCTTGGTGTGCCTATTTTTCAAGATAAGAAAATTATGGGTGTAATGGTGTCGCAAAGTTACGATGCCAATGCTTTATTTAACCCAAGTCATGTTGAATTATTTGAGGTGATTTCGCTTTATTTATCGACAGCAATAGAGCGAGTAAAAAAGCGAGAGTTACTCGAACTTGAAGTAAAATATCGCACCTATGCATTAACACAAAGTAACCAAGCACTCCAAAATGAGATTGGGCAACGAAAGCAAGCATTAGAGCGGCTGAAAATTTTATTTAAAATATCTCGACTCGCAACCAAAACTGAAAATTTATCTGACTTTTATCAACAAATTCATCATATTCTACAGTCAATTACTTATGCCGAAAACATCTACATTTGCCTATACGATAAAACATCGAATCAACTCTCTTTTCCCTATGCGGTCGATGAACGGATCAGTGCATATCGGACTCGCCCGTACCAAAAAGGATTTACAGAATACGTAATCACCCAGCGCAGTGCTCAACTTATTGATAGCAAAAGGGCGAAGCTATTAATCGCGCAAGGCGACATCATACGCACAGAAAATCACTCATCAAATAGCAGTGAGACCTCATGGATAGGCGCACCATTAATCAGTGATGGCAATGTAATAGGCGTGATCGCTTGTCAATCGTATGATCATAAGCATTACTACAACGAAGATGACGTCGAGTTAATAAACTTTGTCTCGCAACAAATCGCCAACGTCCTGCAAAAGCACCTCGCAAATGAAGCGTTAAAACAAAGTCATGAAAAGCTTGAAAAAAGAGTTAAAGATAAAACGAAAGCACTGCAACAAAGTAATTTACATTTACAATTACAGATTGAAGAGCGTAAAAAAATAGAGCAGCAGCTCTATCATGATGCACATCACGACGCGTTAACCGGACTTGCAAACCGTAGCCTATTTTTAATGCAGCTTGATAAACAACTACAGCAATATATTCGCCATCCACAGCTTGGTTTTGCTGTCTTATTTATTGATTTAGATAATTTTAAGGCGATTAATGACAATTTAGGCCATCATGCTGGAGATGAGTTTTTGGTCGAGGTTGCGCAGTCTTTTAGTCATTGTATTCGAGAACACGATTTACTGGCTCGACTGGCTGGTGATGAGTTTGTTATTTTACTTAATCATTTACAACACCCTCAAGAAGCGATTGATGTCGCAAATCGTATTATCGAAATAATGCGGGTACCATTTTGCCGTGATGGCTTTTGCATTAAGTCCGGTGCTAGCGTCGGTATTACACATAGTCATAATAATTATAAACACACTGATGAAATTATTCGCGATGCCGATACCGCCATGTATCAAGCGAAAAAGAACGGCCGCGGACAGTGTGAATTTTTCCACCCACTGCTGCGTCAACTTGATATTAACAGCGGCACAATTACCCAAATCAACGACACTTTACAGCCACATGATTTGCACTTTAACGGCAAAGCCATCATTGCTAATCACAACGGAGATACGCAAGCCTGTTTAATAGAACGTTTTTGGCAGCATCCAAATCTCGGAAAAATAAAATTTAGTCAAATCGAAAAATATCTCAGCGATGCACAGCAGCTCATCGAGTCAGAACTCAACTTACTGACTCGCATTCTTCAGCAACACACAACTCGGTTACCAATTTTACTCAACTGCAACATTACTATGTTGAATCTCGGTCATTTTGCCGCCTTAAAAAATACGCTCATAAAACACTTAGGGACAAGTGTTTTATGTTTATTGTTTAATGAAGACGCGATTAGCCGGGCAGACAATCAACAAATTTTGAATTTAAGCCAACTTAAAGACTTGGGTATCAAAATAGGGCTCAACGATTTTGCACAATACCGCTGTGACCTGAATATCGTCACTCGTTGCCAATTTGACTATATCGTTCTAAGCCCTATTTTTAGCCAGCGACTGTTACAGCAAACAGCACATCAATTACAACTAAAAGGGTTGTTAGCCATCACAAACAGCTGTCATTGCCAAGTAATCGCCAAAGGGCCCGCCATTTTGAATTATCAGATTTTATTAGAAAAACATGGCATCACGCTTTTTTCAAGCCAACAAGCGTTTACCCTGCCTTCACCGAAGACAGGTGCAGACCCGACACGCTCGCTTCAACACTGCTAATAACAATTAATCCTTTTTAAGCATCGCGCGCAAGTTTGCAACTCGAGCCTGCCCTTTTTCCATGCGTTCAGCTTGTGTTGCTGGCTGTTTACGTGATTCAAAGGCCAAATCGTCTTGTGGTAACTCTTCAATGAAGCGGCTAATCTCAGTATTTGAAGTCTCACCAAATTGGCGACGAACCTTTGAGTAAGTAAAAATCAGCTCCTGTTGCGCACGGGTAATCCCAACATAAGCTAGCCGACGTTCTTCTTCAATATTGTCTTCATCAATACTGGCTTGATGCGGCAACAAACCTTCTTCCATTCCCACCATAAAAACGTACGGGTACTCCAGCCCTTTTGAAGCATGCAATGTCAGTAGTTGCACAGCATCGGACTCATCCTCATCTTCATTTCGCTCCATCATATCGCGCAAAGTCAGCTTAGTTACCACCTCAGCTAGTGTCATTGGCGGGTTGTCCTCGTTCCCAGTGATCATATCCGTGATCCAACGATATAACTCCGAAACATTTTTCATCCGCATTTCTGCAGCTTTAGGACTAGTCGACGACTCATACAAATAGTCTTCATAGTTGATTTGACGAATCAAGGTTTTAACCGCTTCTAACGTGTCCCCTCGGACCGCATTGTCAGATAACTCAACCACCCAGCGGACAAAACCTTGCAGCGCATTGAAACCTCGCCCGGTTAAATACTCATTTAACTCAGGCTCAAAGGCTGCAGCAAAAAGGCTGATATGCTTTTGATTGGCAAAGTTACCTAACTTCTCTAACGTCGTGGTGCCGATTTCACGTCGTGGTGTATTTACAATGCGCAAAAAGGCATTATCGTCATCTTGATTAACCAGTAAACGTAAGTAAGCCATGATGTCTTTAATTTCTGAGCGACTAAAAAATGACATGCCCCCACTAATTTTGTAAGGGATCCGGTTCGCCATTAAGCCTTTTTCAAAAATTCTTGCTTGATGATTTCCACGATACAAAATCGCATAATCTTTATAATTAGTGCGCTTAGTAAACTTATGAGAAATAATTTCAGCAACGACACGCTCAGCTTCATGCTCTTCGTCGCGGGTGCCAATCACTTTAATTTGCTCACCATAACCAAGCTCACTAAATAATTTTTTCTCAAACACATGCGGATTATTGGCAATTAAAATATTGGCCGCTTTTAAGATCCTGCCTGCACTTCGATAATTTTGCTCTAGCTTAATTAAGCGTAAAGCCGGAAAATCCTTACTGAGTAACACTAAATTTTGTGGCTTAGCACCTCGCCAAGAATAAATTGATTGATCGTCATCTCCAACCACAGTAAAACGCGCTCGCTCACCAACCAAGTACTTAACCAGTAAATACTGACTGGTATTCGTATCTTGATATTCATCAACCAATAAATAACGAAAACGATTTTGCCATCGTTCCCTTACCTCAGGGTATTGAGCAAGTAACACCGTTGGCACCATGATCAAATCATCAAAATCGAGCGCATTATAAGCACGTAATTGATTTTGATAACGGCCATACAACTGAGCAAACAGTGCTTTTTGAGGTTCTTTCGCTTCTTGAATGGCCCGTTCTGGATGAATCAAATCATTTTTCCAGTTGGAAATTTGCATTTTCAGTGCATTAAGTTGGTCTTTATCTTTTTTTAGTTCTTTTTCTGTTAATTCAGCCACCAGCTGAGAAATATCTTGGTCATCAAACAACGAAAAGCCCGGCTTAAACCCTAATGTCATCAGCTCTTTTTTGATGATTTCCAACCCCAAGGTGTGAAACGTCGATACCCAAACCCCTTTTGCGTCTTTTTTGCCTAATGTCTGGATCAATCGCTCTTTCATTTCGCGTGCCGCTTTATTGGTAAACGTCACCGCTGCAATGTTCTTTGATTTGTATTCGCACTTTTGCACTAAATAAGCAATTTTATTCGTAATAACCCTCGTTTTTCCGGAGCCAGCGCCAGCTAAAACAAGGCAAGGACCACTGATGTACTTGACCGCTTCATCTTGATTGGGATTTAATTTCATAACAGAACAACGTGCAAAAAAAGAAGAACAGGGATTTTAACGGATCTCAGCACTTTTACCAGCGAGGAAAATAAGTAATTAGGTTTTGATCCTGCTGTTACTGGCAATATAAATCACACAGTTTTTGCTAAGCACAGTAACGATGCGTTACCATAAACAAACTAAACTCTATTGAGACTGAAGATATGATTAACCCAACAAAAATTGAAGAAATAGCCAAACAGCTCACTGACAATATGCCGCAAGGTGTTAAAAGCTTAGCCGAGAACTTTGAAAACAAAACCAAGCAAGTATTGCAAAGCAAACTCTCACAGATGGATTTTGTATCGCGAGAAGAGTTTGATATCCAAAGCCAAGTACTGATCCGTACGCGTGAGAAGTTAAGCCAATTGGAGCAAAAAGTATCTGAACTTGAAGCAAAATTATCTTCAGATCATGAATAACACAATGCGATCCAGAATCGTCGTTCTGGATCGCTATTATTGACCGATCCGTTGGTTAAATTCGACTAAGAATTCTGGGTTATTAGCTAAATAAGCATGCGAAAAGTAACAGCCAAAAGGCCGTGATGATTGTGTTTTTTGCTTAACTTTACTGACATCATACCCATTGGCGCGCAATGCATACCAAAAAACATCAGCTGAAAGAAAAACCGCATCAATTCGCTGTTTAAATAACATTTTAGTGAGAGTTGTCGCTTCATTGGGAAGAGAGGCAACGTGATAGTTATTATCCTTAAGCCATTGATAAGTATTAGTATTAAGCTTAGTCCCAACTTTTGCGGTTTGCTTGAAATTCACTGAATCAGGGGTCAGTGGGCTATCAGATAAATAAAACCACGCCCAATCATTGACCAAAACAGCACGAGATATTTCACCAAATTTATCGCGCTCTGGATTTTGAGTTCCTAAACAAAAGCCTGTGTTATGGCCACGTTTAAGACCATCTAACGCCACACCATGATTCGCAACGACAGTTAAGGTATAGGCTACCCCCATTTTATCCAAGATATTGCTCACTTTCTCTACGCCTTGCCCTGCTAAACGCTGATCACTGGTCAAATAAGCATATGGCGGAAAAATAGGCACATCGATGGCCAACTTATCAAAAGCAGCGACACTTATCGGCGCAAAGAGCAGCCCAATCAGACTGCTAATCAGGTAATTAACGCGTTGATGTAAAAACATCTTCGATCGCATGTTGATATAAAGTATGCATTTCATTCGTGTGACTGATCCCAGAGCAGAGATCTCTTAGATGCCCATCTTTGAGACCATAAATCCAACCGTGTACAGAAAGCTCTTGCCCTCTATCCCATGCGTTTTCTACTAAATTAGTTTGGCACACATTCCTGACTTGTTCTATAACGTTGATTTCACACATGGCATCAAACTTACGCTGTGGATCAATAATCGCATCTAATTGATGCTGATTCTTCTCTTTTGCATCGCTAACGTGACGCAACCAATTGTCAATTAACCCAAACCGCGCACCTTCCAATGCAGCCTTAACCCCGCCACACCCATAATGACCAACGACCATAATATGTTTAACTTTGAGTACATCAATGGCGTATTGCATAACAGACAAACAATTATGATCAGTATGCACCACAACGTTTGCAACATTACGATGTACAAATAATTCGCCTGGCAATAAACCCACTATTTCATTTGCAGGCACCCGTGAATCCGAACACCCTATCCATAAATATTCTGGGGTTTGCTGCATAGATAATATTTGAAAAAATTGGCTATTACCTTCAGTCATCTTGCATGCCCAATGCCGATTATTAGCAAATAACTGACCTAGTTTCTTCATTCTTTATTCTTATTTTTAGTTGCTTGAATTAACACGTTTCTCGGAGTAATACTTTTAACACAAAATTCACTTAAGGTAACCTGATAGCCATGCTGCTGCAAAAATAACACCCGATCTAACACTAACCATAACTCCACTGCTCGACGAAAAGCATGGCGAACTAACTCAATACGATCCGTTACCTGTTTGCGGTGTTTACCTTTAATTAAGTAGTTTTCAAAATCAATATTTCTCGGTAGCTGAATGCCTTTTTTATCAGCAGCCCATTTGCAAAAATCAACAAATGTACCACTAAACATTGATTTACTGGCTGAGGGAACACTTAAATAGACATGTCGATTACACACCTCCTGTTGCAACGAATCAAACGCCAAGCGCCATTCGACCTCTGTTTGACGCAAATGAGTGATTCGTTCAGCGGCCGTAACCGTTTCTTGTAAAGCAAGTTTTAAATCTGATTTTTTCAACTGTAATGCGGATTGCTGAGCCCGTTCACTCATCGCAAAGTAAGAATCTTGCTCAATAAGATGGTAACAGCATGGCGACAATGTCAGTTTTTGAATATGTTTCGCTACACCTAATTGCATCAATTGCTGATGAAGTGCACCGCATGCATGTAAAGCAACCCCGTGCTGTTGCTCGGCAACAAAACGTCCAGCTTGCTCACTCAACACATCGAGTTGATCAAATTGAATATTCAACTGATACTTTTGCGCAAGTTCAACTCCTTGTTCACACAAGTGAGGTTGCAATTCCACACTTTGAACAGCCGGTGCGCCAGAGTATGCCAACATACGCCCTAAATGCCCTTTACCCGCACACCACTCTAAAACTGGCAAAGTTTGCTCATCGACTGCCGCAACAAAGCTTTTCAATTGCGCAACCTTCCGGCCTTTAATGCCATTCTCAAGCCAAAATGGCCAAACGACATCCTGATTATCTAAGCAAGGTAATAATTCGAGTGACGCTAATTGAGCAACTTGAGGTATATATTGCGCTAACCATTGCTGTAACTTATCCGGACAGCGGTCCAGCTCAGCGACATCATTGTCACTGAGTGCTTGCAATGGCGATACTAATTCAGGCCAAGGAATATCACGGTGATCGAATGCAACCAACTGCCAATAACGCTGAGTTTGGAATAAAAGCTGATCTAAAGCGAAGAAGTGCGCATCAAAAGTCATAGATAAAACTCAAACAAAAAAACACGCTATCATACCAATTTCGTTTCACGCTTGTCAGTTTAACTTCACTAACAACTTATTTTTGCGCTTTTCATCATTAGAAAACAGTCGATAATAACTCGGAAATGAAACAACAATAATCAAGCAGGCTAAAATATGCATCCACGAAATATTCCATGACTGATTTTTAACTGTTTGATACATAAACCCGGGTAGATTTTGCTCCACTATTTGTTTTTCAATACCATACATGTCAGCAATGACTCGCCAACGGGCACTCGACATTTGCCCTAATTGACTGTGATCGGAATGAACAAAGTTAATGAGTTTTTCGGCTTCAAATGCCAGATGAGCACGGGATTTTTGACTGTTATAGTGGGTTTTAATCACCTCTATCGCTTCTTCCGGATGATTGATTGCTTCTCGCCAACCTTTATTGGTCGCAGTGCGAAAACTTTGTACTAATTGAGGGTCTTTATCAATGACATCTTGGCGGGTAAATAACACATCAGAATATGCATTTAAGCCCTGCTTTTTAGGGCAAAACAAGTGGAAATCTATTTGTCGTTGTTTGAGTAAAAAAGGTTCATTGGTGGCATAGACTTGTAAGATATCCACTTCACCCTCAATCCAGTTATCCAAAGAGACTTTATTATTTTCTAAGATGAAATCTGTCGTACCTAAGCCATGCTGTGACAGCATAGCAAACAGTTCAGCCCCTTCTTTTCGGTTAAAAAATGCGATCCGTTTACCTTTAAAGTCACTCACAGTTTTTATCCCTTGATCAGCTTTGGCAAGCCAACAATAAGGGGAGCTTTGGAAAATGGCCGACAAAGCCACTAATGATTCACCTTCCATCCGATGCAATAATAAACCTGAGTTAGCGATCCCAAAATCAGCTTGCCCTGAAAGTACTTTTGGAATCGTATCGACATCTTGGGGATTGGCCGGAACAATTGTCACATTCAACCCCAATTCTTGATAGTAACCACGCTCTACAGCCATATAGTAGCCAGCAAACTGAAACTGGTGCTGCCATTTAAGTTGTAATACGACATGACTATTAGACGCAACATGGAAAGAGGTAACGAGTAACAATAAGCCGATGAAGAAGGTTCGCATACAATCCTTGTTGCTAAATTTATTGTGCCTTAAGGCTTTAAACTATAGTCGAAAAATAAAAAAAAACGCTACCATTGTAGCGCTTTAATCGATAGTCAATATGGGTTAGCCTACTTGAGCTAAACAACCTATATTGGCTGCCAAAAAGCGTTGATAACACGGATTATCCGTTTCTTCTTGGTATTCGTAACCGAGGCGTGCTAAATGTTCTGAAAATGCCCCATCTTCTTGCGCAGGAATTTCAAATGCCGCTAAGACATTCCCTGTAGCAGCACCATGATTGCGGTAGTGAAACAAAGTAATATTCCAATTTGTTCCTAACGTATCTAAAAAACGCTCTAATGCGCCTGGGTACTCAGGGAATTCAAAGCGAAATAGCCGCTCTTGTAATATTTGGTCGGGTTTTCCACCCACCATATATCTCAGATGGAGCTTAGCCAATTCATCATCAGATAAATCAGCAAAATCATAATCGAGTGTAGTGAGTTCACTCTTTAGCTCATCTAACTCCACTTGCCCTCGACGCAGCCCAACACCCACAAAAATTTGCGCCATTGCTGCTGCACTGTAACGATAGTTAAACTCTGTTATAGCTCGCCCGCCTAATGCCTGACAAAATTTACGAAAACTGCCCTTTTCTTCGCCGATAGTCACACCAAGCAACGCTTCGTTTTTCTCACCTAAGGCCGTGCGCTCTGCAACATACCTTAATCTGTCAAAATTGAGATTGGCCCCAGACAACACTGCAGCCAAGTTCATATTGCGTGCTTGGTTTGCCACGCTCCATTTTTTTAACCCCGCAAGGGCAAGTGCCCCAGATGGCTCCGCTACAGCACGAGTTCCAACAAAGACATCTTGCATGGCTGCACAAATTTCATCACTGCTCACCGTTACTACTTCATCGCAAAATTGCTGTGCTAAACGAAACGTTTCTTTACCGATTATCTTAACTGCCACTCCGTCCGCAAAACTACCGACTCTTTCAAGCTCAATAGGTTGCCCTGCTTCCATCGCAGCTTTTAAACATGCACTTTCTTCTGATTCGACACCAATAACTTTAATTTCAGGGCGCAGCGACTTGATATACACAGACATCCCTGCCAATAATCCACCACCGCCTACAGGAATAAAAACTGCATCCAATTGAGGAAGCTGTTGCATCAACTCTCGTGCAATCGTGCCCTGACCGACAATCACATCTGGGTCATCAAATGGCGGCACAAACACCGCATTTTCTTGTTCAGCCAGATTCAAAGCGAAGCTATTGGCAGCATCAAAATGATGGCCGTGTAAAATCACTTCCCCACCTAAATCTCTGACGGCATTGACCTTGATTTCAGGTGTTGTAACCGGCATGACAATTTTGGCTGTATGACCTAAAAAACTCGCACTCAGTGCTACACCTTGCGCATGATTGCCCGCAGAAGCTGTGACTACTTTCGACTTTTCAGGTAATTGCTTTAATTTATGATACGCACCACGCAGTTTAAACGAATAAACAGGCTGTTGATCTTCGCGCTTTAGCCAAATTTTGTTGCCCAGTTTTTTTTCTAAGCTGGGCATTTCACTCACTTGAGTCAATTTAGCCAATGGTTCCATATTGGCTTGGATAATTGCTCTGAAGTATTCAAGCTCTTTTGAAACCATTTCAGCTGAGCTCCTCTAATTTAGCTAAATCACGCACGGCACCTTTGTCTGCACTGGTTGCTAATAACGCATAAGCTTTTAATGCCGATGAAACATAACGCTCACGGTCAACAGGCTTAAATGCTAACTTACCGCGATCAAGTTGTTTTTGCTTACGCGCTGCAAGTTCATCTTCACTCAGATCGAGCTGAATTTGACGAGTGGCAATATCAATGATGATTTTATCGCCATTTTCGACATAAGCGATTGCTCCACCACTGGCTGCCTCTGGTGAGACATGTCCGATGGATAATCCCGACGTTCCTCCTGAAAAACGGCCATCGGTGATTAAAGCACATTTTTCAGCCAGTCCTTTTGATTTTAAATAACTGGTGGGGTAAAGCATTTCTTGCATGCCCGGACCACCTTTAGGGCCTTCATATCGAATGACCACCACATCACCCGCCTTTACTTCATCGTTTAAGATGCCGGCAACTGAGTCATCTTGAGATTCATAAACCACAGCACGCCCTTCGAAATGCAGCATTTCATCAACAACGCCCGCACTTTTAACAATACAGCCATCTAGTGCCAAATTTCCATAAAGAACAGCGAGACCGCCATCTTGTCGAAAGGCATTTTCAACGCTACGGATACATCCATGTTCACGGTCATTATCCCCTTCTGGCCAACGACACTCTTGGCTCATAGCTTTCGTTGTACGAATACCTGCAGGGCCTGCTCGATAGAATTTCTGAGCGGCCTCATTTGTTGGGTCAGTGGCATCCCATTTTTTGACAAGTTCAGCCATCGTCATACCCGCTACATGATCAACCGATAAATCAACCAAACCCGCCTTACCTAACTCACGAATAATCGCCATCATGCCACCCGCGCGGTGTACATCTTCAATGTGGTAGTCCGGTGTCGCTGGAGCCACTTTACACAAGAAAGGCGTTTTACGAGACAGCTCATCAATATGAGACATATCAAAATCAACCCCCGCTTCTTGTGCGGCTGCTAATAAATGCAAGACTGTATTGGATGAGCCTCCCATCGCAATATCCACCACCATTGCGTTCATAAAGGCGGTGCGGTTTGCTATTGCTCTGGGTAAAACTGCAGGGTTATCTTTTTGGTAATACTCACGACATAAATCAACAATGCGTGCACCTGCTTCAACATACAGCTGTTTACGATCTTTGTGTGTGGCAAGGGTCGTGCCGTTACCCGGTAACGCTAATCCGATCGCTTCTAATAAACAGTTCATTGAGTTAGCAGTAAACATGCCCGAGCATGAGCCACAAGTTGGGCACGCTGAACGCTCTACTTGCTCAGAATCAGCATCACTGACAGTCGAATCCGCACCTTTAACCATTGCATCAACTAAATCAAGTTTGATATCAATGCCTGCCAATCGGGTTTTTCCTGCCTCCATTGGGCCACCCGAGACAAATATAACCGGGATATTTAAACGCAAGGCTGCTAGCATCATTCCCGGAGTAATTTTGTCACAGTTAGAAATACAGATCATTGCATCAGCACAATGGCCATTAACCATATATTCCACTGAGTCAGCGATTAAGTCACGAGATGGCAATGAATACAGCATACCGCCATGGCCCATCGCAATCCCATCATCAATGGCGATAGTATTAAATTCTTTTGGTACCCCACCGGCATCGGTGATGGTTTGTGCCATTAACTCACTGAGCTGATTGAGGTGAACATGTCCAGGCACAAATTGAGTAAATGAATTAACAACCGCGATAATCGGTTTTCCAAAATCTTTATCTGTCATTCCTGTCGCACGCCAAAGAGCCCGCGCTCCTGCGCGTTTTCGACCTTCAGTTGTTTCTGCACTTCTTAATTTAGCCATAGTTACCTCTGTGTTTTAGGAGACTTGTCTCCTAGTCCTCATTCCCAAAAAATAATGTTATTCGTTGACGTACTCTAACCAACCATGTGGGTCGTCTGTTTGCCCTTTAACCAAATCAAAATAGGCTTTTTGTAATCGTTCTGTGATCGGGCCTCGGCTTCCTGCGCCGACCGGAATGCGATCCACACTGCGTACAGGTACAATCTCTGCCGCGGTTCCTGTCATAAAAAACTCATCTGCTAGATATAAAGCTTCTCGTGCAATCGCTTCTTCGCGAACTTCATAACCAAACTCTTTAGCTAAGGTCATGATCGTATCTCGTGTTAAGCCAGGTAAAATGCAAGCTGTGGTCGGTGGGGTGAATAACACGCCATTTTTAACGACAAATAAATTTTCACCTGCTCCCTCGCTCAGCATGCCGTTTGTATCAAGGGCTATTCCCTCTACATAACCATTACGCTTAGCTTCACCTGATATCAATTGAGAAGATAAGTAATTCCCGCCCGCTTTAGCGGCGGTTGGCATGGTATTCGGGGCTAAGCGGTTCCATGACGAAATACAGACATCCACACCTTCAGCAAGGCTATCTTCACCTAAATATGCCCCCCATTGCATCGCAGCAACAGAGACATCGGCAATATGTGATTTCGGGTTAAGCCCTAGCCCTACATGACCTAAATAGGCAAAAGGGCGAAGGTACGCATCTTTAAAACCATTTTTAGCGACTGCATCTTTACAAGCTTGAATTAACTCTTCTAACGGATAAGGAATTTCCATGCGGTAAATTTTAGCTGAATCATACATACGCTTCATATGGTCAGTTAAGCGAAAAATAGCGGGCCCGTTTGGTGTATCGTATGCACGGATCCCCTCAAAAACTGAACTTCCATAATGAATCGCATGACTCAGTACGTGAGTCGTGGCCTGCTCATAAGGGATCATCTTGCCATTTAACCAAATGAATTCTGACTGCTGTGACATAAAGGCTTTCCTGTTAATCAAATATCCGGCAAACCGGTAAAATTAAAAATAAGCGATGAGTTAACCCGCTTGCTGTTGGAGTTGTTGTTCAACAAAACTGACATCAATCAGCTTATTAAGCTGCTGTGTTAATAAGTGAATTGGGCGATCACTATCAACAGTGAAATTGACTAAGTAACGTTCATCTTTTGCTTCGAGTTGCATATGAGTCAGAGCAAATCCTCGGTGTCGAGTGACCCGCAAAAAACGCTCAACTGCAACACTTTGGTTTTTCAATTCGACTTGTAAATAGTGTTTCATGATTGCACCTCTGTCATCATTTGTTCATTGCTTGCACCTGGCGGAACCAATGGCCAGACATTTTCTTTATCATCTATACATGCGTGTAAAATATACGGGCCATCAGAATTGACTAGCTTCTCAAGCGCGGCATCAACCTCATTGGCATGAGTGATTGTTTGCCCTGGGATCCCAAAGACCGCAGCTAACGCAACAAAGTCAGGATTATCAGATAAGTTTGTTTCACTGTAACGACCATCAAAAAATAGCTGTTGCCACTGACGCACCATACCTAAACGCTGGTTATCAAGGATAAGTATTTTGACCGGCAAATTATTACGCCTAATAGTGGCAAGCTCTTGAATATTCATCATGATCGAACCATCACCCGAGACTGTGATCACAAAATCATTTGGACGGGCAATTTGAGCGCCGATAGCAGCTGGCAAACCAAATCCCATCGTACCCGCTCCCCCACTGCTCAAGTGATTACTTGGATGGCTAAATTTCATATGCTGCGCTACCCACATTTGATGCTGGCCTACATCACAACAGACAACACCCGTTTCAGGCATCATCTTACTGAGCATGTTGAGCAGATATGGGGCGAACACTTTCTCACCTGGATAATCATAACGCCACGCATACTCTTTCATCATCTGTTGGCAATGAAGCTGCCATGCAGACTTGGTTACAGGGGTAGCTAAGTGAGGTAATGAATCTTTTAGATCTGCCACCAGTGAGGCCGCAACGGGCTTACGCTTACCGACTTCGGCTGCATCAATATCAAGATGAATTACTTTCGCTTTAGCGGCAAACTTTGCTAAGTTTCCGGTGACACGATCGTCAAAACGCGCCCCGATACAAACTAAAACATCACACTCTTGCACTGCAAAGTTGGCAGCTTGGCCACCATGCATCCCAAGCAAGCCCATATCCAAAGGATATTCCGGTAACACCGACCCTAACGCTTTTAATGTTGACACAGCTGGCATTTGAGTCCGCGTTAAAAACTCCATCAAATGTGATTGCGCCTCTGCCGATTGCACCCCTCCACCAATGTAAGCAACTGGCTTTTCTGCGTTTGCTAACAAATGATTGGCTTTTTTCACCTCACTCATACTGACAGTCGGCTTGTAATCATCAGCGGCAAGCCATGGATGAAATGGCACCTGAGCTAATTGAATGTCTTTAGGGATATCCACTAAAACGGGGCCTGGGCGTCCAGATTGTGCAACATGGATGGCTTCTTGTAATATTTCCGCCAAATCTTCAGGGCGTTCAACTAAATAGCTGTGCTTCGTACATGATAGTGACATGCCTAAGACATCAATTTCTTGAAATGCATCCGAACCTATCGCGGCGGTCGGCACCTGACCTGTGATGGCTAGTAACGGCACGGAGTCCATCATGGCATCCGCAAGGGAAGTAATTAAATTAGTTGCACCAGGCCCTGATGTGGCAAAACACACCCCTAATTTTCCAGTACTACGAGCAAAACCGACAGCAGCAAATCCGGCCCCTTGCTCATGACGGGTTAAATAATGTTTGATTGGCGCACCATACAGGGCGTCATAAATAGGCATGATTGCTCCACCCGGATAACCAAAAACCTCATTAACGCCATGCTTGGCTAGTAACTCTATTAATAACTGCGCGCCTGTCATTGTATTTAACCCTTTAATTTTTACTAATTTTTCACAACACCTAGAAACAAAAAACCCCCCGAACTTTTCAGTGCGGAGGGTTGGTAGTTAAGCAATTTTACTTAGACACTAACTCGCCCCCGCGGTGATAATAATCACCACGCTGATAATAATTAGGACTAGAGAAAGTGTGTTTTTAAACATTAAATTGTTAACCAAAATTCATTATATTAAGCAGGGTATCATCACCTGCGTTGATTACCTTTTTATTAGTAACCTTTTCGCCCTTGCAAGTCAACCATAAATTCAATCCAAATAAAAACAAAACTTTGAAAAAAAAATTCACTAAAGAGGGTTTAAACCACAAAACTAGAATTATTTATTCTATAGTTGTATAAATGGTGAATCATTCACACTCCTTACAGCAACAGTGTAAATAGATTAATTTTATGTTACACGCAAAATTGAATTCAATATACAATAATTTTTTTAAATTTATTTAAACCTTTTTAAACCGGTGTTGCGTCTAAATAAATAACAACAAACAATGACTCAGGAAGACACTCATGAAACTAGCCACACATATCATCGCAATCGCCTCCATTTTATTTGCTTCTGCTGCTATGGCTGATGGCGAGAAACGGATCAGTGAAAATTTCACTATGACTGAACAACAAAGTTTGCATATTAACTTTCCTGTTGGCAGTCTCGAAATTGAAGTCACTGACAGTAACCAGCTCGAAGTTGAGATAGACATCAAACCTAAAAAAAATGGTTGGTTTTCCTCAAGCCAAGACTTATCAAAGATCACATTAGCGAAAAAAGTGACCGACAATAGAATCAAGCTTGAAATCGATGAAGATGATCTTCAGCAAGAGTGGATTCTTCGCGTTCCACGCACTGCCGCACTAGACATTAATTTAGGCGTGGGTAGCATCGAAGTAAACAAACTGGCAAACTCTGCGGATATCGAAGTAGGTGTCGGCTCTATCCGTGTTGAAACCGTATTAAATGACTTTAAACGTATCGATTTAGACTCAGGTGTGGGCGATACTCGTGTAACAGGTTTAGTTAATGAGATTAAAGAGAGCCGTAAGATAGTTAGCTCTGAAATTGAATACCGTGGTCAAGGCGAGTTCACATTAAACCTCGAAGTTGGTGTCGGTGATATTCGAGTTCGTCACTAACTCCTCCTTAATAAAATGTAAAAAAAGCGGCTTTAGCCGCTTTTTTTATTACCACATCAAAAAGTTTAAATCTAAACAACTAACACACTAATTTTAATAATTTTAATTTCTATAATTAGCATTTTATTTGTGACAATTCTCCTATAGTAATGCGCTAATACTCCTGGTATTGCATAAAATTTAACAAAACATTATTGACATATAGACGGCTAAAATGGTTCAATTTACGTCATACACCCTATTTCAAAGTATTTGCTGAATCAAATCGCAGGTACTTTAGGGCTAGAAGAGGTGCGTTATTCAGGTAATACACGCGAGGAGAGCAAACTCCGTTGACCGTATATGAGGGGAATTAACGCCGAGAATGCGTATTGTTTGCTGCAATACTATTTCGGGCGACTGGGCTGAATCCCAGCGACTGTCACCAATAACAGCGACGCTGTTGTATGTTTGGTGGAGAGCTTCTGGTCTTAGAAAAATAAGGCCATTCGCTTTATTTTCTTTAAGTCCATTCGCTCTTCGAATTTTATATGTTCGATAGCGATATGACTTCTCATCATTTGCATCCTATCGACGTGTTATGAGTTCGGTAGAGATGATCCAACAATTCGATTTATCTGAATATCCATTATGGACGGCGTTAATTACGCCATTTACAGAGCAAGATACCATTGATTTTAATGGCTTGGCACAGCTTGTTGCAGAACAAAATCAAGCAAATAACGGTATTTTATTACTTGGAAGTACCGGCGAAGGACTTGCTCTCACTCTAGATGAACAACAAGAAATCGTCCGTTTTGTGTGTGACTTGGCCCCAAGCGTCCCTCTGATGGTTGCTGTCGGGGGCTTTAATTTAAAGCAACAAGTGCAATGGCTTGAATTTTGTAATGACATGCCTATCCATGCCTACTTACTTGGCTCACCTTTGTATGCAAAACCTGGGGTTAAAGGCCAAACACAGTGGTTTGATACTTTACTAACGAAAGCTGCTCACCCATGTATGTTATACAACGTGCCAGGTCGCAGTGCCGTCGCTATCGATCCGCAAGTACTGGCAAATTTAAGCCACCATTCAACGTTATGGGCGATGAAAGAAGCCAGTGGTGACATCGCCAAATTTGAAGCGTTTCGCTCGATTGCACCAGAGCTTGCGATTTACAGTGGTGATGATGCGCTCATGCCTTATTTTGCTCAAGCCGGAGCAAAAGGTCTTGTATCTGTCGCGGCCAATGCTTGGCCTCGTCAAACTGCTGAGTTTGTTCGCCGCTCACTCGCGGGCACATATCCCAATTTATTTAGCCAATGGTCACTCGCAATAAGCAGCCTGTTTGCAGTCGCCAACCCTATTCCCGTTAAAGTGCTCATGCATAAGCAAGGGCGGATAGACTGCCCTGACTTACGCCCGCCTTTAACGCACACAGAATTAACTGATCATGCAGCCATTGAAGCTGCCAATCACACTATTTTAACTTTTAACTAAACAGGATGAGTCATGAGCTGGTTAGCATTATTACAAAATTTAGAAGCAGGTACGGTTCGTGCCGCAACACAAGATGAAAATGGCAATTGGCATGCCAATGTTGAAGTGAAAAAAGGCATTCTAGACGTCTTTAAAAATGGCACTAACATCGAGTTCCCGGGTGGCTTTGTTGATAAAGATAACCTCGCTGTGCGTGGTTTTTCCGCAGAAGACGGTGTGCGCATGGTCCCCGGCGGAACCAGTGTTCGCCCTGGTGCTTATGTCGCCTCAGGTACAATTATTATGCCACCAGCCTACGTCAACATCGGTGCATACATCGATAGCGGTACCATGGTCGATAGTCACGCCTTAGTGGGCTCATGTGCACAAGTTGGTAAAAATGTTCATCTTAGTGCTGCAGTGCAATTGGGTGGGGTACTTGAGCCTGTGGGTGCTAGCCCTGTCGTGATTGAAGATGATGCGTTTATTGGAGCTGGTTGTGTCATCGTTGAAGGTGTCGTGGTTAAAAAAGGTGCGGTTCTCGCTCCGGGCGTCCGTTTATCTGCCACTATCCCTGTCTATGATTGCGTGAATGAGCGCCAACTTGAACGCGGTGAGCCCATTCCAGAATATGCAATTGTTGTCCCAGGATCTCGCCCAGCTTCTAGCGAATGGGGTCGCAGCCAAGGATTAAGCATGTCATGTGCCTTGATCGTTAAATACCGCGACGAGCAATCAAATGCATCATTAGCGCTAGAAGAGGTATTACGTTAATGAGCTTTTTGAGCACTCATGTTCGCGGCCATCTCAACCAACTGGTTGAGACTGAGCAGAACCCATTTTTTATCTATGATTTAGACCAGCTAAGCAACCACCTTAAGCCGTTGACGGAACAAAATGTGGTTAAACTCTGGTATGCAGTAAAAGCAAACCCTTTATCGAAGGTGATCCAAACCTTAGATAAATGTGGTTTCAATTTTGATGTCGCCAGTAGCGGCGAGTTAAATCAGGTATTAAAACAAGGGATCGCTGCTGAGCGAGTGCTCAATACTGGCCCTGCAAAAAGTAAACAGCAAATTGCTCACTTTCTTGCTGCAGGCGTGCGTACTTTTGTGGCTGAAAGCTTGAATCAAGTTACGTGGCTAAATCAAGCCGCGCAAGACTACGAAGTTAAGCTCGATATTCTTCTGCGTGTTCAACTTCGTTGGCCTGATGGCGAAAAAAACCCACTTGGAGGCAATAGCTTAACGCCTTTTGGATTAGGCTGTGAGCAATGGCAGGCATTAACAATTGCTGATTACCAACAGCTCAACTTTGTCGGCTTACATATTTTCCAATGGGGCAATATGCTCAGTACCGATAAACTCGCAGCGTTATGGTCACAAATGGTGCCACCGTTACAGGCTTTGGCCCAACAACTCGGTTTTAAACTTGAGGTACTCGATTTAGGCGGTGGCTTAGGGATCCCTTACAGCAGCGGCGATACACGCCTCAATTGGCCTGTACTGGTTGACGCTTTAAGTGAAATAAAACGCACTGCAGGGGTGACAGAACTATGGATGGAATTAGGTCGGTATGCTGTTGGGGAATGCGGCCACTACATCAATCCGGTGGTTGAACAAAAAGAGAATTTTGGTCACCAGCAACTCATCACTCGTGGTGGCATTCATCATATTTTACGCCCTGCTGTCACCAATCAAGCATTTCCGGCCCAGTTACTGCGCACTTCCTCAGCGCCAGCTCAGTCATTTCTAGTCCATGGTCCATTGTGTACAGCACTAGACAGCCTTGGTGAACACTTGCTCCCCAATGATGTAAACGAAACCGATCACTTAGTTTTTAGCCAAGTCGGGGCGTACGGATTTACCGAAAGTATGCCGTATTTTTTATGTCACGAACTTGCAGCTGAATATGTAATTGAAAACGAGATTGTCAGCTGTGTTCGCCAAAGCGAAAATGCTGATTATTATTTGAGATAATGCCATGAACCCAATCAGCCAAGAAAATATCTTAGTCGGTGAAATAGCCAATGGTTTACCACTTACCATTCCTGTTTATCGAATTAAAGGGGATGGTACAGGCCCGCATGTGTATATTCAGGCCAATATGCATGGTGCTGAAGTTCAAGGGAATGCTGTAATTTATCAACTACTTGAACAACTAAAAAACCTTGATTTGCGTGCAGATTTTACTTTAGTCCCTTACGCAAATCCGATTGGCTGCAACCAGAAATCTGGGGAGTTTACACTCGGGCGTTTTGATCCAATTACCGGCACCAATTGGAATCGCATGTATTTCGACACAACACATTTGGTGAATGAGTTTGCTAAGCAACACCTTCACAGTAGTCAAGATGTGGTTATCAATGAGTTTCGCCAAACTTTAGTTAATGAATTAGATGCAAAGCTCAACGGCCCAGCCCATCAGCTCACGACAGGTCAACGCATCGCTTATAACTTGCAGCGCCTCGCCCACCAAGCTGACATCGTTCTCGACCTTCATACTGGGCCAATATCAAGTAAACATCTTTATTGCCCAACATATGCAAAAAATAGTGCCCAATACTTCAATATTGAACATGTTCTTTTGATCGATAATGGCTTTGCTGGTGCATTGGATGAAGCCAGCTTTTGTCCATGGTGGGATTTGAGTAATGCATTTGCTAAGCACGGCCGAGATTTTGCTGTAACCGTAGAAGCATTTACGGTCGAGCTTGGCTCACAAGAAAAAATCGATCTTAGTGCTGCAAAATACGATGCACAAAGTATTTTAAGTTACCTCACATACAAAGAGACCTTGAACAATGCACAGTATCGCCCAGCCAAAATGGCCAGATATGCCTGCCATTTAGATGATTACATCGCGTATTACTCCCCGATGGGAGGCATGGTGGAGTATTTAGCACCGCTAGGTGGGCACATTAAAGCCGGAGAGCCTATTGCGAATATCTTGCGCATGGAACGCTACTTAAGCGAAACCCCCTTGCACACTTTAACTTTTGATCAGGATGCAATCGCAATTTTGCATTTTGCCTCAGCGAGTGTCAATCAAGGTACCGAGCTGTATAAGTTTTTTACCAACTACACCGAATTATAAGTAACCGAACTCTAATTGCGTGAGAGTAGCCATGTATCCCGTGGCAAACCTAGGCTGCGGCAAACATGCCGCAGCCTTTTTTACTCAAACAATGGCTAACGGTTATTATTTTCACTCTTTCTATGGTTGTTAATACATTTGTTTCTGATCACGATATACTATCAAGCTTCAACGGTAATCAAGTGATAACAGTATGCATAAAATCTCCCTACTACTGCTTTGCATCGGTCTACAGAGCACCGCTTTATCGGCCAACGACACTTCGCCACCATCAGAAAAAGTTGATGCGATTAAAGAGTGTGTATTAAATGAGTTGCTAACAAGCGATGAAGACCGAACAATCGGCCAAATTAAGCACAACTGCCAAAACCCTGAAGAAGATCGCGCTATCACCGCGTTAGATAAGCGCATGGCACGCGAGCATTACTCGCAAGACAATCGTAATGTCATCACTCCGCATCGTCGCAATTATATTTTGCCACTGACCTACATGGACGATCCAAACTCAGCCCCATTTAATCGTTATGACCAACTTGATGATAATGAAGATGAGCCATTGGATAACCTTGAGGCTAAGTATCAACTGTCAATAAAAGTACCTTTATATAATGACTTTTCAGACAAAGATCAGGCGATATACTTTGGTTTCACCTTGCAGTCTTATTGGCAAGTTTACAACAAAGAAATTTCCTCACCGTTTCGTGAAACCAATTACGAGCCTGAAGTTTTCTGGATTAACTTCCTCGATAAGAAACATGTTTTATGGGGAGATGAGATGGCAATCGTGCTAGGTGCAGTCCATCAATCCAATGGTCGAAGCCAGCCAAACTCACGTTCTTGGAATCGTATTTATGCAGACTTTATTTGGGAAAACCGTGGTTTTGTATTTAGTTTAAAGCCTTGGTACCGCATTCCTGAAAACGAAAAATCGGACCCGATGAGCCCCAAAGGAGATGATAACCCTGATATTTACAAGTATATGGGCTATATGGAATTTTCTGGTGCTTACCGCTTTCATGAACATGAGTTTAGTTTTATGACCCGTAATAACATTCACTCTGACAATCGCGGCGCACTCCAGCTCGATTGGTCTTTTCCTCTTTGGGGACGATTACGTGGTTATGCTCAGTATTTTAATGGCTATGGCGAAAGCTTAATTGACTATAACGCGGATATCGAACGATTTGGGGTTGGTATTTTACTCACCGATCTATTATAAAAAGAATGCAGTTCCACAGGTATTAAGTGAAGCTGCATAAATCACAATCGAACGGTTAGCTTGGCTGAATAGCTACAAATTGCCCAATAAATTCAGCCACTTTCATATCCCCATCAAAAATAGTTACTGGCACTGTAAAACGTGCTTTTCCTTCTTGTCTAATGACACTTAACTCTCCTTCACATTCAGTGAGTACGACTGTCGCGCGTGGAGTTGCTTTCAATGGTTTATGATATTTAATCGTGGCATCGGCAAGTACAATATCACCTTCTAGCTCTGCTTCTTTGAGTGCTAAGTACGTTGCTCCCCAGCCAGTTAAGGTGGCTAAGCTATAAATTGAGCCCGCAAACATCGAACCATGTAAATTCACATTTGCAGCAAAGTCGGCTTGAGTAGAAAACTCCCAATCCGTATAGCTATTCACTTTTATTCCCATCGCATCACTGATTGGAATTGCCTCACGCCAGGTATTTTGCAGCACTTGTGTCCAATCAGGATGACGAAACCACCCTGGCTCTGACGGCCTATTTTTGACCATTTTAAAATGTTGAATATCGCCATACGCTAAATGTGCTTGCTCTGTGACTTCGTAGCCATGACGCTGATAAAAAGCAACCGCTCGCTCTCGAGCAAATAAAACGAGCTGCTCTGCATCTTGTGTCCAAGCGATTAACTCTAATTCATGCAGCAAACGGCTTCCGATATGCTGGTTTCTCGCATCTTCTGCAACCGCCATGTAACGAACTTGAGCTTGTTGGTGGTTATTAAAATGCAAGCGCGCAACCCCTAATACCTCACCTTGTGTATTACGAATAAAGCGATGTTCTGCATCTTGCTCTAAATCATCTTGCTCTGAACCGCGAGGCTGCTGCCAAGGCGCACGCAATACCTGCCATCGGAGTTGATAATAATCTTGCCAATCTTGACTGCTTTGCGGAGTCGTAACCTGAAACATATTGACACCTTCTTTGATTTATAAGGACTTTTTATTTTTTACATCGAGTGATTGCGCACCACCTTACCTCAATTATCATTTAGATAAAATAGTCACTTTGCACCACATTGGCACAAAACGTGACAGAGAGAAAATGCTCTACTATCCTGATTAGACTATGAAATATGTGCAAGCCGAGACAGGCGCAATTCAACCCCACTTCATTCGCCATTGTAATGAAATTGGCCAGCTAATTTATTGGCATAAACATTTAGGTCAAAATGTACAAGTGCGACAATTTAAACAACTGCGCTGGTTGTTAATTGATGAAGTATTACAATCCGTGATTCAGATTGATGAACCGGATCATTTGCTGTTTCCGCATTTACAAACCCTTTCAAACATTTGGCGCCACCTACCGGCACCTTCGTCAGTACTTGAAATCGGGCTTGGCGCTGGCGCAATACGTAATTACCTTCAATTTCACTACCCACAGGCTGAAATTATTACTGCAGAGAAAAACCCCGAAATAATTCATTGTTATAAAAAGTATTTTGGTGGCGAAGCATCTAATAATTTACATTGCCAAGATGTACTCAATGAAATAAAGGTCAAACGGACGTTTGATTGGGTAATCGTCGATATTTTCAGTCAAATAGATGCGCCAGTGTTTTTGTTTAACCAAGAATTTTACGAATCACTAAGTCATATTTTGAGTTTAAATGGCAGTCTTTTTATTAATTTTTTGGCACAACATGATTCGCAAATTATTCAACTAAAACGCTTATTGCGTGCGTCATTTGGTATAGACGTACAGGTCGAAAAAATCCCCGGTTATGCGAATCACATTATGTGGTTAAGCCTCTAAACGAAACGTCACCGGCCCATCATTGACTAAGTGCACTTTCATATCTGCAGCAAATTGCCCTGTTGCTACTTTCAACCCTTTCAACTTAGCTTGAGCAACAAAATACTCATACATCGCGTTTGCATGATCGGGAGAAGCTGCTGACGAAAAACTAGGACGCATGCCTTTTTTGGTATCGGCAGCCAAGGTAAATTGCGACACCACCAACAGCTCCCCTTGGATATCCAATAAGCTTAAATTCATTTTATCTTGTTCGTCGCTAAAAATACGATACCCACTCACTCTGTGTAATAGCTTATCTGCGTTCTCGGTTTGATCAGTCTTTTCTACTCCCAAAAGCACTAATAAACCTTGTCCAATTTCACCAATAACCTGCCCAGCAACAACTACTTTTGCCTCGCTCACTCGTTGAATAACTGCAATCAAAACGACCTCTATAATTTTTGATAACTTAATTTAGCCTTACAATATAAAGTATCTGCTGCACGGCGCATAGCTTGGGCGTAGACAACATTTTCACTACTATGACCCACATCATTTAAAATATCGAGCTTTGCATTTAAGCCCGCCGATATTGCATACACTCCAGCCAAAGGAGTCACAAAATCATGCCGCCCATGTAAAAAGTGAATGGGGAGATGTTTGATTGCACCAAGTTGATTCAATATGTAATTTTCTTCAATAAAGCATTGGTGACTAAAATAGTGCAGCTCCAATAAGGCCAAATTGACCGCACTTTGGTTATCACAAATTTGGTATTGATTCGTATGTTTTGGGTATAAACCTGATAACACCATTTCCCATTCACACCAAGCTTTTGCAGCCTTGATTTGAGCTAGCTGATCTGAACTATTTAGCTGCTGCTGATAATCTGATAATAATGCTGCTCTCGATAGATTTTTTGGATTAAACAGGGCGTAATAATCAGGAAATAACTGGGCACTGCCCTCGGCACCATACAACCAATCAAAATCTTGCTGCCGAGCTAAAAAAGTGCCCCTTAAAAGCATTCCTAACACGTTATCTGAGTAGGCAATAGCATACAGTAATGCCAGAGTCGCCCCCCATGAGTCCCCACTTATCACCCAGGCCTTAATGCCTAAGGTTTCTCTAATTAACTCAATATCATGCAGTAAGTATGATGTCGTATTATGCTGCAGATCATTATGAGGAGTAGATAATCCACAGCCACGCTGGCTAAATAAAATAATTCTGTATTTTTCTGGGTTAAAATATCGGCAATTTAATACATTGGCCCCCGCACCAGGGCCTCCATGTAAAACCAACACAGGCAAACCTGAAGGATTACCATATTGTTCGACGTGAACTTGGTGCCCTTGCCCCACCGGAATATGATGACTAATCGCATCGGTGATCCCATAAAGTGTCGCCATCAATTCAATCCTTTTATTAAAAGCAACAAGCCGCGAGTGACTACTTTTTAATGCGTGCTTATTTTTATCTATTCATCAACTTCGGTTTTTGTTTGCTTTATACGCTGATTTCGATCCAATGAATGCTGAATACACACCGTCACTTCAGCCCCGAGTAATACGACGATCCAAGATAAATACACCCACACAAATAAGATAGGGACTGTTGCCAATGCGCCATAAATCACTTCATAAGATGGAAATTCACTTACATAGCGGGCAAAACCTTGTTTGCTGAGCTCAAATAATACAGCGGCAAATAAGGCACCCGGTAACGCCGCCTTAAACGGCACAACCGTATTAGGCACAACGGTGTATAACAAAGTAAATGTAATTATAGATATAAAATAAGGGATTAGAGTTAAAATAAACCCACTAAGACCTGGTATCCCCTGATCAGCGATACTTGCAAGAGAAATAATATACGATGTCACCCCTAAACTTGCTCCTAACAACACTGGGCCAAGCGTTAACACCATCCAATAAATAGCAAAAGAAATCATTGGATTACGTTTTTTTTCAATCCGCCAAATACGATTAAGGGTGCCATCAACGTTACGGATTAAAAACAATGCAACAACCACCAGGAAGCTCACACCTATCGTGGTCATTTTACTGGCATTACCAGCAAAAGCACCGATATGCTCGCGGATCACTTCACTAGAAGTTGGTACAAAATTGGTGAAAATAAAACTCTCAATGCCTTCTCGCAAAGTTTCAAAAACCGGAAACGCAGAAAAAATTGCCACCGCTACCGCCATTAATGGTACTAATGATAACAAAGTAACGTACGCTAGATAACCAGCATTGACTGTGATGGCATCTTCCTTACAACGCTTGAAATATAAACGCCACCACGCTAAATGTTTGCGAACCATTGGTTTAATTAAGATGATGAATTGACTAAATTTACCTTGCATATCAATTTATTCTGTTATGATTTATTCTGTTATTATTAAGATATCACGCATCGGTTTAAATTACAGAGTTAAGTCAGTGAACTTTTCAGCTGACATTAAAAGGTTTTAAATATGAAAAAAATATTACTTTCTGCCTGCTTGGCATTGTCCTTAACTGGTTGCCAGACAGCTTATTACTCAGCAATGGAAAAAGTAGGTGTTCACAAACGTGATATTTTAGTTGATCGCGTTGAAGAAGCGAAAGAATCCCAAGAAGCATCCCAACAAGAATTTCAGTCGGCTCTAGAACGCCTGAGCCTGCTAATTAACTTTGATGGCGGTGAGTTACAAACCGTCTACGAAGAGCTCAATGATGATTACGAATCCAGTTTAAAAGCCGCCGAAGATGTCTCAAATCGCATTAATAAAGTTGAAGATGTTGCTGAAGCACTATTTGATGAATGGAATGAAGAATTAGCGCAATATTCAAATGCTAATCTCAAACGTGAAAGCGAAAAAAAACTCAACCAAACTAAACGCCAGTTTGATAAATTACTTCGTTCGATGCGAACATCAGAGAAAAAAATGGCGCCCGTTTTGTCGGCCCTGCAAGATAACGTGCTTTACCTCAAGCACAACCTCAACGCCCAAGCAATCAGTGCCATTAAAGGTGAATTTAATAACCTTAAACGCGATATCCAATCACTGATGACAGACATGAACAAATCAATCGCCGACTCAAATAAATTCATCGAGCAAATGAACAAGGCTGGCTAAACAAAACACTCCGTTAAAGATTTATTTAGCTCATAAAAAAACCCGCTTTTCTGCGGGTTTTTTAAATTAATCATGCGATTATTTTGGTGCACGTCCAGCGCGTTTACGATCACTTTCAGTTAGGTGACGTTTACGAATACGGATATTCAAAGGTGTCACTTCAACTAATTCATCATCATCGATAAACTCAAGCGCTTGCTCAAGTGTATAGTTCAATGGCGGCGTTAACGTTTGTGCTTCATCAGTACCTGATGCACGAACGTTAGTAAGTTGCTTACCTTTAAGCGCATTAACTGTTAGGTCGTTATCACGGCTATGAATACCGATAACCATTCCTTCGTAAACTTCAACACCATGACCGATGAATAATTTACCACGCTCTTGCAAGTTAAATAATGCGTTTGTTAACGCTTTACCTGTTGCATTTGCAATCATTACACCGTTCTTACGAACACCAAGCTCACCACCTTTGTGAGGACCGTAGTGATCGAATGTGTGGTACATCAAACCAGAACCTGATGTAAGCGTCATGAAATCAGTTTGGAAACCGATTAAACCACGGCTAGGGATCATAAAGTCCATACGCATACGGCCTTTACCATCTGGAGACATATCAGTTAGTTCACCTTTACGCAGACCAATTTGTTCCATAATAGAACCTTGATGCTCTTCTTGACAGTCAATCGTTACTGTTTCATACGGCTCTTCAAGAACACCATCAACTGTACGTAAAATTACTTCAGGACGTGAAACAGCTAGCTCGTAACCTTCACGACGCATGTTCTCAATTAAGATACCTAAGTGTAATTCACCACGACCCGATACACGGAAGCTATCTGGGTTAGCTGTGTCTTCAACACGAAGTGCAACGTTATGTACTAATTCTTTATCTAAACGTTCACGGATATTACGTGACGTTACGAACTTACCTTCTTTACCACAAAATGGTGAGTTATTAACAGAGAACGTCATTGTTACTGTTGGCTCATCAACACTTAGCGGTGGTAAAGCTTCAACATTGTTTGGACAACACACAGTATCAGAGATTTTCAACTCACCAATACCAGTTACTGTTACGATGTTACCAGCATAACCACGCTCAGTATCGATACGCTCTAAACCAAGGTAGCTCTGAACTGAACCAATTTTACCGTTACGTTTTGAACCGTCAGCACTGATGATAGTCACTTGTTGATTCACGGCAACAGAACCACGCTTGATACGACCCACACCGATTACACCTACATACGAGTTGTAATCAAGCTGAGAGATTTGCATTTGGAATGCGCCTTCAGGATCAGCATCTGGTGGTGATACTTCGTCAACGATCATCTTAAACATAGGTTCCATGTTATCTGATGGCTCGTCTAAATCTAATGTTGCCCAACCATTGATAGCTGATGCGTAGATTACTTTAAAATCTAACTGTTCGTCAGTTGCGCCTAAGTTATCGAATAAATCAAATATTTGATCCATAACCCAATCAGGACGCGCGCCTGGCTTGTCGATTTTGTTGATTACAACGATTGGCTTTAAACCCTGCGCGAATGCTTTTTGTGTCACAAAACGCGTTTGTGGCATTGGACCTTCTTGCGCGTCAACAAGTAATAATACTGAGTCAGCCATCGAAAGAACACGCTCAACTTCACCACCGAAATCGGCGTGTCCAGGAGTGTCTACGATATTGATGTGGTAATCATTCCATGAAATTGCAGTATTTTTTGCAAGAATGGTAATACCACGCTCTTTTTCGATATCGTTAGAGTCCATGACGCGCTCTTCATTACCGCCGCGAGTTTCTAACGTACCTGACTGCTCTAGCAGTTTATCAACCAAGGTTGTTTTACCGTGGTCAACGTGCGCGATAATCGCGATATTTCTTAACTTTTCGATGCTCATAAACTTACTCAGTAGAATTAATCTGGCTGATCCTAAAATATCTACGCTCTTTGTTCGACATTCAAAAAGAATCGAAAAACAAGCGGCATAGCGTTTAAAAAAAATGGTCGCATATTATCCCTTAATAATGGCAGGGATGAAAGTTTATCCAACAGAATTTTTTAAACTTTATTTAAAAAAGCTTAGATTACTGCTGTTTTATTACACAATTAGTGATGGATTACATTTAGTTACGCACAGAAATGTTTTTCTATTTTTTTCATCAAGAGATAAAAATCATGCTTAGGTGAAATAAACCAATAAAAAGAACATTTTGGACTATAATTTCTGGATATTTCAACGCACCAACAAGGTGCAAACAACGATCAATGTGGTGCACCAAAATGAGTCAACACTGCATCTAAAAAAATAAATTTCATATTTATCATGTAGTTGAAAAGTTGGCACACATTGAGCTTATAGAATGAAAAATTGCAAAAGCAAATAATATTAAACAACACACAGTTTGGAGGACGCATGTCTCATTCAGTTTTACAGTTTATCAAAGAAAATGACGTTAAGTTTATCGATTTACGCTTTACTGATACCAAAGGTAAAGAGCAGCACGTTTCTATTCCACATCACCAAATTGACGAAGATTTCTTTGAAGATGGTAAAATGTTTGATGGTTCTTCAATTGCTGGCTGGAAAGGCATTAACGAATCAGACATGGTATTACTACCAGACGCTGAGTCAGTGAAATTAGACCCTTTCACTGAAGAAGTCACATTAATTGTTCGTTGTGATGTTGTTGAACCATCTACATTACAAGGCTACGAGCGCGATCCACGCTCTGTTGCAAAGCGCGCAGAAGAATACATGCGTTCTACAGGTATTGCTGACACTGTTTTATTTGGCCCAGAACCTGAGTTTTTCGTATTTGACGACATTAAATTCAAAACTGACATGTCTGGCTCAATGTACAAAATCGATTCTAAGCAAGCAGCTTGGAACTCAGATAAAAGCTATGAAGATGGCAATACTGGTCACCGTCCTGGCGTTAAAGGCGGTTACTTCCCAGTTGCTCCTGTTGATGATTTCCAAGATTGGCGTTCAGCGACTTGTCTCGTCCTAGAAGAAATGGGCCAAGTAGTCGAAGCACACCACCACGAAGTAGCTACAGCTGGTCAAAATGAAATCGCAACTCGTTTTAATACCATGGTATTAAAAGCCGATGAAATCCAAGAAATGAAATATGTTATTCATAACATGGCTCATTTATACGGTAAAACAGCAACATTCATGCCTAAACCAGTCGTTGGCGATAACGGTTCTGGTATGCACTGTCACCAATCTTTAGCAAAAGATGGCGTTAACTTATTCGCAGGTGATAAGTATGCTGGCCTTTCTGAAGAAGCATTATTTTACATTGGCGGCATCATCAAGCATGCTAAAGCAATCAATGCATTTGCAAACGCCTCTACTAACTCATACAAGCGTTTAGTACCAGGATTTGAAGCGCCAGTTATGCTTGCATATTCTGCACGTAACCGTTCTGCATCTATCCGTATTCCTGTTGTTCCGTCTGCAAAAGCACGTCGTATCGAAGTTCGCTTCCCAGATCCAACAGCAAACCCATACTTAGCGTTCTCTGCAATGCTAATGGCTGGCCTTGACGGTATTAAAAACAAAATCCACCCTGGCGATGCAATGGATAAAGATTTATACGACTTACCAGCAGAAGAAGCGGCTGAGATTCCACAAGTTGCCAGCTCATTACAAGAAGCGCTTGATTCTTTAGATGCTGACCGCGAGTTCTTAACGCAAGGTGGTGTATTCACTGACGACCTAATCGATGCATACATTGCACTTAAGGGCAAAGAAGTCGAAAAATTAAACATGACAACTCACCCAGTTGAGTTTGAAATGTACTACAGCTGCTAAGTAAGCTAACTATTTGTTTCAATGTGTGTTCCAAAGCCTGTTTCGCAGGCTTTTTTTATAGCAAAATTAGCGCTAATCATATAAAGTTATTAACTATTCAATAACAAGCTATAAAAATAGAAGGAAAATTAGGTGGCAAAACGCTTAATACTATTTGCTGTCTGCATGACTTTACTTGCAGCTCCTTCTATAGCTGGTCAAAAAAAAATCTACGTTTGGCGTGACGCTAAAGGCGTGCTTGTATTTTCTGATACACCTCAAAAAGGTTCTGAAGAGCTAAATCTCAATATCAATACTGTCGACATGCAAGCCGTTGATACCAGCATTTTATATAAAGAAGAATCTAAACAAGACCAAGAAACCCAATTTAGTATTTCTATTACTGAGCCCAAAAATCACGCAACTATTCGCGATAATACCGGTTCAGTTTACGTCAGTGGTAAAGTCAGCCCACGTTTCGAGAGCGGCCTTTCAATCCAACTTTATTTAGATGGCATGGCTACACAAGCGCCCAAAAGCTCAGCAATATTTGCATTACGCAATGTAGAACGCGGTGAACACAAGCTGCAATTAAAACTTATCGACGCCAAAGGAAAAGAAATCGGCCACAGTGAAATCGTCACGATTTACTTGCATCGTAAAGGCCTTTAACCATTTTTTTGACTACGTATTCAATCGCACGTATTCAACACTTTCACGTATAATAACCTCATGATAATCTCTTTTTAGCTGAGATAACTTCATTTTTAATTTTCCGTTGCTGATGCAAAATTATCTTAATAATACCGCCAATACAGCAGCGCACTATAATGGTGCAAAGATGCCCAGAAATAAAACATTCAAGCACGATACCTTACTCTCTATATGTGAAAACTTAGCCACGGCGGTTATCCTTCTCGATGAGCAACTCATTGTTGTTTATGCTAACGACAGCGCCAGCGAACTATTTGCGCTGGGCCATAAACGCTTTTTAGGCCAAGAGTTTGAGTCTTTATTTAATTACCATAACATCGATATTAAGCGCATCATCAGTCACACATTAAATGAAGGCAGTGATTGTCACCAACATAGAGCTGACGCGGTTTTTCTTGATTCTCGCCATGCAAAAATCACCTTGAACAGCCGAAAACTCACCATCGATTCTAGCCCGTATATCATGCTCGAATGCAGGGCGCTCGATGAAGAGATCAAACACGACAAAGCCTCACATCAAATGCATCAATACATTGCCGCCCGTACCCTGATCCGCGGGTTAGCACACGAAATAAAAAATCCTTTGGGAGGAATTCGCGGAGCGGCGCAGTTATTGCAGTATGAAGTTGATCAACAAGAAAGAGATGAATGCGCAACACTGATTATTGAACAGGCCGATCGATTGACCGAGCTCGTCGACCGCCTACTAGGTCCTAATCAGCTTCCCAACAAAGCGTGGTGCAACATTCATCAAACCCTTGAATCAGTAGTGAAGCTCACAATGCTATCAAATCACAGTCAAATCAATGTGATTAAAGATTATGATCCGAGTATTCCTGATATTTTTATTGATCAAGGCAAGATCCAACAAGTAGTGCTCAATATTGTACGTAATGCGCAGCAAGCGCTCACCGAAGGCGGTGAAATCACCTTGCAAACTCGCATTCGTCACCATATGCGCATTCATAATAAAGCGATGAAAAATGCCCTGATGATTAAAATCTCAGACAATGGTCCGGGAATAGACAAAGCGATAAGAGACACTCTTTTTTACCCGATGGTTACCAACAAAGATGGTGGGTCGGGCTTAGGTTTAGCCATCGCACAAACCTTGATAGACCAACATGATGGTTATATCGAATGCGAAAGTTGGCCCGGTCATACAGAATTTAATATATATCTACCCTTTGTTAATCAACAATAACAAAGAACGTGTTTGGAGTAATAAATGAAAACAGTTTGGCTGGTTGATGATGATGCATCGATACGGTTTGTTCTTGAAAAAGCACTCAGCCGCGCCGGTTTTCAAACCGAGAGTTTTGCCAGCGCAGAGTCCGTTTTAAGCGCCTTAGAATACAGTCAGCCGACTGTATTAGTCTCTGATGTTCGTATGCCAGGCATGGATGGCATGACATTACTCGAAGGGATCAATGCAAACAACCCTGGTTTACCAGTCATCATTATGACTGCGCATTCCGATCTCGATTCCGCCGTTCAGGCATTTCAAAAAGGGGCCTTTGAATACCTAGCAAAGCCGTTTGATCTCAATGAAGCTGTTAATTTAGTCGAAAGTGCCTGCCGTGCAAATCAGGGCCTAAAAAAGAAAAACAAAATCCCCGAACAAAAAACACAAGATATCATCGGTGAAGCCCCCGCAATGCAAGAAGTTTTTCGAGCAATTGGAAAACTCTCTGCATCGAGCATGAGTGTGTTAATTAACGGAGAATCGGGAACGGGTAAAGAATTGGTAGCCGGCGCACTGCACAATCATAGCCCCCGTAAAGATAAAGAATTTATTGCGCTCAACATGGCAGCAATCCCCAAAGAATTAGTCGAATCAGAGCTATTTGGTCATGAAAAAGGCGCATTTACTGGTGCTGATAGCGTCCGCAAAGGTCGTTTTGAGCAAGCCAACGGTGGCACTTTATTTTTAGATGAAATTGGCGATATGCCACTGGACGTACAAACGCGATTACTTAGAGTACTCGCAGACGGTGAGTTTTATCGTGTTGGAGGCCATCAAAGCATAAAAGTTGATGTGCGCATTATTGCTGCCACACATCAAAACCTTGAAGAATTGGCCGCAACAGGTAAGTTTCGTGAAGACTTATTTCATCGTTTAAATGTCGTTCGCTTAAAGCTTCCCGCACTGCGAGAGCGCACCGAGGACATCGAAAAATTGGCTCATTACTTTTTGACCAAAAGTGCAAAAGAACTAAAAGTCGAAAGCAAAATCCTCGCCTCTGATGCATGCCAAAAGCTCAAAGCCTTTCAGTGGCCCGGCAACGTGAGGCAACTAGAAAACACCTGCCGCTGGCTGACGGTCATGGCTCCTGGGCAAACGGTCACAGAAGCCGATTTGCCCCCCGAAATTTTGACCAACCCAATTCAGCACACGGCATCGGGCGATTGGCTTAGCCAGTTTCAGGCTTGGTTTGATGGTGAACTCAAAAAAGGCCGAGAAAACATTTGGCCCGATGTGCAAGCCGAGCTTGAAGTCAAACTTATTAACACCGCGCTCCAACATTGCAATGGCCACAAACAAGATGCCGCGGTCAAAATTGGCTGGGGTCGCAACACCCTGACCCGAAAACTAAAAGAGCGCAACCTTAACGATTGATCTCTATGGTTGTCGGTTTAGCTGCACCTCTATAATGCATATAATTGACAATCAACTGCTGATTAATCTATTGAGGTTTTCAGCCATTGCATTTTATTGAGTGTTTCACTTAAATACAGACCAAGTGCAGTTTGAGTTATGCCAGCAAGTATTTTTAATGAAACAGTCGTGTTTTGTTTTTCAACAGCGTCAGCATAACGACTGTTTTATTCCATACACAACAGTAACTCAAAGCGACACAAAATCGTTAACGAATACTTACAAATTCCGACAATGGGTATTTTTCAAAACCTTGAAACACTGATATGCTAGCCATGTTGATATTTAAGGATTTATTGCCATGAGTGTTGTATTAAAAGCCATTATCGTTTGTTTTTCCCTCACCTTGAGTTTGCAAGCAATTAGCGCTGTATCAACGCTTAGCGCCCCTACGGCAGCCTTAACTGTACTCGTCGAGCAAGGTGAGCTTGGCGACCTAAACGCAAGCCAAAGACAAACCATTTTCGACATCGATCGCGCCCTCAACCATGAAAACTTCTCGCTAGCACAAACTTTAAGCCAGCAATTTTTGCAACAAGCCCCCACTCTTGCAGCTGCACACTTTATGTATGGAAAAACCTGTTTTGAAGAAGCCAAAGAGAGCTACCTCAGCGCATTCAGATTAAGTGACCTAGCACAAACGCACTTTACCCGTGCGCAAGAGCTAGCTCCCAACAATGGCTTTTTTATGCTGCATTTAGCTGGTTACTACCATTTAACGCCGTGGTTTTTAGGTGGTAGTGATGATGATGGCGATTATTGGTTAGAACAATTAAGTCAGCACTCACCTCGTTATCATCTATTAGCAAAATCAACTTTTCATAGCAGTTCAGAAGAGTTAGCAAAACTGTTAGAGCAAGCTAAAACGCAATTTCCAGATGACTTACTCCTTCATCTCAATATCGGTTTAATTTTAATAAAAAAACAAGACGATGAGCCAGCAGAGCAGGCACTTCTTTATAGCTATAAACTCATTGAATCCCACCAATACCCACACTCTTTGGTGCAAATGACACGCTATTATGTTGGCTTTTTTGCACT
The DNA here is from genome assembly GCF_058169715.2 of Pseudoalteromonas sp. J2K-J979. Taxonomy (NCBI): domain Bacteria; kingdom Pseudomonadati; phylum Pseudomonadota; class Gammaproteobacteria; order Alteromonadales; family Pseudoalteromonadaceae; genus Pseudoalteromonas; species Pseudoalteromonas sp. J2K-J979. Next base: position 350,725 of record NZ_CM200281.1, on the reverse strand, counting down.
ACAAAACCAGACTCAGCTTAATAACGGCATCGTGGCGCTTAACGCATTTATTGAGGCGCATAACCAAGATAACCATGACCCGTATTTTTTATGGGCGCATTACAACTTAGCCAGCCTTTATTTAGAACACGACAAAGAAGGCGAAGCCAAAAACATATTCGGTTGGCTCGCTCTCAACAGTGCAGATGAACAATTATCCAAACTCACGCAGAAAAAACTCAAGATGCTCAAGTAATCAAATATGATGATAGGTGTGGATTAACGCGTGGCACGAAAACGGATGAATTCACACCAAGCATAAATCAAGGCCACAAAATCTTCATAACCGCACACAGCCATCAGGCCATCCTCATCCAATGCCAATGCATCATCTTGATACATCGAGATATCTTCATCTCCTTGATGAAGTATATTGGCCTCAATCAACGCCTCAGCATCGCTTAATGTTAAACTCACTTCTTTACCAATAAGTTTAAGCTCATTAACCTGCACTGATTGAACTTGCTCAATCAACTCTAACAAAGCTGTTAACTGCTGCGGGTCAGTATTGATTTCTTCAGTTAACCAGCGACCAAATAGCGCTTGCTCATCAGTAAATTTTGCGCGAAAGCCAAAAATAGGATCGCGTACAAATTGGTATTCCATCATCGCCCCTTAAAAATGAGCGAGGAGTATAGCGGATAAAATAACAGGAAGGAAAAATCAGGCATAAAAAATGCCGCTCCCAGGTGAGCGGCATTTTATCTCTAACAGCTAATTAAAATTTATAGTTAACACCAACAGTGAATGTACGACCATTTAAATCATAGTATTCACCATCATCATATAACGAAGGGTGTCTTGGTGGAGTCACATCAAACACATTTAAGAAACCACCTCGTACCTGAAGATCATCAGTAATGTTATAACGGCCTGTCAAATCCCACTTAATATAAGAAGGAATATCATTATAATCATTATCTTCTGGTGTCCAATCATTATCCCAAACAGAACTATGACGATAAGAGGCAAGTAAGTTCACTTGTAAATCGTTGTACGTATAGTTAGTTGTGAATCGCGCTTTCCAGCGTGGATCACTCACTTCACCCACTGCATTACGCTGATCTTCTGGCTGACCTGTAAAGTTCTGCTCTTTTTTAGACATATAAGTGGCAAGCATATTGAAGCGGAAAGCACCAAAAGAGCTATCAAAAAGATAATTAAACTCAATATCAGTACCAGCAATACTATTTGAAGCTGAGTTAACTGGTTTCAAATCATACGAATCAATTTCAAACGTACTGCTATTACGATAAATTAATGGGCAATATGGATTGTCTGTACTTTCAAATTCATAACAACCATTAACAACTGTCGAAGCTGATGGTGTCCGGATCATATCTGTTAAATCAAATGCCCAATAATCTAAAGTTAAGCTAAAGTTCTCCAACGATTCAGGTGTATAGATAACACCAAAAGTCATATCATGGGCAGTTTCGTTATTTAGGTCGATATTACCTAAAGCAAAACCTGAATGGTTTGTACGTTTCCAATCTGCACTTGGCTCCCAACCTTCAGGAATGCCCTGAGAACGACAGTTACGCTCAATATTTTCTTTATATTCACCCGCATTATCAATTTGACCTTGCTCACACGGATCATTAAACGTGCTGAAAGTCTCTGCACGAGGTTGATATAATTCATTAATGTTAGGTGCACGTACTGACTTAGAGCGGTTATAGCGTAATCTTAGTTCATCATTTAATACATAGTTAAAACTCAATTTCCATGCACTATCACCACCAGTTGATGAGTAATCCATGTAACGATATGCTGCTTCAACATAAATTTCATCTGCATAGGCAGTATCAACAACAACAGGGATTGAGAACTCAGCTGCGACTTCAGAAACGTCAAATGAGCCAGTAAGAGCATCTGATTGATTATTAAAGATTAGACCTTTTCGCATTGCCGGATCGGGTAATGTAGATGACGCCTCTTTACGGTGCTCAAAAGTAAATGCTGAAGCAACTGGTCCAGCTGGAAGCTCAAATACATCCCCACTGATCGTTCCACCAAACGTCGTTTGATCAATAGAAGCTCGGCGTGTGGCATCTGTTTTTACATAATCAAATGCCTCTTGAGAGGCCAAGCCAACACCCCAAATATTTAAAGGAGCACAACCGCTTAAAGCACCAACAACCTCACCTGCATCGTTTCTATCAGCACATACAATTTTGCCATCTACTTCAACTGCATCAAGTGAGTTTCTAAAGTTCTCAACTAACATTTCACCATACCAAGTAGTGTTAGATTGAACTGTGCCGCGTTGCACATAAGCAGAGTAGAACCAGCTATCGGATATCTCACCCTCAAAGCTCAATGTCCCTTGTACTAATTGACGTTTCTGATCATAAACACGATTACCCAGTGCATCTGTAGTCAAATAAGCTGTGTATGAACTCATGCCACGCTCAGCAAAAAAATCTTTAGTCTCTTGGCTAAAAAACGCATTATTTGCATTCATGCCACTCAAGCCAAAAAATGCAGGCGAGCTTTCACCATATGCATGTGTATTTGAATAAGTAAACTCAAAGGCCATTGAATGTGCATCATTAAAATCATAATTCACATTTGAGCTTAAGTTTAAGCGATCTAATGGTGTACGAACGTAGCTATGATCTAAGAAGTGATAACCGTCACCTTCACCAACATAATAGTTTGTGTTTCGACTACCCGGCGTTGAGCTTGCAGGTAGTAATTCACCTTGTTCAAACTCGCGAATTGAACCGTCATCAGCAAAAATAAAGTGCCCATCAGGTGCAAAAAAATCACCTGTAGGACTATAAAAACGAAGTGTTGTTGAACCAGTTCTATCCCAAATAGTTCTTCTTGGGATGCCATCTTCATTATCGACGTTATCAGGATGATCGATTCCTATCACACCGTCACGAATGAAGTCACGCTGTTCACCTCGCAATTGCTCACTTGTTGTATAAGAAATGTTTGTAATGAAACTTGATTTTTCACCTTCATCACCAAAGGTAAATGAGAAATATGAGTTTTCGCCGCCATCTTGCTGTGGCTGTGATGTAGATGCATCAAATTCAAAACCATCAAAAGATTTTTTGGTAATAATATTTACAACACCAGCCATTGCATCGGAACCATAAACAGCAGATGCACCACCTGTTGAGATTTCCATTCGTTCAATCATTGAGGTCGGAATGTTATTTAAATCAACAGCACTACTACCTGGCGCACCAGATACGAAACGTCGACCATTAACCAGAACTAGGGTTCTAGATGTGCCTAAACCGCGCAAATCCGTATTACTTAAACCATTAGCAAAAACACTATTATTAGTTGTCTCAGGAGAAAGGCCAACCGTTGCTGATGGCATTTCACTTAATAATTCAGCCACATTGGTAATACCTGCATTTACTAACGCATCACCAGTTACTACAGTAACAGGAGTCGGAGATAGGTCACCAATACGTTTAATCTTTGAGCCCGTAACCTCAATACGTTCTACTTTCTCTACAGACTCTTCGTCTGCCGCCATTGCAAAACCACCCGTGGTGACAGCCCCGGCAAACAATGCGGTTTTAACACCGATTGCTAATAAGTTTAATTTTTTCAAAATGAATTTCCCTGAAGTATATATTTGTTATTAGTCGTTAAATTGACATGCGAATCTGTTTTTAAAAGAGATACCGCTATGTAACGAGATATTTTTATCATACTCAGATACAGATCAAAACGCCGCTTGTCACAAAGGTGGTTAACAAAATATAAACATAATGACTCGAATTAATAAACACGACCAATACACTATATAAATCAATAATTAACAAGAGTTGCATAAAACGCAACAAATTATTAAAACCCTATAACAAATCATTCATTTACAATCATTTACAATAGCAATCTATAAAATAAACGCATTTAACCCGTTAAACAGCCGTTTAGCACCTGAAATAACAATAAAATCATTTAACCAAGCTTTTTAGCCCTGTGCCTTTTCATCTCCCCATCCTTGCACGCATAATAGAGGTTTATAAGCCACGGCTGTTGTTATGAGTATTTTCTCCATTATTTTCCCACTGATCTTTTTAGTCTCTGCTGGTTATTTGACCTCTTCACAACGTTTTTTAACAAAAGAACATATCGTGGGGCTGAGTCGATTCACTTTTTACATCAGCGTCCCGGCCTTTTTGTTTGTCAATATGGCGCAAGCAGACTTAAATCAAAGCTTTCATCCTGCAAGCTTGTTGGCTTTTTACCTTCCGGTCATTGCCATGTTTGTTATCGGGATATGCGTTGACCGACTCTTTTTTTCAGATCAATCTCAGCCAGCGCGCCATGCCGTGTTTGCTCTTGGCACAAGTTATTCAAATACAGTATTAGTTGGTCTGCCAATTATTAATGCGGCACTTGGTGAACATGTGGTGGGCCATGTATTTATGATCATCGCCTTTCATAGTGCTTTGCTCTTTGCTCTGACGTTTTTACTCAGTGCTTGTGAGAAAGAGCACTCTTTTTCATGGCAAAAATTTACCAAAACGATGCTGCTCAATCCGGTGGTATTAAGTATTTCATCTGGTATTACGGTTAACTTGGCACCATTTGAGATCCCTAGCGATGTGATCAATGGCCTCTCTCTATTATCACAACCTGCGATAGCCAGTGCTTTATTTGTGCTGGGGGCAAATCTGGCATTTTATAAAATTTCAGCTGACTGGCGCGCAGCAAGCGTTGCAAGTGTCATGAAGTTACTTATTTTACCTGCGTTAGTGTATGTCTTTGGCAGTCAATATATGCAGCTTGAAAGAGAAACATTGGCTGTGGTCGTTTTACTTAGCGCCTCTCCCCTTGGCGTCAATGCCTATTTAGTCGCTAATCAAATCAAACAACATCAATCCACTTTGGCCAGCAGTGTCGTTATTTCAACTTTATTGAGTGTGGTCAGTTTTAGTTTCTGGTTAGCAATTTTGCTGCAGCCCTAAATACACTCAATCCGCGACCAAAAAAAATGCCGCTCATGTGAGCGGCATTTTCGTGAAAATTCTAATTAGAATTTATAGTTTACACCCAGAGTAAGTGTACGACCGTTTAAGTCATAGTACTCACCGTCATCATATAATGAAGGGTGTCTTGGTGGAGCAACATCAAACACATTTAAGAAACCACCACGCACTTGCAGCTCATCAGTTAAGTTGTAACGAGCTGTTAAATCCCACTTAATGTAAGAAGGGATGTCATTGTAGTTGTTATCTTCTGCAGTCCACTCGTTATCCCACACTGAACTATGGCGATATGAAGCTAGCACATTTACTTGTAAGTCATTGTAAGTGTAGTTCGTAGTGAAACGTGCTTTCCAACGCGGATCACTCACTTCACCCACTGCTTTACGCTGATCTTCACGCTTACCAGTAAAGTTCTGCTCATTCTTTGATGTGTAAGTTGCTAGCATATTAAAGCGTAGCGCACCAAAATCAGTATCGAATAAGTAGTTTAATTCAATATCAGTACCCGCAATGCTATTTGATGCAGAGTTCACAGGCTTAAGATCGTATGAATCAATTTCAAACGTATCAGCATTACGATAAATTAACGGACAGTATGGATTCTCAGTCGTTTCAAATTCGTAACAACCATTAACCACTGTTGATGCATTCGGTGTACGGATCATATCCGTTAAGTCAAATGCCCAGTAATCAAGCGTTAAGCTGAAGTTTTCTAAGTATTCTGGCGTATAGATCACACCAAATGTCACGTCATGTGCCGTTTCATTTTTCAGATCAATATTACCTAAAGCAAAACCTGAGTGATTGGTACGCTTCCAGTCTGCGCTTGGTTCCCAACCTTCTGGAATACCTTGTGCACGACAATTACGCTCGATATTTTCTTTGTATTCACCTGCGTTATCAATTTGACCTTGCTCACACGGATCATTGAACGAACTAAACGTCTCAGCACGTGGTTGGAATAACTCATTGATATTAGGTGCACGTACTGACTTAGAGCGGTTATAACGAATTCTTAATTCATCATTTAATACATAGTTAAAGCTCACTTTCCATGCATCATCACCACCAGTTGATGAATAATCCATGTAACGATAAGCGGCTTCAACATAGATTTCATCAGCATATGCCGTATCAACAACTACTGGGATAGAGAACTCAGCCGCCACTTCAGATACGTCGAATGAACCTGTTAGTGCATCTGATTGGTTATTGAAGATTAAGCCTTTACGCATTGCTGGATCAGGTAAGGTCGTAGATGCTTCTTTACGGTGCTCAAAAGAAAATGCAGAGGCTAAAGGACCTGCAGGTAATTCATATAAATCACCACTAATTGTGCCACCAAACGTTGTTTGGTCAATCGTAGCACGGCGTGACGCATCCGCTTTTACATAATCAAGCGCTTCTTGTGAAGCTAGGCCTACACCCCAAATGTTAAGAGGGGAACAACCCGCAAGTGCGCCCTCGACTTCACCTGCTTTGTTTCTATCAGCACAAACAATTTGGCCATCAATTTCAACTGCATCAAGCGAGTTATAGAAATTCTCTTTCAGCATTTCGCCAAACCAAGTAGTATCGGCTTGAACAGTACCGCGCTGTACATAAGCAGAGTAGAACCAGTTATCACTGATCTCACCTTCAAAGCTTAAAGTACCTTGAATAAGTTGGCGTTTTTGATCATATACACGGTTACCTAATGCATCTGTGGTCAGGTAAGCGGTGTACGTCGACATATCTCTTTGTGCAAAGAAATCTTTTGTTTCTTGGCTAAAGAAAGGATTATCAGCATGCATGCCACTTAATCCAAAAAACGCAGGTGAACTTTCACCGTAAGCATGAGTATTTGAATACGTTAATTCAAATGCCATCGCGTGCGCATCAGAAAATTCATAATTTACATTTGAAGACAGATTTAAACGCTCAAGCGGTGTACGCACATAGTTATGATCTAAAAAGTGATAACCATCGCCCTCATTACCTAAGTAATAGTTGGTATTACGACTACCTGGCGTTGAGCTTGCAGGGAAGCGCTCGCCTTCTTCAAAAGCACGAATTGAGCCATCATCAGCAAAAATAAAGTGGCCATCTGGTGCGAAGAAATCACCCGTAGGACTGTAGAAACCTAACGTTGTCGCACCTTCTTTATCCCAAATAATACGACGAGGAATACCATCTTCGTTATTTACATTGTCAGGGTGGTCGATCGCAATCACACCATCACGAATGAAATCACGCTGATCACCGCGTAGCTGCTTGCTCTTTGTATAGGAGATGTTAGTAATGAAACTCGATTTCTCACCTTCATCACCAAAAGTGAATGATACAAACGAGTTCTCACCGCCTTCTTGCTGCGGCTGTGATGTTGATGCATCGATTTCAAAACCATCAAATGATTTTTTAGTAATGATATTGACTACACCCGCCATTGCATCAGAGCCATACACCGCTGATGCACCACCGGTTGAGATTTCCATACGCTCAATCATCGCAGTAGGGATGTTGTTTAAATCAACCGCGCTGCTGCCTGGCGCACCAGAAATGAAACGACGACCATTCACAAGTACCAATGTTCTTGACGAACCTAAACCACGTAGGTCGGTATTGCTTAAACCATTAGCAAATACACTATTATTTGTAGTCTCTGGTGATAGACCCACTGTTGCCGATGGCATTTCAGCTAAAAGCTCAGCAACGTTTGTGATACCAGCATTAACTAACGCATCACCTGTTACAACTGTTACTGGAGTAGGAGAAAGATCGCCAATACGCTTAATTTTTGAACCTGTAACTTGAATACGCTCTACTTTTTGAGCTGATTCTTCATCAGCAGCCACAACAAAGCCACTACTAGATACAGCGCCTGCAAACAATGCGGTTTTAACGCCCATTGCTAAGATAGTTAATTTTTTCAAAATGAATTTCCCTGAATTTTTTGTTTTGTTGTTTCTAAAAATAAACCAATTTATTTGCATACTTTTAGATTGACTCTTTTTTACCACATCCAGAAATATAAAAAAGAACCACAAAAACAACCATATATAAACAAATACTTAACAATGAGGTGAATAAACAATCAAAAAAATCTTTTTACTCTTACTTTCATAATCTTAAAAAAGTAAATAGTTTGATAAATCACTCCAGTAAAATTAACAACAAAAAAGTCATTTACATTCATTTACAATGACAGTTCAGATTTTATACCAACATTCAATTATCAAGCTGTAACTTAAAAATATCTTAAACCCACATTACATACACAAGCCTTTTACAACTTAAGTCTTTTAGTAGCAAAACAGCCGTTTTTTAACACGCTTATCAACCGAGTACTATCACAGTGCCAGCTCAAAGAGTCACAATAAGTGGACAAAAAAAAGCCCCTATACAAAACGTATTAGGGGCTTTTTTCAATCTCAGTGGTTAATGATCTGAGCGGTATTTAGCTGCATCGATAATTGCCCAAATATAGACGATAGGTAACAGTACCCAACCAACCAATACCCAAGTTAATGCGCCTGAAATTACCCAAGATAAGAAAAATGCAATCGCGGGTAAAATCCGCCCTTGTACTAATTGGCCTAAACCTGGAAAAAAGATATTACAAATTGCTGCAATGACATTTCCACCTGAACCTTGTCCTGACATAGTTACCTCTCCATTTTCGTTTTTATTAGCTAAACAATGAGTTATGAATTGCTTAAGATAATATCGCAAGATAGCGTCGAATATTAGTTTAATTTACTTTCATGAATCAATTTACATGCCAAAAAAATTCACTTTAATAACATGAACTTAAAACACTCTAGATATATTGAGTGGCTAATAATTAGTATAAAAGCCTAATTATTAGTGAAATCCACCTTAGCTTTTGCCATAGTTCATTCATCAACTCGACAAAATTTTCATTGGTAACGCGAGGATTTCACTCTGAGAATCTGCAAAATGATAAATAATCGCGACATGACCAGCCACCACTAAGCAATACCACACAGCTGAAAACACTCGACCGTACATATCCAATGGCACTAAATGCGAGAAATGACGCTGACGCCACTCAAACACCACCTCAAGCGCCCCTAAAAATAAAAAGAACACTAACAATGTCAAGCCAAATACATAAGATATCCACAGCCCTAGCACCACTCCAGCAAGACAAACAGATAACCCCACCCAAGAGCGCATTGAAAAACTGATACTTTTTAAAACGTGGCCGCCATCCAGCGGCAACATTGGCAGTAAATTAAATAAATTCAATAAAGCACTTAAAACGGCCGCTCCCGCAAACAACTCAAGGTCGGTTGCATAATAAAACACTAAACACAGTATCGACATAAATAAGCCAAAAACCGGCCCCATAATTGAGATCACCACATCCTGCCAGCGTGTAGTAATCTTTTCATCCGACACAGCCAGTCCGCCAACAAATGGGATCAAATAAATCCCTTTTGTTTTAATGCCAAAATACTTCATTGCACGCACATGACCATACTCATGGACCACCAAACATGCCACCAGCATTAAGGCAAACTCAATAGTAAAGAGCCATGCATAACCCGCTATCGATGCCCCCGCTAGCGTAGCTTTAATTACCTTAGCACTTTTAAATAACTTAAAACCCAGTGCCGCAAGCCCAAACCAGCCGCGTTTTGCAGTCGCAGAGTCCCCGCTAACATTGATTAATGGATACTGCACACCTTCGACATAATCACCATTAACAGATAACTGCATTTTCACAGTGTCAGTTTCGAAATCAGGCAGCAGATTCATTACAATCTCTTGCTGGGACCCTTGATGCTCAATGGAAAAGTGATGAGCACTGCTCGTATCTGTTATGGCTTGCACCTCACTTTGCAACTCACTGTTAGCAAATATTTTTTGGGTTAAGTCTGGGTGAAATTCAATGCGTAGCGCTTGGCCAAACATTTCGAGTTGGAGTTGTTTCATGGTTTACTACACATGGATAAAGATGCGCTATTGTAACGCCTCAATGAGAAGATGCTCAAACTAATTACGCCCATACAGCTCAGTCATAATAATCGCTAAACCATCTTTCATCCGCGACTCATCTTGCCCTGCAAAACCAAGGCGCAAATGCTCACTCTGCCACTGTCCATCGACTACAAACTCTTCTTCAGTTTGAAGGTACACGCCACGTTTAGCTAACACAGCTTTGAGCCCACTCGTTGGCCGATTGACTTTCACCCACAAAGCCATCCCACCATCAGGGACATTAAACTCTATCGGATAGCCTCTAGCTTGATAACGCTGTAGCTCACTGGCCATAGCGGCTAATCGACTTTGGTATAATTTAGTCATCCGCCTGAGGTGGCGCTCAAAGCCGCCCTCTTTCATCCAATAAGCCACCGCTTGTTGCATGACAATATCGTTTTTATGATTAATGATTTGCTTTAAACCACAGAGCTGCGCAATCACCTCAGACGCAGCATGAATATACCCAACCCGTGCCCCCGCAAACATTAACTTAGAAAAAGTCGATAAATAAATAACCCGACGGGCCGGATCATTCGCCGCCAGCGGTTGAAGCGGCTGACAAGCGTAATGAAATTCATGATCATAATCATCTTCAATGATCACCACCCCATACTCACACGCCAACCTGTATAACTCAATGCGTCTAACAATAGAGAGCGTCACTGTTGTCGGGTACTGATGCAATGGGGTTAAATACACCAATTTAATCTGACCGAGCTTAAGTTGACGCTCAAAATCATTAGGGCACATGCCTTCATAATCTTGTGCAATTGCCACAATATTAGCCCCGCACTCTTTAAAAGCAGCCCGTGCTGGCGGATACCCTAACGCCTCGACAGCGACTTTATCATTCGGGTTTATAAAGGCTTTGGCGATTAAAAACAGTGCTTCTTGCGAGCCATTGCAAATCATCACCTCCTTGTTTCTACTTTCTTTAATCCCCCGCGCACGACGTAAATATTCACCTACTTGCTCTTTTAGTAAGGGTGAACCATCGGCCTCACCATAGTGAAAAGCTGACCACTGAGTAGATTGACTGGCTTTAACTAAACAACGCTGAAATTCACGGTGCGGGAAGCGCTGTAGATCAGGCAACCCACCGGCAAAGCAAAATGAATAATCACTCATTTTAACTGTACTTTGATAGGGCAAAGGCCGCGAAAACTCAAACTGATGCGCGACGAGCGGTTGGCCTTGCTCTATCTCACAACTTTGAGTAATCGGTAGCGCCTGATTAACGCGATAGCCAGAACGCTCATGCGAATCAAGCCACCCTTCAGCCACCAATTCCGACAAAGCTGCCATTACAGTATGACGGTTAATCTTGAGAGCTTGAGCAAACTCCCGAGCAGAACTGAGCTTTTCTCCCGGTTGCAGCAAACCTTGCTGAATAGCCGTACGGATCGAATCAGCTACTTGTAAGTATTTAGGGCGTGAGGTGTCAGTGAAAGTCAGTGCTAGCGGGTGCATTTTGGTCTAACAAAATAAATAAAACTGGTTGTTAACCTTATACCAAAGTAACGAAATAATGAACACCTGATTGAATTTGGAGCATCACAATGCAATTTGAAGAAATCGTACTACAGACAACCATGGTCGAATTACAACCATTAACAGAGCAACACTTGCCGGCCCTTTTAATAGCAGGACAACCACAAAAAATTTGGCAATGGGTATTTGAAAATTACTGTGTATCTGAGGAGGCGCTCACAACGTGGTATCAATCAAGTGCGCGATTTGATGCCAAGCAGCAACTTGTTTTTGCTACATTTGATAAAACAACTAACACGCTGGTTGGCACAACCAGAATGTTTCGCTTAGATAGCCAAAATCAAAGCCTTGAAATTGGCCATACCTTTATTCATCCCGATTGGCAACACAGCCATATTAATACGCACGCTAAATATCTAATGCTAAAACATGCATTTGAAACATTAAAAGTGGCGCGAGTTTCATTTGTGACACACGAAAAAAATACCTGCTCACGCAATGCAATCAGCCGCTTAGGCGCAACCTTTGAAGGGCTCATTCGCAAAGTACGTCTTTTACCTAATGGCGAGTATCGCAACAGTGCGCAATTTAGCATTATTGACGATGATTGGCCCGCCATTAAACACACTCTTGAGCATACTATGAGGGACTATCAATAATGTATCCTAATCGAGATTATCAAACACACAACAATGCACTCTTGCTAGACGTAATAGAACAATCACCTCTGGCTACTGTACTCTTTTTCAACCAACAAGATGAATGGCCTCACATCAGTCATTTACCCTTTATCTATCAGCAAGGTTTGCTGGTTGGCCATTTAAGTCGCTCGCATCCTTTAGCAACTGAACTCGATAAAAGATGCATCCAACTCAAATTAATTTTTAATGGCCCTGATGGTTATATTTCACCTCACTACTGTCCCGACGCTCAAAAAGTACCGACTTGGAATTATGCCAAAGTACAGGTAAGCGGACAGGCTCAAGTGGTAACGGATAAAGCTGAGCAAATCAAACTGATGGCGCTAATCAGCCACCATTTTGAACAACAATTACAGCAACGCTTCGCAGCTCAACCTTGGTTAATTGAGTCTCTTTCGCAACCCCACCTAGATGGGATGCTAAACGCAATCAGAATATTTAAAGTCGACATAAGTCATGCCGAAGGAAATTTCAAACTGAGTCAAAATAAATCCCCGCTCACCATTGAAACGATGTCCGAACACTTAACCAATCATCGACAGTCGGCGTTAGCCGCTATGATGAATAAAGCGCAATATGCATTGCACGAAACAGAGAGTAAATCAAAGTGAGTTAGCTGATAACGTACTCATATTATAAATATGAGCAAAAGACGCCGTCACGCGGTTTAAATTAACTTGGCCTTCATTAAGCAATGTGCCACGATTGCCTGGCCCTGATACTCGCCAGCCAAATTGCGGTAAAACATTGTTTTGTGTTGTTACAGGTTCAGCTTTAAAAGTTAAATCAATATCTAAATGCTCAATTTGCTTCTCTTCACTAAGCTCATTCTTAAAAAGTGAAAAACCATAAGTCACGCCCTGAATATTGATGTTGCCTTTAAATTGGTGACTATTTTTATGATAAACATACTGATAGCTCATAATGAGCTCTGGGACTTGCTCACCAACTAATGAAGAATCAAAAATAAAGCTTAATTGCGCCTGTTCATCAGGCATCAATTTTGAAAAGTAGCTATCAAAAATAGGTTTATCTAATGCTGTCAAGTTAGACACGTGAGTCGTAGTATTAGCGATAAAGCCGATGCCATCATTTGCTTTTTCCAACGGCCAAGCCAGTTCGCCTTGTTGAAGATTGTCATCCTGATCTGAGTCAAATCGCGATTGTAAGACGACCTTATCTTCTTGCTGTGTTGCTAACTCCAGATCCCCACTTAAAATCAGTTGTAATTGCTGGCTAAAATCATCCTCAACCGTCGCTATTGGACTCTGGCAAAACCCTGTAAATGACAAGCTGCTAAAACGTGAAATAGCTAACTGATCTTTCGCTTGCTGACAATCGAGCGTTAGGCTCTGAGCTAAATCAACTAACTTAAGATAGCTTAAATCACTTAACGGCAATAATGAGGTCACTTCATTATTTGCTAACGTTAGGTTAGTCAAATCAGATAAACTCTCAATCCCATCGAGTTTCTTTACTGGCTCCTCAAGTGAGGCATCACAAGATAATGTTTTAATTTCATAGGTATATTCATATAAATGATCTTCAACTAGTTTATCTATGCATGACTTAATTTGGCTGTCAGCAAAAATTACATCGGCTATCCTGATTGGGTCATCATCTGAGCAAGCAGCCAACAATAATGAACTCACACAGACTGTAATTAATTTTTTATTCTGAAACACTTAAAACATCCTTTTTTTGAATACTCGATACAAAATAGCTCGATAAAATCGCACAGATACAATAACCAACAAAATACCAGAAACCTTGGCCAAGCTCAGCCTGCATAATCAGTAACTCCCCCATTTGACCATCTGCATTGCCCGCTAAATAAGTCACAATCAGTGCAATCACAAACACATCAGCCATACTCCATTTACTAATTAACAGAATTAACTGAGCTAATACCCGTCTAAATTTACATGGATGCAATAAGGTATAAACCAATTGTGAGAGCAATTTAACCACAGGCACAATAATCGCAAATAAAGCAACTAACCCCGCAACTAACAGATTGCCGTTTTCTTTTAGTTCCGCGACTGTCCCTCTGATACTGCGTGTTTTTTGATACACTTCTATTTGCCCTTCAAGCTTATCAAGACCGAGCATACCGGAGACCATTTGTAGCATTCCTCGCGAACGGTTATTGCCTTCTTCTGCGAGCATTTCTATCCCTGTTTGCGCGAGCTGAGACTTTTCTATATGCCCTTTCAAGGTCAAGACAGGTAAAGTGATCCCAGGGAGTAACAAACCCAAAGCCACAATAATTAACAAGCCAGATATCAGTTTTTGTTTCATCGCATGTACATATTTTCAAACCATAATGGCGCATGCTAACACTGCACCATTGCACTGTCTGCGATTTTTTGTTACCAAACTTACTCGGTAAACCACCGATAGTTTGATCTAGTTCAGATTTTTTTTCAGCGCCTTATTTAAAATAGGGTCAGTTAAATAGGAGGATGATATGAAAGCAGCTGTCACTCATGGTTATAAACAACCACTTGTCATTGAAGAGCGGCCCACCCCAAGCATCGCAGGACATGATGTATTAGTTAAAATTCATGCTTGCGGGGTTTGTCATACGGATCTGCATGCGTGCCAGGGTGATTGGCCTGTGAAGGCTACACTTCCTTTAGTGCCTGGGCATGAAGGTGTGGGGGAAATTGTCGCTTTAGGTGAGCAAGTCAGTCATTTGAGCATTGGCGATCGCGTCGGGATCCCTTGGCTCTACAGTGCTTGTGGCCATTGCGAATATTGCCTAAGCGGCGACGAAAACCTCTGCTTAGCACAGCAAAATGCAGGTTACTCTGTCGACGGAAGCTACGCTGAATACTGCAAAGCCCATGGCGATTATGTCATTAAAATCCCTGATAACTTGAGTTATATCGAAGCCGCACCACTGTTTTGCGCCGGTGTCACCACTTACAAAGCCCTCAAAGTCGCTCAGGTTAAACCGGGCGATTGGGTGGCAATTTTCGGTGTTGGTGGACTCGGCCATCTGGCGGTGCAATATGCGGTGGCAATGGGGTTAAACGTTGTTGCCATCGACACGGGCACTGAAAAATTAGCCCTTGCCAAGCAGCTCGGCGCTGAAATATGTCTCGACTTCAAAACAGACGATGTCGTGGCTCAGATCCTTACTCAAACACACGGGGTGCATGCCAGCATCTGTACCGCTGTAAGTAAAGCTGGGTTCGAACAAAGTTATCGTGCTATTCGCCGGGGTGGTAAATGTGTGCTGGTCGGCTTGCCACCTGAAGACATGCCCGTGCCAATTTTTGACACTGTACTCAATGGTGTCAGTATTATTGGTTCAATTGTTGGTACTCGCCAAGATTTAGTCGAATGCCTCGATTTTGCCGCTCGGGGTAAAATAAAAGCCATTACCATCGAAAAATCTCTTGAAGATATAAATGCAATTTTTAGCGATATGATCGAAGGCGATATCAATGGCCGCGTCGTGATGACCATGACTTAAACGTCACCGATATAACACTCACTCAGCCCGAGTTATCGCTTTGAGTGAGTGTTTAATGCTTAATCAGCACTTCACATTCTTTCTCTAACCCTAAACTAAGCGCTTTTTGTTGGCAAAATGCCAGTGCTTTTTCTTCAGCCCGGCTGGTGCTGGTGTACCCATAGGCGTAACCCCATGCACTACCTTGAGCGGTATAAACATAAGCAAACGCCTTACGCCCATCGCGCTCTTTAAGCTCATCTAAATTCACTCGAGCATCGTACTCAGGTAGCGAATCCCTTACTTGTTGGAATTTTTCATCAAACTCACTGGTCATGCTGCACGCACTCAAGCCTAATGCAAGCACGATTAAGTTTAAATTTTTAACTTTCATTTCATATCCTTATATAATTTTTAACAGCTTACCATTAACTATTAAAAAAGGAACAAACCGCGAACAATTTATCACAAACCGATACTTGCTAAGTCCATATCATCTGGCACATAGTAGCTTGACTCGGCTAAATTTTTGCCCAATCAATTTTTGGATAATGCACAGGAATAACAAATGAAATACACGCTACTACTCGCTGCATCTTGTTTACTGGTTGCATGCCAAACCACTACTCCTTTGCCAATCATGCCCCACTCTCCTGAGTTTTTGGCCAATAGTCAGTTTTATAGTGTTGATGAGCGAGCAGAGTTTTGGCATGAAGATAAAATGAATGTAACGATAGGCCCATACAAGGTGACCAATATGGATATCAGCTGGCAAACCAGTCAGGAAGACGCAACGCGTATTGGCGCTAATGAATTAGGGTATAACCAACAAACGACCCAATCAGAGCAGTCTTTTAACTACCTATTTTCAGGGCCTAGCGGCACAACGTCCGTACAATGCGCTCAAAACACCAGCAAGTTTGAGCAATCATGGGCAATCAATAAAGGGTTTAGTTTACCGTTAAATTTTAATGCGAGCTTTAGTTACGCGTGTCAGTTTCAGCAAGGAATAAAACAATGGCAGTTATTGGTGTTAGCCGACAATTTTGGCAAAGTAAGCTATCAGCTCCATGATGACCAAGGGCAATCATTACGCATTTTTGCGCTCAATCACAATCAACTCCCCTTGCCGCAGCGTGCCTTTATTGGTTTTGAAATACATGATCAACAAAAATTAGCCGCTATTTCGATGAATAACCCAGCTGAACTTTGGTTAAGCGATGGGCTTTCGGTTGCACAGCAACAAGTCTTATTTATCAGCTTGCTTAACCTGTGGTATATGAAACATGCATTACAAGCTCATTAACTCATGCCTAGTTGTGAATAACCTATCACCAACGCTCCCAACAACATAAATACCACCGCAACATAAGGGTGCTTCAATGTACGCATTTGGATCCGTTCAGGCGCTTGAGGATCGACCAATAGATGGCAATCTGATTCAGTGGCATAACTATTGTAAAAATGCTTATTATAGTTCATCACCACACTAAAACGCTGCTGTTCAAAGGAATACTCTACCAACATCTGTTGATTAGCGACGTTGGTAAAAGGCATTGCTTTATTACTCGACACAAGTGTCACCGCTTCGACCTTACAAACTCGCCATGTGCGCTTTTTCATTATTTGTAGTGCCTGACGAATAAATGGCTCTAATCCCAAAAACACCACCACAACACCAAATAAGGTAAGTTCAAGTTTCATTATTGCATCCTATCGTCTTTATTATTTTATGATGCTACCGCACTATAACCCTGCGACTTGCTTTTTATAAACCAAATGCGCTGTAACGAGATCACTCAATGCGGTTCCCACCGATTTAAACAAGGTAATTTCATCTTCATCTCGCCTTGCATACTGTTTACCTGCACATAAATCGGCAAGCTCGGCTTTGATATGCGCCTCTGTAATCGCCCCTTCTGCTATGGGCAATATCAATTCACCAGCTTCATTCATCACATTAGCCATACTGTCGAGGTAAACACTCGCTCGCACTACAGTTTGGGTGTCGCATTCACGGTACTCACTATGGTGGTTGCCAATTAAGTCTACATGCACTCCAGGTTTGAGCCAGCCCCCTTCGAATAACGGCTCTTTGGCACCTGTGGCACAGCTGATTATATCCGCCTCGGCCACTGCAGATTGTACATCTTCACAGATGCTAAACATCACCTGCGGATGAGCTGTTTGTAATCGCGCAATCAGTGCAGATGCTTTTTGAGCGTTTCGCGCAGACACCATCACTTTCGTTAAAGTTCTGACACTTAAATGAGCCGCAATCATAAAACTGGCCAAGTTACCCGCTCCAAAAAATAACAAGGTTTGGCTATTTTCACGAGAAAGATAGCGCGAGGCCAATGCCGATACGGCAGCTGTACGCCAATAGGTGACTGTGGTGCCATCAACAAGTGCTAATGGCACTCCGTGCTGACGATCAAATAACATAATCTTTGAATAAAGTGACTCATAACCATCCGTGGCATTTTGAGGGAAGTAAGTAAACGACTTAACCCCTATCACCTCTTCGTTCCACGCTGGTAACACAGCAAATGCATTATGCGCAGCATCACCTGGGATCAACTCAAAGACTTGTCGTTTTGGCATAAAAAACAAACCTGAAAACCCAGAATCGAGTGCGGCAATTAAACTTGGAAAATCCAACGACTGCTCAACCTGTTGCTGATCGATTACTAACATAGCTATCTCTTATATTTCAAAAGGTTTGGGGGCATGAGTTAACACCCGACAACCTGTCTGAGTAATTAAATAATCATCTTCTAGGCGCACACCTCCTAACTCTGGAATGTATATGCCTGGCTCGATAGTAATAATATTTCCAGGCTCTAAACAGTAATCTGTTTTAGGGCCTAAAATAGGCTGCTCATGTAAAAACAGACCGACTCCATGTCCCAATCCTTCACCTGCCCATTGTGCAAACGGCGAGGCTTGCAGGACCGCCTGTGAAGCTAGATAAACATCAAGCCCATTTACACCCGGCTTTAGCACCGAAACAGCGGCTTGCTGAGCTGCACTCACAGTGTCATAAATGGCTTTTTGCTCATCGCTGGCAGCACCTAAAATATAACTTCGCGTCATATCAGAACGATAGCCATTAATCACCGCACCAAAATCGAGGGTGATAAAATCACCTTCACGCAACACTTGCTCTCCTGGATTCCCATGCGGTAACGACGTACGCTCAGCAAACAGCATAATGGTACTAAACGCCATTCCTTGTGAACCGAGCTTCTGCAAACGGTATTCAAGCTCTAACGCTACATCTCGCTCAGTGACACCGGCTTGGAAATAACTCATTGTTTCTGCCAACGCTTGATCTGCGATGGCTGCAGCCAGCTTAGTTTGCTTAATCTCCCAGTCATCTTTCACCATACGCTGACGTTCAATTAATCCAGTGACCGCCTGCACATCAAGTTTTCCTAACTCGCTCAATATCGCTTGCCAAGCACTGACGTTAATAAACGCAGCATCAAATCCCAGCGCTTTTACATCGATTAAATGACGTTTAATACACGCGCCTAAGCTTTCGTTATCGCGATCTCGCGACACCACTTCAAAACCCACACACTCATGTTGAGCCCGCTCAAAGTAACGATAGTCAGTAATTAAAAATTGATGTTTAGCCGTGATAATTGCGTACGCGGCATTACCAGTAAACCCAGTAATATATTGAATGTTTTCATGACCTAAAATTAATAGGCTGTCTAACCTATGCGCCGCTAATTGACTCAGTAACTGCTGTTGACGCTGTGCATAAATTGCTTTCATCGAAAAATAAACCCGTTTAAAAGAGGATCGCTAGGATCAAAATAAAACTCATTTTTACCCGTCACAAATGCTGTACCACAGACCTCAGGTACAATGGCCTGGTATGCGCCAAATTGGCAGGTTTCTTGAACGCTGACGCTAAACTGCGAACCTAATATACTTTCAATCTGAATGGCTTCACCTAACTCTAATTTCCCTTTTGCATGACACACCGCTGCTCGTGCTGATACTCCCGTGCCCGTAGGGCTACGATCGAGTTCACCCTCAGCAAAAATACACACATGACGACTGTGAGAATCAGCATGAATAATTTGCTGCTGACTCGTAAAAATCACGCCATATAAAAAGCTCAGATCAGGAGAAAATGGATGTTCGACCACTGTTTCGGCCATTACAGCTTGTTTAATCGCTTGCCCGCACGCAATGATCTGATTGCTATTATTTGCAGCTAAATTGAGACTCATAGCATCTGCATCCACAAACGCATAAAATGCACCACCATAGGCTAAATCAAACTGCACACGCCCAATTCCAGCCACCTCAAGCCATTGATCAGCCAACACCATAAATGATGGCACATTGCGAAAAGAAATATGAATAACCTGACCGTCTTCGACAAGCACTCTTGACTCAATAAGCCCTGCGGGGGTATCTATTTTAAGTAAATTGTTACCTTCACACACCTTAACCACACGCGCTTCCACCGCCGCTTTTGACAGCGCGATAATGGCATGGCCGCACATAGTGCTATACCCTTCATTATGTAGAAATAACACCCCAAAATCACTCTCACTGCGTTCAGGTTCAGTGATCAGTGCACCGTACATATCAGCATGCCCACGCGGTTCAAACATCAGCCCCGTCCGTAAAGAATCATAATGACTGAGACAAAATTGGCGTTTTTCGAGTATCGTTTTCCCTTCAAGCACAGGAAAACCACTGGTGATGATCCGTAAGGGCTCTCCCCCAGTGTGCATATCTAAACTGGTAATGACGCGCAGCTCGGCAGGCGGCTGCCAATCAAAAAAAGAGTTTGGTTGCATATTAACGTTAGCAAAAAGTTAATTTTGCATACAATATACCTACAATTTAGCAGTTTTCAACTATCAATAACGATTATTTAGCAATCTTAGTGGTTGAGCAGCGCTAACCAGTGATGTGTCCACGCCCCTTCTGTTTTTTGAGAGTTATTTATTTTAATCTTGTGACCTAACGTTTTTTTCTCGGATTCCGAGTTGTTTTTGAAATATGCCAGCACCTCTGAAGCATTTTTAAGATCTGGGTCAACGAGCTTCAAGCTATACTTGGCTTGCAAAAAATGTTGGCTTGGGATATCTGTCACTATTGGTAATAGCCCACAACTCATCGCTTCTTGCAATGCTAATGACTTACCTTCTCGAGCACTTAAACTAATATAAAAGCAACACGCAGGGATTATTCTTTCTATTTCTATATGAGTTTTAGCACCATAGAAAATAATCTTACTACTCCCTTTAAATCGCGCTTTTAAATCACTTAGTAAACTTCCATCACCAACAAGGTGGAGTACTCCTTTCCCCTTACTCATCGACCAAAGATTGCAAAGTGCATCAACATTTTTAGATTTTTCGACTCGACCAAAATAAATCGCATCTTGGGATTGATAACTGGCTTGCGAGCTCAGTGATGACTCATTCTCGATAACTATAAAGGTTTCTGAATACAATCGATTAAAAATGGAACTACTAACAAGCACGACCTTCTGGAGGTAAAGCGCCATAAATCTAAACATGAATTCATTGAATTTTGCATGCTTACCAGGACCATGAAGCACACAAATATCTTTAAAAAAGTAAAAACGAACAAGTGAACATAAAGACGCTCTCAAATCATGAAAAATAAATTGATTGTTTCGATTTAATAACAACTTTACTAATGATAACTTCTCTTTAAATGTACTGTTTTTTAAAGTAATAAACTCTATATCTAATTGCGCTTCCATTTTTCTCACATATATCTCTGCGCCACCAAATGATTTATCACTCCATAAAATATTATAAATCATAAGTGCTTAAGTACCCCTTAATTTGTGTTACATAATCACCGTCTTGACTCGTATTTATTCTTAATTCCTCAAGCCATTCGCCTGACTTTTGTAATTTAAATATATTCTTAGCCGAAAAATTAAAATCCAAAAGCGCTGAATTGTATCCCGCAATATTCTTTGCGTGCTGATAGATAGCATCGACGACTTGAAATTGCGGCAATCCTTCAAATTTTGCTTGGCAAGAGCGAGGGTGGAGTTTTACAAAAATAGGACCTCCGACTTTGCGTGCGAGGTTAACAAGAACTTGTCGTTCACCACCATCGCTTATCCCTAGCGTTGTTGTTAAAGGCTCGTCCACATAAAAACAGTTTACTGGTTCAAATGAAATTTCAGGTTCAATTACTACACCATATTTATTAACTTTTGGTGCCTCACACCTAATAAAGTTAACATCTTGTAAGCCGCGAGTATGACTTTGCCATTCAGCCCGATACGCATCAGTAAAGTAAAATACAAAAACCTTTGGAGAACGATTACTTAGTGTCATTAAACGACTGAGCTTCAAACGCCCCATAGAGGCTAGCCATTTACATACTTTTTTAAAGTTGGTGAAAAAGTATGTAAATGGCACCACCTCACGACGTGGGTTTTTTGCATGCTGCATAATGACTACATTTTCAACTGTCTTTACTGCTAGCTTAAATGCGCTGATATCAGGCGGCCTTCTGCCCCAAATAAAAACTGTTTTTGCATGCCTAAATTTACAACGGCTAAATACCGATTTAAATTCTTCATGAAAATAGAACTCACAATCTTGCTCAAGAACGTCCTCAGTAAACCTTTTCTTTTCAAGAGGATTGATATTCACAGATAAGTACTTCATTTAATGCCTGTCAGATTTTGCCAGTATTTGTTTCACAACCATCCATAATAAGGGGTCGGTCAGTGGTATTTTTGTGACTATTAGTGTACTAAACAGTGGCTGTTTCAAACAGGTATATAAAAATAGAAAAATTACAATTACCCCTGCTATTCCAAACATAATGACACTTGAAAAAACCGGACCTAAGTCAAATACAACCAATTGCTTCAAATCATTTTCAGCAAGTCCCAATAAAGGCAATGTTTCTAAGTATAAGTTTACAGCTTGAAAGCGAGTAACGTCAGCAAAACCCGACTGCGCATACACATTTATTTTATAAAACATAAATTCAATAACGATAAAACCCACATAAGTAACCACAGGAATCAGCACGGTAAAAATGACGACTTTCAATTTGAATTTAATCGGTGACTTTATCATCAAATAACAAATAAAAATAAGCGATACAGCTGCTGCAGCAGAAAAGCTCAACAGAGAAAAAAACAAGATATACAGTTTGGTATAAAAGTACTCGTCGGGTTCTAGTATTTGTATCAGTAATGCGATAGCAAGCAAATGATAAGCATAGGTAGAAGGCTCTTGATACACGCCTGACCCTCTGAAGCGGATCATTTCAAATGCCCCCGTTAAATGCCGAGATTCCCCATATATAAACTTTGCAACAATATCAAAATCTAAGAAAGAAATAGAAATTAATGATAATAAAAAAGCAAAAATATGGAAGTTTGCAACTTTCACCCAATCAAGTGTCTTGATGGTGAAATCAAAAAAAATTAAACTAACAGATAATGAGCAGTACAGAATAATCAAAACTTTCCCAGGCTCATTTTTAAACAATAATGATAAACCTGTCAGTAGTAATAAAATCACAAGCCCTGCTATCAGCCTTCGTAAGGATATTTTTTTAAACTGTGATAAGGCTACGATTATAGATAATGGAAAAAACAGTTTTAATCCCAAAAATGGAACTGGTACCGTTGCTAAACTGATACAAAAAGCATAGATAAAACTAGTCATATTATTTTTTATTCACAACGTACCAAAAGCGATAGGCACTGTGAGTGAATACAATAGAGAAGATATAAAAAGCAATAGCGAGCTCCTGATTTTTAGAACCTTCACTTAATTTATACATCAAGAAGATCAGCGTACATATCACCCCCGTAGTAAGGTTGGCATAAAGGGCATTTAGAGACTTACCAGCATAATTTAACAATAAATTAAAGTGCCCAAACCTGAAAATACACCACTCCATCACCATAAAAACAAGGAAATAAACAGCTAAACTGAGAGGCAACAACACTAAACTTGCGATTAATCCAAACATCAAAAAATACAGTAATATATATTTTTGATTATCCTTTAATCGGGTGAACTCCGGCAATCTCTCTTCTAAAGATAGTGAATCTAGCCTTTTCATATTGAGTAGTAACAACGCCCCGAACATTCCAGATATAAAGGCACTCAACTTTATTAAAATAAGTAATTCAGCATTATTTTCAATAGAGATTTCAATTGCGAACCAAGTTATAAGTGGAATTAAAAATGTAGCCATAACATCGAGAGCAAACTTACCAAGGCTTAATCGATAGGAAAATAGTGAGGTAATTGAAGGCCGAAAATAAAAAGCTGCGCATAAAAAAATAAATGCAGTTGAAAATTGAATATAAACTATAAACGACTCACTAAAAAACCAAAACGAGCAAAAAAAACTGATTAGCAACAAAAAATTAACCAATCCATTTTGCCATAAAAAACCAGTCCTGATGCCTGAACGTATAAGGTAAGCGCCAAAATTAAAGCAAACAGCCATAATCACAGCAATATTTGTAACCATATAAATGTTGTGATCAAACCAAAATAAAGGTTGAATTAAAACAATTATAAATAACTGCAATGACAATGTTTTTTTATATAAGGCAAAGCGTAAAGATTCATCAACTAAGCCCTGAGAAACAATCGGAAATCCAAATCGAAAAAAAGGAGTTAAAAAAGGAGCAATAACTATGATATCAATCAGTATCGATTGAACATTAACTGATCCAAATTCAGAGATTCCCTTTAATAATAAAAACAAAAATACCGCAGGCAAACTGCGGTACGAAACATCCAATAATTTATTTTTAAAGTTAATACGGTTAAAACTCACAATGTTCGCTATTAATTACCCAATGCAAAAATGACTGTTTTAATAGTTCGGATAAATATTTTAATATCCATCCAAAAGCTATAGTTTTTAATATAGTGCAGATCATATCTATGCTTCCACATTGCATCATCTACCGAAGAGCCATAAGTATATTTAACTTGAGCTAATCCAGTGATACCCGGTTTTACAGCGTGGCGCAGTGAATAGTAAGGTATTTCTTTCTCTAGCTGCTCAATAAAAAAGCGCCGTTCTGGACGCGGTCCAATTAAAGACATTTCTCCACGTAATACATTTAACAATTGAGGTAACTCATCAATACGAGTACAGCGAATAAATCGACCAACTTTTGTCACTCTAGGGTCATTTTTAGTCGCCCATTGCACGCCTTTTTCTTCTGCATTGGTAGGCATAGATCTGAATTTAATAACATAAAACTCTTTATCAAACTGACCCACCCTAGCTTGACGATAAAAAATAGGACCTGCGCTCTCAACTTTGATTGCTATCGCTGTGATCAACATCACCGGAAAAGTAAGAACCAATAATAATGCAGCAAAAAAAGACTCACTGCTTTGTTTTAGTACCCTAACAAAATAACTACTCAATAACTTAGAAGGCTGACTTGTGAATAAGCAACTCTTGGTTAGGAGGGATATTTCAGTGTAGCCAAGTGTTTTTTCGATATAATTAGTTAGCGAATCAACTTTGTGGCCTTTCACCATGCTTTCAGTAAGAAATCGCTTCTGATTATCCGCCAATCTTTCGTGTTTAAAATACAGCAGCATGCAGCGAGAAGGTAATACTTCAAAGTTATTCAGTACAGAGATATGCAGATTTTCAGACAAGAAAAATTGAAGATTTGCTAATTCTGAGTCGGGGCAAATCAAATAAACAGGTAAGTTTGAACAGGACCAGAAAGCCTTTGGAAACTTTGAGGTACTGATGTTTTTCCTCTTTTCGACAGTTGTTTTTTTATACTCTAAAACTCTACTAATCATCTATAAATTCACTAAATACTACATTAGTTATAGATACCACTTCGTCCTAGAGTTATTTTTACTTCCGTTTAAAAAATATCAAAACCTTAACATTAAAGCTACATATGCCAGAAATATAAAATAAATGCAAATTTTTATGGGTCCAGCATCCTATTATACCGAGTTAATGTACATACATTTTATGACGTTTTCATGACACATCAGAGAAACCATCACTCACTTACAAAAGGCGAACTCAATGCGGGGTCATTTATAAAGTGCTGATCTGTCAAAGAATGTAAGAACGCGAGTAAATCGGCTTTTTCTTCCTCTGTGAGTTCAAACCCCTTCACAAATGGGCTTTTTTGCGGGTGGGTGCGCCCATCACCAGCAAATGGGCCTGATTCGATCTTTCGCCCACCAGCGGCATACAGATCAATCACTTCAGATAAAGTCGCGACACTGCCATCATGCATATAAGGCGCACTCAGTGCGATGTTCCGCAGTGTTGGCGCACGAAATGCCCCGTTATCACGAGGATCGAGGGTGAGTTCAGCGAGGCCGATGTCTTTTTCTGGGTAAGAAGCATTAACCTGATACAAACCCGTATTGTGGAATGGTCGGCGATCCAGCAATTGCTTTTCATGACTAGTGGACTGGGTAAAATTAAATCCACCATGGCAGTGATGGCACTCTAACCGTTCAGAAAAAAATAAATTCATACCTTTTAATTGGCTTTCATTCAAAGCTGTATCGTCCAGTTGATACGCATAGCGATCAAAAGGACTATTAAATGAAACAAGGCTCCGTACAAAGCTTGCAATGGCCTGATTTATCTTATGGAAACTAATATCTCGTTCACCAAAAGCGGCCAAAAACCGAGCCCGATATTCCGGGGTATTAAACCGAGCTAGCACCCGCTCTTCATGGCCGCTGATGCCCATTTCTACAGGCTCCTCTCCAAACATTGGTAGCAGCATTTGCCGTTCAATCGAATCAAGGCTCGGGTGCGCCCAAGTAAGGGTTTTATTATAGGCAATATTGACCAGCGCTTGTGCGTTGCGACGATGCAATTCCCCCGTTGATCCTATCGACACCATTCGGGTTTCGGCAAAGGCATGCTGCTGCTGATGGCACGAGGCACAACTTTGGGTTTGATTACCCGACAGCTGTGGGTCATAAAATAAAAATCGTCCCAGTGTCACTTTGGCAGCGCTCATCGGGTTATCGGCTGGCACTTGCGGTTTAGGAAACCCCTCTGGAATAGTCCATTGATAGTCCTTTACCGGTGCTGGTTGCCCACAACCAACTAGCATTGAGAGTAAACATACCCCATACCAAGGTTTCATTGATAGAACACCTTACTGCGCTGCAATTGTTCAAATAATTGCTGGCAACTTGTCACGCTTAAATCACTCATACAACGGTTTTCTTGTGTTAGTGCGACTTCATTTAACAGCACTGCTAAATCCATATAAATAGGTTTGTCGGGCACAAAGTGTTCTATCTCAATTTGAAATAAATTGTCATGCTGACACGGCGTTTTCGGCGCTCGTAAACTCGACACCGCATCACAGCCCGTCGAACCTAAGTGAAATGAAAATACGTCACCTTTCGCTGCATTGACTAAGTCTAAGCGTAAAAATTTATGCCCCATTTGCCAGCTCCAAAACATATCAGACTGATCCAAAGGGGCTGGTGCTGTGAGCGGGTTAGCATGGTTCAAAGTAAATGGCACACCCAAATCAAAACTGAGTGTATCGCCATCTTTAAACTCATCAACACTGGCCGACATATGCCAGTAACCAGTCAGAGGGCATTGCCCGCCGATTAGCCCAACATCAGCATTACTATTCACTGAAGGTGTTAACTGCATTAGGTGTGTATCTTCAGCCCTTTTTCGTGCCATATTGGCAACAAAAAATTGTAACGTCTTGATTTTCCAGCCTGCATCCTGCTGGATAGGTAAGGTGTCGCCACATGCAAGTGGTGTCCCCTGATAAACAGGTATAAATTCTAATTTAATGGTACGTGGCTCGTTACAAGCAGCGAGCTGCAAACAACACAAAATAACAAACAAAGCTTTACAAAATTGCACTTGTACCTCAATGAATAAACAGATAACTTGTTAAAAAAATGGCAACAAACACAATTATAAACACAGGAACCTTCGATGAACCAGCACTCTTTTTTAATCCCAATAGGGCTTGGCTTACTGTGTAGCAGCCAATTGATTTTCGCTCATGCTGAGCATGATAAAGCCAGATATGTGGCGCAAAATGGCAAAGATGCCGGCCAATGTGACAATCCAGTTCGACCTTGTCAAAGTATCCACTATGCGGTGAGTCAAGCCAATAAAGGTGACAAGGTCTTAGTCGCTAGCGGTGAATATCCACTGAGTAATGAATCGGATCTGTTTTATTTGCAAAGCCAATTGGTTCCGGTCAAAGGGGGGTTTAATAAATTTGACCATTTTCAAGTGCAAAGCCCTGATGTTAACCCCACCGTACTAACCGGCGTACCAGAAGCACTCAGAGAAAGTCTTACACAGGCTGGTTTTAAAGTGATGGCAGACCATAAAAGCAGCGATATTTCAGAAGCCTTAGCACAACGACTTGCCAACTTTGAAATGCTCAGTAAAAAACAACAAAACTTGACCTGTAATAATGGAAAAGCAGGCAACTTTGCTTGTCATAAAGTGGACCTTGTTTCCCACACTCCTATGCCATCTGGCGTCTCGGGTTCTGATATTTGGGGCCATGTAGATTTAAATACCGGCACTGAATACGCAATCATGGGTTACAACACGGGCACTAAAGTGTTTAATTTGGCAAACCCAGCCAACCCTATCGAAGTCGGCCATATTAGTGGCAGCAACACCAGCTGGCGAGACATTAAAGTTTACCAATATTATGATGCCAATTTTGCTAGTTATCGCGCTTACGCCTATGTGGCATCTGAAGGCAGCGATGGTATTCAAATTATCGATTTAAATAATTTGCCTCATTCTGTAAGCCTTGCGAAACGAAATAACACAGTAAGCTCATCGCATAATATTTATATTAGTAATGTCGATTACACGCTCAACAGCAAACTTACGCATGCTCAGCCCGCAATTCAAATTGTAGGCGCAAACTCCTTTGGAGGGGCTTTTACCAGCTATCTACTTGATGACCCTGTCAATATCAACCGCGTTTACACTCCGGCAGTTTCATCTCGTAGCAATTATACCCACGATGCCACTTCTTTACTGATCGACGATGAGCGTAATCAACGAGATTGTGTGAATGGCTCGGCATTTGGTTGCACTTTGTTAGTCGATTTTAATGAAAATGAAATTCGCTTTTGGGATGCAACTAAACCACAAGACACACAGGAATTGGGAAAAATTGGCTATGATGATGTCGATAAAGCCTTCCAATACGTCCACTCAGGCTGGTTTAGTGATGATAAACAATATGTTTTTGTGCATGACGAGTGGGATGAAAAATATGGCGGACTGAACACGACGGTACGGATCTTAAATATTGAAGATCTCAATAACCCAACCCTAGCAGGAAAGTGGCAAAGCTCAAACCAAGCCATCGACCACAACGGTTTTGTTCGTGGCAATCGCTATTACATGTCGAATTATGAGCGTGGTTTAACTATTTTAGACATCACAGATGCGACTCATCCAATAGAGGTTGGTTTTTTTGATTCATTCCCCAGCTCAGACAATAGCGCATACTTAGGTGCTTGGGGGGTGTACCCTTACTTACCCTCAGGGCTGATCCTACTCAGTGACATTAATAGTGGTTTATATGTGCTACGAGAGCATACCCGTGATGTGGAACAAGGCAGTGTATCATTTGAGCAAGCGGCCGTTAGCAGCGAGCGTGATACAACTCTGACAATCAAAGTAGCTCGCAGCGGTAATGGCAGCGCAACGCAAGTCGGTTACGAAACACTGCCAGGTAGCGCTGAGCATGGGGTCGACTACCAAGGCGTAAAAGGGACTCTAGAATGGGCGATTGCTGACACCAATTCAAAAGAGATCCAGATACCTATCTTGCCAGCCGATGCAAATGCATTAACACAATCCTTTTTTGTCCGCTTATACGACCCTAAAAATGGCGCAACACTCGGTCAACACCATTATCAACGAATTAACCTTGCTGGTAAGGTGAATAGTGGAAAAGTCAGCTTTGCTAACACCAAAACCACCATTGCTGAGAACCAAACGCACTACCCAGTCACTGTCATTCGAAGCGGCGGTAGTGAAGGTGAGTTAACTATTGATTACCAGGTCAATCCGCTCAGCGCCTCAGCCAATGATATTGAGGTCGCGCAAGGGACGCTAACCTGGGCTGCTGGTGAGACAAATAATAAAACCATCGTGGTGAGCTTAGTTAATGATGACCAATCAGAGCAAAATGAAACTGTTGAAGTACTCTTAAGCCACCCAAGTGACCCTAGTTTAATCGAGCAGGCTCGTTTTGAATTTACAATTTTAGATGATGAAAACAATCAAGCACCCGTTGTTGATGCTGGGCAAGCCTTTGAAGAGTCAACCAATGTGATATTCACTCACCAAGCCGCACAAGTCAGCGATCCTGAAGGAGATCAACTCACCTATGCTTGGCAAAAAATATCAGGACCTGCGGTCACTCTATCACAAACAAACGAGCTGGCTGTGACGGTACAAAGCAGTAACGAAGCTGGTGACCTAACCTTACAACTGACCGCAACCGATGAACGAGGTGCTAGCACCAGCGATACTTTAACCATTACCATCGTTGGCGCAGCCGTAACCCATCCACCTATTGAACCTACTGAGCCGCCAAAAAGTAGTTCAGGTGGTACCCTATCTTTATTTGGTTTATTCGCGTTATTCATCAGCTTAAGAAGGCGATTAAACTAACGCTCTAAGATAATCAGATTACACATATAAAAAAGCCCTCAAGCGTGACCCGCTTGAGGGCTTTTTTTATGCTGTTAAGCGCTATTTTTTATTGTTTAAATACGTAATTAACTTATTCATATCTTCAGCAGAAGCAATACCTGTTTTACCACCAAAGTTAATTTTGTACTGACCATTAACGATAAACGTTGGGACTGATGCGAGTGCACCTTTTTCTTTATAGAAGTCCTGATCGCGTTTCATTTTTGCCGCTTTGGTTCTCACTGAAAAACCTTTATACAGCTTATCAAATTTTTCAGCATCGACACCTTGTGCAACAAAGATATCTTTCACATCAGCGACATCATTAAACTTATTACGCTTACCGTGATAATGATTAAAAATCGCAGCAATGAGTTTATCTTTTTGTGGCAACACTTCTGCCGTTGCAAGTGCTTGCGTCAACATTTGTTGATTCTCAGCTGTATTTCCAGCCATAAAATCAACATGGCTCTTTTTAAATGCGATATCTTTGGGTAATAGCGTTTTTAAGTCATAAACGACTTGTTCAAAATTATTACAGGCTGGGCAGTAAAAAGAGAAAAACTCTTTTACTTCTGGCTTTTTGCTCGCGCGGTCAGAAATCACTTCGTAATGCACACCTTCTTCATAATCTGCCGCCATTAATGTAAACGGCGACATTAGTGCCGCTAAAATCAATCCTGTAACAAACTTCATGCTTTGTATTCTCCACTCATTATGATTATTAAAATTATTTTTCTAGTAAAAAGCCAACCAACTGATTGAACTCTTCTTGAGAGCTCACTTCATGAAAATTGATTTTGTATTTACCATTAACAATAAACGTCGGCACACTCGATAACGCACCTAAGTCACTGTATTTTGTTTGTGCGGCCACCATTTCATTGATTTGCGCCTCAATCGGCATCGTAAATGCTAAGTCATCAAACTCTTTGCCTTCAAAGCCATTGAGTACAAACAAGTCACGTACATCTTTTATTGAATTAAATCGCGCGCGATCACGGTGGATATAGTTAAAAATAGCGGCGCTCATTTGCTCACCCACCCCTTTTTCTTTTGCCACTAAATAGCCACGCGATAAGAGAGTTTGTTGCTCTTTATTTAAACCGCCTAAAAAATCAACATGGCTTTTGACCAACTCAACCCCAGCTGGCAATTGCTGAGCTAATGCGATAGCTACCGGTTCCATTTTGTAACAGTGCGGGCAGTAATAAGAGAAAAACTCGGTGACTTGCGGCTTTGCACTCTTAGCCGTATTGATTTCGACATAATGTTTGTTGGCTTCAAATTGGTCAGCCCAAACAACGAGTGGCATCAGGCACATTAACAAAGTTAGTGAAATTTTTTTAATCATAATCGTCTCTTTTTAAGGCATTAAACTAAGCGCAGGCTCTTGTAATGCCGATAATTGTTCTTTAAGGGCCAGAATTTGTTGTTCCCAGTATTTGTCTGATGCAAACCATGGAAAGTTCCTAGGAAAAGCAGGATCTTGCCAACGTTTAGCAACCCACCCCATATAATGCACCATACGAAGCGCCCGAAGTGGTTCAATCAACTTAAATTGCTTTGCATCCAAAGGGCAAAACTCCTGATACGCTTCAACTAACGTATCAAGCTGGACAAGTTGATTGTGCCGATCACCACTGAGCATCATCCATAAATCCTGAATCGCAGGCCCCATTCGGCTGTCGTCCAAATCAACAAACCTTAATTGATCATTGGTCCACATAATATTGCCTGCATGGCAGTCACCATGCAAGCGAATGAGATCAGCCGCCTGATAACTTTGTGCGACATGCTCAATAACTAAATCTAAAATAGTAAAAAATGATGTCGCCAATGTCATTGGGATCAAGTCACTGGCGACAATATGCGCTCGCGCTTGATGCAAATATTCTTGACTAGAAATGGTCGGCCGATGCGTAAACGCTGTCGCTTTGGCTGTTTGGTGCATCCGACCAATTAACCGCCCTAGTACATCAAGTTGATCAAGGTTATCAACCTCAAATATCCGACCGCCAACACTTGGAAACAGTGTGAACAAATAATCGTGATGACTAAATAAACTCTCTGCATCTCGCACAATCGGTGCAACCACCGGCACTTCTGCTTCTGCTAACTCAAAAGCAAATGCATGTTCCTCTTTAATTTGTGCTGCCGTCCAACGTTCAGGACGATAAAATTTTGCGACATAACGCAGACCATCTTCAGCTTTAAATTGATAGACGCGGTTTTCGTAGCTATTGAGTGCCAACAACCCTGACTCGGCATAAATACCCACGGATTCGACGGCATCTAAAATAAGGTCGGGCGTTAAATCATTGAAATTAAATTGACTCATGGTTCACCGTAAAAAAACGAGGCATTTGCCTCGTTTTAGAGTTTAACATTATTCGTAGCCTTAACGCCCCTTAAAGAAGTTACTCGGCTGTGCAATGCGACTGTCGGGGGTCTCTTTGTTAAATAACACAAAATTAAATTCTGTGACTGGCTTCTTCAAATCATACGGGTCGATCGCAATAGATAGCGGCAAACTGTACGACTCACCCGCTTTAATATGCACTTCTTGTTTTCCTAAATAAGTAAAATGCGTTAACCCTTCGACCTCAATATTGTAATAATGGTCTTGCTGCGACTTATTTAATATTTTCAGGGTATAGGTGTTTTCAATCAAACCTTCTATGGTTTCTCGGTATAATTGATTCCGATCCCGAATAATATCTAAATCCATTGGTTTACGACTAATGATGTCCACAGCTAGCACGCCGACCATGATCATGAGCACCGCACTATAACCAATTAGCTTTGGCCTAATTGCCTGAGTATTTTTGCCCTTCTCAAGATTTCGCTCTGTGGTGTAGGCGACTAAGCCCCGCGGGTAATTCATTTTATCCATTACCCCATCACAGGCATCAATACATGCGCCACAATTAATACACTCGTATTGTAAGCCATTACGGATATCGATACCTGTCGGGCACACCTGCACACATAAATTACAATCGATACAATCACCTAGCCCCATCTCTTTAGGGTTTTGCTTACGACCACGTGGTCCGCGACTTTCGCCACGCTCCGCATCATAAGTCACTGTAAAGGTATCTTTATCAAACATCGCCGACTGAAAGCGCGAATAAGGGCACATATGCAAACACATAATTTCACGCATCCAGCCCGCATTACCATACGTACACGCCGTAAAAAACAATACACAACCCACAGCATACGCACTGGCTTGCCAAGTAAAAAAGTCGATCATTAAATCGGCTATCGGGGTAAAGTACCCAGCAAACGTCAACGAAGTAAACAATGAGAAAGCCACCCAGCTCGTGTGTTTAGCGGTTTTTCGCCAAAGTTTATCAAAATCCATCGGCCGCTGGTCAAGCTTCTTACGCTGATTCGCAGTGCCCTCTAACTTTTCTTCAAACCAAATAAAAATAAAGGTCCACACAGTTTGCGGGCACATATACCCACACCAAACGCGCCCATAAAATGCCGTGACCAAAAATAAAGCGAATGCAGCTATAATACAAATCCAAGCTAAAATGGTCAGATCTTGCGGCCAAAGCGTCATGCCAAAAATATTGAATTTTTGCGCAAAAATATCAAAAAGAATTGCTTGCTGACCATTAAAGGTTATCCAAGGCAACAACATAAAAGACAGCATGGCTATAAAACCCAAACGCTGGCGCAACATTTGATGTAAGCCATTTACGGCCCGCACATAAATTCTATTTCGAGGATTAAATCGATCAGACTTATCAGGATTAGGAGGCTGAATTTTTACATCAGTTGGAATATTCTTAATGTCTATTTTTTTGTCCATCGACGTTCTCGACCCTTTGGATAAACTAGTTTGAGTATAAACAACTGCGTAATAAATGTGTCGCCTGACCACGAAGTTATCTTTACAATGCCCCTTGTTACGAAACAAATACCGAAAATGCCCGTAACTGAATTGCATTTTATTACAATCATTGTATAAATGTTGAAATTAGATCAATAAACAGAGTGATTTATGAAGAATTTTTTTATTTTTGTGGTCATCATTTTAGCCTTGCTAAGTATTGACCATCCCACAATTAAAGAACCTCGCGAAAAACTCTTTGAGCAAATTACCGGCAAACTGAGTGATTCAACAAAACTACAAAAAGAAAGCTTATCCAAAGATGTACGAATCGAGATCATCGAAACGGTGCGCCTACGCGAAAAAGAACGCATTCATATTGAAGAGGTTACAACCTCTGATGACAAAGTCATTGCTTGGCATAAACGCTATTGTGAACAGCGCGATTTAAATCAGTTCTTTTATGGTGATAAATTACGTCAAGTCTGCCAAATTATGGCTGAGCGGATAAAACGAAAATAACATGGATTTCTCTGCACTGAATAAGTCGTCGGCAAAATCATTTAACGATCAAAAGGCAACGATTAAAAAGCTCATGCAAGGGCGCCCTGTCACTTGCCCGTTATGCAAACAGAGTATTCACTTATTCTTACCGCATCAAAGTGCCAATCCTGGTGCGCGTTGCGATAAGGGCTGCACGGATATCGCTCTAGATTTTGCATAAAAAAAGGAAGCTGAGCTTCCTTTTTTCGAATAATTCGGTGAGTGCTTTTTATTCCCAACCCTCTTGATCAAATAAGCCACTTTGCAACGCAGCCATTTCAACGAGTTCAGCAAAGCCGAGAGAAAAATCAGGCATTAAAGAAATCATATTGGTCAAATATACATCTTCTGGCATCCCCAACTGTTTTGCCGTTGATGCAATCTGATCTGGCTGAGCTAAAACAGATAAACAATTAAATGCCAGCGTAAAACTTTCAGTTAACTCCGCATCAAGTTGACCACTTTTCAAAATATCACTGACATAATCAATCGCGCCAATAGCAAAACCCAAGCACCAGAGCTGACCCTCGCCATGGATTTGATCGTCAATACACTGCCCTGCTAACGTCTTAAGATACGTAGGTAACACAAACCCAGTTTCGAAAATTTGCTCGCTCAGCTCATTGTGTAAGGCCATCAAAGCAAACAATTGATCTTCAGATAACTCACTGATATCTTCGCCAACCACTTGTTTCACCCACACATCCATTTCCAATGGTGCTGGAGCGCAAATAATCGCAAACAAGTACCCTTCAAGTTGCGAAAATGTCATGGCTTTACCAATAAGCTCAGGGCTAGCAAGCCACGCTGCCAAAGCCTGCTTTTCATCTGATGTTAAATGAAGCTGTTGCACTTTAATCCAAACCTTTTCAATTAAAAACGAAGGGTGTAACGCCCTTGAGCGTCCGCACGACCTAAAAACTTCACTGCGTTATGGACATCTCTTGGCAATGATTCTGCAGGTTTAACAAACCCTGTTGCTGCCAGTTGATTTGGACCCGACAACTGTGCATTGAGCTCTAGCCCTAATTCATTATCAGGTTCAATTTTTAATGCCAGCCCCCCTTTTTGGCAGGAAACTTCACCTAAAATCGTATCGAGACTAAACCAACCCGACGTCCCTTGTACTGAGACATCTTGTGTCATTAAGTCACCTTGTAATATTTGGCAATAGGGTGTGCCTAATTGATAATTCGGAATATCAGCCAACAAACGACCTTTCACATTGATCGGCAAAGGCAATTGCAGCTGGCTAATCACCGTTTGTAAAGGAGCACGTAATAATGTATTCGATAACGTCAGATCCGCGTTAAATAGGCCATAATTAATGTCACTTTTTCCAGATAATAACTGGGTCTGTTTTGCATCACCGAATGTCACCGCAAGTTTGGCTTGCCCAAGGAGCAAAGCCCCCCCAGATAACTGCCACTGCGCACCTTGTATATACGTGCCTTGATAAAAAAGTTCACTGACTCTACCTTGCCACAAGGTGCCTGATACTTCGCCTATCTGCAGCTGCTTTGGTAAATACGGCTGCGCGGCACTTAAAACGATATGAGCAGGCATTAAACAGACAATAAAAAAAAGCCAAAATACCGTAAACAAGATGACTAACAAGATCGTTTTTTTCATATTACTTCTCAATTACCAAACGGTTAACCTTCACAAAACCCGAGTTATCATGTTTGCTCAGTTCAACATTAGTGATCATCACCCCGTGCTGTACGGTTAATTCAGCAAGCCAATCGACTAGCTTATTAAACTCAACGGTATCAATACTGACTCGCAAACTGTCATCTTTTGGCTGCATGCGATTAATGGTGATGTTATAGCGGTTTTTAGTGGTATTCACTAGGCTGCTTAACGATGCCGAGCTAGAGACAGCGCGTGGATTGCTGGCTTTTATTTTTTGAATACTCGATTGCAACCACACAGCTAATTGCTGCTGACTGGCTAGCTCTTTTTCCGCTTTTGCTAACGCTGTGTTTAATGGACGTATAATTCCCATTACTAATACAAACACCGCAAAGGTTGCACCGGCTATCGTAAGCAGTTTTTGCTCTTTTGCATTTAAGGATTGCCAATATTTCACTAACTGATTCATGATTGGACCCTCACTTTTAACTCACCGACAACTGTATCACCTTCATTATTTAAGCCACCTTGCTCAATGATTAAGCCACTTTTTTCAAGCTCAGTTTTGACTTGATTAAAACTCTGAAAGTCTTTTCCGACGGCCCTAAAACGCAATTCTTGTCGCTTGGCATCATAGCGTAAAGACTGTGGGTGAAACTCTTTTACCGATGAGAAAACGGGTACAATTGTTTCCATTAACGTTAAAAAGTCGCTCTCACCTCCGCCATCCACTGCCGCAAGTCTATTACGGATTTGATTGCGAATGAGATGAAAACGCACTTTACTGCCAGGAAAGGCCGATAAATATTGCGCTGTAATATCAGCTTCACTTTGAATTAACTGCTGATTTAATTGATATAAAGCGGTGGCTTTAAAACCCAACGATAAAACCAATGCCACAGATGCCGCAATCAATGGCGCACGCCAAGTCAGCCAAAAAGGTGACCCTTGTTTCTTAACCTTATACTTACCCTGCAATAAGTTAAATGTGCTGTGAGGAAGTTGGCGAGCAAAAATGGCTAAAGGCAAATCAACCTCATTAGGTTTTGGCTCTAAGTTGACGCCTGTAAATTCACACGGTGAATAATGGTTCACTGTGGCAACCTTTTGTGCATGGAGATACATCTCCAGCCAAGGTAATTCAACCTCAGCAATATGCCAAGGCTCTCCTCTAAACAACCATTTTCCATCAAGTTCAATCGCACTAACTTGCTGCGCCTCTTCAGGCAAAGGCAATAAAATCGCATCGGGGAGGACCTTGCTCGGCACTAATCCATAAGATGCTAAGCAATCTAGCCACTGTTTCATCCACTCATCATCCACAATTGCAACGTCAAGCAAGTGTTTGTCATCAATGGTATGCGCCTGGCCGATTGCAATAAAGACGTCATCAATATCGCTGGCGATTTCATCTTCAATGATAAATGGCAATGCTTGCTGGAGTTTAGCCCCCCACTTACTTGGTAAAGTCACTCGTTTTAGTTGTGCTTGTGATGCTGGTAACAATAACACGCACTCTCGACCATGTGCCTTGTCAGTTAATGCTTCAAGCTCATCTGCATCATCCAGAATGCCACTGGCTATGATTTCTTGTTCTGTTTGGGACCAAATTAGCCAATTAATCGGTGCCGCTTGTTCACCATTTACTCTTATTATTAATGCTTCTGTCACTGTACGGCTCCAAATTTTCGCGCCAGTATGGTTACGTTATCTTTATCATCGACATAAAACTGTGTGGTCAATTGAAAACGACTCTCAGCATAGGTGGCTGTTGCTGCCAGCTGAAAATAATTACTATTTATAACAATTCTCGGATCAGGGTTCGCTAAATTTTTCGGGTTATTTGCTTTCGCTTCACTATAAAAATCAGCAAACGAATCCCAGCCAGCGTCAGGCCTAGCCGATAAAATCGTACTGGCTGCACTGGTGTCGACTCCGATCAGTGCAGCTAAAATTGCACTGCTTTCTTCTGGTATTGTATTGACATTAATCGCCAGTAAATCGCTGCCTGGGATGACACATAAAAAGGGGGTTAATTTTTTCATTACCAATGGGTTAAACCCTTTAATGACCCGTAATTCAGAAAGTGACGCCATAAAATTATTCGCGGTTAAATACGGAGTGCTACGCGAGAGATATTCATCTTCTTCTGCACCATCTCGGTAAGTATTGCTGTTGGCATCAACCCAATCGAGTACGCTATCTGCTAACGCTTGTGGGGTTTCATCTATCGGTAAGTCATCCATGCCATCGATTAACGCATACAAAGCTTTATGCCCGTCATTTGTTGTAGTCGCCGCTGCGCCAGGCGCGGTGGCCGCGCGTAAAGCATTTAAATTCAAACAGCCTTGTAAATCGGTAATTTTACCAGCAATCGTTCCGCCGCCCTTCACTGGGAAGGTCGTTTCATCCGCAGCCCAAATCTGATCTAAGCTGGTTTTATTTTTATCTTTCGCTTTTGACTCTATGATGACTTTTTTGGCAAATGACTCAGCCGCATATCCCAACCATTTTGCCTGCTGATAGTCTTGTAAATTACTACTTTTTTGCACTTGCACCATTAAACGCGAGCTCATTTCAACGGCTAACGTTGCCGCCAGCGCCACCACAAATAGAACAATAACTAACGCAGCCCCCTGATGAGGATGTGCGCGCGAATTTATATGAATATGATCGTGGTCACTCATAATTATTTCTCACCACTTCCAGGCACTAAAAATAAGCGTTTGATTGGCTCCATATCTTTAAGGGTAATTTCTATTGCCACTGCCAGTGGTAATTCTTTTTCTTGCCACTTTTCGAGCCATTTCCCTTTGTTATCTCGAAAGGTCACTTTAAATTCTTCCACATTTTGCAGTAATACGTGTTTGCGTGGTTCACTGTCATCAAGGCTATCGACATAGACTTTATAAACCCGCTCTAAATTATCATCAAACACACGATACCCGACTGCTTGAAGCTCACTGCGAGGGAGAAGGTAAGCCGGATTGCGCCACCCTTCACGAACAAAACCGATACCATCAAATTGGCTGTCTAACAAATTACGACCCGCCAGCACATATTGTTCAACTGAATCACCGGCTTCATTTCGACCTATTCGGCGGGCAATTTGACTGAAGTCTTGATCCATCAACCTGAATGTCGTTTGTAACCCTTCTAACTCTGCGATGGTTTGCTCGGATAATTCATTGGTACGTAGCGATGTTTGGAATATCTGATGAGTCGCCACCACAATAAAACCCAAAATACCCAATGCAACCATTACTTCTAACAAGGTAAAACCGCGCTGCTTCATTTGCCCCCCGTTAAGACAAATGTCGATAAATCGTAGACAGATTCAGTCAGTGCTTCATCGCGGTAAATATGAATTCTAACCTCAACAAAATTTTTCACTTCGCTTTTGGTTACTTCTTGCTGCCAATACCATGTTTGGCCAGCCATCTCTTCTTTGCCTTTGGCTTTATCTCTAGCTGACCATTCATTGCCTTGCGCTACTATTTCAACTAATTGATTTTCAGCAACCCAAGATGCATAAGCTTGCTCTTCTAATGTCGATAAGTGATTAATATGCTCGCCCGATACCTGCATAGCTGCGATGCCGGCCATGGCACAAATACTTAACGCCACTAATACTTCAAGTAAAGTAAAACCTTGTACCCGAGCGTGAGGAAAAACATTCAAACGCGTCATTATTCGGGTTCACGTCTGAGGGAAACCGGAGCCATAAACTCACCTTCAATTAAAAAAACAGGCTCGCGTTTGTCTTTAATCGACAGCACCATCGAAAAGGGGCTAATCTCACCCGAAGACAAGATGATTACTTGGGGAATTTTCATTTTATCTAACTCCAACAGGCTTTCTTCATCTTCGGCATCAATCAATTCACGCCAGTCAACTTGCTCTAAAAGGTTGTCTTGCGCCCACGGTAAATCATCCAAATTGAGTTCAACCTCTAAGGTGGGTTCAAACTCAAACGCCTTAAACACTTCTTGCTCGGCAACCTGCTCAAATGATTGCCATTTTTCACCATCAAACGCTAAAAACTCAAACTTTTTTTTATCGAGATGAAAACCTAACTCCACTTGATTGAGGACAGCAAAGTCAGCAGCCAGATTAATGAGGGTGTGCACTCTTAATGATTGTTTTTCTAACAACTCTTCATCACCATCACTGATGGTATACACCACCAAGTTGGTCGCAAAAGCAATAATCACCAATACAACTAAAATCTCGATTAAGCTAAATCCAACTTGGCGTTTTTTCATTAATAGTTACTTATTTCAGAATAAAGAGCTTAGCGCTGCTCTTCATCGCTCCAATTGCCGATATCATCTTCGGTGCCAATTACCCCATCAGGTCCCATCGATAAAATATCAAACTTGCCACGCTCTCCTGGGCTTAGCAATTGATATGGGTTACCCCATGGATCTTCAGGTAATGATTCAATAAAACCACCATCAGGGAAACGCTTTGGTACTGGGTCGATATTACTCGCTGTCACAAGCGCTTCAAGCCCTTGCTCTGTGCTTGGATATACTTTATTTCGTAACTTGTACATGCTCATTGCATCTTCAAGTTGTTGAATATCTAAACGGGCTTTATCGGCTGCCGCTTCTTCTTGTTGTCCCATGATGTTCGGTGCAACGATCGCCATAATCATACCGATGATAACCAACACCACCATCACTTCAAGTAATGAAAATCCACTTTGTTTTCGCATTGAAATACCTCTTTTACTGTTTTTAATTGCGTTTGGCTTTATAACCCAATCGCTTTATTCATTGCCATAATCGGTTGCAATATCGCCATGACGATAAACAACACGATTACCGCCATCCCTGCAATCATGGCAGGTTCTAATAACTTCAATGAAACACTGACTAATGTTTCAAATTCACGGTCTTGATTATCGGCAGCACGCTCAAGCATCTGCTCAAGCTCACCAGATTTTTCACCGCTTGAGATCATATGAAGCATCATCGGCGGAAATAACTTAGTTTCTGTTAACGAGGCGCGCAGACTGGCCCCTTCACTGACTCGAGTTGATGCACCGGCCACCGCTTCTCGGATCCGCGAGTTTGATAACACCTGCCCTGAGATACGCATACCTTCTAATAACGGCACCGCCGATGAAGACAAAATACTGAGTGTTCGCGCAAATCGCGCAGTATTAACACCCCGTGCCACTTTACCAATTCCTGGTAAAGTCAGTAATTGACTGTCATACCAATAACGAACTTTTGGTTTTTTAAGAGCTTGTTTGATTCCCACCACTAAAGCAACGATGACAATTAATGAAATTAACCAATAATTTTGCACAAAGTGACTGGCTGCCATGACCCACTCGGTTGTCCAAGGAAGCGCTTGTTTAGACTTTTCGAAT
Organism: Pseudoalteromonas sp. J2K-J979; assembly: GCF_058169715.2. Taxonomy (NCBI): domain Bacteria; kingdom Pseudomonadati; phylum Pseudomonadota; class Gammaproteobacteria; order Alteromonadales; family Pseudoalteromonadaceae; genus Pseudoalteromonas; species Pseudoalteromonas sp. J2K-J979. The sequence continues at coordinate 308,919 of NZ_CM200281.1, read as the reverse complement.
GTTTTTAAAATTTTTGGCACCACAGTACCCAATAAAATCGCCACAATGCCTATTGCAAAGACCACCAGCACAGTTGGATACACCATTGCCTGTGTGATTTGACTGCGCATATGCTGGCGTTGTTCCGTGTAATCAGCCAAACGGTTCAAAACTTGATCTAAATGACCTGATTTCTCACCTGCAGCCACCATAGAACGAAATAAATTATCAAAGATATGTGGAAACTCAGCCAAACCTTCAGCCAACGAATACCCTTCAACGACTTTAGAGCGCACCGCCATTAACATCCGCTTTAAACGCGGCTTTTCGCTTTGCTCTGCGACCGCCAAAACCGCAGCCTCAACAGGCAAGGCCGATTGAATTAGCGTAGCCAGTTGGCGTGTAATTAACGCCAGATCTGAGGTAGAAATACTGGTTTTGAAAAAACCTTGTCGTGCTTGTGCTTTTTCTTGATCTGCGGCTTGGTTTATTTCAAGTGGCGTCATACCTTGTTCACGGATCATCTGCCTAATTTGCTTAGCCGTGTCTGCTTCAAGAATGCCTTTTTTGGTTTTGCCTTTTTTATCTAGTGCCTTGTATTCAAATGCCGCCATTAGACTTCCTCTCTGGTAACCCTGAGCACTTCTTCTAATGTGGTGTCACCTGCAAGCACCCGTGCACACCCATCTTGGCGAATACTCGGAGTGTGCTGACGAATGTATTTTTCAACCGCTTGCTCACCTTTTCCGTTGTGGATGAGTTCACGAATGGCTTCATCAACAATTAACAGCTCGTGAATCCCTGTCCGTCCACGGTAGCCATTGTGATTGCACTTTTCGCAGCCCACAGCCCGAAAAATCTGAGTTTGCTGACCAAACGGCACGCCTAACAACTTACATTCTTTTTCGTCCGCCAAGTGCGGCTCTTTACAATCGTTGCATAAAGTACGCACTAAACGCTGCGATAACACCCCCAGTAAAGACGAAGACAGTAAGAAAGGCTCAACCCCCATATCTTCCATACGGGAAATCGCACCTGAAGCGGTATTTGTATGCAGAGTCGACATGACCAAGTGACCCGTTAACGAAGCTTGCACCGCAATTTGTGCGGTTTCTAAGTCACGGATCTCACCGACCATCACCACATCTGGATCTTGACGTAAAATCGCCCGTAAACCACGCGCAAAGGTCATATCTACTTTTGAATTAACTTGTGTCTGTCCAATGCCTGGGATCTCATATTCGATTGGATCTTCAACGGTGAGAATGTTTCTGTCACGGGAGTTAATCTCTGTTAAACCGGCATATAAGGTGGTACTTTTACCCGACCCCGTTGGCCCTGTCACCAAAATAATGCCATGGGGTTTGCGAATAAGATCAGCGTAACGTTCACGGTTTTGCTTCAGCATACCAAGATCTTCAAGGTTTAAACGGGCATTATTTTTATCCAATAAACGCAGCACTACCCGCTCACCAAAGCTAGACGGCATTGTCGATACACGTACATCGACAGCACGACCTGCAATACGCAAGCTGATGCGGCCATCTTGCGGAATACGTTTTTCAGCGATATCTAACTTCGCCATGACTTTAATACGCGAAACCAATAACGACGCTAACTTACGATTAGGCTTAAGAACTTCTTTAAGCACACCATCTACACGAAAACGAATGACTAAATCTTGCTCGAAGGTTTCGATATGAATATCAGAAGCGCCCTCTTTGATGGCCTCACCTAACATTGCATTGATCAGTTTAATGATGGGGGCATCATCTTCGCCTGCTAACAAATCTTCAGTTTGCGGCATTTCTTCAGCAAGGGAAAATAAGTCAACTTCGTTACCGATATCTTCCATGATTTGCTGTGTTTCTGAGCTATCACGTTGATAAACAGACTCCAGCAACAACTCAAACTTATCATCGGTTAAGGCTTCAATTTTAAATTCATTGCCAGCAACTCGACGCACTTCTAAAAGCGTATCGCTACGAATATCACCATGGCAATATAAAACATAACCCGACGCTTCTTGCGCGAGTAATACTCCGAAGCGCTTTGCAAAAGAAAAGGGCAAGCGCTTAATTAAGCCCACTTGCTCAGTCATCTTTTTTCTCTTGTAATTTTTTGTTCTCTGAATGCAAATATTGCTCATAAGTGGGTGGCAAAATGAGCTCATCATTCCACTCAGGTAATACTGGCGTTGTCGAAGCGGGCATTAAATCGATGCCGTCATCTTTTTGTTTTTGTTGCTCAGTGCGAATATAGTTATATTTACTGTTACTTAAGGTATTCATGGTTGCACTATCGCGTACAATCGTTGGGCGAATGAAAATCAGTAGATTACGCTTTCTACGACTGGTATTTGTTGATTTAAATAAGTGACCTAGAATTGGAATGTCACCTAATAATGGCACCTTTGAGACACTTTCTTGCACATCTTCATCAATCAAACCACCCAATACAACCATGGCGCCGTCATCGGCGAGTACCGTAGTGGTTACTTCACGTTTATTAATTGTAATATCAACCGCTGTTGCACCACTGACACTCGACACTTCTTGTTCAATGGTTAATTGTACGGCACTGCCATCGTTGATTTGTGGTGTCACTTTTAGCTTGATACCGACTTCTTGACGATCAACCGTTTGGAATGGATTTGAGTTATTACTGCCTGTTTGAGAACCAGTAATAATTGGCACTTCTTGACCGACAATCATCGAGGCTTCTTCGTTGTCCATAGTGGTCACTGAAGGCGTTGCGAGAATATTTGAGTTGGTATCTGTCGAAACAGCCTGAATAATCGCCCCCCAATCGCCTTTAGCAAAACCAAGCGCTAAACCATTGACACCACCTAGCAAACTTGCAAGCGCGGTTAAGTCACCCTCAACTGTTTTTTCGATAGGCGTGACATTACCTGTATCTCCACCAATAACATTGTCGACGATGGTTTTGTCACGCGCCATTTCACCGGCGACCGCTAAACTGCCCACCGGAACCGTTGTGCCGTTGTTAAATTGCAGCATACCGCCTTTTTCATTAATCCACTGCATGCCCAAGTTGACACCGTCACCTTCATACACTTCAACAATAATGGCTTCAACCAAGACTTGCGCACGGCGCATATCAAGTTTGGCAATCACCCCTTCTAACGAGCGCATAATGTCAGGTTGGGCAGTGATCACTAATGAATTCGAATTTGGGTGTGCTTCGATGCTGATATCATTGCGGTTACGCGATGAAGTTTTAGCCCCTTGTTTTTGCTCGTCGGCAATCGTTTTACTGACACCCTGTAAGACTTTGACTAAATCTTCTGCTTTGGCATAGTTAAGGTAAAAAACCTTGGTATTACCTTGGTTTTCAAGCTCATTATCTAGGCGTTTAATTAAAGTAATCGCTCGCTCACGCGCTTGACTTTCACCACTAACAATAACGCTATTAGTCCGCTCATCGGCCACAACCTTTGGAATCAAAAAAGCCGGTACATCGTTTTTACCTGTCGCGGGTTTGTAAATATTATCAACTACAGAGACCACATCTGCAGCTGTGGCATATTGTAATTTCACAATATCGACTTGCTGATCACCCGCTTGGTCAACCAAACGAATAATTTCGACTAAACGATTCACTGATGACGCATGACCGGTCAACATCATTACATTTGATGGATTGTAGTTGGTAACATGTCCACCATCTTTTTGATCACTGAATTGGCGAATCAATGGCCCGAGCTCTTGCACGTTGACATTTTTAACTTGGACTACGCGAGTAATCAGCATGTCACCTTGCACTTCTGACTCATCGCCCAGCACAGGAACGCTCGATTTCTTCGCATCGGAACTTTTCTTCACTTTAAGGATGCCGTTATCCATTTCGACAGCGGCAATACCGTGGACTTCAAGCACATTTAAAAAGAATTGGTAATAAAGTTCTTCATCCATTAACACATAGCTGCGGACATTAATTTTACCGCGCACGTTTGGATCGATGATGATGGTTTTATTCAGATTTTTACCAACGATATTAATAAATTCATTAATATCGGTGCCTTTGAAATTAGCCGAATACTGAACCGCCATGGCTGAACAAGAAATACCCGCAGCAATAAACAGCGCAGTGTATTTTGCTAACCCCTTTTTGATTTTTTTTAGGTGTAGCAAGTGATTCATTACTTATAAACTCCGAATCTTATTGTTTTATTCAAGGCTAAATTGCACATCTATTTGCTCTCCATCTCGTTCGATAGTGATGCTAGCCGATGTGGCGCTGCGCAACTCATTAATTGCAGTCATCGCTTGTTTCATATCAGTGAGCGCATACCCATTAATTGAAGTTGCCAAGTCGTTTGCTTGTAACCCCATGCGATTAAATAGTTCAGGATCTTTGCCTGGACGCAGACGATAACCAACTAACTCACCGCCATTTCGCTCAGGTGAAACCTGGAGATACTCAAAGAGCTTACCTGGTTCATCCATAATCTCGTCGCGGGTTTCACGTAACTCTTCTTGCACATCTTCATCCTGTGTCGGCTCAATAACACGCGTATCATCTTCTTCAACAGGCGTGAGCCTTGATCGCGGAGTGTCTTGATGACGTGTTGATGCTAATGTTTTACTAAATTCGATCCCATCGAGCATTAACGTTTCAAAGCCACTATTCACTTGCAAAATCACGCGGTCAGCAAACACCTGTTTAACTTGCGCGCGCGTGCCTTTGACCACATCGCCCGATTGGTAAGTTTCTTGGGAGCCTTGGCTCTCAATGATCGCAAGCCCAGCTTGATCATCTAAATTAACCGCAACAACGCCCGTTAAACTAATACTGAGCCTAGTTTCTGGTGCATTGTTAATCACCTTGGGCTGTTCAACTTTAACAACTGGCTTGGCAGATACTGAGCCAAATAAATTTTGATCTGTCACTGCACGACTATTAAACGCAGAAGATGAGGATGAGAGATTTGCTTGTGGTGGCGAAATAACAGGACCTTTAGCTGGAGTCGGGACAACCAACCACACAAATTTCGCAGCTAAGAATGCTAGGTAGATCACTATCATCACCAACACACTTTGGCTTATTTTTTTCTCTGGCAACTTCGCAACTAGTTTTTTTAATTGTTCTAATTTAACTTGCATGACCTGCTGTATTTTTATAATAAAAAGCCCATCAATAGTACCCTTTCAACTTTAATACAACAAGCGCACGACTATGAATTATGGTGACACAGGCCGTGTCACAGTTTATAAAGCACCATCTAGGCCAGTATTTCTGGGTACAGAGCATGTACCGCGGCAAATGAGGTTACTTTTTTTATCACGCAAATTATGCTACCTTTCGCGCAAAATTCACCCACCTCATTAATGAATATTGTGGCGAAAATAACCAAGCAGTCAGATAAAGAAGACAACAGTGTACGCTTAGACAAATGGCTTTGGGCGGCACGATTTTATAAAACCCGATCATTAGCGCGCGAAATGATTTTAGGTGGTAAAATTCATTACAATGGGCAGCGATGCAAACCCAGTAAAATAGTCGAGGTTGGTGCCATCATAAAAGTAACGATGGGATCAGATGAAAAAACCATCACAGTGTTGGAACTCTCAGTGCATCGGCAAAAAGCCGAGATTGCTCAGCAACTTTACCAAGAGTCAGAGCAAAGTATCAAAAAACGTGAAGAGACCAGTTGGGCAAGGAAGAATAATAGTTTTTTCTCTCCCAGCCCAGATCACAAACCCGACAAAAAACAACGTCGCACATTAATTAAATTTAAGCAAAGCTAGGTAATAAATAATCATGCAACACGATTTACTTCATCGATACATATTTGAAAAATTAGATGCTCGCGGAGAGCTTGTTCAAATAGAGCAAACTTTTACAGAAATGCTTGCTGGTCATAATTACCCAGCGCCGGTTAAACAACTACTGGGCGAATTATTAGTCTCAACATGTTTGCTAACCGCCACATTAAAATTTGAAGGGGATATCGCAGTTCAACTTCAAGGTGACGGACCGGTTAAATACGCTGTAATCAATGGTGATAATAACCAAAACATGCGTGGCGTTGCGCGTATTACTGGCGAAGTGACCGAAGGTGGCGTCACCAACTTAATTGGCAATGGCTATATGGTTATTACGCTCACACCTGTTCAAGGTGAACGCTATCAAGGGGTTGTTCCCCTCACCTCGAACTCGTTAGCCGAGTGCCTTGAAGGATACTTTAAACAGTCCGAGCAGCTCAGTACACGGATGTGGATTGCCACCGACATTGTAAACGAACGACTAAAAGCATCTGGTTTATTATTACAAACGCTACCTGTCACTAATAATAAAGAAAAGTCGGCCGATGACTTCAGCCACTTAGAAGCGCTGAGCAATACCATCAAAGATGATGAGTTATTAAACCTTGATGCGATGACCTTACTTACTCGTCTGTACCATGAAGATAACCCAGAAGTATTTGAGCCACAGCCAATTAAGTTTCAGTGTACGTGTAGTCGAACAAAAACCATGACAGCTTTGATCAATGTCGGACTCGCACCGTTACTAGAGGATATCGAAAAAGAGGGCAAAGTGACGATTTCATGTCATTACTGCCTGAAAGACTATGAGTTCAATGAAAGTGAAATCCGAGGGTTGTTTTAAACACTCAAACGGTCATTATTCAGTTTATATAAAAAGCCGAGGTAAGCTCGGTTTTTTTATATTTAACAATGACACCGGTATCATATTTTTTACAAAAAAAAATGACACCGGTATCATGAAAAAAATCACATTAAATCTAGGAAAAATAGGCCTTTTAGCCACTTTTAACGGTCGTATATCCCTACTTGTTCTGTTACTATTTAGCTGACTTTTTAATCTCATGATTTACTGAGTTACCCGTTCAATCTCTCACATTTTAGGTATACACATGACTTCAAGCGCTACTCGTTTTGTTGATTTAACAGTTGCAGAATTAGTTGAACACGCCATCGCCCGCGGTGAAGGTACCCTAGCAGCAAATGGTGCATTTGTTGCAAATACAGGTCGTCGTACTGGCCGTTCACCAAAAGATCGTTTTATCGTGCAAGAGCCAAGCACACAAAATGACATTCAATGGGGCAATGTAAACCGTCCTTTCGATGCCGAAAAGTTTGATGCGCTATGGGCACGTGTAGAATCTCATGTTCAAGAAAGCAACCACTTTGTTTCTCATCTTGAAGTAGGTGCCGATCCTGAGCATTACCTTCCAGTTGTTGTTACAACAGAAACTGCCTGGCACCATGTTTTTGCAAACAACATGTTTATCAAACCTGAAAAATACAATGTGTCTGATTTACCACAATGGCAAGTGATGAATGTCCCTTCATTTGTTTGTGATCCAGAACGTGATGGCACGAACAGCGATGGTACTGTTATCATTAACTTTGCACAGCGTAAAGTGTTATTAGCGGGCATGCATTATGCCGGTGAAATGAAAAAATCGATGTTCTCTGTACAAAACTTCCTTCTTCCAGCTAAAGGTGTATTACCTATGCACTGTAGTGCAAACGTTGGTGAAGCTGGCGACACTGCATTATTCTTTGGTCTTTCTGGTACGGGTAAAACAACATTATCAGCTGATCCGACTCGTTTCCTTATCGGTGATGACGAGCACGGTTGGGCACCTGGTAGCGTATTTAATATCGAAGGTGGCTGTTACGCTAAATGTATCGACCTATCGCAAAAGAACGAGCCAGTTATCTGGAACGCGATTAAATTCGGTACAATCTTAGAAAACGTAGTTTTAGATGAAAACCGTGTACCAGACTTTAACGACACAAGCCTAACGCAAAATACACGTGCAGCTTACCCGCTTGAGCACGTTGAAAAGCGTAAAGTTGAAAACCGTGCTGGTGAGCCAAAAGCGGTTGTCTTCTTAACATGTGACGTCAGTGGTGTATTACCTCCTGTTTCAGTACTGTCTGAAGAAGCTGCGGCTTACCACTTCCTAAGTGGTTACACAGCAAAAGTAGGGTCAACTGAAATTGGTTCAACGTCGGACATCGAGTCAACATTCTCTACCTGTTTTGGCGCACCATTCTTCCCACGTCCAGCTGGCGTTTACGCAGAATTACTAATGAAACGCGTTCGTGAGTTTGGTGCAAAAGTATACTTAGTTAACACAGGTTGGACTGGTGGCCCTTACGGTACTGGTAAGCGTTTTGATATCCCAACAACTCGTGCAGTGATTGAAGCAATTGTTTCGGGTAGCTTAAACGGTGTAGAAACGCAGCACATCGACATCTTGAACCTCGATGTACCTGTTGCAGTTGAAGGCGTTGATAGCAAATTACTTAATCCTGTTAACACTTGGGCAGATCAAGCGAAATACGTTGAATATGCACACAAGCTAGCAACTGATTTCTCTGAAAACTTTGCTCAATATGATGTGTCAGAAGCTATCAAGCAAGCAGGCCCTAAAGCTGAGTAATCTCACCTCTAACTAAATACAAAAAAGCCCGTTTAATACGGGCTTTTTAATGGGCTCTAATAAAATTTTAGCCCATATATTTATCACTTCATTGTTTAATGCTTAAATAAAAAGCTTACCTTTGCTTCTAATCCGCCTTCAGGTAAATTGCGAAGCGTTACCTTCCCCTGATGCATATCGACGATCCGTTTAATAATCGCCAACCCTAAACCACTCCCTTCACTGCCCCTCGCTAAGTCTCCTTGTGTGAAAGGTTGAAAAACTCGCTCTAGTTCATCTTCGGGAATACCTGGCCCTTTATCTTGCACCGCAACAAAGGCATACTTTTTATTTTTCTCTATCCCTGTCACGACATGTATATCACCATCCGAATAACGCAGTGCATTTTCGATCATATTAGTGATAACACGTTTAATGGCCACATGACTCAACGGAATATTAGCAATACTCTCGTTAAAACTCGCTGAGATAGTACGATGATGCTGCTGACCAGAGCTAATCACTTCGGCCACCAATGCATTCAGGTCTTCTGACTGTAAATCAGCTAATTTATGGTGACGTAAATATTCTATAAATTGATCAATAATTGCATTCATATCTTCAATATCTGCAATTATTCCATCCCGAAGGTAATCTTCATTTTCAGCCATCATTTCAGTGGCCAAACGAATGCGAGTGAGCGGTGTGCGTAAATCATGAGAAACACCCGCCATTAATAAGCGGCGGTCTTCTTCAAGTGCGGCGATCCCACGGGACATTTGATTAAATGCCTTTGTTACTTCAATGACTTCGGTTGAGCCTTGTTCTTTGACTTGCGACGAAAAATCCCCCACTGCGACTTTCATCGCCGCCTGCTGAAGTTCTTTGAGCGGTCGATTAAGGTGTGTGGCAAATAACCAACCACCTAAGACGCTCAGCACACCGATACATGCTAAATAAAAAGACAAGAACTCAAGGTTCGTTTCTTTGAACCCCATCAATGGCACCCGAACCCAATGACCCGGCATTTGTGGTGGTTCAACCCAATAAACCAAAGTCTCTGACTGACTAATTCGAACACGCGCCTGCCCACCCAACTGCTCGGTCATAATTCGCGATAACATTGGGTATTCTGATGCAAATTCCAAACCTCGTTGCATCGCATCGTATTCGCTGAGCACTTCAACACCGGTGGCTTCATAAAATTTTCGCGAAATATTTGTCGACACTTCGACACCATCTTCAAACCCAATAAACACCGTTTTGACTTGCTTAGCCAGCATCAAATTCACTTGTTCTATAGTCGGTTTCACCACATAAAACGTCACTGAAATGTAAGACACGATCTGATTAATCAGCAGCAATGCGCCAACTAAAAAAACAGTTTGTCCAAATGCACTACGTGGAAATATTCGCATAGAATCATCACTAAAAAATTAAGCAGTAGAACGTAAAAAGGTGAACCTCAGTTCACCTTTATCAACAAAATCACGGTTACTTATTGCCATCTGGTACAAAGACGTAACCTAAGCCCCAGACAGTTTGGATATATCGAGGGCTCGCAGGATCCACCTCAACCATTCGGCGCAAACGCGACACTTGAACATCAATACTGCGTTCAAGAGCACTGTAATCTCGGCCACGTGCCAAATTCATCAATTTATCACGACTGAGCGGCTCTCTTGGGTGTGTCACCAATGCTTTAAGTACCGCAAACTCGCCGCTGGTCAGTGAAATCACTTCATCCCCTTTTCCCATCTCGCGGGTAGCAAGGTTTAAAGTAAACTCACCAAACGTAATTAAATTTTCTTCCGCTGTCGGCGCGCCTGGAACATCTTTAGAGCGGCGTCTTAATATCGCCTTGATGCGCGCAAGCAACTCGCGAGGATTAAATGGTTTTGGAATGTAATCATCTGCACCAAGCTCTAAACCTATGATACGGTCAACTTCATCGCCTTTTGCTGTCAGCATCACAATGGGGATGTCATTTTCTTTTTGTCGCAAGCGTCGGCAAATAGATAGGCCATCTTCACCTGGCAACATTAAATCTAACACGAGTAAATGAAAATTCTCACGCTCTAATAAACGATCCATTTGTTCTGAATTAGCTGCTGAGCGAACAATATATCCTTGTTCAACCAAATAGCGCTCTAATAGACTGCGAAGACGCATGTCATCATCAACAACTAAAATTTTGGTAGTTTCATGTCCCATAGTCATAATTAATTATTCTTATTCAAGTTATGGTTTTAATATAAAAGAAATAACACAATTTAAGAAAGTGTTTTCGCGATAAGATTGTTACACAAAGTTTCAACTAACGCTGGCTAACTATTGATTATTTATAGCGTATTGCCACAATATAATACTCAGAGACACCTGCGGCAGAGCAAAATTCAAATTCGTCTTCAACGCTTTTGCCTAAAATAGCACGTGCAAACGGCGAGTCGATACTCAACTTTCCTTGGCGCAAGTCAAACTCATCAGGCCCAACTAATTGATACTCAATCTCTTCCTCTCCATCTTTTTCAACGGTAACAAACGCGCCAAAATACGCTTTTCCCTCTTGCTGTGGAGAAGGGTAGACCACCTGTAATTCTTCTAATCGTTTATTTAAAAAGCGCACTCGGCGGTCGATTTCTCGCAAACGGCGTTTACCATAGATGTATTCTGCATTTTCCGAACGATCACCAAGCGCCGCCGCTTCAGAGACTGACTTTGTGATTCGCGGGCGCTCTTCTTTCCATAAATAGCGCAGCTCTCTTTCAAGGCAATCATAGCCTTCTCGTGTGATATAATTGGACTTCTTCATAGTGAATAGAGACAATCAGGTCATTAGTTACAATCAATTAGTGCTAATAATTCATCTGATTGATTTAAGAAACAAGTGAAAACTGAAAAAAGGTTCATGAATGACCACAATCTCACAGCAGCTAGCACACGAACTAAACGCATCTCAACAACAAGTCGTTGCCGCAACTAAATTACTGGACGAAGGCGCTACGGTGCCATTCATCGCGCGATACCGTAAAGAAGTAACTGGCGGTTTAGATGACACACAGCTGCGTTTATTAGAGCAACGCTTAGGTTATTTAAGAGAGTTAAACGAGCGCCGCGAGTTCATACTCAATACCATCAGCGAACAAGGTAAACTCAGCGATGCCTTAGCCAATGACATCCGCGGCGCACAAAGTAAAACTGAGTTAGAAGATTTATATTTACCCTACAAACCGAAGCGTCGCACTAAAGGCCAAATAGCCATCGAAGCAGGGTTAGCCCCACTGGCGGACGCTCTGTACACAAACAATGATCTTGACCCAAATGCCGCAGCCCGTGATTTTATCAACACCCAAGCGGGGATCAACGATGAAAAAGCAGCCTTAGATGGCGCCAAGTTCATTTTAATGGAGCGTTTTGCAGAAGATGCCAAGTTACTGGCTAAACTCCGTGCCCACTTACAGCAACATGCATTTATCGAAAGTAAATTAATCGCGGGTAAAGAAAAAGAAGCCACCAAATATCAAGATTATTTTGCTCATAGCGAGCTATTAACAAAAGTGCCTTCGCATCGTGCTTTAGCCATGTTACGCGCTCGCAACGAAGGCTTTATCAATTTAGAGCTCAACCCTGACCCGCAATCTGAATCACCACACGAAGTGTGCAGCAATATGATTGCCCAGCATTTTAAGCTTGATATTCAACACAATGCTAACAGCGCTTGGTTACTGACTGTGGTGCAATGGACTTGGAAAGTTAAGCTCAAACTGCATTTAGAAAATGAATTTTTAGCCAGCATGCGCGAAAAAGCAGAAACCGCTGCAATTGACGTATTTGCGAAAAATTTAAAAGATCTCCTGATGGCTGCGCCTGCTGGTGCAAAAACCACCTTAGGACTTGATCCTGGTCTTCGTACCGGCGTTAAAGTAGCGGTGGTCGATCAAACAGGTAAGCTACTCGCTACCAATACTATTTTCCCTCATGCACCGCAAAACCACTGGGAAAAGTCACTACGCACACTGGCGCAAATTTGCCGCCAACATAAAGTTGAATTAGTCGCCATTGGTAATGGTACTGGCTCGCGTGAAACAGACAAACTCGTGGCTGAGCTAATCAAAGCTGAGGCTGATTTAAAGCTCAATAAAATTGTCGTCAGCGAAGCCGGCGCTTCTGTGTATTCTGCTTCCGAATTTGCTGCGAATGAATTCCCGGATTTAGATGTTTCGTTACGGGGTGCAGTATCGATTGCTCGTCGCTTACAAGATCCACTTGCCGAACTAGTGAAAATTGAACCTAAATCAATTGGTGTAGGGCAATATCAGCACGATGTATCACAAAGCCAACTGGGCCAAAGCCTCGTTGCTGTTGTCGAAGACTGTGTAAACGCCGTTGGTGTAAACGTCAACATGGCCTCTGCTCCTCTGTTAGCGCGTGTTTCTGGTTTAAATAAGACTCTGGCACAAAACATCGTTCGTTTTCGTGATGAACATGGTGAATTTAATAGCCGAACAGAACTCAAAAAAGTCGAACGTTTAGGCCCTAAAGCCTTTGAACAAGCTGCGGGATTCTTACGTATTAATCAAGGGAAAGATCCTCTTGATGCCTCGGCGGTACACCCTGAAGCCTACTCCGTAGTCAAAAAGATGGCTCAATCGAGCCAAGTTGAGGTAGCAGCGCTAATTGGTAACAGTGATGTATTAAAAACACTCAACCCCAGCGACTTCACTTCAGAAGAGTTTGGTGTGCCAACCATCACAGACATTATTGGCGAACTCGACAAACCAGGACGCGACCCTCGTCCAGAGTTCAAAACAGCTTCATTTAAAGAGGGAGTTGAAAAGGTATCCGATTTGAAACCGGGTATGATTCTCGAAGGTGTGGTTTCCAATGTGGCTAACTTTGGCGCCTTTGTTGATGTCGGTGTTCATCAAGATGGCTTAGTGCATATTTCAGCCATCACCAACAAGTTTATTTCTGATCCTCGTGAAGTAGTTAAAGCCGGTGACATTGTGAAAGTGAAAGTGCTTGAAGTTGACGCATCACGCAACCGCATTAGCTTTACCATGCGCTTAAATGATGAGTTACCCACCACACAAAATCAGAGTAAATCAGCAACTGCGAAAAAGCCTCAGTCTGCGACTAAACCAGCGAGAGCGAAAAAAGAGTTTACCAATCCAGCATTTGGTAATGCCTTTGCCGATGCATTTGCCAAAGCCAAAACAAAAAAATAATCCATACAAAAAAGGCTCTTTCGAAGAGCCTTTTTTCTTATCACAAACCCGATAAAAATTAAGCAGGGTAACGCGCTTCTAAACCTTGATAAACTTGCTTAGCAAAGTCAGGGTGAGCAGTATCAAGAGATTTAACCACTTCTACAAGGTGCTCATTGTCTTCTTGACCATTCCATATCTTAATGTAACTCCCATCTTTGTAGCCATGATCTTGACGGAAGAAATTAAGCGTATTTTTACCAACATAACCACGATATAAATCATCTAAACTCATGCCGATTTGTTGCATACAGCCTGCAAACGCAGCGGCATCAAAACGCTTTTCCATCACTGCAGCACCTGCTAATAGCTCAAGGGTTTGTTTGAAGTCTTCGGCGACCACAGGTTTTGAGATATCAGTAAATAATTGCTCAGCTAGCGCTTGGTAACTTGTTTGGCCATCAATACGCATTGCAATACCAAAATGGAAAATATCAACTAATTCTAAGATCACTTGTTCGGTATCGGGTGTTTGTTTTTTCCACCATTTCCAACCATAGTGATCAAGCATTTCGGCACATTCAACCCAAATTGCTCGATACCACTCAAAGCCCTGCTCGAACCACTGCGGATGAATCTTAGTGTTCATCGCATTTTGCATTTCAAGCATGGTCGCTAATTTTGAAATATCTGCAGACATCGCTATTCTCTATTTTGAATCTGAAAAGCTCATCATACTCGAAACTCAGGGCACGTGAAATTTTTTTACCAAAACTCAGTTCTAATTCTCCACACTCACTATTAAGATTATTTATGAAATACTTTTACTTACTTGCTTTACTCTTTACCAGTTCAATCACACTCGCTGCAGACGCATTTAATATTAAATCCACTGCTGAGTCAGTGAGCCCCCTCCTACCTGGTTTAACAGTCCCAAACAGTACACTATTAGACAAACAGGGAAATAAGGTGACCACTGATACATTATTTGCAGATAAACCGACTGTGCTGGTTGTGTATCGGGGTGGCTGGTGTCCATTTTGTAGCCGTCAATTAATGGGGCTGGGACAAATTACAGCGAAGCTTGAGGCGTTAGGGTTGCAAATCATAGCGGTTTCACCTGAGCAACCGTCCGTTTTACAAACCAGTAAACTAGATAATGGCTATCGCTTACTTTCTGATATTGACTTAAGTTTTAGCCAAAAACTTGGGTTGGCTTTTTATTTAGATGATAAGACGGCACAAATTTACCGCGATAAACTCGGGGTGAATTTCGTTGGACTTGAAGGAAAACCCCAAGTTGCTCTGCCTGTACCGGCCGTTTTTCTAATCGATACACAAGGCATGGTGCACTTCCAATACACCAACCCTAATTACAAAGTCCGCTTAAGTAATGCTGTTTTGCTTAGTGCCGCCGAGCAAATGATAAAGGATACAAAGACTTCAAAATAAGTCTTATCGAAAAAATTAATAATAAAAAAGCACACGAGTTCGTGTGCTTTTTTGTCTAAAGAATAGCAATGTGCTTACCTGAGCTCAAAATCGCACTCATCCACAATGACATAACGAGCCGCAAATGTTTCTCCAGTATTAAATTCAATTCGCATCGCTTTAAGATCAAATAATGGATGGGGGTAATCGTGAATCCAATGCATTGTCGCCTCGCACACCGCTTCTAATTTATGCAAACGAAAACTATCCATAACCACGACGGCTTCATCCCCTTCCAAAAAGCTACGTTCAACATTTTCAGGCCAATCTGCTTCTGGAAAGTTTTGGGTCAAAAAGAAAGTTAAATCACGATTATCTATTGGCTCTTTGACTTCTTCTACGACTGATTTTGCTCTTTGAGCGAACTGCATAAGCGATTGCTGTTGATCCACTTCCATCTGACGCTCTCCAGCACTACAACTGCGAGTGGTGTAGCGGATCTCCCCAGTTGGACTCACGCATTTATTTAATTGTTTTTGAGCAAAGCTCATTGTTGGTAATAGCAACAATAACGCAATTAGATATTTCATTTTTATTCTCAACAATGTTTTTGGCAACATTTTCATCGTCAATCAACGTCATGTTGAAGATGATAAATTGACATTTATTTTACAAATGCTACCGCAATTTTATGCCTGCAACAACTATAAGCACTCGCTATCGGAACATTCTTTTGCAACCGTTAGCGGTTCTCAAAGCGATTGTAATCAAACAAGCCAAACGCATCACCTGTGTATTGTTTTGCAACATCATGTAATAAGTCACTATATTTCCAAAACTCAGGATCTGTACGTCGAATCGCAAAGCGTGATTTGAGTACCTGATAGTCAGCCAATGTTTTTATATTCTTCAGCTGGGTAACGAAATCGCCTACTTCATTTGGGCTAACATACCAAATAACAGCAGGGTAATCCCCGATGAAGCCACGCGCAATCGTTAACGTATCTTCTGAATAAGCCCGTTGCGATTCTTCATTTAATAAGCTCGTAATATTAAAGTGCGCGTTATTTTTAATAATGGAATAAGCACGATGAGTCTCATTTTCAGGTATCAATATAAATGACACTTGCGGTAAATTGGTAATGCTGAGGCCCGAGCTCTGCTCAAGCTCTTTAAGCTGCCTAAAATCATCCTGAACAAATTGGTGGGCTTGAGATAATACAGGCGCAAGATGCTTCTTTAATTTTGCATATAATTCGGCCTGAGGATTATCCGTTTTGTAAACCACTCCGGACTCTTGAATGAATCGATTTTTATCTTGCATGTATTCATTAAAATTAAGGGCCGAGTTACGATACCAATGCTGATGAATGCGTTCACGACTATTCGCAGGAAGTAACGCTAAAAAGTTTTGCTCACCTTCAATGCGTAAAAAATCCATATACAAGCGCGTATTCAATTGGTGGCCAACATTACCGTACACATCAAACCCCGCCACCAGCAAATAGTGAATTCGTTCAAATAAGGCGTAATCAATCACCCAAGCAGTCTTAGGAGGCTGACCAACAAGACCTTTAGTCACCGTTGCGCTATCAAAGTGACGAAAAATTGTCAGCGCTGCATTCTGGTTGCGCCCTTCTCCTTGCCAAATTAAATTTAAATTTAGTTTACTTGGATCGACAAAAACCTGATTCATCAAATCCATTTTGGCTGAGAAATACTTTAGTTGCGCTTTGGCATACTTAAACCAAGAAGCCACTGGGAGTGCCGCACTTTGATCTTGAGCGGGCAACGTTAGTACATCTTGATTTTGAGCTAAAAATTGACCAATGTCCGCTTTACTATTTTTATCAGGGTCGATAAAAAACACCCAAAAATGGTCATTAATTACATTTAGTGCGACCTGCCCTCGGCACACAGGCCCTTTGATAAAGCCCATAATAATAAGTTGAGCTTCGTCGAGCATAAATTGGTATTTAGCTGATGTCGGAATTGCTTCAAATGCCTTGAAAGGGTTCGCACTAATTTCAGGTCGATAGCTTGGTAACGAAGCGACCTCATAGTCTGGTGCAAGAAATTGTTGGTAAATACGTGCTAACTTACTATCGTTTAACGCAAGTGGTAAATGAGTTTTTGCCAACACCGTACTTTTATCGTGGCGAAGACGATAGTAAACCTGTGGCACGTTAGGATCATCAATCGGGCGCAAAGTGTTAATTTGTTCGATAGCCTGTCCTGGCGGTGTTTTTGAGCGAACTAATTTGAAAAAGTTCCGATTAGGCTGAGAGTCAAAATAGATATGCGCCAAAAACCAATGCTCATAAATATACCGAGCCATCAATTGATGTTTATTAGGTGTTTGATTTAAAAATGCTTCCCAACGCGCAACTTGCTCCACTTCTTGCGCACTTGGCTCATTAATTTGCGCCATTTTGGCTCCACCCGCCAGCCAAGCTTGTAAGGTCGTCAACTCTTGACTGGATAGACCTGGAAAACCATAAGGCATTCCTGCTAATGGGTTATCTTGAGCAAACTGCTGGTAATGTTCCGCTGAAGGACAGCTTTGATTCCGATCTAATGAAAAATCAAATTCATCACCTAATACCGCTTTTTCAGGTAGAGGGTGAGCCTGTTTCAATACCAGTGACTGATGCATCACACTTGCCGCTAAATTTGCTTCAGGGCTTTGCATGTGCTCATTTAATACAGGTTTAAATCCTCTGGATCGCCATTGTTCAGTGGTTTGAGCATCAAGGAATAATCGTTGCGGCGTTGCTGCAAGTAACCTTGCACCATCGTAAACCAATTCCTCCGTGATACCGCGGTCGATACCTTCTGGAGAAGATAATTTCAGCTGGCACGGGGCATCGTAACATCCGTGACATACAACACAGCGACTTTCAATGATAGGTTTAACAGTGTCGAGGTAATGGATCGCTTCACGGTCATGTAACGTCGTCATTCTTAATTTTGGTGCGGGTTCACCGTACAAGGTGTCAAATTGCGTGACACCATACAGCGCACACCCTGTCATGGTGATGATCAAACACACTAACGCGAAACGATTAAACATGGTTATTCCTCGTCTTCCAAACCTAAATCAAACGTCGGTATGAAGTCCATATGAGGCGAAACGAATACATGTTCATCCTCAGTTGTTAGCATTGCTGCAACTAGTGGACCGTGACTGATTTGTAATTGCGCTGCATGTGAGGCTTGTGTAATTGATTGAAAATCAATGTTAATAGATTCAAGTTGATAAGACTCAAGGTACAAGCAAGTGTTATTATCAACATCAGGATTAACGCATAATTCATCAATCAAATCTTGATTAAGTGTGATATTAATAAATAAGTCTGGTTGCTCTATATCCCGCTCTGCCAACCCGTCATTTAAAATAAATAGAGGTAATCGCAGTACATTTCCAACAACAAGTTCCATAAAAAAGATCCGATTAAGCCAAAATTAATCGGATCATAGCAAATACTCGTGTGCGACAGTAGGCAATCGAGTTACTCACTGGTTACCAAGGCAATATTTCACCATTTGAATGCCAAAAAGTCCCGGTATTGTCTAGTGTTAGCTCATCAATACGTGTAATTAATCGACTCGCCGCTTCCTGAGGGGAAATATCGCCAGCAAAACCAACCA
Organism: Pseudoalteromonas sp. J2K-J979; assembly: GCF_058169715.2. Classification (NCBI taxonomy): domain Bacteria; kingdom Pseudomonadati; phylum Pseudomonadota; class Gammaproteobacteria; order Alteromonadales; family Pseudoalteromonadaceae; genus Pseudoalteromonas; species Pseudoalteromonas sp. J2K-J979. The sequence goes on along the minus strand of NZ_CM200281.1, from coordinate 290,229 downwards.
TTTGTGTTTGTACAAAACCTGGATGCAAAATAGCGACCGCAATGCCGCGCGGTTTGAGTTCATGCGCGAGGCTAACACTCGCTGCGTTTAAAGCGGCTTTTGACATTCTATAGCCTATGTACCCACCAGATGAATTATCTGTTATTGAACCCATGCGGCTGGTAATCATCGCCACTTTCGCACCATTTGCTAAATTACTTTGCAAGGCTGCGGTGACACGAATAGGTCCTAAGCTATTAATTGCAATTTGTTTTTCTATTGAATCAAAACTAATATCTGCGAGGGTCTCATTGTGAAAAATACCTGCGTTATTAATTAAAATATCAATACTGCGTCCGCTTAACTGCTGCGCTAATAATGCTATGTCTTCTGTGACACTAACATCCACGCCTTCAATCACATTAACAGCCAGCGCTTTGAGCTCTGCAGAGGCCTCACGTACCACCGCAGTCACCTCATATCCCTTAGCCAAATAATGCTGACAAAAGCTCAATCCAATCCCACGGTTTGCTCCAGTGATCACTACATGTGCAGACATATCAAATCCTTATTAACGAAATAAAAAAAGGTGTAACTAAGTTACACCTTTTATCATGAGGGCAAATTACGCCAATACAAGTTATTGAGGCGCCTCTATTTCAATGATCGAAAATACGGCTCCTTGCGGATCGGTAATCACGCTAAAGCGGCCGACATTCTTGACAGTCGTCGGAGGAACACACACGATACCGCCTAATTTTGTCGCTTGATCGGCCATTGCGTCACAATTATCGACAGCAAAATAAGTCATCCAATGCGATGGGATATCACCCCACTCTTCATTCATTTCCATCATGCCTGCCACTGGATTACCCGCAACTTGAAACAAGGTATATTTCATACCTTCCATATCTTCAATCACCGATTGCCAATCGAATAGTTGACAATAAAACTCACGGCTTTGTACTGCATTTTTTGTCGCTAACTCATTCCAGCACATGGTGCCGGGCTCATTTAGCTTGCGAGCACCAGGATGATCCATACCTTGCCAAATAGCAAAAACTGCACCATGGGGCTCTTCAAATAAGGCCATTTTACCGGCCTCTCCAACCGCATGCGGTCCATGAATTAATTTAGCCCCTAGTTTTTGCGCTTTATCAGCCACAGTTTCAACATCATCGACCGCAATATAATTGAGCCAATGACTTGGAACATCAAGATCAATTCTAGCCGCTTCCATTTGATACATTGCAGCAATGTCTGCACCTTCCTTTTGCAGCATCGTATAATACATATCTGGACCTATAGGCTGATCATCAACCCCCCAGCCAAATAAGGCGGTATAAAATGCTTTCCCTTGTTGCCAATCATGTGTACACAGTTCTGCCCAACAAAACGTACCTGCTTGATGCGAAGATAAATCAGCCATATTCATTCCAATGTTATTCACTTATCAGTTTAAAATATAAGACTTTAAACAGAAACGCCACCTAAGGGTGGCGATTTAATACTTTATTTGTATCTAAGGTTTGTTGATTTTTGAAGCTCTACTTTTGTTCTCTTAGATGTACTTTCATCGCGGCGCTCAATGTGTGGCCTAGTAACCCAAGCAGATATCGACCCACCATGAGAGAAAGACGCTCAAGAAAACCGCTTTCCAACAATTGAAAAACCAACCTTAAACTATTAGCTTTTAAACCAACTGGTTGCCTCATCTAATTGGTGTGCTTGCTCAGAAACTTGCGATGAAGCATGGGCGTTTTGTTGGGAGTTATTAGCCAGCTCATCGGCATAATCACTAATGCGTACGATATTGAGATTAATTTCTTGAGCCACTGTTGATTGCTGCTCAACCGCCACCGCAATTGTTGAGGTCATTTCAGAAACCTCTTGAATATCAGCAATAATATCAGCAAAAGCGGCACCAGCTAATTCCGTTTGCTCAGCAGTTAATAATCCTTGCTGTTTGCACTGATCGATACTACCGACGATATTTGATGTACTGGCTTGCAGCTCATTGATGATATCTGTAATTTCTGCTGTCGACTCTTGAGTTTTCACTGCCAGTGATCGCACTTCATCTGCTACAACAGCAAAACCGCGCCCTTGTTCACCCGCTCTAGCAGCCTCAATTGCGGCATTCAGCGCGAGTAAATTTGTTTGCTCTGCAATACCTTTAATCACAGTCAATACCGCATTGATAGCATTGCTTTTATCCTGCAATAAATACACTTGCTTGGCTGACTCAACCAGTTGAGAACTAAGCTCAGTCATTGCGGATATTGTTGACTGTAACTGAACTTGACCATTTTGAGCATTCGTTGATACGGCATCCACACGCTTGGCTGTTTGCTCTGCATTAATAGCAATATCGTGTGCTACGGCTCCCATTTCAGTTACAGCGCTGGCCACGGTTTCGACTTCCATTTTTTGTTGCACTAATTGCTGACCACTTTGTTCAACACTCATCGCCACGCGAGTTGACTCAGAATTAACAATATCCACAGCGCTATGAATAGATCGAATCACAGATAAAAATTTGCCTAATAACTCATTGACGGAACTGGCTAATTGCCCAACTTCATCTTGACTATGCTGGGTGATAGTTAAACGTAAATCTCCAGACTGGGTGACTTTAGCAATATCAGAAATCGCACCATCAATACTGCTAGTAATAGACCGAATCACGAGCAACAATAACGTCAATAAAATAGTCGCCATAAGAATACTGAAAGACCATTGCAAAGTTTGTGCTGCATTATATTCTGCTATCTGCACTTGATGCAGTTCCGACACAAGCGCTTCGACTGTTTCATCAAGGCGATGCTGTATTGTATCTAACTCGTTTTTCAAGCCTGAATCAGTACTTTTGTAACCAAGCAAATTATATTGTTCACTCGCTTTCATAAATGCGGTTAAATACTGGTCAATCGCCTTAAGGTTACGATGCCCTGATTGTTCCATGTACATTTTGAGTTCTTTTACACCACTGGCCACTCTATCTAAGTACTTACTTTGCCCACGAATAATGAAATCTTTTTCGCTACGACGGATCTGCAATAAGAGAACCAGCGCTTTATCATCTTGATTTTGTTTTGCTAACGCTTCCAACTCATGAACCTTACTCCTTAGTTCTCCTCGCAACCCTTGATTTTGATCATATCCATATTTTTCCATGGTATGAGTCATTTGCTCAAAATTACTTAGCAGGTCATTAAATGCTTGTGATATTGCGTTAAATTTTACTGAATGATAATCCAACTGATTAATAATTTGCTGCAAATTAGCATTGGTTTTTAATGCATGCTTCACAACCTCTTCCATTTGAGACAAGTGCTTAGGCTCGGGTTTCGCCAAAAATGCCACCTCAATTCTTAAAGTGTCTGTTACTGCACTTTCGATCAGAGATAATTGGTCTTTTGCATCGGCAATCACTTGTTTTTTGTTGGCAATATAAAAGTTAAGCAATGACAAACATAAAAGCGACGTCATCGCCATTAAAGCTAATAGCTGAAGTTTTCTTTTTATAGTTAACGTTTTGAACATAGAGACACTCTCGTTGATTGCAGATCCCATTGCGGTGACTAGATCCTTAACAGGCAGTTATGCACAACATAACAACTAACCTTATTATCGGTAGCTCTCTGAAAAACTGAAGTAATATTTCCTTACATTGATTAATAAATCATTTAAATATCATTTATTTAACAAAAAATGTACACTTTGTACTCTATCACAACAGTGATTCACCGAAGATGGCTTGCGCTGTCAAGAAAACAAATTAAGCTAGTGTTTTACCTTATTAGATAGAGTACATTATGAAAATATCGATCCTCACCACGACTGGCTGTCTACTTTGGGCACAAAGCGCATTTGCGCAAGCACCGCTCGTGTCTATTCCTGCTCAAGATCAATTCTTTGAGCAAATACACGCGCTGTGTGGTAAAGCTTTTGTCGGAAAAGTCACCGAAGGAAATAGTGCAGATAGCGCTTTTAGTGAGAAAAAATTAGTGATGCATGTCAGACGCTGCACCGATTCACAATTACACATTCCATTTCACGTTGGAGAAAACGCGTCACGTACGTGGATTATTACCAAAACAGGTTCAGGGCTTTCTCTTAAGCATGATCATCGCATGAAAAATGGGGAAGATGATAAATCAACCATGTATGGTGGGCACACCGTAAATTCTGGCTGGCCTCAAGCACAATCATTCCCTGCAGACCAATATTCAAAAGAGCTGTTTGTAGCATCGGGTATCCCTCAATCGACGGGTAATACCTGGCACATGTATATTTATCCTGAACAATTTACCTACCGCCTAACACGTGAAGGGCGCGAATTCAGAGTAGACTTTGATCTAACTCTAGCGATAGAGGCTCCAGCAGCGCCATGGGGTTACAAAGACTAACTCACTCATTAACCGCGGTTTTGGATAAGGGATTGACTAATTTATTGAATAAAAAATAACGAGCAAATATCTTCATCTCTAGTCAGAGGTTTTCAAGGGTGACAAGGCAAATTACTCGCCATGCGCTGGATTGCACATTAACCCAACGTTGTAAATATTGAAAATAGCTGTCTGAGATGGATTTATTTTCCAATCTTGAAATTAATTACCCACCTTCAATTCACAACGCAGTTGAACAGTTAAGGGGCCTTGATACGCTCTCGGCTCTACTGGGATGGCGCGATACTCTTGCACGCCTGACATCACTTTGAGTGCAAATGGCAAACCTTGGCATAAAATCGCTGCTTGGCGTAACAAAAAAACACTTTGATTAGCAAAATGAGTGTAAGTATCTGCGTCTATCTCAAGCAAAAACTCTCTCTCAGAATAAGTAGTGAGTGAGAAGTGAACTTTATGATCAAAATCATACAACCGCTCAGTTGTAGTCTGCTGTTCTGCCTGACTTGTAACACTCACTAATAACAATATTCCGAGTATTTTTGATAACATTAATGACCCACCTAAATTAAAAATGCCACTTTATCATCTGATAAAAGTGGCACAATGCTAAAAGAACCCACTAAATGCAAGATTAAATAGCCGAACCGACATCCAACTTTTCAAACCAAGCTAAAAACTCGCCAACACTGTCCCCCTTAAAAATTCGACCATGTTGAGGCGCCATCATTTCAATATCGAGCTCTCGAACTCGTGCAATCCAATTCATTTTAGCACGATTTGAGGGCATCCATCGTTTATGGAAATATTCCATTTTTGGAATATGTTTTGCAAAATCTTCAACAAACATCGGTGCTTCGGCAGGTTCAAGTGCAGCCCCTAAATCACCGCTCATTAAGATTTTTGCTTCTGGATCATACACGTTGAAATTGCCCGATGAATGCAAATAATGTGCAGGGATAAACTTTAAGTTCGTGCTTCCCAACATCAAGTCTCCCCCTTCATCTTTAATCGGCATAAACTTAATGTTTTCCATGCCAAAATGCCGAATAAACTCCTCCCACAACCAAGGAGCATAAAGTTTGGCATTAGGGATTGTTTTATCCCATAACCCTAACGATGAAATAATGTCTGGGTCTTGATGAGAAGCAAATAAGGTCGTCAATTTATCTAGTTCTATTTGGCTTAATACCCCAGCTAACATAGGTGAAAACAACTCAATTCCACCCGGATCTAATAAAATAGATTCTTTATCATTAACAATGAGGTATTGATTAGTATCGATAATTTTTTCAGGCTTCGCCGGATCTCGAGCAAAAACAATCCATTTATGGTGCTTACCTTGATAGAGAACACTTGATTTCATTTAATGATCCGCTGTAATTGTGAGAGGGTATTTAAGTTAATTGTAATCGCAGTTTTTATTCTAAGTGCCGCTGATGCAATATAGTCAGAGACCGATTCTAAACTATCGCAGTATTCACCCGCTTGGGACGCTTCAACTCGAGATGTCACGGCAATATATTCTGCGGCCCGCATTTGCTGACGAATCTCCTCGAACTGTGATGTTAATGACTGCATCTCGCTGCCTAAATGAGACCAGCATTCTCGTAACTGACTATTTGCTAAGTGATTTATTTGTTTAATTTTTGCATTTTTGCCATCGGTCAATGCATGTGCTCGACCCATATGAGTTTTAAATTGTGAAGCACGCAATTGCTCTAATGCTAATTTAAATAATAAGTGTGAATGGTTATGAATATCTTGTGTTGTTTTAATGGTTCGGGCTGAAAACTCATCGATAAAATTTGTGATAGATTTGAAACCTAGCGCCGATTGACCCGCTCGAATCGCGACAACTCGTGCATTTTTTGCCGTCAACGACAAGTTTTTAGCTTCAACTAAAATAACATCGAGCTGCGCAACGACGGTCGCCACAATGACAAAACAGTTGATTTCTGGATTTTGCTGAGCTTTTATAGGCATTGTTTTTACTATAAAAATTTTAACTTAGCTTAAGCATAGAAAACTTTTTATATTTTGCTTAAAAATCTCCATCATAGTTATTTTCTCATTTATTTACCCATCAACCTGTTGTTGGTCAGCGCTACCTTGCTGAGCAACAAAAGATAACGCTGAACTCAGTTCAGTTAACGAGTTTGCTCTTGGATTAAGATAACTGTTGCACAATTAATATTGCGTGCTAATAACCCTACCCAACCTGTAAATTTAATTAACCTCATACTCCTCACCTTTGAGAATATTCAAAGTTAAAGTTTGATTTTTCTATATCGCGCAAGCAATCGTGCGCGCTTGCTTGCGCCCCCTTGAAACAACATGATGATGCCGCTTAAGCAAAATAAGACCGCCACCGCAGAAAAACTAATCAGCAGAGGGTTGTTGAAGTCTTCTCTATCTTCATAATCCATAATGTGTAACATCCAGAAGAAGTCAAAGATACGCCAAATCGTACTGCGGACCGTTATCATCTGTCCGTTATGCTGTTGAAAATAAAGCGTTGTGGTCACTGCATCATCAAATACAACTTGCCACACCCCTTTGCGCATGCCAACTTCTCTGGGGCCAATATCGAGTAGGTGAACCCATTGTACTTTCCCACTCCCCAAATAATGCTGTACGGCTAATTGTTCTATTTCTAGCTTTGAAGGCGCAGGTAACTGAGCGCCTGTCACAGCATTAAAAATCAATTGTTCGTGAACGGTGTCAATTTTATAAATCGGTTTTGATAACAAGGCATCATAAGAGATCGTGCGCACATCTGCGACATTGGCAATAATGTTATCAAGGGAAGCTTGGTAATGTTCAGCTGTAAACGGGTTCGGCAACTCACGCTGAGCTAAATGCTTGCCGTGCACCATTTCTAATGGAATGGCACTCATCACCAATCCACCCAATAACCAAAGCAAAATTTGCAAAGCCAATAAGTAACCTAACCATTTATGTAATGTGCGCGCACGTTTAAACAGACGTTTATTCATATCATTTGTTCATGTCTTATTTTTCTATTTTAGAGGCTACCATAGACACTGATTAAACAGCGAAATTATTAACAAAAAAGCTTCAACACTAGAGGTTAAGCTCAACTTGAGTTAGAGTAACTGCTTATCACTTATCATCTATTTTCACTAATAACGGCCAACATGTCAGAAATTCAATTTTTAAATGTCGATCTCGAGCTTGAATCAAAACACGATATTAGTGTCTTAGTTAATGACTTAAAAAAGCACGCTGTTATCCTGCACTATCATAATGATGAATATCAGCAAGTTGCACGTATTGAAGCCAAGCTAGCTAATAGCACTCCTGATAAAACCATCAATCACTTATGCGAGCTGATCGAATCTTGTTCTCGCGCTGCATTAAAGCAATGGCTAACTTGTTCTAAACGCACGTTTGATGTTGGATTCGAATCTGGTACAACACCTAAATGCTTTAATCAAGCCTTAAGTGATAACACATTACTGCGAATTTCAGCGATTGGTGCTGGAATGGAAATTACCATTTACCCAGTGTCTCACTGATCTCCTCACATAAAAAAGCTCTTTATTTACTACTTAATTACAGTAAATAAAGAGCTGAAGTGAACTAAGTTTTTATTGCCAAATCATGGTCGCAAACTCAGGGTGGTCAATAAATGGATTACGGTTTCCTTGGTGCTCAAACGCCGCGTTATTGCGATCGATTTCTTTTTGACTGACAGGATCTTGCTGATGCCAGCGTAATAACATGCTGATATGCCAGTTTTCAAACACTTGATTACTCGTCCCATTTAATATCGCCGCGCCATAGCTACTGTTACTTGGCCAATTAGCGATCGCATTTTCGTATCGTGTCGCCATATAAAAATATGCACGTGCCAAGTCACCTTTAAATTCATCAATCGGTTCAAACACAGTTCCGGAGTAACCTAAACCTGACGTTGCATTACCCACCTTGCTACCATTTGTCGATGTAAACGTCGCGGAACCGACCTCTCCATACGGAAAGCTACTACGCTTAGAATTAACGAAACCATCCGTAGCAAAGATATGATGGATATCCGAATTCATAGGCTCAACTTGCCCGCCAAACCAGCTTTTCGGGAATGAATGCTCGCGATTATAACATCCTCCTTCCCCACTATAACTACCACATTGATTGCTCACTTTGACATAATTATATGAGTCTGAGCTTTGCGGTTTTTCAGAGTAAATATCTAAAATCGAGCCATCATTTTCATAATATTTATCCAACGCATGCTGCTCGTAAAACCCCCATATTGCACCATATCCTTGCACGTTATGACCTGCAATAATGTTGTAAAGGCCTGTTTTAAGATCAAAACCCGTTAATCCTGTCACCGGACTATAATAAGTTCCTAAATCCGGCGGGGTCGTTCCTCCGCCATCACCAGGAGGGGCCGCTGTCACTGTAAAGGATTGAGATTCAACTCGAGTAAAACTCGCCCCTGAAACAACGACCACATCAGCGACTTTCAGTTGATACGACCCCTGACCATAATTACAACAAATACCATCACCATAAGAATCATTAATGGTAAAAGTATATTCCCCCTCAAGCAGGCAATAACTTTTGTTATAAGTAGTATTATTCGCTAGCCCACTTGCTGAATCAATTTCACTTGTACCACGGGTTAAGGACCAGCTTGTTTCACTTGCATAGTTATCAGTTGTGACTGCAAGTGTCACATTATCAGCTGTGCATTCAGTGTCAGTAGGAGGGGAAGTCGGATCTGCGCTAGGTTGAAAATCATCAACATAAACAATTTCGCTCCCATCAAACCCTGTCACATCATAAAAACGTAACCCTACGGTAATTTGCTTTGATGAAGTTGCTGTATAACTGTATTGAATTTTCTGCCATTGATTGACACTGTGCTCATCTGAGTAACCTTGATAACCATCAACAATTAAGCGTGCTTTGACAGAACCTTCTGTATGATAAACCCAAGTTGAAAACACATAAGTTTGACCTGCGATAACATCAATATTTTGCAATAAATCCGTTGATGCCTGACTGGCCGTATTAACCTGCACTTGCGCAGCAGAGGAACCGACTTTCACTATATTCCCTTGTTGCGTAACTGTTATGCCTGAATCAATGGTATCCCAGCCCGTTAAACGACTTCCCTGCCAAGATTCAAAACCACCATTAACAACTTCCGCTTTGGCAGAAAAACCCACCACACAAAAAATAGTTAATGCTATTTTCATATTAATTTTCACCTGACAATCCTTCAATTAAATAAATCTGAGGTTATTTTTCTCATTTGAACAGCAACTATAGATGTTCAATGTTAATTATATATTACATCAATTAACAAAAAACAAACAATTGAGCATTTACTTAAATTAAATCCACTCTGAAGATATAGATCATTGAAATTAAATTATTTTTGTTTAAATAAACCCACCTCAAATCGTACAATTTTCAATCGACCATCCTCGATGATTGTTTTTAAACCATTTTTTATATAAATACTCTTCTTTCATTCCAAAAAAGAATATCAAAGCACTTTCTATTATTTTTTGTATCATCGAGTCAGGAGTATTCTTCACACTCAGGATTATCCTTTTGCTTAGCGCTGTAAGTGCCAGCAATATTGGTAACACAATTTTGAATCTTTGTTGTTTTTACTGCGAACAACACGGTTTTTTTCAGGTTTATGGGGTATCAACAATGTTGTTAGGTCAACTTTCAGCCGCGGCTAGTCCGCTTACGCAAGAACAAGTGCAAAAGCTTCAAGGATTAGTCGCTGAACTAAATCCAATTCAACAGGCTTGGGTTAGTGGTTATTTAGCTGCAAATGCCAACTCAGCAATATTAGGTGCAACTACCCCAGGTGCTGCAGTGCAAGCTGGTGAAGCGGCTACTTTAACCATTTTATATGGTTCACAAACCGGAAATGCCAAAGGGGTTGCTACGCAATTAAAAGAGCAAGCGCAATCACGCGGCTTGGCTGTCAACCTTGTTAATATGGCAGATTACAAACCTAACAATCTGAAAAAAGAAAAGTACCTTTCTATCGTTGTATCGACATATGGCGAAGGTGAACCACCTGAAGATGCTGAAAATCTTCATGAATTTTTAGTATCTAAAAAAGCACCTAAACTTGATGGTGTCAAAGTGGCCGTGTTAGGCCTAGGTGACTCAAGCTATGAATTTTTCTGCCAAACAGCGATCGACTTTGAGCAGCGCTTACAAAAATTAGGTGCCGAAACACTTGTCGAACGTGCCGACTTAGACGTTGATTACGACGCCTTAGCAGCACAATGGATTAATTCTACCCTTGATGCATTCGAACCAGAATTAAGCGCACAATCAAGTGCTCAAGTTATCCCTATGGCTACATTAGGCGGCGCAGCAACCACCAGTCAGTACAATAAACAAAATCCATTTGCTGCTGAGCTTACTGTTGTGCAAAAAATTACTGGGCGTGACTCAACAAAAGATGTTCGCCATGTTGAAATTTCATTAGAAGAATCAGGTCTCACCTACACAGCAGGTGATGCATTAGGCGTATTCTTTTTAAATGATGAGGCTTTAGTTGATGAAATCATATCACTAACGGGCAATTCAGCTGACACCCAAGTCACTTTAGCAGATGAAAAAATTTCGCTTCGTGATGCTTTAATCGAAAAGTTAGAGCTGACCCAATCTTACCCGGGTTTTGTTGAAAAATATGCCCTCGCGACCAACAATGCAGAACTATTAGCATTCACGGAAGATAAGGCTGCTATGCGCGAGTTTATCGAACCTCGTCAGATATTCGATATCATTCGCCAGTACCCTGCAGCGATTGATGCACAATCGTTAGTTGACTGCGCACGTAAAATGCAAGCACGTTTGTATTCAATCGCTTCAAGTCAATCCGAAGTGGAAGAGGAAGTTCACCTTACAATCGGCGTAGTTGAATTTGACGCATTTGGCAGCCAACACTTAGGTGGGTGCTCCGGTTACTTAGCTCACCGTGCTGAAGAAGGTTGTAAAGTAAAAGTGTTTGTTGAGCACAATGACAATTTTAGGCTCCCTGCGAACCCAGAGACGCCAATTATCATGGTGGGTCCAGGTACAGGTATTGCGCCTTTCCGTGCATTTTTACAAGAGCGTGATAGCCAAGGTGCCGAAGGTAAAAATTGGCTGTTTTTTGGTAACCCTCACTTTACCCAAGACTTTCTATACCAAGTTGAAATTCAGTCGTATTTAAAGTCTGGCTTATTAACACAATGTGACGTGGCATTTAGCCGTGATCAAGCACAAAAAGTATACGTACAAGATAAATTACGTAAACAAGGTGCAGATGTATTCGCTTGGTTAGAGCAAGGCGCTCATGTTTATATTTGTGGTGATGCAAATCGCATGGCCAAAGATGTCCACCAAGCGCTAATTGATATCATTATCGAACATGGCGGCAAAGATGCTGAACATGCTGAGCAATACCTGAAAGATTTGCGCAGCCACAATCGCTACCAAAAAGATGTGTACTAAATTAAGCACACATCCGCTACCGTCACAGTAAAGAATTCTAGGAAAAAAAATGAGCAAGCCAAACAGTAAGCATGATAAAGATGCAAAATTTGCCGACAACGAACGCTTAAAAACACAAAGTAACTTTTTACGCGGCACCATAGAACAAGATTTAAAAGATGAAATCACCGGTGGGTTCACCGCTGATAATTTCCAACTGATCCGCTTTCACGGCATGTATCAGCAAGATGACCGTGATATCCGCCCTGAGCGTACCAAACAAAAGCTTGAGCCGTTACATAACGTGATGCTCCGTGCGCGTATGCCTGGCGGTATCATCAAACCAGAGCAATGGTTAGCGATTGATAAGTTTGCTGAGGATAAAACAAGTTATGGCAGTATTCGTTTAACCACTCGCCAGACCTTTCAGTTCCACGGCGTACTTAAACCAAATATCAAAGATATGCATCAAATGCTCAACAGCGTGGGTATAGATTCGATTGCAACGGCTGGTGATGTAAACCGAAATGTATTATGTACAACTAATCCGGTCGAGTCTGAGCTTCATCAAGAAGCCTACGAGTGGGCAACTAAAATTTCTGAACATTTACTCCCGCATACCAAAGCGTATGCTGAAATTTGGTTAAATGGTGAAAAAGCAGAAACTACGGAAGAGCCGATTTTAGGCTCGACTTACTTGCCTCGTAAATTTAAAACAACAGTCACCATACCACCCAATAATGAAGTGGATGTGCACGCTAACGACTTAAACTTTGTAGCCATTGCAGAGAACGGAAAACTAGTCGGTTTCAACGTGTTAGTTGGCGGCGGTTTAGCGATGACGCATGGTGACACAGCAACGTATCCACGCAAAGCTGATGACTTTGGATTTATCCCATTAGAGCACACACTGAAGATTGCTGAAAATGTGGTTTCAGTTCAACGAGATTGGGGGAATCGTGTTAACCGTAAGAATGCGAAAACAAAATACACGCTCGATACTTTTGGTTCAGATGCATTTAAAGCAGAAGTCGAGGCACGCGCAGGTGTGATATTTGAAGATAGTCGTCCGTATAAATTTACTTCACGCGGCGATCGCATTGGTTGGGTAGAAGGAATCGATGGAAAGTTCCACCTAACCCTATTTATCCAAAGCGGCCGAATTTTGGATTACCCAAATCAGCCACTCAAGACTGGTTGTCGCAAAATCGCAGAGATCCACCAAGGTGATTTCCGCATGACTGCCAATCAAAACCTGATTGTGGCAGGAGTGCCAGCAGATCAAAAAGACATTATTGAGAAAATAGCACGTGATCATGGCTTAATTGATGATACTCACACACCACAACGCATTAATTCGATGGCCTGTGTATCTCTACCAACTTGCCCATTAGCTATGGCAGAAGCTGAGCGCTATTTACCAAGCTTAATCGAAAAGGTCGAAGCTTTACTGAATAAACATAAGATTGCTGAAGATAATATTATTCTGCGTGTCGTCGGCTGCCCGAACGGCTGTGGACGTGCCATGCTCGCAGAAGTTGGACTAGTCGGTAAAGGGCCTGGAAAGTACAACTTCCACTTAGGGGGCAACAGAGAAGGAACCCGTATCCCTAAACTTTATAAAGAAAACGTGGGTGAAGATATCATCCTCGCCGAGCTAGACCAATTAATTGGCAACTGGGCGACGCAACGCAATGAAGGCGAATGCTTTGGTGACTTCGTCATTCGTACTGGCGTGGTTGCAGAAGTAAAAGTCAGTAAAACTGACTTTTATGCATAATAGCTCAATGCTGTGTGCTGAGCACACAGCAAACTGATAACTGGATTATGATAATGAATACATTCAAAAATATCTTAACGCTGGACCCGCAAAGCCAAAAGGAACTATTGGCCGAAGCAAATGCTCTGCTCGTTGATAAAACAGCTGAAGAACGTGTTGCTTGGGCGTTAGAAAACTTACCTGACACCCATTTTCTATCATCTAGTTTTGGTATCCAAGCAGCTGTAATGCTACACCTACTCACGAGTCAAAAATCTGATATCCCGGTGGTACTGACCGATACAGGTTACCTTTTTCCAGAAACCTATCAGTTTATTGATACGCTCACTGAGCGCTTATCCCTCAATTTGAAGGTATACCGTTCCGAGCAGAGCCCAGCATGGCAAGAAGCTAAATATGGGAAGCTGTGGGAGCAAGATGAGCAAGGGATCAAAAAATATAATCAGCTTAACAAAGTCGAACCAATGACTCGCGCCTTAAACGAACTCCAAGCCGGTACATGGTATAGCGGGTTAAGACGGGCGCAATCATCAACTAGAGCTGACAAAAACATTGTTGAGTTAAGTAGAGGGACTGTTAAATTCTACCCAATCATTGACTGGAATAACCGCGATGTTTATCAATACCTAACTAAGCATGACCTCCCATATCACCCTCTTTGGGAGCATGGCTATGTCTCAATGGGTGATGTACACACAACTCGAAAACTAGAGCCGGGTATGACAGAAGAAGAAACTCGATTCTTTGGTCTAAACCGCGAGTGTGGCCTCCATATAGATGGTGATGGTATTTAATCAAAAATCGAATCCAACATGAAACATTTAGCGCAACGTAACGGTGGCGCTTTTTTTTGCCTTAAATTAAATCTCTATCCCGTCCTAAAATGTGTTTAGACTGTTAATGCATATCGCCGCACATACAGATAATCAAAGAGTAAAATACACTCAGACTGACTAAAGTCTAGAATTTACATTAACTACTTTTAAGCAAGCTGAAAAAGGCGATTTTCTCCAAGCTCGCTCAACAATATTGTGGTATTCAAGGTCGAAATCCTACTCAAATTTGATTGTGAAAGCATGTTCGATATCGTGAACAATGAATGTAGCTAGTATTCGAAAGTATTAGTCCAGCATCTCAAGCGAGAAAAACGAGAAGAATAAAGTTAAACAAGGTATGTCATTAGCTTGATAATTCACTGACAAACATTTATCAAACGATTCGAAGAGAGTATCTAAAACAATACTTCGTTATATTCTAAAAATATTACATCACTACAATCAAAAGAGTTGAATGATAATAAAAATGCAGACAGCAAAAAGCCCGACTCATTGAGTCGGGCTTTTCTTAATAGGAGCCTGGCGATGTCCTACTCTCACATGGGTAATCCCACACTACCATCGGCGCTGTTTCGTTTCACTACTGAGTTCGGAATGGAGTCAGGTGGGTCCAAAACGCTATTGTCACCAAGCAAAATTTTGCCGTTTTACCGCTTTCGCCGTAAAACTAAATTCGGAACGCTGATTTTAAAATTGTCTACTTCAGTCTATCTAACTTCTTGCTTATTCATCAGTGCTTCATACAAACCACTTTGGCGTTGTATGGTTAAGCCTCACGGGTAATTAGTATAGGTTAGCTTAACGCCTCGCAGCGCTTCCACATCCTACCTATCAACGTTGTAGTCTCCAACGGCCCTTTAGTGGAGTTAAACTCCAAGTGAGAACTCATCTCGAGGCTCGCTTCGCGCTTAGATGCTTTCAGCGCTTATCGATTCCGAACGTAGCTACCGGGCAGTGCCATTGGCATGACAACCCGAACACCAGCGGTTCGTCCACTCCGGTCCTCTCGTACTAGGAGCAGCCCCTCTCAATTCTCAAACGCCCACGGCAGATAGGGACCGAACTGTCTCACGACGTTCTAAACCCAGCTCGCGTACCACTTTAAATGGCGAACAGCCATACCCTTGGGACCGACTTCAGCCCCAGGATGTGATGAGCCGACATCGAGGTGCCAAACACCGCCGTCGATATGAACTCTTGGGCGGTATCAGCCTGTTATCCCCGGAGTACCTTTTATCCGTTGAGCGATGGCCCTTCCATTCAGAACCACCGGATCACTATGACCTACTTTCGTACCTGCTCGACTTGTCCGTCTCGCAGTTAAGCTTGCTTCTACCATTACACTAACCGTACGATGTCCGACCGTACTTAGCAAACCTTCGTGCTCCTCCGTTACTCTTTGGGAGGAGACCGCCCCAGTCAAACTACCCACCAGGCACTGTCCGCAACCCCGATTAGGGGCCTACGTTAGAACATCAAAACTACAAGGGTGGTATTTCAAGGACGACTCCACAACAACTAGCGTCGCTGCTTCAAAGTCTCCCACCTATCCTACACATGTAGGTTCAATGTTCAGTGCCAAGCTGTAGTAAAGGTTCACGGGGTCTTTCCGTCTAGCCGCGGGTACACAGCATCTTCACTGCGATTTCAATTTCACTGAGTCTCGGGTGGAGACAGCGTGGCCATGGTTACACCATTCGTGCAGGTCGGAACTTACCCGACAAGGAATTTCGCTACCTTAGGACCGTTATAGTTACGGCCGCCGTTTACCGGGGCTTCGATCAAGAGCTTCTCCGAAGATAACCCCATCAATTAACCTTCCGGCACCGGGCAGGTGTCACACCGTATACGTCATCTTTCGATTTTGCACAGTGCTGTGTTTTTAATAAACAGTCCCAGCCACCTGGTTACTGTGACTGCCAACAGCTTAAGGAGCAAGTCCTATCACCGTCAGCAGCGTACCTTCTCCCGAAGTTACGGTACTATTTTGCCTAGTTCCTTCACCCGAGTTCTCTCAAGCGCCTTAGTATTCTCTACCTGACCACCTGTGTCGGTTTGGGGTACGATTCAGCATGAACTGAAGCTTAGAGGATTTTCCTGGAAGTATGGCATCAACAACTTCACTACCGTAGTAGCTCGTCTCGTATCTCAGTCTTAAGAACCCGGATTTGCCTAAGTTCTCAACCTACTTACTTTTACATGGACAACCAACGCCATGCTTGCCTAGCCTGCTCCGTCTCCCCATCGCATTCATGCCGAGTACGGGAATATTAACCCGTTTCCCATCGACTACGCGTTTCCGCCTCGCCTTAGGGGTCGACTCACCCTACCCTGATTAACATGGGATAGGAACCCTTGGTCTTCCGGCGTGCGGGTTTTTCACCCGCATTATCGTTACTCATGTCAGCATTCGCACTTCTGATACCTCCAGCAAACCTCCCGGTTCACCTTCAACGGCTTACAGAACGCTCCCCTACCCCGCATACATAAGTACGCAGCCGCAGCTTCGGTGGTATGTTTAGCCCCGTTACATCTTCCGCGCAGACCGACTCGACCAGTGAGCTATTACGCTTTCTTTAAAGGATGGCTGCTTCTAAGCCAACCTCCTGGCTGTCTGGGCCTTTCCACATCGTTTCCCACTTAACATACACTTTGGGACCTTAGCTGGCGGTCTGGGTTGTTTCCCTCTTCACGACGGACGTTAGCACCCGCCGTGTGTCTCCCGGATAGTACTTTACGGTATTCGGAGTTTGCAAAGGGTTGGTAAGTCGGGATGACCCCCTAGCCTTAACAGTGCTCTACCCCCGTAAGTATTCGTCCGAGGCTCTACCTAAATAGATTTCGGGGAGAACCAGCTATCTCCCGGTTTGATTAGCCTTTCACTCCTAGCCACAAGTCATCCCCTAACTTTTCAACGTTAGTGGGTTCGGTCCTCCAGTTGATGTTACTCAACCTTCAACCTGCCCATGGCTAGATCACCGGGTTTCGGGTCTATACCTTGCAACTATACGCCCAGTTAAGACTCGGTTTCCCTACGGCTCCCCTAATTGGTTAACCTCGCTACAAAATATAAGTCGCTGACCCATTATACAAAAGGTACGCAGTCACCTAACTAGTAGGCTCCTACTGCTTGTACGTACACGGTTTCAGGTTCTATTTCACTCCCCTCACAGGGGTTCTTTTCGCCTTTCCCTCACGGTACTGGTTCACTATCGGTCAGTTGGGAGTATTTAGCCTTAGAGGATGGTCCCCCTATATTCAGTCAAGATAACACGTGTCCCGACCTACTCGATTTCACTTACTATAGATTTTCATGTACGGGGCTATCACCCTGTGTCGCCGCACTTTCCAGAGCGTTCCACTAATCACAAATAAGCTTAAGGGCTGTTCCGGTTTCGCTCGCCGCTACTTCCGGAATCTCGGTTGATTTCTTTTCCTACGGGTACTTAGATGTTTCAGTTCTCCGCGTTCGCCTCGTTAACCTATGTATTCAGTTAACGATACCTGTAAACAGGTGGGTTTCCCCATTCGGAAATCTTAGTCTCAAGTGCTTTTTACTAGCTCGACTAAGCTTATCGCAAGTTAATACGTCCTTCATCGCCTCCAACTGCCAAGGCATCCACCGTGTACGCTTAGTCACTTAACCATACAACCCAAAATAGTTTGAATTATATACAAAGGACTGATTTAAACTTCGCCAGAAGTTAAATATTGAATACTAAAGTAGACACCAATCACATCTTTCGATGCAAATGGCATAATTTTACTTTTGAAAACTCTTAACAAACATTCCGAAGAATATTCGCTAGAATTTTTTTATCAGCTTTCCAAATTTTTAAAGAGCAATATTAATTAGTACCAAGTACTAACTAACAATCATCTGTGTGGACACTACGAACAAATCAGTTCTAAATCGTGATAAGGAGGTGATCCAGCCCCAGGTTCCCCTAGGGCTACCTTGTTACGACTTCACCCCAGTCATGAATCACACCGTGGTAACCGCCCTCCCGAAGGTTAAGCTAGCTACTTCTGGTGCAACCCACTCCCATGGTGTGACGGGCGGTGTGTACAAGGCCCGGGAACGTATTCACCGCAACATTCTGATTTGCGATTACTAGCGATTCCGACTTCATGGAGTCGAGTTGCAGACTCCAATCCGGACTACGACAAGCTTTAAGGGATTCGCTCACTGTCGCCAGCTCGCTGCCCTCTGTACCTGCCATTGTAGCACGTGTGTAGCCCTACACGTAAGGGCCATGATGACTTGACGTCGTCCCCACCTTCCTCCGGTTTATCACCGGCAGTCTCCTTAGAGTTCCCGACACTACTCGCTGGCAACTAAGGATAGGGGTTGCGCTCGTTGCGGGACTTAACCCAACATCTCACAACACGAGCTGACGACAGCCATGCAGCACCTGTCTCAGAGTTCCCGAAGGCACAATTCTATCTCTAGAAAATTCTCTGGATGTCAAGTGTAGGTAAGGTTCTTCGCGTTGCATCGAATTAAACCACATGCTCCACCGCTTGTGCGGGCCCCCGTCAATTCATTTGAGTTTTAACCTTGCGGCCGTACTCCCCAGGCGGTCTACTTAATGCGTTAGCTTTGAAAAAGTTGTCCGAGGACCCCAGCTTCTAGTAGACATCGTTTACGGCGTGGACTACCAGGGTATCTAATCCTGTTTGCTCCCCACGCTTTCGTACATGAGCGTCAGTGTTGACCCAGGTGGCTGCCTTCGCCATCGGTATTCCTTCAGATCTCTACGCATTTCACCGCTACACCTGAAATTCTACCACCCTCTATCACACTCTAGTTGACCAGTTCGAAATGCAGTTCCCAGGTTGAGCCCGGGGCTTTCACATCTCGCTTAATCAACCGCCTGCGTACGCTTTACGCCCAGTAATTCCGATTAACGCTCGCACCCTCCGTATTACCGCGGCTGCTGGCACGGAGTTAGCCGGTGCTTCTTCTGTCAGTAACGTCACAGCTAGCAGGTATTAACTACTAACCTTTCCTCCTGACTGAAAGTGCTTTACAACCCGAAGGCCTTCTTCACACACGCGGCATGGCTGCATCAGGGTTTCCCCCATTGTGCAATATTCCCCACTGCTGCCTCCCGTAGGAGTCTGGACCGTGTCTCAGTTCCAGTGTGGCTGATCATCCTCTCAAACCAGCTAGGGATCGTCGCCTTGGTGAGCCTTTACCTCACCAACTAGCTAATCCCACTTGGGCCAATCTAAAGGCGAGAGCCGAAGCCCCCTTTGGTCCGTAGACATTATGCGGTATTAGCAGTCGTTTCCAACTGTTGTCCCCCACCTCAAGGCATGTTCCCAAGCATTACTCACCCGTCCGCCGCTCGTCATCTTCTAGCAAGCTAGAAATGTTACCGCTCGACTTGCATGTGTTAGGCCTGCCGCCAGCGTTCAATCTGAGCCATGATCAAACTCTTCAATTAAAAGTTTTTAGTCTTTCGACTGCTCAATGAATTCTGTTTATGACTGTGTAGTCACTCACTTTACTAAATTGAGACTCTAAATTTTTTGCTTCGTTACCTAAGCAACTTAGCTGTTAGAACTCAACCTGTACGAGTGCCCACACAGATGATTGCTTTATATTGTTAAAGAACGTTGCAGCGCCAACTCTAGGAGCTTGCTGCGAAGTGGAGCGCCATAATAAACGTTTCACTTTTCAAGTCAACACTTAATTTTAAATTCTTTTTCAAAACCAAACTAAGTTTTATTTAACTCTCTGATTCGACCTGCGCCTCGCTAAGCGTTGCTGCCTGCCGTCTCAGTGGGGTCGCATTATAGAGCGGCGAACTTTTTTGGCAAGGGTTATTTGCAGAAAAATGTAAAAAAGATCGTTTTAGGGCGAAATTAGTACGAAACGCTCAAAAAGAAAGCTTTTACTTATAGTTCAACTAACGGCATGACAAAGTAATTCTTTAATGACTAGTAAACACATATAGATTTTTTACTTCTGTAGATTTTACTAATGTGTATTTTTATAAGCAGATAATAAATTTGATACATAAAAAAGCCGAGCTAATGCTCGGCTTTTTTTGTCATATCAGACTTACTCTGCAGACTGTGCGTCTTCTTGAACTTCTTCAGTCGTAGAAACACGACCTACTAGCTCAACATAAGCCATTGGAGCATTGTCACCAGCACGGAAGCCACACTTCAAAATGCGAGTGTAACCACCAGGACGACCTTCAAAGCGAGGGCCTAGCTCGTTAAACAATTTACCAACAACTTCATTATCACGCGTGCGAGCAAACGCTAAACGGCGATTTGCAACGCTATCAGTCTTAGCCAGTGTGATTAAAGGCTCAATTACACGACGCAACTCTTTAGCTTTTGGTAAAGTTGTTTTGATGATTTCGTGCTTCACCAAAGAACCTGCCATATTGCTAAACATCGCTTTGCGATGGCTGCTATTGCGATTTAATTGACGACCACTCTTACGATGGCGCATTACCCTATCCTTCTAACTAAACTTAATTCAGTGAGTTATATTATTCAGCAAGGCTTGCAGGCGGCCAATTCTCAAGGCGCATGCCTAAAGATAAGCCACGTGAAGCTAGCACGTCTTTAATTTCTGTTAGAGACTTCTTACCTAAATTAGGTGTTTTAAGAAGCTCAACTTCAGTGCGCTGAACTAAATCACCGATATATTGAATTTGCTCGGCTTTCAAACAGTTCGCTGAACGTACAGTTAATTCAAGGTCATCGACAGGGCGAAGTAGAATCGGATCGAATTCTGGCTTCTCTTCTTTCGCTTCTGGCTCTGAAACATCACGTAAATCTACGAATGCATCTAGCTGTTCAGCTAAGATTGTTGAGGCACGACGGATCGCTTCTTCAGGATCCAAAGTACCATTAGTTTCCATATCGATAATTAACTTATCTAAATCTGTACGTTGTTCAACACGAGCTGATTCAACCGAGTACGCAATACGCTCAACCGGGCTGAATGATGCATCAAGCAACAAACGGCCTATTGGGCGCTCATCGTCATCAGAGGATAAACGGTTAGATGCAGGAACATAACCACGACCACGTTCAACACGTATACGCATGCTGATATTGCTGCTATCTGTCGTTAAATGACAAATCACATGATCTGGATTACAGATCGTAACATCACCATCATGCTGAATGTCTGCCGCAGTTACAGGGCCTACGCCTGATTTTGTCAGGGTAAGGAAAACTTCATCTTTACCTTCTAGAGTAACTGCCAAACTTTTGAGGTTTAACAATATTTCAATGATGTCTTCTTGTACGCCTTCTTTCGCGCTGTACTCGTGCAATACGCCATCGATTTCGACTTCAGTCACTGCACATCCTGGCATAGATGAAAGTAATATACGGCGTAAAGCATTACCAAGAGTGTGGCCAAAGCCACGCTCTAACGGCTCTAAAACTACTTTAGAACGTGTTGGTGAGACTGCGTCGATTTCGACTAATCTTGGCTTTAGGAATTCGGTTACAGAACCCTGCATTTTATCCTCTCTTAACTCTTACTTTACTTAGAGTAAAGTTCGACGATTAGCTGTTCGTTAATATCTGCAGACAGATCAGAACGCTCTGGTAAACGTTTGAAAACGCCTTCCATTTTGCTACCGTCTACTTCAACCCAAGTTGGTTTTTCACGTTGTTCTGCTAACTCAAGAGCAGCAACAATACGTGCTTGCTTCTTAGCTTTCTCACGAATAACAACTACATCATCTGCAGTGATTCTGTAAGAAGGAATGTTAACAACAATACCGTTAACCATAACCGACTTGTGGCTTACAAGTTGACGTGCTTCAGCACGAGTACTTGCAAAACCCATACGGTATACAACATTATCTAGACGTTGTTCTAGAAGTTGTAAAAGGTTTTCGCCAGTGTTGCCTTTAATACGAGCAGCATCTTTATAGTAGTTGCGGAATTGCTTTTCTAATACACCGTAAATACGACGTACTTTTTGCTTTTCACGTAACTGCAAACCGTAATCAGATAAACGACCTTTACGGGCGCCATGCTGACCAGGTGCTGTCTCTAGTTTACATTTAGAGTCAATCGCTCTAACGCCGCTTTTAAGGAACAGGTCAGTACCTTCACGACGACTTAGCTTGAGCTTAGGGCCCAAATATCTAGCCATGTTCTTTCTCCACTAACCTATTGTTATACGCGACGTTTCTTCGGTGGACGACAACCATTATGAGGAATTGGCGTCACGTCAGTGATGTTTGTAATACGGTAACCTACAGCATTAAGTGCACGTACAGCAGACTCACGGCCTGGACCTGGACCCTTAATGAATACTTCTAGGTTTTTCAAACCGTACTCTTGAGCAGCAGTACCTGCACGCTCAGCAGCAACCTGTGCAGCGAATGGAGTAGATTTACGTGAACCACGGAAACCTGAACCACCTGCAGTTGCCCAAGATAAAGCATTACCTTGGCGATCTGTAATCGTTACAATAGTGTTGTTGAAAGATGCATGGACATGAGCCATACCATCAGCAACTTGCTTTTTAACCTTCTTACGACGAATTGGTGCTTTAGCCATTGTCTTTACCCTTATCGCTTAATAGGCTTACGAGGACCCTTACGAGTACGCGCGTTAGTCTTAGTTCTTTGACCACGTAGTGGTAAAGAGCGACGATGACGAAGACCACGATAGCAACCAAGGTCCATAAGACGTTTGATATTTAATGTGATTTCACGACGAAGGTCACCTTCAACGGTGTACTTGCCTACTTCTTCACGAAGTACATCAAGTAATTCTTCGTTTAATTCGCCGATTTTAGTTGTTTCAGCGATTCCTGTCGCAGCTAAGATAGCCTTAGAGCGAGTTTTACCAACACCATAAATAGCAGTTAATGCAATAACAGCATGTTTATGATCAGGGACGTTAATGCCAGCAATACGGGCCACTAACACATCTCCTATATTAGAATTTGATTATATTCTGTTGAAAAGCCCGTTAGGATACTCAACCAATAATCAAACTTCAACCAAGAACACAGGCTGAGTAGTTTTTACTCAGCCTGTACGACTATTACTTAGCCTTGCCTTTGCTTGTGCTTAGGCTCACTGCAAATTACACGTACAACACCGGCACGTTTAATAACTTTACAGTTACGGCAAATTTTCTTAACGGAAGCACGAACTTTCATAACTCAACTCCGTAGACTGACCTTATCGACCGTAGCCTTTAAGGTTAGCTTTTTTCAGCACAGAATCATACTGATGTGACATCAGATGGGTCTGTACTTGTGCCATAAAGTCCATAATCACAACAACGATAATCAAAATTGATGTACCGCCGAAATAGAATGGCGTTTGCCATGCCATTGTCATGAACTCGGGCACCAGACAGATAAAGGTAATATACAAAGCACCTGCCAATGTCAGGCGTGTCATCACTTTATCAATGTATTTCGATGTCTGCTCACCTGGACGAATACCTGGTATAAATGCACCAGACTTTTTCAGGTTATCTGCTGTTTCACGTGGATTAAATACCAACGCTGTATAGAAAAAGCAGAAGAAGATAATTGCTGCAGCTAATACCATCGCATAAAGCGGCTGTCCTGGGGACAGGGCTAATGAGATAGTTTGTAATGCATCAGCAACAGGACCTTCGCCCTGACCAAACCAGCTGGCAATTGTACCAGGGAACAGAATAATACTACTAGCAAAGATTGGTGGAATAACACCAGCCATATTTACTTTCAGTGGTAGATGTGTGCTTTGTGCGGCAAATACCTGACGGCCTTGCTGACGCTTTGCATAATTAACAACTATACGTCGTTGACCACGCTCAAAGAACACCACTAAGTAAGTTACAGCAAATACAATTACAGCAATCACTAACAGCATTAAAACATTCAAATCACCTTGGCGCGCCATTTCGGCTGTCGAACCAATAGCAGACGGCAGGTTAGCAACAATACCAACAAATATAAGAACTGATATACCGTTACCGATACCACGTTCCGTAATTTGCTCGCCCAACCACATCAAGAACATTGTACCAGTTACCAAACTCACAACAGCAGTGAAATAGAAACCAAAACCTGGGTTTACGACCAGACCTTGCATCATATTTGGTAAACCGGTTGCAATACCGATTGATTGTACAGTTGCTAGCACGAGCGTAGCATATCGAGTGTATTGACTGATCTTCTTACGACCTTGTTCACCTTCTTTCTTAAGCTCTATCATCGCGGGATGTATGTGCGTCAATAGCTGCATAATAATCGAAGCTGAGATGTAAGGCATGATACCTAATGCCAATACCGATGCTCGCTCAAGCGCACCACCGCTGAACATGTTAAACATTTCAACTATGGTGCCCTTTTGTTGCTCGAAGAATTCGGCTAGTACAGCGGCGTCAATACCAGGGATTGGCACAAATGAACCTAAACGGTAAATGATTATAGCTCCGAGTACGAATAGTAAGCGACGCTTCAATTCCGCTAGACCACTTTGGGCACTTTGCATATCTAGACCTGGTTTAGCCATGGTACTTTCCTTATTATTCTTCTACCTTGCCTCCGGCAGCTTCAATTGCTTCGCGAGCGCCCTTGGTCACTTTAAGACCCTTGACAGTCACAGCGCGTGAAACTTCGCCAGATTTAACTACTTTAACGAACAGAACGTTCTTCTTAACCAGACCAGCTGCTTGTAGTGTACTAAGCTCTACCACATCGCCTTCAACTTTAGCGATTTCATAAAGGTTAACTTCAGCAGATACTAATGATTTGCGTGAAGTGAAACCGAATTTTGGTAGACGACGTTGGATTGGCATTTGACCGCCTTCAAAACCAACGCGTACAGTACCGCCAGAACGAGATTTTTGACCTTTGTGACCACGGCCACCAGTCTTACCAAGACCAGAACCGATACCACGACCTAGGCGTTTTTTCTCTGTTTTTGCACCAGCAGCAGGTGAAAGTGTATTCAGACGCATGAATTACCCCTCAACCTTAACCATGTAATAAACCTGGTTGATCATACCACGCACACATGGAGTATCTTCTAACTCAACAGTGTGATTGATACGACGTAAACCAAGACCACGTAATGTAGCTTTATGCTTCGGTAAACGACCGATAGAGCTCTTTACTTGTGTTACTTTAACAGTTTGCTTAGCCATGGTTTACCCCTTGATCTGTTCTACGCTAAGACCACGCTTAGCTGCAACGCGTGCTGGAGAACTCATGTTCTCAAGCGCAGAGATAGTTGCGCGTACAACGTTGATCGGGTTAGTTGAACCGTAGCACTTTGATAATACGTTATGTACACCAGTAACTTCTAACACTGCGCGCATTGCACCACCAGCGATGATACCAGTACCTTCAGAGGCTGGTTTCATGAATACTAATGAACCTGCATGGCGACCCTTAACTGGGTGCTGCAGAGTATTACCATTAAGGTCTACATTAATCATGTTACGGCGTGCTTTTTCCATTGCTTTTTGAATTGCAGCTGGTACTTCGCGTGCTTTACCGTAACCAAAACCTACTTTACCTGCGCCATCGCCAACAACCGTTAGTGCTGTGAAGCTAAAGATACGACCACCTTTAACAACTTTAGACACACGGTTTACAGCAACTAGCTTCTCAGCTAAATCAGGCTGTTGTTGCTTTGCTTCTACGTTAGCCATCGTCTACTCCTAGAATTGCAAACCGGCTTCACGCGCTGCATCTGCAAGCGCCTTCACACGGCCGTGATATTTAAAGCCACTACGATCAAAAGAAATCTTTTCGATACCTTTGTCAGCTGCACGTTGAGCAACAGTCTTACCCACAGCTTGCGCTGCTTCGATGTTACCTGTGCCTTTAACTGTTTCGCTAATAGCTTTTTCAACTGTAGAAGCAGCAGCCAGTACAGTACCCTCAGCAGTAACTACTTGAGCGTAAATGTGACGTGGCGTGCGGTGGATAACAAGACGCGTTACGCCTTGTTCAATATAATTTCTACGCGTACGTTTAGCACGACGTAGACGAGCAGTTCTTTTATCCATCGTCTTACCTTACTTCTTCTTGGCTTCTTTACGACGCACATTTTCATCAGCATAACGAACACCTTTACCTTTATAAGGCTCAGGTTTACGGTATGCGCGAATGTTAGCAGCTACTTGACCTACAAGCTGCTTATCTGCGCCTTTAACAAGAACTTCAGTTTGGCTTGGAGTTTCGATTGTAATTCCTTCAGGAACTTCGAAATTCACTGGGTGTGAGAAACCAAGAGTTAAGTCTAATACTTTACCTTTGGCTGCAGCACGATAACCAACACCAACTAACTGAAGTTTACGTTCGTAACCTGCATCAACACCCACTAACATGTTGTTGATTAGAGCGCGAGCAGTACCTGCTTGAGCCCATGCATTTACTACACCTTCACGAGGAAGAGTAGTGATTACGTTTTCGTTTACTACAACTTCAACTGCAGCATTGATTGTACGGCTTAACTCACCGTTTTTGCCTTTAACTTTGATGTCCTGGCCGTTTAGTGTAACTTCTACACCGGCAGGAACATTGATTGGTGCCTTAGCAACACGAGACATAGTTCCCTCCGATTAAGCTACAAAGCCGATGATTTCACCACCAACGCCAGCACCACGTGCAGCACGGTCAGTCATCAAGCCTTTAGAAGTTGAAACGATAGCAATGCCTAAACCGCCCATTACTGTTGGTAAATCACCACGTTTCTTATAAATACGTAGACCTGGACGGCTAACGCGTTGAATTGTTTCGATAACAGCTTTGCCTTCGAAATATTTTAATTCAACAGCTAGTTCAGGTTTAGCGTCGCCACTCACTGAATAATCAGCGATGTAACCTTCGTCTTTAAGCACTTTTGCAACAGCAACTTTTAACTTTGAAGAAGGCATAGATACTGAAACCTTTTTCGCTGTTTGGCCGTTACGAACACGTGTAAACATATCCGCGATTGGATCTTGCAAGCTCATTGTCTTACTCCCGAGATTCTATTACCAGCTAGCCTTTTTAAGGCCAGGAATTTCACCGCGCATGGCTGCTTCGCGAGTTTTGATACGGCTTAAGCCGAACTTACGAAGGTAACCGTGTGGGCGGCCCGTAATGTTACAACGATTACGTTGACGTGCAGGGCTAGAATCACGCGGAAGGCTTTGTAGCTTTAATACCGCGTCCCAACGCTCTTCATCAGAAGTTTCAACACCGCTGATGATAGCTTTAAGAGCTGCGCGCTTTTCAGCGAACTTTACAACTAATTTAGCGCGTTTTTCTTCGCGCGCTTTCATTGAATTCTTTGCCATAACCCTACCCTTATTTCTTAAATGGGAAGTTAAACGCAGTTAGCAACGCGCGGCCTTCCTCATCATTCTTAGCAGAAGTAGTGATTGTGATATCCATGCCGCGTACACGGTCAATTTTATCATAATCGATTTCTGGGAAGATAATTTGCTCACGTACGCCCATGCTGTAGTTACCACGTCCGTCAAAAGACTTAGCACTTACACCACGGAAATCGCGAATACGAGGCATGGCGATTGTTACCAAACGCTCAAGGAATTCCCACATACGCTCGCCACGTAGGGTTACTTTACAACCGATCGGATAGCCTTCACGAACTTTAAAACCAGCAACTGATTTACGAGCTTTAGTGATTAATGCTTTCTGACCAGAGATTGCTTCTAGATCTGCAACAGCATTTTCTAGAATCTTTTTATCTGCAAGGGCTTCGCCCACACCCATATTCAGGGTGATTTTCTCTATTCGAGGGACTTGCATGACAGAGCTGAAACCGAACTCTTTTTGAAGTTCAGCTACTACTTTGTCGTTATATACTTCATGCAGTTTCGCCATCGTCTACTCCAATAACTATTAGATAGTTTTACCGGTAGATTTGAAGATACGTAATTTCTTACCGTCTTCAATCTTGAAACCAACACGATCCGCTTTACCAGTTTCCTGGTTGAAGATCGCAACGTTTGATACGTCGATAGACGCTTCTTTCTCAACAATGCCGCCAGCTTGGTTCAATTGTGGAACCGGACGCTGATGCTTTTTGATAAGATTGATGCCTTCGACAAATACTCTGCTAGATTCAGTTACAACTGAAAGCACTTTACCTTGCTTTCCTTTGTCTTTACCTGCAAGTATGACTACTTCGTCACCACGACGGATTTTTGCTGCCATGATAGACTCCTTATAGTACTTCTGGGGCTAGTGAAACGATTTTCATGAACTTCTCTGTACGAAGTTCGCGAGTCACAGGACCGAAGATACGAGTACCTATAGGCTGTAGATTTGCGTTTAACATTACAGCTGCATTACCATCGAAACGGATCAAAGAACCGTCAGGACGACGAACGCCTTTACGTGTACGCACAACCACTGCATTTAGTACATCACCTTTCTTCACTTTAGCGCGAGGAATTGCTTCTTTAACAGAAACTTTAATGATGTCGCCAATTGCAGCATAACGACGGTGCGAACCACCTAAGACTTTAATACACTGCACTTTGCGAGCGCCGCTGTTACAAGCAACGTCCAGCTGAGTTTGCATTTGGATCATCTAAATGTGCTCCTGTGTAGTTTAGGAAACGCCTTAACTTACTAAGAAATCAAGACATATTGTTCATTTTCCCCTCAATTTTGTCACTGAGACATCTCAAGGGCGGGCAATTGTACCAGCAAACATTGGACAGTGGTAGGTTAAATTTTAATTAAATGGTGTATTTATGAATCAAAATTTCAGCTACAAAGATCTTCTCTTTACAGGTCAGCTGTTTATTTAATAGCCAGACGTAAATCTTTTTACGTTCTGAACGATATTGGGATAGTTATTTTCTTTTCAAGTACAAAAAAGGCGCCTATAGAAAGCGCCAACTTTATTGATTAAATTTGATTAACCAAAGAACCCTTTCAGTTTATCTTTAATTTTATCTTTCGCTTTATTTTTCACTTCATCTTCTGCGGCCTTGCTTAAATCAAGATTAATTGACACATCATGAAATGGCCCTTTAATTTTTACCGGAATTTTAAACCCCGTACTGGTGTCTTTAGTTCCTTGACCTTCGATAGAATCAACAATTCCTGTCACTAAACGATAATCTAACTGGGTGTTAGGTAAATCGACCGTTCCTGAACCTGTAACCCGTATCAATGGGCTGGCCAAATAAAGATCGGTATTTCCCCCAACGCCATTGTTAAACTTCATACTCCCTGTGAGGGCGGTAAAATCCGTTTGTTGTGACTTATCATATCCAGTATTTAAGCCATCTTTAACTGCACTTAAATCACCTTTTAGCATTTCTTTGGCTTTACGTACTAGGGCTGCAACATTTGCCCCTTTGACAGCTCCGTCATTAAAACTAAACGATGCATCCCCCGCTAATTGACTCACGAAGGCTTTTTGGCTTTGTCCTTGCGTTGTGAGCTGCCAACTTAGCTCACCTTTACCCATCAATTTATCAAAGCCTGCCGCATCGCTTAATAAAGGCTCGGCATCTATGTCTGAAAGTTGGAAATCTGTATTAATCTTGTATGGGGTTTGGTTTGCATCAACTGTTACATTACCAGCTCCTTTACCTGAGTATGCATTAAACTCAGTCATAGCTAACTTCGCGATCCCTTTATTCATTTTCACTGCGAACGCACTTGTACCAAGCGTGATCTTTCTAAAAATCAAACCTGTCGATTTGACCTTAATGTCGGCATTAATTGCTTTTAGCCCTGACAGGTCGAGTGCAGTGTCATCCCAGACGATCGGTTGAGCAGCCCCTGATTGTTTTTCATTAGCGTCTTTCTGAGCCTGTTCTACTGGTAGGTAGGGATTTAAATCAAGCATCCCCAAGTCAATATTGGCACTAATTGATGGTACAGCTGCGGTAACTACCGATGCGCTCCCCTTCATTACTAATTCATCAAGCGCCATTTTGAAACTCGATAAAGTCAGCGTATCTGTGTGAGCATGAATTTGAGCATCTAACTCAAATTGATTGAAGGCATTCTCTTTTGCTTCAAGTGCGATATTTTGCCAATTTAAAATACTTTTAACCGAACTGCCTTTGACATACATACTGCCTTTAAACTCTTTGCCCGCTTTTGAGATATCACCATCAAAATTAGCACTTAATAAAGATGAATCCATTTCACTTTTTATCGAAAAATCAGCTCCTTTAATGACTTTCGCTGGTGTACTCAATTGAGTATCAAGCTCGAAAGCTTCATTCATGTAAGTGACTTGACCTTTAATTTTAAGATCTTCAAACAGAGAAGGTAATACGATACTGATATTGACAGCTGTTAATTGAGTTTGTGTGCCGGCTTGATGATCAACATAACTGACTTCACCTTCATATATCGCTACTTCACCGAGCATAATATCAAACCCCTCAGGTAAAGCAGATGCTGATTGTCCAGCCTTGGTTTCACTTGGAGTAGGGCTTGAAGTGGGTTGAACAAGTTGCCAATTGACCTGCCCATCTGCCATTTTTTCTAACAATATCCGCGGTTGTTGAATGACAAACTTTTCTAACTCAACCTCACCAGACAACACTGATAAGTAAGGAATGTGGATTGCCAACTGCTTCATCGTTACCATATCTGGTTTACTACTTGATTTTAGATTGGCTAGGCGAACATCATTGAGTTCTAATTTTAAGGAAGGAAAAACAGACAAGGACTTATCACCTTTAATCACAAGTGTTCGACCTGTTGTTTGCTCCACTGACGTTGATACTTTTTCGAAAATATAATCAACAGGAAGTAAAAAAGGGATCGCGGCAATTAATATCACTAGCGCAACCACGACTCCCGCAAAAATTTTTAATAACGTTTTCATTTCATTCCCTTTTTACGATTTAACACACAGCGTACCAATATTTGTTTCTCAATAAAAGCTGCGCATTAGCCTATTAATTTTATTGATTATTTATATAAATAACCATCCAATAGTGTAACAAATATTCAGGATTCAAATTTGAAATAAATTTGACTATTTTATGTGTCAAGATTGAATCAAAAATAGAACTAGGTATTATGCACGACCCGCTTTCTGTGGGCTTCCTATTAATCTTAGTCGAGTTGAATTTACTTAATGAAAAAACTGCTTATCTCCCCATCACAAATGAATCTATCTGACGCTGATAACCTTTTGTACCAAAACATCCTAAAACTCGTACCAGAGATCAGCTTAAATTTGATGGCAGTCAAAGTAGAGAATCACCCTAAGGATTTTGCAGGTTGGTGTGAAGAGTTACTCGATGTGTGTCAAAACAGAATTAATTTTGCCCTCTTAGAAGATAAGCAACTCCCTATCGTTAAAAAAATGGCGCAGCAATTACAACAAACGCTGACTTTACAGCAACTAAAAATGCTACGCATTGCCCCTTGGCCAGTGCTAGCTACGTTCATTAACAACAAAGCGGAGCAATTAGGATTAAACGAGCAGCTTGCATTAATAAGCTACCTTAGCTCAATCAAAGAGCAACCACTCGAAAAAATGATTGAAGAAGATAAGCTCGCTTACGCAGGTAAGCACACCGCCAATCACGATCCATCTGTATATCAATTTGATGTCGAATGGTTCTGCTCAACCAAAGCTGCCAAAGCTTTTCATTTAGCTCTAACTGAATGCCCTCATAAACTTGATAGCGCGCTTAGTCACATTCCGCTCGAGGGGGATATCAGTTATGAGCAATACGCAGCATTTATCAGTGAATATTTAGCTGCGTTTGTTGGGTTAGATGATGATAAAGCAACGCTTGCACCAGCAACACGCTTACTCGCGATGCGTCGCCCGGATTTTTTCATTACACTCAGCCAGGCGAAACTTGAATTATTAAGCCAAGCAGTCGGTGTGGTTAAACTCAATAATCGCGATTTTCAACGCTATTGGGATGACGTGTTAATGAGCATACACACTATGCCTTGGTTCCAAAGCAGTTTACCTGATGACGAACAAGAACAGACGTTGTGGCACATTCGAGCCTTACTACCAAGCTTATTTTTCTACAGCGACCAACAGCAGGCTGAAAGCTCAAATTATTTAAAGTTACTTAATAAACCAAAGAGAGTTTCATCAGCAGGGAATTTAAATAAAGGACAAAAGCGCGGTAAAGACTCTGCTGAAGTATTAGTTGACCGCGCCTTAAGTCCAGATGACATTCCTGAACACATCAAAAACATGCGCGACTCCATTGTCTCGGAAGTCGTCAAAGGCCGAAGTGTTAACGAAACTATCGCTTTGATGCGTACGATCTTCGGCTAACTAAATAAATGACAGCAAATTGCATAATAAATGTGCAAGCAATTTAAAAAACGCACCTTGATGGTGCGTTTTTTATTACTAATAACTTTACAAACAAACATAATCATTTGATTTATATATATTAAATAGTATCAGGAAAACAAAAAAACCGTTGGCTCACCTTTTGCTACCCCAAAGATAAATAAATTTTGCGCTACTTAATAATTAAAGGAAAAACTATGCAAATTAAACATCTCACAACAGCCATTGCATTATCTTGCCTCTCTCTTACTTCTACAGCTAGCTACGCTGAAGTCACAGCTAACCTTTCAGCTCAATCAAACTACTTTTGGCGTGGTATCACCCAAACAGCGGATCAAGCCGCTGTATCTGGAGGGATAGATTACAGTAATGAAAGCGGTTTTTATGCCGGTAGCTGGGTTTCAAATATCGATTTTGGCCCAGATGCTAGTGCAAGCTATGAAATGGATTTTTATGCTGGCTTTAGTCAATCTATCGGGGAGTTAAGTTACGACGTCGGCTATGTTTACTACGCTTACCCCGATGCAGCAGGCTCGATTGATTTTGGCGAACTTTACGGCGCGATCGGTTGGCAATGGCTAGAAGGCAAAGTGAGTTACCTGACTCACGCACAAAATGATGCGAGCTCAGAAGAGGACATGCTCTACCTCGAACTCAATGCCACGTTTGAAATACTCAATGGCACAGAGCTCGCTTTTCATCTAGGTCAATCAAGTGGTGATACTGTCGAAGAATGGTATGGAGAAGACAGTTATATGGATTATGGTGTCAGTATTTCAAAAGACGGTTTTAGTTTAGGCATCTTGCAAACAGACTTAGTCGACGACGATACCAAAGTTTTTGTCGGCTACAGCATCGATTTCACCCTTTAGGCTATAATGCGCGCTCACTCTGTTAGCGCGCTTCCTCACTAAAAACAGCTAGTGAACAGCCAAACACACTTTATGCTAAGAAAAAGTAAAGCGTCTAAGGCACACTGTGCCCGGTAGAAGCCTGCCAAATTCGATACCATTGCTCGCGTGACAATTTCAACCTCAACCCTGTAATTGCAGATGAAACTCGGTCTATATTTCCGGTGCCAAGCACCACTGATGGTCGACTTGGATGAGTTAACAACCATGTATATACAACCTGATCGAGCCCCGTGGCGCCAATTTCAGTGGCCACTTGTGTTAACGTTGCCCGCAAGCGAATTGCTTTTTCTGATTGTTCAGAGAACAAACGCCCACCCGCTAAAGGAGACCAACACATAGGCTTTATACCTATACGTTGACACTGATCGAGCGTGCCATCATCCAAAGCACTCATCTGGTAGGGTGAAAATTCAACTTGATTAGCAAATAGCGTAAAGTCCAACCGCGATTGCAGTAATTCGACCTGTGAAGAGGTGAAGTTTGAAACGCCGAATTGCAGCACAGCACCACTTTTTTTCAATTGATAGAAGGCTTCGGCTACTTCATCTGCCTGCATCAAATAATCAGGGCGATGAATCAATAGCACATCTAAACGGTCAGTATTAAAATGACGCAATGACCGCTGTGCTGATTGGATAATATGCGCAGCTGAAGAATCATAATGGTTTACAAATCCTTGCCTTGCTTGCTCGGCTGAAGCTGGTCGAATACCGCATTTAGTGATAATTTTAATCTGTTCACGCACGCTCGGTGCAAGTTTCAATGCCTCTCCGAACAACGCCTCACACTGATGGCCACCATAGATATCAGCATGATCTGTCCAGGTAACTCCTTGTTCAATACTTTGTTGTAAAAACGATAAACACTGCTCTGGGGTAAATTGCCATGCTAATAAACGCCAGAAACCCAAGACTAAATCATCGACTGTCTTCACTGACTTTAATTCGCTCATAATGTCACCTCAACGCAACTAGAAACAAATTTAGCAGCTTCTATCGCGGCTTCAACAGTCTGCGCTCGCGCTAAGCCAACTCCCATTCTGCGCGTGCCCTTAACCTCTGGTTTAGCAAATAAACGTAAATCGGTATTGGGTAAACTCAGTGCTTTATTTAAATTACCAAAACGAACGGCCGAAGACTCACCACTGACTAAAATCACACTGGAAGCCGAAGGCCCATGAAAATGAATGTTAGGGATAGGGAGCCCCAAAATGGCACGCGCATGCAAGGCAAATTCACTGAAGTCTTGTGAAATCAAGGTCACCATTCCAGTATCGTGAGGACGCGGTGATACTTCACTAAAATAGACTTCGTCACCTTTAATAAACAACTCCACACCAAACAAACCAAAGCCTCCCAATGCTTGCGTGACTTTAGTAGCTATCGCTTGAGATTTTTGCAGAGCAACATCACTCATCGTTTGTGGTTGCCAGCTTTGTTGGTAATCGCCATTCACTTGGACATGACCAATGGGCTGACAAAAGCTAGTGCCATCACGGTGACGAACGGTTAATAAAGTAATTTCATAATCAAAATCAACAAACCCTTCGACAATCACGCGCCCCTTACCTGCCCGCCCCCCTTCTTGAGCGTAATGCCAAGCAGGGCTGACATCGTTAAGGCTTTTGACAACACTTTGCCCTTTCCCAGAAGAGCTCATGATTGGTTTAACTACACAAGGGAAACCAATACGAGTGATAGCTGAAGAAAAATCCTCTTCATTATCAACAAACTGATAAGCAGAAGTAGGAATCGATAAGGTTTCAGCAGCTAAACGGCGGATCCCTTCACGGTTCATGGTCAATTGCGTCGCTTTAGCACTCGGTACGACTGTAAACCCCTCAGCTTCAAGCGCAACAAGGGTATCTGTGGCGATGGCTTCAATCTCAGGAACAATGAGATCAGGTTTTTCACGCTCAATAATCGCACGCAGTGCCTCGCCATCAAGCATCGATAAAACATGACTTCGGTCAGCAACCTGCATGGCTGGTGCATTTGCATAACGATCGAGCACAGTCACTTCACACCCCAAGCGTTTGAGCTCAATGACAACTTCTTTGCCTAGCTCCCCCCCTCCACATAATAAAACTCGTTTCGCTGTTTCTGAAAAAGGAGTGCCTAGAAATGTCATGTTGTTTCCTATTGTTAGCAAATTTAATTGGTGTAACCGTCCACACCTGTATTTTACCGTTTATCATTTTTTTTTACAGTAAATGTAATCAGATGTTAATTTAGCGCTACAAAAAAAAACAAGGGAAACATTATGCAATCTTCAAATCAATTTGCCGCAGGACTCGATATCTTTATCGCCCCAAGTAAAGCCTTTGCGGGCTTAAAAGAAGGCAAAGGCTGGTTCTTATTACCATTGGTCTTTGTCTGCAGTTTAATTGCTGCATCTATGTACGCTTATTACAGCAATGTAGACACCAATTTTCTAATCGAACAACAAGTTGCTCAAGCTGGCGCTGACTTAACAACGGGTGAGCAAAAAATGATGCGTAACCAAATGGCCAGCACTGTGGACAGCCAATATTTATTTGCCATGATAGGTGGTGTTATTGGTTTACTCATAATGAACGCTATTATTGCCGGTTATTACACCTTTGTAGCCAAACAAGATATGACCACTGATTACAAATATGGCGATTGGTATAGCTTTAGCCTTTGGACATTAATGCCTGCTGGTATTTCTGCTATCGGTTTAATTGCTCTGGTTGCAACAGCGCAAACCGATCAACTGCCACTGACGATGATGAGCTACGCCTCACTTAACCAACTGGTGTTTGGTTTAGAAGCAGGACAACCGTTTACGACATTACTAGAAAGCTTAAATATCTTCTCTTTTTGGAGCATCGCCCTCGCTGCTATTGGTTTAAAAGCATGGACCAACTTCAGCATGAATAAAGCCATCGTTTTTGCTGCGCTTCCAACCGTTGTAATTTATGTTATTTGGGCCATCATCGCTGCACTTTAAGTGCAGCTTTTTAAAGAGTACCTTATGAAAAAAGCCATTATTATTACACTTGCTATTGCAGGCTTTGTTGCCCTAATTGTATCAAAACAAATAACCGGCAATAAAGAAGCGGTCAAAGTTGAAGTTCAATCACCCAAAGTGGGGCAAATTGCAGATTCAATCTTAGCTTCTGGTAACTTAGTCTTTAACACCCAAGTACAATTACGGTCAGAAGTCACGGGCCGCGTTGCCAAAGTCTTTGTGGAAGAAGGGCAAAGCGTGCAAGAAGACGACATTTTAATGCAACTCGATACCCAAGCATTTGAATCAGAAGTCGAACGTATTCAAGCCATTGTTCGTGCTAGTGAAATTGAAATTAAACATGCCAAAACACGCTTAATTAATTTCGAACGTCAGTTAAAACGCCAAAAAGAGCTCTACGATGTTGGCTTAGCGCAACAAGAAACGTTCGAAAACATCCAAAGTGCTCGAGATTTAGCCAAAATTGATATCGAGGCGCGTTACGAATCACTCAATCAAGCAAAAGCATCACTGTCTATTGCTGAAGATCGCTTAAGCAAAAGTGTATTTAGAGCGCCAATGAGCGGTCTCCTTGCCTCAGTCAACATCAAAGAAGGTGAAACTGTAATTGCGGGTACTACTAACATTATTGGCTCAGACTTAATGCTCGTCGCTGATCCCAGTGCTATTTTGGCTGAGCTACGTGTTGATGAAACCGACATTGCCAGCATTAAAATAGGCCAAGTTGCAGATATCTACGCTGCGGCTTACCCCAATAAGCCATTTAAAGGCAAAGTCATCAACATAGGCACCTCGGCAAAAAATCAAGCGGGCTCACAAGGACTCTCATTTCGAGTTAAAGTCTTACTCGACCCAACCGACCGCCAACTTTATGCAGGTATGAGCTGTCGAGCTGAAATCGCATCAAGCATAGGTGAAAACATCTTAAAGTTACCGATTGAGGCAATTCAATCTAACGATGATGAGAAGTTTGTTTGGGTGGTTAACAATGACAACACGGTGAGTAAAAAAGTAGTCGAGTTAGGTATTTCATCTGATATTGAGCAAGCGATTAGTAACGGGCTGACAGAAAACGATCACGTCGTGTTAGGCCCTGCTCGCCCTGTTAGTAAACTTAAAGAAGGTGATGTAATTACACGCAAAACCGCTAATGATGACAAAGATGAAAATAAGGATGCCGCATAATGACTGCGGTAATCAAACTTCATAATATCGAAAAGCACTACACTATGGGTGAGCAAGTGTTTAAAGCCCTTGATGGCATTAATATTGAAATTGCTGAAAATGACTATGTCGCGATCATCGGCCCGTCAGGTTCTGGTAAGTCAACGTTAATGAACCTGATTGGCTGCTTAGACATTCCAACCAATGGCGAGTACTTTTTAAAAGATAAGCTCGTTAAAAGTATGACCGAAACAGAGCTGGCCCATCAACGCAATGAAAGTGTCGGTTTTATCTTTCAAAGCTTTAATTTGCTACCTCGGGCTTCAGCACTCGAAAATGTGATGCAACCTTTGGTCTATCGCTTTATTCCTGCTAAAGAACGCAAAGAAAAAGCGCTTGAAGCACTCAAACGAGTGGGTCTGGCCGATAAAGTCAATCATTTATCTAGCCAGCTTTCGGGTGGTCAACGCCAACGAGTAGCGATTGCTCGCGCATTGGTGACTAAGCCCCACATTTTACTTGGCGATGAGCCCACGGGAAATTTAGACAGCAAAACCACCAAAGAAATTATGGCGCTATTTGATGAGCTACACCAAGAAGGGCACACCATTATTTTAGTTACCCATGAGCAAGAAATTGCCGATCATTGTCAGCGAGTGATTCGCCTAGTCGATGGCCAAGTTGTCGCCGATACGCGCAATAACCATGAGGAGAAGCTCAATGTTTAAATCTCTGATTGCGATTATGGAGGGCACAAAAGCGGCACTGATGGCTATCAAGGCCAATGCCATGCGCAGCGCACTTACGTGTTTAGGTATTATCATCGGAGTAGCCGCGGTCATTACTGTGGTCGCCGTAATGCAAGGCTTTACTAAACAAATCAACGACCAACTTGCCGATATGGCGCCTGATGTCACCTCTATCAAACCATATACCAGTGTTGAGCAAGAAATGGTTGGTGTGAAAAGTAAACTCACCTATGACGACTTTTTAGTGCTAAAAAGCAAAATAAAAGAAGCCGAAACCATGACCGCATTGATGTTTACATGGCGCTTCTCTGGTGGAGCACAATATGGTAACAAAACCCATAACACCCGCGTCATGGGCACAGAGCAAGATTATCAAAAAGCTTACCGTACCTACCCTGATAAAGGCCGATTTATCCGTGCAGAAGACGATGAGAAGCGTCGCCGTGTCGCTTTTATTGGCGCATCTGTAATTGATAAGCTGAACCTACCTAAAAACCCTGTAGGTGAATACATTAAGTTAGGCGGCGAATGGTTTCGAATTATCGGTGTCTCCGAAACGCAAGGTAGCTTTTTAGGCTTCGATCAAGACGACTATATTAACATTCCCATTAGCACCATGAGTGCATTAGAAGGCGCCAATAGTGCCAGTAATGTACAAATTATGTTTCGCCTAAAGCCTGATGCCAATGAAGAACAGGTCTTAGCTCAAATTACCCGAATATTGCGTCAACGCCATAAAATTAAAGATGGCCAAGAAAACGATTTTGAATTTGAAACCGCAGAAAAAGCTCGCGCCAATGTCGATAAATTTACTGGGAGCGCAACAGCCATCACCGCAGGTATTGTTGGGATAAGCCTAATTGTTGGAGGTATCGGTGTAATGAATATTATGCTGGTATCTGTAACCGAGCGTACTCGTGTTATTGGAACACTTAAAGCACTAGGGGCAACGCCTGGCTTTATTATGCTGCAATTTTTAGTGGAAGCTGTGGTGCTATCATTATTTGGCGGTTTAATAGGCTTAGCATTGGGGTATGGGATGGCCGCAACCATCGCTGCAATCTTACCCGGTATGCCTGAAGCGTATATCCCAGGGTGGGCCATCATGTTGTCATTTGGTTTTACTTCAATGATTGGGATTGTGTTTGGCCTTGCGCCGGCGATTAAAGCTGCACGCTTAAACCCCATTGATGCACTAAGGTATGAATAAGCAACAACACTAAGACTAAAAAGGCAGCCTATTTACGCGCTGCCTTTTTTACATATCCTCTACGGAGCGAGATTAAACGATACACATTATTCTTTCACCGCAAATGGGATCAGCGTATCGGCACACTTTGTTTTCACCGTCTTTGGATACCAAATCGGTGCAATCACATTGGCTGCACTGCCAGCTAACCCATTAATGAATGAAAGCTGTGTTTCCACACTTTGCCATTGTCCACCTTCGCAGTTACCTTTTAAATCAACTGGCTCTGATCCTTCATACAATGCAAGTGCAAAATTATGATGCCATTGCTCTTTAGCAGCTTGATTACTATGCGCTGTACCATTATCAAAGTGAATACTGGTACAACCCATGGTTATCCCCAAAACGGCGGCTAATAAGACTGTTTTAGTTTGCATT
The DNA here is from genome assembly GCF_058169715.2 of Pseudoalteromonas sp. J2K-J979. Classification (NCBI taxonomy): domain Bacteria; kingdom Pseudomonadati; phylum Pseudomonadota; class Gammaproteobacteria; order Alteromonadales; family Pseudoalteromonadaceae; genus Pseudoalteromonas; species Pseudoalteromonas sp. J2K-J979. The sequence goes on along the minus strand of NZ_CM200281.1, from coordinate 250,011 downwards.
ACTTACCTCCACATGACTGACACCTTGGGTTTCACACCAGACCTTTATCGTGTGTGGCGCGTAAATACCTAAGGTGATTAATCCAAGAGCACCATCGCCAAACGTTGCTTGAGACTGCATTTGCAGTACTTTTTTATCGCCACATACCGCTTTGACATCGACCCGTTGCTCACCGACTAAGCCCCACAAGAAAAAAGGGCGACTATCTTGGTAGGTTGGTTTCTCTGTTAATTTAGTAATTCGCTCAGGCTGGATCGTCACTGACGAACAACCCGCTAATACCAAAACTAAACTTGCTGCCACCAGCTTATTCATACTACTTATTCCACAAATGTTGATGCGGCAAGTGTAATAGAATCTAAAATATCAGATAGTAAAAAAATGTTAGTGAATTGTAGAATCCTTACAAGAGTAACGCTTAAGCAATATTTACCAGCATGTATATACAAGCTTACTGATAGAAAAGTCTAGCTCAATTTAATATTGCAGCTTGCAAGCATTTCACTTTGTAGTGTTACACTGAGCTGATCATCAGTCTCTAACAACCCCACCCCTTTTGGGGTACCCGTTAAAACAATATCGCCAGGATGCAAGGTAAAAAATAGGCTTATTTCCTTTAAAAGATCAGCAATAGGAAACACCATTAAAGACGTATCACCATGCTGCCTCAACTCATTATTAATACTAAGTGTAAATTGCAGGGCCTTAAAATCAACGCTCTGATTAATGGGCACAAACGGGCTCACTACACAGCTATTATCGTACGCTTTCGCTTTTTCCCACGGGTGCCCATCTGCCTTTAAACGCGATTGAAGCTCCCGAAGGGTTAAATCCAGCCCCACACCTATCCCAACAATGTGTTTGTGTAAGTTAATCTCAGTACTTGCACTGATAGTATCACCGATTAAAAGCACCAATTCTGCTTCATAATGATGCTCACCTAAACGGCTTGGCAGTTTAATATCATTTTTCATCGACACTAAACTACTGCTTGGCTTAATAAACAATAATGGTTCTGTAGGGACTTCATTATTAAGCTCTTGTGCATGCTCGACATAATTGCGGCCCACACACACCACTTTGCCAACCGCCAGATCTATTTTTTGACCATTCTTCCAGTGTAAATTCATCAGATTAATTTCCATTTCAAATGTACAACGTCAGTCTATAGTATTCGCTTAATCAATCTTAATTTTATTCAGTGATAATCACTATTTAGTCCATAAAAAAGCCGCTGAGTAATATTAACTCAGCGGCTTTTTTCACTTTGCAGCTTGGTTATAATTTCTTAATATTATCGCCACTGTCGCGGTCGACTAATTTAATGAAAGGATCAACCCCTGCATACAACGGTTTTTCTTTTACTTTCAGCTCAATCACGTTTGTACCTGTTTTAATTAAGTGTTTTTGTAAATAAAGTACGTTGTTATCTGTGGTTAAGTCATCTGGATCGGCACTAAACAAACCAATATCAACCGTATCGTTAAAGGTGACTTCTGTCTCTTGTCCTTGACCATCCGCACGCTGTAGCTTGGCTTCAATCGTCAAAGTGACATCATAATATCCATTTTCATCCACTTGTTCGGCTATCGCGACTTCTGTGGTTTTTAAATCATATAATGTGATGTGCTCAAACAGATTACTGACAAACTGCTGCTCTTGCTCATTGGTGTCTTGATTAATATAGCGAACCAAGTCAACCGTTGTTGGATAAGGCGCACTTTGATATTTGTATTGCTGTAAGAAGCCTTTAAGCGCCTCATTTAAGCGTGTTTCGCCTAAGCGGTCTTTGAGTGACATCATCACCACAGAACCTTTACGATAGTGAATATACTGCTGGTTTTCACTGCGCATCAAGGGCATTTCTTCTAAAAATTCCACCGTGCGGCCACGTAAGTAACGATCAAGTTCGTATTTTAAAAATTTACGAATTTTATCTTCACCGTATTTCTTTTCCATGACCATCAACGCACTGTACTGCGATAAACTTTCTGAAATAATCGCACTACCTTGTACATTGGCCGCTCCCACTTGGTGTCCCCACCATTGATGTGCAACTTCATGGGCTGTGACATAGTAGACTGGGTCGATGTTTTCTGGGTCACGTAAGTCGGTGATAAACCCTATTTTCTCAGAGTAAGGCACCGTATTAGCAAAACTTTGCGCAAACGTTTGATAACCTGGAAACTCAATGATACGCATTTGTTTGTGCTGATAAGGACCAAAGCTCGCCGTAAAGTAATCGATTGAATCACGCACTGACTCAATCATACGGTCAATATTCATCGAGTGATCTTGGTGATAATACACCTCAATATCAATGCCTTTATATTGCTCGTGTTTACGCTCTAATTTAGCCGACATTACAGAGTAAAAGTTCACCATCGGGGCGTCCATTTTATAATGGAAGGTCCGACGGCCGTTAGCGACACTCTCTGACTGTAAATAACCCGGAGCAATAGCAAACTGGTCATCTGCAGTCGTAATCGTTGCTTCAAACTCAATAAACCCCACACCTTTCCCAAAAAAGCTTTCATTATAATATTCGGTATCTTCGAGTTTATTGGCACGTTGTAAGGGTTCTAAGTCATGTTGACGGCGCTTATGGCGATCTGTTAATTGATAACTCGAGTTGTAACCAAAATTAGCAAAAATCTCATAATTATTCAGGAAAGTGCCATTTTCGACTAACTTCACATCTTCACCTGAATCTGCAAAGCCCTGATTTTCACGCACTGACGTTAACAAACCACTGCGTTCTTCACCAGGCAATAACGGCTGTTCAAACACAAACCAAGCGCTACTATATTGCTCATCAATCTCGGTGATTTTGCCCCCTTCAATTTCAACGTCCCATTGGTGTGTATTACTACTAGGTCGCGACACTAAAAAGCGTTCAATGGCTTGATTCGAAGTATTTTTTACTACGATATCGGCTTGAGCTGTTAACTTACGTTGATATGGATAGATATCCACGTTCACTTTGGTTGAGATCACAGTCGGGATCTGAGCATCTTTATATTGGACATATTTCTTTTCGTAATCAGCTTGTAACTGTTCACGATCATCTTGCACCATAAATTCATTCAATATCCGAGTGTTGTAATGAATGTAACTGCCAGATGCAATAAATACCACCAAGCTAGCAGCTACAGCTAATTTACCTGGCAGGGCTAACTGATACCCTAACTGGCTGATACGAACTTTTAATGGCTGTGATGGACCTCGGTGCCATAAAGCATAACCAAGCACACCTAAAATCACCGTGAATGCCGCCCAATACACTAAATACCAAGAATGCGCTGTTAAATAAGTACCAAAGCCATTGATATCTGAGTATAAAACAGCGGGCGCTTGACCAAAGTGGAACATATTATGACTAAAACCAAAGTTACTGAGCACTATGGTACTAATGATGTATAAAACAAATAACATCATGCCCACATATTTATTTGGGCTGATAATTTGTAAGAAAAATGCCAAAACCGCAGTCATAAACAAAGGAATTAAATACACATAACCTAAGCGAGTCACATATTGGCTTAACTCTAAGTTGCTATAACCTTGGATAAACTGATTACTTACCGTCACCAGCATGCCAAACACGTACAGCAATACCATTACCAAACAAATGGCGACCAGCTTAGATAACCAAAATGTGATATTTTTTACCGGCATAGAATCAATAATATCGCCCATGCCAGAGCTGCGCTCTCGCCACACGATTTCTGCACTGTAATAAGCCAGTACAATCATCATCAACATGCCCGTAGAGCCTGCGATATGTTCAACCATCATTTGGGTCAATGGCCAATCCGGCGTACCAAACATCCCCGTAGGATCAACTAATGGTGCAACCAATAAAAAGATGGTCAGCGCCCCGAGAATCAAGAATGGCGCACTAAACACAACTTGTTTGACCTCAAAACGAGTGCGATGCAATAGCTGAGCGAAGGTACTTTCCCCTTCACTGCGATGTGAAAGGTTATTACCGAGTAAATGGGTAAAATCAGTCTGCACTGTTTTAGAAGTCTTAGCTTTTTTAGTTTTTGGCAAGCGCTCTAAATTTCTAAAACCGCCAAATAACACCATAATAATCACACCAATAACCACCCAGAGAATGCGGTTTTCGAGTAAAACACCGGACATCTCAATCACAGTATTATTCTTATCGAACATAGTCCAATAGCGTGTCACTTCTCCTAAGGTATTAAAAGCAAAAGGGTCTGAAAGCGCGGCAATCGCTCGGTACTCAGGCTCTGACAGGAATTGCCCCGATATGGTATATAAAATAAATAAACCAACAGCCGATAAATATACCGCCATCATCGAACGAAAACGAATCGCCACCGCATAAAAGAAGCACGATAAAACAAATAAAGTGGGCACAGATAAATAAAAGAACGCGGTTAAATAGTAACTTAAGTGAGTTTCGCCTAAGCGCTCCACATCAACCCACCCAGTTAACCCGCCAATTAACGTGCCTAATAAAATTCCCAGTGGTACAAAACTAAAGACTGTCAGCACCACCGCAAAAGAGCCTAAAAAGCGGCCAAGCTGATACGTTGTTGGATTAATTGGCTTGCTATAAAGCAACTCTGACATTTTAGAGGTATCATTGCGGGTCGCTGTACTGGCCACAAAATTAACCACCAAAAACATCGCAAATAGCCCCATGATGACTAAGGTTTGCGCAATCGAAAACGGCCCGTTATACAACACATTCCCACCGCCACCAATTTGAACATTTTCACTGACCGTAGCAAAAAAAGTCAAAAAGAAAAAAATCAGACTTGTGACATAAAAAGAGGGCTGACGGACAAAATACCGCCATTCAAACATAAACATTTTAGCTAACATGTCATTCCCCCTTATGCAGCACTGCGGTGTTTATGCAGTGTTGAGAAATACACATCTTCTAAATTCGCAGGCGCTTTTTCAAACCCCGATGGTGCATCATCAGCCATTACATGCACAATCGTTTTACCTGCAAACAAGCGTTTAGAAATTACAGGCATGGCGGCTTCAATTTCTTGTACTTCTTGCTGGGAAACCGTTTTGCGCCAGATTTGACCTTGTAATTTATCAGTCAGACCAATCGGATTTCCTTCGAGAATGATTTGTCCTGACGCTAACACGGCCATATTCGGGCAAAGTTCAGAGACATCTTCGACAATATGGGTTGATAAAATAATGACTTTTTCTTCACCCAGGCTAACAAGCAAGTTATGAAAACGATTACGCTCTTCCGGATCAAGGCCGGCAGTTGGCTCATCAACAATTAACAAATCTGGGTTACCTAACAATGCTTGCGCTATCCCAAAGCGCTGGCGCATCCCGCCAGAAAAACCACTCACTGCATTTTTACGATGCTGGTATAAATTGGTATGTGCTAACAGCCCTTCTACGGCTTCTTTTCTTTGTGCCGCATTGTTGAGACCTTTGAGAATAGCCATGTGATCTAAAAGTTCATACGCGCTAATTCGCGGATACACCCCAAAGTCTTGTGGCAAATACCCAAGTCTTTGACGTAATGCTTGCGGATCATTGAGTACATCAATCCCAGCAAAATCAATTTTTCCTTCATCCGCTTGCTGCAACGTCGAAATAGTACGCATCAAAGATGATTTTCCCGCACCATTTGGACCTAACAGCCCAAACATCCCTTTCGGAATATTTAAATTAACATTACTTAATGCTTTTACACCGTTATCGTATGTTTTAGATAACCCTTCTATTTTCAACATGGTTTAGCCTCTTCATCTTATTATAATTGGATTGATTGAGTGTCTTTCACTCTAGAGGTTAAAACGGACTGATGCCAAACACTAAAAGAAGGTGATTAACGGTAAAATAAAATGATGAGTGGCACACACAAAAATCGCACCCCATCCTTGGGATATATTGCGTCGTTTTTGCTTACGCATAATAATTTAGCGCCATGTCTTGTCCACTTTGGTACGCTGCGATCAAACTTTGATTATGCGCCTTTTGCTCTTTCGCAACATAGGCTTGGCGTACATTCTCATTGTTTTTCACGATATAAGCTTCTGTTAAAGACAACTTTCCATCATGGATCTGACTCACAGCTTGATACATCGCAATCGACTTTTTAACTGCATCAATTTGCTCCAGTTTCTCTTCTTGACTGGGAAAAGTAGCCTGCTTTAGCTCAAATGGCGGCATGACCGCTTCAGCATGCACTTTCATTCGTGCATCTGTTGAAATGCTGACAAGGTCTTGAGGTAAACCCTTTGCCGATGCCACCTCTGTAGGTTTGCCTGCGGCATTTATGGGTTCCATTTTCTGTGGGTAAACTGCAATTGTATTTACAGGTATCATGAGCACCACTCCTATTTCGTTGGTGTCTTACTTTGCTGTAAATCATCTGAATAGAAAGTGAACACTCATTCTGTAATCTGCTTATTTTAGAGCATTTAACCTATACTTTGCGCTTGCACGTCCTGATTAAGCTCGGTATAAAACAGCTAAACACAACATAAATTAGAAGCGAAAAGCCAATGAAAGATCATCAAAATGTGCCGCTAAACGATTATATAGAATACCCAGTAAACGAAATGCAAACTCGTGCAAATGACTTCCTTGCAAACAGCCAGCGCCGTCATTCCATTCGTTCATTCTCAGATCGGCCCGTACCAAAAGAAGTAATCGAGGCCTGTATAAAAGCTGCGGGTACTGCACCCAGTGGCGCCAATCATCAGCCATGGCATTTTGTTGCCATTCATAGCCAAGATGTTAAACAGAAAATCCGCCAAGCGGCCGAAGATTTAGAGCGTTCATTTTACGAAGGCCGCGCAGGTGAAGAATGGCTTGATGCGCTAAAACCTTTAGGCACCGATGCCAATAAACCTTACTTAGAGCATGCACCGTGGCTGATTGCCATTTTCAGTCAAAAGAAAGGAGGCATTCATGCTGAGGATAAGAACACCAATTATTATGTCCATGAGAGCGTGGGGATTGCGACAGGGTTTTTAATTCAAGCTCTGCATCATGCAGGCCTAGTAACCTTAACGCACACACCTAAGCCTATGAGCTTTTTAAGTGATATTTGTGGACGCGATCGAGACAATGAACGCCCATATATGCTGCTAATTGCAGGCTATCCTGCAGCCGATGCAACAGTGCCTGAACATGCATTAGTTAAAAAAGACCTCGAAGAAATCGCTACATTTATATAAAGATTAAAGCAATCAATGGTATATACAAGCAACCAGCTCTTCGTGATTGGTTGCTTGTCATTTTTTATTTCTGTGCAATTAAATCCCCGACTACTAAGCCAGAAACAACTACAACATTTTGATTATCTAACCGTTTTCCAGTGCGAATATAGCGACGTTCCAACACACCATTATTAACCACCTGAACCATCTCTAACTGGCCATATGGGATTACCAATGACGAAGGGATCACTATTTGTTGCGAACTCTGTGCTGGTAACTTTACCTTGGTAAACATACCCGGCATTAGTCGATTATCTTGCTTAATATCTAATTTGACGAAAAAGCTCCGCGCATTACTATCAGCAACCGGTACAATTTCAGCAATCGTCGCTGTCGTCTCCAACTCTATTGAGGCCACTTCAATCTCTAAAGTTTGGCCAATAGTCAACTGTACCGCTTTATGCTCTCTGACAGAGGCTTCGACTTGCATCGAAGTCGGATTATAAATAGATAATAAAACCTGCCCAGGACTGACAACATCTCCCGGCTCAGCCATTCTATCAACCACTTTACCGTCAATTGGGGACACTATTTGACTATAAGACAGCATCACTTTAGCTTGTGCGACCCCCTGTTTTGCACGGACTGAACTCGCGCTGAGTTCATCAAAATTAGCGCGCGCTTCATCTAAATCGTTCACGGCTATTAGCCCTTGCTCTTGTAACTTTATCGCTCGTTCCAATTGCAACTGAGCATGAATAAGCTGTGTATTCTCAGCTGCCAGTTGGGCTTGAGCTTGCGCTACTTGCGTTTGTAATTCACTGTCATCAAGCGCTATTAGAACATCACCTTGGCGAACCATCTGCCCTGCCCGCACTTTTAAAGCGCTGATTGGCGCTAAAATGCGACTAGATATCAACGTATTTTGCTGTGCAATAATGGTCGCTGGCACACTTTCTTGATCTGCCACTGTTTGATAGGCAACAGGGAAAGTGTTACCTGTAAATAACTCTGGAGAAGATAGCTCTCCAGGGGCTATTTTATCATTAAACAACCCAACCATTACTGCAATCAGCACTAATAAACCACTGATTGCGATTAATGGTATCAACCACTTTTTGTTTACTAAAACAGTCATGCTCTTACTCCTTTTCGACGTGGCTGAGCGATGAATCAAATACTAAAAAGTATACTAAGGGCACAACAAATAATGAAAATAACGTAGAGGCAATAATGCCAAATATGATCGCCAAAGCGAGTCCACTAAATACAGGGTCCAACGTGATCACTAAGTTCCCCAACAATGTGGTTCCTGCGGTAAGTAAGACAGGGCGCATTCTGACAGCCCCGGCTTGTACAAGAGCTTCTTTAATGGCCATACCTTGACTACGAGCTAAAGAAATAAATTCAACTAAAATTAATGAATTACGAACCACAATTCCTGCTAAGGCAATCATGCCAATCATCGCCGTTGCGGTAAATAACACCGGTTCAGGCGCTCCCGCTACAATACGCTCGCCAAATTGATTCATTAACCAAAAACCGGGCATGATGCCAATAACCGTCAACGGAATAGCCGACATAATAATCAGCGATAAAGCCACCGACTGAGTCTGTAGCCGGAGCAATACAAAAATAGCTGTCAACGCAAAGGCAAAGGCAATTCCCATGTCACGAAAGACACGAATAGTGATCCGCCACTCACCTTCTCCACTGAAACTTAAATGCGTACCTGCTGGCAGTTGCCACCAATCATTCGCCCCTGGATCAAGATAGCTGCGCTGTTGCCAGTCAAGATTAACCAGATCTGACTCTAATGGCGCTGCAGTGACTAAATCATGACTGAGGTCGCTAATCACCTCTGCAGGGGTACGGCCATTGAGTTCTGCCATCACATAAATCACTTTTTTGAGATCTTTGCGCATAATCACTTGCTCACTGTCCCGCGCTTCGAACTGCCCAAGTTCTGATAACGCAACAAGCGGTTGAGGGGCGGTTTCCAAACCGAGTTCTTGTTGGGTATAACTCATGCCCGCTCGCCCCTTTACTTGTAAACTCAATAAAGTAGCCAATTGATTGCGTTCGCTATAAGGCAATTGTAGGTTGATAACTAACGGCTCGCTTTCTGTAGGAACATGAACAATCCCCCCCGTCATCCCGCCACTAGCTAATTGCAAAGTGTCTTTGATATCTTGCTTTGACACCCCCGATAACGCCGCTTTTTCTTGATCCGTCACAAAGCGTAAAGTCGGTTGATTTGCTGTTAATGTTGAGTCGACTTCGACAACGTGTGGTTCGCGTTTTAGTCTGGCCATCACTCGTTCAGCAGCTTGACGATGTATCTCATCTTCAATAAACAGATCGGCATACACTTCGGCCACTAACGTACTGAGCACAGGCGGACCTGGCGGCACTTCCACCACCTTAATCACCACACCTTGCTGACTTAAATCCGCTAACTCAGCACGCATTCTTAGTACCACCGCATGAGATTGGTGCTCACGTTGCGTTTTATCCACCAATAACACACGTACTTCGGATAAATGAGCCGCTCGGCGTTGATAGTACCCCCTAACCATCCCATTAAAATCAATCGGTGAAGGCTCACCCACATAAGCGGCGAGTGTCGTAACCTCTGGGAATGTTTGCAATCGCTTTATCACCGTTTGTGTCATGGCTGAACTTTGCTCGAGCGTGGCAGATTCGGGCAAATCAATCAGTACTTGCACCTCATTTTTATTGTCATAAGGCAGTAATTTTAATGGCACAGCTCTAAAAATCGGTAACGCTGCACTCACTATAAACAATAACAACACCAACCAAAGCGCAAGTTTTGCACGTCGCTTATTTTCAAGTAAGGGTGCCAGCATTCGACCATAAGTCCCCCCTCCTGAAACTTGCTCATCACTGCTTAGCACATCACCGGGCTTGAGTAATTTGGCCGCTAACCATGGCGTCACTAAAAAAGCCACTAAGGTTGAAACAAACACGCTCACTGGCACATTAAATGCCATAGGTGCCATATAAGGCCCCATCATGCCCGTAATATATGCCAACGGGATAAATGCCAACATGATGGTAAGTGTCGACATTACCAGCGCCCCTCTAATTTCAGACATCGCTGCGACAATGTTGGGGGCTTTGTTGCCTTTTTTCGTTATAAAACGGGAGATATTATCAATCCCAGTGATTGGGTCATCCACCAATAGACCTAACGATAAAATCAAAGCGAATAGAGTGACTCGATTGATGGTGTAGCCCAGTGCCATATCCAAAAATAATGTAATGCCGTAGCAAATCGGCACAGCTAAGCCAACCACAATTGCTGGACGCCAACCTAAAAAGACACCGACAAAAACCACTACGGTAAACACAGCAAACACAAGACTTGAAGCTAAATTATTCACTTTTTCGTCAGCGGTTTGGCCGTAATCTCTCAAGATCTGATACTTCACTTCGTGAGGTAAAAATGTGTGCTTTAACTCATCCATTTTCTTAACAATCGACTGTGTCAATGCAACTGCGTTGCTGCCAGCTTGTTTTGCCACACTGATTGTCACCATCGGGTATTGTTGATCTAACTGAGCTAATGGTTGATGATGAATATTAAAACTCAACCACTGATACTGAGCAGGCTCGGCTGGGCCATCGATGATCGTAGCTAATTCGTGAAGATAAACCGCTTTGCCATTAATCACATTTACAACTAATGCACTGAGCTGCTCTTTTGTTCGTAATACATCACCCGCTTCAATGACGATAGTGCGTTCACCGCTAATTTGCTGACCCACTTGCGCTAACTGATTTGAAACATTCAGCGCATGTAGAATATCACTCATTGTTGTATTACGAGCGGCCAGCGCAGTGGCATCAATTTGCACTTGCATCAGACGCTTTCGGCCTCCCACAACGTTGACCTCATTGCTATCCGCAATGGTTTGCAAGTCGATCGCAATCTCATCAGCAAAGCGGCGAAGCTCAAAATCACTGTATAGCTGTGGCGCATCACTCCATAGACCGAGCATCATAACAGGCACATCATCGACCTCTACGGGCTTAATTTGCCAATTGCGGACGATACTTGGCATCGCATCCTGATTTGCATTGAGTTTGTTATAAGTGTTTAAAATGGCATTTTCTCGATTTTCGCCAACATTAAATCGGAGAGTTACGGCCGTTTGGCCATGAGATGAGCTGGAATACACATGCTCAACACCAGGAATTTGCGCGAGTAATTTTTCAAGCGGGATCGTAACTTGTTTTTCTACTTGGTTGGCGCTGACATGCGGGACTTCAACCAAAATATCAAGCATCGGGACAACTATTTGTGGTTCTTCTTCGCGTGCGGTGAAATTGAGTGCTAACGCCCCCAAAATCATTGCCACAATAAAAATAGCCAGCGGTAACCCGCCTTGTAATGAGTGGGCAATAGCGCTATCTATCGGGTGTTTTAATTGTGCCATGGTTTAATTCCCTTGACAGAAAAACTGATAAAGCTGCGACAAAATAGCGGCTACTCGCGGATCCTCAACCCGATAATAAATTGTTTGCGCTTCGCGGCGCGTCGACACTAGGCCTGATTTTCGTAAACTTGCTAAATGCTGTGATAACGCCGATTGCGCAAGTGGTACCTGATTGTTGAGCTGTGTCACACTCAACTCCCCTTGCTGCAAGGTGCACAAAATCATTAAGCGGTTTTTATTCGCTAATAGCTTTAAAAATGCCTCTGCCAGTTCTGCATTTTGTGTTAATTGCGCCATATCTAGCTGCATTTTATCCCCCTACTTCAATCGAATGATAAAAGTATAGTTTTATACATTAGAAAAGTCTAATATTAGAAATTGCTAAATTAACAAAATCTAATATACTAAAAATAACTTCGGCTCACACATGAGGATTTAGTTATGATTGTTAATGATGCATTACGACTGATAGCAGGTCTGATGATGATTATTTCAGTACTCCTTAGTCACTTTGTTCACCCTTATTGGGTCTTTTTCAGTTTATTTATTGCTCTGAACTTAATTCAGTCTGCATTTTCTAAGTGGTGCCCTATGATTAGTTTTCTTCGTTCTCTTGGATTTAAGGATTAACCATGCTCAAAACAATACCTGACTTAATTGCTGAGGTGGCGGCTAGCACACGCCGCATTACAGCAGCACAAGCGAAAACTGAGATGAACGATAACAATGGATTACTCATTGATGTCAGAGAGCCAGCAGAGCATGCAACGATGCCAGCTTATGGCGCGATTAATATCCCTCGAGGATTATTAGAAATGAAGCTGTTGGAAATCGAAAAAGATCCGACTAAACCGATATACCTCCATTGTGCCACAGCAGCTCGTGCGACTTTAAGTGCAGAGCAACTCAAGCGGGTTGGTTATGAAAACGTGAGTGTGATTACCTGTAAAGCGCCAGACATTCAAGCGACTTACCAGCCTTAAAAAAAGAGCCCATCTACGTGCTGTAGCTTGGCTCTTGTTTATAACAGCTGACCGATTATGCCTTATTAGGGACGATTTGAATCTCTACCCGTCGATTTAACGCACGCCCCGAAGCCGATTGATTGCTAGCGATAGGGCGTGTTTCACCTAAACCAAGCGTCGCTATGCGCACCGCTAGAATTTGCTGGTTTAATAAGTAGTTTTTAACACTCAAAGCACGTTGTTCTGACAGAGTTTGATTGTACTGTGTTTTACCAGTGCTATCAGTATGGCCTTCGATGCTCAAATACGTTTTTTCGTATTTATTCATTACTTTAGCAATCGCATCTAAGGTGCCATGAAAACCGCTAGAAATATAAGACTGATCAGTCGCAAAAGTAATATTCGACGGCATCACTAAACGTAGGTTATCACCCTCTCGAATCACTTCTACGCCAGAACCCGCGAGCTCATCACGGAAAGCTTGCTCCTGTTGATCCATATAACTGCCAATCGCTGCACCAGCAATCGCACCTATTGCAGCACCATATACTAGGCGTTTATCTTTATGGTTACTTGTCGACTTGCCAAGTATGGCTCCGGTAACCGCACCGATTGCGGCTCCTTTTTCGGCATTTGTTGAGGCACAGCCACTCAAAATCAGCGGTAAAATAATAGCCGGAAGTAGAAGGATCGGTTGTTTCATTAGTGTTTTCCCATGTATATACAAGTGTTCTACACTATTATGCCGCACAATTTACTGACATAAAGGTAATTTAATGTCATTGAGTGTAATCATTGAAACTGAATAGATGATGAAAGCATTATCGAATACTGAGCAAGCAAACCGATAATGCAATTGGAGGTACATTATCTTGATCAGTGATTATCTTTCGTGGTGCTCGAAGCTGACGCAATCGTCGGTAAATTATAACGAGCAAGGATGTCATCGAACTTTCCTTGCTGCGCTAATAATTGATAGGTTTTTTTGAATTTATCCGCCAACGGATTAGCCGCAAACTTTTTCGACATTACGGCATGACCTAATATTTCATCTTGATAACGATAAGCGAGCTTTTTTAACCGTTGCGACGGTTGATTTAACACCCCCATACTGTGATCAGCTGTAGCCTCAACTGAAATCGCTAAATCAACTCGGCCTTTAAGTAACATTTCAACCACTACGCGTTCGGTATCGACGGGCACCTTTTGCAAAGAAGTATCTTGGTCAAAACGAGAAAAATATGCTGCCCCTCGCATGACTGCAATCCGTTTATCAGCTAGCTGTTGGTAATTTTCGACTTTAATATCACTATTATGAAGTGCATAAAAAACAAAAGACGAGTGTAAAATCATATAAGCCGGAAACATATATTCCAGCTCTTTGGCGCGCGCTTCGGTATAAATTAGCTCTCCAAGTAAGTCTATCTTTCCCTCTTTAACCATTTTTAAACAACGGGAGAAAGGGCAAGGGACAATCTGTAAAGAGAAATCCAACTCTTTTGCAAGGACATCTAAAATATCAATGATTAAGCCTGATGGCCGAGCTTGATTATCAGCATAGGATAAAGGCGGCGCGTGATGAATACCGATAGAAATGCGCGGCGAGTAGCTTTGCTGAGCATATACAACCCCAGCAAATAACTGCAAACAAATAAAAAGTCGAATAAAGGTGTTTATCACTCAATCATTACCTTCTAGATAAATGTGAACATCCTTTTACTACTCACTTGATCAATTTTGATTCTAATACACTTAAGAATATTTGTCTTGCTCTGAGTCCTCCTAATTAGCAAGGATCAACCCATACTATGTAAGTTCAAAGACAGCTCATTTAAGCTTAATTAATTGAACGTGCCTTTCTATTAAATATAAATTAAGTAAGATATTACTCTCTCTACCTTCAGCAAAAAGGGCATGCGTGAATACACTTAAAATTTTTTGGCTATTTCTACAACTCGGCTGTACTAGCTTTGGCGGCCCTGCAGCGCATTTAGGTTTTTTTCAACGAGTATTTGTCGATCAAAAACGCTGGTTAACACCCGAGCAATACGCACAACTCATCGCCTTATCACAATTTTTACCTGGACCTAGCTCAAGCCAAGTCGGGTTTGGTATCGGCTTACAAAAAGGTGGTATATTAGGGGCTTGCGCTGCATTTTTAGGGTTCACTTTCCCTTCTTTCTTACTGCTATATTGTTTAGCTACTATCCCTAACAGTAATAATGCATATTTACTTGCCGCCACAACCGGACTTAAGCTTTTTGCCGTTGTCGTGGTACTCGATGCAGTAATATCAATGGGTCGTAGTTTTTGTAAGACGCAGACCTCAATACTTACATGCCTGCTAACCGCCGTTGTAATTTTAGTGATCCCACATCCACAAACTCAATTATTGGCCCTGTGCTGCGCAGCTCTGTTTGGCTACTTAACTTGTAAAGAGCAATCTACAAATACCATCAGCTTAAAAGCATTACAACCCAGTAAGCTCCCCTTAATTACCTTTCTAATTTTGAGTATCGCTGCACTCTTTGCTTGGGATGATTTGAGTCAATTAGTGGCCTCTTTTTATTATGCTGGCTTGTTTGTTTTTGGAGGAGGCCATGTGGTCTTACCCCTTTTACAAGCAGCCGTTCCCAATATTTCAGATGATAGTTTTTTAGTCGCATATTCTGCAGCCCAAGCAGTTCCTGGGCCCATGTTCAGCATCGCCACTTATTTAGGCGCCATTGCCGAACCGAATAACGCATTAATGGTCGCCACTTTGGCAACATTGGCTATCTTCTTACCTGGGTTCTTATTGTTATTAATGGTTCGCGATAGTTGGCAAACTTTGAGTCAACAACCTCGATTTTCTCACGCGATGTCGCTGGTCAATGCAGCTGTTGTCGGGTTGTTACTGGCCGCACTTTACCAACCTATATTTACCTCTTCGGTCCATCAACCACGTGATTTAGCAATTGTTTTGCTCGGTTTTATTTGTTTACGATTTTTAAAAGTTAAAATACTGTTTTTGGTACTCGCCTTTGTTACACTAGGCTTTGTATTGCACTAATAAAAAGCTATAAAAGCAGTCATCAGGGAAAATCGTGTTTAAATTAATTCGCCAGCATCGGGTATTAATCTGTGTACAAGTGTCTCTGACACTGTTACTCGCGTTAAGTACCATAGGTATTCCTGAATCTCTAAAAGATGTAGATACCCGTGCTTGCGTCAGTTTTTTACATCACTTTGTACAAGTTATACTCCTGCCTTGTTTACTGATTTATTTTCCGCTTAATTTCCTCTTATACAAAAAAAATAATAGCCGTAAACGCATTTATTTATTGTCACTGGTCTTTGGTTTTTTAGCAGGCCTAGGCAGTGCCACTTATACTCATTCAATCAGCTCTCCTGGCTCTTTTTTACTGAAGTTGCACGTTGAAAAAGCCTCCAAAGAGACCCCTGAGCAACCCACTTTGGATGAAGCAACCTCACCGCATAACAAACAATTAGTCAATCAAGAAGACGACGAGGAAACCTCTGTCTCCTTTGGGATCCACTTAAATAGCTCCGCTGAAGGGTACGATACAGCCACTGGAGCCGGGATATTTTTTGCTGAGATGTTTGTCCATGGCCTATTTTATTGCTTGTTAGCTTTAGTGTTACTTCAATATCAAGCTCTTAGGCACAAACAACAACTAAAAAAACAACTTAAAAAGCAGCAACTCGATATCCTCACATATCAATTAAATCCGCACTTTTTATTTAACTCACTAAATAGTATTCGTGGCATGCTCTATGAAGATACAGATGAAGCGAAAACGCTATTAAAACAATTTAGGGCGTTATTCAAACACCATTTTGAGAATAAACAACACTTACAAACGCTCGAAAAAGAAATCAAGTTATGCCAGTTATATTTAGAATTAGAAAAAGTGCGCTTCGAAGAGCGCCTATCGCTGGTTTGGCTTGTAGATCAAAAAGCATTAAATGCAATTTTACCCACTATGAGTTTATTTACGTTTATCGAAAATGCGATTAAACACGGCATCACCCCGCTGATCTATGGTGGGAAAATCACCATCAGAGCACGAGTCTACCGGGGTAAGTTAACCATCGAAGTCATTAATCCGATAAAACCAGATCATCAAGCTGATGGTACCAAAACCGGGCTTGCCAATTTATCTCAGAGGCTTGACCTAATTTATGGAAAAAATAGCAAACTGTCATCCCAAGTCATTGACGATGCAAGTTATCAGGTCTCGTTAGTAATTCCTTTTTCGGTAAAAAAACATGCCTAGAATGACTGATTATTGGCTAGCACAAGCCGTGATTTTTTTACTTATTTGTACTTTCCCATTAATTTCTTTGGCGGTTGTAGAGCCCAGTAAAATTTTCATCTATACCCATGATTGGGTGATCTTTATTTTTATTTGTTTAACTTGCTGGCATTTTGTTGCCAGAGCCATCATCAAAAAAATTGCACACCGCCATATTATCTCTTTTTTTGTTGCAGTGACGGCAACGACATTAGCCGCAAGTGTCCCTATTCACTTGTTAACCATGATTTGGGAAACTGACTCAGATGATAAAAGCAGCTTGTTTAATAGTCTGTTTGGCTTAAATATTTTACTCAATATAATTTGGGTTATCGGTTATCGGCTCGCGTTAAGCGCGCGAGAAAGAGGGCGTCTTGAATCACAATTCCAAGAACTAAATCTCAAATTGTTAACACAACAAATCCAACCAGAGTTACTTTATCAAAGCTTAGATAAAATAGAGCTACTCATGGATAAGGATCGTGATGCCGCTTGCGATTCAATTACCGACTTAGCCGAACTGTTACGCTATAAACTCAAAGCCAGTAAGCAAAATGAAGTCTTTCTAAAGGATGAGCTCCATGCCGTGCATTTTATGCAACATTTGGCCGATGCTGGTGATATTATAATTGACGAAATCGACGAGCGATTAATTGCAGATATTGAGGTTCCACCCCTGTGTATTTACCACTTATGTTATTTACTGAATCGTAAAGTAGATCAACCGCTGCATATTCGTTTCACACGCGATGAGAAACATTGGCGCCTCTCAATTAGTGGTGTTTACAGCTACCCCAGAGTAATCAAACGCAAACTCAGTAAGCAATATCCACAATTTTTTAGTCAACATGCCGTATTAGATTACTCAGATAATACAGTTGTGCTGACGGTTCGCTAAACAAGTACCAAAGCGATTTTCATATCAGCGCTCTGGTTGGGCAAGCCCTCCTGTCAAATGCTGAAATGGGCGTAAACCAAACAATGGAAGCACAGCTAAAAAATGATCAGTGATTGCCGCCTGAAGATGCTCGTAAGGTATCCAGCGCTGATCATCACTGAAGCAATAAAACTCAACAGGCAATCCCATCGCTGTTGGCTGAAGTTCGCGAACCATTAACGTCATGGTACGGTTCAGCGCCACATGTTGTTTCAAATAGAATTCAGCGTACTGGCGAAACAAAGTTACATTTGTCACTCCGACCGAACTGACATCTGTTTGTGCTAAAAAATCATCAAAAACGGCATGCTGTTTTAATCGATCCATTACAGCATCATCAATCAACCCTATAGTATGCATATCAATATTGAGTGAGCGCTTAATTCGCCGACCTCCCGACTCCTGCATCCCACGCCAATTCTTAAATGAATGTGCGATTAGGGCATAAGTCGGAATGCTGGTGATGGTTTTATCCCAATTTCGGACCTTGACCGTGTTAAGGCCTAAGCTTTCAACTTCTCCATCTGCACCATATTGGTCAAACTGAATCCAATCACCATGAGTTACCAGTCGATTTGCCGCGATTTGGATACTCGCCACAAACCCCAAAATTGTATCTTTAAAAACAAGTAGTAATACAGCAGCTAAAGCACCAAATCCGGACAGAATATAAGTTGGCGATTTATCCATAACCAAACTGACAGATAATACTGCCACCACAATAAAAGTGATTAATTTAAGAAGCTGTATCACACCTTGAATAGGCACGTCTTTAGCAAAAGCCAATTGGTTGTATATACCACCAAGAATATTAATAATCGCACTAAAAATTAACCCGCCATATACCAACATGACCCATTGACCAGCAAAGCGCATTAAATCAATCACGAACTCCGAAAATGGAAAAACAAACGTAAGCGTGCTGAGATAAATGACACAACACAACATGACCGCTAAACGACCATTAAATTTATCCAGCAAAGGACTAAGGCTACCGGCCTTGTTGGGGGATAAATAAATAACAAACCGTTGAATGGTTGGCAAAAACAAGCGCTTAGCAAACAAATAAATAATGGCTAGACAGATAAAGCCGACACTTGTTGCACAAATATCTGCGATTATTGGCGCATTATTCATTGGCTCAATCCAATCGGACAGCATAGCTTTTAATTGACTCATTCCTTTCTCCTAAGTCGCACTTTCATCCATTTGACTTTGAAACTGTGGCTGTGGTTGGCGCTTCATCTGAGCAATATGTTGGTCTTTAGCGTGCCAGATTTGATTTAGCTTTTCTTGAAACTCCATACGAAATTGCCGATCGCTTTGATAATCACCCAATAAACTCACATCAATGGGCGTGACATCAATATCGACTTGGATCGATGATAACTTTCCTGCAAAAAAATCCGTCAGAATAGAGTCTGATACACCTGTATATACAATTGAGGTGTTAAGCATCGCATCAAATTGCGAACCCAATACACTTAACGCAAAAGCAATACCTCCCGCTTTTGGGCGTAGTAAATAGGTGAACTCACTTTGTTGTTGCGCATGCTTGTGAACCGTGAAGCGAGAGCCTTCGACAAAATTAATAATCGTTGTCGGGTGCTCACGAAAATAACGACAGCTCTGCTTGGTTCTTTCGACATCCAAGCCCTTCAACTTCGGGTTCTTAGCTAGTTTCTCTTTGCTAACTCGCTTCATAAACGGCATATCCATTGCCCACGCCCCCATGCCTACAAAGGGCACAAACTTAAGCTCATCTTTTAAGAAAAATTTAGGCGCTGGCAATTGCCCCAAAGCAGTAAGAAGAACGATGTCTAAACTTGATTGATGATTGGCAATTAACAAATACCAAGAATCTGCTTTTAAGGATCCGCGCACATTAATTTGTAGCTCTGTACAAGCCGATTTAATTGCCCATGTATTACCGACACACCAGCCTTTGTAAGCCCAGTGCAACAACACACTGACTGGTCGAACACGAAACACCAGCTTAATTAAGCCTAAAGTGAATACAATTACCCCCCAAAATATCAGGTTAACCAACAAGCCAAAAAAAACAACACTTGCTAGTATGGGGGCTGGCAACCAACGTGCAAGCATTAAGCTTGCTCCTTATGTGCTAAGCGAGCAATTTGTTGATCTTTTTCTTGCCATAATTGATTCAATTCTTGTTGAAATTTCACTCTGAACTCATTGTCATTGGTGTAATCACCAATAAAGTGCTCTGACACCGGCATAACATTCACAGCAACTTGAACTTCTTTCACTCGCCCAGCCAAGAAATCAACAAAAGTAGGGATCCCTTGCGGATAATGAATTGTAATATTCACCACTTGCGCTAATTGCTCACCCATCGCTTGCATAACAAATGCTACCCCACCTGCTTTTGGCTTAAGCAAATGATTGAAAGGACTATTTTGCCTTTGATGTTTTTTGTCTGTAAAGCGGGTTCCTTCAACAAAGTTCACTATACTGACCGGCATTTCTTTAAATTTTTCACAAGCTTTACGAGTTGTTTCCATATCTTTACCACGTAAAGATGGGTTCTTTTTCAGCTGCGCTTTACTGGTGCGTTTCATAAATGGAAAATCGAGCGCCCACCAAGCCAAACCCAAGAAAGGTACATATATAAGTTCTTGCTTCAAAAAAAAGTTCAAAAATGGGATCCGTTTATGGAGCAAGCGTTGCATGACCAAAATATCGACCCAACTTTGATGATTCGCGATTACTAAATACCAATCTTTCTTTTTTAAACTATCCAGCCCGCTGACTGACAACTCGAAAGGGGTGCAAACATTTTGGATAACACTATTACAGCCAACCCAAAAACTGGCACAACTTTTTGCGAGCCAACTCATTGCTTTTTGCCATGGTTTGATTGGAATTAACTTTAGAAGCCCACATAAAAAAATAGGACCAACCCACACTAAGGTATTGAGGCAATAAAGCATGCCCGCAATGATGATTCTGATACTGGAGAGCACAACAGCCACTACTCGCTCCTTGATGAAATAACTAAATAATAGCGCTTAAAAAAACAGCTCATTATACCCATTTAAAGGCAAATTGCGAATAAACAACCCTGCAAAGACCCCTGATAAGAGGAGAAAAAACTCCATAATTAAATAAGGGTTAACGACTTGAAGTATCGTTAACCCTTTTTCATATCAATCACTACCGAATTAGGCAATCTTTCCGTTCGCGAACATGAAAACGGTACTAGTCTTCAAAGTAAGTATACCCTCTCAACCCTGCCTTTAATTCATCTAAGTATTGCTGTTTAGTCGCCACGTTAACCGCCAGTTTATCAATTTGTTCGGCATATGCCGTTTCTAATTTATTGGCATCAAAGTGCACAAATTTCAACACATCAGTGACACTGTCACCTTTAATCGCCGAAGTCAGTTGATACCCTTGCTCTGTTAACTCAACATGTACCGAGTCCGTATCACCAAATAAATTATGTAAATCCCCCAGAATCTCTTGATACGCTCCCACCATAAACATGCCAATATGATACTGCTGACCAGGCGTGTACTGTGGCATAGGTAAGCTCGACTCGATACCTGCACCATCGACATATTCTCTGATTTGCCCGTCAGAATCGCAGGTAATATCCTGTAAAATCGCTCGCTGGGTCAGTGGTTGATCTAAATTTTCAATGGGCATAATTGGAAATAACTGCTCAATCCCCCACACGTCAGGCATTGATTGAAATAAAGAAAAATTCACAAATAACTTATCAGCGAGTTTTTCGTTTAAATCATCAAGCACCTCTCGGTGCGAACGTGAGTTTACATCAAGCTGAGCACGAACTTTATGCAAGGTACTAAAGTACAATAATTCCACTTGCGCCCAATCATTCAAACTCAATAAACCGTGTACATACTGACCATGTGCCTCACTGAATAGATGCATCACATCATGGTATGTTTCAATCGCCATCCGTGGGCTAATTTGATTAAAGCTATGCCAAATTTCATTCAAAATCGCTGCCGCATCTGCTGAAGGAGGCGTAGGCGCCATTTCTTTAGGTGCCCTTTCAATGTCAATAACATCGGTGATCAATACAGCGTGGTGCGCAGTCAACGCACGCCCAGATTCAGTAATAATATTTGGATGTACGAGGTTATTTTGTTCGCACACATCGGCAAAGGCCGCCACTACATTACGCGCATACTCAGCAACGCTGTAATTCATAGAACACGCACTGCGAGAACTTGATCCTTCGTAGTCAACGCCCAGTCCCCCACCCACATCCACTATTTTTAAAGGCACGCCCATTTGTGACAATTCTGCAAAATGGCGGGCACATTCTCTAAGGGCGCGATGAATATCACGAATATTGGCCACTTGCGATCCAATATGGAAATGCACTAGCTGCATAAGGTGCAACTTACCTGCCGCTTTTAATGTATTAACTGCCGATAACACTTGCCCTGCGGTTAAACCAAACTTGCCTTTTTCGCCGCCCGTATTTTGCCACTTTCCTTTTCCAACAGAGTTCAGCTTAATACGAATACCAATGGAAGGCTCAACCCCTAAATCGTCTATTTCGTTCAAGAGTGTGGAGAGTTCTGATAATTTCTCCACCACGATATTAACCTGATGCCCCATCGCTTGACCTATACAAGCAAGACGTAAAAACTCACTGTCTTTGTAACCATTACAGACAATCGTTAACGGCCGTTGAGCAACCCCTAGAATAGCCATTAACTCTGGTTTCGAGCCCGCTTCAAGCCCCACTTTATTACTTGGATGGTCAATCAGCTTTTTAACTACTGAATATTGCTGATTCACTTTGATTGGATAGACGGCCGTATACACACCTTGGTAATCGCGTGCCGTTTTGGCTTGCTCAAATGCTTCAACTAAATTATCTACGCGATTTTGCAAAATATCGGTAAAGCGAACCAACACCGGTAACGTGAGACCTTGCTCTTTGAATTGCTCAGTTAAGGTATGAAATGAAATCCCATTTTTACTTTGATCTCGATCAGGATAAGCCACCAAATGTCCCGATGGATCAACATCAAAATACCCTTCACTCCAATGAGCAACGTTGTAAATTGCTTTTGCTTTTTCTGAACCCCACATCATGGCAGTCTCTATATTTAAATTCTTTACAAGGCATTTTATGCGGATAACAAAAGCCACGCCAATGAAAATCCCTTCTAATTTATTGCCAATCTCTACAATTCGCTACTTTTGAACGATAATTCATAGCTAATTTCAATTTTGACGAAAATTTAATTGAGCTCCTCGGCAAGCACTGGCAAAATTGCCGCAATTTTTACCACCACCATAGTGATAACGACATGGCTAACTTAGATCAAGATAAATGGTTTACTGAAATCAGTGACCGTGATGGCAGCGCATTTTCTTTGCGTATCAATAAAAAGCTCGATGAAAAGCAATCTCCATTTCAAAAAGTAGAAATGTATGACACCACAGACTTTGGTAATCTGATGATTATTGATGGCTGCACTATGGTCACCACTCGCGAAAACTTTTTTTATCACGAAATGATCAGCCATCCAGCGCTGTACAGCCATCCAAACCCTAAAAATGTCGTAATCATTGGTGGCGGTGATTGTGGGACATTACGCGAAGTGTTAAAACACCCAAGTGTTGAAACTGCCCATCAAATTGATATTGATGAAGTCGTCACTGAAATGTCGCTAAAATACTTCCCTGAATTATGTGAATCTAACAACGACCCTCGTGCCAAAGTGATGTTCGATGACGGGATCAAATATATGGCTGAAGCAGCGCCTGAGTCCATTGATGTCATTATTGTTGATGGTACAGATCCGGTTGGGCCTGGTGAAGGGTTATTTAACCATGCATTTTATACCAGCTGTTTAAAAGCACTCCGCTCAGGTGGAGTCTTAGTACAGCAAAGTGAATCACCTTTGATGCATATGCCTTTGTTAATTGAAATGCGCCAAGCAATGCTAGATGTTGGCTTTGTTGATTTGCAAACTCTACCATTTCCACAACCTATCTACCCATCCGGTTTATGGTCTGTCACACTTGCGCGCAAAGATGAACAATTTTCGGGCTTTCGCGAAGATGATGCACAAAACGCATCGTTTGAAACTGAGTATTATAATGCCGGTATTCACCACGGAGCCCTCGCTACACCAGGCTTTATGAAGCGCGCTTTTAATAAATAAAGTGACGTCATTATAAAAAACGCAGCAGACGCTGCGTTTTTTATTGGGTAATTAAAAGCGGTATTGAAGATTCCCTTGCCATTGCTGCTGGGTTTCGTGTTGTGACCAACCCCACAAATTGCGGTTTTCAACAAACGTATCCAATAGACTAAATTCCAGTCCGAACTGCCAATTATTTCTTACATCGTAGCGCCATGCCAACGTCCACGATTGACCGTCACTATCATTCGGGTCCCAAAACCAATGATCCTGCTCAGTCACCGTAAAGTCATCAAAGCGGGCACTGAATCGATGTACGCCATGCTGATAACTCACTAACGCATAATAAGCGCTAAAATCAGTATCGACACCTCGCGAATGACCCATCGCAGTATTCCCAATCATTGCCTGAGTGATCACCCGCCATTGTTGATTTAACTTATATTGCCACGCCACTGAAGTAAACTTCGTGTCCCACGAATATTGGCCTGTGCGCTCATTCAATACACTGGGATCACCATTATTGTCATAAAAATAAACACGTAATTGCGACTGCTTAAAATAATCCCAATGTATGCCAATATATGCACCAAATCGCCCATCAATTTCTTCAAATGGTCGCACATTATCAGCTTGTTTACTTAACGGTGTATTCTCGAAACTAGGAAGCGCGGCAAACGGGACTACTTCATTTAAGCTGGTTTGACGGTCATGAATTGCAAATCCTCGCCAAGCTAATAGCGTACCAGCAGGATCGTTTCCTTTAAAAATTGAAGCGACAAAATTAAAGCTGTGTGGACTAGAAAACTGCCGACCAGGGCGGCTGATTTCAAACTCAGCCCCTACTGTCTTTATTTCTTCACCTATCCAAGAGTTTATTGCAGAGTTGCTATACGTATAAGGCGATAGCCAAGCTATATCCGGGTTCTCTAATGACATTTTGGGATAAAACAACCCTGCTTGTACCTGCCATTTATATCCACTTTTTGTTAAGGGTTTATACTTCAAATAGGCTTGTGTGAATCCAACACTCGGATTTGGATCATCGTTATAATTAACCACGGCATGACCCGTCAATCCGCTATCAAAGTCTTGTTCAATACTGAGTAACGCTTGACCGATGCTCAATCCGCTGCGTTCATCATCATAACGATACCCGCCCGTGCCTTGGTATAACCAAGATTGAGGATTATCAGTTTGGTTGTATCTTATTTGCATCAAACCCGACACTTCTGCCGCAATACAACTACCACTAAATGCCAACATACACCCAAAGCTAAGCGTTTGTAATCGCACCTTACTCTCCTTGAGAAATTTGCTTTATTAACTCAATCGGATCCCACCAATCATTGAAATTCTGAACTGTCATCGGCTTAGCAATAAAATACCCTTGTGCGGTATCACAACCAAATGCAGCCAATTTATTCAAGGTCGCTAAATCTTCAACCCCTTCAGCGACAACCGATAAAGACAGGTTATGCGCCAATTCAATGGTTGATTTCACAATGACCTCATCGTCTTCATCATGATTGAGGTCTAAAACAAATGATTTATCTATTTTGAGCTCATCTAATGGCATCTTTTTAAGCTGTGCCATCGATGAAAACCCAGTTCCAAAATCATCAATAGATAGTTTGATCCCCATTTGGTTTAACATACATAACGCTCGCAATGCTTGCTCTGGCTCTGCCATCACCGCACTTTCAGTCACTTCGAGTTTTAAAGCGTTTGGCTGTAAGCCATAATGAGTCATCAGTTGTGCTACGTAGGCAGGCAGTTTTAAGTCAATTAAGTCTACCGCAGAAATATTAACCGCCATCTGCACATCAATCCCTTGCCTTAACCATGATTTTTTTTGTTTCAGCGCAGTATCTATCGCCCATTCTGTTAGTGCACGAATATGACCACTTTGCTCCGCCAAAGGAATAAAATCATCAGGTTGAATAAAGCCATGTTCTGGATGATGCCAGCGCACTAAACATTCAACACTGATTATTTTTTGCTGAATTAGATCAAGCTTAGGTTGATAAAACAATTCCAGCTGATCATCATTTATGGCGCTGCGCAACTCAGACATTAAACTTAAACGCAATAACGAGTGTTTATTTAACTGCTGATAATACAGGATATGATGTACATGCTTACCCTTGCAGGCATGCATTGCAATATCTGTACACTGCAACAGTTTGCCTGAGGTATCGCCATGCTCAGGGTAGAGTGACACCCCAAAGCTTGCATCAACATCCAATGCGACATCTTCAACACTAAACGGCAATGCGAATAACTTTTCAAACTGCCCAAGCACACTGTCTAATTGCTGAACATCAATATCGGGTAAAATCAAACCAAACTCATCAGCAGCAAAATGAGCAAAAAATGCATTGGGGTAAACAAACGTTTGCAACCTTTTCCCCACAACTCTGAGGAGTTCATCCCCAAACGCATGACCTAATGTGTCATTCACTTCCTTAAATCGATCCAGATCAAGTTGCAATACCGCAAGGGTCAGCCCTTGCTCTTGATGCTCTGAAATCACTTTATTTAGCTGTAATACAAAGTGATTTCGATTAGGTAATTCTGTTAACTTATCAAAATACGCCAATTGGTTAATTTCTACTTCACGCTCTTCAATACTGTGTTGCATGGTATTAAGTGCTAAAGATAACGAATCAACCTCGCGAGTCGATGATTGAGGCAGCGGATTGCTGTAATCGCCTTTTTGAATATTTTCAGCAATTTTCATCAAAGATGTCAGTGGCTTCGTTACACTTTTAGAGACAAAAAAGGCGGCAATAAATGCCAAAATTACCGAAAAAATAATTAATACAGATAATTGCACCATTAGGGTATTAAACGAGACAAATGCATGGGCTTTATCTGTCGTCAACAACATGTAGAGTTTTTGCTCTTTCACAAACCCTAGTTCGAATAGGCCAGCAACAAACTTTTGATCAGCTAAATCAAATGACGCCACCTCATCATTAAAACTTAAACCACTGTTAATTAAATTTTGGTAGTGAGCTTTGTTCATTGTTGAGGCTAAATAGTTCGCTTTTTGTGGGGCCAAAACCACGCTGACGTTAAATCCAGCCAGTTCAACGATGCGCTCATTAACAAGGCTGTCAATATTAATCCCCATCACCATCCACGCATTGACTCCGCTAGCACTTTCAACAAATTTTACCGGGGCTATTTTTGTTAAGTAGAACTGATCTGCAAGCTCAATCAATCTAATTTGATGGTCACTATAGTTTGATAAATCAAAGTCAAAATCAGCATCTTGAGTAAATGCTGTGGTACCCGCAATAATTTTTTGATCTTGATTTAACACTAAAGCAAAATCAGCCTTTAAACGACGCTTATGATTACTAAGCGCAGATTCTAGGGAGGCAGGGTCGTCTGCGCCACTGGCAATCAACTGCTTAACAGAAAAATCTTTTACTAAAGTATTCAAAGACCTTAATAAAACATCTGCGTCGGCAACAAATTTAAATCGCACAACATTGGCTGAAGTTGCCATCCGTTGCTCGAGCTGCTGATGAGAGTGCTGATAAGTTTGACCAAGCACTGTCGCCATCGCCACAGCGAGCACAGAAATCAGCAAAAATACAAACAATGTTAATATTTTTACCTGTAATGATTGGCTGCGTTTATTCATAGGCATCAAATTTATCTGTTTGTCTGAATTGACGAAGGTCTGGGAGCAAAGGCTGTGTGATTGTGATTATTTGCTTCGATTTTTCAGGTTCGATAGTGTAAGTGAATGGTAACTGCTTATTTTCAAATCTAGGATGCCAGACCTTTAGTTCTCTCGAATCACTGACTCCTTCAAGGGTCGCTAAACCATCTGGATTAGTCGTGGCTAAAATATGGCTTTGCACTACTAAAATATACCCCAACATCCAATCATGGATATTACAACCGAGCTCAACCACACCTGATTTATTAAAAATCAAAGGCTGATGTTTCGACCCTTTATACAGTTTCAGCTCAAATGGCTTAGCGGGTGAGAACGAATAAACATGGTGCTTAATAGAATCTGAGTTCGGAAACAATACATCGCTGGCCATAGGTACTGCCAACACATAAGGATCAAACTGCTTATTTTTTTGATCCATAATATATGCTTGTGTATGGGCAGGTTGAGATTGAACGAATTCTTCCTCGCTTTGCTCAACCCAAACAACCGCATTTTCCAATGGTTGTTTATCTTGGTTTTGAACTTGTATAGACAAGGATTTTGCAACGACCTGTATTGAAGATAAGCTCGCTATCATGGCAATTAAAATATACTTGTACATAAAACTTCCTTTATTTAACCAAATAGCTAAGCGACGAGTTTTTATCTAATAAACAATTAAGTACAGTATTAATTAATAGTCTAATATCATTAATTCACAAGCCAATTTAGCCACCGTCGAGTACAGCAGACCTGCATTTTATATATTTAATTTCACTCTTTGTTTAAGGCAATAAAAAAGGTCTGTTAGTAAACTAACAGACCTTTTACTTATTCGCTGTTTTAAGCGCTAAAGGCTATTTGTTCGCATTTCACTGCTAAACTCGATACCTTTACTGCTAAAGTCCGTATTAAAGTAAAGTTGCATATTCGTTTCTTTTAGCATCTCCAGCTCAGGCGGGATGGTCTCACCCGTGGCTTCTATAAACTGAAAAACAGGGTTAAAGAATGCTTGATAATCAACGGCTAAATTACTAAAGCCATTAGTATCGAGCGCTTGATTCATTAAAGAATCAGCCAAGGTTTGCGCTTGCTGACCACGATACAAGACTAAATGCTCCCCCTTTACAGCCAACTCAAGTGATTGACTCAATTGAAGAGGTAAATCTAGGTATTGCTCCAGTTTAATACTTGATCCATCAGTTGGTAATTTTACATCCATCAATGGTGGGTAAAAGCTTTTTACACTATTAAATAGCGCCACTGGATTGGCAGCCGAAACAGTTAGGATCCCATCGAGTTTGTCGATATTTGGCTGACCTTGCTGCTCGCTTAATGCAAAATCCAGTAAAGATAAACTCACACCTTTCACCCCTGTCGCCATACTGGTTGCCATTGTCAGCATCATCGGGTTATTTTGTCTCACTTGCTGCTGTGCAGCCACTAGGGGCTCACATTGATATGTCGCTTCGGTGAAATCAGTCCACATTGATGTTACTGCGGGGGAAAGTTTGGCTGCATCAATACCAAAGGCAATACTTGCAATCTTATTTTGTGCATGAGTTGTGAAGTCAGGTAAAAATCCGCGCATGCTCGCAAGCGCTTTAAGCACAGTACTGTTGCTTTCAATAACCATTTTTGCATTTAATTCGACCGTTTGATCGGTGATAACCACCTTCTGGGTGCCAAATGCTGTACGTGGCCAATGATTAGCAATGTCTGCAAAATCATTTTGACAAGCTTCTGTACGAAACTCAGCCATTTCAACATCAATGTCATTTCCGCCTAATTGGTTAAGCATCTGACTAAATTGATTTTCATCTTTACCGGTTAAACCATTAATTAACGCTACATGGTTCACAAAACCAAGGTATTTGGCATCAAACTGATGCTGCGTTGTCATTGTCTGTAGCGTATCGGTTTGCGCTAAAGAGCGGATCGGCTTTTCAATCGCCAGCGCTTGTAATAAATCTTTCGGCTGATTGAAATTCGTATTCGCCGTTATGGTCGCCCAGCCATTATTAACTGAAACAACTAATTCAAACTCAACCTCACCTTCTGCTATCAGTGGGTATTTTCTGATATCTACGCCATTAAGTTGCTCTTTTTTCGCAACTAAACCTGATTCCAATTCTGCTTTTTCAAACATCTTCCACAGCGCTTCTGGTTGGGCGATTTCATAACGCAGAACAGGCAGTAATCCAACCATATAAAACAAGCCTTTCACTTGCTCTGCCAAACCAAACGCCTCAACAAACTGATCAGGCGAAGTCACGGCCTGAGTATATTGACGAGATAAGCTTGCAATAAAACGAGCTGCGGGCTCCTTCGATGCACCTAACTCTTGTTCCAATTCAGCAGATAAGTCATCAGGGTAACTAGGAGAAAAATGCGTTAAATATTGCTTAACAGGAAAAGGTTTTAATTGGCCTGCAAAAAACAATGTATCTGCAGGCACATAGGCAAGTTCAGATACTTGCGGCACCTGCGCATTATTTATTGAGGTTGAATCTTGTTGATATAGGTATGCGGTTACGCCTGCGGCGATAACAGCTGTTGCGATCAGGGCTTTTTTCATAGTGCCAAACTCCATTTCTAATGTGCTTGAACTATAAACAAATTTACTACAGATGTCCCACTATCTGATAAATTGTTACATAAAAACAACCTCCATTATCAATAAAAAATAAACTCCTGCCTTTATAACACGAGATCGCTTAATTAGAGATAAGTCTGTCCGATAAAAAGCACTCATAAAAAAAGCCAGCAATAGGCTGGCTAAGTTACTTAAGGGTCATTCTGGGTATATCTGCAAACTGAGTTAGCGTAACGTGATGTCGCCTTTCTCTGTTTGAGCGTACTGTACAGATCACATGTTAAAGATTTATGTCAGAGTTAATAGGTTTATGCTGTTTTAATCAAACCAGATCTAAATGATAATTATTATCAAAAAAGTGTTGACCTCTGATTAAATCTAATTAATAATCAATCTCATTAAGAAGCTTGTTGCTTCATTAATTCAACTCTCTTTCTCGACCCTGAAAGACGTTTAACAGTACGTTAACTGCTTAGGCTACTGTTATGAATTGTTCTGACGCCCCTGAATGATTCGTAACAGCAGTCGACCCAATTACTTGCTACATTGCTCATATCGGTGACGGTAGATATGAAACCAAAAAGCCCTAACGGGCTTTTTTTATGCCCTAAATATACCCTAAAAACAACCAACTTTTCTGCCCACTCAATCGATGTGAAATAATGGCCTTATATTCAGAGCAGATCCATTACTCAACACTGTGCACGTTAATACCCAAAACAAGCCCGCAAAAGAAAATGAGAATTATTATCAAAAAGGTATTGACCTGAGTGAAGATCTAATTGATAATCAATCTCAACAAAACAGTTAACCACTTAGCTCCATCGGTTTAACCATCTTCTCGACCCTAGAAGACGTCCAACAGTACGTTAACTGATTAGGCCACTGTAGCCTTTGTCTCTATCGCCCCTGAGCCATAAATTACGGTGGCCAACCTATTTTACTTGCTACATTGCTCATATCGGTGACGGTAGATATGAAACCAAAAAGCCCTAACGGGCTTTTTTTATGCCTATCACAGAATGATTTTTCATTACCTGCTAGTAAAAAATTTTAACCTATAAAGCCGCATTACAAATAAGCGATTGTTTTCAGCTCTGCATGAGCCCTATCTAGCCATTCATTATGAAGGCTACGCAATAATTGATTACACGCGACACCTTGAGTCGCTGGTCCATGCATTGTGGCGATTAGCGATACAGGAAGCTGCGCTAATTGCTGAGTGACTTGGCTCACACTGCCACCATGGGCGATAAAGCGACCTTGCAACATAAATGCGAGCATTTCCTGGCATAACGGCTCATCAACCACTGCAGGGTGGATACCACCTAAACTGCAGTAATCAGAACTAAACAACCATTGTTGTTGGGGTTCATACCATAAGTGGCCGTCCCAGTTATGTGGAAAATGAGGCGTATTAAGCAAGCGTAGTTGGTAAGCACCTAAGTCTAAAACCTGTTGGTCATCAAAAATCAGCGGCGGCTGTACCAACATTTCTTTTAAAGAAATCGCCGCCACTTTATTACACACCACTTGGCATTGCGGAAAAGCTTGAAGTAATGCAGCAATCGCGCCGCACTCATCAGCCTCAACATGAGAAAACAATAAATAATCGAGCGCTTTACCTGCTAGTCTTGCTTTTATTAGCGCGAGAGTCGCCGAAAATTGTGAAGGTTTCCCGGTATGGATCAAAGCTGTTTTTTCTGCCGTGATCAGGTAACAATTAAACGCAAAATGAGCGGTATCAGCTGTGGATATTTGCCATAAATCTTTACAGATCGGTGTACTACGCTCCAATAATAACGGCATTTTTATTCCCTAGCACTCCAGATCAGCGAGCTTTTGTTCGAGTTGCTCACTCAACAGAGCTTTCACACTCGTTAAGTCTGATTGTCTATTTTTCGCTAATTGCGCCATTTTTTGGCGTAAAGATTGGCATTGCTGATTGATATTTTTCACATCACTGGCTAATGAAGCCGCCTTTTTATCGGCTTCCAGCCCCAGAGGTTCTATTGAATTAGACTTAGAAACATTCGCCACTTTTAATTCAACTTTCACTGCTTTACTGTCGTGAGGACGATCAGAATAATGCACTACGCCTTTATCATCTGTCCATTTAAAAATATCACCAGCCGCAACTTGGGCACTCATCCCTAAACTTGCCATTAAGACACACATCACAACAAGTGTTGTTCTGCTCATGTGGTGTTCCTTCATCAAAATAAAAATAAACGCCAGCATCTGCTGGCTAAGCATTTAGCGTCGATTTTTACGCGCTCGGGCACGACGCTCTTTCTTTTCTTGCTCTTTGGCTGCTTTTTTTGCTTCTGCAGCAGCACGTAATTGCGCAACCATAACCTCTTCTTCGTCACGCATGGCTGGTGTTTCCATAGTAATACGGCCAATAATGCCATCACGTAATTCATTAATCAGAATTTCAGACATTTTATGGGTATCGACTTGATTGCCCTGACGGATACAGCCTCGTTTTTTACCTGCCATCTCAACAAACTGCCAATCTTGCTCTGGAAGCTCATCAATTTTGTAACGCTGTTTTAACAGCTCAGGGTAGGCCACCAGCAAATACTCTGCGGTGTAACTGGCCACATCTTCATATTCAATCGCAGTATCACGAATCGCACCTGTCGCTGCTAAACGATAACCTGAGTTTTCATTTTCTACTTTTGGCCACAACATACCCGGCGTATCGTACAACATGATGCCATCTTCAAGTTTGATACGTTGCTGTGCTTTGGTCACTGCAGGCTCGTTTCCTGTTTTAGCAACAATGCGCCCCGCCAGTGTATTAATCAATGTTGATTTACCCACATTTGGGATCCCCATAATCATGGCTTTGATTTGCTTATCAGCGCCAACTTTATGAGGCACTAACTTCTTACAGATCTCATTAATTTTGTGTACTTCAGCTGCTTTGTCATGACCAAACGCAATGGCTTTTACGCCATTTTCTTGTTCAAAATAACTCATCCACGCTTGTGTTAGTTTAGGGTCAGCGAGATCTGCTTTATTTAAAATTTTAATCACGGGTTTGTCTGCACGCAGCGCGGTCACCATCGGATTTTCACTACTGTAAGGAATACGCGCATCGAGAACTTCGATAATCACATCCATTTGCGGCATGATTTCTTTAATTTCGTTGCGGGCCTTATTCATGTGGCCAGGGAACCATTGGATCGCCATTATTTACTCCTCAGTATAAATTCGCTGCTATTTTAGCTGGCCAAAGCAAGCTCCGTCACCTTTATTCAGGTATACTTGGTAAAATTTTTAAAATAACCAAGAATCATGGCTCTAAAAGCAACCATCATCAAAGCACACGTCACCTTAAGTGATATGGATACCCACAATTACCAAGACTTAAGCCTGACACTCGCGCAACACCCATCAGAAACAGAACAACGCTTAATGATTAGAGTGCTCGCTTATGCACTCAATGCGTGTGAAAATTTAGAATTCACCAAAGGTTTATGCGCTGATGATGAACCTGAAATTTGGCACAAAAATTACTCTGGTGAAATTGAATTATGGATTGAATTAGGTTTACCCGATGAAAAACGCCTTAAAAAAGCACTGGGTCGCGCCAAAAAAGTCATCGTGTATGCCTATGGCGAAGGTGCGCAAGACATTTGGTGGCAAAAAAACGCCCCAAAGCTTAACCAGCAAAAAAACCTATCTGTTATTTCTTTGCCTGCTCACGCCACTCAACAATTAGCCAGTATGGCCAAACGCAATATGCAGCTCAATATGACAGTGCAAGATGGCGATGTGTGGCTCTCAGACGAACAAAGCAGCCTAGAAATAAAACCGACCGTGTTACTTTAATAGATCAACTGTGAGGTCGCTTCGCGCACCTCACATGCAAAACACGAACTAATAACACACTGAAAAATCACAAAATAGGCGACACTACCGACCACCCTTGATACGGCCTATCATCTCGGAGTAACCACAACCCATAAATAGCCAACACAAACACAACGCCATTGATAGTGATCACTGTCAAAAATGTCACCCCCCCAACTTGGCGCTTGGTTTTTATAATGTATCGCCACGATGCACCACAAATCATCCACACTAACAATACACCTGCGAATGCCAATACCCACATCAACCACTGAGCTTCACCATAGTGAATAAAACGCATCAAATCAGCCCACCAAGCTAACCCCTCGCTATCATCCGGTAAAACAACCTCAATGAGCTCACCTGTAAATACATTAAAGTGCAACTGATGAGCTCGGTAATAGACCCAAGGCTGAGGTGATTGTATCAACACTGAAAATGTACCCGTTGGGCTTGAAGGGTAGCCCGCAAAACGAATGTCTGCATCAGGTGCTGCTTGCTCAACGCGAGCCATTAGCTCACTCAGCGATAACGCGACGTCACTCACTTTGCCATCCGATTTGGGTAAATTTGGGTATACGGAAATATTCTGTTGCCAGAGTACTCGCTCAGCTAAAAACCAACTCGCACTAACCACTATTATCAAACTAAGCGGCAGCATCCAAGCCATCACCCAGCCATGTGTTTTGCTTGCATGCTGATTGTTGACACGCAACAACCTGATTAATCGATACCTATACTGATACATACTCAATATGATTACAGCCAGCCAAAGCGGCGCAGAAACTAACACCCATGTTGAGAGAGAGCGTTGCTGAGTAACATTACGATGAAAACCACTGATTTTATCCAGCCAACTTTCGCGATACTTCTCATCTAAAATTTCGCCTGTCGATCGCTCAAAAAACACTTCAATTCTACGTGCTGCATGATGCTCAGTTTTTGCCTGCATCAAGGTTATCTTGGCAGCCAAATATGACTCTTTAGGAAGAGTCAAAGCGTAAATTTGCATATTCGGATAATACTTGGCGAGCTCTGATTCTAATTGAGTCCATGAAACACTTTTCTCACTAGGTGATTGCGTTTGTGCGGGGATAAACGCCGCGGTCAATGGCGCTTTAAGCACCGCAATAACGCCGCTAAACATAAATAACACCAACACACCGCTCAGCTGAAACCCCAACCAATGATGGATCAGCCATTTTTTATGCTGGTTATTACGCCCGACTTCACACTCACTCACGCTTCACTCCCTTTTAAAATAGTCCGCAATTGTACTCTTCACAGCACCAGTTGCATCGAATTTTTCATTCGAACAATACGTTATTAAATCCGAAAACACACAAAAAACCCGACGATGAAGTCAGAATAACGAGAAAACGAGTGATTATTTCCAACTAATTCAGGTTCGATTCAGTGGTGAAACGCTTTGATTACTCCATGCCAATAATGAGATCGCGACTATGAAACCACTTTTTGTAATTTATTTTCTAATGTTCAGCACGTTATTATCTGCCAATCTCTATGCCGAGACAAACCCCCAAGCACTCGTGCAGCAATCAATTAAAACCACACAAACAACCCCACTAAACATCGTCCAGACAGCCCAGCAGACAACCCAAAAAATACACACTGCCAGCAATGCCCAAAGCAACGTATGGGTTTATCAAATTGATACAGAGCTACAACAAGATTTAGACCAAGATGGGTTTTATCAAAATTTATCTATACGACTGGATCTTGATACCCGTTACCACAAACAACAAGTCGCGTTGGCGTTTTACCTCACCCACCCATCGGGTCAAATTAGCTCACTTATCCGAAGTCATTATTTTTCCTTATCAGGCAATCAAAGTGATGACACTCAACAATTTGAGTTTCAATTCTTATCCCCACTCGAGAGTGGCTATTATCAGATATCATTTGATGTATTAGATTCGCAAGGTCAGATCTTACTCCAAGCTACGAGCGATCAATTTACAGCATTAGAAGACTTAGCCATCGAAAGCCAGCAATTTGACCAAGATGCATCTTTATCAATCTATTCCCTTCAATTAGATCTCGATAAAGACCAAGATCTAGACGGTTATTATGAAACGTTTACCTTACACCTCGATGCCGACAGTCAATATTCGAGTCAGCGTGTCATCGCGGAGTTAATCATTGACAACCAGCTTGTATATACAAGCAAATCATTTACACTATACGGTCATTCAAGTAACGATAAACAGCGCTTTTCGGTTGCCCTCAAGCAAGGCTTTTATCCTGACCATTATGATGTCGAGTTAGTGATCCGAGATGCATCTTACAGGAATAAAATCCATCATTTAAGTGCCAGCGCATGGGCTAATTTAGGTCATATAGCCCTAGAATCAGAAAATTACGTTCATACCCACAACGATCTTTATATCGAAGTCGAACAAAGCGCGGGCTCTCTAAATTGGCTCTTCTTAGTTATATTTTTCGGTTTAGGATTCAAATACCTAAATCAAAAGGAACGATGACAGCCAAGCCATCTATGGTTACACTGCAACAGATAAATAAGCGAGGTACACATGGCCGTTAAACGAATAATTGTATTGCATGGGTTATACATGTCTGGGTTTGTGATGCGCCCATTATGTTATCAACTTAAAAAAGCAGGCTATGAAATTTTAAACCTCACCTACAACAGCTTGGCTCCTGATAAAAGTGAGATTTTCCGACAGATCGATGCGTTTATTGACGGACAAAGCACGGCTTTAGTGTGTCATTCATTGGGAGGGCTAATCGCACGTGCTTACCTTGAAAATCAAAGTAAACAGTCTGCTCATATTGAAAAAGTCATTACATTAGGCACCCCACATAAGGGCAGCCAAATAGCGCAACACATGCACCAAAAAGGGCTGGAGCGATTATTAAAAAGCAGTGTGGAATTTTTATTATCACATAATGTCGATTGGCCGTTCAAAGCAAAGTTGTTTAGTGTTGCAGGAGATCTACCTATAGGCCTCATGCCCCTTCTAAAAAAAGGCAGTGAATCTGACGGGACAGTCTTGCTAGATGAAACACGCCTAAATGGGATGGCTGAGCATAAAATATTTCACCTAAGCCATACCAGTATGATTTACTCCCGCCAAGTGCTCAACTATATCCTCTGCACGTTAGCTGCAAAACCTTGACCAATCTATTTTATCGAACATTACAATCAAGTTTAATCAATTTACCAACTTGTTAATTCTGGGCATTATAGCGTCAACAGTAAAACATTCACCGATAACAAGAGAGAAGTGTAATGACACAACTAACATCAATTGGATTAAACATCACACAAAGTGAAGCACTAACAAAGCAGCTCAATACGTTATTAAGTAGTTATCAAATTCAGTATATGAATGCACGTGGCTTTCATTGGAATATCAAAGGACGTCAATTTTTCGAACTACATTTGAAATTTGAAGAGATTTATAACGACTTGTTACTCAAAGTAGATGAAGTAGCGGAGCGAATTTTAACCTTAGGCGGCCAGCCCAAACACGCTTATTCAGACTATATGGCCTTGAGCAATATCAGCGAAGCGCAAGACATTTCAGACGGCACAACAGCAGTGCAAAACTTACTTGCAGGGTTCGAGCAACTTATCAGCCATCAGCGTATTATTCTGGCCCAAGCAAGTGAAGCCTCTGATGAAGGCACGGCCTCATTAATGAGTGACTACATTAAAGAGCAAGAAAAACTGATTTGGATGCTAAAAGCCTATTTAGCCTAACCAAATGATTCATCAAACGCGCGTTAACAAAATCACTTGCCAAGTAAAGAGACTTAGCAAGTGATTGACTGGATAAAGCCAACTTACTCACTGTATCTGATTGCATTATTAATGATCAGATGCATTGTTTGACTCTGCAGCTTGGGCATATTTAAACGCAATATAAGCAACAATTGCGAGAATTAACGGCGTAGGCGCTGCAATGTAGCCAAACGCATCGGAATTAGCATAACTTGCAGCAGCTAAATGACCGACAACCCCAATAACAAATGTCACAACCGCTAACACTAAAACCACTATTTCACTTTTTTTTACTGTGCTCATAATAATCCCTCATGATGGTGTATTGTTTTTGACACCCAAAGTATTAATGATTATCACGAACAAAAATTGACCTATATCAAAAAACTAAGTTGATGGAATATCCGACCATAAAAAGATTGCTCTAAAGCAAATTTTTGGCGTTTTTATTAATAAATAATAAAAAATGGCGCAATTTATGCGCCATGTTTAAACAATTTAATTTTATGTAAAAGCCCACTTTAACATTTGCTTGTAGCTAGGCTCCTTACCATACATCACCATACCCATTTTAAACATTCGGCCTGCCACTCGGCGTACAAACCAACAGGTGCATACTGTAATAGCAATCGATAACAAAGGCTGCCACAAGCTCACTTCAACCAACGCCATTTTCACCGGCATGGCTGCAAAAGCAGTCAAAGGGAGATAGCTTAAAATCGTCAATGCCCAGCCGCTTGGGCTGTCCATCACAATAAAAGTTAAAATCATCGGCACTAGAGGTAACAACATAAAAGATGACTTACCACTATGATTAGGATCATCAATCGCCGCAGCCACGGCAGCCATAAAGGCGGTCGATAAATACAACCCTAGACTGGCAAAAATAATCACCCAAGGCAGTAATTGCCAATCGATAAATGTTAAGTCCAAACCTTGACCGCGAATGACCACCTGCATAAAGCTGTAAAATAAAACCATCGAAATCAACATTCCGGCCATCGCTTTAAGTGCTAGTAACATTTGCCCCACTATTTTTCCATCAATCCAAGTTTGCGCATTCATACATGCATAAAGTTGTTCTGTCACTCGCTGCTGTTTTTCACCTGTGATTGATACAAAAATTTGTGCAAATGAAACAAAAATACCGATCGCCATCATGGCCAACACGCCAATAGCGGTCACACTCGAAGCTTGGTCTTGTGTTTTTATTTGGTTATCAAGGTACTGATTTACGATTTTAACCGGGCTTTGCAATTGCTGGAGTTGTGCAGCGCTTAAACCTAACTGCTGTGTCACTTGTGCCGCGTAATGACGTTCAACAATCTCGGCCAGGTCACTTTGCCAGCCATGCTTGCCTTGACTATATACATCTAAAGTCGCAGTATCTGTCCCTTCATTTTTAGCCACAATAACTGCATCGATCTCACCTGTTTTCAGTAACTCGAGGACACTGTCTTTATTACTTTGCGCTTGCGTAAAAATGAAGTCTCCTATTTCGCCACTAGGTGCCTGCTCAGCGATAACACTCACCTTATACTGTGTGGCAACAAATTCTTGGCTTGAATGCCAAAAAAAGACTACCGCGGCAATAAGCAGCATAACCAGTTTACTAATAATCTCTTGCTTCCATTTAAAAAAATGCATGAACTCCCATTTCGCGACAAGCCATGTTTTATTAAGCTGCGACATGTTGTGGTGCTCCTTGATGATCTGAAATGGCTTTTAAATACAACTGATGTAAATCCATTTTTTTACTGTCTAGTTTTGTTATATGCCCTAGGGTAAGCAGTTGTGTCAGTACTTTATTGACCTGTGTTGCACTGGCTAAATTCACTTCTAACGTATGAGATTCGTCAAAGCTAAACTCAAAATTTCGCAGTGCCACGGCTATTTCTTCAACTTTAGGTCGCTGCTCAAATTCAACAAGCAATTGCGCTCCAACCCCAATTTGTTGTTGGATCTCAGCTAAGCTACCGTACAACACAACTTCGCCGTGATTCATCAATAACATACGATCGGCTAACTTTTCGACCATCGACATCTGATGCGCACTTAAAATAACGGTCATGCCTTGTTGTTTTAATTCAGCTAAAAATACCACCACTTTCTCTTGATTTATTGGATCTAATCCCGAAAAAGGCTCATCTAAAATCACTATTTTTGGCTGATGTAATACCGCATTGACCAGCTGAACTTTTTGCTGATTGCCTTTGGATAGAGACTTCAACGGCTGATCTTTTCTATCGAGTAATTCAAAACGCTCTAACCAATAATCCATCCGCTCTTTTGCCACAGACTTATCTAATCCATGCAACGCGGCAAAATACAGTAAATTTTGACTCACTGTTTTTTCTGCATATAAACCACGATCTTCAGGTAAATAACCCAATGCCTCATTAGGAATCGCTGAGTAATCTTGGTCATTAAGGCGAACTGCGATACGCCCTTCATCTGGGTGTGTAAAACCCACTAACATTCTAACTAATGATGACTTACCCGCCCCATTAGGGCCTAACAAAGCAAAAATTTCCCCTTCATTGACAGCAAAACTCATCCCCTTAACCGCTTTAACATGAGCGTAGCTTTTCACCACCCCTTCGACAGATATTTGCATCATCACTCCTTAGTTTTTTTAGTGCTGCCATAATAACGCTCTGACCTGAAAAAATTTCACCAGCAATCATTTTATATGACCGCTTGTCACTTTCTTTTCGGGTTTAAACACGCCACAATGCCAGCACGATATTTCGTGGCTTAATATAATGGACTCACTAAAAGATTTACTCGCCGATTCAGACTTACTACTTAATGCCGCAGGTGAAGGTATTTATGGGTTTGATTTAGAAGGAAATGCTGTATTTATAAACCCAGCTGCCGAGCGCATGACAGGCTGGCAAAGTGGTGAACTCCTTGGGAAAAAAATTCATCAATATCACCATCACAGCCATAAAAATGGTCAATGTTACCCCGCACATGAATGCCACATATATGCCACATTACAAGATGGCAAACCTCGTCACGTCAGCAATGAGGTTTTTTGGCGAAAGGACGGCAGCTATTTTGATGTTGAATACACCTCGACCCCAGTCTATCATCAAGGCAAAATTGTTGGCGCAGTGGCACTGTTTCGAGACGTAAGCCAACAAAAACAGACAGAGCAAGCCCTCAGAAATGCACTCAACGAAATTCAAGCCTTAAGCGAAAAACTGCAAGCCGAAAATGTCTATTTGCAAAATGAACTGTCTGAAAACTGGCCTGACTCTGGGCTCGTCGGACAAAGTGATATATTTCAAACTATGCTCAGTCAATTGGCCTTAGTCAGTAAAACCGACAGTACTGTGTTAATTTTAGGTGAAAACGGTACAGGTAAAGAGCTCGTGGCCCGCAATGTCCATCAACTCAGCCAACGCAAACATGCGCCATTAGTCAAAGTTAATTGCGCCGCATTTAGTGAAAACCTATTAGAGTCTGAACTATTTGGGCACGAAAAAGGCGCATTTACAGGCGCAAATGAGCGCCGAAAAGGTCGTTTTGAACTAGCCAATAAAGGGACGTTATTTCTTGATGAGATAGGTGAATTATCATTAGCAGCGCAAAGTAAGTTACTTCGCGTGTTGCAAGAGCATGAATTTGAACGAGTCGGTGGCAATCAAACTATTCAAGTCGACATCCGTATCATTGCTGCCACTAACCGGAATTTATTAGCAATGGTCGAACAAGGCCAATTTCGTATGGATTTGTATTACCGCTTAAATGTTTTTCCAATACAAGTACCGGCCCTGCGTGACCGTAAAGAAGACATCCCAATGTTGTGCCTCAATATTTTGCAAAGCCTGAATAAAAAGCTAGGCAAACACATTGATAGCATTAGCCAGCAAAGCTTAACAAAACTCACTGCTTATTCATGGCCGGGAAATATCCGCGAACTGCAAAACATACTCGAACGCGAAGTCATTTTATCCCAACAGACCACGCTTCATATCAGCCAGAAGCTACGCCATGCTGACTCTCCGAGTGAGCCCCATTTTGTTTCTTTAGACGAAGTACAAAAAAATCATATTTTACAAGTGCTCAACCATTGTAACTGGGTCATCGGCGGTGAAAAAGGCGCCGCAAAAATACTTAATTTAGCCGATAGCACTCTGCGTTCAAAAATGCAGAAATTGCGAATTAGTCGAGCAAACAGTTAACATGCTCAATGCCCCCAGCGTAGTAAAAAGGCCGCAGGGCTTACGTCTACTAAAACGGCGTACCCTGAGTACGAATACATACTGAGCCCAACACTGGCAACTGGCGTTATAGCAAACTACTGTGAGGCGTATATTTAAAACAATCGCGACTGTGGTCAATAATCAATCCACACGCCTGCAGATGGGCATAACAAATGGTCGAACCAAAAAACTTAAAGCCACGCTTTTTCAAATCTCGACTAATCCGATCGGATAAATCAGACGTGGCTAAATAATCTTCTTTACTGCGAGGCGAGTTAATAATTGGTTGATGGTCAACATAACGCCATAAATACTCAGAAAAACTACCAAACTCCTGCTGGATAGCAATAAATACACGTGCATTACTAATCGCTGCATTTATTTTACCCCGGTGGCGAATAATCCCCGAATCTTGCAACAACGCTTCTACTTTGTGTTGATCAAACTGCGCGACCTGCACCACATCAAACTGCGCAAATGCGGCGCGATAGTGTTCACGTCGTTTTAAAATGGTGTACCAGCTCAACCCTGCTTGTGCGGATTCCAACACGATAAATTCAAACATTTTAGTATCGTCATACACTGGCACTCCCCATTCTTCATCATGGTATTGCACATAATCAGGCTTGGTTAAATCAACCCAAGGGCAACGACATAAGGTACTATTGACTTGTTTCATCGCTCATTCACCTGCTCTGGGGGCGGCGAGGCCATTGCGCTCGGGCTAGTAATATCTTCCCCAAGGTACCCAGCAAGCATGTTACTCATCATCTTTGGGTTATCCCCTTTTGCGATATGCAGTACCCCATCACGCACTAACATCATATGCTGCTTTATTTCATCCGCACGCTCACCTAACTTGTTCGCAAAAGGACCAGTAAACCCATTGGCAATGAGTGCGCCATATAAGGTTGTTAAAAGCGCGACCGACATTGCAGGACCAATACTTTTTGGGTCTTCCATTGCTATCAGCATCGCCACCAAGCCAATTAACGTCCCAACCATTCCCATAGCTGGAGCCAGCTCGGTAAAGCTGTTCAGTACTTTGATCGATTGATTATTACGTTGGCGCGCCTGTAGAATTTCGCGGTTGAGCGCAAACTCAACAGTATCAGTATCATGGCCATCAACCAGTAAATTGATGCTTTTTTGCAAAAATGGGTCATCTATTTGATGTTCTTCAAGTGCCAATAACCCCCGTTTTCGTGATGCCTCAGCCAAATCAGCTAAAGTATCAAGGGTGGTAAACATATCCGGGGTTTGCCCACTGAAAACCTGCTTAATATTGCTCATTGCTTTAAAAAACACACTCAGGCGATAACTCAACATGACAGCACCCAAGGTTCCCCCGACTACAATGAATATCGAAGGTATATTGATAAAAATACTCGGTGCAGCCCCACTCATATTAATCGCAAAAATGAGTGCGCCAACAATAATTGCAATCCCTATTCCACTTGCTTTATCCATATTGTCCTCTAATTAAATGAAATCGGTGCAAGCTCTGTCGCTTGACCTTGATTAATCATAATTTCAACCCGTCTATTTTGTGCTCGATTATTGGCAGACGAGTTCGGTTTAAGCGGCACAGTGTCAGCTCTCGCTTCTAACTTTACTCGGGTCGAATCAAAAACGGGATCACTCAGTAAGGTAGTCAACACGGCAGCGGCTCTTTTGGCCGACAAGTCCCAATTATTAGCGTGTAACTCACTGCGCACAGGGCGGTTATCCGTATGGCCTGAAACCGTGATCTTTCCTGGAATATCATTTAGTTCTGACGCTATTTTCAGTAGAACAGGCTTAAAGCGGGGTTGTAAAAAA
Organism: Pseudoalteromonas sp. J2K-J979; assembly: GCF_058169715.2. Lineage (NCBI taxonomy): Bacteria > Pseudomonadati > Pseudomonadota > Gammaproteobacteria > Alteromonadales > Pseudoalteromonadaceae > Pseudoalteromonas > Pseudoalteromonas sp. J2K-J979. The sequence continues at coordinate 206,060 of NZ_CM200281.1, read as the reverse complement.
CTCGATCCAGAGGGAAACGTACCATGCTCTTTTAAACGGATAATCAATTGCTGCCCAAGCAACTCAAGTTCGAGCATATCGTCGGCTATTTCCTCTGCAAACACCTGCTCTAAGTGCTTTTTAAGGGCCTCATTTTGCTCGTTTTGAGCTTGCTCAATCTGCCCTGATTGCAAAAATGGCTGCTCGTGGCTTGCTGTATTCTGCACCACGTTATTAATTGGGGTTGGTGCCGGCACAGAAGGTGAAAATTCGTTTGCTACCACCGATGTTCCCTTCGGGACTTCTTCAACGATAACCTCTCGCTGCACGCCAAATGCATATTTCATGGAACCGGCGATTTGCTTGAATTTTTCAACATCCATTTCTGAATATGATAACAACAAGACAAAAAAGCACATTAATAATGACATCAAATCAGCAAACGTTGTCATCCAACTCGGTGATCCTTTTGCTTTAATATCGTCTATTTCTTCGGACATAGCCCTAACCTGTAAGAATGGTGGATGTAAAACGTCAACAAAAGCATTAATTTAGCTTATTTGAATGTAAATAGCACCTCATTCACAGCTTGAGGCAATGACTCATAGCAAAAAATAACACGACATACCGTGCCGCACACGATATACCGTGCCAAGTGAAAATACATAATAATTTTTACTGTTTATTTTCATGAAGTTAAGATTGATTAATCTTGGCATAATCTTTGAGATATCTCGTTATCACCGTTAGCGAGAACCACTATGAAGTTTGATATAAAAGAAGAAGATTTGATCATAAAGCCTTACAAGCAAGATCAAAGTATTTATGTGCGAGAGCAAAAGGGCCGATTCCAGCAATACCGGCGTAGTTTAAATTGGCTATTAATGCTCTGTTTTATTTTAGTGCCCTTTATTTCGTATCGAGGAGAGCAGGCTGTGTTATTTGATGTGGCCAATCAACAATTTCGTATTTTTTCACTCACCTTGTGGCCGCAAGACTTTATGTTAGTTGCAGGTTTATTTATGGCTGGTGCTTTTGCCTTATTTTTTGTAACTAACTGGTTAGGCCGCGTGTGGTGTGGGTATGTTTGCCCACAAACAGTATGGATGCTGATGTTTATCTGGGTTGAACACAAAATAGAAGGCACTCGCAATCAAAGAATCAAATTTGATAAATCGCCTTTAAATACACAGAAAATTGCAATAAAAACGGCTAAACATAGCATTTGGTTAGTAATGTCTGTGCTAACCGCGACCACTTTTATGAGTTATTTCGTCCCCGTGTATCAACTCTATGGCGATTTAATTACCTGGCAAGCCAGTGGCTTAGTGGTATTCTGGGTCTTCTTATTTACCGTATGCACTTACGGCAATGCAGGATGGTTACGGGAAAAAATGTGCATTTATATGTGCCCGTATTCTCGTTTTCAATCTGTAATGTTCGACAAAGATACCTTGCTTGTCACTTATGATAGCGAACGCGGTGAGAGCCGCGGTCCACGTAAACGCAAAGAAGATCCTAAAAGTAACAACCTCGGCGATTGTGTCGATTGTAATTTATGCGTGGACGTGTGCCCTGCGGGCATTGATATCCGAAATGGCTTGCAATACGAATGTATTAACTGCGGTTTGTGTATCGATGCTTGTAATCAAACTATGGATAAATTTGGTTATGATAGGAACCTCATCCAATACACCAGCGAAAATAACCTCAAGGGTCAATCAACAAATCCTTGGCGATTGAAATTAGTCGGTTATGCCGTGTTTACCTTAGCTACTTTTATAATAATGGCTATCTGGTTAGCGGTTCGTGTGCCACTTGAAGTTTCAGTATTACGAGATCGAAATACCCTGTACAGAATGAACTTTGAAGGCTTGATAGAAAACCCCTACACCCTCACTATCAGCAACAAAACACAGCAAATTCAGCGTTTTAAAATCGAAGCATCTGGCATAGTACAAGCACAGTTGCACGCACCTAACACAATCACTGTTTTGCCCGGAGTCATGCAAAAAGTTCCGGTTACTCTGATTGCTGATGGCTATGACTTACCTAATAAAGTGACCGATATCACGTTTACCGTCACCGCACTTGATGAGAGCAATATGTCGTTAAGCAAAGCATCGAAATTTTATAAAAATTAACCTTTGATTGATCCCAACCGTACTCTGCAGCTTGTGTATACAAGTTTGCAGAGTGTTTTTTTAATCATCACTATCTGGTTATTTTTCTAACTCGCTCACTAAAGTTAAACAACGTCAGTGTCAACTTAAGGCCCCTCAGTTCAACAGCGTTTATCGCAAATAAACACACTCGCGCGAATTTTTTCATGGTCAGTCTCTCATTGCCTCGTTATGATGAAATTAAATCCAGTAACAGACCGAAAAATAAACCACTGAACCGTAAAACGTACTGCACAGCGATGCAAAATACACAGCTAAGTGACAGGCTTGCTCAGTGTGGGTCGCGATTTGGCAACAGGTAAAAACTGAATGACAAACACGAAAAACAAAAAATATATTATTGCACTCGATCAAGGCACCACAAGCTCTCGCACCATTATTTTCGATCATAATGCACAGATCATCAGCTGCAAACAGCGTGAATTTACTCAGCATTATCCAAAAGCGGGGTGGGTTGAGCACGACCCAATGGAAATTTGGGCCACTCAAAGTTCAACGTTAATTGAGGCGCTTGCCAGTGCAGGGATCCACAGTGATGAAGTCGCAGCAATCGGTATCACCAACCAACGAGAAACCTCGGTCATTTGGGATAAACACACTGGCAAACCCATTCACAATGCCATTGTTTGGCAGTGCCGACGCAGCAACGATATTTGCCAACACCTTAAACAACAAGGTCATCAAGATGCCATTACGGCTGCAACGGGCTTAGTCCTCGACCCTTATTTTTCAGCCAGTAAAATAAAATGGCTGCTCGATAACGTGCCCAATGCCCGAGCGCAAGCAGAGCGTGGCCAACTTCTGTTTGGCACCATTGATACTTGGCTGCTGTGGAAGCTCACTGAAGGCAAAGTACATGCTACCGATCCTACCAATGCGTCACGAACCATGCTGTATAACATCCACCAGCAAGCGTGGGATAACTCGTTACTTTCGCTCTTTGATATTCCAGCAAGCTTATTACCCCAAGTCCTGCCTTCTTCCTCTATTTATGGCACCACCCGCATCGCAGGTGAAGGCAGCGAAATTCGTATCGCCGGGGTGGCAGGCGATCAACAAGCCGCTTTATTTGGTCATGGTTGTACCTCTGCAGGTAGTGCTAAAAACACTTATGGCACCGGGTGTTTCTTATTAATGAACACAGGAAAGGAGGCCGTAAAATCAACACATGGCTTGCTAACAACCGTTGCTATCGGCCCGACAGGTGACATTAATTACGCCCTTGAAGGCGCTGTTTTTATGGGTGGGGCCACCATTCAATGGCTCAGAGATGAACTTGGCTTAATCCGTGATGCGAAAGATACCGAGTATTTTGCCACTCAAGTTGACGACACCCAAGGTGTTTACTTGATCCCTGCATTTGTCGGTTTAGGTGCGCCACATTGGGATCCCGATGCGCGAGGTGCATTAATTGGCTTAACTCGAGGCACAAACCGCAATCATATAATTCGGGCAGCTTTAGAAGCCATCGCTTATCAAAGCCAAGATTTACTTCAGGCCATGTGCCAAGACAGCCAGCTACACCTTCGCGAACTAAGCGTGGATGGCGGCGCAGTAAATAATCATTTCTTGATGCAGTTTCAGGCTGATATCAGCGAAGTCTCTGTTATCAAACCCAAACAGACCGAAGCTACGGCGTTAGGCGCAGCATTTCTTGCTGGCCTAGCGGTCGGATTTTGGGGCGATATGGCAGAGATAATGCAAAAAGTAGATACTAAAATGACTTTTAGCGCTAGTATGCCACCTGAGCAACGACACCTCTTACTGCAAGGTTGGTACGATGCATTATCACGTGTCACTGAGTAAGCAGGTGCATGTTATTTCTACCAAAATCACACGGTATCATTTCGGCTAGGTTAACCTATGGATATTATTAAATTTAAAGAACATACCAGACAAACAATACAGCTTAATGCCAAAATTGATATTGCCTTTGTAATTATGAACGCACTGGCCGCGATTATTGCCAGCTATGGTTTGCTCGCCAATAGCCCGGCCGTTGTCATTGGCGCCATGATTGTCGCCACCTTGTATTCACCCATTTTGGGCTTAGCACTGAGTGTTGTTGAAAACGACAAAAGCTTGTTAAACCATTCCTTGAAATCGATTGTTTTAGGTTCTTTACTGGTCTCTGTTGTGGCATTTTTAATTGGTGTCATCCATCAAGATATTCCAATCACACCAGAGATAATGGCGCGAACATCACCTAATTTTATTGATTTAATGATTGCTTTAGCAGGCGGAGCTGCGGGCGCATACGCCACTATATCCCCTAGATTAAGCACTTCTTTTGTTGGGGTCGCTATTGCGACAGCGCTCGTCCCGCCTCTGTGTGCAGCGAGCATATTATTGAGTAAAGGAGAGTTCTCTTTAGCCCAAGGGGCGGTACTGTTAACGCTTACCAATATTTTGGCGATCCAGTTTATTTCGTCAATTGTGCTTTGGGTCAATGGATTTCATGGTTTTTCAGCATGGCAAGATACTAGTTTACTCGCTGTAATTAAACGAAATTTCATCTCGATTGCTTTGCTGATAATGATTAGCGGCGCGCTGATTGTCAATTTACAGGTTATTGTTAAAAAACAGCTTTTCGAGAGCAAAATACGACGTGTCATCACACAAGAACTCAGCACCTTTAATGCAGTGAACATTATCAAAATTTCTTTAGAAGAAACGAATAAAAAATGGCGAGTCAAAGTAGTCTTGCGTGCACCAGTCAAACCCGAAAAAACCGTAGTGCAGCAGCTAGAGTCTCGACTGACTAACGAAGGGATCCAAGCGGATATCGAAGTCAGAATCCGCTATATTCGAATAGACATAATAGATAGAAATGGGGATGTGAACGATTTTGGGTTAAGTGACTTTTCGAGCTTTTAAACGCCATCACAATGGATCTCATGCTCGAACACGTTTCATTGCCCTGTTTTAGCATGACGGTAAACTAAAAAACCTGCTGGCACAGGTTTTTTAGTTTTATTCGCTGGCACTCACATCAATCATCTTATAATTTTTAAATTTTGCTCAATTTAATTCAAAAAGCACTTCACAGCAAAAACGTTATAATATATCATTTCGTTATATTATAACAAAACATAGGTTTTTTACCGCCAATGCGTTCTCATCGTTTTAAACTTGCCGCTATATTTTGTGCACTTGTCAGCTTAACAGCTTGTAATAGTGAAATTGATAAAATGACCGCTGAGCAAAATCAGCAAAAATCAACAGACAAAGGCGATGGTCATGATCACAGCACGATTGAATCTAATGGTCGCTTAGTGATCACTGATAAAGATAATGCAGCGGTTTCTGTTTTCGAACTCGACGAAAATCAGCTGCTTGAGACGTTTAATACCACCAATGTAGTCAGTGGTTTATATGCAAGCCCAGGTTTACGCTACGGTGTGCTCGTTCAACGCAATCAAGATCTTGTCGAGTTTGTTGATGGTGGCCTTTACCAAGAAAACCATGGCGACCACTTACACCCATATCAAGAAGACCCTGCTTTGAGTAGCTTTCAAATATCGGCTGCTAAACCAACGCATTTCGATGTAGCACATGAGCGTGCAGCATTATTTATCGATGGCAATGACGAGCTGAATATTCCGGCTGGTTTTATCGTACTCGATGATGAAGCAATTGAAAAAAATACTCAATTAGCCAGTCATACCTTAGACCGTGCAATGCATGGTACAGCTCAATTACGTGAAGATATCGTACTTGCGACTTATCGTAGTGACCAAGCAACATCGGTGTTACCCGATTTTGTAGATGTTTTCCACCAGCACGACGATCACTTCCATCAAGAGCAACGTATTGAGCCAAATTGCCCAGGTTTACATGGCAGTGCACAAAATCATGACTCTATCGCATTTGGTTGTACCGATGGTGTGCTACTGGTAACTCAAGAGGATGAAAATTTCACCGGCAGTAAAATTAGTAACCTTGATTCTATGCCAGAAGGGGCACGTATTGGAACCCTAAAAGCTAGCCATGAATCGCACCTTTACATTGCAAATGCCCAACGCAATTATTTTTACTTAATTGATAGTGAAACACATACAATGAGTGAAATTAACTGGCGTAGCGATGAGAGTGTCACGGTTGTTGCGTATAGTTTCAGTGAAGCACACGGGATCATGGCTGTACTCGATAACCAAGGGTTTATCAATATTTTTGCTGAATCTGCACAATGGCAAGTAACGAGTCGCTTTAAAGTACTTGATGAAGTAAAGGGTACATACACATTGACCACCTCATCAGCCAGCGACACAGTTTATATTGCCGCTCAAGAAACAAAACAAGTGCTGGCGGTCGACCTTGAACAACAAAGTGCAGAAACAATCTTAACGCTTGATTTTGTGCCAAATAAACTAATTTGGTTAGGGATCCCTGAAGAGCACGATCACTAGCGTAACCCGTTTGCGAGTCTGTTTCCCCATGGACCCGCAATCTCCCTGAAAAGAGTTGTTGTTCCCGTAGCCCACTTTGCGCCCCTGCGCTTTGTGGGCTCTTTTTCTTTTCTTGCCATCAGGACTGACATCACGTCTAATGGGTTAAAATACAACGTTTTTTTGGAGCTCATCTTGGCTATCAGTTTGCAACAAACCACCGAGTTATTAACTGAATTGCAGTGTCGATCTAATTTTAATATTAAAAATCTCACGGAATACATGTTGCCTAACAGCAAAGAAGCTTTTTACTTGCACGTCGACAACCAGATCCCGCAACTGATTATTCGTCCAGCTTATGAAGTTTTTTTACCTGACTTAGTCGCATTAACCGGCATAAAATACAAAGAAGGGTATTTCCATAGCGCAGAGATGACTCGCTTTCCAACCCGAATTTTTAAAAGCAGTAAACCCATCCACTATGGATTGGCATTTAAATTTGCAGACCTTGATGCTGTCACACTATTTATTACCAGCTTGATAAAAATCATTAATGGTGAAGCTATCAATCACTAATAGACTAATAAAGATCAAATAGGGGCCAATTTAGCCCCTGTTTATGTAACAGTAGTGCGGACTAATGGTGATGCCCCTTACCAATAACCGTGCCGTCGGCATGATAAAACCCTGATGCCCCGTGTTCAATAAATCCCTGTTTAATCATTTTTGCCAAGAGCGGGTTGGATTCATTATCTCCAATATCGGCATAATCGGTGGTTTGAAAATTATCCCAATAGCGGAATTTATCACTCACTTGCTGCGTTGCGATAATCAGATTATCTAACTGCCATTGTTCAGTGTGGTGCGCCCTAACCGCTTGCAACGATTTAACCAAATGCAGCTGTGGTAGCCATTCAACGGTTAATTGTATCGTTTCGTTATTCAATTCGAACTTCTGCACTTCACTACACCCTTCACCAGATTGCTCCTTTAACGACATGTTATTAAGCTGCTGCTGAGTAATAAGCTGATATTTATCTTGCCACGCAGGAACGCTGCCTTGCCCAGTTAAGTCGATGGGTTGGTACTCGATGCCATGCTGGTAGTCTTCAAAATAACGAATGGGTCTGATTTGGCCATTACTGAGTTTTTGCCACACCTCGGTAATGTTATTTTGCTTACCTGAGTGTGCCACTTGTTGGCCACTGCGCCATAACTCAAAGGTCTCGATTTGGCTTTGCCCATTTTTGGTGTATTCAATTTGATACTGTGCACCAAGTTGGTTGTCACCTGTTGGGCATTGCAGCGTCAATGCCGCGCTAGAAAAACTCGCTAAAAAAGGGAGGCTACAAAGAAAGGGGTTCATACATACATCTCAATAAAAAAGGGCCTTAATTGGCCCTTACTTTAATGCCGTTTATTGACAGTTTTATGTGTTAATTATGTCAATTTAACGCATGTTACAGTACAGCGGCTTCAGCCTTTTTAACCAAATCAGCAGCATAGTCCATCACATGGAAAATATAGCTTTGTTCGTTTGTGCCCGTCACTAAATGCGCGCCCGGACCCGATGCATAAATCCCAACATCTTCACCGGCATGAGTTTCAGATGATAATGGCACCATCGCTTCTTGAAAAAAGCCTGGTACAGTCGTATCTACAGCTGTTAAATCAACACGACCTGCTGCCACTGAGTGATAGTAGCCTTGGTCTGCATCAGCTTCTTGGCCTAAATTTTTAAAGCCACCGCCATTGCTATATCCAACGGTTGTGTAAGGCATACCATCTGCCGCAAGGCTCGGTTGATCTTTACCAATGCCGACCACCTTGCCTAAGATTGGATTACCGCGTTTTGGATAACCTGCAATGGTGAATACATGGCTATGATCTGCCGTCACTATAATTAACGTATCTTCTTCACTGGTTGCATCCATCGCAGCTTGCACTGCTTTCGAAAACTCAATGGTGTCGGTTAACGCTCCATGGGCATTACCCGCATGGTGACCGTGATCGATTCGCCCAGCTTCAACCGTTAAGAAAAAGCCTTTATCATTATTGTCTAAGATATCAATTGCTTTGGCTGTCATTTCACTTAATGATGGCTCGCCAGCGATATCGTTTTCACGATCGGCTTCATAATGCATATGCGACTCGTTAAACAATGCAAATACCTTATTTGTTTGCGCTGGGTTAATTGCATCAAAGCCAGCTTGATCGACAACATACTTACCAGTCGGGTACTGTGCTTGCCATTGCGCTGTTAAATCTTGGCCATCGGTACGGTCGCCTTCAACTGCACTGACCGCATCGACAGAGTTATACGCTGCATCTTTTGGCAAAAAGTGACGACGCCCGCCGCCCATTACCACATCGAGCCCATCAACATCGACTCCGGCAAAGCGCGCCTCTAGATTTTTTTCAAAATTAACCAGCTGAAGAGCAATATCTTCGCAGTTTTCGGCTTCATTTGCTGGCATATCTGAGATGTCTTCCCAATTACGATCAGCTGATTTTGCATACGCTGCTGCTGGGGTTGCATGGGTGATGCGGGCTGTGGAAATAACACCGGTCGATTTACCTGCCAATTCAGCCAACTCTGCTGCACTCACCAGCTCTTGCCCTTTGGTTGATAGACAATTACCTCGCTCCACCGCTTCAGCAACCCCCACAACGCCAATATCGGTTTTCACACCCGCAATCATTGCGGTCATCGTACCCGCAGAGTCTGGGGTCTGAGCATCAACATTATAAGTTTTAGAAAAACCAGAAAATGGCATTTTATCAAAGCTCAGTGAGTGCTCTTCACCTAACTTACCTTTATGCTGCCCTTCTAAAATCCGTGCGGCAGTCACAGTCGAAATTCCCATGCCATCACCGACAAATAAAATTACGTTTTTCGCTTTACCTGACTCTTTAGCTATTTTTGCTGCCAACGATTTAGCCATCGCCACTTGGTCTTCACCTTCACTGAACCACGTATTATTCGCTGTAACAGCGACATCTTCAGCATGTAAACTGGTGATGGTCGGTGCACACACGTGCTCAGTGCCACTTACTTCATCAGCGCTTAATGCGCCATTGTTATCCGCATCAAGGCCTGAATCAATTTTAACGCCACCATTGCGACACACCGTATCGCCAACAGATAACTGCGTTTGTAATACTAGGCTTGATAACCCGTTTGCACCGTCAATACCATTTTGGCCATTTTTACCGTCGTCACCCGAACAGCCCGCTAATGCTACCGTCACTGCGACCGAAAGAAGTGTTAATTTTTTCATTGTGATACCTACTATTGCTCTATTAAGCCAAGTGACTGATTAATAAGATGGAAAACGACACTTTGTTCGATAACCCCTTGCGCAAACTGCGCTCCTGGCCCTTGTGCATGCAATGAAATATCTTCACCTGCGTGTGTTTCAGAACCCAGCGGTACCAATGCCTCTTGATGAAAACCGGACGAGGTTGTGTCAACACTTGATAAATCCTGACGACCCGTAACCACAGCAGGTTTGCTGTAAGAAGCATCCGCATTGGTCTCATCCCCTAGATCACGAAACCCTAAGCCATTGCTATAACCTAAAGTGGTATACGGCATGCCATCTTTGGCAAGTGTTGGCTCTGTTTTACCAACCCCAACCACTTTACCTAAAATTGGATTTCCCCGTTTTGGATAACCTGCAATGGTAAAGACATGACTGTGATCGGCAGTCACTAAAATAAGGGTTTCTTCTGGGTTAGTAGCATCAACAGCAGCTTGGACTGCGTTACTTAACTCAATGGCATCAGTCAGTGCATTGTAGGCGCTTCCTGCATGGTGACCGTGATCTATTCGCCCCGATTCAACGGTCAAAAAGAACCCTTTGTCTGCATTATCTAAAATATCGATCGCTTTTGTGGTCATTTGTGTCAAAGAAGGTTCACCAGCAATATCATTCGCTCGATCAGCTTCATATTGCATATGTGATTCGTTGAACAATCCAAATAAATGCGAGGTTGTATCGGCATTAATTGCGTCAAAACCAGCTTGGTCTATCACATATTGCCCCGTCGGATAGTGCGTTTGCCACTCTGCGGTTAAATCACGGCCATCGGTACGATCGCCTTCAACTGCACTTCGGGCATCAGAGGAGTTAAACGCCGCATCTTTTGGTAAAAAGTGACGACGGCCTCCACCCATTATTACTTCGAGGCCGTCGACATCGACACCTAAGTAACGCGCTTCAAGATTCTTTTCGAAATTAACTAATTGGGAGGCGATATCTTCACAGCCTGCAGCGATTGCAGCATCAGGCATATCTGATACATCTTCCCAATTTCGATCAGCCGACTTGGCATAGGTCGCAGCGGGTGTCGCATGTGTAATCCGCGCAGTTGAAATTACCCCAGTTGCCAACCCTTTGATCTCTGCTAATTCAAGCGCTGTAACCAACTCATTACCCGCAACTGTAATACAATTGCCACGTTCAATATCCGCATCCACTCCAATCACGCCCGCATCGGTTTTCACACCCGAAACCATCGCTGTCATGGTGCCTGCTGAGTCTGGGGTTTGTGCGTCGACATTGTAAGTTTTCACCTGCGCTGAATAAGGAAATTGTTCAAAACTTAACAACCCTTCTTCGCCTGATAGCCCTTTATTTTGCCCTTCTAAAATACGTGCTGCAGTCAGGGTTGAGATCCCCATCCCATCACCAACAAATAAAATAACATTTTTCGCTTTTGCCATTTTCAGCATTGTCTGTTTATCGACAATTTTGTCTTGTGCGGCGCTATACCAGAGTGAATTTTTTTGGACATCTGGTAGCACCTTGGCCATTGCACTACCCGAAGCCATCGAAAGCGCGGCTATTGCCAGCGCAAGCTTGTTAAATTTCATGTTGTTTCCCGTGTTTTTTGAATGTGCGAATGCATCTATCAGCGTGGATACTCTAGTCGGTGAGTGTTGCTGTTTCATAAAATTTTGATGACTGAGCCGTGACTCTACAGCGGCTTTTTTATGACAATCGCCTCTAAACACTAATTATTTTTTGTTCAATGATTACATCTCCCCTGAAGTGCGGTATAAGTGCGCTATGAAAACACCAAAACAAATTTTACCGTTGATCGAAGACGGTTTGGTTGATGAAGTCATTAGCCAGTTAATGAGCGGCAAAGAAGCCAGCGTTTATGTCGTACGTTGTGGCGAAGATATTCGCTGCGCGAAAGTTTACAAAGACGCAGCAAAGCGCAGCTTCAAACAGGCGGTTCAGTATCAAGAAGGTCGGAAGGTACGTAATAGTCGACGCGCGCGTGCAATGGAAAAAGGCTCTAAATTTGGCCGAGCAGAGCAAGAAAGCGCATGGCAACATGCTGAAGTCGACGCTCTCTTTACGCTAGCCAAAGCTGGTGTGCGAGTTCCTCACCCTTATGGCTGCTACGATGGCGTATTACTGATGGATTTAATGACCGATGAAGATGGCGATATCGCACCTCGGCTCAACGATGTTAGCATGAGCGCCGAACAGGCGATTGAAGATCATGCCACCATGATCCACTACATTCGCTTGATGTTATGTGCCGGTATTGTTCATGGCGATTTATCTGAGTTTAATGTGCTCGTCGATCAAGATGGTCCAATCGTAATTGACTTACCACAAGCCGTTAATGCTGCGGCTAATAACAATGCAGAACGTATGTTCTTACGTGATGTACATAATATGCGACATTACTATGGTCAGTACGCCCCCGAGCTACTTGATACTCATTTTGGTGAAGAAATGTGGGCCTTATACGAATCTGGAGATTTGAGCCCAGAAATAGAGCTATTTGGCGTGATAGCACAAGATGAACACAATGCCGATGTCGACTCCGTACTGGATGAAATAAAAGCTGCATTTGAGCAAATGCGCGAAAACCAAGCACGCATAGAAGCTTCTGAACAGCCAGATCAATAATCTCAACATAAAAAAGCCCATTTTAAATGGGCTTTTTACTGCATGTTACATCCTGCTCTAATGAGGATGATCGACCGACATCATCACTTCATGGAACCCATTTGCAATGGGTGTAATATGCAAGGGAATATTCAGCCTACGAGAGATTTCTCTGGCAGAAATTAATCCACATACTTGATTATCTGTCGATAACACCAACAAAAACATCGCTCCACGCTTTTGCATGGTGTGTAGTGTATCGCCAATCGTCGCCGTTTCCATATAGCGTAAACTGACTCCTTGAGCTTTTTTAATCGGAGTCATCATATCTTCAATTGTCAGGTCTTTTCGTGTTAAACCTAGTTGGGTCGCTAAACTTAACACCTTTGCAGACTGCAAATCTGCGGCAGAAATCACACCAGAAAAACGTGCATTTTCATCGAGCACCAAAATAAAAGATGTCGCCGCCTCCCGTAATGAAACCAGTGCATCATCAATGCCTGTTGTGCCAATTAATCGTAATGGGTTGTAGCTAATAAAATCAGTCACAATTGTTTTAACAGGATCGTTTAGCGTTAATGCAACTTGTTCTGTTGGTTGAAGCAGCGCGCAATTCTCAATAGTTTTTGTATTGAGTTCTTTAAATGTATTCATATTGACCACCATAAAAATTTATTAAAATTGTTTTTTAACTAATAAATTTATTTGGAGGGGCTCGGCCAACCGCAACACAATAGCGCTTAGGTAATAAGGGAAAAGAAGCAAACTCACTTTCGGGCTCACTGTAAATGCCGTGACTGAGTTGGAGCACACATAAATTAGCAACGTCATCGCCATGTTCTAGTTGCCAATCAGCAGTCAGGACATCATCTAAATTGGCGGCCCATTCCACAGCGGGGCTGTGTAATGATACTTCACTGTGGCTAAACCATGCTGAAAAACACATAAAAGCGATTGCGCAGCTAAGCGAAATCCCGTGTTTTATTATTGAACCATGATGTGCCATGACGCTACCTCTACAACAGCCATACTTAATAAATAAGGCATTTTTGTTAAATTTACAACCTATATAATCACTTCAACGCATCTATTTTATAAGACCTTGAAAATAAAAATTGTTTATAAAAAGTAACTGTTCAACATCATGTTGTAGCGCGCACCTCCTAAGAAAGAAACCCTTATTTCAATTGGCGTGCTATTCCTATTGAAGCTAAAAAGGCTGTATTGAATTGTGGATAAAAAGGTAATATTGATGAGTATTCAAAATCATATGAAGTTACTGAGTCCTGTTTGACTCTGCAACTTCGCTGACTTTAGACGAAAATGAGTTAATCACTTTGCAACGCAGTGATAGGGTCAAGCTGTGAGGCTTTTATCGCTGGATAGACACCAAACACCAACCCAATCGACGCACAAATACTAAATGACAATAAAATAGCACTCATCGACCATGAAACCGCCCATTGCGAATAGAGCGAAATCACTTCTGAGAGCACAATCCCAAACACAACGCCGAGTAACCCTCCGAGAATCGAAATAGTAAAACTTTCTGCAATAAATTGAATGCGAATGTCTTTTTCTGTGGCACCAATGGCGCGTAATAAACCAATTTCTTTTGTCCGCTCGAGCACTGTGGCAAGCATAATATTCATGATACCAATCCCCCCAACGAGCAGAGAAATACCCGCCACGCATGACATAACAATATTAAAAATTTGCTGGGTTTGTTTTTGCTGAGCTAATAAAGCCGCGGGGATCACTAATTCATAGTCTTCGATATCATTATGACGACGCTTAAACAATTGCTCAATTGCTTGCGCAGCCACAACCGAGTCAACCGACTTGTCTAAACCAAGCGTCAAGCTGCTTATTTCACTGGCCAGCTCACTATCAGCGAAGCGATGGATTGCTGTTCTTAACGGAATAAAAACTTGATCTTGTTCCGTGCCTAACTTAACGCCCTGAAATTCATTTTGGCCTAAATAAGGGTCAGCCAACACGCCAATCACCTCAAACCATAAATGATTAATTTTAACTGTTTGCCCTAAAGCATGGCCGCTAGGAAAAAGGTTTTTCGCAGTATTCGCGCCAAGCAAAACAACTTGTTTAAACCGCTGATCATCAGCCAAGTTAATTAATCGCCCTTGCGCGAGTTTAAAATGAGCCAATTCAAAATAATTCGCACTCACCCCAACCGCTTGCCCTTCGCTTTTTCCATGCTCACTAAAAATATGGTAGGTCTCGACCTCTTTTTTGGCACTAAAACCTGTCACGAAAGGCAAAGAAGCTACACTGACTTCCCCATCTCGTATCGACAACCCTGCTGAGTGTTTACGCTGCTCGGCTAGTTCTTTTTTATCAAATTTCTTGGCATTGATAATGACGTTGTATAACCCCATAGAGTCAATCATTTTCAACGCCTCTTGCTCGGCGCCTTTACCAATATTAAGCATTGCTATGACCGCGCCAACACCAAAAATCATCCCGAGCAAAGTCAAAAATGTGCGTAATTTGTGTTGTGCGAGCTCTGCGGCTGTATCGTAAAATAAGGTAACGTACTTCATAAAATTAACTCTCTGCTCGGGAAATAAGGGATACAACCTGACCAACATCAACACCACTGATGATCTCAACTAAACTGGCACTGCGCTGACCAATTTCAACCCGTTGCTTTTTGTATTCCCCTTGCTGATAAAGGTAAATAAAATCAGCGTTTTCTTCTTTGAACACCGATTGGCTAGGAACAGTAACCGCCTGAGTCACCTCTGCAACTAAAATCTCAGCGGTCAACTTCAACCCCGGAAAAAAGTCAGCCTGAGTGGCCGCTAGGGTAGCCTTCAGCTGATAGAATTTTTGCGGATCGCCCCGTTTAATACTTTGCGGAAAAGGGCTCACTTCGCTAATCGAGGCCTGAAACTCATGCTGCGCCTGAGCATTGAGTGTGAAAGTCACCCGCTGCCCAACCGCTAAATCGATTGCCTCGCGTTCAGCGACAAACAGTTTAAGCGCCATTACACTGGTATCGGGTAACTCAGCTATTTTCTGCCCTGGCCACAACGTTTGCCCTTCTTTCGGTTTTTCACCCCGCCAGTTTGCCTCATAAGTCAATAAACCATCATGAGGAGCGATCACCTCAAGGGATGAAAGGTTACTATCGATCATCTCCATACGTTGATTAAATTGCGCCTCTTTCATGGCTATCAGCGCCATTTCTCCTGCAGAACTTTGCGAAAACCGCTGATCATTCCACGATAAAAACCGCTCCTTAGCCTGCAAGAATTCGGTATTTTGTGCCGCATCAATAATATCGAGTTTGGAACGAATGCGAATGTCATCAATATTGTAATCTTGTGAAAACTGCTTTTCACGACCAACTGCCGTCAGATCAAACTGTAAAATCGCTTTTTCGCTGTCAAGTTCTGCTTTTTTACCTTGACTGTCTTCACTATTAACAGCCAAATCATTACTCAATTGTGCACGTTCATTTTCTAACCGCTCTCCTTCAAAACGTGCAACAACCTCCCCTTTTTTAACCAGCGAATATTCAGGAGCCAGCCAAGCCAATGTTTGTGGCCCTCGTGAACCCGATGGCGAATTAACCGGTGTAGCCGTGACAGCTTCTAAGTACCCTTTAGCCGGCACTTGAGTAGTAAAGTCTTGTTTAACCACCTGATAGTGAAGAGGGTTTGTTGCGACAGGCTCCCCACCACAACCGACAAGACTTAGACTCAATACCAAGCAAATTGAATATCTAGCCATTATGCACCTCCTTGATTGTGCAAAGAGGATGCAATGTCTATTTCTATCCGCGTCGACATGCCTGGGCGCATCACGCGAGTGTCAATCTCATCCAATGAAATCTGTGCATCAATAATTCGGCGTTTGTCTTGCCACGATTTTTCGCGAAATACACTGCCGAGGCTCATCACTCTGCCATTAACAACACGCTCTGAGCTACCGTCTAAAATTACTTTAACACGCTGACCTAGTTCAATTTTCCCGCTATCTGGTTCATCAATCTGCGCTTGAACTTGCATTTTGTCTAACTCAACCACCTCGACCACAGCCTGACCAAATTGTGCTGTTTCTCCAACGGACAGTTTTTCGTCATCAAAATTGGTTTTATAAATGACAAACCCATTAATCGGTGATTTTACTTTGAGCTTTTCAATATCATCCGTTAAACCACTCACTTCAGCTGCAAAACGATCCACTTTTCCTTGTGCCATTTTTAGATTTAATTCGGTAGTCTGATAGTGATAGTCGAGTTTCTTTTTCGCTAAGACCAAATCATTTTGGGCAATAGTAAAGTCAATCTGCGCTTTTTTACGTTCAATATCTGAACGAGAATGATCAATAATTTCAGCCTTTCGCTTAGCTTTATCATAATTCATCTGCTGTTCGGCTACGGCCAAAATCAACTCTTGCTCATTCTTCTTCTCGTTCGACGCCTGATTTTCAAGTGCTTTTTTTGCACGATCCAGCTCGCCCGTTTTTTCTAATAACTGATCTTGAACTTGCTTATCATCAAACTTGATGACCACCTGCCCTTGTTTGACTTCGCTATTTTCTGGCGCTAAAAACTTGATTTGATATTGCCACATACGCTTAATCGAAGGCGGAGCTAATAAGTAGCTTTCGGCCGACTCAAGCTCACCACTGGCATAAACAACGGGTCTTTGCTCAGAGCGAGCTTCTTCTCGGGTCATTTCTTGCTGGCAACCATTAAGTAACACCGAGACGATCAAAAATAAGAGTGTTTTATTCATTGTCAGCCCCTGTTAATGCTAATTGCACACTCATTCCAGGAATAAGCTTAAATGTCGGAGTCGCAGAGAAACTAAACTCAGTTCTAAAATAAGCCGCTCCCCCCCAAGGTTTTTTCTCTTCTGGTTGCGTCGAAATAACAGCAGTCTTTGCGCTCCACGTTTTCCCAGGGTAAGCATCGAGCTTAAATGAAGCAGATTGCCCTAACGCGAGTTGATGAAAATCCACTTCATGAACCCATGCTTCAATGTATAAGCCTTCTAAAGAAGGTATCTCGGCAATATTCCATCCAGGCTGAGCCGTCATCCCCACAAAGTTTTTTTCACCATTCCAAGGGTGTTTGCCGTAAATCAGTGGTCCTGATTGTGCAGCAGTCAAACTCATTTGGGCCAACTGTTTTTCATTTCGAGCTAGATCAGCGGTGGTTTTTTCTATTAACAGTTGCTGTTTTGTAATTTCGACTTGGCTGGTGATTTTGCTTTCGTGCCATTTTTGTTGTGCTTTGTTGAGTTCTATTAACGCTTTTTCTAATTCAAGTTGGTTTTTTTCATAATCGTAGGCGCTCAGATTTTCTTTTGGGATCCCTGCATCAATACGCGCTTTTTCAAGCAATAGTTGATGGCGCTTAACCGCAAACTCAGCCTCGAAAATAGTTTGTTCTGCTTGTGTTTTGACACGCTGGAGTTCTTCTTGACCGGTAAAAAGTGTTACTTTCGCTTGTTCAATCTCTGTGGCAATGCTGCCACTGTCAAACACCACCACCACTTCGCCACGTTGAGCCACTTCACCTTCAGGCTTCATCCACTGGACTTCAACTCGCCAGCTGTCTGTTTTGGGTGCAAAAAAACCTTGATTTTCACGTGCTTTTATTTCGCCGCTAAGCAACAACCCCGCTACTGACGCAGGACTACTGATCAGCAAAACACTGCCTAATATCACACTACGCATGCTGAGTCCTCCACAATATTGCCATCTTTCATACGGATCACACGTTGTGCATATTCAGCAATATCTTCTTCATGTGTCACCATCACAATTGTTTGCCCTTGCTGGTGCAACTCTGTTAGTAGTGTCATTATTTCGTGAGATGTTTTGCTATCTAAATTCCCGGTTGGTTCATCTGCAAAAATAACGGCTGGACGGTTAATTAACGCACGTGCGATTGCGACGCGCTGACGCTGCCCCCCCGACATTTCGTTCGGGCGATGGTTGGCGCGATGTGCCAAACCAACTTTTTCCAACATCTCTAAGCCTCTTTGCTGTGCCTCATCCGTAGGCGTGAGGCTGTAGCGCAGTGGCAACGTGACATTTTGCAACGCGGTTAAACGACTGAGCAGATGAAAAGTTTGAAAAACAAACCCTATCTTTTGATTACGAATACTTGATAGTGACTCATCATCGATGTGTTTAATGCTGTCGCCCGATAGAAAATATTCCCCTTCACTGGGAGTATCGAGGCAACCTAAGATATTCATTAATGTTGATTTTCCTGAGCCCGAAGATCCCATAATTGCGACAAATTCGTTTTCTTTTATTTCCAACGAAACTTGATTCAATGCGATAACCTTCGACTCTCCTTCACCATAACTTCGTTTTAGACTCTCAACCCTAATCATCTAAATTCCTTATTATTTTTTGACGAACAACCGTATATCAAGTTTGAATTTGATGCAATTGCTCAATTTTTAGGTAAAGAAATTTGATAACTGTTTTTTAACAACGACCAATAGTGAGCTGTAAAAAAGCATACAGGAGCCCTGATGGCTCCTGCATAGAAGAAAAAGAAGGTGGGTCTTTATTTGAATTTATCGAATTGTAGAGATTTGTAAATGAGGGTGGCAATGAGGCGCATGATGTAAATGCGCCTGCATTTGATAGACAGACTGCAGTAACTCGGGTTCGAGTACCTCGGCAGGCACTCCTTCAGCGACAATGCAACCTTGTTGCATAACATAAATATAATCTGCAAAGCTGGCAGCGAGTGATAAATCATGCAAGACCGCCACCACCCCAGCACCTTCATTGGCCATGTTTTTTGCCACCTCCATCACTTGATATTGATGAAATAAATCAAGGCTGGCAGTCGGTTCATCAATTAACAAATAAGGAGCGCCTACCTGCTGGACACGGTTTTTTTCAAGTGCAGGAAGTAACTGCAGTAACACACGTGCAAGTTGTACGCGTTGTTGCTCGCCACCCGATAACACGGTAAATACACGATCTAACAACCCCTCAACCCCCACTAATTGAATCACTTTATTGAGCTGGTGCTGATGTTCATTCGGAGTCAACTGCTCCGCAAACGCAAATCCCCCCATCTCTATCACTTCTTTAACGCTAAATGGAAACGCTAAATCGTAACCTTGGGTCATGACTGCACGTAATTGCGCTAATTGAACATGACTCATCCGTGCCAATGCCTGATTGTTTAGCGTGACGCGTCCAAAATCGGCGCTGTAATCCCCGCTCATCGCTTTTAATGCACTCGATTTTCCTGCGCCATTAGGCCCAATCACCACCACCAGTTGACCTGGCTCAACACTGATTGACACATGATCAAGTATCTTTTTATGGCCTTTTTTTACCGTTACATTATCTAACTTAAGCATACTAACCTCGCTGCACAGCAAATGTTTTGAATAACATAATTAAAAAGAACGGCCCACCAATTGCGCTCGTTAATAAGCCAATCGGCAGCTCAGCGGGAAGAATTAAAGTCCGTGCCAGTAAATCGGCAATACTGAGTAAAATAGCACCGAGCAACATACTGGCAGGCATTAAATATCGGTGATCTGGTCCTATCATTAATCGCACCAAATGCGGCACAATAAATCCAACAAAACCAATGACTCCAGTAATCGATACAGCCGCACCTAGGCACAGTGCTGTACAGACAAACACTTGCTTTTTAAGCTTTACAACATTCAAACCTAAGTGCTTAGCTTGATTCTCACCCAACAAATAAAGATTGAGTGATAATGAACAGCGCAACAACCCAATGCATGACAACACGATAATCACCGCAACTGGCACGATCATTTTCCAGCTATTGCCGGCCAGTGACCCCATACTCCAAAAAGTCAGATCACGAAGCTGTTGATCATTACTAACTAACGTCAATAAACCAATCAATGAACCAACAATAGCATTGACCGCTATACCCGCTAAAAGCAAACTGACAATCGTAAATTCACCACCATGGCTACTTAAACGATAAATAAACCCACAGACCGTAAGTGCCCCTAAAAAAGCCCCCATTGGCACGGCATAAATCGCAAAAACGTCACTGAAACTGGCTAAAACACTCGAGCCTAAAACGATAATACTGACTGCGCCCAAGGCTGCCCCCCCGGCGACCCCAATTAAACCAGGGTCAGCAAGAGGGTTACGAAAAATAGCTTGCATCGCGGCACCACAAGCGCCCAAGCCAGCTCCAACCAAAATACATAAAACCAAGCGTGGTAAACGGATATGCCAAATAACCGCATCCCACAAAGTGTTGGCTTGCATATTGAAAAAAACCTTGAAGAGATCAGTCCATGGCATCGACATGGCGCCGACTTTAAGTCCAACCACACTCACCAGCAGCACCAAACACGCTAAAAAAGGCATGAACATTGGCTTTAACATGCTCTTATTATTCAATAAAGACTGATCAACCCACATAATTACAGATCCACTGATTGTGCTGTTTTTGCATGGCTAAATTGATAACCTGATGGCAATTGTCCATTTAGATGTAACAAGCTGGCTAACTCCACCACAGCTTGAGGTGTCCGCGGACCCATTCCAAGTAAGTAACCCCCATCAAAGGTATGAACACGGCGATTTTTAATCGCATTTGAAAACTGAAAGTGAGGCAATTTAGCCAGCTCGTCTGTTTTATTTCGGCCCTGATGGCCCATCATAATAATCACATCTGGGTTGAGCTCAGCAGCCGACTCCACAGATAAAGGTTTCCAGCCATCAAATGTCGCAGTTAAATTAACCCCTCCAGCAGCGGTAATCACTTGATCGGCACTGGTGCCTGCACCAGCAGCAAGGGGCTGACCAGAGCGAGCCGATAAAACAAATAATACCCTAGGGCTTGCTCCGTGTTTATTGTCAATAATTCCTTTTAACACTGAACGCTGATGTTGAATGTCCATCAAAATTGGTTTTGCAAGCTGATCGGCATCTAACAACGAAGCCACTTTTTTGACTTTATCTTCGATATGATAAAAATCATCTTCTTCGGAAAAAATGACCGTTTTTAATCCCAAATCTTGTAATTGTTGGAGTGACTTTTCTGGTCCAGTGTCGGCTTCACCCAATAACAAATCTGGCTGTAAGGCTAATACCCCTTCGACACCAATACGTCTCACATAGCCCACTTGTGGTTTTTTGGTTGCACTGGCTGGAAAAACACTGGTACTGTCTAACCCCACTATTTTATCTTGCTGACCTAATGCATAAATAATTTCCGTAATCGACCCACCAGAAACCACAACACGCTGAACATCGGCCAACGCAGACTGAGTAAACACACTCAAAGCACAAAGTAAGACTATTTTTTTTATCATCATTCTACCCTCTGATTTTCTCTTAAACCCATCGTCACAGCCAAGACTGTATTGGCTCGCTGAGATGAATTGTATCAATTTCTGAAATAATGTAAATGATAACACTTCTCATTTATATTATTATTTGATAACTTATAAAGAGTTGTTCAGTTAATGCATTAACTATCGAACACACATCATGATTTATTTAATTTTTCGGAGAGTGTTATGTTGCGTTCAAAACTCGCAATTTGTATTTCTTTATCGTTACTTGGGGCACTGCAGCACGCATCTGCCAGCAGCGCAATTACCACGCTAGACAAAACCACAGTTACCGCCACTCGCACCGAGAAAGCGACTTTGGCAACGTCACAAGCGATTAATGTACTCGATACCGCAGATATTGAACGCAAACTCAGTGGCTCTATTTTCGAATCCCTTGACTTAATTCCTAATACATCTGGAGTCGGTGGTCCATTTAACAATGGTTACAAATTTGATATTCGTGGCTTTAGCGATGCCGAAGATGTGATGGTGACTTTAGACGGTGCAGTACAAACGTTTGAAAAGTACCGTATGGGGAGTGTTTTCCTTGATGCAGAGTTATATCGCAGCGTCAGCATCAAACGTGGCCCAAGCACAGTTTTACATGGCGGCGGCGCACTGGGCGGACTAGTCCAATTCGAACTCAAAGACGCCAATGATTTTTTACGTGATGAGCAAACTTTTGGTGCAAAAGTCAAACTAGGACATCATAGCAACAACAATCAAAAAAATGCCTCTGTTTTTGCCTACGGCCAACCGACTGAGCAACTTGATTTATTATTTGCCTACATTGACCGTAGCGGCGATGATTTTGAACTGTCAAACGATGAGACCCTTGAAAACTCAGCCATCAATAGCAATGCTTGGCTCGCCAAAGCCAGCTATGACATCAATGATACTCACGCAATTTCAATCAATGCAAGTCAAAATCAAGATGCACAACGGGCTGAGTTTAATACGACAGATCGAGGCGCTTGGGGCACCGTTTACCGTGATGTGACACAAACAACGTATAACTTTGAATACACACATCACAATCCCACTAATCCTTGGATTGATTTGAGCGTCAAACTTGGTCAAAGCCAAAGCCATGTTACTGAAAGTGATGCTGATCCGGCTTTAATGGGCTTTATTGGTTTAGAATCAGACTATCAATACAACCTCAATACGCTTGATATCAGTAACACATCACGCTTTTTACAGCATGCTTTAACTTATGGTCTGCAATACACCAGTCAAGAGCGCGTTGGTAATAAAACAGCTTACCCATGCCTTAAAATCGATTACGCTACCTATCAATGTGAACAATATGGTGACACTGCAACCACATCACAAATGAGTTCACAACCGAGTGGGGAACAAGACCGATTTGCATTGTATATACAAGACGAATTTCAGTGGCAAGCGTTCACTTTAACTGCTGGTTTACGTTACGAGAAATACCAATCTACCCCAACAGCTGAATTTTTAGCTAAGTTGCCTAGCCAAACCATTGGTGAGGTAGATCATGATCACATCGTGCCCGCTGCATCGATTAACTATCAAGCAAATGACCATATTAACCTGTTTTATACCTATCAAGAGGGTTTCCGCGCACCATTAATTGATGAGTTATATGACCGATATGGTGGGCGTTTACCTAACTTTAAACTCGATATAGAAACCAGCCAAAGCCATGAAATTGGCGCGACAGCGAGCTTTGATGGCGTGCTGTTACAAAACGATAGCCTGCGTGCTCGAGTGGTTTATTTCGATACCGCAGTAGATGATGAGATTATCAGCCAAACCAGTCCAATCTCTAATCCTGCTCCTGCTCCGCGTTATAACAATGCAGGCAGTAACGATCGTGACGGATATGAATTTGAGCTGAGCTACGCTAACCGCTTTATGTATAGCAATATCGTATATAGCGAAGTGGCAGGTGATGATCAAAATCAAGAGCCTTTATGGCAATTACCGGCGGATACTTTGGTGTTTGATACCGGTTTATTGTTTGAAGATGCATCGGTAGGTATGACATTTAAACATGTACAAGACCGCGAGGTTAAAGCATTCAATATGCATACACGCCAAAGCGAGGTGAAACAACATGATGGCTACAGCTTAATAAATGCATACGCAAATTGGCAGCTTAATCAACAAATTAACGTCAGATTCGCTCTCGACAACCTATTAAATACTGAATATCAGGTAGTCGCAGGAACGGGTGGCGCGATTGGAAATTATGGCCTTGGCCGTAATGCAAAAGTGCAAGTTAGTTATCAATTTTAAGGAAAGATCATGACTTCATTACTTCAACAATACCAAGCCATGCAGGTCGAAAACCCGCGCCTAAGAGCCCGTGACGCCGCAGAAAAACTGGGCATATCAGAAGCACAATTGCTTGATCTGCAAGTCGGTGAGACTGTTTTTCGCCTTGAACCTCGCTTTTCTGAAATACTTAAAAAGCTTAAGAATGTGGGTACCGTCATGGCGCTCACTCGCAATAATGCAGTGGTACATGAGTTAACCGGCCAGTATGAAAAACTGTACGTCAATAAGCACGGTGATAAAGAGGTGGCCATTGCCATCAACCCTGGTGGAATTGATTTACGCCTATTTTTATACAAATGGCACAGCGCTTTTGCACACATCACCGACAAACATACCAGCCTCCAATTTTTTGATCATGAAGGCAATGCGGTACAAAAAATATTTAGTACAACAGCAACTAACTTAGAGGCATTTCAGCAGCTAATCAATGAATTTAAAGCGACCTCTTTGCAACCATTACAATTAACGCCACAACCAAAAACAAATACACAAATGCTGGCCGATGAGGCTGTCAACATTGAGGCGTTGCAAGCTGATTGGCAGCAACTGCAAGATGTTCATGACTTCCCGAAGATGCTCGAAAAACACCAAGTAGGTCGTTTACAAGCACTTAATTTGGTTGGGCAACAGTGGGCGCAACCGCTATCAAAAACAGTGCTTGAAGTCATTCTCGATCAAGTTCGCAATGATCAAATCGAAATAATGGTGTTTGTCGGGAACCCAGGCGCGGTGCAGATTTTCTCAGGCTACCTCGACAATTTAAAATGGTTTAATAATTGGTTTAACGTACTCGATAGTGAGTTTAATTTACATGTCGATACTGAACAACTTGCACAAGCATGGCTTGTGCATAAACCCACCGATAAAGGTC
The DNA here is from genome assembly GCF_058169715.2 of Pseudoalteromonas sp. J2K-J979. Classification (NCBI taxonomy): domain Bacteria; kingdom Pseudomonadati; phylum Pseudomonadota; class Gammaproteobacteria; order Alteromonadales; family Pseudoalteromonadaceae; genus Pseudoalteromonas; species Pseudoalteromonas sp. J2K-J979. The sequence continues at coordinate 181,058 of NZ_CM200281.1, read as the reverse complement.
AAAATATCATTAGTTCAGTTGAGTTTTTTGATGCGCAAGGCGAGACAGTGCTGACCTTATTTGGCCGCCGTGATGAAGGTAAAGCCGTCAATCAAGATTGGCAATCACTACTGGCTGACACGGCCAGTAAATATGCCAATCAACAGCGAGCGACACAGGTAGCTTAAACGTTTCCAACAACCTCAGGCAAAGCCAACTTATCCACCAATAAGTTGGCTTTTTTATCTTGTTTTAACGCGACTCTGTGGGCAACTCAGCCACGCGTTCAGTGAGCCATTGGCTAAATTCATCATCATATTGAGTGCCCCATTGTTTCACCAACGCTTGATAACGACTGTAAAACCCTTGACGAGTCAAACTAAGCATCACCTCAATTTGATCACGGTGGCGCTCCATCATAAAGCGCACTGCTAAATATCCCCAATCGTATACGCGTTCCGAGCCCCCGTTCTGCTCATAACTCGTATTGAACAATTCACTAAGTTGGTAGCTTTGCTTCGCCCCATTTTTAATCGCTCGAGGGTTATCTTGTTGATGCGCAATATATTCTGCTACGCCTTCACTCCACCATACTATATGTGGCAACAAAGGAGCTGGCTGCGGGCAATATTCTGGCGCAGAATGCGAGTCATGTAATGACGCGCAAAAGTCGCCATACATATTAAAACGCCCATCAAGGTAATGAATGTATTCATGGCGTAAATTCCATATCCCGCCATTGCGTTCATACGCCACAAATTCAGCATGGTTATCAGCTAAATGAGGCAATCCTTCGAGGTACATGCCACCATTATCGCTTGGAACATCAAAATGCAATGTGACGTATTGCACATAAGCATCGCGATCAGCATAAATGTTGGCGCGCATATTATCATTATTGTCATTGGCAACAGGTTTACCTAAGGTGTTAAAGGTACGATGAAATAACGCCTCTTGCTCTGCCAGCATCGTACACGCTTGCTCTATTTGGGTGGGATCGAGCGCTTGCGAACGTAGCGTAATACTCGGGCTGCAGTCATGCACTTGATTCAATACCGCCGCTAAACTGCCTGCCTGTGGTGCTGGATCGGGCGCAATGGAGGTTTGACTGCACGCGACCAACCCAGCCAAAGAAAGACTTAACCCAATACTTTTTAGTTTCATGTTAATTAACCATTATTGCATACAATATCCACATTTAATCACTCACTGTTCGCAATGTAAAGCCGCTAAGTTTGCTTTGACATTACGAACGGGCGCAGTAAGCTCAAACTTCAAGAATAAAAATAAAAGGCCACATTAAGATGAGTCTAACCGTTGTGATTACTGGGGCATCAAAAGGTGTGGGTGCTGCTTGTGCAAAAATGTATGCTGCACAAGGGGCGAATTTAGTCCTCGTCGCCAGAGGGTTAGCAGCTTTAGAGCAGCAAGCCCATGAGCTCATGCTGCAGTTTCCTCATTGCCAAATTCTCACCTTACGTGCAGATATCGGCCAACTTACTGATTGTCAAACCATTATCAATGAAGCCGTTCAGCACTTTGGTAAAATTAATGTGCTGATAAATAATGCTGGTTTACATCACCGAGGAGAGTTTAGCGACCAAACCGCACACGAAATGGCGGCCATGGTCGATGTGAACTTGCGTGCACCCATTTACTTATGCGCCTTAGCGCTGCCTCACATGCTTCCCTCTACAGCCGATCATCAAAATTCGATTGTGATGATTGGCTCTTTGGCTGGCCGTGCGCCATTGCAAGGGGCGGCCACTTACAGTGCAACCAAGGCAGGTTTGCGAACATTCACTTACGCTCTACATGATGAGTTAATTAATCAAAAGATTAATGTTGCGGTGGTTTCTCCTGGACCTATCGACACCAGTTTCATTATGGAAGAGATTGACGTGGTTGAAGATATCGTCTATTCCCAACCCATGTCGACACCTGAACAAGTCGCTGAGAATGTGCTTCGTTTGAGTACCTCTTACAAAACAGAAATAGCGATGCCTTGGTTCAGTGGCACACTCACGACCATCGGCTATTTATTTCCTCGCTTTCGCCGTGCAACTAGAGGCTTGCTGTATAAAATTGGTAAGAAAAACAAGCAAAAATATCGAAATAGAGCCAATAAACCCTCTGCGAGCTAACCCATTTAACGGTACAATCGGGACATTCGCTATTTAATCGATAAGCAAAATGAACAGCCCCAATACATTAATGGTGCAAGGCACCACCTCAGACGCGGGGAAGAGTGTGCTTGTTGCAGCACTTTGTCGCATTTTAGTACGCCACGGAATTCACGTTGCGCCTTTCAAGCCTCAAAATATGGCACTTAACAGTGCGGTCACAGCCGAAGGAGGCGAAATTGGCCGCGCTCAAGCAGTACAAGCCGAGGCAGCAAAAGTGCCGCCGCACGTCGATATGAACCCTGTGCTACTCAAACCCAACTCTGATATTGGCGCGCAAGTGATCTTACTCGGTCAATCGATTGGTAACATTGATGCCTTTGATTATCATCAATACAAACCGAAAATGCTCGGCCATGTATTGGCCGCCCACCAGCGATTATCCGAGCAATATCAAGCCGTGATTGTTGAAGGTGCGGGCAGCCCTGCTGAAATCAACCTACGTGATCGCGATATCGCCAACATGGGGTTTGCAGAAGAAGCCGATTGCCCAGTGATTATTGTCGCCGATATTGACAAAGGAGGTGTATTCGCTCATTTAGTCGGAACTTATGATTTACTCAGCCCCAGCGAACAACAGCGAGTAAAAGGCTTTATTATCAATAAATTTCGGGGGGATATTAGCTTATTACAACCTGGTATAGATTGGCTTGAAGCACGTCTGGGTATTCCTGTACTGGCAACCCTTCCTTATATTCAAAATTTACATATTGAAGCAGAAGATGCCATCGACTTTAGTCAAACGCTCGATCAAAACAATCACATTAAAGTAACGGTGGTCGTTTATCCTCGTATATCCAATCATACCGATTTTGATGTTTTACGCTTACACCCTAATGTCGAGCTCACCTTTGCCCGCACACCCAACGAAGCACCACATAGCGACTTAATTATTTTGCCTGGCAGCAAAAATGTGCAAGCCGATTTAGCTTGGCTAAAGCAACAAGGCTGGCCACAGGTGCTTAATCAACATTTGCGCTATGGCGGAAAAGTACTTGGAATTTGTGGTGGTTATCAAATGCTGGGCGAGACCATTAGCGACCCCCACGCAATCGAATCAGCGCAAGCGACCCAATCCAAAGGGCTTGGATTGCTAGCGATGAGCACTGAGCTACAGAGTAAGAAAACCCTCACCAATGTCAGTGGTGTTTGCCAAAGCACTCAAACACCCATTAAAGGCTACGAAATTCATTTAGGCGTTTCACAAGGTGAGGCTTTATCACGCCCACTTTTTACGCTCACAGGTGGCACTCCCGAAGGTGCGCGAAGTGACGATGATCAAATAAAAGGTACTTATTTACACGGTATTTTAGATAATCAAGCATTACTCGAACATTGGTTAGCATGGGCAGGGCTTACCCACATTACCTCATTCGACTATGCTGCCTTTCGCGATCAACAGCTCGACTATTTAGCCGATGAGGTTGAAAAAGTCTGGCCCGTTGAACAGATTATGGCATTACTGAAGTTGACATAATTAATACGTATTCCCTTTGAATTTAAACAAAAATATATTTTATTAACTCAATAAGTTAATATTGTTTAATTCTAAAAGGGAGTTTTTATGGCAGAAAAAACGTTTGCAATTCTTGTGGATGGAGAAAATGTGAAAGCTGAGCATTTTTCTAATGTTTTAGCTGAAGTAGAAAAATTAGGCGCTGTAGCGATAAAGTGGGTGTATGCAGATTGGACTGCACCAAACAGCAAAGCTTGGCAAAATGTATTAGAAATCACAGCGTCAAGGCCAAAGCAACAATTTCATTATACTAAGAAAGATGATGCTGATCATGCTTTGATCATGGATGCGATTGAATTAATAAATATAAATTCCAGAGTAAATGCTATTTGCTTAGTAACAAGTGATGGTGGTTTTGCAAGTTTAGCTCAAAGAATTCGAGAATATGGGGTTTACTCCATGGTCATTGGTGAGAAAAAATCACCTGAAAGATTAATTAGGGCATGTGAAAACTTTGTCGATGTTGAAAATTTAAAAAATGTAAGTACCAATACTTCAAATTTGAAAAATGATCTAGATAGCTTGTTGCTTGATGCATTCAAAAGGTGCTGCAATGATAGTGATGAGGCTTATCTTGGTGATTTCGGGACAGCACTAAAACGTGTAGATCCTTCTTTCGATTTCAGAAATTATCAAGTAGGAAGTTTAAAAAAATTAATAAAATCCAAAAATGAACTATTTGAAATTACCAAGGAAACCAATGATCGCTGTTATTTCAAACGTACTCTAGAAGATATTCAGGAAGGTAAAATAGACAAAATAATGACTGAAAAAGGATTTGGTTTCGTTGTAAATGATATTGGCAGATTTTTCATTCACAAAAGTGAGTTTACTAATTTAAATGACTGGAATAAGGTCAATAAAGGAACAAAACTAGGTTTTCAAGCAGAGAATAAGCAAGAAACTAATGGAAAAGAAGCTAGAGCACTGAACATTTTTATTCTTGAAGATTAAATTTTAGCGCATGATTTACTCAATAAAAAGCACTAACCTTAAGGGTTCAGTGCTTTTTATTCACGCTTGAGGATTAACTGCATAGGCAGCCTCCTTGTTTATCTTTTTTTGTTTTATCGAGTTGCGACAATATACCCACCCGCTAATACTGTGCCTGCTAAAACGGCTTACGCCATTCCAGCTGTTGCTAAAAATGCGATGCCTACAACGGCTAAGGCTGATGTTACGATTGACTCGATGATTGATGAAGTGTGCATTTTGAGTTTTCCTTTTCTATTTGGGTCAATTATCGGGTTGCTAAGATATAACCGCCTGCAATAACAGTACCTGTGACAACTGCCGACGCCATACCTGCTGTCGCTAAAAATGCGATGCCTGCAACGGCTAAGACTGATGTAGTTATAAATTCGATGATGTTTGAAGAAGTCATAATAATGTCCTTTGAAATTTAAAATTAAGTGGCTGTTTACCGTTTCGTTGAGGTAATAGTAGGCAAGATTGCTTACCTTGTTTATGACTATGTGATGAATGGTAAAGTTGGGTGATATAAGGTCAGAATACGGGATTATCTAAACGCTAAAGCGAAATATTAGATTAAAAAAGAGAGTCAGCGAGCACTTTATAAGTGCCCATCAAATGTGTTCTACAAACGCTTTAATATCTTGTAAGTCTTTTTCAATCAATTTAAACATCGATTTTTTAATAAAAAAGCCCATGATGGCCGTCATGCACTTCATGATCACTCCATCAGCACTGCCCTGAAAAGACATCGTAAGCTGCGTTTTTCCAGCAACCTCGTCGAGTGAAATTCGAGTTGTGTAGATTGCCCCACAGTTTTCTGCTCGGGTGCAATAATATTCTTGCTCTTTGGCTTGAGTGATCCACATTGTTTCGGTCGACTCTTTACCAAAGACTTGACGTGTCTCTGCCCATTTTAGGCCAACAAGCCCTTTTGATGGCTGATGAATGACTGTTAAGTCGAGAATCCCTTCAATCATAGTTTGCCAGTGCGAGATATCGGTTATAGCAGCCCAAACAACTGTTTTTGGGCGATTGATTTGTATCGTTGCGGTGATGTTCATATTTAGTTTCCTTTACCTATTAGCTAGTTAGACATTCTTGGCTAAGAGCATAGTCAATAAATACCGATAATAACAAAAAAGCACTGACCTTTAGGTTCAGTGCTTTTTTATTCTCGCTTGGGGATTAACTGCATAGGCAGCCTCCTTGTTTATCTTTTTTTTGTTTTATCGAGTTACAACAATATACCCACCCGCTAATACTGTGCCTGCTAAAACCGCTGACGCCATTCCTGCTGTCGCTAAAAAAGCGATACCAGCCACTGCTAAAACAGAGGTTGCGATTGATTCAATCATTGATGATGTATTCATTGTTTAATCTTCCTGTTGTGTTTAATTAAATTAACGAGTGACTAAGATATAACCGCCTGCGATAACAGAGCCCGTCACAACCGCTGATGCCATACCTGCTGTCGCTAAAAATGCGATGCCTGCAACGGCTAAGACTGATGTAGTTACAAATTCGATGATGTTTGAAGAAGTCATAATAATATCCTTTGAAATTTAAAATTAAGTGGCTGTTTGCCGTTTCGTTGAGGTAATAGTAGGCAAGATTGCTTACCTTGTTTATGACTATGTGATGAATGGTAAAGTTGGGTGATATAAGGTCAGAATACGGGATTATCTAAACGCTAAAGCGAAATATTAGATTAAAAAAGAGAGTCAGCGAGCACTTTATAAGTGCCCATCAAATGTGTTCTACAAACGCTTTAATATCTTGTAAGTCTTTTTCAATCAATTTAAACATCGATTTTTTAATAAAAAAGCCCATGATGGCCGTCATGCACTTCATGATCACTCCATCAGCACTGCCCTGAAAAGACATCGTAAGCTGCGTTTTTCCAGCAACCTCGTCGAGTGAAATTCGAGTTGTGTAGATTGCCCCACAGTTTTCTGCTCGGGTGCAATAATATTCTTGCTCTTTGGCTTGAGTGATCCACATTGTTTCGGTCGACTCTTTACCAAAGACTTGACGTGTCTCTGCCCATTTTAGGCCAACAAGCCCTTCTGATGGCTGATGAATGACTGTTAAGTCGAGAATCCCTTCAATCATAGTTTGCCAGTGCGAGATATCGGTTATAGCAGCCCAAACAACTGTTTTTGGGCGATTGATTTGTATCGTTGCGGTGATGTTCATATTTAGTTTCCTTTACCTATTAGCTAGTTAGGCATTCTTGGCTAAGAGCATAGTCAATAAATACCGATAATAACAAAAAAGCACTGACCTTTAGGTTCAGTGCTTTTTTATTCTCGCTTGGGGATTAACTGCATAGGCAGCCTCCTTGTTTCTTCCGTTATTATTTATCGGTTTGCGACAATATACCCACCTGCTAATACTGTGCCTGCTAAAACGGCTGACGCCATTCCTGCTGTCGCTAAAAAAGCGATACCTGCCACCGCTAAAACAGAGGTTGCAATTGATTCAATCATTGATGATGTATTCATTATTTAATCTTCCTGTTGTGTTTAATTAAATTAACGAGTGGCTAAGATATAACCGCCTGCAATAACAGTGCCTGTGACAACTGCCGACGCCATACCTGCTGTCGCTAAAAATGCGATGCCTGCAACGGCTAAGACTGATGTAGTTATAAATTCGATGATGTTTGAAGAAGTCATAATAATGTCCTTTGAAATTTAAAATTAAGTGGCTGTTTGCCGTTTCGTTGAGGTAATAGTAGGCAAGATTGCTTACCTTGTTTATGACTATGTGATGAATGGTAAAGTGAGGGGATAAAGGGTTAAATTAGCGGATAAAAAAACACCGCACATTAATTAAGATCACATAAAGCCAATTTGGCCCCGAAAAACCGCCAATACTTGCTTTTGGTCTCTTTGATTGCTGCTATAATAATCAACTGTTTTTTGATTCAAATTTAGTCATTGATAAAACAATGGTTTATTTCATTACTAGGCATTAAGTGGCGTACACTATTTATTCTTTTATTTTCTTCACTTTGATTGCGTTTGGTAGCATTCTCCCCGCCTACGGACAAAGTGAAATAACGGTGGGTTTATATCCATTTCCACCTGATGTAACGCAAAACCATGATGGTGAGTGCGAAGGACCTGCAGTGACACAACTCAACAAACTGTTTTTATATAGTCCGCTACAACTAAACGTGTTATGCATAACACCTGCGCGCCTGTATAAACTTTTTGCCAATGGCGAGGTAGATATCATTTTAAATATCGTTTCTACCAAAGCATTGCAAGGACAGTCGGTCGTTATTAAGCCTCAATTTCACCATATCAATTTGGCGTTTGCGACCAATAAAGCAATGGCTGAGCAAAAAACGGTTTCTGCTATACGCGGCTATAACTATGAAGGACAAAGAGATAAACTTGAGCAACAAGGCTATCAATTTATCGAGCTAAAAAATGGGGTAGACGCGTTAGAGTTATTTGCACTTGGGCGTGTGGCCCACCATATCGGATATATTCAACACAAAGAAATGCTTAATTTTCATGACAAAAGACACCTTCTGTTAGAGCAAATAGAATTTCGCTCCTTAGAACTCATTCCAACTTATATTCAAATTTCTAAAAAATCCCCTCATCTTCTGGCTATTTCGGAATATTTAGATCACTTCATAACACAACGGCAATGTACAAATTTATACACCTGCTAAGAGCGGCTTTGTCGGCCAATAAGCAAAGAGTAAATCATGGCACCATTGGTTGTTAATCCGGTAGTTATCTTTTATGCATCCCTCAAATTCAAACCCAGCCTTTTTCAACAAGGCAACAGAGCCCTGATTGCCTTCTGTCACTGTTGCGGTCATTTTATGAAAGCCACATCCAGCGCTAGCAAAATGAAGAATACTGAGCAAAGATTCATACCCATAACCGAGCCCTTGCTGGTCAGGATGAATCAAAAAACCGACCTCAGCTTGCTGATATGGATGCCAGCGAGATAAAAAGCCAGTTAAACCAATTGGTTTATTTGACTCTTTTTCAATTATCACCAGTGTTAACCAGCTTTGGTTTTCTTTTGACCAAGGTTGCAAGCGCTCATTGAAGCGAGCTGAAATTTGTGGTTCTTGCTCTATATCCGCCACAAATTCCATCACTGAAGGCATTTGATGTAAAGCGAGAAAAAATGGCCAATCCTCTTGGCATAACGACCGTATAATTAACCTTTGCGTCTCTAGTTGCACCTTTATTGTTCTCCTTTTTTACTTTAGTTAATAACTTTTACCAGCCATTTAATCCAGATTTCAGTACACTGGGCTACCCCAAAAATTCACCTATCAATATGACTAGAGGCAATAATGCACCAACAATCTATTGCAAATATCAGCTTACTCGTAACAGATTACGATCAAGCCATCGATTTTTACACTAAAAAAATGGGTTTTGCGTTACTTGAAGATACCGACTTAGGTTCAGGGAAGCGTTGGGTGCAAGTCGCCCCAAAAAACAACGCAGGCACAGCACTGCTACTAGCAAAAGCAAGTACGGCTGAACAATGTGCAGCTGTGGGCAACCAAAGTGGCGGTCGAGTTTTTTTATTTTTACAAACAGAAGATTTTTGGACTGATTATACCGCGATGAAAAACGCAGGAGTTGAGTTCTGTGAGCAACCTCGCGAGGAGAGTTATGCAACAGTCGTAGTCTTACAAGATCTATATGGTAATAAATGGGATCTAATTGAGCGAAAATAAACTTGAAAAATATATCTCATAACCAAACACTCTAGTGGGATTATAACCGTAAATAATAATGCAAAATAACGTTTAAGCGCCTAAATAATGGCGCTTAAACCAAAATTAAAGTCAGCATATAACTTTTTAGAATATGGATGCATTATTAATTATTTTTTACTTGCCCCGCCCCAGCATATTCTGCCATGGTCATAGCCTGATTGAGTGGCTAGTTCGGTGTTAGTTGAGGAACGTTCAGTGCAGTATTTACCTATTTTTACCAAATTAGATAATAAACCGGTGCTTATCATCGGTGGGGGTGATGTTGCACTGCGAAAATGCCGCGCTTTATTACAAGCTCGTGCCAACGTGACTTTAGTGGCTCCAGAGTTCTGCCATGAATTACTTGAAATGGCGCAAGAAAACACCGTCGCTCTTATCCATGACTTTTTTAATCCAGCACAACTTGATGGTCAAATGCTCGTTATCGCCGCAACAGACATCAATGAGATAAACGAAGCCGTTTTTAATGCGGCTAATGAACGAAATATTTTTGTCAATGTGGTGGATGATCAACCTAAATGCAGCTTCATTTTCCCGTCAATCGTTGATCGCAACCCGATCACCATTGCAATTTCCAGTGCAGGTACAGCTCCTGTACTTGCCAGACGCTTACGTGAAAAACTCGAGACGTTGATTCCACAGCATATTGGCCCATTAGCAGAGTTAGTCGGCAGTTTTCGCCATAAAGTAAAACAACGTTTTAAGCAGTTTTCTGATCGCCGCCAATTTTGGGAAAGTGTTTTTGATTCAAATGTAGTCAGTAAAGTACAAACTGGCGATTTAGAAGCCGCCACAGCACAACTCGATACAATGCTCAATCACACTGTAGAGCCGCAAGGTGAAGTGTATGTGATTGGGGCAGGTCCCGGCGATCCTGAACTACTGACACTTAAAGCCCTACAACTGATGCAACAAGCCGATGTGGTGGTTTATGACTATTTAGTCTCAGATGAAATTATGGAATTAGTGCGCCGCGATGCCGATTTGATTTGTGTGGGTAAACGCATGGGCAATCATAGCGTCGAGCAACACGATACCAATCAGCTGTTAGTACGCTTAGCTAAAGAAGGCAAAAAAGTGTGCCGGATTAAAGGGGGCGACCCATTTATTTATGGCCGAGGCGGTGAAGAAGTTCAGGTATTAGCTGCTCAGCAAGTCCGCTATCAAATTGTGCCGGGTATTACTGCGGCAGCAGGTTGTGCCGCTTATGCAGGTATTCCACTGACCCACCGTGATCATGCGCAAGCTATTCAATTTGTAACCGGGCACTGTAAAAAAGATGGCCAAGATTTGAATTGGCACTCATTAGCGCAACCTTATCAAACCCTTGCCGTGTATATGGGTGTCGTAAAGTCGCCGTATATACAAGCAAAATTACTCGAACACGGCCGCGCAGCAACAACACCGGTCGCCATTGTTGAAAATGGCACTCGTAAGAACCAGCGTGTTGTTACAGGTCAATTAGGTTCACTCGCTGAGCTGATTGAGCACAATGAAATTCAGTCACCAGCTCTTTTAATTATTGGTGAAGTTGCGCAACTTCATCAAGAACTCGCATGGTTTGGAAAACAACAGCAAACCAGCAGTTTTGCGCAACCGCTAACAGACATAGCATAACTAAATTTTAATTATTGTTAGGAAGGTCAACCATGGCTTTAACACACCTTCAGCAACTCGAAGCTGAAAGTATCAAAATAATGCGAGAAGTCGCCGCTGAGTTTGAAAACCCAGTGATGCTTTATTCAATAGGTAAAGATTCATCTGTGCTATTACATTTAGCGCGTAAAGCCTTTTACCCTGCAAAAATCCCGTTTCCTTTACTGCACGTTGATACAGACTGGAAATTTAAAGAAATGATCGAATTTCGTGACCGTTTAGCCAAAGAATATGACTTTGACTTAATCGTACACAAAAACCCTGAAGGCATTGCAATGGGTGTTGGTCCATTTACGCATGGTTCAGCTAAACACACTGACGTTATGAAAACTCAAGGTTTAAAGCAAGCCCTCAATAAATACGGCTTTGATGCTGCATTTGGTGGCGCTCGCCGTGACGAAGAAAAATCTCGAGCCAAGGAGCGTGTGTACTCATTCCGCGACAAACACCATCGTTGGGATCCTAAAAATCAACGTCCTGAGCTTTGGAGCACGTATAACAGCCAAGTAAACCCAGGTGAGAGCATTCGTGTTTTCCCATTATCAAACTGGACTGAGCTTGATATCTGGCAATACATTTACCAAGAAAACATCGACATGGTGCCTTTGTATTTAGCCAAAGAGCGTCCGGTAGTGGAACGCGATGGTACGTTAATCATGGTTGATGATGAACGTATGCCACTTGAAGAAGGTGAAGTGCCGCAGATGAAATCAGTGCGTTTTCGTACATTAGGCTGCTATCCATTAACGGGTGCAGTTGAGTCGACCGCCGATACATTAGCAGGAATTATTGAAGAAATGCTGCTTTCAACTTCATCAGAGCGTGAAGGCCGCGTCATTGATCATGATTCAGCAGGATCAATGGAGAAGAAAAAACGTGAGGGGTATTTCTAATGTCTAAAACCAACGACACCATTAACGAAGTCAAAGCATTAGGCGTAGAAGCTTATTTAGCTCGCCAACAAGACAAAAGCTTACTGCGTTTATTAACCTGTGGCAGTGTAGACGATGGTAAATCAACTTTGATTGGTCGCCTATTACACGACAGCCACCAAATTTATGAAGATCAACTTGCCGCATTACATAAAGATAATGAAAAAGTAGGTAACGCAGGTGAAGAACTTGATTTAGCGTTATTAGTCGATGGCTTGCAAGCTGAGCGCGAGCAAGGCATCACTATCGATGTCGCGTACCGCTATTTTTCTACCGCAAAACGTAAGTTCATCATTGCCGATACTCCAGGGCACGAACAATATACTCGCAACATGGTGACTGGCGCCTCAAACAGCGACTTGGCAATTATTTTGGTTGACGCACGTTACGGTGTACAAGTTCAAACAAAACGCCACAGTTTTATTTGTGATTCATTAGGGATCCAACAATTTGTTGTTGCGATCAATAAAATGGATATCGTTGATTTTGATGAAGCGGTGTATGAAAAAATCAAAGCTGATTACTTAAAGTTTGCTGAGCAATTAAATGTTAGCAATATTAAGTTTGTGCCTATGTCTGCTCTGCGTGGTGACAACGTCGTAACACGCTCTGAACATACTCCATATTACACAGACAAACCATTGCTCGAATTACTTGAAGATTCGCCTGCAACCTTAGCGAACCACGATTCAGAAGCTCGCTTGCCGGTTCAGTATGTGATTCGCCCGAACCTAAATTTTCGAGGCTTCCAAGGTACAATTACCTCGGGTGAGTTTAATGTGGGTGATGCAGTAAAAGTTTTACCATCGGGTAAAACATCATCAATCAAAGAGATCGTCACCTTTGATGGCAACTTACCGCGTGCAGAAGTGGGCCAAGCGGTTACGTTCACCCTAACTTCAGAGATCGATATAAGCCGTGGCGATGTCATTGTTCCTGCCGAGTCTCAAGCTAAAGTGAGTAATCGCTTCCAAACAAAACTAGTTTGGATGCATGAAGCTCCTTTGGTGTTAGGTAAAAGCTACAATATCAAAATTAGCAGTAAAAATACCACGGCTACGGTCACGCGTATTGATCACACCATTGATGTAAATACACTCGAACATGGACAAGCAGATTCATTGCAACTAAATGAAATCGCAATTGTCACACTGGAACTCACTGAAAATGTCTTAGCTGATGAGTACCACAACAACCACGAAACCGGTGCATTTATCTTAATCGATCGCTTAAGTAACTTAACAGTGGCTGCAGGTATGATTGAACAAGTGCTCGCCAGTGAAGTCCATGAAAGTCGCTTTAGTCAACAAGAGCTTGAGCTTAATGCCTTTATCCGTAAGCATTATCCTCATTGGCAAGCCATTGACATTGCAAAGCTTAAATAGTCAACTGGGCTCCGGCCCAGTTTGGAAATAATTCATAATGTATCAGCAACTTGTATTAACCGGGATCATGCTTACGCTTGTCGGGTGCCTCTTTGGCACCAAGCTTAGGCCTGCCTGGTTATTTGCAGCCGCCATCGGCGCTTGTTTTTTAACTGGGCTGATTGAACTTGAGCAAATGCTGGTGAATTTCGCCAACCCTTCACTGATCACACTCATCCTATTGGTGGTGGTCTCTATCGGGATTGAAAAAACCACCTTAGTACAAAAGCTGTCGCACTCACTTGCAAACGGCAGCTTGCTCAAAACTGTCGCAAAATTAGGCATTTCGACGGGTTTTTTATCTTCATTTACCAACAATACCGCCGTGGTTGCGACGTTGATTTCTGCAGTTAAAGACAACCCGACACACGCCCCTTCAAAGCTATTACTTCCTTTGAGCTATACGGCCATTTTAGGGGGGACGCTAACATTAATTGGTACTTCGACCAATCTGATTGTCAATGGCTTTGCCATCGAAGCGGGTATGGCACCATTAGGTTTTTTTGATTTTACCTTGGTGGGTTTAGCTGCTTTTTCAGTAGGTTTAGTGAGCTTGCTGTTTTTGGTGCGTTTTTTACCCGACAACGGTCGTGCCGATCAAGAAGTCGTGCCTTTTTATGTTGAAGGGAAAATTCAAGCCCACTCCAAACTGATTGGCCAGAGTGTTGAACAAAATGGCCTTCGAGATTTAAAAGATTTGTTTTTAGCTGAAATTATTCGTGCTGAACAACGCATCGTGGCTGTTTCTCCCAAAGAAATCCTGCAACAAGGCGATATTTTATTGTTTGTCGGCGATATTAAATCGGTGCCTTTACTCACTCAGTTTGACGGTTTAAAGGTACTGCATGATAAACACGACATGCGCATTGAACATTTAGTCGAAGTGGTCGTCAGTCACTCCTCTAAAAACATTGGTAAAACCCTCAAAGAAGCTCGTTTTCGTGAACAGTTTAACGCCGCTGTTATTGCTATTCGACGTGGTCATGACCGCTTACAAGGCGGCCTAGGTCAAATTCGCTTGCAAGCTGGGGACTCGCTTATTTTAGCGCCTAGCGCTAAGTTTTATGACACCACAGATTTAAAGCGAGAGTTTGTGTATATTTCAGGGCTTGATCTGCAAACGCATCTCAATGATAAAAAGTCCTTTGTAGTCTTAGCCTCCTTCATTGCCACTTTAGGGTTAGGCATTGCGGGTGTGGTGCCATTAGTCAAAGGGCTATTGGTGTTATTAATTGCTTATATGCTCACCGGTGTGGTGCGTATCAATGAAGTGAAGCGCCGCTTTCCGTTAGAATTACTTGTGGTTGTTGGCAGTGCGATTGGCTTGGCTAAATTGATGATCGGCACAGGTGTTGCCTCAGAAATTTCAACTGCCATGTTATATGTACTGGGTGATTTTGGCCCTTATGGTGCATTTATTGCCATCTTTATTATGACCGTGATCTTTACTGAAATGATCACCAATAATGCGGCTGCGGCCCTCTCTTTTCCGGTCGCCTACGCCTTAGCGATTGGTTTTGATGTTAATCCATTGCCATACATAATGGCGGTTGCATTTGGCGCATCTGCTAGTTTTATTTCTCCATTTGGTTATCAAACAAACTTAATGGTTTACAGTGCAGGTAATTATCGCCTGCGAGATTATTTTACTATTGGCGTACCTATGTCACTGATTTACTCAATTACAGTACTAACAGTGATTCCAATGGTTTTTCCATTTAAATAAGGGTTAAAAGTGGATAACAATATTGTTTGGCAAAATTATGCCGTTTCAAAGCAAGACAGATCATCACAAAAACAGCATCGCCCTTGCATTATTTGGTTTACTGGCTTTTCAGGGTCAGGTAAGAGCACCGTTGCGGGTGCACTTGAGCATGCGCTACACCAAGCGGGTGTGCACACCTATTTACTCGATGGCGACAATGTTCGTCATGGATTGTGTAAAGACCTCGCTTTTAGTGATGCTGATCGCCAAGAAAACATCCGCCGTGTTGGTGAAGTCGCCAAACTGATGCTTGATGCCGGTTTAGTGGTACTAACTGCATTTATTTCACCATTTAGTGCCGAGCGCCAAATGGTACGTGAATTAGTTGGTGAAGATGAATTTATTGAGGTCTTCCTCGACACACCCCTCTCTGTTTGCGAAGAGCGCGATCCTAAAGGCTTGTACGTAAAAGCTCGCGCGGGGGAAATTAAACATTTCACAGGGATTGATTCTGAATACCAAATCCCAAAAAACCCCGAAGTTGTGCTCGATACCAGCAAGAATCAATTAAGCGATTCTGTCGCGCAACTCGTCGATTACCTTAAAACGCAGCAAATAATTAAGTGATAAGCATGACTCAACCTGATTTATTAGAGCATATCGTCATTCTTGCGCGTCAAGCAGGGCAAGCGGCGATGGTGATTTATGAAAAAGATTTCAACATCGAATACAAAGGCGATGATAGCCCAGTGACTGACGCTGATTTAGCTGCCCATGCTGTCATAGTTAAAGGCTTGAAAACACTCACTCCTGATTTACCCATTTTAAGTGAAGAAAGCGCCAATATTAGCTGGGAGGAACGCCAAACTTGGCAACAATATTGGCTGGTCGACCCCATCGATGGCACAAAAGAGTTCATTAAGAAAAATGGCGAATTCACCGTCAATATCGCTTTAATCGACAATGGCCAGCCGATCCTAGCCGCTGTTGATGCACCAGCTCTGGGCGTAACCTACTTTGCTGCAACCGAGTTAGGCGCATTCAAAGATGATGGCCAACAACGCACCAAACTGAGTGTCACGAAAAAAGTGAACTCAGGATTAATTCGAGTCGTCGGTAGTCGTTCACATCCTTCGCCAGACTTAGCGCAATACTTAACGCAATTTGATGACGTTGAGATGGTACCCACCGGCAGCTCCCTCAAATTATGCTTAGTCGCCGAAGGCAAAGCCGATATTTATCCACGCTTAGGCCTCACCTCAGAATGGGATACCGGCGCAGGCCATGCTGTTGCAGAAATAGCCGGCGCCTCAGTCACGCAAGTAGACGGCTCACCGCTGCGTTACAACACCAAAGCGGAATATTTGAACCCCTACTTTATTGTTTCTGCTTTACAAGACTAAGATTTGAAACGCTTAAGAAAGTTCTGAAACAATTTTCATGCTTAATTGAAATACGATGAAATCACTAAATTTCATCGTATTTTTTGTTTATCCCACAGTCTAACCTGCAATATGAACAGCCGATATAGTTTTGTAACAGAATTAAATGGATATAAAACAAGCCGCTAACTGAGCAAAAAAACAACTAACCTGCTGCTATTTTGCTCTAAACGTTACTTTTTTGTGATGCACATCAATTATTATTCGTTATTGCCTTGTGTTTTAGCCAACATACCCCAAACTCTAATAGTGAAGTAACAATAAAAAGGAAAACCTATGAAAATAAATGTTTCAGGTCATCATGTCGACGTTACTGCTTCAGTTAGAGAACATGTCGAAGAAAAGTTTTCGAAAATTGCGAGTCACTTTCCATCTTTAATTGCATTAGACATTATTATTTCGAAGGAACACAATCAGCATCAGGTTGAAATCAGCACTATTTATGAAGGCGCACGTATCTCAGCGACCGGCGAGAATGATGTAATGTATCCAGCTATTTCAGCGGCTGCGAAAAAATTAGATGCTGCACTCAAGCATCGTAAAGGCCAACTTAAAGCGAACTTACACGATAAACCTGTCAGCACCACGCCCGAAATTGCGCACGAGATTATTCAAGAGATGGAACTTAACTAAGTTTGTCCGTCTTTTCCAAAAGGCCCCTCAAGGGCCTTTTTTTTACCCTCAAAGCATCGTTACCAATAAAAATCCGCTCTAATTAACGCCGAGTTTTATAAAACCGTTTAAAAATGAACAAACCGCTACCCACACACATCAATAATAAAGCCAGCGCATTCAATACACGATTCTGATATTGGCTCACCTTTCGTTCGCCTATAATTTCATAAATAACATCACCTTCAATAAACTGTTCTCCACGATAATGATCCGTGACATTCACCGCCCAAAATAATTCTGACTTTGCGTGATAAGTGAAATACGTTTCTGGATAAAACAATTCAAATTGCGCACTCAAACCGATTACCACAGAACAACTAAGCGCAAGAATACCCAAAAGATACACTCGACTAAGCGCAGGGGTAACATGTAGCGAAAGTGGTACAAAGTCGTCGAAGCTAACCTCATAGCAAAGCGATAATTTTGCTAACACTTCATTTGAAGGAATAAACTGCCCGTTTTCTAATTTTGATAGATAAGACTGCTGGATTCCAATCTCTCTTGCAGCATACGCTTGAGTCCAATTTTTTAGTGTCCTCAAACGCTTGAGCTCATTTCCTAATGACTGCATAATCCCATCACAATATTTGTTTTTATTTGCCATTATTATCACTAAAAAGCCGCCCAAGACCTAGCCCCTGTCAGACTATTCATCGCTAATAATAATATGAATATCATGAATATTAATAAGTTATAGATTATTTCAGCCCGATTCGACTTATGATTAGCACATCTTAATTACATGGAAATAAAACAATGAACATAACAACTACTTGGCTTATCGCTTTTTTTGCTCCGCTACTCTTAGCAAGTAACATGGCTTACGCCGAACCTGTTTTTGCCGTCAAAGCAGATATTTATCAACTTGAAAATGACATCTCCATCGACAGTAAAATCGAACACACACTGAAGTCTAAAGCACCAATCCACCAGCCTCGGCTAATTACTTTGTTAGGTAAAAGTGCATTAATCGAAATGGGAGAAACTGAACAACTCACTGCATTAGAAGTGCTCACCACTGAAGATGGTGCATATTTTAATGCCGCGATGAAGTTAAAAGACAAAATAGAGGGGGAGTGGCAATCCATAACTTCATTTATGCCAAGCATCCCAAGTGGACAAACGGTGTATTTTAGCCGCACCTTCGGCGACAATATTTGGTTAATCAAATTAACCGGAACCCGGCATGACTCGCTACAATTGGCACAGCAGAGCCTTTAAATTTAAACAGACACAGGAATGCCCTAGTGATTACTGTGTTCTTGCTCATTTTTCATGAGCACTATGGTTAAATAAATTTTGGTTGGTAAAGACATGATCAACCCTATCGCAATACACGCTGCGATAATCATTATCCCCCTAACCCCCATGGTTTCATGTAATTTTAGGCCTGATAACAAATAATGCCCCAATAATATCAAGCCAACGCCACAAAACATGACAACCTTTAACATCCTGATTAAACGAGCATTTTTCATCAATTTTTCACTCATTAAAGCGCATATTTCCCATAAATACGTCGTGATTATCAATTTCATCATAGCTATGTTCACCCTTTGGCAATTGATCGATATCATCATTTAGGTCAACACTTTCAAACTGCATAATTTGAACTAAAATTTAGGTAGCCTCTATTTTCAACCTTTTATTATTAGGACATTTTCTTGGATGCTATTGCTATAAGACTCGTCTATGCGTCTGTTTATTTGCTAACGGCTTTGATGATTTTTTTCCAATTAAAAAATCGCAAAGACCGTAATCTATTTTTTGTATTTGCTTGTGCTTTTTTAGCTATTTACTGGATGATTATTTCGTTAAAGCTTATCGTGCCATCTGTAGCGCATCACACACAGCTAGCAGAACGTTTCATTTATCATCTCGGTTTATTTAGCTTTGTCTGGGCATCTCTGATACGCAATAACTCCCCTAACTGGCTCAAAGCACTCGCTGTCATTGATTTGGGACTTTATTTTAGTGGCTCACTCAACTTAGGCTTTAGCCTTCCTTTTGCTTATTACATCGCCAGCAGCCAAGCTCTCATTGCTGTTAGTTTTTTCTTAAGGCCTTTAAAGCGTAATTTTGCTGATAAAACCTTAGTGTTTTTATTTTTAACCTCTGTTGCTACGGTTATTTTTCGTGAAGAAATTGCAGGAATCTCGCCGATTATTTACATCTCTGCGACAGCCTTGGTAAATATCTCTGTGTGCTTTGCCTTAGTCGGGAGTTCATTGCTTGACTATCGGTTTGAAATATCCAAACTAATCAATAGTGATACGATTTCTAATTTACCCAATCGCCGCGCACTGTTTAAATCACTCAAGCAGTATGATGCGCAGGATCAACCTTACCATTTGCTCGTCGTTGAATGGCAAGGGCTAAAAGAAATTACCAATGATTTTGGTTACACTACTACAGATAAAACCTTACGCATCCTCAGCAAGCGGACCAAACAACTACAGTTACCTATTTCTTGGTATAATCTGAGCTTAACTCAATGGGTGATTTTATTCGAAGGCCCTGAAGAACAAGTCAATTTAATTACTCAACAAGTCACCGAACTCGTACGTCAAGTATTTATCATTGGTCAATATGAAGTACGATTAAAAACACTCTTTGGCTTTGCCCCTGCCCGACTTACACAAAACTTCGGCGAGAAAATTCAATTAGCGCAATTACATTTGAACCTAGCCGAAAAAGCCAATCACACCAATGATCTCTACCCAGTTTCAAATAACCTTCTCGCTCACTCAAAGCAAGAACAAGCACTTGAACAAAAGCTTAAATCAGCCATCCACAATGAAGATATCAGTATCGCCTACCAGCCCAAATTTTCAGCGTCCAATACACAATTGATTGTCGGATGTGAAGCGCTTGCTCGTTGGCAAAGTGATGGTCAATGGGTGTCACCATGGATTTTCATTCCCCTCGCAGAACGCTTTAATTTGATTTGCCAAATCGACCTCATCGTTTTAAAAAAAGCTTGGCAATTTGCCGCGAATTTAGAACGTGATGACTTTCGCGTCGCAGTGAACTTTTCTTCTGTGAACTTTAATTATGAAGTTGATCTGTACACTATTGTGAAAAACTTGGCCGAACGCTATCAACTCCCCTATCAAGTACTGGAAATCGAAATCACCGAAGCAGCGATGGCCAACTCTGACTATGTTGTTTCACAGTTAACTCAACTACAAAGCTTAGGTGTGACAGTAGCAATTGATGACTTTGGTACAGGGTTTTCTAGCCTCTCACAAGTCAATCACCTGCCGTTTGATACGCTCAAAATTGACCGTGCATTTATTCAAACTTTGCCTGAACACAATGCTATCGCGCGCTTTGTTTTACAATTAGCGCAAGAGTTAAAAGTAAAAGTTGTGGCTGAGGGCGTCGAAACTGATGCGCAATTGAGTTGGCTGGTTGATGAACGGTGTGACATTATTCAAGGGTTTTTACTCAGTAAACCCATAACCCAAGAACAATTAACCCAAATGCTAAAAAACGAATAAAAACCAGCTTAAATACCTTGTGCCTTCAAGTTAAGAAGCAGCTTTTTAACGCTAAACTCATACTGAACTTGTTGCTGAGTAACTAAACTAAATTGCTTAAAATCGAATTCAATCCATGCATTTTTATTTTGCTCCATCAAAGGTTGCAGTGAGCTTACATTGTTCGCATTGACTAACTCTAGCTCAAATACTAACTGTTTATTTATCGATTTTTGCCAGTATTTTACCCCATTAAGATGATCATAAATACTTATCAGCGCCCATGCTCCCATCATGAAATGCCCACCGATAGACGCAGACATCTCACCTTGCTTTATTTTTTCTAACGACGTGTTAAGCCAATCAAACCCACCTATGAAAATGTCTTTATTGATGACCAGCCCACTTTCTTTTACAGCTCGAATTGCCCCATATGCCATCAAATCTGATGCGCACCAAATGACCCCAGTATCAGGGTAACGCTTAAGCAACTTTAAAGTATTTTGATACGCTAATTGCTCAGACCAACTGGCATAAACAATTTGCCCTAAATTCATATAGTCCGTGTGTACAATACGTGTTTGTAAACCCTGATTACGAGCTAAAGATTCCTGGCCATGATGACCACTTAACCCTATTACAGTTGCTTGACCATGATGACCTTGCTGATATTGTCGAAATAAATCTTGCGCTAACAACTCACCAGCTTTTTGATGATCATAAAAAATTTCCCCTAGCCAATAACGATATTTTTCTCCAGGTACCCCTATATGTTCACGCTCTACAGCGAGAATATTATTTTCAACAGTGACAAAAGGAACTTGGTACTGCTCAAGAACCGACATCATTGCCTTGGCACCACCGGGGTAATTCATGAAAATGACATAGTCAGGCTTTTTTTGATACTGTAAATAACGCTTCACTTCTTCTAACTGAATTAATCGATTGCCTCCCCCATAGATAACGTCGAGCTTGATACCTAAATCAACAGAAGCGGCACGAGTAATCATTTCGGTTTTTAACCAAAATGGTTCATTCACTATTGAAGGGTTCACGAATAACACGGTAGGCTTTGCAAAAGCGCAGGCAGAGACTGCAAGTCCAATAAAAACAAAAACAACGATCAATTTTCTGAGCACTTGCAAGCCCTTTTTGAGCTGATATAAGCTTTTATCTAACTACCATCCGCCACAAAAGTAAAGTTGTACGCTACAAATAGCCGCCAAAACACGATTGATGGCGGCTATTTCTCGATTAGTTACCAAATACACTTTGGTGTGGACCAAACACTTCATAATGAATGCGCGAAGAAACCACGCCTAACTCACGCAACTGTTGGTAAATGGACTGCATAAAGCCAATCGGGCCACAAATATAAAAGTCTCCTAACTCTAAAGGTAACGTGACCGCTTGTAATTGCATAGTACCCATAAATGCGCTTTCTACTTTTTCATGTTGGTACCAAGTGTAATGTTGCGCATTTAAACTCTGACAAAGCCTTTGAGTACTTTTTTTAAAACTATGCTCTGCAATACAATTACACGCATGTAAAAAATGAACAGGGTACTCATATTGTCGCTGAGCAAGTGTTTCTAACATCGCCATCATTGGCGTCACGCCCACCCCAGCAGAAATTAATACCACAGGCGCATCGCGATCCACCCAATAAAACTCCCCTGACGGTGGAAATAGCGTAACTTCATCACCGATAGTCAATTCATCATGAAAGTAATTAGAAACGACCCCCACAAATGGTGATAATTCACGCTTAACAGAAATACGATAGCTGCCACCATTACTGGCTTGTGATAACGAGTATTGCCTGATCTCTTTATAATCTTGTGTGGGAATCTCAATCTCCACTCCAATATATTGACCGCTTTGATAAGCGAGTACAGGCAATCCATCTGATGGCGCAAAAACAAAACTCGTTACCAGTTCTGATTCGACTTCTTTTGCCGCCACAGTGAATAAACGAGGCCCTCGCCACCCTCCAGCCGCTGTCAGTCGCTCTTGGTATAATTGAGCTTCTCGTTCAATAAAAATACCGGCCAACATCTGATAAGCATTTTGCCATGCGGCTAACACCTCTTCAGGGAAGCTATCAGGTGCAAGCTCCGTAAGTGTTGCTAGCAGATGCTCACCCACAATAGCGTAATGCTCTGCTTGAATGTTTAAACTGGTATGTTTTTGCGCAATACGCTCCACCGCAGCCACTAATACACTGACATTTTCGATATTTTTAGCGTATGCAGCAATCGCCTCAAACAAAGCGAATTGCTGACGGCCACTCTTTTGATTGCTCATATTAAAAATATGCTGCAATTGTGGTTGATGTAAAAATAAACGCTGATAAAAGTGCTTAGTCAGCGCAGCACCCGCACTTTCAAGCACAGGTATCGTGGCTTTAATTAAGCCCAATTGGTGTTCATTTAACACGAGTAAACTCCTAAATTAATCATGACTGACGCTGTTGCATCAAAATGGGAAAATAAACAAAGCAAAATATTCCTGTAGCAAAAATCCATAAACTGGCGCTGAATAACCAAGCTATTGTGTGCAAGTTCAAAGCGCTCAGCACAAATCGACTCATAGTCGCTAGAAACATCAATATAAAGGCAAGCGTAATCAAGGGGTGGACAAGCAATGCTCGTCCTGTATGACCTAAGGATACTCGACTCATCATTGATAAAATCATCAACCCAATGGCACCGAGGGTGATAACGTGCAAGCTGGTGCTAAACGAAAATAACGAATGAAAATAGCCACTGCCGAGTAGAATCAACCCAATAGCCAATAGTAAATACGCCAGGTGTAAAGACCATAACAGTGGAATCAAACGTACTTTATGTGGGAACCAAAACATCATCCGAGCTAAATGCAAACCACCCGCTAACAACAACCACACGCCAGTATTAATCGGTAAAGAGAAAAAGTGACTTAAAAAGAAACTCACTGCAGCCATCGCGGTCACCCAAACAACTGAAACCTCTATCAATTTTGGCGTTTTAATTTCATTCAAGCTAATCCCTTGACGAGCACAGCCGCTGCGGGTAAAAAATGGGATCACTCGCCCACCGAGTAGCGTAATTAAGATTGAAAATAACAAAACACAGGTGCGCATCATATGTAGTGCAAAACTAACGTGACCCGTTGCATCTGCAATCAACGCAGTTAAATTAGCCGACATCAACCCGATTAGTAAGCCAATAAACACATAGTTACGGCGGTTTTTACTCAACAGGATCGGTAATGAAAATTGCACAATCACCCACATCCACCAAAGTGCTTGCAGCGAAATAACAAGATAAATGTATTGGCTATCAAGGTGCCAAAAGCTAAAGCGAATGACGCACCATAATATAATCAAACCAAATAGATGCGGGGGAGAAAGCGTCTTACGCCCAGTCCAAGTTTGCACCGCTGTCAGTAAAAAACCCGCAGCAACAGTGGCAGCAAAAGCAAAAATCATTTCATGCCCATGCCAGACTATCGGCGTTAATATCAATTTGCTATGTGGGAACAATCCAAACAACAGACCCATCCAAGTAACTAAAGCGGCAATCGATCCGACACTGGCCAATAAAAAGAAAGGCCGAAACGCCATGCTCAACAATGGATGTTTCAGCAACCCAGACTCACTCAGTGGCCTCTCTCCTTCATTTGGCATCATCAAATGACTCATATTAAAACTCCTTACTGCCTAGGTTATACAAAGCAAAACACCGTAATACGTACGCCAACTTAAATACGCCGGCAAAAACAATGGTCAGTAAGTGCGCAGCTATTTGGCTATATAAAGAAAACATCTCTGCGTAACCATAACTAATAACAAGACACAAAAGCGTCAGCACTAAATTTATAACCATTGCCCAGTTAGCCCACTTTAGACAACGGGCAAGATTACTAAAGTGAATGCGTTCTGACTGCGGATCAATCTGATTGAGCTGAGATATCATGGCTTTGCTCCTAAATAAATACAGTGAGCTATAGCAATCACAGTGCCAATTAAAAAATAAAAATAAAGCACTAATAAACAGTTGGTTACAATTTAAAAACACTAAATAGTGTCATTTTGACACCCATTAAAAAGAGTCATAGTGACACTTATGTTTATTTTTGTTCATTAACTGATATATTAAACTTATCGACCTTTTTACTTTGAACTGAGTGATGACCTCCCTTTCACATAATGCGTTAATCGAACTGGCACTCGACCTGACTCAATCACTCAATAGTACTGATCGATTTGATCGCCTTCTTGATACTATTCGCAAAACCATTCATTGCGATGCTATCGCCTTGTTGCTTTTTCAAGACTCATTACTCAAGCCACTCGCTATGCAAGGGCTAAACAAGGAAACACTTGGCCGACGTTTTGCAATCATCGATCACCCAAGGTTTGAACAAATTTGCCAATCTGACATACCCGTTCGATTTCGTAGCGATTGCACATTACCGGACCCTTATGATGGCCTACTGCTCGATAGCGATGATGACTTGCCTGTACACGCCTGCATGGGGCTCCCTTTGCATGCCAATAATCAATTAATCGGAGTGCTGACTTTAGACAGCCTAACTCCCAGCATATTTGATGACATCCCAGAGCGCGTACTGGCAATTATTTCAGCCATGGCATCGGCAACACTCAATACTGCTATCCACCTTGAGAAACTGGAATTACAAGCTCAGCATAATCAAAATGTCGTGGCTGAGCTCACACAAGAAGCCTGGCAAAAAGATGGTGGGGAAATCATTGGTCAAAGCCCAGCAATCACCGCACTAAAAAATGATATCCAAATCGCGGCTTCTTCTGATTTCACTATTTTGATTACTGGTGAAACAGGCGTAGGTAAAGAGCTGGTTGCCCGTACGCTGCATCAAGCATCCCACCGCCATACCGCTCCTCTGGTTTATGTTAATTGCGCGGCTCTGCCTGAAAACCTGATTGAAAGCGAGCTCTTTGGCCATGTTAAAGGCGCGTTTACGGGTGCTTTAAAAAACCGTGCAGGTAAATTTAACCTCGCGGATGGCGGAACAATTTTTTTAGATGAAATAGGCGAGCTGCCTTTATTAGCACAAAGTAAGCTGCTACGAGCTCTTCAAAATCAAGAGATTCAACCTGTCGGCCAAGATCATATTCAAAAGGTCAATGTAAGAGTGATTACCGCAACAAATCGCGATCTCAATGTCGAAGTACAAGATGGACGCTTTAGAGCCGATTTATTTCACCGTTTAAGTGTCTACCCCATTAATGTTCCCCCCCTTCGTGACCGGACTGGTGATATCCCACTACTTGCAGGTTTTTTTATTGAACATGCCAGACGTAAATTCGCCGCACATCAGTTTAAAATTTCATCTCAAGTGATTGCTCATCTGAGCCAATATTCTTGGCCCGGTAACGTCCGAGAGCTAGAACATGTTATCAATCGTGCAGCATTAAAAGCGCGTGCTCGTAATCCACAACATAAAATCATCACATTACAGCCTCAAGACTGTACCGATATTCAGGCTGAGTTAGTCTCCACTAAATTAGTCGAGCCAACTCAACTGACCACAAAGACTGAAAGTACACAATCTTTAAAAGAAGCTACTGAACACTTCCAACGTCAAACCATTTTAACGGCTTTGGTTAAACACCAAGGAAATATCGCCGCAACCGCTCGGGCGTTATTAATCGATAGGGCTAACCTAACCAGACTCATAAAACGTTTAGGGATAAAAATTAACAAACAAGTCTCACTCTGAGCATTTTCGCAATAAAGTTTAAAACCCGTGTCAATGCCTATAGACACAACCCAGCCAGTGCCCCCCCTTTTAGGTGAAATACTGACCCTTTAAAATTGGATGCACAAACCAAACTAATGCAGATTTATGAATAAATAAACCTGCATTAATTCATTGGTAATCTAACTCATTCACTTGTGCCTAAATTTGCTCATTATGTAATAAAAATGTAACGTAGTGTTTTTACACTAATCGCTCCATTTATGGGGCAGTACTTTCACGCACATAACCTTGTTTTAATACAGGAACAAATCATGACAATTATAAAAATGGCACCTCTTGCTGCGCTCATCGCAGCCAGCGTTGCTCCCGTTCAAGCAGATATTTTTATTTCAGAATATGTTGAAGGAAGCAGTAATAACAAAGCGATTGAGTTGTTTAATCCAAGTGAATCAACCATTGATTTAGCCGACTATCGACTGAAGTATTACTTTAATGGTAAGACTGAGGTGGGCTATACCATCAATTTAACTGGTGAAATTCCTGCAAAGGGTACTTTTGTGGTTGCACACGCGAGTGCTGCAGCAGAAGTTTTATCGCTGGCAAATCAAACCACAGGTGGCAGTTGGTTCAATGGCGATGACGCTATCACACTTGAAAATAACAATGCAGTTATCGATAGTTTTGGCCAAGTTGGATTTGATCCTGGTTCGTACTGGAGTAACAATGATGTTCGTAGCCAAGACCGCTCTCTTCGCAGAAGCCGTTCGGTTACAAGCGGACGAACAGAGGCAATGGCTGAGTTTATTATTGATGAACAGTGGGAAAGCTTCGCTAAAGATGACTTTTCGGGCTTGGGTCAACATGCAGGTGGAGATGGTGGTACTGACCCGGTTGATCCCGTTGAACCTGTAGTCTGTGGCACAGAGGCTACTCAAATCCATGCCATTCAAGGTAACACTGACATCAGCCCTTTAGAAGGGCAAGTTGTTGAAGTTGAAGCTGTTGTCACTGCCGACTTTCAAGCTGATAACCAGTTAAAAGGGTTCTTTATTCAAGCCTTAGCTGAACATTTCGATAATGACCCAATGACGTCAGAAGGTTTATTTGTTTATCACCAAACAGATGATGTTAATGTTGGTGATTTAGTTCGTATTCGCGCAAAGGTCAAAGAAGCCTATAACGCAACACAACTGAGTAACGTGAGCAGTTTAGCTGTCTGTGGAACAGCCAATAGCGAAGCTGTCTCGGTCAGCTTACCTGTCAACGCGGTTACAGATTTAGAAACGTACGAAGGGATGCGAGTTGCATTCAGTCAACCACTCGTGGTGACTGACAACTATGGTTTAGGTCGTTATGGCGAGCTAAAGCTTGCAACTGAGCGCCTGTATCAACCAACTCAAATCGCTTTACCTGGTGATGCTGCTCGCGCAGTGATGGCCGCCAATGCAGCAAAAATGATCACGCTTGATGATGGCTCAACCACGCAAAACCGCGACCCGATTGCGTACCCATCACCGGAGCTCGATGCCTACAATACACTCCGATTAGGTGATCAGGTTACGGCTATCGAAGGCGTTATGACCTACAGCTTTAATCAATACCGCATTCACCCCATCAGCCAACCTACTTTTGTAGCGAATAACCCTCGCCCAGAAACTGTTGAGCTCCCACAAATGGGTGACTTACGCATTGCCAGCTTTAATGTCTTAAATTATTTCAATGGTGATGGTCAAGGCGCAGGCTTCCCCACCAGCCGTGGTGCTGATACCGCGCAGGAGTTCACTCGCCAACGCGATAAAATTATTACCGCTATTTTAGCATTGGATGCTGATGTGATTGGCCTAATGGAAATGGAAAACGATGGCTTTGGCCAATTCAGTGCAATTCAAGACTTAGTCAATGGCCTCAATGCCGTTGCAGGGGCTAATACTTATGCCTTTGTTAATTTCAATGCTGAACAAGTCGGAACGGATGCCATCATGTCGGCCATTTTATACCGCACCGATCGCATTACTGAGATAGGCACTGCGGCATTTACCACTGCGGAGCCTTTTGATTACGGTAACCGTCCTCCTATGATGCAAAGCTTTACCGATAAGCGCCATAACGATGTATTTTCTGTAGTTGTTACTCACTTACGTTCAAAAGGCAGCTGCTCAAAAGCTACCGATGGCGATATCGATTCTGGTGATGGGCAAGGCTGTTGGAATGCCACCCGTGTCAGGGCGGTTAATGAGTTAAGTGCCTGGGTTGCAACCCAGCCTACAGCCGTTGATGATGCTGATGTGATTATCCTTGGTGATATGAATGCCTATGCACTCGAAGATCCTATCTCTGCATTTGAAACCAATGGCTACACTAACCTTAAAAAACTTATCAATGGTAACACGCTCGATTACTCTTATGTCTATCAAGGATTAATGGGCAGCTTAGACCACGCTTTAGCGAGTAGTTCAATGGCGCAAAAAGTCACTGGCATTGCTGATTGGCACATCAACGCTGATGAGCCGATTATTTTAGATTACAACACCGAGTATAAAAGCGAAAAGCATCAAGCCAGTTTATACGCCAATCATGCCTACCGAGCATCTGATCACGACCCAATTGTGATTGAAGTAAAAACTGAAGTTGAAGCCCCTGCTTTTGAAGGTGAAATCACTAACATTTCAGGGTGGTTTTGGTGGAATAACTACCAAATTGATTTACCTGCTGGGTATGACAATTTAACCATTAGTATTGGTGGTGGTACAGGTGAAGCCGATTTATATGTGCGCCAAGGTAAACAAGCGAGTTTCTTTAAATATGATTGCCGCCCATACGTATGGGGCAACGAAGAAACCTGTGAGTTTGACGCACCAAAAGAAGGCACGTGGTTTATTCGCACGCGCGGATTTTTACCTTATTCAGATGTAACATTAAAATATAAAGCGACAATGAATTAGTCGTAATATTCAACATAAAACTAAAAAGGCCTCTTCAGAGGCCTTTTTATATCGGTTTAAACTTCAAGTTTAATTAACGCATAAATGTGACCCGTTTAATCAAACCATCGACCACTTCATAAGCTGCAATCACTTTAATACTACGGTCAACCTCTCCAGCAGCTTTACTACACGATTGTGCTAATTCATGATCCACTAAAAAACGCCCTTCAATCATTCGGACCAACGAGGAAGCATGCAAACATTTTAGCTCTGCAAATTTTTTACCGTATCGCTTAATTAACTCGTCTTTTCCTTGGTATTGCAGTCCTTCTGGAAACTTATGTATTTCGACATCTTCATGATACGTTGCAGCAAAAGCTACGATGTCTTGGTTGTTATAAGCGTCGAGTTGCAAATCAACAATCGCTTGCGTTTGTCGCTCTTGCTCTGTCAGGGGGTTGTTCAGTGCGTTTATATTCATACTAGGGATCAAAAGGAATACTCCAAATAACCAACCTGTGGCCGATTTTTTTATTCTTAGCATAATAACTCTCTCTTCAAGTTAGGCGCAAAACTATAGCAGAGTTATTCCCCGTAAATAATAAGCAGCTCACAATTGAGAGCCTGATTTGAATTGATGATCTTAGGTGTAAAAATATCGGCTGCTTTTGGACCAAAAAATGTCTGTTTTTCGCCTTGGCTAAATTGGTAGCGTTGAATTATTTTCCCTTGTTGGTGCAACGTGAGATAGCGCTGGTCAAATTGCCATTGCCCACTGAGTTTTACCACCTTAAAGTCGCTATCAATGTCATTCTCTGTGCTGGAAGTGAGTAATTCATACTCGTAAGTGAAGTCACCATTTTTCGCAAGGTGCAACACGCCATCGGCAATATTGCAATATTGCGTCCGAATGTAGCGCGGTATAGCATAATCATTGATCGCAGCGGGATTTTTCATATACAGCCCGATGTTATTGCCATTATAAAAGTGCAGCCCTTGCGCAAAACGATAAATATCCGGTCGTTTAAACCCTAACCTAGTTAAACGGCTTTCAATCTCATTCAATAACTGAGGCTGATGAAACCCCGGGTTGATAGCTAAAGACGTTTCTTCAAATTCATCCGGGATCGACACAGTGTCGTTGATGATGACTTGTACATCGAGTTCCTGAAGTCTCATCGCCAATTGGGCTAACTCGTCATTAGAGTAACCATGACTGATAATATGGATGTGGGGTGTCTGTGAGCATCCAGCTAACATCAGCACCATAAGCCACAATATACATCGATCCACTTTATTCCCCTTAAAGAATGATTACAAGTGTAATCTAACTTTAAAATGCACGATTGCCAAGGGAAAGTTTCAGATACAAAAAGGAGCTCGATGCTCCTTTTTTGAAAGTGTATTTTGGCTTAAATTAAAATAGAGCCACCATTATCTTGTATCCATCGATTTACTTGCTCTGTTTTATACATTAATTCATTAAACAAACGGTGTTTTTCTGCTTGAAGCTGTGGCTCGCATGGTGATTGCTGATACAGCAATTTGGCGTGATTATCATTGAAACGGGTCATTAGTTCGAAATTAACTTGGCTTTGACTTGGATCCATCTTCATAGCCAAAGATAACGCTTGTCTTACATCTTCTGCGGTCGTTAGTCCCTGCGCATTGCCCATTAATTCTTTTTTTAGTGAAAGTCTGATCCCCATGCTCCACTCCTATTCGCATTATGATTGTTACTGTTGTGAGTACTTGATTAAACTCGCCCAAAAGGGCTTAAAGCAAGTATTACTCCAACTATTAAACTTTTATTATTGTATGCTTCGGCCTCTTTTTACGCCGATTCAGCTTAAGTGTAAAGGTACACGGTTGTAACAATTTATGTGTACCTACTTATTTAGTGCAAGGCTGCACGTTTATGGTCAAATTCAACTTCTTCTTACGGAATGTCGCATCATAAAGATCACGTATGATCATCCGATGACAATCACCGTAAATATTAAAAAACCTACTTAACTTTTACGATACTTTCATTGCATCAGGTATAATCTCTAAACTTTGACCCTTTACTATAAATTGAGTTCCACTATGTCAGACGAAAATATCATTATTGAGCTAGAAGAAGAGCCAATAGAGTTGTGTAAATTACTTAAAGTACTCGATTTAGTTGAAGGTGGCGGCCAAGCAAAAATGCTGATCGCTGATGGTTATATTGGTTTGAACAATGAAACCTGCTTACAAAAACGTAAAAAAATCTATGGTGGCGATTTATTACATTTTGATGGTGAAACATTCGAAATCACCCTAGCACAAGGAGTCACCCCTGCAGAGCGCCCAGTGCAAAACCTGGCCTATCAAGCTCAACCTGAATCTGTCAAAACTGACAGCAAACCATCACAGAATAAGCAGAAAAATAGCCAACAATCTAACAATCAAGCGAAGCCTGCTAAGCAAAAAAAACCCAGTAATGGCACTGGTCGCAAGCCTATTTCGTTCGGCTAACCCGTTCCCATTTTTTCATGCTTTTCCCAAGCAAAATTTGATCGTCTGATTTGTCGCCAGGACATAGTCTCGGCCTTCCTTGCGGCATCCCTGACTGACCAAAAACGGTTGCTAAGTCAATGTAGTAACACTTCCCTTGCCACTTTTCTATCCGCTTGGTTCCACCTGCGCTGACAGCGATAACCTCAGAGTTGTTTTCTTTTACATGTGCTTTAGGCACAGTAATTCGATTATAACCCGCCAACTCTTTTTCATCTTGTAAAGATGAATGCCCAAATAGGATCTGCGCCTGCTTTGACTCTATATTACTAGAAATATTCGGTAGCTTTGCATAGGGATCGAGTGGTTTAAATTTCGTGTGGCTGAGTGGTTTGATGTCCGTGGGTTCTGCCGGCTCAGGCTGTCGCCTACTAATATTCGCGCCATGCTGTTTTGAAAGCAAATCTGCAACCTGCATCGGCTGCTTAGTTTTTATTTCTGGCTGCTCGCTTATTTCAAGCGCTTTCACTGCATCACTGGCTGATGCTGCTGGCTGGCTCTGCTGATTTAAATCACTTTGCTGTAAAAGCAGGTTCTTTTGGCCTGATTTCACATGGGGTGAAGTAGATAAATTCACCACCACATACGCTTCCATAATTGGCACATTTGTTTGTGGGTAAACAGGTACGCGAAACTTAAAAAGTAGCGCAAAGAGGAGACTGTGTAGCCCGAACGAGATTATCCATGCACGATACTTATCGTCTATCACACCAACTCCTGTTTGTTAAGTCCCTTTATGAGTCAGCAGACATAAGTTTAGTTCCATTATTTTGGCATAAAAAAACCCCGCCTAAAGGCGGGGTTTTTTCAGTTAAAAGTTAATTAAAAATTAACCTTTAGCTGTTTCAACAACGTCAACTAACGTCCAAGACTTAGTCTTAGAAATAGGTGCACATTCGCGGATTGTTACCACGTCACCTGTGTTAGCTACGTTTGCTTCGTCATGTGCGTGTAACTTAGTTGTACGCTTGATGAATTTACCATAGATTGGGTGTTTCACCTGACGTTCAATAGCAACAACGATAGACTTATCCATCTTGTCACTTACTACACGGCCTTGAAGAGTACGGATTGCATCGCTCATTATTGACCTGCCTTCTGGTTAATAACTGTTTTAACACGCGCGATATCGCGACGTACTGTTCTTAGCAAATGAGTCTGAGCTAATTGACCAGTGCTAGACTGCATGCGCAAGTTGAATTGCTCACGAAGTAAAGCTAAAAGTTCAGTGTTTAACTCTTCAACATTTTTGTCTTTAAGTTCACTAGCTTTCATTACATCACCGTCCGAGTTACAAAAGTTGTTTTGAAAGGTAATTTACGAGCAGCTAGGTCGAATGCTTCACGAGCTAATTGCTCAGGAACACCTTCCATTTCGTAAAGTACACGGCCTGGCTGAATTTCAGCAACCCAATACTCAACGCTACCTTTACCTTTACCCATACGAACTTCTAGTGGCTTTTCAGTGATAGGCTTATCTGGGAACACACGGATCCAGATTTTACCTTGACGCTTAACGTGACGTGTCATAGCACGACGAGCCGCTTCAATTTGGCGAGCAGTCATACGACCACGACCAGTTGCTTTCAGACCGAAAGTACCGAAGCTTACTTTGTTACCGTTTTGTGCAAGACCACGGTTGCGGCCTTTGTGCACCTTACGGAATTTTGTACGTTTTGGTTGTAACATTATTCGCTACCTCTACTTAGCACTTTTACGGGCTTTCTTCGGTGCACGTGGTTTGGCTGGCTTCTCTTGCTCTTGAACTAGTGGTAAACCACCAATTACTTCGCCTTTGAAGATCCAAACTTTAACACCGATGATGCCGTAAGTGGTTAAAGCTTCAGAAGTTGAATAATCAATATCTGCACGAAGAGTATGTAGAGGTACACGACCTTCACGATACCACTCAGAACGTGCGATTTCAGCGCCGCCTAAACGACCACTTACTTCAACTTTGATACCTTTAGCACCAATGCGCATTGCATTTTGTACCGCACGCTTCATAGCGCGACGGAACATAACACGACGCTCAAGCTGAGATGCGATGCTATCTGCAACCAATTTAGCATCTAATTCTGGCTTACGTACTTCAGAAATATTGATCTGAGCAGGTACACCAGCCATTTTAGATACCGCTAGACGTAGTTTTTCAACGTCTTCGCCTTTTTTACCGATAACAACACCAGGACGAGCTGTGTGAATTGTTACACGGATTGATTTAGCTGGACGCTCAATAACGATCTTAGATACAGAAGCAGCTTTCAATTCCTTAGTAAGGTATTGACGTACTTTGTGATCGCCGAAAAGCATCTCAGGAAAATCTTTAGTATTCGCGAACCAGGTAGAAACCCAAGGCTTAGATATACCTAGGCGAATACCAGTAGGATGAACTTTTTGTCCCATTACTTATATCTCCTAGTTATCTGAAACCACAACAGTGATGTGGCTTGTACGCTTAAGGATGCGGTCTGCGCGGCCTTTAGCACGTGGCATAATACGTTTCATTGTAGGACCATCGTCCACAAAAATCGTAGTTACACGAAGCTCATCAATGTCGGCACCTTCGTTGTGCTCCGCGTTAGCGATAGCAGACTCAAGTACTTTCTTAACTAATACAGCCGCTTTTTTAGGGCTATACGCTAGGATTTCAAGCGCTTTATCTACTGGAAGTCCACGGACTTGATCAGCAACTAAACGCGCTTTTTGCGCCGAACCAGAGGCGAATTTATGTTTAGCTAATGCTTGCATTTATCAACCCCTTAGCGTTTTTTCGCTTTCTTATCAGCAGCGTGGCCGCGATAAGTGCGAGTAGGTGCAAATTCACCTAGTTTATGACCGATCATTTCGTCAGATACGAACACAGGTACGTGTTGACGACCATTATGGACAGCAATGGTCAATCCGATCATGTTAGGTATGATCATTGAACGACGGCTCCAAGTTTTAATTGGCTTCTTTTCACCGCTTTCCAAAGCTTTCTCTACCTTCTTCAGCAAGTGTAGGTCTATAAAAGGACCCTTCTTGAGAGAGCGTGGCATGGCTATTCCTCAATATTACTTAGTACGACGACGTACTATAAATTTATCAGTACGCTTGTTTTTACGAGTCTTAGCACCCTTAGTCGGTTTACCCCATGGAGACACAGGATGACGACCACCAGATGTACGACCTTCACCACCACCGTGTGGGTGATCTACCGGGTTCATGGCAACACCACGAACTGTCGGACGAACACCGCGCCAGCGGTTAGCACCAGCTTTACCAAGCGAACGAAGCATATGCTCTGCATTACCTACTTCACCAAGTGTCGCGCGGCAATCAGACTCAACTTTACGAACTTCGCCAGAACGAAGACGTAGAGTCACGTATTGACCTTCACGAGCAAGGATTTGTACGTAAGCACCTGCTGAACGTGCGATTTGCGCACCTTTACCAGGCTTTAATTCAACGTTATGAACCGTTGCACCGATAGGCATATTGCGCATTGGTAATGTATTACCAGGCTTAATTGGTGCATCAACACCAGACTGGATAGAATCGCCAGCTTTTAAACCTTTAGGTGCAATGATGTACTTACGCTCACCGTCTGCATATAATACAAGAGCGATGTTTGCGCTACGGTTTGGATCATATTCAAGACGCTCAACAACAGCTGGAATGCCATCTTTGTTACGCTTGAAGTCTACTACACGGTAATGATGCTTATGACCACCACCAATGTGACGAACCGTGATACGACCGTTGTTATTACGACCACCTGACTTAGAGTTTTTCTCTAATAGTGGTGCAAATGGTTTACCTTTATGTAGATCTGGGTTAACCACTTTAACAAGGTGACGACGACCCGCAGAAGTAGGTTTACACTTTTGAAGTGCCATAATTCTAACTCCCCTTATTACTCGGCGCCGCCGACAAAGTCTAGCTCGCTACCTTCTTTAAGAGTAACGTAGGCTTTCTTCCAGTCTGAACGACGACCGAAACGCATACCAGTACGCTTAGTTTTACCCTTAACGTTTAGAGTGCGAACACCTGTTACTTCAACTTCAAAAAGCTTCTCAACTGCAGCTTGTACTTCAGCTTTAGTTGCATCTTTAACTACTTTAAAAACAATAGTATTGTTTGTTTCAGCGTTAACAGTGCTTTTCTCAGAAATATGTGGGGCTAGTATAACCTTTAATAAACGCTCTTCACGGATCATGCTAACGACTCCTCAAGTTGCTTAACTGCAGCAGCAGTAATAAGAACCTTATCGAATGCGATTAGACTTACTGGGTCGATACCAGCTACATCACGTACGTCAACCTTATAAAGGTTACGAGAAGATAAGAATAAGTTCTCATCAACTTCTTCAGTAACGATTAGTACGTCTTTTAGCTCTAACTCTTTTAACTTAGCAACTAAGTGCTTAGTTTTAGGAGCTTCAATACCAAAGCTTTCAACTACAATTAAACGCTCTTGACGAACTAATTCAGACAAAATGCTTTTAATCGCACCGCGATACATTTTACGGTTTACTTTTTGGCTGTGATCTTGCGGCTTAGCAGCAAAAGTCACACCACCCGAGCGCCAAATTGGGCTACGGATTGTACCAGCACGCGCACGGCCAGTACCTTTTTGATTCCACGGCTTTTTACCACCACCGCTTACTTCAGAACGTGTCTTCTGAGCACGAGTACCTTGACGAGCACCAGCTGCAAAAGCAACTACTACTTGGTGTACTAGAGCTTCGTTAAACTCACGTCCAAAAGTAGCTTCGGAAACTTCAAGAGCGCCTGACGCGTCTTTCAATGTTAATTCCATCACTAATCTCCGACTTAAGCTTTAACAGCAGGTTTAACGATCACGTCGCCGTTGATTGAACCAGGAACTGCACCTTTAACAAGTAGCAAGTTACGTTCAACATCAACACGAACAACTTCTAGGTTTTGAGTCGTTACACGCTCAGCACCCATGTGACCAGCCATTTTCTTACCTTTGAATACTTTACCAGGTGATTGGTTTTGACCAATTGAACCCGGAGCACGGTGAGAAAGTGAATTACCATGAGTAGCGTCTTGCATGCTGAAATTCCAGCGCTTAACACCACCTTGGAAGCCTTTACCTTTAGAAGTACCAGTAACGTCAACTTTTGTTACGTCATTGAATAATTCTACTGTAATTTCGCTACCAACTTCGAAGCTACCTTCGTCGCCAGATAGACGGAATTCCCACAGACCGCGACCCGCTTCAACGCCAGCTTTAGCGAAGTGACCCGCTGCTGGTTTGTTTACGCGGCTTGCTTTTTTAGTGCCTGCGGTAACTTGAAGCGCGTTATAACCGTCAGTTGCATCAGTTTTGATTTGTGCAATGCGGTTAGGAGTTGCTTCGATTACGGTTACTGGGATAGATACGCCATCTTCTGTGAAGATACGAGTCATGCCCACTTTACGACCGACTAGACCTAATGCCATTTTCCTAAAACCTCTCTAATCTTACGATTAACCCAGGCTGATTTGAACATCAACACCAGCTGCAAGGTCTAGGCGCATTAGAGCGTCTACAGTCTTGTCAGTTGGTTCTACGATGTCGATCAGACGTTTATGGGTGCGGATCTCATACTGATCACGCGCATCTTTGTTTACGTGCGGTGAAGTAAGTATTGTAAAACGCTCGAAACGTGTAGGTAGTGGAATTGGACCACGTACCTGAGCGCCAGTGCGTTTCGCTGTTTCCACGATTTCCAACGTTGATTGGTCAATCAAACGATGGTCAAAAGCTTTTAGGCGAATACGAATGCGTTGATTTGACATTCTATTTAAACCTCAAAAAAAAAGAGCATTTTAAAAAGAGCATAAAAAAACATCCGAAACATACTAATTAAATTAGATGTCGGGTATCTCTTTATTTCTTACCGTTGAACTCCAAATCGGAGCTCCTGATTATTAGCTTGAAATCCAAGCTACATAGTTCCTTACACAAACATTCAGTGAACTGGTATTTATGAAAGCCTGCGTATTATAGGGAAGTTGGTGATAAATGCAACAGTTTTATTTAAAGAAGTAAAAATCGACGGTTTGGGGAAGAAAGAAAATGAGGGGGGATAAGTCCCTCATTTGGTCCAAAGAAAAATCGCATTGCGATTGAGCGCTACTTTATTA
This sequence comes from Pseudoalteromonas sp. J2K-J979, assembly GCF_058169715.2. Classification (NCBI taxonomy): domain Bacteria; kingdom Pseudomonadati; phylum Pseudomonadota; class Gammaproteobacteria; order Alteromonadales; family Pseudoalteromonadaceae; genus Pseudoalteromonas; species Pseudoalteromonas sp. J2K-J979. The sequence goes on along the minus strand of NZ_CM200281.1, from coordinate 142,987 downwards.
TTCTAGTACCAAGAATAAAACAGCAGAGTGTCTAAAGGTACAAAACATGTGATAAACGGAATGATTACCGTACGCGGTAAAATAGTTAAGCTGTTTATTAGCCAATACTTATGCAATTGGGCCAACTTTTATCAGGCTGCCTCTTAATTATCTCTCGTAATACCTGTTTTCTGTAATCGTTCTATTGCTCGATCAGCCTCAATTTTGTCTTTTTTTATTTGATCCGCTGTTCTACAAACTTTGGTTTTTCGATTACTACCAGTACGTGATAGCATTTCACATCGAATACCGAACTCATTTTCAGTCAGGTTTGTATTTGATGCAATTAAGGTTTCATCTGCCACCTGTGTTTTTTTAAAGATATCTTGTGAAGATTCACAGCCAGTTAAAAACAAACCAAATCCCACGATAAATAAAGCTAAGTACTTCATCTTTTACCTCCTTAAAAAAGGGGGCCAGTGCCCCCTATCTAATGATTAAAATCTAACTTGTGCTCTCATATACATATATCGCCCTACAATATCGTAAGTTGATACATCTGTATTTGCACCAAATGCTGAGTAAACAAATGGTGGCTCTTGATCAAATAAATTATCGATACCAAGCGTGAAAGTTAAGTGATCAGTTACTGCGTAATTACCCTGTAAATCAACCACAACGTTCGACTCTACAGTACGTTCAAATGGTGCAGTCCACCAGCCTTGCTCTACTTCTACCACGCTATCGATATAGCGAGTGGTTAAAGTTGCGTCAAAGTCATCGAGTGACCAGCCAATAGTAAAGTTAGTTTTTAATTGTGCGAAATGACCATCATGATCTCCTTCAAAACGACCGACATGGTCGATTGTCTGAGAAGCCAAATGTTTATCGTACTCTAAAAGATATGTACCATCTAAGCCTAAACGCCAATCGCCGAAGCTTGATGCAAATGTATAACGAAGATCAAAATCAACACCTGAAGTATCGATTCCACCAACATTGACAGCATAATCATCAACCGTTCTGATATTACCTGGTATCGCACTGTCTGATTTAAAGCGGTCAATACGATCACAATAATCACCACTATTAAAGCAACCATCTAAAGCGCTTTGTGTACCAACTGTAGATAACGCGTTTGTAAGCTGAATCTCCCAATAATCAACACTCATTGAGAAGTTTTCGAAGAACTCAGGCGTATAAACGAAACCCAATGTCAGAACATCTGCTGTTTCTGGCTCTAATACAACTGAACCGCCCCAATTAACTGCACCACCTGTATTACTTGGTATTTGCTCAACTCCTCCTGAGCTATAGCCACTTTGTGGTACACCGGTTGACACACAGTTAGCCCAACTTGGAGAGTTTCGAACAGCTTGATAGTCAGCTGGGTTAGAGTAAGTATCCGCATCACAAGGGTCTGAAGCTTCAGGGAAACCAATTGCAGAGCCACCAACTAAATCATCAATCGTTGGTGCTCTAAATGCATCAGAAACAGTCGCTCGAACCAATAAAGATTCAACTGGCATCCATTTAATCCCGATTTTTCCACTCGTATTACTACCAAACGTATCATAATCAGAATATCGGAATGCAGCATTTACTTCTAACATATGTGCCAAAGGTGCGTCATCAAAAACAGGGATGATAACTTCACCAAACACCTCTTCTACGTCATACCCACCTTGCGTTGAAACCGCGCTTCCTGCGGTGGTGATACCACCAAGAATCAATGTATCTGGTTTGTAATACCCTGACTCTTTGCGTTTCTCGTAACCTGCAGCAAAACCAACAGTACCTGCTGGTAAGTCAAATAAATCACCAGAAATTACAGCTGATAAGACTTCTTGACGATTTTGACCTAGTTCAGTTGTGTTGTAAGCACCTGATATATATTGCAGCATATCAGGCGTTATTTGAGAATCTGTACCTGGTTGGCCAAAAATATTTAACGGGACACAACCATCAATCACTGCGCCATCAGCATTCAAACAGACCATTTGAGAACCATTAGCTTCAACTACTGGGTTGCCATTCGCATCAGTGATCAACGCACCATTTTCATCTAACCATCCCGTAGGGCCGACTGCTTCAGCCACTCTGTCTAAGTTAAAGTATCCTTCTGCACGTTCTACCGAGTCACTTTGCCCATAGTTATACGATACTTCCCAATCCCAACCATTATCAAAGACACCATTAAAACCAATTACGGTTCTGAAGGTTTTATAGTCACGGAAATTTGCACGCCCCCCCGTCTCTAACATCCGTCGGCGCCAATCATTTAATGTGTAAGAATTACCATCAGCGTCTTTAGGTCCTTGAGTACGGTTATAGAAGTTATCTGGAGAATACGGTGCTGCAGTCTGGAAAAAAGCGAGAGGTGCTAAAGGCTCTGGCGCAATAAGTCGATCACCATTAGTTTGAACATAACTTGCCTCTGCAAATGAGTTAACTTCGCCTAAAAAGCCAAACTCGCCTAATAAATAGTTGGCGAATACATTTGCATATTTACGCGAGCTAGGGGTCTGAAGATAATTTACAGGATTATAATTGTACGCATCTGTTGCACCACTGTAATTGCGCCATGACCCGAAGTCCGGACCTCTAGTTACATTGGTGTCTGCATTCGGTGCTTCAGGATTATTTGCTGAACCCGGTGCACCATCAACATGCGCCCATGGCGGAGCTGAAGACCCACCTTGTTGTGTTGAACCATCAGGGTAGGCACGTAATTCGTACTCAGAAAAGCTTCTGTCGCCTTGGTACGCATCGCCTTGATCATTATACCCCAATGCAAACACAACATTTCCACGATCACTTGATGTACCAAATGTGAAATCGATCCCTCTTGATTTGGCATCACTTTCACCACTTTGCCCCGCATTGACTTTAACTTCAAAGCCTTCCATATCATTATGGGTAATGATATTTACGACACCCGCTATAGCATCAGAGCCATAGGTGGCAGATGCACCATCTTTGAGTACTTCAACACGTTTAACGATCGATGTTGGTATCGTATTCAAATCAACAGAGGCATTCGCACCACTACCGCCAGCCACTACTCGGCGGCCATTGATTAATACTAAAGTACGCTCATCACCAATACCTCGAAGAGAAAAGCGCGTACTTGAATCCCCACCATTATTTGTTTGAGTGTTAACGGCAGCACCCGCTGACGAAGTTAAATTCTGTAGCAAATCACCGACATTATTTACACTCATTTTACTTATGGCAGCAGCATCAATTGTTGTTACAGGATTCGCGCCTTCCATATCAGTTCTTTTTATTCTTGAGCCAGTTACCTGAATGCGCTCAACAGCATCGGCACCTTCTTCTGCAGCATGAGCATGAAAACCGATGCCAGCAAACAACGCTGAACCAATGGCTAGGTGTAACGTTGATAACTTTAAGTTAAACATTTATTTCTCCCTGGATTATTATTTTTAACAATTTTTACAAATTGTCACGACAGACAAACTAATCACAGAGTTCCGTTGTTTCTATCGATAATACGTAAAAGGAGCAGTTCAAATGCCTAAAGGGGGGTTACACGGGATCAACACGAAAAAGTGACATGCGCATGTTTAACTTATTAACAATCTATTAAAAACATATAGTTAAAGGATAAGTAATTGCTCGCATTTTGTTACAATCGTTTACTTTATCATGCCGAATTTTAGTTTATCTTAGAGCCAATATTGATATATTTCCCGACCTGAGCAAACGTCTCGACTCACCTTAAAGGAATAAAGATGAAAAAATTCAGTGTAGTAATCGCCGAACCTTCGGAGTCTATTCGCAGGAAAATTCAAGAGTTACTCAAACCTCACCCACGCTTCGAAGCCCTCACTCTTGCTTTCGATCTCCAAGAAGCCAAAGATATTTGCGATTCGATGCAGGCTGACGTACTTTTTATCAGCGATCAGTTATTGCAGCAATCTACGATCACCAGCTCCCATTCTAGTTTACCATTCCATACCTTAACCGTGTGCTTATCAGAATCGACGGATTATGCCGCTCACGCATTCGAGCTTGATGCCATTGACTATTTGGTACATCCCATAACTACTGAGCGTTTTAATAAATGCATTTCCAAATTATCTGCACGTCTGGGCACTTTTAACTTAGAGCCCTTGCAGCAAATGCAAAGCTTCATTAAAACCATGCAATTTGCACCTCAAGCCAAAAAGGTCGACCCTCTGATCATTAAGGAGTCTGGGCGCATTCGAATTGTTGAACATGACAGTATTATGTGGGTTGGTGGTGCAGGTAATTATGTAGAGTTGCATCTGGTTGATGAAGAGCGCCCTATTCTGTATCGCGAAACACTGACTGCAATGGAAAATAAGCTGGCTGATTTTGGCTTTGTGAGAATCCACCGTTCAATCATCGTTAAAAAACACTACATTAGTGAATTAAAACCCACTGAAAATGGTGATTACTTGGTCACACTTAAAAATGGTACTCCGTTAAATTTATCAAGACGATATAAACAAACCATGTCAGAAATATTCTAGGTCAAATACCTACATTAACAACGAATAGCCATTCTTAGTGTTCATCCTTTTAACTGTAGAGAATACGCCACACGGCCTGAAACATGCGCAGTTGAATAACTCTACATTTGAAGGCTCAAGAAAGATAAGCTCCACCCCAAGAAAAAATTGACTTATCGCATTGTAAATTCGACTATATTCCCTGTAAAACGTGCTATTTTGATGGCTGTTATCTGAATCTAGGAGGTTTTTTATGATCAAATTGAATATCACGATGCTAGTTATGCTTACTTTTCTAAGCGCCTGTACGCTCATATCACCTCAAACGACTGATTCTCAAGTATCACACACCATTACAGATGCAGAATTTAAATTAAATCAATTAATTGAAAATAAAGCGTGTGATGGCAGCTTCCAATGTAAAGTACTCCCTATTGGGCAGCAACCCTGTGGCGAACCAAGCCGCTATGTTATTTATTCAACTAAATATACTTCCTCCGAACAAGCGGAGCGCATGGCTGCTGAGGTGACTGAATTCGAAAAAATTTATAACCGACAAACTCCTGCGTTAGCTGGGTGCCAGAGCATCTCTGTTCCGCAATCTCTGTGTTTAGCTAACTTATGCCAAGAGTACAAACTCAATACCCTATGATGGCAATGCCCAAAAGAGCCTTGCCACCGTTTAAAAGTTGCTTACTCGAGCTCGACCTGCACTTTATTTTTAACGCCTCGCTTTAATACTACATCACCCGAGGCGAAGAACTTATCCATCGCAGCAAACTTTAAATAATATCGGCCGCTATTAACTGGCTCTGCAACCCCATTTTTTAAAAAGTCAGGCCGCTGATCCAATTGACCATTACTTTCGACTTTAAATAAGCTCCCTGCAGCTTGTGTAAGCTCGGTCCCGGACTCTTGATGTTTCGCAACGACCTCTATTTCAGTCATGCCTGACTCACTCGGTTGATGCTCAATTGATAGACGCCCATAATCAGTCGGTGCTCGATAAGCTTCATACAAAAAATCATCTGCGACATCGGAATGACTCGCAACGCCAGCAAATGCATTAGCTATCATACCAAATCCGTTCTGAATTGAGTTGTTTAGACACCCTGAATCTGCCAAGGCACCATTTGTAGCATCATCAACCTGCCCAGTTACCGTAATACTCGCATCTTTTTGAAAGCGTTCTAATGCTCGAACCGTATTAGGTGTTAACACCCCTTCTGACTCTTGATCTGACAAATATCCCAAGCAGTTGAGCTGCGCCTGAGCCATTGATATTTTAACCTTATCAAAAGGGTTTGCTAGTTTCGCTTCTGATGGCTGTGAATCATGATGCAAATCACGGCTAATCGGTTGGGGTGTGCTTTTTGAGCGCTTAATGGGTGTTGGTGCGACCGCACCAGCCAGCAAGGTATTATTTTGATCATACCGGTAATATACATCAGGTATTTTAGTCAAGGTGTATTCTACCGCTTTTTGTATCACTTCACGCAATGCCTTTTCTTTTGGTGTGTTCGACCAAGCACTCAGCCCCCCCCCGACAATTGAGCTACCGAAGTTTGTGGCCGCAGCGGTTAAATCAAAATCTTTACTGCCCCCCTCAACCGTTGTGGCAGCTAATATTCGCGAAGTGCGCGTATCAATCAAGCGCAAATCTATCGCCATATGAGTATTTGAAAAACCAGCTGAAACAGACTGTACCATATCACCAATAAACCCGCCGCCACCTAGGCTTGCTCCTGAAGCGTTATCATCAAATTCAGTTACTGAAGCAACGATCACAATTTCAGCGCCCTCTATTTCTCCAAATGCAGCGCCACTTTGCTGACTGACTCGACCTGCTGTCACTAAATCCTGCTCTGATAAAACGGCATCGAGAGCTTGTCGCTCCAAAACTATAAAGCGGTTTGTACCAACCAGTGCTGTTGTGAGCTGATCTGACATCCCATTACCGATCTCTTTTGACCACCAATGACGATTATTAGACCGATCAGTAAATCGCGCTACCGCAATCCGAGCTTTAGCACCATTATAAGCCTCTTGCTGAACTTGATTTACATTAGATGATTGCTGATTTGAACTAACTTGGGTCGTAGTACTCTGACACGCAAAAAGGCTAGATATCACAGCAGTAAGTATGAGTGGACGAACATGGCGTATTAACACAACAATTCCTTTTTAAATGTATATAAGTATGAGCAAGCTTGCGCAACACTTTATTACGTGCGATGCATCAAGCCAGCATATATATATTTACACTAATAAAATCAATGCATTAAAAGTAGTACAAATACGAAATTTATTTGTACTACAACGAAAACCCCTTAAGATTGTGTTCCTTCATTGTTTCGATACTGCTTAGGTGAGCTCCCTGTTGCAGCTTTAAAACAACGAGCAAAATAACTTTGCGAATTGAAGCCACAAAGCTCTGAAATTATACCAATCGATTGAGCAGACTCTTTAAGCAAAAGTTTAGCCTGATTCAAACGATAGTCTCTGAGATAATCCATCGGGCTCAGATTAAATAATGCCCGAGTTTTATTTTGCAACGTTCTTTCTGTCGTACAGAGCGCTTGAGCTAACTGCTCTAAAGACAGGCTCGCATTACAGTATAAATTAGCAAGGGCTGTATTTAACTGACAAACAAAGTCCCGATCTTTATGTGAAAGAGAATCACTGAACTCACGCCCCTCATGATTATTAGGCGCCAGCGCTAACTCAAATGCGTTATGATTACGAGTTAATAGCTGGCGTATACTAAGTAAATTATCAATTCGACTTAACAGTTGTTTTTCGTTAAATGGCTTTGCTAAAAATTCATCCGCAAGTAAATCAAACCCTTTCAAACGCATATCGTCTGTGTGATAGGCAGTTAAAATCAATACTGGTATGTGACACGTGTCTAAATCTTCGCGCAAATGAGCTAACAATTCAAAGCCTGATAGAATAGGCATCATCACATCACTAATAATTAAATCAGGCTGCAATGCTTTGGCTTGCTCTAAACCAACTTCACCGTTCACTGCGGTATAACATTGGTAATAAGGTTGTAAAAACGCCTCTAAGTACGTCCTTAAATCGGTATTGTCTTCTACTATCAGTACTTTGAATTGACTCGGATCCTTGTCATGCAATAAAGAGTGGGCTGATTGATTTATTTCTTGCAGCGCACAAAGGCCATACTGACAGTCTTTCATCGGTAATGTTACTGTAAACTCGGTGCCAAAATTTGCGCGACTGGACACTGATAACGAACCTTGATGCTTTTGCACAATATCCTTGACGATTGCTAACCCTAGGCCATGTCCTTCAAGTTTATTCGTTCTTCTTCCCCGCTGATATTGATCAAAAATAGCTTCGAGCTCATCCTCATCGATGCCGACCCCAGTATCTTTTACCCGCAAACAACAATCACGATTGCTAACATCAAGTGATAACGCAACCTGCCCAGAATTTGGGGTAAATTTTATAGCGTTGTACAATAAATTAGACAAAACTTGATCGGCCGCATCGACTTGCATCAAAGCGTTACACGAGCTTAGGCCATTTAAATCAAGAGAAAGTGAGATATTTTTCTGCTCAGCTAACAATTTAAAACCTTCAATGTAAAGTTGAGTCAATGCACAAAAATCAACCTCTACCATCGGTTTTTCCTGATCATTTAGCTCTTTAGTCAGTAAAATGTCATTGACCAACACAAGGAGTCTGTCTGCATTTCGGCGCATCATCGCCAGTGAATTTGCCATTAAAGGATCTGAATTGTACGACATTAAACGCTCGATAGGGCCCGAAATCATCGTCAAGGGTGTTTTAAATTCATGAGATATTACGGCTAGCAAATCATCTTTAGCTGCAATGAGCTTCTGACTATGGACTCTTTCTTGCTCTGCTACTCGACGACGATAAACAAGCCATAGTCCATACGAAATCAAGCTTAAAATCAATAATGCATAACTTAGCAAGGCCCACCATGAGAGCCAAGGCGCGGGAGTAAGTGTGATATCTAATGCTTTAATAGGACCCCAATCACCATCGGCATACCGAGCTTTAACTTCAAAACGGTAAGTGCCTGACGATAAATTCGTATAAGTTGCAACACGTCGTTCTGATGATGCGCTAAGCCACATCTGCTCAAAACCAACTAAGCGGTAGGCATACTCAATGGGTTCCGGTATTAATGAATCTGGAGAGGTAAACTCCAACGAAAATAAATTATGCCGATAATCTAAATCTAAATGCTGCAAATAATTAATATGCTTATCCAAGTTAAAACCAGAAATTGATTCTGTATCCTGAACTTTCACTGGTTGATTCAGCAAGAGCAGCTCTTTTAGTGACACATTTGGTGGGGTGTGTTTGCTAACCACGTTTTGTGGTTGAAAGTAGTTAAAGCCGTTCACACCTCCAAAATATAACTCTCCTTGCCCACCCTGGTGAGATGCACCTAAAATAAATGAACGCCCTTGTAAACCAGCCTCTGGTTTAACATGTGTAATTGCTAAACTCTGTTTATTTAGCTTCATTAATCCATTATTCGAACTAATCCATAAAAAGCCGAGTTTATCTTCCTCAATCGCAAATATATTTTCATCAGCAAGTCCTTCACTTTGAGTAAACTGCAAAATTTCATTTGTAATGGGATTTAAACGATTCAGACCTTGCATTGTGCCAATCCAAATATAACCTTCTTGATCCTGGTGCAGTGCAGTGACCATATTTGCAGTCAACTGGCCACTCTCTTGTCTAAAATGGGTAAATCGAGTCCGGTCGTCACTTAATAGGTTTAAACCCAGCCGCGTACCAACCCATACCCGCTGCTGGTCATCTTGAAGAATAGAAAACACAGTATTGTCTGATAAACTATCAACCTTATTCGGATCATATTTAAAATGCTGACTAGTAAAAGTCTGAGTGTTAAACAAACTAAGTCCTTTGTTACTTCCTAGCCACAATGAACCCTTATTAGCCGATGTAATTGCATATATCCGGTCTGAAATAAGACTACTTGATACATGCTCATTGTGTTGATACTGCGTAAAATCATCCGTTTGAGGGGAATACCTTAACAATCCCCCACCATAAGTTCCTAACCACAAGCCATGGGAAGGCGAAGAAAAAAGAGCAAAAACATTATTAACCGCTAGGCTTCTAGGAAGTGTTTCGTCATGAAAGTAACGTTTGAATTCATCAGTATCTAACTCTCGCTTATTCACTCCTTCTCGCGTTGCGACCCAAAGCTGCCCCTCAGAATCCTGAGTAATAGCGCGGACAAAACTGTGGCTGAGCGAAATATCGCTATGGGGTTCATGTTTATAATGGTTATAATTCATGCGAGTAGGGATATAACGATTCGCACCTCCACCATCAGTTCCAATCCAAATATGTCCATTCTCAGATTGGTATAGCGATAAAATATAATCATTACTTAAGCTGTTACTTTCAAGAGGATTATGTTTAAACTGAGCCTCAGCCTTGCCATTCACATCAAAAATGAAGACTCCATTACCGTAAGTACCAACCCAAATTCGCTGACCTGACTCCACGAATATGCTGGTCCCCCAATTATTGGTTTGTCCACCTAACTCAAAATACTGTAACTCCTTATCAAATACATTAAGACGATAAAGGCCTCCTCGACCAGTCACCCACAATCGGTTATCGTTATCTTCAGCAATAGACCAAACAGCCAGATTACTAAATCTATTGTTATTTAATAATAGGGGCTCGATGGTGGCCGTTTGCTGATCGAGATAAAAAAGCCCATTTGCACTGCCAATCCAAATTGTCCCATCCATAGATTGATAAAGAGCACGTATCCCTTGAAGAGCCTGTTCGGCCTGACTCGAAGCTTTTTTGCTAGTCCCATCTGATAAGTTGATGATTCTCAACTCACCTGAAGCCGTACCAATCAACAAGTCCCCATTATCTGTTAACAACATAGATAAAACTCTTTTATCTTCTAACTGAGACGACAAGATATTAGATTCAAATAGGCCTGTTTGAGGGTCATAGGTATTAACTCCTTTGCTCGCTGTTGAAAACCACAGTCTACCCGACCTATCTTTCACACAGGACGTAATCCAACTTCCTCTTAGTTGCCCCTGCTTTTTTCCTTCTTTATAAGTTTCAATACCGTAACCATCAAGTTTATTTAAGCCATTTTGTGACCCTAACCAAGCGAAACCTAAATCGTCTTCAACTACACAGGTTACGCTTGATTGCGACAGCCCTTGATCAACAGAAAAGCGATCAAAATATACTAACGGTGACTTCGAAAAACAGGGTAAAGAAAGAATAAATAAAACAAAGATAACAAAATATGTGGGGAACGAAGCAAAAGGCATAATTGGTACGTCTATCCTTAAGTCAATAATCTAATATTGCGCTAAACATTTAGCAACAATATCTTTAATTATCAATTAATTCAACGAGTTCTTATTCAATGCCGTGAGTGGAACTAATAAGACATAAATATAAAATTGCTGCATTCTACAAAAATAAAAACGCAGACAGCAAAAAGCCCGACTCAATGAGTCGGGCTTTTCTTAATAGGAGCCTGGCGATGTCCTACTCTCACATGGGTAATCCCACACTACCATCGGCGCTGTTTCGTTTCACTACTGAGTTCGGAATGGGATCAGGTGGGTCCAAAACGCTATTGTCACCAAGCAAAATTTTGCCGCTTTACCGCTTTCGCCGTAAAACTAAATTCGGAAGGCTGATTTTAAAATTGTCTACTTCAGTCTATCTAACTTCTTGCTTATTTATCAGTGCTTCATACAAACCACTTTGGCGTTGTATGGTTAAGCCTCACGGGTAATTAGTATAGGTTAGCTTAACGCCTCGCAGCGCTTCCACATCCTACCTATCAACGTTGTAGTCTCCAACGGCCCTTTAGTGGAGTTAAACTCCAAGTGAGAACTCATCTCGAGGCTCGCTTCGCGCTTAGATGCTTTCAGCGCTTATCGATTCCGAACGTAGCTACCGGGCAGTGCCATTGGCATGACAACCCGAACACCAGCGGTTCGTCCACTCCGGTCCTCTCGTACTAGGAGCAGCCCCTCTCAATTCTCAAACGCCCACGGCAGATAGGGACCGAACTGTCTCACGACGTTCTAAACCCAGCTCGCGTACCACTTTAAATGGCGAACAGCCATACCCTTGGGACCGACTTCAGCCCCAGGATGTGATGAGCCGACATCGAGGTGCCAAACACCGCCGTCGATATGAACTCTTGGGCGGTATCAGCCTGTTATCCCCGGAGTACCTTTTATCCGTTGAGCGATGGCCCTTCCATTCAGAACCACCGGATCACTATGACCTACTTTCGTACCTGCTCGACTTGTCCGTCTCGCAGTTAAGCTTGCTTCTACCATTACACTAACCGTACGATGTCCGACCGTACTTAGCAAACCTTCGTGCTCCTCCGTTACTCTTTGGGAGGAGACCGCCCCAGTCAAACTACCCACCAGGCACTGTCCGCAACCCCGATTAGGGGCCTACGTTAGAACATCAAAACTACAAGGGTGGTATTTCAAGGACGACTCCACAACAACTAGCGTCGCTGCTTCAAAGTCTCCCACCTATCCTACACATGTAGGTTCAATGTTCAGTGCCAAGCTGTAGTAAAGGTTCACGGGGTCTTTCCGTCTAGCCGCGGGTACACAGCATCTTCACTGCGATTTCAATTTCACTGAGTCTCGGGTGGAGACAGCGTGGCCATGGTTACACCATTCGTGCAGGTCGGAACTTACCCGACAAGGAATTTCGCTACCTTAGGACCGTTATAGTTACGGCCGCCGTTTACCGGGGCTTCGATCAAGAGCTTCTCCGAAGATAACCCCATCAATTAACCTTCCGGCACCGGGCAGGTGTCACACCGTATACGTCATCTTTCGATTTTGCACAGTGCTGTGTTTTTAATAAACAGTCCCAGCCACCTGGTTACTGTGACTGCCAACAGCTTAAGGAGCAAGTCCTATCACCGTCAGCAGCGTACCTTCTCCCGAAGTTACGGTACTATTTTGCCTAGTTCCTTCACCCGAGTTCTCTCAAGCGCCTTAGTATTCTCTACCTGACCACCTGTGTCGGTTTGGGGTACGATTCAGCATGAACTGAAGCTTAGAGGATTTTCCTGGAAGTATGGCATCAACAACTTCACTACCGTAGTAGCTCGTCTCGTATCTCAGTCTTAAGAACCCGGATTTGCCTAAGTTCTCAACCTACTTACTTTTACATGGACAACCAACGCCATGCTTGCCTAGCCTGCTCCGTCTCCCCATCGCATTCATGCCGAGTACGGGAATATTAACCCGTTTCCCATCGACTACGCGTTTCCGCCTCGCCTTAGGGGTCGACTCACCCTACCCTGATTAACATGGGATAGGAACCCTTGGTCTTCCGGCGTGCGGGTTTTTCACCCGCATTATCGTTACTCATGTCAGCATTCGCACTTCTGATACCTCCAGCAAACCTCCCGGTTCACCTTCAACGGCTTACAGAA
>NZ_CM200281.1:77500-125000 GCF_058169715.2 Pseudoalteromonas sp. J2K-J979 | reverse complement strand
TCGAGCGTTATGGGGTCTATTTGCACCTGAGCGAGAGTTTTGCGATTGGGGTGCTCGCTTTCGCTGGATCCTTGGTGCTGGTATATCATCTATTAAGGCTGTTTTGTCATAATGTGACAATGGAATTGCATGCTCCACATATTCCTCAATAGGGTCAAGATTATATGCATACTGCTCACACGCAAAGCTAATTGCTTTGCCTGATGCGCCTGCACGCCCTGTACGGCCAATTCGATGAACGTAATCTTCGCAGTCATCAGGTAAGTCAAAGTTAAAAACATGGCTCACAGCTGGAATATGAAGACCTCGCGCAGCGACATCTGTGGCCACCAAAAAGTCCAAATGACCTGCCGTAAATTGCTCTAAAATTGAAATACGTTTTTTCTGATTAACATCACCTGTCAGTAAACCAACACGGTGATCAGCCGCCTTTAACCACGCATACACAGTTTCACACATATGCTTTGTATTAGAAAAAACAATCGCTTTATCTGGCCACTCTTCTTCTATTAACGTAAGCAACAACGGAATTTTATCCGTTTGAGCTGTGTGGAATAACTCTTCCACAATACGTTTACCGGTTTTTTGGCTCGGCTCTACTTGCACATGAATAGGGTTTGTCATGTGCTCGAATGCCAATTCTTGAACGCGATAAGATAACGTTGCCGAAAATAGTAAATTTAACCTTTGTGATGCATCGGGCATACGTCTAAATAAATAACGAATATCTTTAATAAAACCCAAATCAAACATTCGATCGGCTTCATCTAAGACCACAACTTCGATTTCATTCAGGCTATAAGCGCCCTGTTTGTATAAATCGATCAGACGACCCGTGGTGCCAATTAAAATATCTACACCTTTTTCGAGCTGTGCTAGTTGTTTTTCATATTCCTCGCCACCATATACTAAACCTAAGTTAAGATTACAGTGCGGCGCTAAAATTTTAGCATCTTTGTGGATCTGAACAGCTAACTCCCTTGTGGGAGCCATGATCAGGGCTCTTGGGTGTTTGCTTTGGGCTTTTTTGTTTTGCAAAAGGTGATGACATGTCGCGGTTAAAAACGCGAGTGTTTTACCTGTTCCAGTCTGAGCTTGACCTGCGATATCGCGTTTTTCGATAGCAAAAGGCAAGCACTGGGCTTGAATTGGCGTACAAAATTCAAAGCCATTTTTAGTCAGACCAGAAACAACTTCTGGTGCAAGATCAAAGTCCGCAAACTTTTTTTCTGATAGATGTGTATTATTCATAGCGATAAAGCATAACGCTTAAGCTTGCAATAAGAAACAAGAGTGTTTAAATACACATTAAATAAATTGCTAATATATGATGGAGAGCTCAATGAGCGACAAAATAATCCAATTAACTGATGATAGTTTCGAAGCTGACGTACTAAAAGCTGAAAAGCCAGTTCTTGTTGATTTCTGGGCTGAGTGGTGTGGTCCTTGTAAAATGATCGCCCCTATCTTAGATGATGTAGCAGGTGAATTTGCTGATCGTGTAGTTATTGGCAAATTAAACATCGACCAAAATGCAGGCACTCCGCCTAAATTTGGTATTCGCGGTATTCCAACTTTGTTACTTTTCAAAGATGGTCAAGTAGCTGCGACAAAAGTAGGTGCGCTATCTAAAACTCAACTTGTTGAATTTTTAGAAAATAACATCTAAATAAGAAAAGGGCTCAGCCCTTTTTTTTATTTTATTTTTATAAGAGCTGGACGCACAAAAAAATAGCTGCTAGCTTATAAAGCCAAAGATATATTCCTTAGTTAATTTCAAAACACCGCAACTCAAATTTAGTTTGAGCATTTTAAACAGTAAAGAACCCACCAATATGCATTTACGCGAATTAAAAGACAAGCCTATTAATGAGCTTGTAAAGCTAGCCGAGTCCATGGGACTTGAAAACGTAGCCCGCTTAAGAAAACAAGATATTATTTTTGCCATTTTAAAATCTCACGCAAAAAGCGGTGAGAACATTTTTGGCGGCGGCGTACTTGAAATCCTTCAAGATGGTTTTGGCTTTTTAAGATCATCTGAAGCCTCTTACCTAGCTGGTCCTGATGACATTTATGTCTCACCAAGCCAAATTCGACGCTTTAGTTTACGCACCGGTGACTCGATTTCTGGTTTGATTCGCCCACCGAAAGAAGGTGAGCGTTATTTTGCTCTATTAAAAGTTAATGAAGTCAACTTTGACCGCCCTGAAAGCTCTCGAACTAAAATCCTTTTCGAAAACTTAACCCCTCTTCATGCCAATGAACGTTTACGCATGGAGCGTGGTAATGGCAGTACTGAAGACATCACGGCACGGGTATTAGACTTAGCTTCCCCAATCGGACGCGGACAACGTGGCTTATTAGTTGCACCGCCAAAAGCCGGTAAAACGATGTTATTACAAAACATCGCACAATCAATTACTCATAACTACCCTGAGTGTGAACTCATGGTACTTCTAATTGATGAACGCCCTGAAGAAGTAACCGAAATGCAACGTCTTGTCAAAGGTGAAGTTGTTGCTTCAACGTTTGATGAGCCTGCAAGTCGTCATGTTCAGGTTGCTGAAATGGTCATTGAAAAAGCAAAGCGTTTAGTCGAGCATAAAAAAGACGTCATCATTCTTTTAGATTCGATCACTCGTTTAGCACGTGCCTACAACACTGTCATTCCTTCGTCAGGCAAAGTTCTGACTGGTGGTGTTGATGCCAATGCACTGCACAAGCCAAAGCGTTTCTTTGGTGCTGCACGTAACGTAGAAGAAGGTGGTAGCTTAACAATTATCGCCACCGCCCTAATCGATACCGGCTCTAAAATGGATGAAGTTATCTATGAAGAGTTCAAAGGTACCGGTAACATGGAGCTACACTTAAATCGCAAAATTGCTGAAAAACGCGTTTTCCCTGCGATTGATTTTAATCGTTCAGGTACACGTCGTGAAGAGTTACTGACTAAAGCAGATGAATTACAAAAAATGTGGATTCTGCGTAAAATTGTTCACGAAATGACAGAAATTGATGCAATGGAATTCTTAATCGATAAATTATCGATGAGTAAAACCAACGACGAATTTTTTGATTCAATGAAACGTAAATAATTACATTGATTCATTGATGTTTAAAACGTCTGACCTTGTCAGGCGTTTTTTTTGATTCGTGATTTTATAAATTCTGAGCTATACCTAGTGTACTGTTAAATCAATCAATAATAGCACTATGCAGGCATCTAAAATCACCTTAATTCCTCTGTCGATACTAACCATCATCCACTTTATTTGCTTATACCTTTTAGATGCAGGCCCTTTAGAAATCGCATTAATTTTAAGCTCAGATATTCTCATTGCTGGCATCTTGTATTTTTACCTCAAAACACACCCTTCTTTTAAAGAACAGTATTTATTTAACTTTGCCAATGCGGTCAAAAACCCTGAAAAAATTAATCTTAAGTTTCGTTACCATGATCACGGCCAATTGCCTCCCAAAGAGTGCATCGATATCAATAACTGGCTCGAATTAATGGATCATTTACTGAACGAAATTTACTCCTCATCTGCAAGGCTTTCTCCCATGGCCAACGAGCTACGTGATACTTACACCTCTATGAGTCAAAAAGCCACCATGCAGCATAACCATGGCGAAGTGCTCGGAGAATCAATGAATGCCATGCTCGAAGTATCTCGCAGTCTCGATGAAAACCTTGAAAGAATTTATCAAGCAGTCGGATCTGCGACTAAATCAGTGAAACAAACACGACAAGATGCCAATAAAAGCCAAACGAGCCTCCTTAATTTAGCTGAACAGATTGAACAAACAAGCAAACAAATTGATGAACTAAAACACGACAGTGACCAAATTAGCTCAATTATTGAGGTAATTAACGCAATTGCAGAGCAAACAAACCTCTTAGCGCTCAATGCTGCAATTGAAGCGGCACGTGCGGGCGAGCAAGGGCGAGGGTTTGCAGTTGTCGCTGATGAGGTTCGAAACTTGGCGGCGCGTACTAGTAAATCAACTCAAGAAGTCAGCACAATGATTGCTAAAATCCAAAAAGGGACCGATACCGTGCATCAATTGATGCTCAAGGGGCAAGAAGAAACAGAGCAAACGGTGGCTTTATCAAAAGAGGCAACAAACGAGGTTGATCATATCGAAGCATCCATGCTCGACATTCATTCGTTATCAGAGCAAATCCACCAGCAAGTAAAACAGCAAAAAGCAGTGTCTGACGAAGCCCAAATGTCCGTAGACGCCATGATGGAACTCAATAGTGATGCTTTATCGAGTACGAAGATTCAGGTCATTTCCAGTGATGACTTACAAAAACTCGCACAAAGCCTGAAAGAAAAACTCGAAATGTTCGATTTCTCCGATATGAACTGGGACACAAAACAGCGCCCAGCAAAACAACAAAAAATAGAGTTGCGTACCGATAAGGAATCTAATTTAAAACTCGGAGAAGTCGAACTATTCTAGCGCGATCATCGCGTTATAACTCTATTGTAAAGGCATCAGCATCAAGAAAAGCAGGAAATGAAGCTTTGAATTGTGCGAGTGCCTGCAAATCAAGGGTAACGTTACAAATCGCATTTTGGTTATCTGGAGCAACGACCAAAGGCTCACCAATAAAGTCATATCCGGCCGTACCACCATTATGTGCGACACCATTACCATCTTCGCCGATACGGTTTACCCCCAGTACAAAAGCTTGATTTTCCATCGCACGCGCTTTGAGTAATGTATCCCAAATATGGCGCCGGGCTGCCGGCCAATTCGCCACATTAACGATCACATCATAATCATTACAATTGCGCGACCACACTGGAAAACGTAAGTCATAACAAACAAGCGGCAAAATACGCACACCTTTGACTGTCAAGAGAGTGCGATTCGAGCCTGCAACAACAAAGTCACCTTCATTACCGAGACGAAACAAATGGCGCTTGTCATAAAACTTCACTTCACCATTGGGCCAAACCCAAAAAAAGCGATTCGCCGCTTTATTGCCTTGATGAACAAGTACTGAGCCAGCAATCACCGCATTCAGCGTTGTCGCGGTCTTTTTCATCCAAGCAAGCACGTCCTCACCACATTCATTCACCCGAATGCTTCGATCTGAAATAGCAAACCCGGTTGAAAACGTCTCGGGCAACACAACCAGGTCAACCCCTGTACATTCAGCCAATTGCATAGACAATTGCTTCAGGTTAGCACTACGATCAGCCCATTGAATATCCGTTTGTACCAGAGCAACATTTAAAGTTGACATAATTTCTCCGCGGCTGCGATTAATGTGTCATCATTTTTTGCAAAGCATAATCGGATCACTTTATCTGTCGATGTCTTTTTATAAAAGACACTCAACGGAATCGCAGCAACACCAATGTCTGTTACTAACCAATGACAAAACGCGACATCATCCAGCTCTGATATTTCACTATAATCGAGCAATAAAAAATAAGTCCCTTCACTCGGAAGTAATTTAAATCGACTACTCGCTAAAGCGGCGACCAGTAAATCCCGTTTATGCTGATAGAAGCTCGACAATTGTTCAACATGTTCCGGCTGCTGTGCCAACATCGCCGCTAAGCCATATTGCGCAGGCGTAAAACTTGAAAATGTCACATACTGATGAATTTTTCTAAACTCTGCAGAGAGCTGTGCAGGGGCTACGCAATACCCCATTTTCCAGCCAGTACAATGAAATGTTTTCCCAAAACTTGAAACTACAAATGCACGCTCGAATAACGCCGGGGTTGCAAGCGCACTTAAATGCTCAAACCCATCAAAAGTAATATGTTCGTATACTTCATCGCTAATCAGATATAAATCATGTTTTTCAAGTAAAGCAGTTAATGCTGTAATATCATGGCTTTTTAAGACCTTGCCTGTTGGGTTATGTGGGGTGTTAACGATAATCGCCCGAGTTTTATCACTGACAGCGGCCTCAACGATCTGCCAATCAATTGTATAATCAGGAGCGGTTAAATGGAGGTGCTTACATACCCCTCCTGCGAGCTCTATCGCTGGTTGGTACGAATCATAGGCAGGATCAAAAATAATTACTTCATCACCCGCTCTAACCAGTGTTTGAATGGCGACAAATAAGGCCTCCGTGGCACCAGAAGTAACCGTAATCGTTTGTTCTGCATTGAGTTGTATCTGGTATTTACGAGCAATGAGCGACGCAATTTGTTGCTGCAAGGGAGCAATTCCTGCAGAGGGTGAATATTGATTTAAACCACGCCCAATAGAGTCTGCCACTTGATTCTTTAAAAACTCTGGAGTATCAAATTCAGGAAAGCCCTGCGATAAATTAATCGCTTGATGCTGATTTGCCAAGGCTGACATTTGTGTGAAAATACTCGTACCGAGCATTGGTAGCTTACTTTGAAACACCCTAACACCTTCATATTTAATTCAGAATACCACTTGTTTGTTTTACCATGAAAACAAACAAAACAACAAAAACAGTATATAGTTTTCAGTTTAAAGCGATGGTATTATTGCACAAAATAGATGTATAGCCATCTAAACGTTTTTAAGGGTCAGAATGCAAAACCGATACGCTATTGAACAACTCATCGACGCAGGAGCATGGATCAGTCAAAAGGGCTGGGTTCCAGCAACCGGTGGTAATTTTTCAGCAAAAACAGACAGTGGATTTATTGTCACGGCCAGTGGTCACGATAAAGGCCAATTAACGGCTGAACACTTTTTACAATTTGATGTCCATGGACAAATCGAATCAGGAGCCGGTAAGCCCTCAGCTGAAACCGATCTCCACCTGAGTCTTTATCAATTAGACGACCAAGCAACGTGCGTTCTTCACACTCACTCAGTTGCCGCAACAGTGCTTTCGCGTTTTATCAAAACAGACACACTCATAATTACTGGTTACGAAATGCAAAAATCCCTAACAGGTGTAGGCAGCCATGAAGAAACCTTGCAAATTGCGATTTTTGACAATGACCAAGACATTGAACGTCTAGCTGAAAAAGTAACCACTCGCTATCAACATTCGCCGCTGTATCATGGCATCCTCATCCGTGGCCATGGCTTGTATGCATGGGGGCGTTCTCCCGCCGAGACTCGCCGCCATTTAGAAGGGCTCGAGTTTTTGTTTGCATGTGAATTAGAGCGTATAAAATTAGAGGCATCATCATGATAAAAGCATTTTTAACGGACATTGAAGGCACCATTACGCGAATTTCGTTTGTGAAAGAAATCTTGTTTCCTTATGCAGCTAAACATATTGCGCAATTTGTGCAAAACAATCACCAACGCACTGAGGTGGGCGCACAAATAGACGCGGTTAAGTTAGAAATTAACCAACCTAATGCCACTTTGAATGATGTCATTTCAACACTCCAACATTGGATTTCGACCGACCAAAAAATCACACCTCTTAAGCAACTTCAAGGGATGATTTGGCAACATGGTTATCAAAACCGTGACTTTACGGGTCATATTTATCCTGACGCTTATCAATTTTTACAACAGCAGCATGATCAAGGCATTGCACTCTATGTGTACTCATCGGGTTCAGTCAAAGCACAGCACTTACTGTTTGAATTTTCTGACTATGGCGATATCCGCTCTTTGTTTAATGACTATTTTGATACCTTAGTCGGGGGCAAAAAAGAACAAGGCTCTTATGAAAAGATTATCGAACAGCTCCCATTTGAAGCCCATGAAGTTGTGTTTTTATCTGATGTAATCGACGAACTCGACGCCGCAAAAGCCGCGGGTTTACACACTTGTCATTTAGTCCGTGATGGGCAAGAAACTTCGCCTGAGCATTTTTATATTGGCGATTTCACCGCATTCACTTTGGAGCAATACCGATGAGCCAATTAAGCATTTATACTGAAACTGAAACACACACACCCATATTACATACGCACGATCACCAAGAGATAGCTGAGTTATTAAAACGTGTCTCAGTCCGTTTTGAACGTTGGCATGCAGCCACCACCATTTCAAATGACACATCAAACGACATGATTTTAAGTGCCTATCAGCACGATATTGACCGATTAAAAAGCGAAGGCGGTTATTGCACAGTCGATGTCATCTCATTAGCGAAGGGCAACCCAAATGCTGCACAATTAAGAGAGAAATTCCTATTCGAGCATACCCATAACGAAGATGAAGTCCGTTTTTTTGTCGCTGGCCAAGGACTTTTTTGCTTACACATAAATAACAAGGTGTACCAAGTTTTATGTCAACGCGGCGATTTAATTTCAGTACCAGCCAATACTCCCCACTGGTTTGATATGGGGTCTGATCCTGAATTTACAGCCATTCGCCTATTTAATAATGAAGCCGGTTGGGTCGCGCAAGCAACACATTCCGAGATAGCTTCACAATTCCCACAACTTGATTAAATGAGCTGGCAATGACGACGATGGAAGCATTATTTTCTTATGGCACCTTGCAACAAAAAACAGTCCAGATAGATACGTTTGGTAGAGAGCTGATTGGTGAACCCGATACGCTTGCTGGTTTTACCATTGGAGAAATTGAAATCACCCATGCCGCTGTGTTAAAAAGCAGCGGGAAGCGCTTTCATCCTATCTTACGTTATTCAGGCAACCTAAACGATCGTGTTTCAGGCACTATTTTTTTAATCACTCACGACGAGCTCAAGCAAGCTGATGACTACGAGGTCGATGATTATAAGCGGACGTTATTAACATTTGTTTCTGGTAAACAAGCCTGGTGTTACATTGACGCTCAAGCAACACTGGCTTAAACCAATTTAAAAGTGGATCACTGCAAAATAGCGATTTTTTGTGATGGCTGTAAGAACTTTAATTTCACTAAGTGCAATAGCTAAAACCTGTTCCTCCGTTTGGATTTTTATTACTTCTACCTTACTTGCTGAATCATCACTTGCAAGTTGATAGGTTGTAGTTAGAGCTCGACCCATCACAGTTTGGCAATCACTAAGCTCTAACTTAATATGATAACCATACAGACATGCAACTTCGATATAGTCATGATCGGCACACTGCATCACTTACCCCTGAACCGTCTTTGTTAAAAACTGTTTCACACTTTCAACAGCTTCTGGAACCTCGTCAAAGTCTTCGTATTTAATTACTTGCTCGAGGTAGCGTGCAGCACTCGCTAACTGTTCAAATTGGAACATCGCTGCGGCCCCCGCTAATTTGTGTGCTTGCTGTCCTAATTGGCTGTAGTCATCTTGCGAAAATGCACGCTGCAAATTTGAGTATTCCTGCGCAAAACTATTTTGGAAACGCTCGATTAAATCTGACATATCAATTTGAGCAAGCAATTCAGGAGCCTGCTCAATGAGATCTTTTTGTGCCAAGTGCTTAGCTAAAGTTTCAATAAATTGTGCCCGCTCGATCGGTTTTTTCAAGTGATCATCAAAACCTAATTCGTAATATTGCTTCACTTCATGAGCCATAGCATTGGCCGTCAGTGCAATAATTGGCGTGTTACACCCACACTCTTTCAGCAATTTAAACGCCGCAATCCCATCCATTTCAGGCATTTGGATATCCAACAAAATAATATCAAGATCTGTTTTAAGGGCTATTTCTACCGCTTCTTTACCATTTTCTGCGCACATAACGGTAAAACCAAGTTTTTCTAACATCAAACTTATTAAACGACGATTGTCTTCATGATCTTCTGCAACTAATACCACCCCCTCAAACAATGTCTGATGCGCTGTTACGAGAGGCACTGCACTCGGTTCTGTAGCTTGGAAATTCAGTAACTGTTCACACGTTAAATGCAATGTAAATTGACTACCTCGCCCAAGTTCACTATCGACACTGATACTACTATTCATTAAATTTGCGAGTTGCTCTGATAAGCACAAGCCTAATCCTGAACCACCAAATCGGCGGCTAATTGTGTTATCTCCTTGGGTAAAGCTATTGAAAATGTTTCCTAGTTGCTCTTGCGTCATACCGATACCTGTATCGACAATACAAAACTTCAAGCCAAACTTAGTGGCTGTAATAGTAAGATTCACAGAGCCTTTGTCTGTAAATTTCACTGCATTAGAGCACAAATTGATCAAAATTTGTTTGAGTCGAAATTTATCCATTTCAATATAAAAAGGTGATGCTAAATGATGGTTTAGTTGGAGCTTTAATCCTTTACTACGTGCGGGCTCTTCAAACATTTGCATCACGTCATTGACTAAAGTCACCACATCGTGGGGCATTTTCTCGAGTGTCAGTTTGTTGGCTTCTATACGGGTTAAATCAAGAATATCGTTAATTAATTCAAGTAAATGTAAACTATTGTTATAAATTACCTGCACTTCTTGACGCACTTTCTCTGCGGAGACATCACCATTGATGATTAACTCTGCTTGCCCCATTACTGCAGTCAAGGGAGTACGAATTTCATGGCTCATATTAGCTAAAAACTGGCTCTTTACTTCGCTGGCGCGTTGCAGCTTTTTACTTAATTCTTCTAACTCTTCGCTCCGTTGTTTTACTTTTTCACTCAGTTGCAACTTAGCATTTTCCGAAATAGCACGACGGAATAATAAAAAGGTCGAAACTAATAATAAAACAGCTACCACTATCGTAAAATTTCGCTCTGTACGCGTTTGCGCTAAGCTCAAGGCGTCAATGTGATTAGTTTGTTTCAATTGCTTGACTTGTTGGTTGAGCTGCTCAGAATCAAGTAACGCTTGGTATTGCGTCAACTTGTCCTGTAATTGCTTATCTGACTCATCTTTCACTTGGTCTTTATAACTTTGTAACGCTTTCAAAGCGTTAACAGGTTGCTGTTGAGATGCAGATATCAAAGCATGCAAAGTGAGGTTTTCTTTTAGTTGGTAGCGATACATCATGTCATGTGACACCTCACTCGATTGATGTAAATAATCAAGCGCTGTCTCAGCGTCTTTCGCGATAAATGCTAATTTAGCTTGGGTGTATAAGCTTCCTGCATAAGCGGCTTTATTACTCGATTGTTCTGCAACAAGCGCTGCTAACGTTGCATATTCATTGGCTTTTACAATCTCACCCGTCAAGCTATAGAGCTCAGCCAAATTATGATATTGCGAGGCGCTATTATAATAGTTATCTGTATCTAGATAATATTGTAGTGATTTTTGTAAGTACTGTTCACTTAACTGGTATTGTCCATCATTTTTATAGGCTGCCCCAAGATCACCATAACTTAACGCCAAGCCATCTAAATCATTAAGCGCTTGGCGGCGTGTTATTACTTGCTCCAACATTTTAATCGCATAGTCATTTTGCTTTAAACGTAAATGCAAGCCCGCAATATTGAATAAGATATCAACTTTGTCTTTTTCTGTACCCAATTCATTATAAATAGGTTGCGCTAATTGGTAATATTTTAATGCTTGCTCGACGCTACCCATCGCCGCATTTACCAAACCCAAGTTATTATAGGTTTTGGCTCGCATAATGGGTTCATCCATCTCGTCAAACAGTTGCTCTGCATGCTGATACGCTAACAATGCATTTGGGTTGTTGCCCATTAAATAATGGATGACACCTAAGCGGTTATAAGCTGTTGCTTGCTCTAACTTAAGATCATGGGCCTTGGCCACATCAAGTGCATTAGCTAATTGGGTGATCGTTTGTTGGTATTGAGCGTTTTGGTAGTAAATATTACTGATTTCAAAATACACAGTAATTTTTTCAAGTGCTGAAAGCTCAGAACTCGCTAAGAAAAGATCGAGGGCTTTAATTTGGGCTTTATCATCAGGCAGGGCGCTAATTTCTGATATTTTAGCTGCAAATGGCGACGAACTTTGCGCATAAATCTTTGTTATACCGCAGCAGATCACTGCAACTATCAACACATCCCGTATGCTTTTAATCATCAAATTGCCTGCGACGCCATTTGACGTTCCTAAAAAATTATTATTGGCTTTTAACCTCTTTATACCATTTTATATTTATTAAAAAAACTGCATTCAGATTAACCCGGTGCAAAGGGGCAATCTAAATGCACTAAAGATTATTTAGAGCATGCGTAATACACCACTGTGGACATCCAACGGAGAATAAATTCCGGTGTCGAGCACCCAACCCGTCACGAGTTCTGCGGGGGTGACATCAAATGCAGGGTTAAACACGTGAGCACTCTTTGGTGCCCACTGACATTGACCAAAACTACCACTGACGCCGGTCACTTCGGTTGGTTCGCGCTGCTCTATTGGGATGGCGTCACCGTTTTCACATTCAATATCTAAAGTCGTCTTTGGCGCGACCACATAAAAATCAATATTATGATGCTTGGCGAGCACCGCTAAATTATAAGTCCCCACTTTATTCGCAAAGTCACCATTGGCGGCAATGCGATCAGCACCAACAAAAATTTTGTCGACTTTGCCAGCTGCCATTAAGCTTGCAGCCATGTTATCGCAAATAAGCGTGTAAGGAACTTGCCAACGATCGAGTTCATACGCAGTCAGTCGCCCCCCTTGTAATAAAGGGCGAGTTTCATCTACCCACACATGGATTTTTTTGTTGGCTTGATGCGCCTTATAAATAACCCCTAAAGCCGTCCCTACTCCTGCTGTTGCAAGTGATCCAGTGTTACAGTGTGTTAAGATTTGATCGCCATCTTGCACGAGTTCATTGCCAAAATTGGCCATCGAGTTACAAAGCGCAATGTCTTGTTCAAAAATAGCTTCTGCACAGGACTGCAGCGCACTGACATAATCATCCTTAGCAACAGCAGCACTCATCTTATCCATACAATGCATTAAATTGACCGCTGTTGGTCGCGCTTGGCGCAGCTGGGCAATTGCTGCTATTAAATCTTGTTTAGAAACTTGCAGAGCCGCCAAATGACCCACTAATAAACTCGCACCAATACCAATTAACGGAGCACCACGGATTTTAAGTGCTTTAATTAAACCTTCCATATCAGCAACAGAATCACAAGGCAGCCATACTTCTTGATGCGGTAATAAATATTGATCGAGCACCCATAATTGATTGTCTTGATACTTGAGGCTAGCGGCTTGTAAATTTTTCATCGTGATATCCGATTTAAATCGTAAGTTAAGAGCATAAAACTCAATCTATTACGCAAAACTGAGTCTGGCAAAGGAACTATTTTACCCTAGCAAGAACTCACCAGCAACAACAGAAGTATAGACATCTAAACACTTAAAGATATAGAATGCCGAAAGTCTAAATTTTGATAAAGGTGTGCAAATGAGCCAATATATCGCCTTCACAGAGCAAGATGCGCTTGCCTATGTTCAAGAAAAGTCAGGATTATTTAGTGCTGATGAACCATTAAACTGCCGTGAGTTTGGTGACGGTAACTTGAATATGGTATTTAGGATCAGTAACTGCTCAGGGACCAGTGTTATTTTAAAACAAGCCCTGCCTTATGCTCGCTGTGTTGGTGAGTCCTGGCCCTTGACGCTCGATCGCGCACGAATCGAAGCGCAAGCACTCATTGCCCACAGTAAAGTCTGCCCTGAACACACAGTCAAAGTGCTCGACTACAATCCTGATTTAGCGCTCATTTTATTAGAAGATCTAGGCGACATGCAGATTTTACGCGGCGCGCAAAATCAAGCACAGCAATTTGATTACATGGGTGAACACGTTGCAGAATACCTTGCGAAGACTGCTTTTTACTACTCTGACTTTTATTTAGATGCGCAGGAAAAAAAAGCCCTCGTCGCACAATTTATCAATCCTGAACTATGCCAAATTACGGAAGATTTATTTTTCAGTGACCCTTATCACAAACACGAGCGTAACAATTATCCGAAGCCACTCCAGCCACTGGTGTCTGAGCTGTGGCAAGACAGGCAATTAAAGACAGCAGTCGCCCAGTTAAAAGCGAAATTTTTATCTTGCCCACAAACGCTGTTACACGGCGATATGCACAGTGGCAGTCTCTTCGTCGATAGCAAACACACAAAAGTGATCGATCCCGAATTTGCTTTTTTTGGCCCTATTGGCTTCGATTTAGGCTCGTTTATTGGCAACTTGTTACTCAATTATTGCGCGCAAAATGGCCGTATCCGTGATGAACATCAGCGAAACAATATGCAAACCCATCTACTCTCCACGCTTCATACCACAGTCAGTGAGTTTGTTCGCCTGTTTTCGCAACTTGCCAAAAAGCACACCAAAGATGTGAATTTCCAAGAGCCAACTTATATCAACGAATTTATACAAGGTGTAATACAGGATGCTGTGGGTTACTGCGGCACAGAGCTTATTCGCCGAACAATTGGCCTCGCCCACGTTGCCGACATAGAGACCATTGATGACGAAAGCCTACGCCTTTTAGTCCAGCAACAAACTCTCAACTTAGGACGCCAGTTAATTATATCTGCAGCGAAAATTCGAGATCCTCAATCACTTAAAACCACTTTGACGTCGTTACTGAGTTAACACCACTAAACTAGAGTAAATAAGAGCCTTGTTAAGCAAGGCTTTTTATTTTCAGCTTTCCCTGCTACCGTTTAAATATTCTTATTTTTAGATGGCTGCCCTCTTATCAATAACCCAATCCTAGATGACGTTTTAGCTGCATTGTTGCAGCATTCACAGTGGAAGGTTCACGAACTCACCAGCACGCTCGGCCGCGAAGGAATATTAACAACCTTAGACACCGATCCGAATAAAGACCTGTTTAAACGTAATTTTCTCGTCATGAATGCACTGTTTAGTTTGCAATTAGAGCTACAAAACCAGCAGCTCAGTGTCGAAATCGATAGCTTCAACGTGACCCTGGTTGATATTTCGCAGCATCCACGCCAAACGACTTCAAACGGGTTAGCCGATTACTACTTCAATTGGCAAAATTACGATACCAGTGCTGCAGAAATTGAGCTGTTATTAACGGATTTTTGGCAACAATTTGGCCAACAACCTTCCTTGCAGCCAATCAGTCAAACCCAAATAGCGCATGCATTGGCACGATTTGGCCTCAGTGCAACGAGCTCATTCGAATCAGTTAGCCAACGCTGGCGACAATTAGCCTTAAAATATCACCCTGACAAAGCAGGGGGCAACACGGAAAAATTCCAACAATTACAAAATGATTGGCAACTGCTGAAACGTCATTTTAAATCGCTTGCAACCCCATAAACGTAAAAAGCCACATACCGTGGCTTTTTATCAACTCGTTGAGCGACTATTTGCTATTCAATAAGGTTTGAATTTCGTCAATTTGCTCAGGCGTTAATGTCGCGTTTTGCAACAACGATTTAATCAAAGCAAATTCGTGGCCACCTTCACCTTCGATGTCCAAGGCAAATTTCATCACTTTGACATGCTCAGGGTGTTTGGGTGCGTTTGGTGCTGCCGGTGGAGGTGGGATATCCATATTAAGTTCATCGCCTTGACTGATTATCACCATCTTGTGAGTGATATCGTCACCATCAGTGTAAGCTTCAATCACTTTATCTTTTAAAACAAAAGTATTTTTACCTTCTCCAGACTCTATTTGCGTAAGCAATTTACGCACCTTCTGTTGAGATTCAGCCGGTAATTGACTGATTTGTTCTTCTAAATGCGCACTGCCTAACTCCGATTTATCAAAGTGAATGACATGATTGCCTTCGCCTTCATTCACCATCACTTTCAGATCCGACAAATTTTGTTCAAGCTTAATCATGGTTGTTTGCGTATTTTGCGCCGCCACGAGTCCTGATACCAACATCAAACCAGATGCCAGTAACAATTGGCTGAATTTATTTAGTTGGGTTGTAATCAACATATTTTTCTCCTTGCGATATCATCGCTAATTATTAGTAAAATGAATAACTCCCCCTCACTAATGAAAAATACATGCCAAATAAAAAACTGTAATATTTTTATAAGCTTAAGTTTTAATCGGTCAACTCAGCCTTACGCAACTTCCTGATATCAGGAGATACCTTTGCTGATATCAGGAGCTCACTTTTTACTCGCGTGCTATCGTTCAATAATTAGGTTTAAATTTCTTTAAATAACAAGATGTTAAAAATGCATATTTCCATCTATTAGTGGAATTTTTCTTGATAGATACGCTTTAGACATTTATGTTACCCAAGGCCAAAAGAGCAATAAGGAGCTTCAGTGAGTATTCGACGATATTTTATTTTAGGGATTGGTCTGATTTTTTTAGTGCTAGCAAGCTGTCAGGCATTGTTGGTGCTGTACTTTAAAGAGCAAGTGCGCCAAGACATTACGCAACAATCCCAAACCATCACCAAAAAGCTCATCAGTAAAGCTCGGGACGATCTCAACGAACGAATTATCGAGCTCAAAGACACACCGTCTAAAGTGATTATGCTGGCCGATGGCGTGACGCTCTCTAATACACTCACGCCACCACCGCCGCCGCCAAAGCCTGAAGATGTCACAACCCCCAGCGCCCCTCAGGCCAAGCCGCATCAAATAAAACAGTTTGAACTGAACATTAACACTGAGCAAAGTGCTGATTCCAGTCCACAAAAACAACAGCAACTTTTTGAAATTCATCAGCAAACGCTCAGTAATGAACTCAACACTATCTTTATTAAATTTGAAAATGATGAGTCAATTAAGCATGTGATCAATGGCGAATTTCGCAGCTTTACCTCCAGCAATAGCTTTGACCAATTCGCACAATTGATTTTGTGGAGTATTATTATTTCAAGCTTAGTCGCACTGATTTTAATGGCGTATTTCACCCACGCCCTAACCCGTCCTATTACAGCGTTAAATGCCGGGTTTTTAGCGCTCCGTAATGGTCAACTTGGTAGCCAAGTAACCCCACAAGGAGTAGCTGAAATTGCCTCCTGTATCACCCAGTTTAACCATACGAGTCTGCGCCTAGCACAGCTCAGTGACAGTGAAAAACAACTCGAACAGCAACGCCAACTTGTTGAGCTTGGCGAGCTAAGCCGTGCGGTAGCGCACTCCTTACGTAACCCGATTCATACCTTAGGGCTTACGCTAGAGCAATATTGGCAAAGTGACTCCCCCCAACAACAGCAGCATCTGCAAGATATTGCGCACAATAAAATTGCCCACCTCAACAAAAACATTACCGCTTTGCTCACCTTAAGCAATAATGATGTCCGGCGCGACCAACCGGTACCTATTTCCGCAGTGATCCACGATATTTTACTGGAGCTTGGCAGCGAGCAAGCCCATTTTGAACTCGCACTCGATCACGCATTAACCGTTTGTGGACTCGAGTCCGAAATCCGCACCATACTGCACACTGTTATCGTCAATGCAGTCGAAGCAAATCAGCTCAAAAATAAGGCCATCAACCCAATAAAAATCAGCAGCCGCCAGCCTGACAAGCAGCTCATTATAACTGTGCAAGATAGCGGTCCAGGTTTTAGCGAGACAATTTTGCCGCATTTATTCGAGCCCCATATCAGCAGTAAAGCTGATGGCGCGGGCATGGGATTATATTTAGCCAATCGTATTGCACACTTATATTATCGCGGCGCAATTTCTGTCAGCAATCAATCTACTGGCGCCTGCGTGACTATTACACTCAACACAGGGACTCACCATGAGCACTAACACCCCCATCTTATTGGTTGAAGACGATCACGCACAAAATGAACTCATCAGTGCTATGTTAAGCGCAGCCAATTATCAAGTATTTAGCGCCTTTAGTGTTGAAGATGCCATCGTATTATTAAAGCAGCATCCGCATATTCAGCTGGTCTTTACAGATTGGAAATTAGGCCAGCTCAGCGGGCTCGATCTTATCAATTATCTGCGAGGCAACAAGCTCGAACACGGTATCGTCGTCGCGACTGCTTATGGCTCGATTGAACATGCCGTACAAGCGATTGAGCAAGGAGCCGATGATTACCTCAGCAAGCCGTTTCAACGTCAAGAGCTCTTACTCGCACTGGCCAAAGCCAATAAAGCTAATCAGCTACGTTTAACGAATCAACAGCTATCAAAGCAACTGACCG
The DNA here is from genome assembly GCF_058169715.2 of Pseudoalteromonas sp. J2K-J979. NCBI lineage: Bacteria > Pseudomonadati > Pseudomonadota > Gammaproteobacteria > Alteromonadales > Pseudoalteromonadaceae > Pseudoalteromonas > Pseudoalteromonas sp. J2K-J979. The sequence goes on along the minus strand of NZ_CM200281.1, from coordinate 107,080 downwards.
AACAAAGCAGCTTAGTTGATATCATTGGCCATGCGCCCTGTATGCAAAAAGTCTTTCAGCGCATTGAACGTGTCAGTGCCACCAGCGCAACCGTATTAATCAGCGGTGAAAGCGGTACAGGGAAAGAACTGGCAGCACGGGCATTACATCAACTCTCACAACGTAGTAACCGCGCTTTCATTGCTATCAATTGTGGTGCCATCCCTGAAAATCTCGCTGAAGCTGAATTATTTGGTTCAGTAAAAGGCGCGTTTACCGGCTCAACACAAGACAAAGTTGGTAAATTCGCCGCAGCCGATCACGGTACTATTTTTCTCGATGAAATTGCCGAATTAAGCCTGAGCTTACAAACCAAACTCCTGCGCTTGTTACAAGAAGGGGTGGTCACGCCAATTGGCGCCAATCACGAGCAAAAAATTGATGTCCGGGTCATTGCCGCCAGTCATAAAAACCTGCACCAAATGGTGCAAGAAGGCGAGTTTCGTGAAGATTTATTCTATCGCCTCAATGTCGTGCCAATTCACATGCCACCGCTACGCGAGCGCAGCGAAGATATTCCGCGCTTAATTCAGCATTTTTTGACACTATTTAGTCAACGTTATCAAATAAACGACTTGCAACTCAGTAATGACTTACTGAAACACTTAATGCAATTTAACTGGCCGGGCAACGTTCGCCAACTTGCCAATACCTTAGAACAATTTGTGCTGCTGCAAAATGAAGACGAACTTTTACATACATTAATGCAAACCGATGCTTCACCAACTCACTGCCACTTATTCACCTTACCCAGTGCCGGTATTGAGTGGGATAGTTTTGAAAAAAACTTACTGCAACAAGCCCTCAATCGCGAAGCCGGCAATAAAACCCAAGCAGCTAAACTGCTTGGCCTAAGTTACAAACAATTTTTATACCGCTTAGAAAAACACCAGCTGTGATACAAAAAGGGCTAACTGCCCTTTCTGTTTGACATACCTCCAACTTGAGCGTGCAATGTTAATTACTATAAAAAGATTGATCGCTCTTGACACTTAACGGGTATTATTGGTCACCAAGCACGCATCTCGTTATAATGCGTCAACTTTTATTGGTGACTGACTGAGCTGCAATGAAATATAAAGATCTTCGCGACTTTATTGCGTTACTCGAAAAACGTGGTGAGCTCGTGCGTATCAAACAAGAAATTGATACATACCTAGAAATGACCGAAATTGCCGACCGTACATTACGTGCCAAAGGCCCCGCCCTGTTATTTGAAAACCCAAAAGGGTTTGATACTCCTGTATTAGCCAACTTATTTGGCACGCCTGAGCGTGTAGCGCTAGGCATGGGCCAAGAAGATGTCACGGCACTGCGTGAAGTCGGTAAATTATTGGCGTTTTTAAAAGAGCCTGAGCCACCTGCAGGGCTTAAAGAAGCGTGGAGTCAAATTCCTGCTTATAAACAAGTGCTGAATATGCCGGCCAAAGAAGTAAAAAAAGCGCCGTGCCAGCAAGTGGTTTTAAGTGGTGATGACGTCGACTTAACGAAGCTACCGATTCAGCATTGTTGGCCGGGCGATGCAGCCCCCCTGATCACTTGGGGTTTAACGGTCACGAAAGGGCCATATAAAAAACGTCAGAACCTCGGTATTTATCGTCAGCAATTGCTCGGGAAAAACAAAATCATTATGCGCTGGCTGTCCCATCGTGGTGGCGCACTAGATTACCAAGAATTCTGTAAAGAAAATCCTGGGGAAAATTACCCGGTGTCAGTCGCACTAGGGGCTGATCCGGCAACAATTTTAGGTGCGGTGACGCCAGTTCCCGATACCTTAAGTGAATACGCGTTCGCCGGTTTATTGCGCGGCAGTAAAACCGAAGTCGTTAAATCGATTTCGAATGATTTACAAGTGCCTGCCAGTGCCGAGTTCGTACTCGAAGGTTATTTAACACCAGGTGAAACCGCGCCAGAAGGCCCGTATGGCGACCATACCGGTTACTATAACGAAGTAGACGAATTCCCGGTAATGACAGTGACGCACATCACGCATCGCCAAGATCCGATATACCACAGCACCTATACCGGCCGCCCACCAGATGAACCCGCGATTTTAGGGGTTGCACTCAATGAAGTGTTTGTGCCTATTTTGCAAAAGCAGTTCCCTGAGATTGTTGATTTTTATTTACCGCCTGAAGGGTGTTCATACCGTATGGCTGTGGTAACTATGAAAAAACAATATCCCGGTCACGCCAAGCGCGTGATGATGGGGGTGTGGTCGTTTTTACGTCAATTTATGTACACTAAATTTGTGATTGTCTGTGATGATGACGTGAATGCCCGAGATTGGAATGACGTAATTTGGGCCATTACTACACGGATGGATCCAGCGCGCGATACCACGTTAATTGAAAACACCCCGATTGATTACCTCGACTTTGCCTCGCCGGTATCAGGTTTAGGCTCAAAAATGGGGATGGATGCCACTAATAAATGGCCAGGGGAAACCACCCGCGAGTGGGGTGAACCCATAGTGATGGATCCAAAAGTGAAAGAAAAAGTCGATGATATCTGGGATTCGCTCGGCATCATCAAAAACAAAGCTTAATTGCTGAGCAAAAAACAGTTAAAATAAATAAACGCGTCGTGAAAAGGTATTAAAATGCAACAATTACTCGCTGATGTGATCAGCATCAGTCCACTGACCGAGTTCATTTTCAAGGTCGAACTCAAACCTGCACAAGCTGCACAATTTAAAGCTGGTCAGTACCTACAAGTGGTGTTGGGCGAAAAGGATAAACGCGCTTTTTCTATCGCCAGCAAGCCGAGTCAAACTGAGTTACTTGAGCTTCATATCGGTGCTGGTGAAGCCGATAGCTATGCACGCCAAGCTTTGGATCATTTACGCGAGCACCATGCAGCTGGCACACCCGCAAATATCGAGGTTGGTTTAGGTGTTTCAGAGCTACGCGAACACAGCACTCGCCCGCTTATTTTATTAGCTGGCGGAACCGGTTTTTCGTATGTCAAATCAATGGCCGACCACCTGCAAGAAGTTGGGTGTGACCGCCCTGTCTTTTTTTACTGGGGTGTTAAAGACCCAAGTGCGCTTTACGCCGATGAAGAAATGAAAGCGTGGGCAGCAAGCAATCCACTGTTTAACTACATTCCGGTTATTGAGCACCCTGCGGCTGATTGGCAAGGTCATCGTGGTTATGTTCACTTAGCCGTTTTAAGTGATTTTGATTCTTTAACCGAATACGATATTTATATGGCGGGTCGCTTCGACATGATTGGCATTGTTCGTGATGACTTTATTAAACAAGGTGCGATCCGCGAACATATGTTTGCTGATGCTTTTGCGTTTATCAAATAAATTGGTTTAGTGCTCAAACAATAAAAAAGCTGGCTCAGGCCAGCTTTTTGCTTTTGGGCGCTAAGCTAGATAATATCTTTATTTAATTTATAAAAAACAAATAAATGAACCCATCAATTTTACTCGGTTACCTATCGCTGACGCTGTCATCGACGCCGATTTTTGCAACCTCTGAAATCACTCCACCACCTCATCAATCTAGCCAAGCACTCAGCCAGATAATCCATGATGATGTGCGTCAGCGGGATATCCCCGTGACTTTATATTTTCCAAGTAAAAAGCCATGCTTAGCCACCTCTCCCTGTAAAGTTGCCATCTTTGGCGCTGGCTATGGGATCAACAGTACCCATTACACTTTTTTAGCACAGACAATGAACAGCCATAATATGTTAATGGTGGCAATCACTCATGAGCTCCCCACTGATCCCCCACTTTCGCGTGAACAGCCGTTTTTATCAACTCGCATGGAAAACTGGCAACGTGGAGCAGACACCACTCTTTTCGTACGCAAGCAACTCCAAGCGCAATACTCTGAATATAACTTCGATGCGGTAACGCTGATGGGGCATTCTAATGGCGGCGATATTTCGGCATTACTGGCGAGTCAAAAACACTCATTTATCGATGCGGTGATCACTTACGACCATCGTCGTGTGCCTTTACCTCGCACTCAAGACATCAAAATATTATCAGTCAGAGCATCGGATTACCCAGCAGATAAAAACGTGCTCCCCACAGATGCCGAGCAACAGCAATTCAACACCTGTGTTGTCACGATTGATAATGCACGCCATAATGATATGGCCGATCATGGCCCTACGTGGCTTACCCAAGCCATGAGTGCATTAACCACAGACTTTATTCAAGGCAATTCATGCCAAACTCTTAAAACACGTTCTCAACTACATTCGCCAGCCGAATAATCATTCGGCCACATCTACTATTCACTTCAACGACTTGAATAGCCACACTGAATTTCACTACACCTGTTTGATTGTGAAATTCAGCGCGCCCACATACCATCTAAAAAATTGAACATTACGATATATTTAATCAATTTTTAAAATGTAAAGTCCCCATGCATACTTAACTCATCAAATAGACCGAGCTGGAGAACATCATGGATACAGTCATTCAACATACGATTAAACAACTACCTGCTATTACCCCTAACACAGAAATCACCCAAGCAATCAGTGAACTAAAAAAACACCATTTATTGGGCGCACCCGTCTTAAATGAGCAAAGAGAACTGGTGGGGTTTATTTCTGAGCATGAATTATTAAAACCCATGCTGAGCAACAGCTATTTTTGTGATGGGGTGATCACCGTGAAAGACTTAATGCGCACAGATGTTGTCGCCATTGATGCGCAGACGAGTATTGCCGATTTAGCCGAGCGCATGTTGCAAACTCAACCGAAAAACTACCCGGTGGTTGAAGGAAAAAAAGTGATTGGGCTTATTAATCGCAGCCAAGTATTAAGTGCGCTGGCAACCAGTTACTTACGGTGTAAATAATTGAGTGCTCGGGCTTACCAATGAGCAAGGTTTCTCATATTTTTGCCAAATAACCTCAGTTATCGGTAAGAACTTGGTCAATGTTTTAAACTAAATATAAAGGCCTTGTTCGCTCATATTTAAGCAAAGGCGCCTTTATTTGCTAGAGTCGAGACAATTGACACGATGCGCATCTAAAACGCATCGCGTCATTCAGTAAATTTAAGCTTTTAAACTACGCAACACCTGTTTTTCTGCATCACTTAAAAAAGCGATTTTCAGTGCATTATTTTGTGCTTTGGTAATATCGGCTGAACTTAAACCAGCTTGTGGGGCAGCCACTTCAAATTCGTGACGGATTTCGATATTACTCACCGCAGGATCATCTGTGTTAATACAAGCTAAAATACCGTGATCTAAGAAACGCTTGAGCGGATGCTGGCTTATATCGGCGACCGTGCTTGTTTGTAGGTTACTCGTTAAACACGATTCAATTCCTATGTCATGCGCCGCCAAATAATCCATCAGTTTAGGATCTTCAATGGCTTTCACCCCGTGACCTATGCGGACTGCACCCAACTCATTAATCGCATGCCACATACTTTCAGGCCCCGCGGCTTCACCAGCATGGACAGTAATATTCAAACCCGAATCGCGAGCTTGTTTGAAATGACTCGTAAATAACTCACTAGGGAAACCCAATTCATCACCGGCTAAATCGAGGGCGACAATATGTTGTTTATGAGCCAAAATGGCATCTAACTCTTGCTGACACGCCGCTTGACCAAACGTGCGCGACAAAATACCAATTAAGTTTGCTTTGATTTGTGGAAATTGCTTTAAACCAGCATGAACGCCATCAATTACAGCTTCGACTACAGCTGTTGGGTTTAAGCCTTGTGTTTTAGCCATGTAATAAGGACTAAAGCGAAGCTCGACATAATCTAACCCTTGATTTACCGCATCTTCGATATTTTCAAACGCAATTCGACGACAGGCATCGTAATCACCAAGCACGGCCACTCCCCAATCAAGTTTACTTAAAAACCCCAGTAAATCAGGCTCATTTTTAAGTACTTGAACGTGTGGACGGAGTGAATCGAGATCATGACCGGGCAAGGTAATATTAAACTGTTGACCAAGCTCTAAAATGGTTTGTGGTCGCACATTGCCATCGAGGTGACGGTGAATATCAAGTAATGGTAAGTTGTTATTTATCATAATTGAGCTCGGTTTTATTAAAGTTGCCGCATGATACGCAGGTGATGCATTTATTCAAGGACATATAGCCGCAATGGGCAATTAAACTACACTTAAAATCGATTTAAATAGTGCATCTGGCTCAATTGGCTTGACGACATAGTCATTCATTCCTACCGCCATAGCTTTGTCGATATCCTCTTCCATGGCATTAGCCGACAAGCCAATAATTGGTAAATTTTTATACCCTAATTCATGACGAATCTTTTTCGTCGCAGACAAACCATCTAATTCAGGCATTTGAATGTCCATTAAAATTAAATCATAGTTCGTTGCTTGCAGCATTTCGATGGCAATTAAGCCGTTTTCTGCAATATCAGGATGACAGCCCTTACCAGCCAAAATAGCTCGAATAACTTGCTGATTAAGCGGGTTATCTTCGACAACTAAAATCTTATATTGTGCTAATGAAACAATACTGGAATCAAATTCACTACTTTGTTTATCTTTCGCGGCAAATTCATCTTTCCCAATGGGTAAGGTGAAATAAAATTCACTCCCTCGTCCTGCTTCACTCTTGAGGCCAATTTCTCCCCCCATCAACACCACAAGTTTTTGGCAAATACTCAGCCCTAACCCAGTACCGCCAAACTTACGAGAGGTCGAACTATCAGCTTGTGAAAAAGGTTTAAACAACTTGTTTTGTAATGCAGGATCGATACCTATCCCCGTATCAGACACTACAAACATCACCTGATCTGAATTAAACGCAACCAGCTTGACATGAATCGACCCCTTAGGCTCGGTAAACTTAATCGCGTTACTAACCAAGTTTAACAAGACCTGATTTAAGCGCACTTCATCAGTAAAGATGCACTCATGAGTAAAGGGTTCGTAGTCGATACTAAAATTAATCCCCTTTTGTTCAATATCATGTTTGACCATCATGTTAAGCTGAGTAAAAATTTGTTGATAAGAAATAAGGTTTTTCTCTAACACCAGTTTACCAGCTTCAATTTTTGAGAAATCGAGTACATCATTAAGCACTCGCTGAAGCACATTAACCGCACTGTCGGCTTGCTCAATATAGCTGCGGGTTTGATCAAAGTTACTTTGCTGCAGCGCTAAATAATGCAGCCCTTTTATCCCATTTATCGGGGTGCGGATTTCATGACTCATATTAGCTAAAAATTCACTTTTAATATTATTAGCCTTATCTGCTTTTTCTTTTTGATCTAATAACTTACGAGTTTGTGACTCCACTTGTTGAGAAACACGAATATTCGTACCAGTTAACATCAATAAAAAAGTAATCAGTAACCAAACAAACAACATGCCAAACAGCTGTGCGCGCCAATGCTGAACCCAAAATTTTCGCTGCCCTACTCCTAGCTCTTTATACAAACTAAGCTGCCAAACCCGTTGCCCAAAGCTAACGTTCTCCTGAAAGACCCGCAATGCATCCAAATAGCTGCCTGTTTCATAAAGCATACTGATTTGGGAATGTTCAGTGATGTCTTCCAATTTCACTTTGTAACCAGAAAATTCTAATGGTGCTAAAGTCGCTGCGATTATTTTTGGCAGGTGAATAACAGCCACCACATACCCTTTTACATGAGGACGAGGTTGTGCTGCTATCACTGGAACGAGATATAACACTCCAGCTGATTCTGTTTGTTTTTGCACCAATGCAATCACCTCTGACACGACAGGTTTGCGCGATCGCGCCGCTTGATTTAACGCCTTAGCTCGCACAGGGTGCGATAATAAATCAAACCCTAACGCAGCTTCATTTCCTTGTATCGGGTTAACATAATAGACGGGGAAATACCAAGGTCGAGGTAAGGCCGTGACCAACTTATCTTGACTATTTTTTTCTTTAAACTCGAAATTGTTAAAGCCAATATCGCGTAAACGCTGTTCATAGCTGCCACGTTCTTGGTGTGATACTTTTGGCAGCCATTCAATGGCACTGATTTCTGAACTAAACAAGAGCTGTTGATCTGTAAAACTCATGAACTCAAGGTAACTCACTTCTTGGCTACTCTCATAATAGGCCTTGAGTAAACCAATATTCGCTTTGATTTTTTGTAATTGTTTATCAAAGCTAAATTTGAGCATATTTGATTTTACCTGCACCTCTTGTTGTATCGATTGCTGCTCAGCGCGATAAGAAAAGTAAAAAAGTAGATTGAGAGACAAATACACAACTAATGCGGGCACCGCCACTTGAACACGACGCAATTTTTGTTGCTGATTAAAAATAATTAAAATCAGCGGGGTAAAAATCAGCACTCCGAGTGTATCGCCACTCCACCAGGTAAAAAATGTTCGGGGAAGTGTTTCTATAGGCAAAATTCCAAACCCAAATAACGTCAAAGAGCCCACTGTAGCTGCAATTAAACAACTCAGCGGGCCACCTATCAACATTAATTGTAACGTCGCTTTAAGCTCTATTAATTGCTCAGCTTGCTGATTGACTCGACGGATCAGCCAATAGGCCACCGCAGCTTGCGAGACAGTCCCAATCGAAATAATGAAAGACTTGCTCACATCAATCAAACTAATAGACCAACTGAGGGAGCCAAAATGAAAAGAGTTAATACACAGAGAAGCTAAAAAAACATAAGGAATTGCTCGATACTGCAACAGAAAAAAACCCGCCAATGCGATACCAGCTGATGGCCAAATGGCTGCGGCATATGTTCCTGCAGTTAATAACGTATTTGATAGCACCCCCATCGCAATGTAAGCGATAAATAGAGCCGCTCCCCACGCTTTCTGATTGTGCACACTCTGTTCCTCACAAGATTATTATGGAGCATCCATACAAACTTATACTCAGTCTAGCTTAATCACGATCATTGGGTTAATTACAAAACAAAAACGCCAGTATTTAAACTGGCGTAAAGCGTTGATAAAGCACTAATGCTTGTTCGGTCAGACCTTGGGCGGCGTAACATTCTGCAGCGGCTCGCCAATGCGCTTTATTGTTTTCGTCATTCAATACGGTCTTAAAAACTTTACAGGCCAACTCTGTATCATTTTGTGCTTTGGCAGTATAGGCCAAACACAATAATAACTGAGTTGATTCGGGTTGTTTTTTGAGTTGCTCTTGAATCGCTTTTTGTAAACCTAGCAGATTCAATTGCTGGCTTGTTGATAAAACCTGACAAATTGCCGAGAAATGGCCTTTTTTAAGCAGTTTAAGTAATATTTTCTCGCCAGTTGTAACCTCGCCATTATTGAGTATCGCTTGGCAATACTGCACTTCGGCTAACGGTTTTAAACTCCGAGGCAATTGCTCGAAACGTTGCTGTATCACTTGGCCATGACCGTGTGCAAAAATGACTTCCCAAATAACCTGCCATTGCTGATCAGTCAATTCAGCAAACTTGGCTAATTTAGGCAAAATCTTAACCAGACTTTCACTGTCTTTTTGTGCCACCAGCAATTGACTATATAAACGCAACTGCAGTGCGTCAGGTTTTTTTTGTTCAGCCGCAATCGACAAAAGATCTGCCGCCATTTGCTCTTCACCCGATTGGGCATACAAATGAGCAACGTAATTTTGCTGTTCATCAGGCACTTTGGCTAACAGACTCAAAGCTTTAGCGCTTTGATTAGACTTAAGTGCTGCATCTGCTGCAAAGGCATAACTAATTCCTTGCCACTGTTGCGGAATCGCCGTGCTATCGAGCTTTTTCAATACAAACTCATGATCATTATTTAATGTTGACCATAATCCCTGCTGCAAATTCGCCAATTGCTTTTTTTGGCTTCGTTCAGTAAAACGAAAACGAGTTGAGCCATAAATTGAAAGCAAATAGCGCACTAATTTATAGGTAATAAAGACAGCCGATGCGGCTAGCAATAACATAATCGCAAAACTTACAATCGTGCCTTCTATGGTCCAGTTATCTAGCGCGATTAAAATATACCCCTTTTCGCCAATCACCCAAGGCGCAAGGCCAAGTACGAATGCCGCAAGCAGAAACGCAAGAATAGGCTTAATCATTGCGCCCACTCCTGCAATGCAGCAGCACTGACCAATTCAACAGGTGGATTAAACTGCAGATCTTGTTGTAATAATGTTGCTAGCTGCTGATTAATATTAATGACACTACTGGCTTGCAAATCATAAAAATGATCGATCACTTGCTGAGCTTGTTTTATCGAGGCATAAAAAATATCAACTTGCTGATTCAATAATGCACTTTGACTTTGGGTCACATAAAAAGCCAAACGTTGACGCACTAAGGTTTGCTCTTGTGGTGATAAAAGAGGCTCAATTGGCGCAGAGCGTTCGCGCACTTTAATAAAATCATCCACCAATAAACGCCATGAGCGCTTTAAGTTTGTTTGCCAGTCCGTAATATCCTCACTCAATGCGGTCGCCTGCTGAGTTTCTAAGGGGTCAGGGAGCTCCACCATGTTTAGAGGCAACTTAGGCAATTGTTGTGTGATGCCATATAAGTTTAAATACAATTGCTCAACCGGAACACTCTTGACCGCAGCAAGAGTTTGGATATCTTGATGAATTGCTTCTCTTAAAGCTGTTTGCCCAGCGTGTTCAGCTAAGAGCTGATCAAGCTGCTGAAGGATGGCGATGGCTGCCGTATAATTTTGCTCACTCTGTACTTTAAAAATCGCCATCCGATGAAGGCTTTTCACTTCGAAGGGATTGAGTTCAACTTGCTGATTATTTTTCTGCTCGAGCGTTTGACTCAGCTGCGCCGCTACTTGCTGTTCACTTGTTTTAAGCGCTTGCTGAATATTGGCTTCGCTGTTGCGCAATTGTGCGTTTAATTGAGCCGCTTGCTGGTCCGCAATACTTTGCAGTGCTTGCAGTTTATCAGCCAATGCTTGGTTGTCATTATTCAACTGGCTAAACAGCTGATTACTATACTGCTGCTGTTTTACAAAGCTGTAGCCAACTCCGCCGCATGCGCCTAACGATATCAAAATAGCCAGCGCGGCTATCCACTTTCCACCACTGCTATGCGTCGTATTTTTTGTTTTTGGTTCTGTGGGGTGGGGCTGAGTTTGCGCCTTTGGCTCCTTGTCCTGTGTATTCACTGCGGCATCTGGATTGATGATCTTTTCGTCCGACATAAGGCTTTCCTGCGATGTAATACCTGCCACTATAGCCTCATCAGAGGCTCCGGCACATATCTGAATTTTAGTAGGTGAAATGGCCTGTGATGCTAAGTAATCCGCAATGCGACTACTTGCCACATAAAACCGACATGTTTTCAGCCATTCTAGTTCATTCGCTGCAAGTTCATTGAATATCGCGTCAACTGCAGCATTACTGGTTAATACTATACTGTCTATTTTTTGTTGTTGCCATTGCTTTATTTTCTCGCTGATATTCCCTGTCACCGGCTTTCGTCGATACAAGGCTAGGCTATGGACAAATGCACCGCGCGACTTGAGTGTTTGCGCGATAAGCGGCCGGCCATCTTGCCCTTTGATCAATACAATGTTTTTCTGTTCGACATTTTGTAGGCCATGTAGCGCCAACAACCCTTCAGAGTCATGCTGCTTAGGTGTTCGTGCTTTGACTTGAAACAAATCAAAAATCACGTCAGCGGTTTTATCGCCTACAGCATAAAACTCAGGCTGGTGTTTTAAATTTGGCTTAAGTGCATACAGCGCTTTAACCGCATCTTGTGAGATAAAAATAAGTTTATCAGCTTCTGCCAATGGGCTGAGTTCAACACTTGAAACGGCTATCGTCTCAAGTGTTAAAAGAGGAAAAGATAATGTTTGGTGGCCCAACTGCGTTAATTGAGCCACGAGCTGTTCACCCTTAGTATCTGGTCGGGTGACTAAAATAACCGCCATTAAGCATCCTTATAAACGGCTTGTAAAATGGTATCAGCACCTTGACTAAGTAATTTCTCAGCCAATTCAATGCCTAATTGTTCTGCATCATCACAGGCGCCGCTTACTTGGTCACGTAAAATCTCAGTGCCGTCGACGGCTCCAACCAAACCTCGAAGCGTAAGTTGTGAGCCTGATACTTCTGCAAATGCCCCAATTGGAACTTGGCAACCGCCTTCAAGGCGTCGATTCATTGCACGCTCTGCGAGTACTCGAATACGTGTTTCGTGATGCTCAAGTGCAACAAGTAAAGCCTTAGTGGCATGATCATCACTGCGGCACTCAATCCCGACAGCCCCCTGACCATTAGCTGGCAAGGATTGCTCAGGCGAAATAAAGCTGGCAATTCGCTCTGGCATTTCGAGGCGAATCAACCCTGCAGCCGCTAAAATAATCGCATCGTATTGACCTTCATCCAGCTTTGCTAAGCGCGTATTAACATTGCCGCGTAAGTCACGAATATCTAAGTCCGGGCGCAGCGCTCGAATTTGACATTGGCGACGTAAACTAGATGTACCAACAATCGCTCCCTGAGGTAAGGCATCAATTGAGTTAAATTTGTTTGATACAAATGCATCACGTGGATCTTCACGCTCACAAATAGTGTGTAATTCTAATCCATCAGGAAACTCAACAGGGACATCTTTCATTGAATGGACCGCGATATCAGCACGCCCCTCAAGCATTGCCTGCTCTAATTCTTTAACAAACAAGCCCTTACCACCAATTTTTGCCAGGGGTGTATCGAGAATTTTGTCACCTTGTGTCGACATAGGTACCAGTTCAACTTCAATACCTGGGTGATGAATTTCAAGCTGTGCTTTTACAAACTCCGCTTGCCATAATGCCAGTGCGCTTTTACGTGTCGCGATACGAAGAATTTGGCTTGAAGATGTCATGGGCTACCTTTTACGTGTTGTATTTTATAAATATTTATAAATTTCGTTGTTTATTAATAATTCGAAATGACTTTTCAGCCAAGACTTTTTGTTCGCTATCACGCAATTGCACGGTCCAATCACCCGTGAGTGTATTCATGATATTTTTCGATGAAAAAGTTCGAAAATGATTTGAGCTGATATCGAGGGGGATCTCGGCCATTGTTTTGCCATCATATTGCCAAACATGCGTCACTTGCTGGGGTGTAAAGTTATTCAATTCAGTAAAGAAATACAGCTTTTCTTCAAACTCATCAGTATAAACCTCACTCGGTAATACATCGATGGGCTCTCGTTCCTGAACGGACCGCGTCAACACCGCGCGGCTCACCACACTGGTATCAATATACACTCCGCGTGAAACAGGGCTTAACTCAGCGACCATTAATTGAGGGATATGATCTTGTCCTTGAAGCGCTTCCTTTTCAGGAGATACTTCAATGATTGCACCGCTCGGTTCAGCAACTTGCTCAACAATTTGTGTTTGCTCTGTTGGCGACTCCAATACCTCAATGCTTTGATCTGCGATTCCTTCATGTTCCACTATGTTCAGAGCTGCGGCATGGTCAACAGCGGGCGTCAGCTCCTGCACAAGTGTTTCTTCAGTAACTGAAGTATCAAGGGAAATCGAAGGTGCGATTTCATACGTTTCATTCGCATTCACCACAGAGAAAGCCCCCTCAATTGCTGCAAAGGACAGTATGATCAGTACACCACCGGCCAAAATAATACGTCGCCAATGCCACTGATAACTCACTTTAACTGGAGTCAGTTTTTTAGAATCAGCGCTATGAGCTTTTACATTTGCAGTGACAACAATTTTTTGTCCCATTGGGTACTCCTGTTAGCGAATTAATTAAGCCGCTCAATTAGCCATTGGCGGATCAAGGCGATTTCTTCACCGCACACCTGATGCGCCATCGGGTAATCATGCCATTTAGCGTTAAGCCCATTACTGCATAACACATCAAACGCTTGTTTTCCTGCTTCCATCGGCACCACTTCATCTAAACTGCCATGCACCATTAAGACATTTAGGTCTGTGTGTACGGCTTCATTGGCAAATTTTGATGGTGCACACATATAGGTAGATAGCGCCATAATTCCGCCTAATGCTTGGTGAAAACGCGGCGCTAAATGTAGCGCTATCACGCCACCCTGCGAAAAGCCGGCCAAAATAATTTTATCAGCTGCAATACCAGATGCCAGCTCTTGTTCTATCAGTTGCTCAACTTTAGCTGCCGATTCTCTCACACCTTGCTCATCGGCTCTTTTATCTAGATCAAATGAAACGATGTCATACCATGAGCGCATTTTCATGCCACCATTTATTGTGACAGCTTGAATCGGTGCATGTGGAAAAATAAATTTAACCCCTAGTTCATTGGGTAGTTTCAATTCTGGTACGATAGGCGCAAAACCCTCTCCTGAATCTCCTAAGCCATGAAGCCAAATTACGGTTGCACTATGTGTGGCAACGGGCTGACAAACAACTGCTTCTAACGCCATTAGTTTGCCACCCATTCAATTTTTGCGTCAGCTTGACGAGAAGTTGCTTCAGACATAAATTGCCAAAATTCAGAACCTGATCGGTTATCAATCCATACCCCATCACGCAACTCAAAGTGGTGACCATTAAACTTTGTCGCTACCCAAATTTGATGCAATGGCGTTTGTTTATTCAAAATAATTTTTGTTTGATTAGGGAAAATAATCTCTAAAATCCCAGCAGCAGATTCATAATCTAAATCGACTTCACATTCTTCTATTTGCTCTTCAAGGGTCAACATTACGGCATCAACCAACTCGTGGTACTCATGATCAGTCATGGCTTTTCCTTATTCTGAAATAATGCGACTAAAATCGATAAAATAAAATTAGTCGACTGGCTGCTTTTTATCTGATTTCTGTTACTCTGCGATTATAAAGAGCGTAACTCGTCAGTAAATACTTTTATCTAAAGAAACACTATGCAACAGAAAAAATTGGTTCGTGTCTGTACTATTTTAAGCTTATCGATGGTTATTTTGGCTTGTGGCCAAAGTGGCCCCCTTTATTTACCTGATGAGCAACCTATTAATGTGCACAAGCAAGAGAAGCCTGCGCCGACTAATGAAGCTGCTGCGACAGATACGCTAACAAAGGAAAAGTAACATGGATTATTTTAATTACCGAGAAAATACGCTCTTTACGGAATCCGTAAGTGTTAATGAGATTGCTCAGCAATTTGGTACTCCGTGTTATGTCTATTCTCGCGCCACTCTTGAGCGTCATTATAAAGCGTTCACCGACGCAGCAGCCAACCACCAGCATTTAGTTTGTTATGCGGTCAAAGCAAACTCTAACTTAGCCGTGCTGAATGTATTGGCACGTTTAGGTTCAGGCTTTGATATTGTGTCTCAAGGTGAACTTGCGCGGGTTGTTGCTGCAGGTGGCGATACTCGTAAAGTGGTTTTTTCTGGTGTCGCTAAAACAGCAACCGAAATTAGTTATGCCCTTTCTTTAGGAATTAAATGTTTTAATGTTGAATCAGAAGCTGAACTAGAGCGTATTTCTCACGTTGCCAGTCAAGAAGGCAAAATAGCGCCTATTTCAATTCGGGTAAACCCAGATATCGATGCAAAAACCCATCCCTACATCTCGACTGGGCTTAAAGAAAATAAATTTGGCATTGCCATCAGTCGCGCACTGGAGGTTTACCAACATGCGGCACAATTACCCGGTATTGATATTCAAGGAATTGATTTTCATATTGGCTCGCAATTAACTGAAGTTGAGCCTTTTTTAGCGGCTTTAGACAAAGTACTGGCCATCGTTACACAACTAGCAAACCAGGGGATCACCCTCAAACACTTAGATGTTGGCGGAGGCTTAGGAGTCGCTTATTTAGCTGAAGAGCCTCCTCACCCAAGCACCTATGTGAACCAATTAACCGAGCGCCTGTCGAACTTCCCTGATCTTGAACTGATATTCGAGCCTGGTCGCGCCATTGCAGCGAATGCGGGCATTTTAGTCACTCAAGTCGAGTATTTAAAGCAAAACCAAGGTAAACATTTTGCCATCGTTGATGCGGGCATGAATGATTTACTGCGCCCATCGCTTTATCAGGCCTGGCAAAACATTATCCCTATCACTCCTCGTGATGGCGAGACTCACCAATACGATATCGTCGGTCCTGTTTGCGAAACGGGTGATTTTTTAGGTAAAGATCGTGCTTTATGTTTAGCTCAAGGGGATCTTTTAGCAGTGAGAAGTGCTGGAGCCTACGGATTTACCATGAGTTCTAATTATAACTCTCGCCCTCGTGTGGCAGAAATTATGGTCGACGGTGAAACCGTTCATGTGATCAGAAAGCGTGAAACCATTGCAGATTTATACCAAGGAGAAAACACGCTACCTGCTTAGCTGGTGTGTGATAATAAAAGGCTTTTATGTTAGTTCACTTTTCAAAAATGCACGGACTCGGCAACGATTTTATGGTGATTGATAATGTCACCCAAAATGTGTTTATTTCGCGCGATCAAATCATTAAATTAGCCAATCGACACTTTGGCATTGGTTTTGACCAATTGTTAATGGTCGAAGCTCCTTATGATCCAGATTTAGATTTCCACTATCGGATATTCAACGCCGATGGCAATGAAGTTGAGCAATGTGGTAACGGTGCCCGCTGTTTTGCTCGCTTTGTGCGGATGAAAGGCTTAACCAATCGGCATAAGGTGACGGTTTCGACTAAGTCTGGAAATATTACCCTGCATATTGAAAAAGATGGCTTAGTCAGTGTCAATATGGGTCACCCTAAGTTTGAACCTAGCGAGATTCCATTTAAAGCAACAAAACGTGAAACCACGTATATTTTCCGTGCAGGTGACCATACTGTGTTTTGTGGAGCAGTCTCGATGGGCAACCCACATTGCGTGCTACTGGTCGATGATATTGACACAGCGCCAGTTGAAACTTTAGGCCCAGCCCTAGAAAATCATGAACGCTTTACACAAAAAGCCAATATTGGTTTTATGCAAGTGATCTCACCTGAACATATCAAATTGCGAGTGTGGGAGCGCGGTGCAGGCGAAACTCTTGCTTGTGGCACGGGTGCGTGCGCAGCTGTGGTGATTGGTATTTTACAAAAAAAACTCGCCGCCCATGTGCGTGTTGACCTGCCTGGTGGCACGTTACAAGTGCGCTGGCAAGGAGAAGGGCATAGCGTGCGTATGACCGGACCTGCAGAGCATGTATTTGATGGACAAATCGCATTATGAGCCATTTAACCGCAAAAGAGGTGTCCGATTATTTAGTTTCACACCCTGATTTTCTAGTAGAGCACCCGCAACTACTCGATACGCTTAATATATACCACAGTGAAACGGGCTCTATATCGTTACAAGGGCATCAACACAAACGTCTAAAAGAACAACTACAACAGCAACAATTGCAGCTCGATACACTTACTTTGCATGCTCGTCGCAGTGAGCAAATTTATCAGGTGTTTAGTTCGTGTCATCGCCATTTAATGATGCATGATAACTTTGCTGACTTAGCCAATAATTTAGTCGCCCTCATCAGTGCGAACCTTGATATTTGCGAATGCAAATTGCTGCAATACCATGATGATTTAGCCAGTATTGTCACTCACCGCTTAAGTTCATCTCCTTGCTATTTAGGCCGTATTAACCAACAAGAACAAGCATTATTATTTGATCAAGAATGCCAGTCTGTCGCACTTTATTTGATTGGCGATACTCAAACGCCTTTGGCTGTCCTAGCGTTTGCGAGTAATGATCCGATCCACTTCGAACCGTCACAAGATAGCTTCTTTATTAATGAGTTTGTCAAAGCACTACACACTAAACTCGCTGACTTCGTATGAGTGAACCGCAAAGACTAAAGGCAAGTTGGCTCAATGGCATTGAGGTATTTATTCAATACCTCAAATATGAGAAAAATTACTCCAAACATACGCTGTTACAATATCGCTTACAACTTCAAGAAATCGGATGCTTCTTACAAGATAAGGCCGATAACTGGCTCACCGTCCAACCAGAACAACTCAGAGCCTATAGCATGAGTTTAAAAGCCCGCAATTTAAACGCTCGCACGATTAACTTAAAACTCTCATGTGTTCGCAGTTTTTACAAATATCTGCAAATCAAAAAAACTGAGCTAGTCAATCCAGCTCAGGGGATTCGAGGCCCAAAATTTCAACGCCCGCTTCCTAAAAATCTCGATGTGGATCAAATGCATCAACTCCTCGAAATGACTCCAGAAGATAGCTTAGGCTTTCGTGACAAAGCAATGATGGAATTAATGTACTCTTCAGGATTGCGAGTTAGCGAGTTGGTGAACGCAAACTTACAGGATGTAGACTTAGCTCTTGCTGAAATCCGTGTTTTAGGTAAAGGTAATAAAGAACGCATTTTACCGATAGGTCGTCAAGCTATCGAGGCCTTGCAGCAATGGCTACAATGTCGTGGGGAATTTGCGATGCCCGATGAGCAAGCTCTGTTCTTAAGTAAAAAGAAGTTACGCATTTCTACACGCCAAGTTCGCACTAGAATGAATCAGTGGGGTGCGAATCAAGGGATCAGCAGTCGTATTCACCCACATAAATTGCGCCACTCATTTGCATCCCACATGTTAGAATCAAGTGGCGATTTGCGTGCAGTGCAAGAGTTACTCGGGCACAGTAGCCTCTCAGCGACCCAAGTCTATACCCATTTAGATTTTCAACATTTAGCCAAGGTGTACGACAATACCCACCCTCGAGCTAAAAAAAATCGTTCTTAATCTAGCTTTCATATAAGGTTATGTATTGTGCAAATTTATAAGAAAATTAACCCAGTTAAAGTAATCAGCTTTGATTTAGACGATACCCTTTATAACAATCACCCAATAATCAAAGCCGCCGTCCAAGCGCAGCTCGATTACCTTAATGAATTGACATTATGGCAACAGCAACCAGCAAATTTTTGGGCGAAATGCCGCGATATCGTTGCTGAACATCAACCAGATATTGTGGATAATGTGACCTCATGGCGCCAACAAACCCTTAGGTTTGCTTTGCAAAAAATAGGATACACATTTCAAGACACAGAGCATCACGCAACACAAGCCTACCAAGCATTTGCCAATGCGCGTAGTCAAATTGTCGTCGATGAAACCGTGTTATCTTTGCTCACCCGACTAAAAAAACACTATAAAGTAATTGCCATCACGAATGGTAATGTTGATGTTGAGCTTTTTAACCTAAAGGGGATATTTGATTTAGTCTTAATGGCCGGTCGCGATGGTAAAGCGAAACCCGCCTCTGATTTATTTCAGCAAGCTGCCCAGCATTTTAACGTACCACTAAACAGTATTTTACATGTCGGTGATAGCCTTGATACCGATGTACAAGGTGCAAATAATGCGGGCTGTATGTCTGTCTGGTTAGATAACCAAGCAATCCAATACCAGTACAAAGGGCTAGCCCATATTTCAATTACAGATGTCTTAGCTTTAGAGATGATTGTTTAAACGTGCACAACAAAAATTATGGGAATAAATTAGGTTTATGTGTAAATCGTATTAAACTATAGGAATAATGACTTTATGTAGTGTGGTATAACATGGCAGGTGTTCTCGATTCCGTTAATCAACGTACCCAGCTAGTCGGTGAAAACCGTCTTGAGTTGCTCCTGTTTCACCTCCATGGTCGCAACCTATTTGCTTTAAACGTATTTAAAGTAAAAGAAGTCGTTAAATTACCAAAACTCAGCGTGTTGCCGAATGCTCACCCTAAAATCTCTGGAGTTGCGAATATTCGTAATGAATCAATTCCAGTGATTGATTTACGCCAGGCGATAAACCTGCCACCGATTGAACATGGCGACGACTGCAATTTAGTCATCACTGAATATAACCGAACCGTGCAAGGGTTTTTAGTCGGTAAAGTCGACCAAATTGTTAATATGACTTGGTCAAACATTATGCCGCCGCCATCCAGTATCGGTAAAAATCATTATCTAACCGCCCTCACCAAATTAGAGCGAAACGGTACTCAAGAATTAGTCTCTATTATCGATGTAGAAAAAGTGTTAGCGGAAATAGTCGAATACACAGTCGAAATTTCTGAAGGGATCTTAGATCCCGATATTGTTGATAAATTTGCGGGCCGAAAGGTATTACACGCTGACGACTCTCCAACAGCCAGACGCCAAGTCAAAGACACACTCTCCCAATTAGGGATTGAAATTATCCCCACTCAAAATGGTCAAGAAGCTTTTGATTTGTTGAAATCGTGGGCTGATGAAGGCATAGACGTTGAGAAAGAGTTTTTAATGGTAATCACGGATGCAGAGATGCCTGTTATGGATGGTTATCGCCTAACTTTTGAAATCCGCAATCACCCTAAACTAAAAAATCTATTTGTTGTGCTCAATACCTCTCTGAGTGGCAGTTTTAACGAAGCCATGGTCGAAAAAGTGGGGTGTAATGCCTTTTTATCTAAATTTCAGCCCGATAGGCTAGTTGAAACCGTTCAAAATCGCTTAAAACAAACTTTAAATGAGTAATCAATGACATTCCTTAAGTGATACCTTGTCAGGACTTCTTCGCTCATTAGGGCTTTCACTGGTAATCTTTTTTGCTCCTCCCTCACACAACTGTTCATAAAAACAGTATTTTATTTAGCCCATTAAAAACTCCTGTTATACTGCCAACACAAGAATTGAAAAAGGTATACTGATGGACGTTTCTGAATTACTCGATGGCTTAAATGATAAACAGCGCGATGCTGTTGCTGCGCCATTACAAAACATGCTGGTTCTCGCAGGTGCGGGCTCTGGCAAAACCCGAGTACTCGTCCATCGTATCGCTTGGTTGATGCAAGTTGAACATGCGTCACCCTACAGCATCTTTGCCGTCACATTTACCAATAAAGCAGCGAAAGAAATGCGCTCGCGCGTCGAAGAGACCATCAGCACTTCTGCTGGCGGGATGTGGATTGGCACTTTTCATGGCTTGTCACATCGTATTTTGCGTGCGCATCACCGTGAAGCCAACTTACCAGAGGCCTTTCAAATTCTCGATTCTGATGATCAACAACGCATGATCAAGCGCTTACTTAAAGCAATGAATATAGACGATAAAAAATGGCCACCCAAGCAAGTTTCTTGGTATATCAGTGCAAAAAAAGACGAAGGATTACGCCCCAAAGATATCAAAGCGTATGATATGAATGAGCAGATGTTTTTAAATATTTATACCGCTTATCAAGATGCGTGTGACCGCGCAGGTTTAGTCGATTTTGCTGAAATATTATTACGCTGTTACGAACTACTGAACACCCAACCGACGTTACTACGTCACTACCAACAGCGCTTTCCGCATATGCTGGTTGACGAATTCCAAGATACCAACACCATTCAATATGCTTGGCTGAAACTGCTCGCAGGCCAAGGTGGCAATGTCATGATAGTCGGTGATGACGATCAATCTATTTACGGTTGGCGCGGCGCAAAAATTGAGAACATTCGTCGCTTTTTAAGCGACTTTAATGCGCAAACGATTCGCCTTGAACAGAACTACCGCTCAACCAGTACCATACTGAAAGCTGCCAATGCACTTATCGCCAATAACTCTGAACGAATGGGCAAAAGCTTATGGACGGATGGCAATGAAGGCGAGCCAATTTCTATTTATGCTGCTTACAATGAGTTAGATGAAGCGCGCTTTATTGTCGGCAAGATCCGCTCTTGGCTCAATGCGGGCAATGCTTTACAAGACAGCGCCATTTTATATCGTAATAATGCGCAATCTCGAATTTTAGAAGAGGCTTTATTACAAGAAGGCTTAAAATATCGAATTTATGGCGGCATGCGCTTCTTCGAACGTCAAGAAATCAAAGATGCATTGTCTTACTTGCGCTTAATTGGAAATCGCCAAGACGATGCTGCTTTTGAGCGTATTATCAACACCCCAACCCGAGGTATTGGTGATCGTACACTAAGCTTAGTTCGCGACTGCGCACGTAATGAATCACTCCCCCTGTGGTACGCTGCGAAAACCCTGATAGAGCAAAAACACTTAACTGGCCGTGCAGCATCGGCGATTACTGCCTTTGTTAATTTAATCGAGCAAATAGAAGAAAACATTCAAGAACTCAATCTTGAAGAACAAGCGAAATACACCATTCATACCTCAGGCTTAATGGCCATGTATCAAGCCGAAAAAGGCGAAAAAGGTCGCGCTCGGATTGAAAACTTAGAAGAATTAATCAATGCTTGCGGTCAATTTGAACTCCCCGCCGAAGAAGAATTCGCCTCGCCTCTGACAGGGTTTTTATCTTATACCGCCTTAGAATCGGGAGAGGGCCAAGCTGAAGAGCACGAAGATGCCGTGCAAATGATGACGCTCCACTCCGCCAAAGGACTTGAATTTCCATTAGTATTTATGGCTGGCGTAGAAGAAGGAATGTTCCCATCACAACAAAGTAACGAAGAATCGGGTCGCCTCGAAGAAGAGCGCCGGCTTTGCTATGTTGGCATGACGCGGGCCATGGAAAAACTCTACATTAGCCATGCTGAAACACGACGACTCTACGGCCAAGAGAAATACCATAGTCCATCACGCTTTTTACGCGAAATACCAGAACAGTGCATTGAAGAAATCCGCATTAAAACTCAAGTAACACGCCCGCAAGCGAGCAATCGCTTTAGTTCGGCCATGAGTCATGCCGCTTTTGAAGATACAGGCTTTAATTTAGGCCAGCGTGTGCTTCATACTAAGTTTGGTGAAGGAACTGTCCTCAATTATGAAGGTACAGGTGCGCAATCACGCATTCAGGTTGCCTTTGATGATGTCGGTACTAAATGGCTGGTCACTGCTTACGCTAGGCTGCAGAGTTTGTAAATGCCGCTTAGTATTCAGATCAAAGACTACTTATCGCAGCTGGCGAATAACCGCCATCGACAACTATTAGTCATCACAGGTGAGCAAGATTGGGTTTACCAACATGCTCTCCAGTTTTGTGAAGATTATTTAAGTCTCCCGCTAGTTCTGAGTAATAATGCGTTGTTACAGCAGTCGATTTGGCCCGAGCATACCCATCAATTGCTTGGACAAGAGCATCAGCATGTTATTTACGATGGCTTTTCTGGTCTGAAACCAAATTTACTCGCCGCTGTATCAGGGACTGTCACTGCGGGTGGGTTATTGATACTTTTGCTTCCGCGCAACGCTGAATTAAAGACCTTTATCGACCCACATTTTTATTCATATCAATCTGCTGAACAGACTAATACAAATAGCAACTTTAACACTCGGTTAAGCCAACGACTAAACAGCTGTCAGTGCATGTTTTACGATCAGTATAATGGTCTGCGAATTCCTTCTATTTCTCCCCACCCCGATGAAGATCCGCTTAGCGAACAACAATCAGCACTATACACGCTACAAAAATATGCCCTAGGTCGTGCCAATCGCCCGGTATTATTAAGAGCCGATCGCGGCCGGGGGAAATCTGCGGCTTTGGGGATCACCGCAGCTACGTTAACAAGTAAGGGGAAACGCGTTATCATTTGCGCCGCCCAGAAACGCGCGGTGGAAACAACATTTAAGTTTTATAAACAGCAATTGTCATCTCTTGATAAGCAAGATCTTCCCTCTGCCAGGACATTGCAATTTATTCCGCCAGATCAATTATTTGAACATCACAACCAGATTGATATTTTACTCATAGATGAAGCAGCGTCTTTACCTGTGCCTTTTTTAATCAAAGTACTGCATACATTTAATCGAGTTATTTTTGCCACCACAGAACATGGTTATGAAGGATCAGGGCGAGGATTCACGCTTCGTTTTTGCCCCTACTTAACACAACACTTTCCAGCGGCTCATTTTATCTCATTCAGCCAGCCCATTCGGTTTGCTACTCAAGATCCACTTGAACAACACATCAATCAGTTGTTATGCCTCAATGCTGAACCTTCCGAGGTTCAAGTAAATGGTACGCCTCAGTTTTCATTAGTCTCCCAAAAACAATTGAGTCAAGATGAAGCCCTGCTCAAGCAAGTTTTTGCTTTACTCGTCATGGCTCATTACCAAACGACAGCCAATGACTTGCGCCATTTACTTGATGCATCAGGACTTAAGATATTTATCGCAACACTTCATCACCAAGTGTTAGCCACCGCCTTAGTACAACAAGAAGGCCTGCTGAGTGATACATTAAGCCAACAAATTATCAAAGGCGCGCGTAGACCAAAAGGGCATTTGATGGCACAGACTCTTGCGCAATTGACTGGTGATAGCCGTGATTTACAGCACCCCATGGCACGAGTTGTTCGTATTGCTGTGCAACCTCAGCTACAACGCCAACAGATAGGTCGCAAGCTGCTCTCGTTCATTGAGGATTCGCTAGCAAAAAAAATCAGCCTGATAGGTGCAAGCTTTGGCGGACATGCCGACTTAGTTAACTTTTGGCAAAGCCAAGGCTATAATTTATGCAAAATTGGTTTTAGTAAAGATCATATAAGTGGAGAGCATGCATGCTTAATGGCCAAAACCCTCTCACAGAGCAATGCATTGTTGAATCAACAAAATATTCAGTTTAATCGCGATTTACCATTAAACTTAATGCATCACTTACACGAGATCGACCCCCGATTAGTGCTGCAAATACTTACTCATACAAAGTATGACCTCGCACAGGTTGAGGATGCGCTTATTGTACAGCGATATTTAAACGGACCACTACTATTTGCTGATTGTTTCGCAAGTTGTTGGCGTTTACTCTGGCACACTCATCATTTACTCAATGAATGCTCTGAAAACTCGCAAGCAATACTAATTAAGCTAATATTACAAAAGAAAGCATTACACACTATCGCTTTAGAGTTAAATATCAATGGTAAAAAATCATTACAGCTTAATATAAAAGAAGCGATAAACGAGTGGTTTTCATTAGTCGAGGCTCAATTTGATACGCTGTTTCATCACAATCATATTCCTACTTAGCCCTGTATATGCGGCTGAGTTTGGTATCACTCACAACTCGATCACTTTAGGTATGTCTAATGCCTTATCAGGTCCGTCAAAGCAATTAGGGCAGCATATTAAACAAGGCTCATATTTGTATTTTGATGAAATCAATCGCCAAGGTGGTGTGTTTGGTCGAGAAATTAAAGTAATTAGCCTTGATGACGGCTATGAACCCATTAGAACAGTAGAAAACACACGCTCATTATTGCTAAAAAAAGAAATCTTTGCCTTGTTTGGTTATGTCGGAACGCCAACCTCACATGCGATTCTTCCCTTATTAGCTAGCAGTCAAGTTCCTTATTTAATGCCTTTTACTGGTGCTGGCTTCTTACGTTCACAAGCTCGCCCGAATATTTATAATTTAAGAGCGAGTTACCAGCAAGAAGCACTCGCTCAAATAGACTACTTAGTTAACTCGCGAAAATACACTAAAATTGGCTTATTAATTCAAGCCGATGAGTTTGGTTTAGCTCTCGAAGAGGCGCTTTATAAAGCTCTAGAAGAACACCAAATAAAACCAGTGATCACCACCCGATTTAGGCGCAACACCTCAGATATCAAAGCAGCATTACTCACCTTAGCGCAACATGATCTTGAAGCTGTAAGCCTGGTTGGCACATACAAACCTCTCAGTGAGCTAATCAACTTGGGCTTTGAACATCAATTTAAACCAACGTTTGCCACTGTGTCGTTTGTTTCTAGCAAAGAGCTATTCAAACAAATCAAGTACCCGAGCGATATAGTTGTTTCTGAAGTAGTGCCTGACCCATCAACATGCGATTTAGTAATATGCATAGAGTTTAGGGAGCTAGCCAAAAAAAACGGGCTAACAGAATTTAATCAAGTGAGCTTTGAAGGATTCATTAATGCTAAAGTATTCATAGAAGCCGCTTCAAGTTGTGGACGCCATTTAACCCAAGCATGTTTGATGGAAAAACTGACATCCCTCTCTGGCGACTTTTATGGTTTAGTAATTACCTCCAATAAAAATGCTCAACAAGGTTTAAAACAAGTTTACATGTCTTATTCTCGCTAAATTTCAGTTAACGTTAAGCGAAGCATCTCTTTAATTTGCGCTGTAACAGCTATGTTTTCCTTCTCATTAAATTCTATGATACGTGGTGTATGAATATGCCCCGTTGGAATATCAGAACCTAATAAGTTTTTGAGGCGAATACTCCGATATGAAATCTCGTTTGATAAATACCCACCTCCTCCACCTTTCACAGCGATAGCTTGGTCTAACTCAGATAAGCTTTGCGGGGAGAATTTTTTATTTTCAGGCTGCTGCTGAATGACTACTTCACGATTATCAATTACTTTATATTTTCCTGTAGCTTTAATCATTGCATTGTACGGCAAGCTGTATTTCACAAATTCAGGGCCACTCAGTGGCAGATCACCCAGAGAAGGAATAATTGGATTCGATTCATCAGCGCCCGTTATAACATTCAAATTATCGGGTGCTGTCACACTGCGACGCTTACCAGGAAAATGCTCTAAATCAAAGTTTTCTCGGCCCATTGAAATCGTTGCAATCAAATCAACACTCTGTGTTGAATAAAAGGGCGCTAGCAAAGACTCAATCTCACCACGATCAAAATCTTCATAACGAACGGGGATCATCACAGTATTAATCTCTGCACTAATTCCTTTGTATTCTATAACTTGCCCATCTAATAATAATGCCGCTATTCCCGATGGGTTACTCTGTGCGATATTCTTATCCAATAAAAATGGGTCAAAGCCAGTTAATAAAATCTTTTTTGTCGCCCCTTTAGAATACGATAGCTCTGTTCGTCCGCGACTGGCTGTTTCAAATATTTCAATTAACACACTGCGCTGTGACTCAGAAAAAAAATCGCCATATTTCTTGATAGCTTGAGTTCCCGCTAAACGCTGCCAATACAATGCTCGATCATCAAGCGAACCAAGCTGTACAGCTTGCTTTTCTGTCTGCCACAATTGCTCTGCATATGAGCGTACATTATAAACAACGGCAGCAAAATTACTTTTATCAAGTAATGTTTCAATCTTTGAATCAACCTGTTTTGTTTTTTGTGTCAATGCAGGTAACGCTTTTAAGGCTGCATTTAAACGAAGTTCTTCTATGGTAAGACTCTGCGCATTCGATATTGCGCTGATTAAGCTAGCTGAAAGGAAAAATGGTAATTTGAACATAACAATAACAGTGAATTTAAATATTTCCCAGCTTAACCAATTTCAACTTAGGTTAAAACAAAACCTGATAAAAAGAAGAATTAATTCAGCATTATTCAATCCATGTTCTATGCTTTTATTAATAAAACGCTAACAAAAAAGAGGGACTAATGGACTTTATAAACTTCAAGGTTGGCCAAAAAACAATTGCACTTAAGATCCTTGATATTTTATTAACTGAACGATTCGAAAATAATCTAACATCCCTCCCCAACAACAATAAAAGCTTTATAGGTGTAAAAGACTACATGGGATCACCGACCCCCATTTTCGACTTAGGACTTATCCTCAATAATGAATCAACCCATGTGACCAATGCAAACCTTGCAGATTTGCTACAAAATAGGGAAAAAGATCATATTGAATGGTTTAAAGAGTTAGAACACAGCATTACAACAGGCTCACCATTCAACTTAGCACGCGATCCGAACCAGTGCGCATTCGGTAGGTGGTATGATAATTTTAAAACTGATAACGAAGATTTAACATCAATACTCCAGCGTTTCGACAAGCCCCATAAACGCATTCACGCATTAGCAGATACACTCCTTAACTTAGTTCGCCAAGGCCAAAAAAATGAGGCACTAGAAATCTTAGCGACTGAAAAAAGAACCACATTTACACTTCTTATGAGGCTATTTGAATCTGCACGTGAACAGATAATGCTGGATTATAAACCGATTATTATTTTTACAACTAAAGATGGTCAAAACCCTCACATAGGTTTACTTGTTGATAAAGTAGAAGATAGTGTGAGTGTTGATAAAGCAGATATAAAGCCTCTAGATAAACTGACTAGTATCGGTTTTGATATCGATCCTCAGACTAGAAAAATGATGCGAGGTCTTATTAAAATGGAAAAATCTCACAGTGTCATCATTGATTCCAGTGCGATTTTTAGTCCTTGTGAAGCCGAAGTAGAAACAACTGAAGTAGAATAACTAAACTATAGACAGCAAAAAGCCCGACTCATTGAGTCGGGCTTTTCTTAATAGGAGCCTGGCGATGTCCTACTCTCACATGGGTAATCCCACACTACCATCGGCGCTGTTTCGTTTCACTACTGAGTTCGGAATGGGATCAGGTGGGTCCAAAACGCTATTGTCACCAAGCAAAATTTTGCCGTTTTACCGCTTTCGCCGTAAAACTAAATTCGGAACGCTGATTTTAAAATTGTCTACTTCAGTCTATCTAACTTCTTGCTTATTCATCAGTGCTTCATACAAACCACTTTGGCGTTGTATGGTTAAGCCTCACGGGTAATTAGTATAGGTTAGCTTAACGCCTCGCAGCGCTTCCACATCCTACCTATCAACGTTGTAGTCTCCAACGGCCCTTTAGTGGAGTTAAACTCCAAGTGAGAACTCATCTCGAGGCTCGCTTCGCGCTTAGATGCTTTCAGCGCTTATCGATTCCGAACGTAGCTACCGGGCAGTGCCATTGGCATGACAACCCGAACACCAGCGGTTCGTCCACTCCGGTCCTCTCGTACTAGGAGCAGCCCCTCTCAATTCTCAAACGCCCACGGCAGATAGGGACCGAACTGTCTCACGACGTTCTAAACCCAGCTCGCGTACCACTTTAAATGGCGAACAGCCATACCCTTGGGACCGACTTCAGCCCCAGGATGTGATGAGCCGACATCGAGGTGCCAAACACCGCCGTCGATATGAACTCTTGGGCGGTATCAGCCTGTTATCCCCGGAGTACCTTTTATCCGTTGAGCGATGGCCCTTCCATTCAGAACCACCGGATCACTATGACCTACTTTCGTACCTGCTCGACTTGTCCGTCTCGCAGTTAAGCTTGCTTCTACCATTACACTAACCGTACGATGTCCGACCGTACTTAGCAAACCTTCGTGCTCCTCCGTTACTCTTTGGGAGGAGACCGCCCCAGTCAAACTACCCACCAGGCACTGTCCGCAACCCCGATTAGGGGCCTACGTTAGAACATCAAAACTACAAGGGTGGTATTTCAAGGACGACTCCACAACAACTAGCGTCGCTGCTTCAAAGTCTCCCACCTATCCTACACATGTAGGTTCAATGTTCAGTGCCAAGCTGTAGTAAAGGTTCACGGGGTCTTTCCGTCTAGCCGCGGGTACACAGCATCTTCACTGCGATTTCAATTTCACTGAGTCTCGGGTGGAGACAGCGTGGCCATGGTTACACCATTCGTGCAGGTCGGAACTTACCCGACAAGGAATTTCGCTACCTTAGGACCGTTATAGTTACGGCCGCCGTTTACCGGGGCTTCGATCAAGAGCTTCTCCGAAGATAACCCCATCAATTAACCTTCCGGCACCGGGCAGGTGTCACACCGTATACGTCATCTTTCGATTTTGCACAGTGCTGTGTTTTTAATAAACAGTCCCAGCCACCTGGTTACTGTGACTGCCAACAGCTTAAGGAGCAAGTCCTATCACCGTCAGCAGCGTACCTTCTCCCGAAGTTACG
>NZ_CM200281.1:42500-72500 GCF_058169715.2 Pseudoalteromonas sp. J2K-J979 | reverse complement strand
AGGGAAATGTGTACACCCTAAGACCAATACATCATTATCTTGTGCGATCCCCAACCGTTTGCATTCTATTTGCAGTTTTTCCTTGTCGATTTGCCCATGCCAATACTTTTCTTCGGCTAGTTCCACCAGCACAGTTGATCCATAAAGATTAACTTTTGTTTGTTGCGCGTGTTCTGATATCAAACTATGCGTATACACATTTTGAATTGTCCCGGGAGTGGCTAATAAGCCTATTTGAGCCCTTTTCGACAATAAAGCGGCCGGCTTAATCGCAGGCACAACCCCCACAATTGGAATTGAAGTTTGTTGACGTAGAAACTCTAATGTCTGGGTGCTCGCTGTGTTACAAGCAATCACAATAATATCAATAGTAGAGTGCAGGCTTTGAATAGTTAGTAATTTGGCATGAAGTCGCTGTTTTAAAACTTCAACACTTAGTTTGCCGTACGGCATGTAAAGGTTATCCATGACATAGGAATATTTCGCATATGGGAATTTTTGCTGAATGTGCTCTAATACCGTTGTTCCACCGATACCAGAGTCAAAAATGACTATATGAGGCTGCAAACTAACATCTCCAATTAAACTAGATGTTAGTTTGCCATATCCGCCAATGTAAGCCTATCTCAAAAGGTGTGATTGATTTCTTTATCGGCTTTATTTGA
The DNA here is from genome assembly GCF_058169715.2 of Pseudoalteromonas sp. J2K-J979. Classification (NCBI taxonomy): domain Bacteria; kingdom Pseudomonadati; phylum Pseudomonadota; class Gammaproteobacteria; order Alteromonadales; family Pseudoalteromonadaceae; genus Pseudoalteromonas; species Pseudoalteromonas sp. J2K-J979. The sequence goes on along the minus strand of NZ_CM200281.1, from coordinate 71,835 downwards.
TTCCAATAGCGCATACTGCTCAAAAACAGTTCGGCTATATTCCAGAAGCTTATATACTTGCTCGTTATCTTTATTCAACCATTCAAGTAGACTGACTAACTCGGATTCGATATTCAACGGCTTCGCTTGCTCTCGAGCACGACCTAAGCCTTCATTTATAGGTTTCAGTTGCTCCGCTAGGTCTTGTCCTGGAATGTTACGCTGGTATTGCTTTACGCTACTGAGCGACTCTGTCTGTTGCAAATTCATTGAAAATGCTGCCAACTGAGATGTATCCATATTTAAGTCCAGTGCTTTTTCAAACGCCTCATCAATATCACCTTCAAAGAATGCGTCACTCACCCCTTGTAAGTCGGCCATTAATGCATTGATGGCTTCTTGCTCTTGCTCATCTAACTCACCATTTACTTCTAAGGTAAACCCATAACTAAACGATGCTGAGGACTGGGATACGAAGCGTGCTTCTTGCTCATTGGATTGGTACGCCATAGCTTTTGACTTTGAGTAGTCTGCGTTAAATGTAATATTAATTTCATCACCATCTAGAGTTTTGATACTTAGTTGTGCACCATTACTTAGGCTATATTGGCTGGCTTGGCGATAATTACTGAATATCTCATTTGACGGCGCTGAAGAAAAAAGCGACTCGCTGAAATCATCGAGACCTTTTGACATCAACTCTTCACTTTTTGCAATGCCTTCACTGACTTCTTCAGTTAATAAACCAGATTCTTCTAGCTCTTTTTCAGCTTCTTCAATCCCAATAGCAATGCCTTTGCGTGCCTGATCTAGCATGCTCTGCAATTTATCTTGATCAGCTCCTTCGCCTTGCGCTTTTAGCACCGCCCCTTTTACAAATCCCAGTACATTTTTAGCGACCTCTTCAAAATCAAATAATGAATCTGGACTGCTTTTTTTGGTTTCGGGCATTGATAACGTATCCGCGAGCTTGTTTCCCATTACTTTAGCCGCAATACCCTTAAGATCGGTTTGGTATCCTTGCTTGGGTAACCCTATATCTTCACTCGATTTTTCTTGAGTTTTAATGAATTTATTAAATAAATTCGCAGGTTGAAATCCCGGTAGACCAATTTTCATGATCTTTCTCCTATTTAAGCTATATCGTTAGTATCGGCTAGAATCACATTTACTGTAGTAAAAAGTACAAAATTCATACAATCATTTAATCTATTCAAAACATGCATCTTAAATGGCTTATTCTGCATTAGCACTAGACAAATAATCCATGCCCCATAAAATAGCGCGACAAATATATACAGAGGCAACACCCATGGCTGTAATTACAATCAATCCTGCACTTTACAACCAGCAACTTTCTGACAAGAAAATTAAAATTAGTAAGCAATTTGCTCGGTTTGGTGCAAATAATATTGAGGTGTTTGCGTCAGAAGAAAAACATTACCGCCAACGGGCCGAGTTTAGGGTCTGGCACGAAGGTGAAGACCTTTACCATATCATGTTTGATCAAGATACCAAGCAGAAGATCCGTGTAGAGCAGTTTGACCCTGCTGCGCCGATTATTTTCGCACTCATGCCTCGTCTAATTGCTGAGCTAAAAAATCAAGAAGTACTGCGTCGAAAGCTATTTCAAATTGACTATTTATCAAGCCTTAGCGGCGAAATATTGGTAAGCATGCTTTATCACAAACCACTTGATGATGAATGGGAATACGCGATTAGGGCGCTTAAAGAAAAGCTATCACACGAATTTAAAATCGATTTTATTGGCAGGGCTCGAAAGCAAAAAGTCATTTTAGGCAATGATTATGTTGTTGAACAACTTGACGTTGCAGGAAAAAAACTCACCTACCAACAAGTTGAAAATAGCTTTACCCAACCTAATGCAAAAGTGAATCAAAAGATGCTCGAATGGGCGTTGGACATTAGTAAAGGGCTAGAAAATGACTTACTAGAACTATATTGTGGTAACGGTAATTTTTCGATTGCACTCGCACCTGCATTTAACCGCGTGCTCGCGACTGAAATCTCTAAATCATCTGTCGCCTCAGCTCAATTCAATATCAAAGCTAATAACATTAATAATCTAGATATCATCAGAATGTCGAGTGAAGAATTCACACTGGCAATGAAAGGTGAACAAGAGTTTTCTCGCTTAAAAGGCATCGATTTATCTAGTTACAATTGCCAAAGTATTTTAGTCGACCCTCCAAGAGCTGGGCTCGATGCTGAAACGACAAAACTAGTACAGAATTATGACAATATTCTTTACATTTCCTGTAACCCAGAAACGTTAGAACGTGATTTAGCAACCTTAACAACCACCCACAAAGTTGAACGCTTCGCGATTTTTGATCAATTTCCCTACACCCATCATATAGAATCGGGCGTATTCCTCATTCGAAAATAAAAAAGCAGCGTTAGCTGCTTTTTTTCTCTTTGTTATACATCGAGGCACCTTTCGCAATAAACCGTAATTGCCAAATTAATCGCTCAACCAACTCCGCACGTTGCGGTTTGTCTAGATCAAGCGCTTCTGCCCCTGCATTAAAGACTATGGTCACCATCGCTTCGGACTGAACATAGGCTTGCTTCACATCACAGTGTGTTTCTATTTCTAAATAATGTGCCAGCTCTAAGATAAAGTGTTTTATTTCACGCGCAACAGCCGCTCGAAATGCTTTCGAAGTACCTGAACGCTCTCTCAAGAGTAACCGGAACTGATTACTAGACTGCTCGATAAACTCCATAAAAGTATGTACTGAAATAGTAATAATACTGCCACCGCATTCTATTCGACTTCGAGCTTGGCGCATTAACTGCCTTAATGTTAACCCAGCCTCATCGACTAAGGTCAGGCCTAACTCATTCATATCTTTAAAATGGCGATAAAAGGAGGTCGGTGCAATCCCAGCTTCTCGAGCAACTTCTCGTAAGCTTAAATTCGAAAAACTATGCTCTGCGCTTAACTGATTAAATGCGGCTTCTATTAATGCTTGCCTTGTTTTTTCTTTTTGCTTCGCCCGAACACCTGACATCTACACCCCCATAAATTGCTAAAAAGCAGTTTATCATATTTACTTAACCAGCAAATTACTAACTGTTCGCGATATTGTCACTTGACTGAATGCACAGGAACCACTATTTTAGCGTACAGTTGTACGCTGAGATTTATATTATGAAAAAACCACCTATTATTTGGACCAATGTCTTATTTTTCACCCTCACCTTTGCTGCGGCGCTAATTTTAGTGCCATGGTACGGCATCACTTATGGCTTTAGTTTTGCTAACTGGGCCGCATTTGTTGGTTGTATGTTCTTTGCTGGGCTCTCAATTACAGCTGGTTATCATCGACTGTGGGCACACAAAACCTACGATGCCCACCCAATTATCCAGATTATTTTTGCAATTGGTGGCGCATTTGCAATTCAAAACAGTGCGCTGCACTGGAGCTCTGATCATCGCATCCATCACGGGCAAGTCGATGACCCAATAAAAGACCCTTATGCAGCTACCAATGGATTTTGGTATAGCCATATTGGCTGGATGTTAAGAGATTACCAAGGTGATAACTATGCTAATTATGATAATTGCCGCGACTTACAGAAAAATAAAATTGTTATGTGGCAGCATAAGCATTATCTGATACTCACACTTATCTCTAATATTGGCCTGCCATTATTACTCGGCTTTATATTTGGTGATATTTTGGGCATGCTTATTTTAGCGGGTATTTTGCGACTAGTTTTAAGCCAACATTTCACATTTTTCATCAATTCCATTGCCCACATTTGGGGAACTAGACCTTACACTGAGAGTAATACAGCCCGAGATAATGGCTTATTAGCGCTTTTTACTTATGGCGAAGGTTATCATAATTATCATCATATCTTTGCGAGTGACTACCGCAATGGTATCCGATGGTGGCATTACGATCCGACAAAGTGGATGATAAAATCACTTTCATACGTTGGATTAACCAGTAAGCTAAAAACAACTCCAATTGAGCGAATCGAAAAAGCAAAAGCCAACACACTAATGCAGCGCACAGCAACCAAATTACAAAAAGCCCAAGTAGCGAATGCTAAACTTGAGCTGTTACAACAAGAGTACGATGTTTTAATTAAAAAACTGCAAAGTTACTGTAAACTAAAAAAACAATTGCTTGATGCAAAAAAGAATACCATGCTCAAACAATGTGATCAGTCCGCTTTAATCGCACAATATCGTGAGTTAGAGCGGGCTTGGCAAAAGCAAAAGCAGTCATGGCTTGAGCTCAATGCCCAATTATTGAGAGCTAGATATAGTTAAAGAGGACACAGAGTGGCTAAAACAAAAGAAGCAAAAGCGTCACCAAAAAAAATTACTTATCAGTATGATGCCATAATCATTGGTACAGGTCCTGGCGGTGAAGGCACCGCCATGAATCTAGCCAAAAGTAAAAAGCGGGTTGCGGTCATCGAAAAGCAACCTTCTGTTGGTGGTGGCTGCGCTCATTGGGGAACTATCCCATCTAAGGCGCTGCGCCATTCAGTTAGCCGCTTGATTGAGTTCAATACCAACCCTCTTTTCAATGCAAGTGAGCAGCGTAATCGGCTCACTTTTCCTGACATTCTCAACCATGCAAGTACCGTGATCTCAAAACAGGTTAATTTAAGAACTAGCTTTTATGATCGTAATCGGATTGATATTTTTCATGGTGAAGCCTCATTCATTGACAAACACACCATACGTATTTCTCAGCCTGATGGTTCTTTTGAAGATATGACGGCACAAACGATTGTCATTGCAACGGGATCTCGCCCATATCGGCCACCCACTGTTGATTTCAATCATGGTCGCATCTATGACAGTGATACGATTTTGAAGCTCAACCATGATCCACGTCATATCATCATTTATGGCGCCGGTGTCATTGGGTGTGAGTATGCCTCAATTTTTCGGGGCTTAGGAGCTAAGGTCGACTTAGTCAACACCCGAGACCGCTTACTCGCATTCACTGACGCCGAAGTGTCGGATGCATTAAGCTATCACTTTTGGAACAGCGGCATTGTAATTAGGCATAACGAAGAGCTTGCTAAAGTCGAAACTCGCTCGGACTGCGTAATATTCCATATGGAATCGGGTAAAAAAATGCAAGCCGATTGCGTTTTATTTGCCAATGGACGCACCGGCAATACCGATAAATTAAACCTGCAAGCAATTGGCCTTGAAGCCGATGGACGTGGTTTGCTTAAGGTCGATGAAAATTATCGCACCCAAATTGATAACATATACGCTGTGGGCGATGTTATAGGATATCCGAGTTTAGCCAGTGCAGCCTTTGACCAAGGGCGTATTGCAGCAATAGCTATTGTTCATGGCCATTGTCCTGAGCGGATTATTTCAGATATTCCAGTTGGTATTTATACCATTCCTGAAATCAGTTCAGTTGGTAAGAATGAGCAAGAATTAACAACAGCGAAAATACCGTACGAAGTAGGCAGAGCTCAATTTAAACATCTGGCGCGTGCGCAAATAGCAGGAACAGAAGTTGGCAGCTTAAAAATACTCTTCCATATTGATACCAAAGAAATTTTAGGTATCCACTGCTTCGGTGAACGTGCTTCTGAGATTATTCACATCGGCCAAGCAATAATGGAGCAACAGAATGGTGGAAATAATATTGAATACTTTATCAATACAACTTTCAATTACCCCACCATGGCCGAAGCTTACCGTGTTGCAGCGCTCAACGGTTTGAACCGCTTGATAAAATAATCGAAATGATCAAAAAAAGGGCACATTTTGTGCCCTTTTTTATTGCTGACTATTGTTTCCGTGTAAAATTCTTGTAAACTAAATTTCATCATAAGAATAATAATAGGCTGTTAAGATGAAATGTGCTGCTTTAGGGTTTTTATCCGCTTTAACATTTTGTTCTACCTCTGTATTTGCTGACTTTGACTCAGCGAAAAGATTGCTCAGTGAAAAAAATTACACTGATGCCGCAACAGAATTGACCAAGTTAGCTCAAACAGGGCACCCAGAAGCACAGTTTCAACTCGCCTCTTTATATGAGCAAGGCCTGGGTGTAGATAAAGATATCACTCAAGCTTACGCTTGGTACTTAGTCGCTAAAGATTTTGATAATGCAGCTGCTGCAGAAAAATATAGCGTTTTACGTAAAGTCATTCCTTCACGTAAGGAAGGCAAAGATCGTTACCGTGCTATATCTAAGCTATACGGTAAAAAACTTCATCAACAACACTATGCTCCAATCATAAAACCTTCTCGTTTTTATCCTGAGCGTGCCACGATACTTAATAAAATCGAGCCCGATTACCCAAATGAACTTATCGCTGCGCAAAGTGCATGGGCCACTGTAGCCTATAATGTTAATGAAAGCGGTCATGTTGAAGATGCGCGGATTTTGGCTTCGTTTCCAAAAAATGCAATTGATGACTATGTACTTGATGCTGTTAAACAGTGGAAATTTAAACCGGTTAAAAGACGTAACGGTGAACCAGACCGCGTGAACGACTTGTTTTACACCTTTAAAATTAAAAGTAATAGCAGTTCAAATCATCGCAAGTATGAAAAACAACTTGAAGAATATACAGGCAAGCTCAAAGCACTAGCCGATGAAGGCAACAGCTATGCACAAGCACGTTATGCACTTATGCTTGAACATGAAATGATTGAAAACCCCTCCGAGCAAGCAATCGATTGGTATTACAAAGCCGCAATAAACGGCAATAATGACGCACAACTACGTTTAGTTCACTGTTTTGATAATGGCGAAGGCTGTCAACCAGATGAACGTAAAGCATTTAATTGGTTAGAAAAAGCGAGCCAAGGTGACAACTACCGTGCTCAATTTCAGTTAGCTAAAACGTTACTGAACTATGAAAGTGTTCATTACAACCCATTACGTGCCGTCGATATTCTAAAAGAAGCGACACATAATCAGTATCTTCCAGCAATGACTGAATATGCGCACTTACTTGCATTTTCAGACAACCCTAAAATACGTGATATCCAATCAGCGATAAAATACGCTGAGCTTGCACGCTCTTTAGATCCGACTCACCCAGTGCTGCTTTCGGTGCTAGGGGCATCATACAGTGAATTGGGTCGCGTAGAACAAGGCGAAGAGTTGCTTCAGCAAGCGTTTGAAGAAGCCCAACAACGAAACTGGCCAACCCGTAGTTATTTGAACCTAATTGAAGGTGGAAAAGCTGCGATGATGGCAAACGGCGCCAGACTCTCATATTAACCCTTAACTTAATTCATTAAAAAAGGAGCCTTAGGCTCCTTTTTTAATGACCGATAAAAGTGATTACAGATGGTATAACTTAGATAGTTCATGGACAGAATTAATAAATGCACCTGCATTTTCAGGATCAACATCCGGTGTAATACCGTGCCCAAGGTTAAAGACATGTCCGCTACCTGCACCAAAACCATCAAGAATTTTCTGTACTTCTTGACGAATTCGCTCAGGGCTGGCGTGTAACATGGCAGGATCCATGTTCCCTTGTAATGCCACTTTGTCACCAACACGCGCCTTAGCATCAGCAATATCTATCGTCCAATCTAATCCTAATGCATCGCAACCAGTAGCAGCCATTGCCTCTAACCACATCCCACCATTTTTAGTGAATAATGTGACAGGAACCTTACGGCCGTCATACTCGCGGATCAAACCATCAACGATTTTCTCCATATAACCAAGAGAAAACTCTCGGTAATCACGAGGAGTTAAAATCCCTCCCCAAGTATCAAAAATCATAACAGATTGCGCACCCGCTTTAATTTGCGCATTTAAATACAGAATTACCGAATCAGCGAGTTTATCGAGTAGCATGTGCAAAATTTCTGGCTCGGCAAACGCCATCTTTTTAATTTTACCAAATGTTTTACTACTACTCCCTTCAACCATATAGGTTGCAAGTGTCCAAGGAGAACCAGAGAAACCAATTAATGGCACATCCCCTTTGAGCTCTCTGCGAATTGTACGCACAGCATTCATGACATAACCTAATTCCTGTTCAGGATCAGGGATAGGTAGATTGACTACGTCACGCATATCTAAAATGGGGCGCTCAAATTTCGGGCCTTCACCAGTTTCAAAATATAAGCCTAAGCCCATAGCATCGGGGATCGTTAAAATATCACTAAATAAAATAGCAGCATCAAGCGGAAAACGGCGTAATGGCTGAAGTGTGACTTCACAAGCTAGTTCAGCATTTTTACACAGACTCATAAAGTCACCCGCTTCAGCGCGAAGTGCGCGGTACTCTGGTAAATAACGGCCAGCTTGTCGCATCATCCAGACAGGCGTTGCATCCACAGGTTGTTTCAATAAGGCACGTAAATAACGATCGTTTTTAAGTTCGCTCATAAAGTTCTCATTCTGCTAGTGGGGTAATCCCCTTTAATCCAATAATTGTATCATTATGATAGCCCGCGCTCTATGTGCAAGATCAAACTATTACATAAATTTTAAAATAAACAGTTGCAGTTAAGTAAATTAATTGTTATAAAATAAATGCGCTAGTAAATAAGAATAATAAGAACTTGTTTAAACAAGTCAGCAAAAGAATTTAAACCACCTTCGGGTGGTTTTTTCTTTTCTAAATCAATAAAAAAGCGTAATTTCCACCTCCTAACCCTAAAAAAATAAAACCATAGATATCAGCAACTTAAATTTTATCTGCTTGAATTGTAAAAAATCAGTTGATCTTTTGTTCATATTTCATTGTTATAGAGAAAACGTTAGGTTCGCAAGGGAGATTGAATATGCTAACAAGACTAGAAAAAGCCCAAGAGTCTTGGGGTGGATCCCACTCCGTTATTGATTCATGGTTAGAAGAACGTCAAGAGTTATTAGTACAATATTGTAAACTTGTTGGTTTGCCACCTTACGAGCGCAGTGATAATGCATTGCCTGATAAAGATGAAATTCAAAGTTTCTGTCAAATCCTTGTTGATTACTTATCTGCTGGGCATTTTGAAATTTATGACGATATCGTTCAGGCTTGTGAGGAAAAGGGACCACAAAGTTTAGCGCTTGCGAAGACTCTCTATCCAAAAATAGCAAGTTCAACTGACTTAGCGCTAAATTTTAATGATCAATATGCTGATGCCAAAAAAGGCCAAGACTTTTCGAAATTCGATAATGATCTTTCAGAGCTTGGCGAAGTCCTTGAACAACGTTTTGAATTCGAAGATGAGCTAATTGACAATTTATATTCAAATCATTTAGACAAATAAAAAAACGGGATTTAATCCCGTTTTTTTATTTAAAAAGAATAGCCGCAACTTATTCGCTTGCAGCCGCTTCTTGTTCAGGCTGTTCAATATCTAATAACTCTACTTCAAAGATAAGAGTAGAGTGAGCAGGAATAGAGCCTGTTGCGCGATCGCCATATGCCAGTTCAGACGGAATCGCAAACTTGAACTTAGAACCCACGTTCATTAGTTGAACACCTTCAGTCCAACCTTTAATTACGCGGTTAAGTGGGAAGTTCACTGGCTCATTGCGCTTATAAGAGCTATCAAACTCAGTGCCGTCAATTAACGTTCCTTTGTAATGAACAACAACAACATCTGTCTCAGCAGGTTGTGCACCTTCACCAGCAGTAATCACTTCATACTGTAATCCAGATTCAGTCGTCGTTACACCTTCACGCTTGCCATTTTCAGCTAAAAACGCAACACCTTTAGCTTTGTTTTCTTCAGCTTCTATTTTTGCTTGCTCGGCTTGCTTAGCGCGCACGTCGGTATCTAGTTGTGTTAATACTTCACGGATTTTTTCATCATCGATTTTTGCAGAGCCCGCTAGCGCATCTTGAAAACCTTTGATTAATAAAGCTTGGTCTAACTCAAAACCGAGTTCTTTTTTATCTGCTAGATCTTTATTTAAAAATCCACCCACAGATGCACCAATACCGTATGCTTGTTGCTGTGCAGCAGTTTCTAATTTAACTTCTACCGCTTGTTCTTTTTTGGCTTCTTGATTACAGGCTGTAAGAGCGAGTACAGACGCTGCGATCAAAGATAACTTTAGTGTTTTTTTCATTATTGTCTCCGACATACCATTTGGTAGCCAATTCTCTATACTTAACTAATTAAAAATAACGGCCAACGTGATAGGCTGCTCACATAACTAGTTCGTTATGAAATAGTTATTAAAACAGCCTGGGACCAAAATCGCCCCTTAGTCTAACCTCTTGCTTGGCAAGAGTTAAGGAAAAATACGCGCAAAATGACGATATATCGCACTATTTTTAGCTTACTAGTAGCAGCTTCTTTAACCGCTTGCGGTAACCAATCAGAATTACCAAGCAATGCAACCGAGCACGCCGTACAAGGTGCCTATGATGCAAGCTTGTCCAATGATGGAACCTTGAGCCTCGTTTCATCAGTCTCTCATGGCTTGGCTTTATGGGACCTGAACAAAAATGGACTGAAATATCAGTGGAGCCACCAGCAAGTAGAAGATAATTTAGTGCTCAGCACTGACATCAGCTTCGATAACAGTGTCGCAATCAGTGCCGACAAGGGAAACTTTGCGTTATGGGATATCAACAACGGAGAAAATATAGGTTTTTGGAAAATCAAAGATTCAACGATTCGCGATATCTCTGTGAGTAACCAAGGGCGCCACGTGTTGTACGGTAAAAGTAATGGTGTCGTCGTGCATATCGATATGCAAACAGGCCGACGCATTGAGTTTTTAGGCCACCAAGAGAAAATTAATGCAGTCGACCTTTCCCCTAACGGTTATTACGCCCTCACTGGTTCTAATGATTATGCTGCATTTTTATGGGACACACGTACAGCACAAGTGATCCACCGGTTTAACCATCCAAGTAGAGTTACCCGAGTGACATTAGATCCCAAAGGGCGCTATGCATTTACAGCCGATAGTCAAAAACAGGCTCGCATTTGGGATTTGCAAACAGGGCAAATGATTTCTAACTTGCAATATACAAGTCGTCAGCAAATTTTCAGTGCCGCACGCTTTAATGACGATGGCAGCTTACTCTTAACGGGCTCACCAACACGAAAAATTGCACTTTGGGATGCAAAAACAGGTCAACAATTACAAACATGGTACGTCACTCCCCGAAAAGAGTCTCGACCTCAATCGGCGGTGGTGTATGATGTCGCCTTCAAAGCTGATGGACACACTATTATTAGCGAAAGTTCCAGTGGCCTAGCGGAAACTTGGCAAATAGAGAAGAAACAATGAGTGATTTAGAAACCCGAATTTACGAATTAGAAGCCAAAGTGGCCTTCCAAGATGAAACCATTGATATTTTGAATGACGAAATCCGAGAACACCAAAAAATCATTGCGATTATTCAGCGTCAAACCCAGTTATTAGCCGAAAAAATTAAAGAAGTTCAAAATGCACCTAGTGGCGACGCACAATTAGTCGAGCCTCCGCCGCCGCACTATTAAACTACTCAGGCTTAAACACGCCAATGACTTGCTCAAACTGGCGTGTTGATGCTTGCACCGCTCCATCTGGCTGAGTCATTTTATGACCACACGATAAACACTCCACTTTTTCAACATCATGCTCTTTATAAAGCTGCATCATATCCATGGTTTGACATTCAGGGCACACAGCACCTGCTATAAAACGTTTTTTTTGCTTCATTATTGCGCCCAACACGACTGACTCTCTCACTATTTTAACCCTGTTTACGTGCACACAACAGCGCTAATTATCGCCGAAGCTACATTTAATACGTTTAGCTATAACCATTTCGATCGCTTGCTTGATATACTAATGCCAATTTTCAATGCTATAGAACATATCATGATCCAAATTTCGCAACTCGAACTTCTACGCGGTGCAAAGCCTCTATTAAAAGACGCCAATGCTACTTTATACCCAGGTCATAAAGTCGGCTTAGTAGGAGCCAATGGATGTGGTAAATCTAGTTTATTTGCATTACTCAAAGGTGAGTTGCACCTAGATAGTGGTGATTGCAAAGTGCCAAAGGATTGGAGTATCTCTTCAGTCAAACAAGAAACCCCAGCATTAGAAATATCTGCGCTTGAGTATGTATTGCAAGGTCACGTTAACTACTACAAACTTCGTGAACAATTACACTTTGCTGAAAAAAATCAAGACGGCGAATTGCTTGCCAAAGTCCACCAGCAACTCGAGGTCGTTGGTGGTTACTCTATTGAAGCCAAAGCAGGTGAGCTTTTACACGGTTTAGGTTTTAGTAACGCTCAAATTACCTTACCTGTCAGTTCTTTTTCTGGTGGGTGGCGCATGCGCCTCAATTTAGCTCAAGCTCTTATTTTTGAAGCCGATTTATTATTACTTGATGAGCCAACAAATCACTTAGATCTTGATGCCGTCTATTGGTTAGAGCGATTTTTAAAAGCCTATACCGGTACTTTAGTGCTAATTTCTCACGACAGAGAATTCCTCGATGCCGTCATTGATGAAATCTGGCACATTGAAAACCAAAAAATCAATGTCTACAAAGGCCATTATTCACAATTCGAACGCCAAAAAGCAGAACGATTAGCACAACAACAAGCGAGCTTTGAAAAACAGCAAGAGCAAATCGCTCATCTCGAAAAATTTATCGCTCGCTTTAAAGCAAAAGCCAGTAAAGCCAAGCAAGCCCAAAGCCGGGTTAAATCGCTTGAGCGTATGGAAAAGCTCGCTCCGGCTCACGTCGACTCTCCTTTTGACTTTGAATTCGCCGAACCTTTAGCGCTTCCCAACCCGCTTATGACGCTCGATCAAGCTAAAGCAGGATACGGTGAGATTACGATTTTAGACAGCATCAAACTGAACTTAGTACCTGGAAGCCGAATTGCACTACTTGGTCGTAATGGCGCAGGGAAATCGACTTTAATCAAACTACTTTCTGGAGAACTCGCACCACAAAGTGGTGAAGTATTCCAACATAAAGGGCTTAACATTGGCTACTTTGCCCAGCACCAACTTGAGTCCCTCGACTTAACTGCCAGCGCCCTTTTGCATATCCAGCGCTTAGACCCCCAAGCGCCAGAACAAAAAATTCGTGACTTCCTTGGTGGCTTTGCATTTTTTGGTGATAAAGCGCTTGAACCTGTCGCTCCTTTTTCTGGAGGCGAAAAAGCTCGGTTAGTCTTAGCGATGTTAGTTTATCAAAAACCGAATCTGTTACTTCTGGATGAGCCAACCAACCACCTAGATCTCGAAATGCGACACGCCTTAGTAATGGCTCTGCAAGGCTTTAAAGGGGCAATGGTTACAGTCTCGCATGACCGCCATATGCTCAAAAATACCGCCGATGAGTATTACCTAGTCGACCAAGGTCAGGTCACCCCCTTTGGTTACGATCTAGATGAATATTATCAATGGTTATTAGCCGCAAATAAAACAGACTCAGCAATGGAGCCCAAAAACGATAAAAGCCACAGCGCAGTTAATCGTAAAGATCAAAAGCGTCGCGAAGCAGAGTTTCGTAAAGAAGTGCAGCCAATAAAAAAGAAAATCAGCCAATTAGAAAGTAGACTCGATAAAAGCACGGCACAACTCAGTGAGATCGAAATGGCCTTGGCCGATGGCACGTTGTATGAAGCAGACAATAAAGCACAATTAACGCAACTATTGGCGCAACAAGCAAAGCTTGTTCCTGAACACAATGATATTGAAGAGCAGCTTCTCGAGTTACTAGAAGAGCTCGAGAATAAAGAAAGCGCTTTTCATGCCGACTGTGATTAACACGCACGCTTTTTGGCAATTTAGTCTCGATATTTATCGCCACCCCCAAGTGGCGAAAACCCTATTAGAATGGCAAAATGTCGATAATAAAAACGTCAACCTATGCCTTTTTTTACTGTATTTAAATAGTTTAAACATACAACTATCCGCATCGCAGTTAACACAGTTAACCGAAGCACTTACCCCTTTTAATACCCAATTTACAATACCGCTTCGCACGATCAGAGCGCAGCTCAAGGCGCACCATGCAACCTCATCTCATTATGATGTCATGCGCGCTCAAATTCTGGCCACCGAATTGAGCTTTGAACAACAAGAACAACGTTTACTTATCGAGGCCTATCATCAATTCAAGCCACACCATTATGAAAAGGCCGATAATCTGGCGCTTTACATTAGCCATGGTGCATTAGCTGAAAAACCTGATCTAAATCAAATTCTCCACCAGCTCATATCTTCAGCCGAATAAACCTTGATCTAAATCAGGTCTTATTCGTCCAGCCTCTTATATCTTTACTTTATTGAAGAAATAGGAGAAACACCATGAACGTATTTTTTAGAGATTTTTTTAGCGACCCCATTTTATTTATGTCGTTTGGGATCTTAGGTGTAGTGATTGCATTGTGCCTATTTTACGTGGTCTATTTCGTCAAAAAAATTAATGAGGCTGAAGTGCCTGAGTAACGAGTTAAGCACGACGCGCTAAAGCACCAAACTAAGCTCGCTTAGTTTGGTGCTTTATTTTTTTCTGATACACTGCGCGGGTGTATTTCAAAACATCTTTAGGATTATGAACGCTAGTTTTAAACCCGCTTGGTGGATGAGCAACAAGCATGCACAAACCATACTACCTCGATTTTTTCGCCCAAAACTCGCGTTAAACGTCGAATATGAAACGCTCTCTACCCCTGATCACGACTTCCTTGAGCTCGCGTGGACTACACCAGCGATAAAAAGTGATACACGCCCATTAGCTGTCGTTTTTCATGGCTTAGAAGGTAATATCGATAGCTTTTATGCAAAAGGTATGATGAAAGCCTTGCATAGCAGTGGCTTTGATGTGGTACTGATGCACTTTCGAAACTGCTCTAAATTAGCTAATTTATTACCCCGCGCCTATCACAGTGGTGAAACAACCGATGCTCGTTACCTGTTTGAAACATTAAAAGCACGTTTTCCACACAAACCCTTAGTAGCTGTTGGCTTTTCGCTCGGAGGCAATGTGTTAGCGAAATACCTAGGGGAATTCAAACATCACAGCTTACTCAGCGCAGCCGCTGTTATTTCTGCCCCCCTCGATTTAGCGAGCTCATGTCAGGTCATTCGCAAAAGCTTAGCGAAAATCTACCAACGCTATTTACTGGGCCGCTTAAAAAAATCTACGGCGCGCAAATTACCAACGCTCGAGGCCCACTTACAATTAAGCAGTAATGAACTGGCTAACATTAACGATTTACTTGAATTTGACAATCGTGTGACAGCCCCACTGCATGGCTTTCAAGATGCAGCCGATTATTATCAGCAATCTAGCGCGAAGCCTTATTTAAAAGATATCGCAACCCCGACACTGATAGTGCATGCCCAAGACGATCCAATGCTATCAAGCCAAGCCGTCCCACTTCCTGAAGAGGTCAGTGAACATGTCGAACTCGCCGTTTCTCCAAAAGGCGGTCATGTTGGTTTTATTAGTGGTGCAAACCCGTTTAAACCCGTATTCTGGCTCGAGCAGAAAATCCCAGCCTTTTTTAAGCGAACCTTATTATGATTATCCCTTATGACGCCTTAGCAAAAGACACCCTCGACAATTTGATCAAAGAGTTCATTTTGCGCGAAGGGACCGACTATGGCGAACTTGAATACTCTACCAACGATAAAATTGCCCAAATACGTCAACAGTTAAAATCTGGAGAAGTGGTCATTGTTTATTCTGAGCTGCATGAAAGCGCCAATATCATGACCGCGCGTACCTTTGCAGAACAACCTGAAGAACAATACCCTAGCTCTGATTTTTAACGTTATTTATCGCGCAGAACTTGTAAGCCCATAAATAAACTCACACAATGGTTTTTTCACTATAAACAATAAGAAAAAACCATGAAACTCATCACTGGAATCTCTTTAATAGCGTTAAGCTACACCACCCTAGCACAACCTCACTCTGAAACAGACTTTACCCCAGCTTCCAAACGCGCCATTGAATTAACCCAACAAACCATCTTAGTCGATACACATATCGACGTCCCTTATCGCTTAGAGCATAAGTGGGAAGATGTAAGCCAAGCCGCGGGCGGAGATTTTGACTACCCACGTGCAGTAAAAGGCGGACTCAACGCCCCATTTATGTCTATCTATATTCCTGCAGGGCTCGAAAAAACGGGGGGTTCTTACGCACTGGCCAATAAACTCATTGATTATGTCGAAGCCATTGTCGGCCGCGCGCCAGAAAAATTTGCCATTGCTGATTCTGTCAAAGATGTCCATGATCATTTTAAAGCAGGCAAACTTTCACTCCCGATGGGGATGGAGAATGGCTCGCCAATCGAGGGGAAACTAGAAAACCTCACCCATTTTTATCAACGTGGCGTTCGTTATATCACTTTGGCACACTCACAAAGCAATCATATTTCCGATTCGTCCTACGACCTACGCCGCCAATGGCAAGGATTGAGCCCATTTGGGAAAGAGCTAGTAAGTGAAATGAACAAAATAGGCATGATGGTTGATGTCTCGCATATTTCTGATGAAGCTTTTTATCAGGTCATGGCTATTTCAAAAGTCCCCGTCATCGCATCACACTCTTCATTACGAAAATATACGCCCGGATTCGAGCGCAATATGGATGACAAAATGCTCCTAGCCTTAAAAGAAAATGGCGGCGTGATCCAAATAAACTTTGGATCGAGCTTTGTTACTGCCACAGCGGGGGCTTGGGGCGACCAGTTTAAAGCCAAACGCAAAGAAGCGGAGCAAAACAATGGCGCCGAAAGTTCAGCCGTTAAAGACTTTCGAAAGGCCTACTTAGCCAAAAACCCATACCCGTTTGCCTCTCTTGCGCAAGTGCTTGATCACATTGACCACGTCGTGAAATTAATTGGTATCGAGCACGTGGGTATTGGCTCAGACTACGATGGTGTAGGCGACTCTTTACCCATAGGTCTAAAAGATGTCGCAAGCTACCCAAATTTAGTGCAAGGCTTACTCGACAGAGGTTATAGCGAAGCAGATATCAAAAAAATTCTCAGTGGTAATGTGCTTCGTGTCTGGCAAGCTGTCGAAGAGTATGCGGCGCGACATTAATATGAATACGTAACGCACTGAATGTCAGTGCGTCACGATAGAATGAGTTAAACTTTAAACAAAATTAACAGCCTACCTAAATAAAAAGATACAATTTTAGTCACTGAAATCTTGGTTATCTCAAAGAGCTATGTAAAACTGATCATCGAACGATTAACAGCAGCAGATCAGGTGACAATGAATGTCCGATTTAAAAGCTTGGAAACTTATCAGTCTGTTTTGTTTGTTTAGCTTAATGCTGGGATGCGAATCAAAAGAAGAACGCACTCAACAAACAATCAAATACACACTCGAGCAAGCCTCACAAGAGATCAATACCTTAGGTGATGCGCTTGATAACCAACAAATACGTAATGCTAAACTTCTTAGTGAGTACGGCAAAGTATTAAGTCAAACTAACCCTCAACTGAGCGCCATTGCACAACTGGTCGCGCAAGATGCGACCAAGCAAGGTCCTCTATATCAAAATCTACTTACTCGGCTCAATGATCTCAAAAATCCCGATCCAGCACTTAGTAGTGCAGACATCATCGAACAAGCGTCCTTACTTCAGGAAGCCGCCAGTTTGAGCTTATTTGCAGATGCCTTGACCGATCCGATCAACGTTTTGGCTGATATGTCTAATGGCTCGCTTGCCCGCGTAGGTGCCATTAGCAAAGCCGCAGAAGATGCAGCAAATGGCGATCTCGCTGGAGCTGGAAATCAGCTGGTCGGTAATGCCAATTACGGTCAATGGCAAACAAACTCAAATGGCATTAGCTTTTGGCAGTGGTATGGCATGTACCGTATGTTTGGTGATGTTGTCGGTGCCATTGAATACGGCAGTTGGAGCAAACGCCGAAAATATAGCTATTACAATGACTATGGCCGCAAACGTTACACTGGCTATAAACAGTATAAGCAGCAGACTACTGTCGAAAATCGTACGCGCCAATCCTATAAAAGCCAAGGCAAACAATTTACTAGCCCATACGCAAAAACTAAAACAGGGGCATCAGGTTTAAGCCGCAGTAGTCACACCCCACCAGCCACGCGCAGCAGTTACTCAAAATCGAGTAGTTATGCAAAATCGAGTTCAGGCTCAGTGCGCAACAGCTCAAGTAGAACCTCGCGCGGCGTCAGCCGAGGCAAATAACGCATCAGTAGCGGAGTTTAAAAATATGTACCAAATTAACGGATTAACAGCTTGGTCAATTCAAGCACTTTTAATAGATTTTGTAATTATTGTTGCGCTGTTTGTCAGCCTCAAATTTATCAAAGGCTGGGTATCAAACCTTCACGCCAACGATGAAATTACCGAAAAAGATAACTTTGCCTTTGGCTTAAGCTTTGCTGGAGGACTGGCTGGTTTAGCTATTGTACTGACGGGTGTCACCAGCGGCGCCTTCGCTGATTCATTACTACAAGAAGCCACACAAATGGCTGGGTATGGACTAATAGGTATCGTACTGATTAAGTTAGGCCACTTCTTCCAAGATAAGGTCGCCTTACAAAAGGTTAACTTACATGATGAGATCATCAAGGGGAATATCACAGCAGCCCTTATCGACTTTGGTCATGTTATCAGTGTCGCTATTGTCATTCGCTCTGCTCTTATTTGGGTATTAACCGAAGGCTGGTATGGCTTACCTATCGTGATTGCCGCATTTGTGATTGGTAATATCTGTATGTTGCTGATTAGCCAATATCGTGTGCAACTTTACAAACGCACTAACCGCAATGGCGATTGTTTACAGCAAGCCATTTTAGATAACAATATCGCTGTAGGTATTCGTTATGCTGGCTTTTTAATTGGTAGTGCCCTGGCGCTCACCGCAGCCACAGGGATTGCCCCGTACATCGCGGACAATATCAATTCAAGCTTAATTTATTGGACGCTTTCAGCGCTTGCTAGCTTAGTGGCTTTCATTATTTTGCACCTTGTAATGATTAAAGTCATTTTAGCGGGCAAAGATATTTCCGATGAAGTCAATCGCCAAAAAAATATAGGGGTAGCAACCATATCCGCAGCGATTTCCTTTGCTGTGGGTATCACAATGGCGACGTTACTCGGTGCCTAAATCTTGACGACATCAACTTCACCTAGCACACCTGTTGTGACCAGCAATCTCAAATTGCTAGGTCACGACATCCTCCTGATTAGTGTCATGGCCATCCTCGCTGGTTGCGGCCTTATCTATGAATATTTACTCTCTCATTACGCTGGCCGTATTCTCGGATCAGTTGAAAGTGCTATTTATGCCATGATCGGCACCATGATTGTCGCTATGGGGATAGGCGCATTTTTAGCGCGCTGGTTTAAAGACCCATTCACTGCATTTGCGTGGTTAGAAAGCCTAATTGCCCTGCTTGGTATGAGCAGCATTTTGATTATCGCTAGCATCATTGCCGTGAGTTACACGCTCCCCCATACCTTTGCAAGCCTATACAATTTGCCTGCAGACGCCGTACTTGATGGTGCCTTGTTTGAGCAATTTCAAAGTTTTGCCCGCTTTTTGCCGTATATTTTTGGTTTAATACTCGGCATCTTTATTGGTATGGAAATCCCTTTGATTGCACGGATCCGTCAACACGTTTATGGCCGGTTTTTAGAGAACAACGCCGGAACTATTTACGGTGCCGATTACATCGGCGCAGGAGTCGGCGCCGCTATTTGGGTACTTGTGATGTTGGCACTTCCAATTATGCAAGCGGCTGCTTGGACTGCATTATTTAATGTGATTGCGGGGCTGATTTTTTTATGGCGCTATCATCAGTATGTCCGTTTCGCGAAATTATTACTCATTTGTCATCTGCTACTACTGGGTTTATTTGCACTCTTTTTGTTCTATGCAACCACCTGGATGAAAGACCTCAGTAATGTACTTTATAAAGATAAAGTGATTTATTCAGAGTCAACCAAATATCAACATGTGGTGATTACTGAGCGTTTAAGTCGCACACAAACCGCGCCTATTAATGATTTATTTCTCAATGGCCGCTTACAGTTTTCCAGTGCAGATGAACAAATTTACCACACCATGCTAGTCTACCCTGCGATGTTAGCAGCCAACCGCCATGATCGCGTGCTCATAATTGGTGGCGGCGATGGCTTAGCCCTACGAGATGTCCTCAAATGGCCTGTTAAACAAGCCACCTTAGTCGATTTGGATGGGCAGCTTCTGTCCCTATTTGGACTAAAAGGAACTAAATTTCAAACGCCACAGGCAATTACAGACAAATTGATTACGTTAAATCACGATGCTTTGAACGATACACGTGCACAAGTAATTGTCGCTGACGCCTTTTTAGAAGTGGAGCACATGCTCGACCAAGGCTTACAGTTTGATAGCATCATCATTGACTTACCCGACCCAAATCACCCAGATCTCAACAAACTGTACAGTGATTATTTCTATAACCATGTTAAACAACTTTTAGCACCTGATGGCGCGTTAGTGATCCAATCAACCTCCCCCTATCACGCAAAAAAAGCGTTTATTAGTATTGCTAAAACAGTCAAACATGCCGGGTTTGCCCATGTAGAGCAATATCAGCAAAATATTCCGTCATTTGGACAGTGGGGATGGACGATAGCCACCCGAAGTGGCCAACCTGCCAGTGCGCGCATTGCTCAAGTAAGTGATTTCCCAGTGCAAAGTAACTGGGTTAATCAAAAATATTTACACGCCGCTTTTGCGTTTCCAAACAACTTTTTTTCTTCAAATAAAGAGATAGAAGTCAACAGGTTGGGCTCTGGTGTTCTGTATGATTATTATCGTCAAGCATGGCAAACAGAATCTGAATTATATAAAAATTAACAGCACAGTGTTGACATAATATGTCACCTGTGCAAATCTTAACTCAGACATATTATGTCAAAGTGAATAAGGTAAAAAAGATGGATTTAAACGAATTATCAATCAAACTGGCGTCGTTCGAAACCGAAGGCGCAAACTTTGAATCATTCTTAATCGCCAATCCAGGTGAGCAAGAAGTTTTACAAGTGATTGTAGATGGAAATGACGAGTTACCTATTTTCGTTACACAAACACAAGAACAGTTGTTATGCATCAGCTATTTGTTTAACGAAAGCGAAGTCAAAACTGAATTAAGAAATGAATTAAACGAAGCACTTTTAAAGCTGAATGTTCCGATTCCTTTAAGTGCTTTTGCCAAAATTGACGATCAATACGCCATTTTTGGTGCCCTAGCCGTCAGTTCATCATTTGATGAAGTTACGCATGAGTTAGTGACATTGGCCGATAATGCAATTGATGCATTAGATGCCGTTACAGCTTATTTAAACGAATAATGGTGGAGTAAAAATTATGAGTATTTTAAAGAAATTATTTACAGCTGTTCGTGGTGGTGCAAGAGAAGTTGGTGAGTCAATCGTTGATGCCAACGGTATCCGCATTTTTGAGCAAGAAATCGCCGATGCACAAAATGCATTACAAAAAGCGAAAAAGAGCCTGACTGAAGTCATGGCTAAAGAAATGCAAACTAAACGCAAAATCAGTGCATTAAATGACAGCATTGCAGAGCACGAAACCTATGCAGGTCAGGCGCTTGAAAAAGGCAACGAAGCCTTAGCACTAGAAATCGCCGAAAAGATTGGTGATTTCGAAACTGAAAAAGCCGAGCACGACCAAGTCTTAGCCGGATTCAGCAATCATATTGTGGCATTAAAGCAACAAGTTAAAGATGCTGAGAAATCAATTAAAGAAAACCAGCGTCAGCTCACTATGGTTAAGACCACAGAAAGCGTGCAAAAAGCGACCATGGCGGTCAACAGCACATTAAACACCAACGAGTCATCAATGACCAATGCTCGCCAGTCACTGGAGCGTATTAAACAGCGTCAACAAGATCGCCAAGATCAGTTAGGGGCAGCAAAACAACTTGAAGCTGCAACAAATGGCGATGATTTAAAAGCTAAATTAGCCGAAGCAGGCATTGGTGAGCAAAACCAAAAAAGTAGCGATATCCTCGCTCGCATCAAAGCGAAACAAGCGCAATAAGCTATAACGTAAATTCAAAGGAGGCTTAGCCTCCTTTTTTGTCTATCAACTTTAATCAACAGGTGAATTATGTTTGGTTTTTTTAAATCTAAAAAGCCGGTAGAGCGCCAACTCACTCACGCTAGCCAGTTAAAAACCGGTGATATGCTGACGTTAATTGATTCCTTTGCTTACCCTAACTGGCTAAAAGGACAGACCTTAAAAGTAACAGATGTCCAAACATACCAATATCAACACAGTGCCGAGTACGAATTCGTGTTAGAAAGCGAATCAGGAAACGTGGTATTTCTACAAATTGAACGTGAAGATGGCGAAGAGTTTGCTAATTTTTCGATCAAAATCCAACGCGATGATGTGGCTGAGATTTTCACACTCGATGAATTTGCTCGTATATTTGATGAAGAAGAATTAACACACATTACGACAGCTTCGACACCAGAGACTTTTGAGCGCTTTTTAGCGTCATCATACAAGCAATCAGAAGCACCCTATGTTTGTTATTTTCACAATAAAGATTACCGCCAGTTATCATTGCCGCGGTATCAGGACGAAAGCGGTGAACCCTGCGAGGTGATCAGTTTGATGTCTGATGATGAAAACCACAGTATTAATATCGAAATCTGGGAAGGGGGTGAGACTGAGGTATCGCTGACTTTAAGCCGTCCGATTAGTGATATTGTAGACTTATTCCCAGGACAGGCATCGTGACAGATAAACAGGCCAAATGGCAACGGCAAGAACAAGCTGTTCGTGCCACGCAAATGGCATTTGACTTAAGCAGTGAAGTTCAAAAAAGCATAAAAAAACAAGCGATTGACGAAGAGCTAACGCCTTCAGATATGATCAGAAAAATACTTGCTTTAGATGTTAAATCAAAAAAAACACGTCAACGATTATCGTTTAATTTAAGCGATGAAGAAATTATACAACTGGCACAACGCTTTGATGTTGATCCTGATGATAAGCGTGCCGTAAAGCAACAAGTCGCAGAGTTACTAATTCAGCATACAAAACCTACCAAATAACTGTAGACACAACTCTTACATTCAAAACCCGCTGTAGCGGGTTTTTCATTTAACCACGTCATTCTTCATAAAAGTTAAGATTAACCCAACCTTTTGTCCCGATATTTTTTGACTAAAAGTATTTACTTTTTTTAACCACATGTTAAAAAGTAACGAGGTATGGTTTATTTTATGTTATTTATTACGCAACACTAAAATATTATTTGTAACTAGCTTGGTATGTCGGGTCGTTTTTCAGCCCTGTAGATATCCTATTGACAAGATAAATCAGACAACAACAAGAAAAAGGGAAAAGCATGTCAAATACAGCGTTCAATCAACACACAGTCAAACGGTCGAGGCTTAGCCTTGCAGTTACATCTGCCATTTTGGGTCTTTGCCCTTTGCTTTTGGCTGCAGAAACTACGCCCAACAGTGACAGCGATGTCAATAAAGTAAAAAAAGAACAGCCAATTGAAGTCATCGAAGTCGAAGGTATTCGAGGAAGTATTTTTAGCGCTCAAAATCTCAAGCGTTATGCTGATACAGTCAAAGATGTTATTACCGCATCCGATATTGGCGCCTTACCCGATAAATCGGTCACCGAAGCACTTCAACGGGTGCCGGGTGTGACGATTGAACGCTTTGCATCATCAGATGACCCAAAACATTATGCTGATGAAGGTACAGGTGTACTGGTGCGCGGTCTAGATCGTGTCCGTTCAGAGGTCAATGGCCGTGATGCCTTCAGCGCTAATCCATCAGGTGGATTGAGCTATGAAGATTTTCCTGCTGAATTACTCGGCGCGGTTGAAGTCGTTAAAAACCAAACGGCAGATCTGATTTCCGGTGGTATTGCAGGGACCGTCAACCTAATTACTCGTAAACCATTTGATTCTGATGAACAGTTAATCTCATTTAATGCAAAAGCAAATTATGGTGATTTACGCGAAGAGGTCACCCCATCTTTCTCTGCATTATTTTCCGATACTTGGGAAACAGAAGCTGGTAGGTTTGGCTTTTTGATCGCTGGCTCACAATCTGAATACAAGACTCGTGGCGATGGAGTAGGTTTAGGTAACTTCCATTCTCGTGGTGATGCATTTTTACCAACGACTGATCAGTGGGGTGGGATTACGGGCGTCGATCCAAGTTCACCTGTCGATGGCCCGGCTTTACCCGGTCAGCCTGCAGGTAGTATTTGGCATGTTCCGGTTGCAGTTCACATGAGTACCGCAACCAATGATCGTAAACGAACAGGGATCACAACATCTTTACAATGGGCCAACACAGATGAAACCATCGTCGCAACACTTGAGCACATCAGTTCAAAAGCGTCATTAGAGTGGAATGAACGCCAAATAGGACAAGCTGCACAAGGCTTTAAGGGCTTCATGGGCTCTTCTCAAAACTGGATGAATGACGAAGCTAATGGCTTTCCACTGACTACTGATGACGGCTTTGTTACTTCGGGTATTGCGCTGGGTGTCAGTCCAGAAACACCTTTTTTCTACCGTAGTCGCTGGAATTACAACGAGAATATGGTTGAAGATACCTCGTTTAAGGTAACAATTAAGCCCATCGACCGCCTGACTATCGATTTAGACTATCAGCACGTTGACTCTGAAAAAGAAGTGCAAAATTACAGTATGTCAGGCCAAACTCGGGGCAACCATGTCCATGTTGTCTCGCCATACTTCTTAGATACTCGCGGTTCACGCCCAACAATTGAATTTCTAAATGATAATATTCTCACTCCAGGATATTCACCAAATGAGGATTGGAATGGTCCTGTACCGAACCTTTTCCTTGGTAGTGGCATGGAGCAAGTTGAACACAACACCGCAAAATCAGATAGCTTTCAGCTTGATCTTAACTATGAACTCGATGGAGCTTTTACAAGTGTTAAATCAGGGCTTTATTTGTCCGACAAAGACTTAACTGTAAGAGATACGGCTTATGAAGGCTGGTCAGCGATTGGTACCCCATGGGTTCAAGCTGATAGAAACGCAGCCTCTGCAATCGAGCGCCCAGAGTTATTCGAACGGGTCGATTTTTCAGACTATTACAATGGTAAAGTACTCCAAGGTAATGTGAACAACTTCCTGTTCCCTCGTATGGACTTAGTAAAAAATTATGCTGAATCATTGCGCCAAGGGTGTAGAGATCGTTGGCATAATGCAACAAATAGCGCCGCCAACAATGGCAGCTGTACAGGCACATACGTCCCTTATGAAGACAAACCAAACCGAGTTGAAGGTCCTTATGCTGCGCACAATATTAGTTCAACCAATGAAAAACGCACTGAGTTTTATATTCGAGGTGACTTCGACTTTTTAGTTCAAGATATGCCATTAGTGGGAAACATCGGCTTACGATATGTCAACTACCAGCTAGAATCGACAGGTGCGTTGGTTCAGCCACCTGAAATTAAGCGAGGCGAGCCTGGATCGTCATTGAATAATGTCATGCAACAACCTGAATATAAACGATATTATGACTTAGCAACTGGTGAATCTGAGCTTTCAACGGTTGATGGAACGGACTACTCGTCCGTTCTACCGAGTTTGAACTTAAGTTTAGGAGTATCAGATGATGTCGTAGTACGTTTTGGTGCCTCTAAAGCCTTGTATTACCCAAGCTTAGTAGATGCACGTAACATCAGTATTATTAACCTTGATTACACTCGTAGACTACAAACCCCAGGCGCTGATTATGACGAAGTAAATAACCCAGTTGTTGGGTTAGATGACATTGAACTCTCTGCGTTATCTGGCAATACCTATATCGAACCTGAAAAAGCCGTTAATCTCGATCTCACTACTGAATGGTATTTTGCACCAGCGGGTTATGTCACGGTTGGCCTTTTTCACAAAAAATTAGACGACATCATACGCAATCGAGCTTTTGATCTTGATATTGCTTACAACGGTGAACAATATAATGTCTCTGCGTATGGGCCTGCAAATACAGGCTCAGGGAAGATTCGCGGTGCAGAGTTCTCCTACTCACAATTTTACGACATGCTCCCAGGTGCATGGAGCGGTTTAGGATTTCAGTTTAACTATACCTATATCGATCAGAATGGTTTAGAGGATCCAAATGAAATATCAAATGGTACTTTAGGCTTTGATGAAAACGGCAATCCTATTGCAGACAATCGCAACACGTTCCGAGTCTTTAGCGATTTACCTCTACAAGGATACTCAGATCAAAATCTCAACTTGATTGGAATGTATGAATATCAGGACATTTCTTTTCGTCTTGCATATACATGGCGCTCAGAGTACTTACTGACACTGCGTGAATCTGAGGAGTATGTTCCTGCGTACGCTGAAGCGTCTGGGATGATGGATGCGAGCTTATACTACACCATCAACGATAATTGGAAGATTGGCATTGAAGGCAGTAACTTGTTAGATACTGAAACAAAAACTCAATATCAAATGGATCAGGATGGAACAAGAACTCAAGCACTTAGTTTCACTACTGACCGCCGCTTTGCACTCAGCGTAAGAGCAACATTCTAAAAGTTTAATCAAATTACTCAATCGAACACCACGGTTTATACCCTGGTGTTCTTTTAAAGCCCTCCTTATCAAGATTATTACTTCAAACCTATTTTAATCATGCCAAACGCTTTCATCTGCAGCCCTTAACCTTAAAATAAATTCATATCTGTTCAGATTTAGATATCACACAATCGGCAATTGAGCTCAGTGTCGAATAATAGGTATGTACAGTAAGAAATAGAATGAATGATGCTACCAGAGTGTAACGCGATGAGATTAAACACCAGACAGCAAAAAGCCCGACTCATTGAGTCGGGCTTTTCTTAATAGGAGCCTGGCGATGTCCTACTCTCACATGGGTAATCCCACACTACCATCGGCGCTGTTTCGTTTCACTACTGAGTTCGGAATGGGATCAGGTGGGTCCAAAACGCTATTGTCACCAAGCAAAATTTTGCCGCTTTACCGCTTTCGCCGTAAAACTAAATTCGGAAGGCTGATTTTAAAATTGTCTACTTCAGTCTATCTAACTTCTTGCTTATTCATCAGTGCTTCATACAAACCACTTTGGCGTTGTATGGTTAAGCCTCACGGGTAATTAGTATAGGTTAGCTTAACGCCTCGCAGCGCTTCCACATCCTACCTATCAACGTTGTAGTCTCCAACGGCCCTTTAGTGGAGTTAAACTCCAAGTGAGAACTCATCTCGAGGCTCGCTTCGCGCTTAGATGCTTTCAGCGCTTATCGATTCCGAACGTAGCTACCGGGCAGTGCCATTGGCATGACAACCCGAACACCAGCGGTTCGTCCACTCCGGTCCTCTCGTACTAGGAGCAGCCCCTCTCAATTCTCAAACGCCCACGGCAGATAGGGACCGAACTGTCTCACGACGTTCTAAACCCAGCTCGCGTACCACTTTAAATGGCGAACAGCCATACCCTTGGGACCGACTTCAGCCCCAGGATGTGATGAGCCGACATCGAGGTGCCAAACACCGCCGTCGATATGAACTCTTGGGCGGTATCAGCCTGTTATCCCCGGAGTACCTTTTATCCGTTGAGCGATGGCCCTTCCATTCAGAACCACCGGATCACTATGACCTACTTTCGTACCTGCTCGACTTGTCCGTCTCGCAGTTAAGCTTGCTTCTACCATTACACTAACCGTACGATGTCCGACCGTACTTAGCAAACCTTCGTGCTCCTCCGTTACTCTTTGGGAGGAGACCGCCCCAGTCAAACTACCCACCAGGCACTGTCCGCAACCCCGATTAGGGGCCTACGTTAGAACATCAAAACTACAAGGGTGGTATTTCAAGGACGACTCCACAACAACTAGCGTCGCTGCTTCAAAGTCTCCCACCTATCCTACACATGTAGGTTCAATGTTCAGTGCCAAGCTGTAGTAAAGGTTCACGGGGTCTTTCCGTCTAGCCGCGGGTACACAGCATCTTCACTGCGATTTCAATTTCACTGAGTCTCGGGTGGAGACAGCGTGGCCATGGTTACACCATTCGTGCAGGTCGGAACTTACCCGACAAGGAATTTCGCTACCTTAGGACCGTTATAGTTACGGCCGCCGTTTACCGGGGCTTCGATCAAGAGCTTCTCCGAAGATAACCCCATCAATTAACCTTCCGGCACCGGGCAGGTGTCACACCGTATACGTCATCTTTCGATTTTGCACAGTGCTGTGTTTTTAATAAACAGTCCCAGCCACCTGGTTACTGTGACTGCCAACAGCTTAAGGAGCAAGTCCTATCACCGTCAGCAGCGTACCTTCTCCCGAAGTTACGGTACTATTTTGCCTAGTTCCTTCACCCGAGTTCTCTCAAGCGCCTTAGTATTCTCTACCTGACCACCTGTGTCGGTTTGGGGTACGATTCAGCATGAACTGAAGCTTAGAGGATTTTCCTGGAAGTATGGCATCAACAACTTCACTACCGTAGTAGCTCGTCTCGTATCTCAGTCTTAAGAACCCGGATTTGCCTAAGTTCTCAACCTACTTACTTTTACATGGACAACCAACGCCATGCTTGCCTAGCCTGCTCCGTCTCCCCATCGCATTCATGCCGAGTACGGGAATATTAACCCGTTTCCCATCGACTACGCGTTTCCGCCTCGCCTTAGGGGTCGACTCACCCTACCCTGATTAACATGGGATAGGAACCCTTGGTCTTCCGGCGTGCGGGTTTTTCACCCGCATTATCGTTACTCATGTCAGCATTCGCACTTCTGATACCTCCAGCAAACCTCCCGGTTCACCTTCAACGGCTTACAGAACGCTCCCCTACCCCGCATACATAAGTACGCAGCCGCAGCTTCGGTGGTATGTTTAGCCCCGTTACATCTTCCGCGCAGACCGACTCGACCAGTGAGCTATTACGCTTTCTTTAAAGGATGGCTGCTTCTAAGCCAACCTCCTGGCTGTCTGGGCCTTTCCACATCGTTTCCCACTTAACATACACTTTGGGACCTTAGCTGGCGGTCTGGGTTGTTTCCCTCTTCACGACGGACGTTAGCACCCGCCGTGTGTCTCCCGGATAGTACTTTACGGTATTCGGAGTTTGCAAAGGGTTGGTAAGTCGGGATGACCCCCTAGCCTTAACAGTGCTCTACCCCCGTAAGTATTCGTCCGAGGCTCTACCTAAATAGATTTCGGGGAGAACCAGCTATCTCCCGGTTTGATTAGCCTTTCACTCCTAGCCACAAGTCATCCCCTAACTTTTCAACGTTAGTGGGTTCGGTCCTCCAGTTGATGTTACTCAACCTTCAACCTGCCCATGGCTAGATCACCGGGTTTCGG
>NZ_CM200281.1:0-40000 GCF_058169715.2 Pseudoalteromonas sp. J2K-J979 | reverse complement strand
TTTATGACTGTGTAGCCACTCACTTTACTAAATTGAGACTCTAAATTTGTTGCTTCGCTACCTAAGTAACTTAGCTGTTAGAACTCAACCTGTACGAGTGCCCACACAGATGATTGCTTTATATTGTTAAAGAACGTTGCAGCGCCAACTCTAGGAGCTTGCTGCGAAGTGGAGCGCTATAATAAACGTTTCACTTTTCAAGTCAACACTTAATTTAAAATTCTTTTCAAAACCAAACTAAGTTTTATTTAACTCTCTGATTCAACCTTCGCCTCGCTAAGCGTTGCTGCCTGCCGTCTCAGTGGGGTCGCATTATAGAACGGCGAACTTTTTTGGCAAGGGTTATTTGCAGAAAAATGTAAAAAACATGCATTTCGTTTAAATAAAGAGCTATAAGCTGTAAAAACTTACATTTAGTTAATATCTCTATTCAATTTAGATACATTTAGTGGACGAGCCCCCTTCTCTTTGCTTACTCTTACTACTACATTTTTATTTTTAAGGCATACCTATGGCATTACGTTCTTATAAAGGTCATTTACCTAAAATTTGCATTAATTCATATGTAGACGAATCGGCTGTATTAATTGGTGATATTAGTATTGGCCATGACTCGAGTATTTGGCCGTTAGTAGCTGCAAGAGGTGATGTTAATTATATTAAAATTGGGGAGCGTACTAATGTACAAGATGGTGCAACCCTACATGTAACCCGGCCGACACCTAATAATAGCTTAGGTTATCCTTTAATTATTGGCGACGATGTCACCATTGGTCATCAAGCAATGCTTCATGGTTGCAAGTTGGGTAATCGAATTCTAGTAGGTATGAGCGCCATCATAATGGATAACGTTACTATCGAAGATGATGTCATTATTGGCGGTGGTACTTTAGTCCCTCCTGGAAAAACCCTTGAGTCTGGTTTTTTATATGTTGGTAGCCCAGCTAAACAAGCTCGTGCGCTGACAGAAGAAGAAAGAGAGTTCCTGCTAATATCAGCGGATAATTACGTCAAGCTTAAAGATGAATATTTACTAGAAGATTAAAAGAAATGAGTCGTGATAATTATTTGCCCCTCATCATTATAGCATTCATCTTTTATTAATTGTTCTGCGACATCTTCATAGTCATATTTAAACTTATTAAAATAGTCAAGCGGCGAGGCCGCTTGAGGTTCAGGAAAACACTCCATGTTAATAATGCAGGTAACGGTCGAACCCGCGACTATTGCACTAAACTGCAGTGCTTTTTTCTGTGATGAATAGTAGACATCATCGTTAAATAAAATTGCTTGATTCATTAATTATAGTGCCTTATTTTTTGCAAGTTTGATTATCGGCTCAACCGGTGGATATTTATGCCGCCAAACATTATAAGCTTCTGCTGCTTGCCCAATTAACATTCCGATCCCATCAAGCATTACTGCGTGTTGGTTGTGCAATTTTGCCCAAGCAATAAAGATTGTTTCGTTGCTGCTATACACCATGTCATAAACAGCACTCGTTGATTGAATGTGTTCAGCTGTAATGTTCGGCAGTACCCCTTCAATACTTGATGAGGTCGAGTTGATAACTACATCATAATTTGCGATGGGTAACTCTGAAAAATCGTAGACGGCAATATCGATATATTGAGCAAATAACTCTGCTAATTGCTGCGCTTTACTTTTTGTTCGATTGACGAGAGTAATACTGGCCGGTTTCTGCTCAATTAGTGGTAATAAGACTCCTCTTGCTGCCCCACCAGCTCCCATTAATAAAATATGCTGGCCCTTAAGAGTTATGTCATTATTGAGTAAATCATTTACTAACCCAGCGCCATCGGTGTTATCTCCGTAGAGCTCCCCATTAGCTAATTTTTTTAAAGTATTGACCGCTCCTGCACATTTTGCCCTGTCGCTGACCTGATTACACAGTTCAAACGCTTGCTCTTTAAAAGGCATTGTCACGTTTGCACCAAGCCCTCCAGAGGCAAAAAAGTCGTTTACTGCAGCTGAAAAACCGTCAATTGGTGCTAGAATCGCTTCATATTGCACAGTCTCATCGAGAAGCTCTGCAAATTTATGATGAATTGCCGGTGACTTTGAATGCTTGATCGGATTACCAAAAACTGCATATTTGTCCATTTAAACCCTCAGCTATAATTTGAATTTTTCGTTATGAAGCAATTAATACAACGCATATTTACTAAACAAGACACTGAAAACAAGTCCAATGAAGCGCCCACTCCAGAAAAAACACCGTATGAACTAATAGGAGGGGAACAAGGTACTCGCGCATTAGCAAATAGATTCTACGACATAATGGCTGAAGAAACTTACACTAAACCTTTATATGATATGCACCCGCAGCCTTTAGATAGAATACGAGCTGTGTTTTTTGAATTTCTATCCGGCTGGTTAGGAGGCCCGGACTTATTTGTAGAAAAGCATGGCCACCCAATGTTAAGAAAACGACATATGCCATTTCCTATCGATCAAGATTTGCGAGATCAGTGGATGTTTTGCATGAATAAAGCTTTAGATTTGGAAATTGATAACCCATTATTACGAGAAGGGCTTCGCCAGTCACTCGCTCAACTTGCCACGCATATGATCAATAAAGGCTAACATTTTGACTAAAAAGGCGCAGATGAATGCGCCTTTAATTATAAATTTAGCCAATCTCGAGGTTTGAGGTAATCATTGTATAATATAGCTTCTGCAGAGTCAGCCTGCGGCGTATAGTTATATTCCCAGCGAGCCAATGGTGGCATGGACATTAAAATAGACTCTGTGCGGCCCCCTGTTTGCAAACCGAATAAAGTCCCTCTATCCCACACAAGGTTAAATTCAACATATCGGCCCCGCCTGTATAGCTGGAAGTCTCGTTGAGCAGGCGTAACGGGTATCGATTTACGCTTTTCGATGATTGGTAAGTAGGCATCAAGAAAGCCATGACCAACAGCTTGCATAAATTCAAAACTTTTATCAAAGCCCCATTGATTTAAATCATCAAAAAACAACCCACCAACACCACGAGTTTCGTCACGATGTTTCAAATAAAAATATTCATCGCACCATTTTTTATAATCGTCATACACAGTGTCACCAAATGGATCACATAAGTCTTTTGCAACTTGATGCCAATGCTGCACATCCTCTAACTGAGGATAAAAGGGTGTTAAATCAAAGCCTCCCCCAAACCACCATATGGGTGCTTCCCCTTCTTTTTCAGCAATGAAAAATCGCACGTTAGCATGACTGGTTGGAATATGAGGATTTTTTGGATGAATAACTAATGAGACACCACACGCATGAAAGCTGCGACCAGTGAGCTCTGGTCGATGAGCAGTTGCAGAGGCTGGCATAGATGCACCGAAAACATGGGAATAGTTTACGCCACCCTGCTCTATTATTGCCCCATCAGTGATCACACGAGTACGACCGCCGCCACCTTCTGCGCGTTGCCATGAATCTTCAACAAACGTTGCTTGCCCATCGGCTTGCTCTAGGCCTGAGCAGATCTTATCTTGCAGTTCGAGTAAAAATGCTTTTACTGTTTCAATATTTACGTTTGACATCGCCACTCTCTAATAAAGATATAATTTGAGTTTTTATGATTTTACTTGGCTCTTTCTTAGTTCCCAAGCCCTAAATAAATAACAATCGTAAATTGCTAACCAATCATACAGATTCCAGATTACTTTAAATCGAGTTAGTCCTCACTTAATAGCAGGAAGACAACAACTACTGCTTTTGTTTAAAGCCACATGCTTTTTGAGGGCACAAAAGCGTCACGCCTGAACTATTTTGCTTTTCAAGCATTATGTCCCAGCCGCACTGAGGACAAGCTTGATCAATAGGTAAAAAATTAACAATATATTTGCAGCCTGGATACCCATCACATGAGTAAAATGTTTTACCCGACTTATTGCTACGTTTCACTAAGTGATACTTATGGCACTTGGGGCATTGCGGTAAAGTCGCTGCTACGTCCTCGATTTGCGACGCAATATAGTGGCAATCAGGAAAACCTGAACAACCAATAAACATTCCATATCGTCCGTTTTTAACGACCAATGGACGGCTACATTGTGGACAAGGAGAGTCATCTAGCACCTTGAGTACATCAACTTCATGCTCTACTAACGCCTTAGTGTAACTGCAAGCTGGGTAATTGGCGCACCCTATAAATGGTCTGGACTTACTATGACGGATCACTAATTCTGAACCACATTCAGGGCAAATTTCATATTCTTTTTCTAAGGCATGTTCATGGGCTGCAAACAAAGAATGATCGATTTTACTCATCTATTTACCTATGCTCGTTCAATTTGCGCTCAATATAATGCAGTCATTAGCAGGGTCAAGTAAAACCAAATAAAATAGGGGCAAAAAGCCCCTTTTTGTTTTGTAAGTGATGTGAGAGTAGTTAGTGCAATAAACCTGTTGGTTCATCAAATAATAGATCTTCCATTTGAGCATACGCCTGCTCTTTGCCGGGCACGTTAAAGAGCACCATAAGGACAACCCATTTTAAGTCTTCTAGACCAATGTAAGCTTTATCGAGTGCAAAAAGTCTATCAATCACCATTTCACGGGTTTCGCTGTCAATAACGTTAATTTGCTCAAGAAATAACAAAAATCCTCGGCATGTTACATCGAGTTTTTCACATTCAGAATCAGTAAAAATCCTAACTGACTGAGCAGGCTTAACATTTAAATAGGGTAATTCATCACTGTGCTGCAAATCAGCCAACTGCTCTAACCAATCAAGCGCCTTATATATTTCAGCTCGATTAAAGCCCGCCCTAATTAGCTCATCGGTCAGCTCACTTTGCTCGACATAAACTTCCGATTCACTATGGATATAATTCTCAAATAAATACATGAGGATATCGAACATATTAATATCTCCTCAGTTTAATATAGCCTCCAAGAACACGTTCAACTTGATTGGCTAACTCTAAATCTAATAATCGGGTTAATAGCTGCTCAACCGGAATTTGGGTTCGCTCAGCTAATACATCTACTGAGGTTGCTTCATACCCAAGCTGGGTTAAAACAGGATCTGCTTGCTCTAATTTATCTGCCTCTACTTTATTATATAGACCGTTTTTAACTAAAAGACCTAACTCTTCGAAAATATCGTCAACTGTTTCAGTTAATTTAGCGCCCTGCTTAATCAAGTAATGACAACCATGTGAGTAAGGATTAAATAAAGACCCAGGGACAGCAAACACCTCTCGATTTTGTTCTATTGCATAGCGGGCCGTAATTAATGAGCCACTTTTAATTTCTGCTTCAACAACCAGAACACCTACAGATAAACCCGCAATAATACGATTGCGTCGTGGAAAGTGGCTAGCATGTGCTTTAGTCCCTGGAAGAAGTTCACTCACAATCAAGCCCTTTGCTAAAATTTGCTCAGATAACAAGCGATTTTTATTGGGGTAAATGATATCAACACCGGTGCCAACGACTGCTATCGTTTCACCACTGGCAGCTAAAGCACCTTTATGGGCTGCAGCATCGATACCACCAGCCAACCCTGATGTCACAACAATCCCTTGTTGACTCATGGCACATGAAAATTCAGATGCGATTTCAACCCCATTAGGAGTGGCGCTTCGGCTACCAACCACCGCTATTTGTGATTGCTGCAACAAATCAATATTCCCTTTACAAAATAAGATCAAAGGTGCTGCGCTAATTTCTTTTAATTGCGAGGGGTAACGAGGATGAGAATAATAGATTGCTGTGATTGAGTGCTGCATTAAATACTCGATTAAAGTATTAATATAATGCCAATTCGGATGAAGCAGTTGTTTAATAATGTCTGCAGAAAGACCAAGCGATGTTAGCTGCGCTTCACTAAAAGTGAGTAGCAGAGTTAATTCCGTATGTTGCTTTAATAAATCAAGTTTCTTTGGTCCCAACCCTTTACACAAATAAAAAACGAGCCACATTTTGAGCTCGTTCTTTTGATGTTCTTCCATGCTCCCTCCCTAGAGCCATTTGATTTAAAGGTCTACATTAACTGTATCCCCTAACCGTATTGGCATCTTTGTTTCCATGATGATGGCATAGCTTAAGTTGTTATAAACTTTAAAGACCATGAGTTCACCCACTTTTTCTGAAGGGGGAACCCAAAGTTTATTATTTTCATCCGAATCACCGAACATTCCCTCTAATGAGGCAGTTACCTTATCGTAACGCGATGTATCTTCTAAATACTTAGGCCCATCTTTACCATCTATAACTTTAGGTGATGGACGACGAATATCCAGAATATGACCAGCTTTTAATTCGTTATCTGTACCACGGTTAATAATTACCACTTCATACTGACTAAATTCTCTAAAGTCATTAGTCGAGGCGATAATCGTACCGCTAATATCTGTTTCGGGGCGTGTTAAGCTAAAAAAGGCAGGAAGGGATTGACCTTCCATGGCAGGCATTAAAAAATCGCCAGCTTTTACTTCTTGCTTCACGTTTTTCACTCTCACAGAAGCCGGCTCACCTTTTGCAATATCACCACTTCGAAATGCGCGCGCAGTGCCAACAAGTTTGGCTTTATGTGCCAATACTTCTTGTGACTCTGGATCAATAAACTCCGCCCCTTTTCGATAAATACCATAAAATTGACTGCGAACTAAATCCCCTTTCACATATAAAATATGATCTGTAACTTGACCTTTTACGGCTTCATTAGCCCCTAGCACATATGGCTTACTTGCAATCGTTTCTTCGTCGAGGGCTTGCTCATATGTCAAATATGGACGTAAAAATTCAAGCGGAACCGTAGGTATGGCATCTGCTTTTTTCAATGTTTTACGGACACCTGGCGATAGTTTTTTATATTTTTGATTCATCACCAGCATAGGCTGGCCATCGGCGTCATATACTAACGTCAGCATGTCTCCAGGGTAAATCAAATGCGGATTATCAATTTGTGGATTCATGCGCCACAATTTAGGCCAGAGCCAAGGTTGCTCAAGATAGATTTCTGAGATATCCCACAAAGTATCACCTTTTTGCACAACATATTGTTGTGGAGCATCTTTTTTGATAGTTAATACATCAGCAATGGATGGAAATGTCATTGCTAAAGCAAAAACTGTCGCTGTAAGCTTTTTAATCATGCTAGCTTCCTTGAGCTGTTTTTTATTATTCTTAATCTAAACCTGTAAAAGGTGACCAGTAATGGCTAAAATAAAAACATAACACAATCTGACTCTATACACATAACATTTAAAGGTAAATATGGCTTTTTTAGAAGTTTTACGCTTTCCAGATGAACGTCTTCGCACAGTTGCCAAACCTGTCGCACAAGTTGATGATTCTATTAAAAAGATTGTTGCTGACATGTTCGAAACTATGTACCAAGAAAATGGTATTGGTTTAGCAGCAACTCAGGTAAACATTCATCAACGCATAGTGGTCATCGATGTTTCAGAAGACAAAGAAGAGCAGCTCGTCTTCATAAACCCTGAAATCACAAAAAAAGACGGCTCAACAATTAGTGAAGAAGGATGTCTTTCAGTCCCTCATAGCTATGCAAAAGTAGATCGAGCCGAAACAGTCACTGTAAAAGCAACAAATATTGACGGGCAAGAATTTTCATTAGATGCCGATGGTTTGTTAGCGATTTGCATTCAACATGAATTGGATCATCTTCAAGGAAAGCTCTTTGTTGATTACCTATCTCCACTGAAGCGCCAACGTATTCGTACCAAGCTTGAAAAAGAAGCAAAACTCGCTGCTAAAGCATAATTAACCTGATATTGGATATTCGAGTGACACAAGCATTACGCATTATTTTTGCGGGCACACCAGACTTTGCCGCCCGCCACCTGCAAGCACTAATTGACTCTGAACACCAAGTGATTGCTGTCTACAGCCCTCCTGACCGCCCTGCGGGCCGCGGAAAGAAACTCAAAGCATGCGAAGTAAAAGAACTCGCTGTCACTCATGATATTCCGGTTTTCCAACCTGACTCTCTTAAAAGCGAGCATGTTCAACAAGAAATGGCCGCTCTCAATGCTGATTTAATGGTTGTTGTGGCTTATGGCATGTTGCTTCCTCTAGCAATATTACAAACACCTAAATTTGGCTGTATTAATGTTCACGGCTCAATTTTACCACGCTGGCGTGGTGCTGCACCTATTCAACGTGCCATTTGGGCTGGCGATGCACAGTCAGGGGTGACTATCATGCAAATGGATGTGGGACTCGACACTGGTGACATGCTATCTATCGCAACCTGTGCAATTGAACCCGATGAAACCAGCACCACTTTGTATGAGAAACTCGCCCAACTTGGTCCGGATGCGCTAATAAAAACAGTCGCAGATATCGCAAAAGGTCAAGCTGTGGCAACCAAGCAAGATGATACGCTTGCCAATTACGCAAAAAAGCTATCAAAAGACGAAGCGAAAATCGATTGGTCAATGGACGCAGTCCAAATTGAGCGAAACATCCGCGCCTTTAATCCTTGGCCTGTTTGCTTTACTGAATTTTCAGGCCACACCGTCAAAATTTGGCAAGCTGAAGTTGTCGATCAGCACGGCCTTGCAGGTGAAATATTACAAGCCGATAAAAACGGCATTGTTGTGGCGACTTCTTGCCAAGCAATAAAAATTACCAACCTTCAACCACAAGGTAAAAAGCCAATGACGGTTCAAGA
Organism: Pseudoalteromonas sp. J2K-J979; assembly: GCF_058169715.2. Lineage (NCBI taxonomy): Bacteria > Pseudomonadati > Pseudomonadota > Gammaproteobacteria > Alteromonadales > Pseudoalteromonadaceae > Pseudoalteromonas > Pseudoalteromonas sp. J2K-J979. The sequence continues at coordinate 31,332 of NZ_CM200281.1, read as the reverse complement.
TTTCTTAAATGGCCGTGCCGAATGGGTTGCCGTGCAATCATTTGCTGGAAAAACCAATGAATAACCTCAGAGCGTTAGCCGCTGAAGTGCTATATCAAGTGGTCGATCAGGGACAATCCCTCAATCAAGTTTTACCGATTGCAGCCAGTAAAGTCTCCCCAAAAGAAAAAGCCTTATTGCAACAACTTTGCTATGGTGTTTTGCGCTATTTGCCTAGCTTAGAGCATTATTGTCGCACTCTATTAGCCAAACCTTTAAAGGGGAAGCAACGTGTTTTCCAATTTTTATTGTATGTAGGCATTTACCAACTTCAGCATATGCGAATCCCATCTCATGCGGCCGTTGCTGAAACCGTTAATGCATTACAAGCGCTAAAAGCACCGGGTTTAAAAGGGTTAGTCAATGCGGTTCTGCGAAACTTTCAACGTCAACAAAGTGACTTAGAACAAGCTGCTGAGCAAAACGAAGTGTGTAAATACAACCACCCGGGTTGGTTCATCAAGCAAGTAAAATCAGCTTATCCAGAGCAATGGCAACAGATCTTGGCTGCCAACCAACAACAAGCGCCGATGTGGTTACGAGTCAATCAGCAACATCATACACCCGAGCAATATCTCGAAAAACTAAACAAGGCGTCAATTTCTGCCCGCTTAGTTAATGGATTTACTGATGCTATTTTATTAGAGTCAGCTTGTGATGTTTTCAGTTTACCTGGGTTTGCTGAAGGTGCGTGTTCAGTTCAAGATGGCGCTGCGCAAATGGCCGCTCGCTTACTCGATCCGCAAGAAGGTGAACGCATTCTAGATGCCTGTGCTGCTCCGGGTGGAAAAACATGTCACATTCTAGAGTTAGCAAACAATCTCGATGTTGTCGCCTTGGACTGTGATCAAACACGCTTAAATCGAGTCCAAGAAAATTTAGATCGAATCGGTTTATCTGCAACGCTGCAATGCGCAGATGCTAGCACCCCTGACATTTGGTGGGATAAACAGCTCTTTGATAAAATCCTACTCGATGTGCCATGCTCCGCAACAGGTGTAATACGTCGTCACCCTGATATAAAATGGCTGCGTCGTGCAGCAGATATCGAGCAGCTCGCCACATTGCAAGCCAGTATTTTAGAAACAAACTGGTCTCTGTTAAAACCCGGTGGCACACTCATTTATGCAACATGCTCAGTTCTGCCACAAGAAAATAGCGTTCAAGTTAACGCTTTTTTAGCTAAACATCACGATGCGATTCACCAGCCCTTGCACGACAATGACACCGTCGCACAACCGGGTTGGCAGTTTTTACCCGAGCTCAATGACGGGTTTTACTACGCAAAAATCACCAAAAAACTCTAACAACAATGGGTTAGCTTGGTTGACCCTCTAATAAGCGATTTTGTAAGACATGAAGATAATCATATTAGGCGCAGGCCAGGTTGGTGGAACACTTGCTGAAAACCTCGTCGGCGAGAAAAATGAAATTACTGTTGTCGATATCAATGCAGACAAGCTCCGAGAGCTGCAAGACAAATATGATTTACAAGTTGTCACCGGACACAGTGCTCATCCAGAGGTTTTACGCCGTGCAGGAGCTGAAGATGCCGATATGATCATTGCGGTAACAAGCTCTGATGAAGTGAACATGGTTGCTTGCCAAGTCGCTTATAGTATTTTTAATACCCCAACAAAGATTGCTCGGATCCGCTCTGAGCAATACTTACGCTACAAAGAGCAGCTTTTCCACAATCATGACTTACCGGTAGATCACTATATCGCTCCTGAGCAGTTAGTGACTAAATATATTCGTCGCCTAATTGACTACCCAGGAGCCTTGCAAGTATTACAATTTGCCGAAGGTAAATTGTCTTTGGTTGCAGTAAAAGCATATTATGGCGGCTTATTAGTGGGCTACGCCCTTTCAGCACTCAAAGAACATATCCCAAATGTTGAAACACGTGTCGCTGCGATTTATCGCCAAGGCAAGCCAATCAAACCACTCGGTACGACCGTCATTGAAGCTGATGATGAGATCTTCTTTATTGCGGCAACCAAACACATTCGCGCAGTGATGAATGAGCTGCAAAAGCTTGAGCGCTCGTATAAAAAAATCATGATTGCAGGTGGCGGAAATATCGGCGCAGGGCTAGCTCATTCACTTGAAAAAACTCACAGTGTCAAATTGATTGAGCGAAACCTATCACGTGCAGAGCAGCTATCTGGCATGTTACATAACACTGTGGTATTTGCAGGAGATGCATCCGATCAAGAGCTACTCTCTGAAGAGCATGTAGAGCAAGTTGATGTTTTTATAGCCGTCACTAATGATGATGAAGCGAACATCATGTCAGCCATGCTCGCCAAACGGATGGGCGCACAAAAAACCATGGTGCTTATTCAACGTGGTGCGTACGTGGATTTAGTCCAAGGAGGTGAAATCGACATTGCTATTTCACCTCAACAAGCGACCATTTCAGCCCTGCTCACTCATGTACGCCGCGGTGATATCGTCAATGTATACTCGTTACGCAAAGGAGCAGCTGAGGCGATAGAAGCCGTTGCTCATGGCGATGAAACGACCTCAAAAGTGGTGGGTAGAGCCATTGGCGATATCAAACTTCCAATAGGAACCACCATTGGCGCGATTGTTCGCAATGATGATGTTGTCATCGCCCACGACAGTACCATCATAGAGTCGGGAGATCATGTCATTATGTTTTTAATCGATAAAAAACAAATTCATGTTGTCGAAAAACTGTTCCAAGTCAGTGCCATTTTTATGTAGTAACACTGTCAAATAATAAAAAAGACGAACTCTGTTCGTCTTTTTTATTATTATTTTAAGATAAGTGTTTGAAACTCATCCATGAAGCATCTCTCCTGTCGTCATCCATGACTCCACTTAGGACAGCTGCGAAGCTGTGCTTCGTTCTGTCCTCACCCACGCCAGAATGTCGGTGTAAATAACACTAATAACGTAAAGATCTCCAACCGCCCAAACACCATCGCAATGGTTAAAATCCATTTAGCCCCATCGGTGATATCGCCATAGTGTGCAGCTACATCCCCCAGACCTGGGCCTAAGTTATTCAAACAAGCGGCCGTCGCAGAAAAAGCAGTAATGTTATCAAGCCCCGTCCCCATCAACAGCAACATAATAATGACAAAGACCAGCGCATAGGCTGAGAAAAACCCCCAAACCGCTTCAATAACTTTATCTGGTAACGCTTTGCGACCCAGCTTAATTGAGTAAATCGCACGAGGGTGAACTAAACGGTTAAGCTCTCGGATCCCTTGTAAATACAATAAAAAGACCCGCACGACTTTCATGCCACCACCCGTTGATCCTGCACAACCACCGATAAAACTAGAAAAGATAAGCAAGATAGGTAAAAACAAGGGCCAAGCAGAAAAGTTATCCGTTGCAAACCCTGCGGTTGTGCTCATCGACACAGCTTGAAACATGGCTTGATCGAGGGTTTCATCACCACTCTGATACACCCCCTGTGATGACAACACGCTAAAGCATAGCAATATTAAAGCCGCTTGAATGGCCAAGAATACTTTAAATTCGGGATCACGAATGTACACTTTGAGATTTCGACTCGCCACCGCCGCATAATGCAAAGAAAAGTTAATAGCCGCAATAATCAGAAAAAACACACAAATAAAGTTTATTAATGGACTATCGAAGTAACCAATCGAAGCATCGTAAGTCGAAAACCCACCTATTGCGATTGTCGAGAACGCATGACAAATTGCATCAAACCAGTTCATACCGGCCGCCCAATAAGCGGTAGAGCAAGCAACCGTGAGCGATACATAAATATACCAAAGGTGTTTAGCTGTATCAGCAATGCGCGGTGTCATTTTTGAATCTTTTACCGGCCCAGGCGTTTCTGCCCGATACAGCTGCATCCCCCCCACCCCAAGCATCGGCAAAACGGCGACAGCTAAAACAATGATCCCCATCCCACCTAACCACTGTAATTGTTGGCGATAAAACAGTACGGCTTTAGGGAGAAACTCAATCCCTGTCAACACTGTAGCTCCGGTTGTTGTTAAACCAGAAAAAGATTCAAAGATAGCATCGGCAAGTGATAACTTCGGTGCATCTAAAAACACGAGTGGTAACGATGCAAACGCGCCCAGAACAAGCCAAAACAGCACGACGATTAAAAAGCCCTCGCGTGCTTTTAAATCCCCGTTTTGCTTTCGATTAGGATAATAAGCCATTAAGCCAATGACTAAACTAAAAATAAATGCTAAAACAAATGGCACCCCGCCGCCATCTTTATAAATTAAAGACACAAGAGCGGGTGGGATCATGGTAATGCTAAACATAGCCACCAGCTGACCGAGTATTTTTATTATGGTGCGAAACTGCATGTGTTGTTTTGATCCCTAATTATTATCACAATATTGTCTTACGCTTTGATTTTTAACTCAACCGTACCATGAGTGATTTCATAAATATCTGCAATGGCATTCTTAGCTTGTCGCGCATCCAGTGCAATTTGCCACACAATCACATCACTAAATTGTTTATCAATCGATAATATTTGGTAGTCAGTATTTAAACGCTGCTCGATTAACCCTTGCTGTTGGTAATTACTCACTCCGACCAAAACAGTCTCAGGTACTTTATTTAAGGTATCAAGTGTTGCCAAAGCATTATTTAAACTTCCCCCATATGCACGCACTAATCCACCAGTGCCTAATTTAATCCCACCAAAATAACGGGTTATCACCGCTGTGATTTCACCTAACCCTGAGCCAACTAATACGTTCAGCATTGGCTTTCCTGCAGTGCCATTTGGCTCGCCATCATCAGAAAAACCCAACACATGGCTACCACTCGGGCACCCAGCCACATGTGCCCAACAATTATGGTTGGCATCGGCATATTTAGCAGTAACCATTTTAATAAATTGCTTTGCGCTGTCTAAATCTGGAGTATGGGCAATATGAACGATAAACGTGCTTTTTTTGATTTCTTCTTGATAAAACAAATTCTTTGCTGGATAACGGTACTCATCACTCATTGTTTTCTCTTCAATGCATAAAAAAAGAGCCAAATAAGGCTCTTTTTAATTAATTCGACTCACTTACGCTAATTTAAGATCACGAGTCATATTTTCATTATGATCGGCATGAACAATAATATTGTCTTCAATTCGAATACCACCAAACGGTTTAAACGCCTCAACCTTTTCCCAATTAATATATTGGGTATTATCAGTCTGCGCTAATTCCGCTAATAACGAATCGATAAAATATAAGCCAGGCTCAATAGTAAACACTTGGTTCGCTTCAATCGTACGAGTACAACGCAAGAACGGATGACCTTCTGGAGCTGGTTGATGCGTGCCACGCTCGTCGGCCATAAACCCACCCATATCATGGACTTGCAGCCCTAAATGGTGCCCAAGTCCATGAGGGAAAAACGTCGATGTAATCTTTTTCTCTACAATTTCATCAGGGCTTAAATTCACAATCCCAAAATCACTTAAGATTTGTGCGATCCCCTGATGGCATTGCACATGTAAATCACCGTACTTCAAACCAGGTTTTAACCCTGCACATAATTTGAGTTGCAACGCATTAACCGCTGCAATTAACTCAGCAAACATGCCTGAGTGGTTAAAATCATAAGTACGAGTGATATCAGCCGCATAACCATGGAAACTTGCTCCTGCATCAATCAGGAATGATCGGCTTGTTTCTGGCACGCTCATTTCGAGTTTGGTGTAATGCAAAATCGCGCAATTCTCATTTAACGCCACAATGTTGCCATAAGGCATTTCATTTTCTGTATGACGAGTCGCTAACAAATAAGCATGCTGAATATCATATTCAGCTCCACCGGCGTAAAATGCTTTTTTCGCTGCCTCATGGCCTAACACAGCCAACCTGTTTGCTTCTCTTAAACAAACCAATTCATACTGTGTTTTATATGCACGGTGGTAATGAAAGTAATTTAATACTGGCTCTGGGTTTATTTCATTGAAACCGAGTGCTCTGGCTACTTCTAAATATTCACCAATATACGCATATTTCGCTTTATCATAGGGTAAATACTTTTCGACTTGATCAGGAATAAGTAACAACTCAATGTCAAAATACTCAGCCCAAAAGTCACTTGGTTCATCGGGCACTTTATGCCAAAAATCAACCGGACGATAAAAGATCAGTTTAGGCCTATCTGTGCCGTTAACGACTAACCAACAATGTGGGTTATCAATGACAGGCAGCCACGCTTTGAAATGAGGGTTGACCTTAAATGGGTAATCCATATCGTCTAAAAACTGACGTTTAGCTTGGCCCGAATGAATCACTAAGCCTTCGAGTCCTTCGAGCGCTAAAATCGACTGTGTTCTTGTTTGCAACGTTGCAATATGATCTGCATAAAGTGCAGCTAATTTATCCATAACTCAATCATCTCTCAATATGTGCTGTTAGGTGCATCTTATCATAGGGTATCGACAATTAAAGCAGCGGCCTATTTTTGAATTTTCATCTTCACTAAATCTGTAAACAAGTTTTCGCTTTTACCAAAACGTGTATGGTACACCTGACGATAGGCATACACATTTTTTACATAATCTCGCGTTTCTCTATATGGGATCCCTTCAACCCATAAATCAAAATCAACCCCTTCTTTCGGTAACCATTTGGCCACACGATGATAGCCAGCATTGTAAGAAGCGGTCGCAATGACTTCATTGCCTTTTGCTTTACGCTTCAAATATTTCAAATAATCAGTCCCTAAACGAATATTCAGTTTAGGGTCGTAAAGTTTTCGACGCGATATACTGCCTTTATTAATATAACTGGCTGTCGAAGGCAATAATTGCATTAAACCATACGCGCCAGCTGACGAACTAGCCGAGGGAGAGAATGAACTTTCGCGTCTTGCGATAGCGTAGCTCCACGATAAATCAATATTACTGCGTTTACTGTATCGTTCAAACAATGATTCGTATGCCAGTGGAAAACGCAAATCTAAGTGATGATAACGCTCTATTTGCGCTAAAGTGATAATCACACTGTCATGCCAATCCATTTCATGGGCAAGGACAGCAGCGGCTAGTTTTTCACCTTCAGTTGATGTATTAACTAAATAATTCCATTCACGTCTAGCGGAGGTAAAGCGCTCTAATTCAAAAAATGCCTTCGCTCTTAGATAACCTGGCGCTTGAGCTACGCTCTGTTTAACAGCGCCATCAACTACGATTGGCATCTCCTGTAATGAAACAGGTAACCCTAATCGCGCAGCCGCTAAAAAGCCATAGTAATCACGTTTTTGCGCCAGTGTTTGAAACAACACCTCTGACTCAGCTTCTTTTCCTTGCTCTTTTAATGCATACGCTAACCAATACTGCTGACTATTATCGAGTTCTTTATCTATAAAATAAGCCACTATGCCGGGCCAATCACTTTGCTGTAATAAGTTGGTTAACTGCCACTGCTTTAAACTTTTGTCATGCTGATCTTTTGGTACTTTATTGAGCCAAAATTTTGCTTCTTTATGTTGTTTCGATGCCAATGAGAGCGCAAAGCTATAATAAACACTTTCTTTTTGCGCATCACTAAACGGCATTTGCTCTAAATGTTTATCCCATGCACGCAGGGCTAAATCTGGATCACGCCAAATCAAACGTTTTAAGCCATACACAACTATTTCACTTTCTTTGCTGGTATATTTTTTAAAGCGATATAAGCCAGCAGCTGCAGAAGGATCTTTTCGGACCGCATAGTACAAATCTGCAAGGTATTGCTCTTTGTTTGGCAATTGCGTTTTTAGGTATGGGATAAGACTATGTTGACCTTTTTGAGCGACCAAAGTCAGTCGCTGCCACACACGCTCAGGAGTCATAAACCCTTGTTGTTGCCATTTCCGAAACAAGCTATCACACGCTTTAGGTTGTGACTTTTTCACAACCCATAATGGCGTCACCTGTTTAAGTACCGCCGCTGAAGGTGCGCCTAAATCAAGCTGATACCGTAGGTTTAAACAAGTTAATTCACTATTTGATGTTTCTTTAAAATACTCGATAAATTTAGCTTTTTTATTCAACCGAGCTAAGTTTTCTAGCCATGACTCACGCACCCGCCAAGATAAAGGAGTGCCTTCATAGACTTCTAAAAATCTTTTAATTTCAGGTTCATTACTTAAATAAGGGTACTTCTCAAGATAAGTCATTTCGACATAAGGTTTGAGAGGATGATCGAGTTTAGTAAATGCTTGTTGATAGCGTTTTTTGTTACCGCTTTTTGCAACTTTCTCAGCTGCAATAAAGTCATCATGAACGGTGTTTGCCGACAATGCAGAGCTTGTAATAAAAGTGCTGCATAATACAGCTAAACGTAATCCTCGTTGGAAAAAAGCCATTAAAGTTATCCCTACTGTGTTACGCCAATCAAAGAATAAAAGAAAAGTATAAAAGACTGAATTTGACTGGTTTCCTAGCTTGCCTTGGAACGATACTGCTTTGCAACAAATCTCGATAAAAATCGACTGACTAGTCTACCTTTATTATAGGATAGAGGTGTCAGTTTTTAACCAGATGTAACAAATTCACTAAAATTTAATTGCATTTTATTTTTAAAACAGGCAACCTGCGTAAAAAGCACACTCATCGTACCAGTTGAGTTTGATAACTAGGGAGACATAGTTAATGTTATTTAAGAGTGATACCTTCGAGGTTTCTTTCATTAAAGAGAGCATCGCCGAGTTTAAGTTTTGTGTACCCGGCCCCGTCAATAAATTATCTCAGCAGACCCTGCAAGATTGCGGTCAAGCGCTAGCTGAATTAGCAAACAACTCAGATATCAAAGGCATGGTATTTACCAGCGATAAAGATCACTTTATTGTGGGTGCAGATATTTTTGAATTTTTACCGACCTTTGATAAACCCGAAGCCGACCTTGTTCAGTGGATTAAAAATGCCACAGATGTATTTGATCAATTAGAAGACCTTCCTTTCCCAACTATTTCGGCTATCAATGGTATGGCGTTGGGTGGTGGGTGTGAATGGGTATTAGCGACTGACTATCGTATTGCCGCCACAGATTTAAAACTTGGCCTTCCTGAAGTTAAGCTTGGCATTATGCCAGGGTTTGGTGGTACGGTTCGTCTACCTCGTATTATTGGTGCCGATAACGCCATGACGTGGATCACCACAGGTAAAGAGCACCGTGCTGAACAAGCATTAGCGGTACGAGCTGTCGATAGCGTTGTTGCGCCAGAAAAATTAGTGGCCAGTGCCGTTAAAATGCTTGAGCAAGCGATTGAAGGAAAACTTAATTGGCAAGCCAAGCGTCAAGAAAAATTACAGCCGCTTAAAATGAACCGTGTTGAACAAGGTATGAGTTTTGCGACAGCCGAAGGTATGGTATTTGGCCAAACAAAAGGTCACTACCCTTCACCGATGATGGCCGTAAAAACTATCAAAGCCGCAGCTAACCATGGTCGCGCTGAAGCCATGGCCATTGAAAACGCTAATTTCGCCAAATTAGCAAAAACCCCCGAAGCAGCCGCGCAAGTGGGCATTTTCTTAGCCGACCAATATATCAAATCAAAAGCACGCAAGTTAGCCAAAGGCAGCGAAACTCAAATCAAGCAAGCCGCAGTTTTAGGTGCGGGCATTATGGGTGGCGGCATTGCTTACCAGTCAGCTTATAAAGGCGTGCCAATTATCATGAAGGATATCCAAGAATCCGCTCTGGACTTGGGGATGAATGAAGCATCAAAAATTCTTGGTAAACAGCTTGAACGCGGCCGTATCAAACTAGATAAAATGGTTAAAACGCTTGGGGCAATCAAACCAACATTAAACGATGGTGATCTGCAAACAGCCGATATCGTTGTAGAAGCGGTGGTTGAAAATCCAAAAGTGAAACAAACCGTTCTAGCGAAGCTTGAAGCGGACATGCCTGAAGGCACTGTGCTTACATCAAATACATCAACTATTTGCATCGATGTGCTCGCTAGCGCATTAGAAAAACCAGAAAACTTCTGTGGTATGCACTTTTTCAATCCAGTACACAGAATGCCACTGGTAGAAATCATCCGTGGTAGTAAGACCTCTGATGCAACCATTAATGCTGTTGTCGATTACGCTCTGAAATTAGGTAAATCGCCAATTGTAGTCAATGATTGCCCTGGATTTTTTGTAAACCGTGTTTTATTCCCTTACTTTGCAGGTTTTACACAGCTAGTAACTGAAGGTGTGAATTTCGCTAAAGCAGACAAAGTCATGGAAAATGTCTTTGGTTGGCCAATGGGGCCTGCTTACCTACTTGATGTTGTAGGTCTTGATACCGCCCACCATTGTACAGATGTGATGGCTGAAGGCTTCCCTGCTCGCATGGCACGCCAAGAAAAAGATCCTGTTGCGGTACTGGCTACTCAGCAACGCTTTGGTCAGAAAAACGGCAAAGGTTTCTACCAGTATGTGATGGATAGAAAAGGTCGCCCGCAGAAAAAAGCCGATCCAGAAGCACTAGCATTGCTTAGCGCTGTATGTGAAAGTGAAAAAGAATTTAGCAAAGAAGAAATTATCGACCGTTGTATGATCCCGATGCTCAATGAAGTGCTATTGTGCTTACAAGAGAATATCGTGGCATCTCCACAAGAAGCTGATATGGCACTCATTTACGGCTTAGGTTTCCCTCCATTTAGAGGAGGCGCATTCCGCTACTTAGATCAAATAGGCTTGGCAAACTTTGTAGCTAAAGCCGATCAGTACGCGCATTTAGGTGCTATTTTCCAAGTCTCTGAGCAAACTCGCCAATGGGCAGAAGCGGGACGTAAATTCTATCAGGTTGAGGGCCAATAACATGAAAACTCCAGTAATCGTTGATTGTATTCGTACACCTATGGGGCGTTCACGTAATGGTATTTTTAAACATACCCGTGCCGAAGACCTAAGTGCTCATTTAATGAAAGGCTTACTTGAACGTAATCCAGCTCTTGAACCAGCGCAAATAGATGATATCTATTGGGGCTGTGTTCAACAAACTTTAGAGCAAGGATTTAATATTGCACGAAATGCCGCCTTACTTGCAGGGATCCCGCACACAGTCCCAGCGGTGACAGTTAATCGTCTATGTGGTTCATCAATGCAGGCCATTCATGATGCTGCGCGTGCTATCATGACAGGTGCTGGCGATGTTTACATTGTCGGTGGTGTTGAGCACATGGGACATGTTCCGATGAGCCACGGCGTTGATTTCCACTCTGGGCTCTCGAAATCTGTCGCACAAGCAGCAGGAATGATGGGCTTAACCGCTGAGTACTTAGCAACCTTGCACGGTATTAGTCGTCAGCAACAAGATGAGTTTGCTGTTCGTTCACATCAACGTGCGTATGCTGCAACAGTTGAAGGACGTTTCAAAAACGAGATTTTACCAACGCTTGGTCACGATGAAGATGGCACGCTAATCAGCATTGATACCGACGAAGTTATCCGTCCAGAAACAAACCTCGAAGGATTATCGCAATTACGTCCTGCATTTAACCCTGCAAGTGGCACTGTGACTGCCGGTACTTCATCTGCGTTATCTGATGGTGCTTCAGCAATGTTAATGATGTCTGAAGAAAAAGCCATCGAGCTTGGCTTACCTATCCGCGCACGTGTTAAATCAATGGCTGTGGCGGGTTGTGATCCATCAATTATGGGTTATGGCCCAGTTCCTGCGAGTCAAAAAGCATTAAAAGATGCGGGTATCACAATTGAAGATATCGGTGTTGCAGAACTCAATGAAGCATTTGCAGCACAAGCTTTACCCGTACTCAAAGACTTAGGGCTTGCTGATGTCGTTGATGAAAAAGTTAACCTCAACGGCGGCGCGATTTCGTTAGGCCATCCATTAGGTTGTTCGGGTACGCGAATTAGCACAACCCTGATTAATTTAATGGAAGAAAAAGACGCAAAGTATGGTTTAGCAACCATGTGTATTGGTTTAGGCCAAGGTATCGCGACGGTCTTCGAGCGAGCATAAGCTACAGCTCTTTTTAAACTAAGCAACACTCTCTGTGTTGCTTTTTTTTGCTTACTCGATGAGTGCAGCTTAATTGTAAAACAGCGCCCCTTTTACTTTGCTACACACTTCTATCGAACCGTGGTGGGCCTCAATAATAACTAAGCTAAGTGATCCAGACCCATGCCTCTTCCTACAAACTTTGTAGTAAAGAAAGCATCGAATAAGATTTGTTGTGTAACCTGGTCCCATGCCACTACCGAAATCCCGACTAAAAATGCAGATAAAGTCATGATCTATATAAATGGCAATATCTATGATTCCCCCCCTTCTAGCATCGCTTGTTTAACACTGATTAATAAATTCAGAATGACTTGCTCTAATTAATTTTTCCGAGATTCCGTTGAGCTCCCAGCAAACTACACCCCTAGTTGAGTCTTGCTAAGTGCCTGCTTAGTTGCTTTTAACTGAGCTGCGCAGTTTTACTTTTTCTAACTCTGCTTCGAACGCTAACTGTGCACGTTCATGTTTTTCTGTTTCCACCTCAAAGGCAGTTAAACGACTAATAAAATAGAAAAAATCAGCAATCATCATTGCTTAATCTATAATTAATAAAAAGTAAAGCTCTAGACTGAGTACTCTATTGTTTTTAGTTCTGACCAAAGAGATTTTCAAATATGACTGATAAGTTTAAGCCTAAAATCATGTTTGTTGATGACGAGCCTGAGGTATTAAGAGCGTTTAAACATATCTTTCGTCGTGACTATGAAACCTTTACTTTTAACGACCCAGCACAAGCCATAGAGTTTTTAAACACCACCCGAGTCCACCTGGTCATTAGTGGCATGCGTATGCCTAATATCACAGGCATAAAAGTATTAGCTGCGACTAAAAAAATGCAACCCAAAGCTAAGCGTATTTTACTCTCTGGTTACTCTGACATGGACAGCACTATTGAAGCAATCAACCAAGGAGGCATTCATGCATACATTTCAAAACCTTGGGATAACGAACGAATAAAAGAAGTGGTAGGAGATGCAGTTCAAGCTGTTATTTTAGAAGCCAAAAATAAGCAATTAAATAAACAGCTTGTCCAGAAGAATAAGGCTCTTGAGGAATTAAATCAGACCTTTGATAAAAAAGTACATGAGCAAACCCAATCGTTACATTTAAGTCTCAAAAGACTGTCCGTGGCAGCTGGCAAACAACGAAAGCTGTTACATCAAATTATTGAAATGATCTCTTTGATTGCTGCAGAGCAGCGAGGTAGCCATTATTCAGATGATGTTCGCATAGCTAAACAATGCAAATTATTGGGGCATAAATTAAAACTAGAGAAAAGCCAGCTCACTTATTTATATCTTGCCGCTTCCTTACATGAGCTTGGTAAAATTGCTTTGCCAGAAGAGTTGCTCACTAAGCCCGAATCAAAAATGACATCAGAGGAATTACTAACTCTTCACAAACAAGCAAGCAGAGGCGCTGACATCATCGATGTTATACCTTCTTTACATGAAGTGTCAGATATTCTACGTTATCAATACGAACGCTATGTAGGCAAAGGATTTCCAGGTCTCAAACATGGTGAAGATATTCCGATTGGCTCTCGTATTTTAGCTGTAGTTCGTGATTATGATGAATATATCAATGGTTATTTTACGGGTAAAAAACTCAACCCCAGAGATGCACTGCAAGCCTTAAAGGCACAATCTAATCGAGTTTATGATAAACAAATTGTTGATGCTTTTATTGCCTTACTCAAAGATATTCCACCCGGAAGCGATACCCAATTTTGTTTGACAACCGATATGCTCAAACCTGGAATGATCATTGCTCAAGAAGTGAAATACGCTAATGGTAATATAGTATTGACCCAAGGCAGCACACTTACAGAATTAACCATAGACCGATTAGAACAATATGAAATAGAACATGACTTTACATTTTTAGTGTTTACATTAATCCCACAGCAAGCCGATGCTATTGCAGAGTAACTTAATTTAAATTTGAAGCGAACAACAGAAAGCCCTAAACTAGCACCTAATTTAATTTAGAGATTGTTATGTCATTATTCGATTCAACTGACCACACTTTAGATGCTATTGGTTTACGCTGCCCGGAACCTGTCATGATGGTTCGTGGTATTATTAGAAAAATGGAGAGCGGGCAAACAGTATTAATTTTGGCCGATGACCCTTCTACAGCCAGAGATATCCCGAGCTTTTGTCGTTTTATGGATCATACTTTACTGGCTGAACAAACAACAGAACTCCCGTTTCGTTATGTTATTAAAAAAGGCCTGTAACAATTACACGCCTTTTCTATTAAAAAATTTAATTACTCTAATTAATGCAAATTCAGCGTTTATTCAAAAATTTGATTAATTGTTACTAGCGGTTTATCTATGTTACGAAAGTTGATGCTTACTTCATACCAACCAGCTTCATATGGTGTAAAGCTAAAATAGTTATAAACACTATTACAGTTTGCTTGCACTGGAATGCCAAGTTCTAGGAATTTATCTAAATCTTCATTTTTATAACCGCAGTTTAATCCTGCAGACCAATTTTCATCTGCAATTTTAAATTCATATGCTTTATCTGCTGTCGTAAATTTAATTTTAGTTTGAAAAATATCTCGGCTCACTGCGTTTAATTGGTATTCAGGCTGACTTTCCCATAAAGAAAAATCGCCACGTAAATACATAATCTTATCTACTTTACTTGCACTAGGCTCGTCTGATGTAAATGAATCCGTACTTGAACAGGCGCTCAGCACAGCTGTCATCATTAAAGGTAAAATCAATTTTTTCATTATTATTATCCTGATGCTATCTTTCTGGTTGTTCTGAATATAGTGTTAAAAAAGTTAACAACATTCAAGTACAATACCGTTATTATTCAGTTTATTTCAGTAAGAAAAAAGCCGACTTTCGTCGGCTTCTTATTACTTTTGTAAAACCGAGATATCGGCAACGTGTAAAAACAAACTTCTCAATTCACTCAGTAAAGTAAATCGATTTTGTTTCACAGCTTCATCTTCAGCCATTACCATTACATTATCAAAAAACACATCTACAGGTTCACGAATATCAGCAAGGCTCACCAATACAGCTTGGTAATCACCACTGGCAATCGCCTCTGTGAGTTCTTGTTGATAACGTTTTACTTCTGCAGCAAGAACTTTCTCTGCATCTTCAATCAACAGGGATTCGTTAATGCTATCAGCTGCAGTGAAATCATTTTTAGCTAATATATTGGCTACACGCTTATTCGCTGCAGCTAATGCACTTGCTTGTTCAAGGCTTCTAAAATGGCTGACTGCTTTTACACGACGATCAAAGTCAACGGGCTGGCTCGGACGGCGCGCCAGAACAGCCTGGATGATATCCACTTCTATCCCTTGATCTTGATACCAAGATCTAAAACGACCCAATAAGAACTCAAAGACATCTTCGGCCACATTCTCATTTGATAATTTATCACCGAATAAACTTATAGACTTGGTAATTATGTCATTAACATCTAGCGCGAGTTCTTTTTCAACCATAATACGCAAAGCACCTATGGCAGCTCGACGCAATGCAAAGGGGTCTTTATCACCTTTTGGTGCTTGACCAATACCAAAAATCCCCACTAAGGTATCAAATTTATCAGCCAAGGCAACGGCACAACTAATTGTGCTACTCGGTAAGTTATCACCTGCAAAGCGAGGCATATATTGCTCGTTTTGTGCTAAAGCAACCGCTTCAGATTCACCATCATGGCGAGCATAATGCATCCCCATAACACCTTGAACATCAGTAAACTCCATGACCATTTCAGTCATTAAATCTGTTTTACTTAATAAACCGGCGCGGGTTGCATCGCTTACGTCAGCATTGAGTGCCTGTGCGATGAAACCTGAAAGTTCAGCAATACGTTCAGATTTATCTTTTAATGTACCGAGCTGTTTTTGAAATAAAACGGTATCTAAGGATGCTAAGCGGCTTTCAAGGGTTTTCTTCTTATCTGTTTCAAAAAAGAATTGCGCGTCCGCTAGGCGTGGACGAACCACCTTTTCGTTACCTGCAATAACTTGAGCCGGGTTTTTGCTCTCTATGTTAGATACAAATAAAAATTTATTGAGTAAGTGACCATCTTGATCTAATAACGGGAAGTATTTTTGGTCATCTTTCATTGTATAGATCAATGCCTCTGCAGGCACAGACAAAAACGACTCTTCAAAGGTAGCCACTAAAGTAACTGGCCATTCAACTAAAGAAGTCACTTCTTCGAGTAAGTCCTCGTCCATAGCAACAACCGCATTATTAGCTGCAGCTTGTTGTTCTATTTGCTGCTTGATTAATGCTTTTCGTTCTTCATAATCAGCAATAACGTACGCTGATTTTAGTACTTCAAACGCTTCATCAGCATGGGTAATAGTCACGCGCTCAGGATGATGAAAGCGATGGCCCTGTAACTGATTAGAAACGTCTTTATCTAATACAGTCCCATTGACTAGCTTATCGCCATAAAACACCGTTACGGTGTGAACAGGACGTATAAATTGGGTTTTATTTGCTCCCCAACGCATCGGTTTAGCAATTGGAAGTTTTCCAAGTGCAGTCGTTAATGCTTGCGGTATCAGCGCTTCAACGGCTTGGCCTGCAACTTTTGCTATATGCAGTAACCATGCTCCTTTGTCGGTTTCTAACCTTTGTGCATCAGCCACTTCAATACCACAACCTCTTGCCCATCCCATCGCTGCTTTTGTTGGGTTACCATCAGCATCAAAGGCAGCTTGAATAGCAGGACCTCGCTTTTCGACTTCTTTATCTTGTTGTGCTGCAATTAAGCCATTTATTTTTACACCTAAGCGTCGTGGAGATGCGTACCAAGAGGCACTTGTAAAGCTTAGTTCTAATGTCGTTAATTCATCAGTAAAGTTCGCGAGCAATGCTTCGGCTAATTGGCGTAATGACTTTGGAGGTAACTCTTCAGTACCGATCTCAATTAATAGATTTTCTGTTTTCATTTCGATACCTTACTTCTTACACAATGGGAAACCAAGCGCTTCTCGTGCTTCATAATAACTCTGCGCACACGCTTTAGATAATGCTCTGACTCTAAGAATATAACGTTGACGTTCTGTAACAGAAATAGCATGACGTGCATCTAACAAGTTAAACGCATGTGAAGCTTTCATCACTTGCTCATAAGCTGGTAATGGTAAGTCCGCTTCTATTAATTTTTGGCTTTCTTTCTCACACTGATCAAACTGAGTAAATAAAGCAGACACATCAGCATGCTCAAAGTTATACGTGGATTGCTCAACTTCATTTTGGTGGAATACATCACCATACGTCACTTTACCCATAGGACCATCAGCCCAGACTAAATCATAGATACTATCCACACCTTGTATATACATCGCAAGGCGCTCTAAACCATAAGTGATTTCACCTGTTACAGGAGAGCACTCTAACCCACCCACTTGCTGAAAATAAGTAAACTGCGTCACTTCCATTCCGTTTAACCAAATCTCCCAACCAAGGCCCCATGCACCTAATGTTGGTGATTCCCAGTTATCTTCTACAAAACGAACTTCGTCTGTTAATGTATCAATCCCCATAGCAGCTAGTGAGCCTAAGTATAGTTCTTGAATATTATCTGGCGATGGTTTAAGTACTACTTGGAATTGGTAGTAATGTTGTAAGCGGTTTGGATTTTCACCATACCTGCCGTCCGTAGGTCGGCGACATGGTTGAACGTACGCGCTCGACATTGGCTCTGGGCCAATTGATTTAAGAAATGTTAAAGGGTGAAAAGTTCCTGCACCTACTTCCATATCCAGTGGTTGTGCTATAACACAGCCTTGCTGTGCCCAATAATCTTGTAATGCCAAGATTAAACCTTGAAAGGTCTTAGTATCGTATTTTTGCATGATTTGTTTTGTCTTTTATTGCTTTTGACAGCTAGAAATTAGTACCAGTATAACCTGTGATGAGACTTGTTTTAAGCAGTTTATTTAAGATACAAAAATAAAAAAGGAGACTAAACGTCTCCTTTTTTAAATTATTTTTTAATGTTTACACATCAAGATTAACAACCCGTAATGCGTTCTTCTCAATGAATTCACGACGAGGTTCAACTTGGTCACCCATTAATGTCGCAAAAAGCTGATCTGCGGCAATCGCATCTTCAATGGTTACTTGCAACATACGGCGAGCACTTGGATCCATTGTCGTTTCCCATAATTGGCTAGGGTTCATTTCGCCCAATCCTTTATAACGCTGGATATAAAGTCCTCGCTTGGATTCGGCGATTAACCAATCCAGAGCTTCAACAAAGTTTGAAACCTGTTGGGTTTTTTCACCACGTTGAATGTAGCCCCCTTCTTCAATCAAGTTAGACATTAACTCACCCGTTTTCTTGATTTTCTTATAATCTGTTGAAGCTAAGAAATCTAAGTTTAATAAGTGATCTTTATCAATACCATGTTGACGAATAGTGATGACTGGCAAGGTGATATTACGCTCTGCATCAAAATGAGCATTTGCTTTAAATAATGTCGCATCGACATCATCACGCACGAGTGCATCAACTAAGTGCTGCGTCCAAGCTCTCACTTTATCAGCATCTTTTAAGTCTGATTCATCCAATCCAGGTTGATAGATTAATTCATCTAAAATTGACTCAGGATATTTTCTTTTTAAACGAGCGATAATAGCTTCTGTCGCTTGATAGTCTTTCACAATATTTTCTAAAGCAACACCGTTAATTGCTGGAGCTTGTTCGTTTACATATAGAGAGCTACCTTCTAATGCCAACGTTGTTAGATATTCCGTTAATGCTGGATCATCTTTGATATAACGCTCTTGCTTACCTTTTTTCACTTTATATAAAGGCGGCTGTGCAATATAAATATATCCTCTTTCAACGATTTCAGGCATTTGACGATAGAAGAAAGTTAGCAACAATGTTCGGATATGAGAACCATCAACATCCGCATCGGTCATGATAATAATACTGTGATAACGCAGCTTTTCTGGTTTGTATTCATCACGCCCTATTCCACAACCTAAAGCCGTAATCAGCGTAGCAACCTCTTGAGAGGACAGCATTTTATCAAAGCGCGCTTTTTCAACATTCAATATTTTACCTTTAAGAGGCAAAATAGCTTGGTTTTTACGATTTCGGCCTTGTTTGGCAGAGCCACCGGCCGAGTCCCCTTCCACTATGTATAGTTCAGATAGTGCAGGATCTTTTTCTTGGCAGTCAGCGAGTTTACCTGGTAAACCTGCTAAATCCATCGCTCCTTTTCGACGAGTCATGTCACGTGCACGACGAGCGGCTTCTCGAGCTCTTGCTGCATCTACAATTTTAGTTACAACAATTTTTGCTTCATTTGGATGCTCTAATAAGAATTCACTCAACTTTTCAGCCATTGCTTGTTCAACAGCCGATTTGACTTCACTTGATACCAGTTTATCTTTGGTTTGTGAAGAAAATTTAGGATCTGGAACTTTTACAGATATAACAGCTGTTAACCCTTCGCGAGCATCATCTCCGGATGCACTGGTTTTCTCTTTTTTATTAAACCCTTCTTTATCCATATAATTGTTTAAAGTTCGGGTTAGAGCTCCGCGGAAGCCCGCTAAATGCGTACCACCATCACGCTGTGGAATATTATTAGTAAAACAATAGATCCCTTCTTGGAATCCATCATTCCACTGCATTGCTACTTCAACACTTATGCCATCTTCTTCACGTGTTGATGTAAAGTGAAATACGTTCTGATGTACAGGAGTTTTATTCTTATTTAAATATTCTACGAAGGCTTTTATCCCCCCTTCATATTTAAAATGGTCATTTCGCTCATCACGCTCATCAGTAAGAATGATGCTCACTCCTGAATTCAAAAATGACAACTCACGTAGGCGCTTAGCTAAAATATCATAATGGAAATCTAGATTAGTGAACGTTTCGCCACTTGGCCAAAAGCGAATTTCTGTTCCTGTTGTTTCAGAGTCACCTATGACCGCAAGGGGTGCATTTGGCTCACCTCGTGTATAGGTCTGTTCGTGAATTTTTCCTTCGCGGCGAATTGTTAAGCGTAATTTTTCTGAAAGTGCATTTACAACTGAAACGCCTACTCCGTGAAGACCACCCGATACTTTATAAGAGTTATCATCAAATTTACCACCGGCATGAAGCACTGTCATAATGACTTCGGCTGCTGATACCCCTTCTTCTTCATGAATAGAGGTAGGGATACCACGGCCATTATCACGGACTGACACAGAGCCGTCAGTATGAATAGTGATATAAATATCATCACAATAGCCAGCTAATGCTTCATCGATTGAGTTATCGACAACTTCGAAGACCATGTGGTGTAGACCGGAACCATCATCCGTGTCTCCAATGTACATACCTGGACGCTTTCTTACTGCATCCAATCCTTTTAGTACTTTAATACTCGACGAATCGTAATTTTCAGACATGGTTTATTCCAATTAACTTGTTATAAGGTTGCCATGTTTCACGTGGAACATTTCTAATTTTCTTGTCATAGGTTCCAACACGGCAGATACACTCTCAGTATCAATGGCGGTGATAAATATTTGAGACTGACATTTGGCAAGTAACCGACCAACTTCAGTCCGTGTATCAACGCTCAACTCAGAGCTTAAATCATCTATTAGTAAAATTGACTGTTTTTCTGTTTCAGCTTCAATAATACAATTTTGCGTCACTTTTAATGCATAGAGTAATAACTTCAACTGTCCACGCGAAAAATAGTTTTCGACTGCTGTGTTATTCACTCCAAAAGTAATGTCAGCTTTATGAGGTCCAAAGCTGGTAAACCCTTGGCGAAGATCTCGCTCAAAACTCTGTTCTAATACCTGCTGTAAATCAATCTCAGTTTTCCAACCACTATTAAACTTAATTTCTAAGTCTGAGACTAGAGCCAGATTACAGGCTATTTTATCAAAAAAAACGCTGCGAAACCTCTCTAAATACTCGGTACGCAGTGTATTTATTTCAATCGCCAGTCTAACAAACTCTTTATCCCAATACTTAATTTGTTCATGGTAGTTTCTAGGCTTTTGTTTTAATAACGCATTCCGTTGTTTTAGCAGTTTATTAAATGATACCCACAAAGAAAAGAACTGATGTTCCACGTGGAACAACCCGAAGTCTAAAAACCTTCGACGCTCTTTAGGACCTCCAAAAAAAAGAGAATAGCTTTCAGGGGTAATAATTTGGACTGGTATTAACTCTGCCAATTCCGCCATACGGCGACAGGTTTTACCTTGAATTTTTAATTCTGTACCACCTGTCTGATCTTTACTTATTCCGACAGGAAGAATCAATTGATCGACACGCTTTTTTGCATGAATTAAAAAACGGGCCTGCTCATGGTTTATAATATTTTTAAATTTTACAGTACGAAACGATTTACCATGTGACAAATAATAAATCGCTTCGAGTAAACTTGTTTTACCACTACCATTTTCACCGTAAATGATATTAACACCATTTACAGGGCTGAAAGTTAAATCAATTAAATTACGAAAATGTTTAACGCTAAGTAGCTCAAGGCTCATTTATTATAAACGCATCGGCATAACAACATACATCGCTTCATTATCGCCAGTACCTTCAACAAGTGCACTGCTATTTGAATCCGATAATGTAAACGACACATCTTCCGTTTTTAATGTATTAAGTACATCTAGTACATATGAAACATTAAAACCAATTTCTAAGTCAGGTCCATCATAAACAACTTCTACAATTTCCTCGGCTTGTTCTTGCTCGGGGTTATTAGCGGTAATTTTTAATTCACCTGACGAGAAGTTAAGTCTAACCCCTCTAAATTTTTCATTTGATAAAATAGATACACGAGAAAAAGCACTACGCAGCCACTCTCTATTTGCCGTAACCACCTTGTCACCGCCTCGGGGTAATACACGTCGGTAATCAGGGAAGCGGCCATCGACTAATTTACTTGTGAAAGTAAACTCTTCATCGATAATTCTAAAATGATTCGCACCAAATTGAATGGTGACTAAACTGTCATCACTCACCATGAGGCGCATAATTTCTTGAACACCTTTACGTGGAATAATCAGCTGACGTTGCGTATTCAAAGAATAATCTAATTTCTTTTGAGAAAGAGCTAAACGATGCCCATCTGTAGCGACCGTTTTAATTTCAGAATTATCAACCTCAAATGACATACCATTTAAGTAATAGCGAACATCTTGATTGGCCATTGAAAAGTGAGTACTTTCTAAAAGCTTTCGTAGCTCATTGCGTGTGATTTGAAATTCAACTTCACCATCCCATTCCTCAAGATTTGGAAAATCAATAGCAGGAAGACAAGTTAAAGAGAAACGACTTTTTCCTGTTGTAAGCAGAACTTGAGTTTCTTGTGCTGAAAAAGTTAAATCACAGCCATCTGGAAGGCTTTTGCAAATATCGAGTAATTTCTTAGCGGGCAGCGTTAGCTTAGTGTTTTCAGCAAAGTCATTTAATGCCACGCTCGCAACCAATTCAATTTCTAAATCGGTTCCGGTCATCAATAATTTACCATCCGCTATTTCAAGTAACACATTAGAAAGTATCGGTAAGGTATGCTTTCGCTCTATTGCACCCGACACTTGAATGAGCGGCTTAAGAAACTGGTCTCTTGGAATTGTTATTTGCATAATTGAGATAACCCTAAGATGAGAGTGTACGTATTAGGTTTTGATAATCTTCTTTAATTTCGTGTGTTTCTTCACGTAATGACTTTATTTTACGACATGCATGCAATACCGTTGTATGATCTCGCCCACCAAATGCATCCCCTATTTCTGGAAGGCTGTGATTAGTGAGTTCTTTAGATAATGCCATTGCGACTTGACGAGGTCGTGCGACAGAGCGACTACGGCGTTTAGAAAGAAGATCTGAAACACGGATCCGATAATACTCAGCAACAGTGCGTTGAATGTTGTCGATCGTCACTAATTTATCTTGCAGAGCTAACAAATCTCGCAGGGCTTCTTTCACAAAATCAATCGTAATAGGACGACCAGTGAAGTTAGCATTTGCTATCACTCTATTGAGCGCACCTTCTAATTCACGAACATTTGATCTGAGTCTTTTTGCAATAAAAAAGGCGACTTCTTCGGGTAGTTTAATTTTACTCTGCTGCGCTTTTTTCATTAAAATTGCGACTCGCGTTTCTAATTCAGGAGGTTCGATTGCGATCGTTAACCCCCACCCAAATCGAGACTTGAGTCGATCTTCAACCCCTTCGATCTCCTTCGGATAACGATCAGAAGTTAAGATAATCTGCTGATTACCTTCGAGCAATGCATTAAACGTATGAAAGAATTCTTCTTGAGAACGCTCTTTATTAGCAAAAAACTGAATGTCGTCAATTAATAACGCATCAACGCTACGATAGTAACGTTTGAATTCTTCTATCGCATTATTTTGTAATGCTCGCACCATATCTTGGACAAACCGCTCAGAATGCATGTAGGCAATTTTTGCATTAGGTTTGTTAGCCAAAATGCCATTTCCAACAGCATGTAATAAATGCGTCTTACCAAGG
The DNA here is from genome assembly GCF_058169715.2 of Pseudoalteromonas sp. J2K-J979. Taxonomy (NCBI): domain Bacteria; kingdom Pseudomonadati; phylum Pseudomonadota; class Gammaproteobacteria; order Alteromonadales; family Pseudoalteromonadaceae; genus Pseudoalteromonas; species Pseudoalteromonas sp. J2K-J979. The sequence goes on along the minus strand of NZ_CM200281.1, from coordinate 7,762 downwards.
CCTGTACCACCATAAATAAACACAGGATTAAATGCTGTACCTGGGTTATCTGAGACTTGAGAAGCGGCAGCTTTAGCAAGTTGATTCGATTTACCTTCTACAAAACTGTCAAAGGTATACGTTTCTTTTATATTGGATTTATGAATATTTTTTACTGCTGGCTCAACAACTTGAGGTGCTGTTACTTCAGTCCGTGTTTTATTACTTGTGACTGGAGTTTCGACATTGGATACAGGCACAGGTTTATTTAATACAGGTTTGCTGCCTACATCAAAACGAAGAGTGGGTGTCTCATTACCACAGATTTCAACTAATAATTCATTAATACGATTTAAATACTTTTCACGCACCCAGTCGAGTACAAAACGATTCGGTGCATAAATAGTCAAGGTATCCTCGGTACTTTCCGCCTGAAGAGGACGAACCCACATACTAAATTGTTGTGAAGGTAGTTCATCTTGTAGGACATATAAACAACTTTGCCAAACCGACAGATACACAGTTAACTCCCAGTGTTAAAACATTATTCCCGGTCATCTAAATAGACCAAAAATAGCGTGTGAGAACGCAATACAGCATGCCATTATGAATCGAGTTTATCCACAAGTTCAATATTGATTTTTTTTTAATTTGTGATCTGTGAGCAAAAACAACTTAACCTTTTGTTTTTTATATTTATATATTTTTAATATTGATCAAGATCCATTCACGATAAACAGCCTGATCCAGCAAAAAAAATGCGATCAAATCCACTTTTCCATAGCTTATGATCAACTTATGCAAAAAGATTGTGGAAAACTTTGTTAATAGAAAGGATCATTTTGATCCCGACAAATAAGTGCAACTCTTTATACACGTAATAAAAAGCATCAATTAAGCTTAAACAATGGCTTTTGTTATTGACTTTAATAGGCCATATCTATAACATCTCGCGCTCGCAATGGCACCTGTGCCAGGATCGCGACCTGCATAGGATGTTTTTACTTTAACCGATCGGAGAAATGTTATGAAAAGAACTTTTCAACCAAGCGTACTTAAGCGCAAACGTAGTCACGGTTTCCGTGCTCGCATGGCAACTACAAACGGCCGCAAATTAATTGCTCGTCGTCGTGCAAAAGGCCGTAAAGTACTTTCTGCTTAATATAGTGGAAAGCTTTGGCTTTGGCAGGGAGTTACGTCTGTTAACTCCCTCGCATTACTCAAGAATCTTCAATGAGCCTGTTCGGGCTGCCACTGAAAACTTCACCCTGCTTGCAAAACCTAATCAAGAAAATACACCACGCTTAGGTCTAACCGTTGCAAAAAAACGTGTAAAACAAGCTAACCAACGTAACCGCATTAAACGACTTGCTCGCGAAAGTTTTCGTTTAAGTCAACATAAGCTCGATAATATAGATATTGTTTTAATGGTCAAAGATGGCTGTGATAAACAAGACAATGCTTTATTAACTAAGCAGCTTAATAAACTTTGGTTAAAGCTAAATGAGCGTTGCAAACCTGGCGCACCAAAGCCTCTGCCGTTTAAAAAACGCCCACGTAAGCCTACTAAATAAAACAAACTATTGCGATAGCGATAGAATTAGTAAGGCATTTAGGGTATCTTTAGCTCACCTTTTAATCATGCCGTTTTGCCTGATGCAAAACATACAAATGTATTTGTTTTACACTTGTAAACTGAGGCTATTGTGTAGGCATTAACCATGTATCACATTACAAAAATACCCAAAATGTTATTCTTGTTTTTGATTCGCGGTTATCAGAAGTGGATTAGTCCATTACTGGGCCCACATTGTCGCTTTAACCCAACTTGCTCAAGTTACGCCATTGAAGCGATTACCTATCATGGTTTAGTTAAGGGCTGTTGGTTATCGATAAAACGCATATTGAAATGTCACCCTTTGCATTCAGGTGGAGATGATCCTGTGCCTGGAACGAAACATCCAATTAATCATAAATACGAGAAATAAGAGCTGTTATGGAATCTCAACGCACGTTTTTATTTATCGGCTTAATGTTAGTGTCGTTTTTGTTATTTCAAGAATGGAATAATGATTATGGTCCAAAACCTCAAGCCGTACAAAGTGCTTCAAAACAAGTAAACGACGCCACTCAATCAACTGATGATACATTCATTCCATCATCGAGTGACTCTTCTGTACCGGGTCAAATTCAACGTCCAAGTCAATCTTATATTTCAGTGACTACTGATGTATTGACCGTTAAGTTAGACACTAAAGGTGGTGATATTGTAGAAGTCAATTTACTGCAATATCCAACTGAGCAACATGGTGAAGAACCATTCATGCTACTTGGTGAACTAACGGGTAATCAATACTATTCACAAAGTGGCTTAATTGGTATTGATGGCCCAGATGCAAGCCAAAATGGTCGTCCTATTTATAGCACTACGCAACAAAGCTACACTTTAGCGGGTGATGAACTTCGTGTTCCACTGACATATGTTGATGCAAAAGGTATCGAGTTTGTTAAAACATATGTATTTAAAGCTGGTAACTATGCGGTAAAAGTTGAATATACAATCAACAACAGCACTGCTAATAACGCAAATGTGCAGTTATTTAGCCAGATCAAACGCACGATACAAGATAAAGGCAGCATGATTGATCAAAGCTACCTGGGTTTTGCATACGGTGCATTTGAAAAGCCTTACGAAAAGTATTCATTTTCTGATATCGAAGAAAAAAATATTAGCATCGATACTGCTGGCGGCTATGTTTCATTCATTCAACATTACTTTGTCAGTGCTTGGGTGCCGAAGCAAGACGAACAAAACAATATTTATAGTCGTAAGCTTTCTGACAACTCAGCCATTATGGGTGTAAAAGGTCCGGTAACAACGATAGCAGCAGGCCAGCAGCAGCAGCAATTAAGCGCAACTTTTTATGTCGGTCCAAAAGATCAAGAAGCATTAAAAGCATTGCATGATGACTTAGATCTAACCGTTGATTACGGTTGGTTATGGTTTATCAGTCAGCCTCTTTTTGCATTACTAAAATGGCTTTACGCACTACTAGGTAACTGGGGTCTAGCTATTATTGCTATCACTATCATAGTGAAAACACTGTTGTATCCGCTGACCAAAGCGCAATACACCTCAATGGCAAAAATGCGTAATTTACAACCAAAAATTATGGCCTTAAAAGAAAAACATGGCGATGACAAACAAAAGTTTGGTCAAGCAATGATGGAAATGTACCGCAAAGAGAAAGTTAACCCTATGGGTGGCTGTTTCCCTCTCTTGCTACAAATGCCTATTTTCTTAGCCTTATTCTACGTATTCCTTGAATCAGTTGAATTGCGCCATGCTGAATTTGGTTTATGGTTAATGGACTTATCTGCAAAAGACCCATACTACATTTTACCAATTTTATTTGGTGCCAGTATGTTCTTAACGCAGAAATTACAGCCAATGACTGTCACGGATCCGATGCAGCAAAAAATGATGACCTATATGCCGGTTATCTTTTCTGTCTTCTTCTTATGGTTCCCATCAGGTCTCGTACTTTACTGGCTAGTATCAAACCTTATCTCTATTGCTCAGATGCTTATCATCTACCGTGGCATGGAGAAAAAAGGTATCAAAGTGAGAGGTTAAAGACTCACTTATTAAAAAGGCGACGATTATGTCGCCTTTTTTTATGCCTATAGTGTGACTTAATAGCAGCGTTAAATGCTTTGTTATACAATAAAAGCCATGTCCTTATTTGAAATAACATCATGATCAATCAAGAAACAATCGCAGCACAAGCAACCGCCCCAGGCCGAGGTGGTGTTGGAATTATTCGCGTCTCAGGTAAATTAGCACGTCAAGTTGCAGAAAAGTTACTCGGAAAATGTCCAAAAACTCGTTATGCAGAATATGTCCCATTCAAAGCATTGTCAGGCGAGGAACTTGATCAAGGCATCGCATTGTTTTTCGAAGGACCCAACTCATTTACAGGTGAAGATGTTTTAGAGCTTCAAGGCCATGGAGGCCCTATTGTGCTAGACATGTTACTCAAAGAAATCTGTAAAATAAACGACGTTCGCCTCGCCAAACCCGGTGAGTTTAGTGAACGTGCATTTATGAATGATAAGCTCGATTTAACCCAAGCAGAAGCGATTGCCGACTTAATCAATGCAACCTCAGAACAAGCAGCAAAAAGTGCCCTGCATTCGTTACAGGGTGAATTTTCAAAACATATCGATACCCTTGTAGAACAAGTGATTCATCTACGGATGTATGTCGAAGCAGCCATTGATTTTCCGGATGAAGAAATCGACTTTTTATCCGATGGTAAAGTATCTGGTGATTTAAATGCCATCATTTCACAGCTGACTGAAGTCACAAACCAAGCAAAACAAGGCAGTATCATTCGAGAAGGAATGAGAGTCGTAATTGCTGGACGACCAAATGCAGGTAAATCTAGCTTATTGAATGCACTTGCTGGACGTGATGCAGCGATTGTCACTGACATAGCAGGGACAACTCGAGATGTGCTCAGAGAGCATATTCACATTGACGGTATGCCGCTTCATATTATCGATACTGCAGGCTTACGAGATAGCCCTGATGTTGTTGAGCAAATAGGAATAGAACGTGCCTGGGATGAAATAAAACAAGCAGATCGCGTCCTGTTTATGCTTGATGGTACACAAAGCAATGAAACAGATCCTGCTGCTATTTGGCCTGATTTTGTTGATAAGCTACCCGATAATTTAGGTATTACGGTGATCAGGAATAAAATTGATTTATCCGGCGAGCAAGTCGGCATTCAGCAGCAACATCACCACCCAGTGATCAGTTTAAGCGCTAAAAACAACCAAGGTATCGAACTTGTTAAAGAGCACCTTAAAGAATGTATGGGCTATCAAGGAGCCACTGAAGGCGGTTTTATGGCAAGGCGTCGACATTTAGAGGCACTTAACAAAGCAGCTCATCACCTTCATACAGGTCGAGATCAATTAGAAATGCATATTGCAGGTGAAATTTTAGCGGAAGAGCTTCGACTTACTCAGCAGTATCTCAATGAAATTACCGGTGAGTTTAGCTCCGATGATCTTTTAGGGAAAATATTTAGCTCGTTCTGTATCGGTAAGTAATCATCATGTATATCAAGGCGCGTTAAGCGCCTTTTTCTTTTCCATCACACAATCCCTTCACTGCCGTAAATGGCCAGCCTGATAAAACCCAACTCAGTATAGTGACTGTTTTTTAAAACTAGGTATTCAAATGAATCACTATACATTCTTTAAAAACCTTCACTTAGATGAAAAACCATTAATTTTACCCAATGCTTGGGACCCTCTTTCAGCCATAATACTTGAACATGTTGGATTTAAAGCATTGGGGACAACTAGCTGTGGAATGGCCAATGCACGAGGTCAAAACGATGCCGAAAAATGCGATTTTGAAACCTTCTTAAAGCAAACTAGCGCTATTATAAAGGCTGTATCAGTACCAGTGACTGTCGATATAGAATCAGGATACAGCGATGATCATGCAGAAATTTGCGAGCATGTATTACAAATAGCACGCTTAGGAGCTGTTGGGATTAATATTGAAGACTCATCTAAACGGCGTAAGCCTTTGCGTACAATGGATGATCAAGCAGAGATTTTATCTAAATTAAAACATGTCTTAAAAAATGAAGGATACTCAGAGTTCTTCATTAATGCCCGCTCAGATGTGTTTTTAGAGGGTAATTTTAATATCGATGATGCTATAAAACGTATCACAACATATCAATTATCTGGAGCTGATGGGATATTTCTTCCGGGTCTAAATGATGACAAATTGATAAAAAGAGTCACTCAATCCATCTCTATTCCTGTCAATTTAATGGCCCAAAAAGGCTTACTAGATTACCAAAAAGCGACATTGTTAGGCATAAATAGAGTGTCGATTGGTAATGGGTTATCTGATGCTACAATCTCATTTATTCATCAAATAGCCAATTTAATCTATAAAGAAAACGATCTTACAACAATGTTTGATCATCAAGATATAAATGTTACGTTCATTTAATACACTAGAATCAACAATAATCGAGTGTTTATGGATTCATTTTGACGTTAAAACGAGTAAACCCTAACCGCTTAATTAACGCTGCTAATATATCTAAACGCCATTCTCTCATAGTATCAATGCGGCCATGTCTGACAACATAGCCAATTTTTGTTTGCGTATTAATGCCTAGTAAGTGATACTTATTGGGCGTTAATTGTGACTCTTGAATGAAGAGATCATCAATTCCACGAGCTTCAACTAGACGAATAAACTCCCCTTCCTTGATCCGATGAAAGATCACATTCATACAAAACCTCAATATCAACACTACATTTGCTCATTATGTAAGAATAAAGAAATAAATAAACGTTTTCTTCTTTTTTAATCAATAAAAATCAGCGTTAAAAACGCCCTCATCACATCTGCGAAAGCAAAATATGGCGATAGTTAAACTTTTATTTATATCATTTAGATCTACATCACAATTTTTTAGATCTAAAAACAGCATGAATAAATAGATCTAATTAAGCTAATGCGATCAGATCTATCCACAACATAATTAATCAGCATGATTGAAGTCATTTTCAGCCGTACATATTTCAATAATAAGTAAAATCCACGTAGCGATAAGCAGTAATAACTTAGTTATTATCAATTTAATGACACTTTAATCAGATCTTTCCCCACCTTTATTCACAAGTTGATCAAGTAAGCTGATAACACCAAAAATAAAAATTAAATTATAAATCAACAAGTTAAATTACACCGATCACAAATAGTACATATAAACAACAAAACTAAGTTATTAATACCCACAGAAGATCTTCTGTTTAAAAGCGAAATTGTTTATGATCACCCTATTAGCACGTAAGTTAGATAATAATGAAAACGATCCATGTAATAGTTGGTAGTCAAATGGGATCGGCAGAATACACAGCCGATCAGATCCACCAAACACTTAATGCAGAAAATTTAAGTAATCAATTACATGAATTTCCTGAGCCTGAAGCGATCCCCCATGAAGATGCTATATGGTTAATTTGCACATCCACCCATGGTGCAGGTGATTTACCAGATAATATACAAGCATTTGCAGCATCACTAAATGAAAGAGGATCCTTAGAAGGTCTTCAATACGGTGTGATCGGTTTAGGAGATCGAAGTTACGATACCTTTAACCATGCAGCTATAAAAATCGATGAATTATTGCAACAACATGGCGCCACACGCATTGGGCAAAGACTGGAAATCAATGTTCTTGATGAATTATTGCCTGAAGATGCAGCTTTAGCATGGTTGCCAGGCTGGTTAGAGGCTTTTAAGTAGCAATGAATGAAATGATCGTTTTATATAGCTTATCCACAATATATCCGATTTTTAGATCTGATTGTGAATAAACACTGATTATCCTGCATTTTTAACATGCACTATCCACTGGATAAAAAAATCACCCGATCGGCCTGTGTATAAAAGAGCTATTTAAACAGAGCTTATGTAGCGGATGATCCGATCATATTAACAAGATAAGATCTACTTTAACTCTATGATCTAATATAAAAATTAGAACTTATCTACAGAAATGGCGATCACTAGTAGTAAGATCTAATAAGATCTCTCTAAAAGATCCTTTATTTTATATAAGATCTTTTCTTTAGATCCTGCGTAAAATTTAACCATTTCCCTTCTGTAAATTTATAGGTAGAATACGCTCCCTTTCGTAATTTGCTGACACTTTGTAATAGGATCTGATAG